>NZ_JBDIUV010000005.1:0-322741 GCF_039631345.1 Alkalimonas sp. NCh-2
GGACGCGCATTTTACATCGTCCGATTGTGAAGTCAAGCTGGTTTCGAAATTATTTTATCGTACCGCTTCACTTCGCATCGCTTTTTGAGAGCTTTAAGCTCATCTCTAAGCGAGGGCGCCATTTTAGTGATTTAAGTTCAGCTGTCAAGCCTATCTTGGTAAATTTGTCTTTTATGATAATTCAGTTGGCTAGATCCCGAGCAGCCGCTAAGATTAAAGCACCTGTACTGCAGGTTTTTACCGAAATAATCTATTGACTCTTATAGGATATATCTTATGTTACCTACGTTACGTGCCACCTTACCTTATACCTTAGCGGTGGCCATTCTTGCTTTTTTAGTGTTTTACCTGCTTGATCCAGCCTTACCTTCATTTGTTTCAGTTGTGCTTGGCGTCTTACTCGCGGGTGTGCTGGTACCTATTTTGAGAGATGTAAAAGGTAATGCCATCAACTTAAGTGACGATTTGGTCGAACAGATTTATCAAGGTGATACCGCAACTCTTTATGTTGGCAACCTGCCATACCGAGCAAATGAAGAAGCGGTTCAACAGTTGTTCGAAACCAAAGGTGTGGTACTGAATGTGCGCTTGATGAAAGATCGCCAGACAGGACGTCGTCGTGGCTTTGGTTTTGTAGAAGTAGCCGCCAAAGATGCTGAAAAAATGATTCAGGCTCTTAATGATAGCGAATTTCAGGACAGAACACTGAAAGTTCGCGAAGCTAAAGATCGCCAGGAAAGTTAACTACACTACCGGCAGCGCCTGCTCTGCGCTGCCGCTTTCTATTTGGCAGCCAGTATAAAAAAACGTAAGATCGCGCTTTTATGCTTTATCAGGATGCCGCATGCGCCCAGGACAAACTTTTCCCGACCAGTACGAAGCTCTGCTTGCCGCCAAACTAGACGCAGTGCAAGCCTTATTGCACCCTTTGCATCTTCCTGCAGTAGAAGTATTTCGCTCACCAAGTGAGCATTACCGGTTGCGGGCAGAATTCAGAGTCTGGCACGAGGGCGACGACCTGTTTCATATTATGTTTGATCCCGCTACTAAAGAGCGGCTTCGTATTGATCATTTCCCAGTCGCCGATAAACGTATCAGCGATATCATGCCAATACTGTTACAACTGCTAAAAAGCAACGATGAGTTACGTCGCCGTCTGTACCAAATCGATTATCTGACTGGCTTGAGTGGTGAATTGCTGATCACGTTGATCTACAAGCGGCAGTTGGATGCAAGCTGGCAGCAGGCAGCGAACATCCTTAAACAGCAACTGGCAAATTATGCGCCGGTGGATCTGATTGGCCGGGCGCGCAAACAGAAAATTGAACTGGACCGTGACTACATCATTGAGCAATTGCAGGTAGAGCAAAGAACACTCCGCTATCAGCAAATTGAAAACAGCTTTACGCAGCCAAACGGCGTAGTGAATCAACACATGCTTAGCTGGGCATGCAATGTCGCCAAACAGCTAAAAGGCGACTTGCTGGAATTGTATTGTGGCAATGGCAACTTTTCACTGGCACTGGCAGCACACTTCCATCAAGTGGTTGCAACAGAAATCTCCCGCAAATCCATTCGCTCAGCAGAATACAACTGCAATCTAAACCAGATCACGAATGTACAGGTGCTACAAATGTCGGCAGAAGATGTCTCAGCCGCCTTACTGAAGGGCTCGCAGCTGAAGCAACTTGATTTATCGAACCTGCAACTAAATACCGTGCTGGTTGATCCCCCCCGGGCGGGGCTAGATCCTGCCACGGTGGAACTGGTCAGCCGCTTTGACGATATTATCTATATCTCTTGCAACCCAGAAACCCTGAAAGTTAATCTGGATGTATTGAATCAAACACACCGGATTGAACGTTTTGCGGTGTTCGACCAATTTCCTTACACCACTCATCTGGAATCTGGTGTCTGGCTGCAAAAAAGAAGCTAAAAGCCTTTTTAAACTGTCGGTGGCTTACTGCCACCGGCCAACCAGCGTAACTGTTGGATGGTTTTGATGGTAATGCGTTGCCGCACTTCATCACTGGCATCCAGTGCATCAGCGCCAGCATGAAACACCAGAATCACCATAGCTTCAGCTTGGATCAGTGCCATTTCAGCTGAGCACTTATTTTCTTTACGAAGGTAATCGGCTAACTCGGCACAGAAATGCTGAATTTCCCGTGCTACAGCACTGCGAAAAGCAGCTGAAGTACCAGAGCGTTCACGCAGCAACAATCGAAATACATTGCTGTGCTCAATGATAAACTCCATAAAGGTTTCAACCGAGGTCTGGATCACACTGCGATTATGAACAATGCGTTGTCTGGCCTGGCGCATCAGTTGGCGCAGCATCAGACCCGCCTCATCCACTAACGTTAAACCCAACGCATCCATATCGGAAAAATGCCGATAAAAAGAGGTTGGCGCTATGCCTGCCTCCCGAGCTACTTCACGCAGGCTTAGGCTGGCAAAGCTTTTATCTGCACTCAGTTGCTGGAATGCTGCATTAATAATGGCACGCCTGGTTTTCTCTTTTTGCTCCGCTCGGCTCACTTGAGTGTCTCTTTTTCACTGTTATTCATCGGATCCAGCTTGACCTGTTAATACAGCACCGGTACATTGGGCGTACATTTGTAAGCTGAAAATCATTTATGCAAAAAGCCCCACTTATCTGGACCAATATCCTGGTCTTTAGTAGTACTTTTCTAGTTGCTCTGATAGCAGTCCCCTGGTATGCCATTGCTGTCGGCTTTGGCAAGGCAGAAATCATCGCCATGATCTTATGCCTTGGCTACTGCGGAATGTCAATTACCGCTGGCTATCATCGCTTGTGGTCACACAAGTCGTATCAGGCACATCCGATCCTAGAGTTTATCTTTGCGATTGGCGGTGCTTTTGCGTTGCAAAACAGTGTCATTCACTGGGCCTCGGATCACCGGATCCACCACCGGCATGTCGATGACAACGACAAAGACCCCTACTCTGCCAAGCGTGGCTTTTGGTTCAGCCATATCGGCTGGATGCTACGCGATTACCAGGGGCCGGACCATTATACCTACGATAATGTTCGTGATTTGCAAAAAAACAAAATTCTTCGCTTTCAGCATAAGCATTATCTGGCTCTGGCCCTAATTACCAACTTTGGTATCCCGATTGGGCTTGGCCTGTTGTTTGGAAATCTTTGGGGCATGATTCTGTTGGTGGGTGTCCTGCGTTTGGTGCTAAGCCATCACTTTACGTTTTTTATCAACTCACTGGCGCATATCTGGGGCAAACAAACCTACACCGATGAAAATACGGCGCGCGACAATGGTGTCTTAGCCTTACTCACCTATGGAGAAGGCTACCATAACTTTCATCATATCTTCGAATACGATTACCGCAATGGCATAAAATGGTGGCACTTTGATCCTACTAAGTGGCTGATCAAAGCTGCTTCCTGGGTAGGGTTGACCTCGAAGCTACGCACCTGCCCGGAAGAACGCATTGAGCAGGCTAAAGCAGCCATGCAGTTTAAGCGGGCGAAGATGCGCTTGTCCAAACTGCCGGATGCAGAACATATCCTGCAAAGAATTGAGCAGGAATATGACGTGCTACTGGAGCGGATGCAGGCATATTATGAATTGAAGAAAGACCTATTGCTGCAGAAAAAACAACAGCTGCAAAGCACTCTTCAGGAGCGCTATGCAGAACTGAACATTCAAAAGCAGTATCAGGAACTAAAGGTACTTTTTGCCGAGCAAAGGCGCCACTGGCAACGGCTTACCACCGAATTGGCGTAACCCAACAAGGCAGCTTTGGCTGCCTTGTTACCATTTACCTAGTCATTCACGGTAAGACGCACTCCGGCAAATTCCAACAACTCGTCTACAGTGTCGATGGCGAAGGATGCTGTTTCTGCTTCAAGTTCAGCAAAACGCAATGGCTGTTGCAACTGAAAGCGCAATGTCAGTGATCTTGGTTCCTGCACAAAAGCAATCAGGCTCTGCCGTATCTCCATTGGCACAGTCTCTGCGGTTGCCAGGGCCATCAGAGCAATACCCTGAACAATGCTAAAATCAGGTGTTTGTCCCTGGCCGGCAGTTAACGTCAGCAGACGCTGTAAAAAACCATCGTTTTCCAACCGCAACTCACCAGCCACAATGGCACTTTGAAGCATCGCTGCAGTAAACTGTTCTATATAGCTGTCCGATTCCAGTAACCTTTGCTGTTGTTCATTGTTCATGGCAGAAATATCGGTTAATTGCTGCCATATGGCCTGCATCTCGCTCAAGCGTAACTGATAACTGAACGAAAACTCCTCATTGATACGGGTTTGCTGCATCAACTCCAACTCACCAGTGCTTGGCTGATAGCTGTAGCTGTAATCACCATGCAGCTTTATACTATCGCTAAAAGCAGCAAGTTCTGTTGGCACAAACAAGCGAGCTCCAGAACCTAAGGCCAGACTGCGTAAGGACACACTGCCTTGATCAGCCAAGCGGTTTGGCTTAATACCGCGAAGTTGCACTTGCTCAATGCTGAACAACTGCCCAAGCCCTTGCAGCTCCACGCTAAGGCCTTCAATCTGATAACGTGATCGCAAAACGCTGGCACGTACTTCTTGATACTGCAATTGCAATGCAGGCAATACACCTTGTTGAGACATTTCAGCATACGACAGATTTATCTCTGCAATTTGTGCTTCGATGGTTTTTGCAGCCTGACGATTGGCCAACTGCACTCCCACTACCAATAAACCCACAGCAACGACTGGGATGATGAGCTTCTTTTTCATTGTACCTCGGCTTAACACGACTTCTGCCGCGACATAGGATAGCTATCGTTCAGATAGAGTGGCATGCTAGCATAGACTGGCCACAAGCAATAGTGGCGACAAAACAGAGTGCTTGCTGATGGATTATCTGCATTGGTTTGATTTAATGGGGGTGGCTGTTTTTGCCATCTCTGGAACTTTAGCCGCCTGGCGCAAACAAATGGATGGCTTTGGCGTATTGGTATTAGCAACAGTGACCGCTATTGGTGGCGGTAGTCTGCGCGATGTGCTGCTGGATGTCCCTGTCGTGTGGATGAACAACAACAATTACTTTTTCGCAATTTTTAGTGCAGCATTGCTCACCATCATTTTGTTAAGAAAGCGGCTCACCATTCCGAATAATACCCTGCAATTCTTTGATGCGATTGGCCTGGCTTTTTTCGTGATTATGGGTACTCAAAAGGCTTTGGATCACGGCACCTCCTATTTTGTAGCTGTCATGATGGGTACCATGAGTGGGGTAGCCGGTGGCATGATCCGTGATGTGTTGTGCCGGGAAATCCCGATGGTATTTCGAGGTGAGTTGTACGCCTTTACCTGCATTTTTGGTGGTGCCGTATACATTCTGGCACAACTGGCCGGCGCTACAACTCTGCTAGCCATGCTGCTGGGCATGAGCAGCCTGCTTGCGCTGCGCCTGGCGGCCATTAAATGGCAACTGACCATCCCTGTCTTCGGCAAACAGACATCCGACTTAGGTGAACCTTAAAAGTAATACTCCAGCGTTAGCTGAATGTAATCGTCACGTCGCAGCCAGTACAATAGCTCGTCTGGGTAACGACTGTGAAAGAGCCAGCCATCGACACGTAACCTGAGTCGTTCACCCAATCGGGTCGATGCCTCCAAGTAAGCACTGCGGCTATGGCTTCGATCCAGATCTTGCATCATGCCAAACAAGATTTCGGAGCCAGCCGCATCATTGAGCGCTAATCGCCAACCGGCAAAAAGATCATTTTGTGCAACGGTCGCAGCGCCAAGCCCCCGGCTATCGTACTGATACTCCAGCAGCCAGCCCAGATCCCAGAAATGATCGTTGATACCCACCTGAGTATACTCAAAACCTGTCACCAAGGCTTTGGAATGCTCCGCCGCTGTATGGCGATAGACAGCTTCTGTTTTCCATAACCAGGAACCCAAAATCCACTGCGCATCCAAGCCAAGCTGTTTCAATTGCGGGTAGTATGGTGTCAGTTGCTGCTCTGTAGGTAACAGCACTGGCTCTCTTGCCGTGCCCTGAAAGTAGCTAAGCCCCAAATCCAGGCTGCTGAACTGCTGCGACCAGCGTAGTGCCCAATCCAAATGGTTGCGCTTATGGCGTGATTCATACAAAGTATTCGAAGAGTCTACCCGCTGAGGCAGACGCAAGCGCCCTTCTTCACCAGCAAACTTACGTTCACGAAAATAGGGCAACAGATAAGCCTGCACAGTACCATAATCACGGATCAGGCTAAGCTGCAGCATCGGCTGTCCAAGCTTACTTTCACCATCCGGCCTGTCCAGCAAATCACGTTGATTAATAATATCAACCAGCCGCTGTGACTCTACCGCCCCCCAAAAGACTTTATTGATACCAGCCCGTAGCTCCCAGTCACCACCAAAATACAACCAGTAAGCTTCGGAAATATCCAACAGATGGCGCGCACTATCCCGTTGATCCCAGCGCAGATAAGGTGAAAATACCAGTGTATGGCTACGATCATCCGACTGCCAATAGCCTTCAAACTCCAGGCTAATACTGCTGTGCCATTGCGCCTGCTGCTGCAAACCGGTCTGTGGATACCAGCGAGGCATCAGGTTAAGCTGGGAAAACCATTCTACATTTTGCCAAAAAACCGGGGCAGGATCCGATACTTCAGTTACAACAACAGCTGTCGCTACTGGGTTAGAGGAAAGAGGTGGTGGCACCGCCGCCAATGTGGCTTCCATCTGTGGTGCTGGCTCAGTTGCTACGCCTGGAGCCTCTGCTGGCTCGGCAGAAAGCTGGGAACTTTGCCTAAGCATGTGTTCTCGATCGGGTAACTGCAGGGTAACTCCATGCAACAATCGATTCAAATCGCCCTGACCGAAAGCCTGCGGATTCAGCTCATAGATGGCTAACATCACCTGCATCACACTAATACTGTGATCTGGCCGAATATCGTTAGCTATGCGCCACAAAGTATCATTTGGCTGCACCTGTAGCTGTCCACCAGGTGAAGCTGCTGCCGGTATAGCACAGACTAAGAAACACAAAGCCGCCAACCACTGGCCCTTCATCGGTGCTGGCAGACTGGCTGGCCAGCTAGCGAGCACGTTGCAACGCATTTTGGTCAAAGTCGGCATTGGTTAAGCCACGCTCAAACAGAATCTCATTCAATAACATGCTGGTACTTTTCTGATTCTGCGCATTAACCATCTCCATCCGATGCGGCCGCCAAAATTTGTCTTGGTACAACTGATAATCATGCATCGACAGTGTTTTCAGTAAACTGTCACGACGATCATAATACTCAATTTGTTGCACCCGGTAGTGACTCTTATCAATCCAGACCAGCATACGGCTGTAGCCGGAAAACTCATCCTGTGGAATTTGCTCTACGACATAGCAGTCTTCACCGTTCAGTGTTTCACTGCGCAGGTAGCGAAAGCTGAACTTTTCCAGCTCAAAAGAGCTTAAATCTTCGTAAGCAAACTCACTGCCCATAAAAGGGCCCGATTTATTGCGTGATACGATACGGCGGACCCGATTCACCGCCGGCAAAAATAACCACTGTTCATCCGGGACCAACGTTTTGGTGTGTGTCAGAAAAGCAGAGCCGCGTACATCCCGTGGTTCATCAAAAATAGTCAGTGCTTTATCACCATCATCAACAACCTCCAGAGTTAGCGTTCGCATTTCCCGCCGACTTTCCCGGCCTCGGGCATCTCGCAATACCATGGTCATTTGTGCCTCAGTATCACCCCAGCCAGTATCCCGGGCTTTGCGTTCAGTCGAAATCCGTAAGCCTTCATCGGCAGCAACCTGCTCATCCGCCCAGGCCGGTATTACCAGCACAGCTAGACAAAAACTAAACAGAAGTATTTGCAGATAATGTCTCATCATTCTTTCCTTTGTTGTCAAAGCGCAGCAACAGTGCCGGTAACACCAGCAAATCAATAATCAGCGCCAGCAAAATAATCAGGCCGGTTAATAACCCCATATCCGAGTTCAGCCGGAAACCGGACATCGCCAATACCGCAAAACCCGCCATCAGCACCACGGTAGTCACAAAAAGCGCACGGCCTACGCTATGAAAAGCATAGCGCACTGCACCCTCGGTATCCTGTCCTTCTTGCAAGCCCCGTTGATATTTACTCAGAAAGTGTACAGTATCATCAACAATGATGCCCAAGCTGATGCTGGCCACTACCGACAATCCCAGATTGATCTCGCCAGAATAAAGCGCCCAAATACCAAAGCCAACCAATGCCGGCATGATATTGGGAATTAAACTAAACAGCCCTAGTCGCCATGAGCGCAAGCTGATCACCAGTAACCCAGATATCAGCACTAAGGCAAAGGGCAGGGTTTTAAGCATGGAAGCCATATTGCGTTCCCCGATATGGGCAAACATTAAAGCGGTACTGGCTGCAGAGCTGTCGTAATCCGGCATTTCTGTAGTCAGCCAGTGTAACGCACGCTGCTCAAAGGCCGTCAGTTCTTTGCTGCCCAGATTTTGTAAAGTTGCCGTAACCCGGGTAGCACTTTTATCCAGATTAAGCTGATTGTTCAGATCCAGCCCAAAGGGCAAAGACATCTCGTACATCAGTAGATACTGTGCAGCCAAATCCTGCTGCTCAGGCAAGCGGTAATAAGCCGGATCATCACCATGCATATTTTTATTTAACCGCTTAAACACCTGAGTGATGCTGGCAACATGCGTTACCTCCGGCTGCAGATCAAGCCAGTCGGCAAAGCGAGCCACTTTGGCCAAAAACGCCGGATCATTAACACCACTGGTTTGCCGGCTTTCAATGGCAAAATCCAGATTCGCAGTGCCTGTCAGATTGTCTTCAATAAAGTCCAGCGACTGGCGAAACTCTGTGCGTTTATCAAAATAGTGCATCGCCACATCATTCACCTGATTGGTCGCTGCAAATGCCGCCACCCCTAGCATCAGTATAATGCCCACCGGCAAAATTCTACGGTGTTGCAACACCACGAAGTTGGCCAGCTTTTCTATGCCATTGGCTGTATGGCTCACCGGAACTACTTTGGCAGGCAAGAGGCGTAACAAAGCAGGCAATAAAGTCACGCTAAACAAGCAAGCCAACATCACACCAACTGCCGTCATATTGCCAAGGTCGCGTAATATCGGTACTTCGGAAAAATTTAATGTTAAAAAACCAATGGAAGTGGTGATGCTGGTAATAAAAATCGGTACCAGGTTGCGCGTCATGCTGTAGTGGATGGCTTCCTCTTTGCTTTTACCCTGACGCAGTGCATATTGCATGGAAGCAATCACATGCACACAATCAGCCACTGCCAGCGTCATCACTATAGTCGGCACATTGACAGTAGCAGTACTTAAGAAGATGCCCAGCCAGCCGGCAATGCCCAGCGTACTTAGGATGGTCACGATAATGATAATCACCGTCGCCATAGCGGCAGCAAAGGAGCGTAATAACAGCAACAACATCAGTACAATAACCAGGAACATCAAAGGCACCAGAGTACTGGCATCCTTTTCCGCTTCACTGGCAAAGGCATAGTTTAATGCCAGAATACCGGCATGGTAAAAGTCTACCTCCGGATACTCGACTGCAAACTGTTCGCTAAGCGCCAGTACAAATTCATAGGCATCCACCACCTCCTGGTTCTGATCGATTTCAGGCAACTGCACAATGACATTGATGGCAGCAACCTTGCCATCTGTGGACACCAGACTTCGGTAAAGCGCCGGTTCGCTCAGCGCGACCTGACGGATGGCAGCGAGCTTGCTCTCATCCAACATGGCTGGCTGTAACAACAAATCCTCCACCAGCAAATCATCATCCACCGCTTCTGTATGCTGAAAGTTGGTGATGGAGTCGACCCTGCTGGAATAAGGTGTTTGCCAGGCAGCGTCGGTGTATCGCCATATCAGTTCCAATATGTCGGCAGTAAACACATCCCCTTGCCTGGGCGCAATCGCAATCAGAATGTTATCGCTTTTATTGAATTCATTCTGCATTTGCTCAAATGCCAACATTTGAGGATTATCCGGCGAAAAAAAGATCCGGTAATCCCCACGGAAGTACAACTGGCTCATGCCAGCCGATAGAATCAAAATAGCCAACAAAGCCCAACTGATAGTAAGCCAGGGATGGCGCAGCGCACTGTTTAGCCAGAATTGCTGCATGCAGCCTCCGTAAATTGATGATTCAAAACAAGCAAAGTCTTAGTGTAGTGTACTGGATCTCGGAATGCCCGCAAGAATAAGTCGCACCGACAAAAAAAAATCAAAAACAAATCATTTTATTTGCATATTTTAAACTTTTTGATCAATAATGACTGAGATGTGATTTCATTCGTCGGTAATTGTGGAGACAGGATGTCATTAGCCATTGTTTTTAGCAGGGCGCGCCATGGATTGGCCGCCCCCCTTGTTACCGTTGAAGTGCATATTGCCAATGGCCTGCCTGCTTTTCACCTGGTAGGCTTGCCGGAAGCCTCCGTAAAAGAATCCAGAGACAGAGTTCGCAGTGCTTTGATCAATAGTGGCTTTGCCTTCCCTGATCGTAAAATTACCGTTAACCTGGCACCGGCAGACCTCCCTAAAGAAGGTGGCCGTTTTGATTTACCCATCGCATTGGGCATTATTGTTGCCAGCGGCCAGTTGGCGGAACAAAGCATCGCAGGTTATGAGTTTGTGGGGGAGCTGGCCTTATCTGGTGAAATCCGTACCATAGTGGGTGAAATACCTGTGGCAATGGCCAGCCGTGATGCGGGCCGAGCTACCCTGATGCCAATGCTGAATGCAGCCCAAGCCCAGCAAGTCCCCAAAGCCACAGTCTTCGGTGCCAGCCATTTGTTGCAGGTTCACAGCTTTTTGCAATCAGGGCAGGCGCTGCCACCTATACCAGCTTTACAGCTGGAAAGTGCCAAATCATGGCCCGACCTAGCCGATGTTAAAGGTCAAACGGCTGCCAAGCGGGCACTGGAAATCGCCGCCGCCGGCGAACACAACCTATTAATGCTGGGGCCTGCGGGTACCGGTAAATCCATGCTGGCCCAGCGTTTACCAGCCATTTTACCAGAACTGACTGAAGAGGAAGCCCTGCAAACAGCTGCGCTGTATTCGATAGCCGGCATGCCCCGCGCCATGACCGACTGGCAACAGCGACCTTTCCGACAACCACACCATACCAGCTCAGCCGTGGCTCTGGTTGGTGGTGGCCCTGTGCCCAAACCAGGTGAAATCTCGTTGGCCCATCATGGTGTGTTGTTTTTGGACGAATTACCAGAGTTCCCTCGTAAGGTGCTTGATGTGCTCAGGGAGCCTCTGGAGACGGGCTGGATCCATATTTCCCGCGCCGCCCGCCAGGCTGAGTTTCCAGCTCAATTTCAACTGATAGCAGCACTCAACCCCAGCCCCACCGGTCACCATGACGATGGCCGCGCCAGTCCAGAGCAGGTGATGCGATACCTGAACCGGATTTCTGGCCCTTTTCTTGATCGTATTGAGTTGCAAATTGATGTGCCTTTATTGCCTAAAGGTATGCTCAGCCAGCAAGGTGTCGCAGCAGAAAGTAGCGCTGAGGTACGGCAGCGGGTACTGGCAGCACGGGCGATCCAGTTGGCGCGTCAAGGCAAAGCCAATGCCCGTTTGTCGGCGGCCGAAATCAATCAGCATTGCCCTTTGAGCACTCAGGATGCCGCTTTTCTGGAAGATACTATCCATCAGTTGAAACTTTCAGCTCGCAGTTACCACAAGCTGATCAAGGTAGCGCGTACCATTGCCGATTTGCAGGAGTTACCACATATTCGGAAAGAGCATTTAATGGAAGCACTGAGCTACCGCGCCCTGGAACGGCTGCTCAGCTATCTGAAAGGTTAGGCGGCCACTCAAGGGACTACAGTTGCTTCCACTTCAGCGCCTGACCAGCATGAAAAGGCACTATGGTATCACCATTGGTGAGCGACAACTCTTCCGGTACCTGCCAATCCTGGCGTTGCAATACTATGGTACCGGTATTGCGCGGCAAGCCATAAAAATCCGGACCGTAATGACTGGCAAAGCCTTCCAGCTTATCCAGGCAACCCAAGTCATCAAACACCTCGGCATACAACTCAATGGCACAAGGTGCGCTGTAACAGCCGGCACAACCACAACTAGACTCTTTACGGTGTTTTACATGAGGTGCTGAATCCGTACCCAGGAAAAACTTAGCCGAACCTGAGGCTACCGCAGCGCGTAATGCCTGCTGGTGGGTACTGCGTTTAAGCACCGGCAAGCAGTAATTGTGGGGCCGGATCCCACCGACCAATAAGTCATTGCGATTCAACATCAGGTGTTGTGGTGTAATAGTGGCCGCAACATTAGCAGCAGCCTCTTGCACAAACTGAGCCGCATCAGCGGTGGTGATGTGCTCAAACACCACTTTAAGCTCCGGTAAGCGCGCTACTATGTGCTGCAGATAACGATCGATAAAAACTTTTTCCCGATCAAAAATATCAATATCGGCATTGGTCACTTCGCCATGCACCAACAACAGCATGCCTTCTTTCGCCATAGCTTCAAACACCGGGTACAGACTATCCAGCGCACTGACCGCATCGTTGGAGTTGGTGGTCGCCCCTGCCGGATACAGCTTGGCTGCAATCACACCAACCGCCTTAGCTGCCGCGATATCCTCTGCTGAGGTTTTATCGGTCAAAAATAACGTCATCAGCGGCTCAAAGCTGCTGCCGACAGGCCGTGCTGCCAGGATACGTTCACGATAAGCCACAGCCAATGCTGCGGTCGTCACCGGAGGCACCAGATTCGGCATCACAATAGCACGGTGAAAACTGCGGGCCGTCGCCGGGACTGTATCCTTTAACAGATCGCCATCGCGAAAATGCAGATGCCAGTCGTCCGGGGTTTGCAAAATGAGTTGCTGCATAGGGAAAGTCCAGTAGCTAAGACAAGTAAGCGTATCATAGCAAAATTGAGGCCAGGCGGCGATCTTCAACCGTAAGCTTGCGAAAATTTCCATCCTGTCGGATAGTGATGACAACATAGCGGCGCGTCACGTCAATAATGAAGGCTTGATAGTGGAACCAGCACAGCTTTTAATCTTTGCCATTTTGGCCATCACAGTAGTGTTATTTTTATCCGGACGTTGGCGGCACGATATGATTGCTTTGGCCAGCTTACTGGCTTGTGTGCTGTTTGGGCTGGTGCCAACCGATGAAGCCTTTAACGGCTTTGGCCATCCGGCAGTGATTACTGTCGCCTGCGTATTGGTACTTAGTCAGGCTTTGCAAGCCACAGGGGCAGTTGATGTACTGGCGATGAAAGTACTGCCCAAACAGGCAGGGCCCACCCTAACCATCACAGCACTCACTGCTTTGGCTGCAATTCTATCCGCTTTTATGAATAATGTCGGGGCCCTGGCGTTATTGATGCCCATCGCGATTCAGGTGGCGGCCAGAGTCAACCTTGCTCCGGGCCAGGTGTTGATGCCAGTAGCTTTTGGTTCCATTTTGGGCGGCATGACCACGTTGATTGGCACCCCACCGAACCTGATAGTCTCAGGTTTTCGCGCCGAAACAGCGGAGCGTGGTTTTGCTATGTTTGATTACAGCCCGGTTGGTGTGCTGGTCGCCTTGATCGGAGTGGTTTTTGTGGCTTTCATTGGCTGGCGATTGGTCCCTGTTCGCAACAGAGCAGATGTCAGTAGCTTTGAAACTGGCAAATACCTGACAGAAATCCGTATTACCAAAGAAAGCAAACTGGTCGATATCCCGTTGCGGGAACTGGAAATAAAACTGGAGCAACTCGATGCCCAGGTGGTAGGCATTGTTCGGAACAATTACCGGGCACCATCGCCGCCCGGTTATTACCGCTTGGTTGATCAGGATGTACTGATCATTGAGGCTGAACCAGAAAGTTTAGGCTCTCTGCTATCCAATCTGGGACTTTCGTTGGAAGAAAGTCCTGTTAATCAAAAAGATAATGAGGACAAGCAAAAGGCAGAAATCAGCGCGACCAGTAAAGAAAAACAAAAAAATGAAGACAATGCTGAGCTCCACCTTCAGGAGCTGGCAATACTCCCGAACTCCGATCTGATAGGTCGGACAGCAGCAACCCTGAACTTACGCCGCCGTTTTAATATTCACCTGCTTGCGCTCTCCCGCCAAGGGCTGCGTTCGTACAAACGTGTTCGCAGAACCACTTTGCAGGCAGGTGATGTGTTGCTGCTGCAGGGTCAGGAAGAAGCTCTTACGGTATTCGCAGCCGATTTTGGCTGTGTACCTTTGGCCGAACGCCAAATCCGGGTGCCTGAAAAACGCAATACCGTATTTGCCAGTCTGATTATGTTGGGAGCCATTTGTGGCGCTGCCTTTGGGCTACTGCCGGCAGCCATCTCTTTTGCTGCCGGTATGCTGGCCATTATGGCACTAAAAGTGATGCCTCTTCGTAAAGTCTACACGGCCATTGACTGGCCGGTGATTGTACTGCTGGCCTGTTTAATCCCGGTGGCAGGAGCCATGGCCACCACAGGCGCAGCCGATATGCTGGCGAGAAACATGTTGTTTTATTTAGCAGGTGACAATGCTGTACTGGCACTGGCATTGATCTTAGTGCTCACCATGACACTGTCGGACTTTATGAACAATGCGGCAACGGCAGCCATGATGTGCCCTATTGCTATCAGTGTGGCCAATCAACTGGATGTGCAAGCCGATCCTTTTTTAATGGCCGTTGCTATCGGTGCCTCCTGTGCTTTCTTAACACCTATTGGTCACCAGAATAACACGCTGATTCTGGGGCCCGGCGGTTTTCGCTTTGGTGATTACTGGCGGCTCGGTTTGCCGATGGAGCTGGTGGTAATAGCGGTTGCCATTCCGGCGTTGCTGTTTTTCTGGCCTTTATAAAGGAACATCGTCACGACAAGCTAGGCGCAGCGCTCTATTTCGTCTTATACTGACAAAAATATAGCTGTAACAGGACGCCCCATGAAAAAAAATAAAATCGTCGCTACCGAAGATATTCTGCTGACCCTGTGTCAGTCGGTCAGCGAAGTACTGGCTGCGGCTGGTAACCGCGAGGTGAATTACTCACCCATGGTCCAGAAAATTCAAAAGACCTGCTTGCGACCAGATCTCGGTTGTTTTGTGCTGTTTGATGGTGGCTTTTCCGGCTTGGTGGTCATCAACTTTACCTCTCAGGCTGCGATGGAAATCTACCGCAAGTACATGATGAGCATGGGCATGCCGGAGTCCGAACTGGCGCAATTTCATACCTCGGATGAAGTCGGCAATGTGATGGGCGAGCTGATGAACCAGATTGTTGGTGATTTTACCAACAAAGTGCGGATCGACCTTCAAACCTCCATCAATCAAAGCCAGCCCAAAATGATGGCCATCAACAAGCAAGTGCAAATCCTTATTAATACGCAGTTGGATCAACCCCAAGCCAGACGGGTCACCTTTAGTACGCCTGAGCACAATATTTTTTATCTAGAACTGGCCATGGATAAAACCGAGTTTATTCAGTTGCATGAATTTGAAAAAGTCGAACAAGAACACCCTGATGATATTCTGGCCAATGCCAAACAGGGCAATTACGAAGTGGCCGATCAGGTGAGCCCGGATGTAGATGAAGACTTTTTACGTGACTTAGGTTTGTAACACCAGACTAAAGCGAGCTCCTCCCAATGGGCTCTGGCCAATGACCAGACGCCCCTGGTGCCACTCCATAATCCGGCTGACAATAGCCAGTCCCAGGCCAAAACCACCGGTGCCAGCACGCCTTGGCTCGTCCAAGCGCTGGAATGGCTTAGTGATCTCATGCCTGACGGCATCCGGTACGCCTGGGCCGTCATCGTCGACATGCAACCATAACTGACCTGACTTCAGCTCCACTGTAGCCAGGATCCTGCTGTGGGCAAATCCTTTGGCATTTTGCAGCAAATTGACAATAGCCCGCTCCAGATAGTGCCCATCCGCGGCACAACAGCAGGGGAGCGGCACTTTCAACTCAATAGCCGGACCAGGTAACACCGCCAGTTGTTCCTGCAGGCTGTGTAACAGCTCTGACAAATCCACTTGCTCGGGTTGGAGCTGAGGCATCGCCACTTCCAACCGGGCATAATCCAGCATTTCATCCACCAGCCGCTGCAGTACCAGCACATCCTGCTGCATTAATTGCTTTTCCTGAGCATTCAACTGGCTGGCCATTTCCAGCGCAAAACTCAACCGGGCCAACGGCGTACGGAGTTCATGCGATACCGCATGCGTCATTTCTTTTTGCAGCGACAATAAACGCTGAATCTGTGCCTGCATTTGACGCACACTATCGGCGATGGGAGCCAGCATTGAGTAACCGGGTAAGCTAACCTGTAATGGCTTACCCCGGCCAACCACACTAAGATCCCGTTGCAAATGCCGAATATCACGCGCCAGAGGCCAAAGCCATAAAGCAACCGCTATCCCCAGCAGCAGGAAAAACAGCAAAGTCAACCAAAGCCGAAGTGGCGACGAAGCCTCCAGCTGAACTGGACCAAACTGCCAGAGTTGCTCTTGCCCCAAAGCAAACAGATACAACTCATTCTGGTGGCCGAAAAGTGGAATAATCTCACCTTGTGCCAGCGCATGCATTTCTGCTGCCGGAAAAGGCACACTTTCCATTGGCAAAACTTGTGCCGGCAAAGCCAACTGAGCCGATAAATCTGGCCTTGGCTGTTGCAGTACCAGCTTAATTTGCTGCTGCCACAAGGCAACGGAAGGCGGTAGCTCATCTTTAGACCAGACCTGCCATAACTGCTCAATGCTCCAGCCAAGAGCTATCAACAGTACCAGCAGAAATAAATAAAACTGTAGAAACAAACGCTGCATCAGGCCGACCAGGCGTCCGCAACAAACAAATAGCCTTTACCCCACACAGTTTTTATTCGATAGGGTGTTTCGGTATTATCCGCCAGCTTTTTACGTAAATGCGACACCCGAACATCGACAGTGCGATCCAGGCCATCGTAAGGCCGGCCTATGACCTGTTGATGAATTTCTTCCCGGCGGACGGTCTGGCCGGCATGTACTGCCAGCATCCAGAGCAAATCAAATTCATAACTGGTTAAATCGACTCGCTCACCCGCCAGGAAGGCTTCCCTGGCCCGACGTTTTAATTGCAACTGACCAAAGCTCAGCTCATGGGTCTGACCAGGTTCGGTTGAATGGCGCCTTCTTAACAACGCATGAATGCGAGCCAGTAAAACGCGAGGCTCCACTGGCTTAATCACATAATCATCCGCCCCGAGCTCCAAACCCAGCACCTGATCAATATCACTCTGGCGCGCGGTTAACATCAAAATAGGTCCATGAAACCCTGGCCGGATCTGGCGGCATACACCATAACCATCCAGTCCCGGTAGCATCAAATCCAAAATAATCAGGTCCGGCTGAAAACGCTGGCAATGTGCAGCAACTTCCAGTCCATTGCCTTGCACCTCAACCAAAAACCCGTGCTGTATCAGGTAGCTTTGCACCAACTCAGCCAAGCGCGGATCATCCTCTACCAACAATACTTTACTCATTAGAATACACTCCAAGGTGCCACCAGGCGTCGGCGTCGCTTTGGTTGACGACTGACTGTTTTCAGGGTTTCATCCAGGAACACCTGCTCAGCATCCCGTAATGACAAAATAGCCTGTTCAGGCCAAATTAAACGAGAAGCCCACTGCCCCTGATGTTGTTGTTGCCAACAACTCAGAGCTTCATCAGCCAGGTACAAGCACAGATCAACCGGTACCGGGCTGGACCACACCACATGCAAATCGGCTTCACAACGTTCGCCCTGAGCACTGGCAATACACACCATAGGGCTGGCCGACCAGCACAAGCCAGAGGTGCACTGCTCGGCAGGATTCACAGATAATGGCATCAGCAGCATCCATGCCGTCTTAGATAATAATCCCATCATCAGAAAAATCGGTAGCTCCAGCCTAAGAACCAACTGTGCTGATACGATTGCTCCACCAGGGGACTTCGGGTCATAGCAGTATCCAGCCAGCGATAACGGTAAAAGGCCATCATGCGCCATCCGTCAGTCAGCGGCAAGGACCAATACAATCCCAGCTCAGGTTGCAGACTGGCTTTAGCCTGATAACGCGGCAGATAGGTAGCCTCGTCCGGACCAAGACCATAATAACGCTGCATCAGGTTTTCACTTTTCCAGAATAAACCAGCACTGAAGCGCCATTGACCCCAAGCTGTACCCAACTGACGGCCTGCCACGGCACTAAGCTCATGGCCATGGTGCTGACCACTGATATCTGTCCAGCCATTCAGTCGTAGTGTCCAATCATCAAACCAGGCGTTTAGTTGAACCCCACCATCCCAGGCGGTAGGTCGTCGCTCCACTTCATTGACAGAAACCTGTTGCTCTGCTGTCCGTGCATCCAGGGAGACAGTCGGCATATTGGCAAAGGTGTACTCCATGGAGGGAATGCGTGAGACATGCCAGCGGTAAAAATAGCCTTTTTCAGGATTTAACCGGCTTACCAAACTGATACTCCAGTGTGGTGAGAGATCCACCCCTGCTCCCAGTATGCCGTTGTCAAAGAAGGCGACTTTGCCATAATAGCTAATATCCGGCATCAGATAGAGTGGCATATTGGCAGCATCATACAGCGGACTGGAGCTTTGGCCAGCACCAACAGCCAGTGACAAGCGCCAGCTTGATTGCTCTACATAGCCATCGTCCAGCGTGTCTTTGTCGCCCGCAAAAGCCCAAGTAGAAGCTAACAGTAAAGTAGCCGCTTGCAACACTCTCATTCGCAGCTGCTCCATAAATCCGAATACCCTCAGTTTATCACTGACTCGAGATAGGCAGAATAGAGTTAACATTGTTTCACAATTTATCCGATGTTGAGAGACCGCTAGCAGGAATAAAAAATTCCGAAATTCAACTTGGATAGTAATAAATAATTGTATTAGACTGGTCACAGTTTACTCTGATGGGAGTCGCTTGCATGAATAAACGCAACTTTATAAAACTTGGTATCGCCTCTACTTTACTGCCACTGATGAGCAGTGTGGGCATGGTCCACAGCGCTATCAATCCTGGTGGAAAACTACGTCCACTTCCGCTCAAGCGTGGTGACACCATAGGGGTAGTCAGTCCATCGGCTGCCATTGCAAGCCGGATGGACGCTCAATTTGCTGTAGAGTCCATGCAAGCTCTTGGCTTTAAGGTAAAAACCGGCCCGCACTTCCAAAGCAGGCATGGTCACCTGGCTGGCCAGGATGCTGACAGAGCCGCTGACTTTAATGCCATGTTTGCCGATCCTGAGGTAAAAGCCGTGATCTGCCTGCGTGGTGGCTCAGGTGCAGCCCGCATTCTACCGTTGATTGATTACGATCTGGTACGCAAGCATCCCAAAATCGTACTGGGTTACTCCGATATTACCGCCATTCATAATGCCTTGCATGCTAAAACCGGCCTGATCACTTTCCATGGTCCCAATGGCAGCAGTCGTTGGCACGACTTTAATGTCCAGCAGTTTGAACAACTGTTTTTTCAGCGCGAGTTGATTAACTTTCAAAACGAACATAGGCCTGAAGATGATATTATAGTGCGTAGCAACCGCACCAGTACCATTCGCGGTGGAAAGGCCAGGGGTGAACTCATTGGCGGCAACCTGACCGTTTTAACCTCTTTGGCAGGAACCCCTTACTTGCCAGACTTTACCAATAAAATTCTGTTCTTAGAAGACATCAATGAGCCCCCCTACAAAATCGATCGGATGCTCAGTACTCTGCGTTTAAGTGGTGCTCTGGCGCAAATCAGCGGCTTTATCTTTGGGGATTGTGCCCGTTGTGAGCCTGGCGGTGGCTGGGGTAGCCTGACACTGGACGATATTTTGGACGATTACATCCTGCCACTGAATATACCAGCCTACACCGGTGCCATGATTGGCCATATACCGCGCCAGTTTATTGTCCCTGTGGGTGCCTCGGCCGAGATGGATGCCGATAGCGGCAGCTTCCGCTTGCTGGAACCGGTATTCCAGAGCAGTTAACTTACCCTCCTTTGCTTCAGCATTTGAATCCCAACCTGCTTCCGACTATGATAGGAAGCAGGTGTCTGCAAAGACCTTAATTAAGTCGTTGTCGCTCCGGTATCTTTCTTTATCTGGCTCGTTGCAAAACCATTGGCATAACGAGCCACAGTTGAGCGTAATCCATGAAAGAAAAAGCCACATCCTTCGATATTGCTTACCTGGCTGGTGTATCGCAATCTACCGTATCCCGGGCCTTACGCGACAGCCCTCAGGTCAATAAAGAGACCAGAGATAAGGTGCAGGCCATTGCCCGCCAGCTCAACTACAAGGTGGATAAAAATGCCAGCAACCTGCGTAAGCAGCGCAGCAGTACCCTGGCCTTGTTGCTGTTTGAAGATCCCACCACCGATGAGTCGCTGATCAATCCATTTTTCTTATCCATGCTTGGCAGCATTACCCGCGCCTGCGCCAAGCGTGGGCAGGATTTATTGGTGTCCTTTCAGCAGCTAAGCAATGACTGGCATGCCGATTACGAAGATACGAAAAAAGCCGATGGCATCATTTTACTAGGCTATGGCGACTACCAGGATTACGAGGAAAAGCTGAACAAGCTACTGGCGCAGGAAACCCATTTTGTCTGCTGGGGGGCCGATGTCGAAGGTCACCCGGATTTTACCATTCGCAGCAACAACCGTCAGGGTGGCCGTCTGGCTGGCGAACATTTGTTGTCTTTGGGCCACAAGCGATTTGCCTTTATAGGCAATGCCTCCGCTGGTAGCCCGGAGTTTAGTCAACGCTTCCTCGGTTTTAGCGATGCGCTGCAACAAGGCGGTATCCGCCACGACGCTATTGCCCAGTTCAATGCCATTTCAACCGAACAAGCGGGCCAGTTGGCCGTACAGAACCTGTTGGATAGCGGCAAAGCTGTCGATGCTATTTTCTGCGCCAGTGACTTGATCGCCATAGGTGTCATGCAAGGCATTCAACAGCGCGGACTTCGGGTACCAGACGATATCGCGGTGATGGGTTTTGATGATATTCCGGTTGCTTCATACACCACACCACCACTGAGCACTATTCAGCAAGACACCACTTTGGCTGGTGAAATGCTGGTAGAGAATCTGCTTCGCTTGGTGAACAATCAACCGATTGAAACCAATCAAATTGAGCCAAAAACCATCATCCGCGCCTCCTGCGGTACCACATTAAAAGGATAAGGAATGAAAAAAATCAGCATGTTACTCAGTTCTAGCCTGCTTTTGCTGGCTTGTGGCGGAGCTCCTTCTGCCGATAAACTGGCCAAGGATCCGGAGCTTTTGGCCAAGGTCATGATGGAGTGTGCCGAACTTCAACTAAAAGGTGAAAACACCGATATTGCCAAATGCAATAATGCAAAAAAGGCTCAGCAACAACTGATGAATGATGTCAAAAAAGAGCTGAATGAATTACTGGGCAATTAAATAAACCAGGGCTGCGCCTTTCATGCAGCCCTGCTCTCTGCTTTACTACCTTGACTGCAAGATCAGCAGGCCATCGCTGGCCAACAAGCTGCCATCCAAATCAAAGCCCCAACTTACTGACAGGCTGCTATGCTCTGCCAGCAGGGTGGCAATATCCGCCATTTCACCGGCCAGATTCAGCACAAACACCGTGCGCTGCTCACCCAGCTCACGTGTCACCGTCAGAATGCCCTGCTGCGGTGATTGCACCTGGTAAGAGCCCGCCAAACGCATTTCCGGCCGCTGCTTTTGCATCGCGATCAGCAAACGATGCAATTGCCACAAGGAATCCGGCTGAGCACGTTGCGCTGCCACGGTGCGATCACCGGCTGCAAGCTGCTGCGCCAGAAAATCCGGCCACCAGGGATCAAACGCCTGGGTAAAGAGCTCTTTTTGCTGCACCCAGCTAAGCTCAGCCTGAGTAAAACCTGCCTGATGGCTTTGGTCCCACAGCATCGGCGCCCGCTTGTACACATCATGGCCACTTTGCTGCTGGGTCATGCCAATTTCTTCACCGTAGTAGATGTATTTAGTCCCTGGCGAGCTAAACAATAAGGCAGCTGCCTGCTTGGCTTTGGCTTGACTTTCCTGCAGTTGGAAGCCCACTCGGTCCTGATCGTGATTGGTTAAAAACGGCGTGAAGAAGGCCAGCGGTGCGCCCGACTCCAGCCGGCGCTGCACATTCTGTGCCAGTGGATGCAAGGCGCCGTCTTCTGCCTGACCGGACTGCTGGCTCATGGTGCCAAACTGGGCTTCAGTGGCCAGCCCTTGCTGCAGCATATCCAGCACAATGTAACCAAATTCAAAATCAAAGCCCTGATCCAGCCCTTTGCCTTCACCCCAGTATTTGGCCGCCACCGGAATATCGACCCAGGCTTCGCCCACTAAGTAGGCTTCGGGATTGACGCTTTTAACAAAGGCATTGAAGTCTTTCCAATAATCAATGGTCTCGGGCAAGTCGGCCTGACCGCTAGGGCCACGCTCTATCACAAAGCGCACCGCATCGAGCCGGAAGCCATCAACCCCTTTATCCAGCCAGAATTTGGCCATCCGTTTCATTTCTTCGATCACATCCGGGTGCTCCAGATTCAGATCCGGCTGGGTGGCACCAAAGGCGGCGTAGTAGTACTCGCCCCGGGTCTCATCAAAATGCCAGACCGCTTCAGGCATATCGTTATCTGACCAGGCATGACCCCAGCCTTTGCCGGTTTCTGGCAGGCTTTCCCGCCAGATAAAGTAATCGCTGTACGGCTCAATGCGCTCGGCTGAGCGCTTAAACCACTGGTGTTCACGGGAAATGTGGTTGATCACCAGATCCAGAATCACCCGGATACCGCGCTCTTCAGCTTGTTGCAAAAAGCGCTCGAAGTCGGCCATGGTGCCATAATCCGATTCCACCTGATAAAACTCGGTAAAGTCATAACCATGATAAGACGGCGCCTCAAACATTGGCGTTAGCCAGATGGCATCAATGCCTAGCTCAGATAAATAAGGCAGTTTTGCGGTCATGCCATTAAAGTCGCCATGACCATCACCGCTGGTATCGTAAAAACTACGCGGCCAGATTTGGTAGAAAACCGCATCGTCCCACCAGGGCGCTTCGGTCTGCTCGAAAGGCGCTGCAGTTGGGGCTTGATAACCCGACTCGGGTGCCGGCTGGCAAGCGCTGACCGCAGCCAGAGCGGTCGCCAGGCCAGCGGCCTTAAGGGTGGTAGAAAACCAGGGATTCAGTTGCATCACTTATCCTTTGACTGTTTTGCTGGTTCGAACAAAGAGCACATAGACAGCGGCGATCAAGTAACTGACCCCGCCCAGTGCCAACGCATAAATGGCCTCGCCGCCGAAGAAGTACTTCAGCAAGCTGCCCAAAATGGCCGCCGCCAGTAGCTGCGGCAACACTATAAAGATGTTGAAGATGCCCATGTAAATGCCCATTTTGTGGGCTGGCAGGCTGTTCGACAGCATGGCGTAGGGCAAGGACAAAATCGAGGCCCAGGCAATGCCGATGCCGATCATTGGCAACCACAATAAGGCTGGATCCTGGATCCAAAAGAAGGAAAACAGACCCAGGGCACCACAGGTCAGATTAATGCTGTGAGTGCGCTGGGTGGTGATACGGCGGGCCAGCCAGGGGATAATCAAGGCAGCAATAGCGGCAAAGCCATTGTACACCGCAAACAAGACACCGACCCAATCAGCACCGGTATTGTACGCCAGCGAGGTGGTGTCCGAAGTGCCATAGTGATGACTGGTGACGGCGGCCGTGGTGTAAATCCACATGGCAAAGAGCGGGAACCAGGAGAAAAACTGCACCACCGCCAGTTGCTTCATGGTGCCCGGCATGGCATAAAGGTCATCAATAATCTGCACCAGCATGTTGCGGTTATTCTGCTGCTTAAACCAGCTGGTCAGCCATTGCAGCACGCCAAAGGAAGCAATCAGCGCGCCCAGTAAATACAGGTTCTGATCCAGCTGTTGCAGGTAAACAAAGCCCCAGAACAGCACGCCAATCACCACGGCCGCAGCGCCACTGGCCCAGTAGTTATCACGGACTTTCACCACTTCGACTTCCACCGGGTTGGCCTGCTGCTCGGCCGCTTCAAAGGCCGCCAGCTGATCCGGGCTGTACTCTTTGCTGCGCAAAATGGTCCAGCCTACCGCCAGAAACAGCACCACACCACCGGCATAGAAGGAATAGACCACCGAATCCGGGATCATGCCTTCCGGCGCAATGTTGGACACGCCAAACCAGTTGGTCATCATCCAGGGCAGCGCCGAGGCAACGACGGCGCCCACGCCAATAAAGAAGCTTTGCATGGCAAAACCCTGCGGCCGCTGTTTTTTGTTCAGGTTATCACCAACAAAGGCCCGGAACGGCTCCATGGTGACGTTAATGGCCGCATCCAAAATCCACAGCATCATGGCTGCCACCCACAAATGCGGTGAGTTCGGCATAAAAATTAGTGCCAGGGTGGTGGCAATGGCGCCATAGAGGAAGAAAGGCCGGCGCCGGCCCAGTTTGGTCCAGGTTTTATCGCTAAAATGACCGACAATCGGCTGCACCAGCAAACCGGTTAGCGGCGCTGCTACCCAGAGGATGGCAATCTGGTCCATCTCGGCGCCCAGGGTTTGGAAAATCCGGCTTACATTGCCATTTTGCAAGGCAAAGCCAAACTGAATGCCAAAAAAGCCCAGGCACATGTTCCAGATTTGCCAGAAACTAAGATCAGGTTTTTGTTGATGCATGGTTATTCTCAGAACCGCTGTTGATCTGTCTTTGATAACCCTATTATGGTGCAACAACAAGATGAATACGTATTCAAACCAGCAAAAGTGTCACCCACTGGTGCAAGGAGCTGGCAAATATGGCTGTAATTCAAACTGCATGTTCAACAGCAGCTTAGTTAAACTTTTGGGCGCTTCCCCACATAACCCATTTAATGGTTACCAACCGCTCATCGTTGTACGTAAACATTATTCATCAAACCGCACTAACCGTACGTAAAGCTCAGAGCTCTTATCTGTGCCAGTAATTGAGCCAATGAAAAAATGGACACTCCATGACTGGGTGCTGTATTTGACATGCGGTGATGATGTCCAGTAAGTACCATCCGAAGCATCCGGAAAGTTAGCGGTATTTACACTGGGAGACCAGCAGCGTTCTTCAATGATTGCAGCCAACTCATTTTTATTGGGTAAACGCCAATCGCTGTAACCTGCAAAGCTAAAGCTTTCCGCCATTTGTAAAGCATCAAGCCAGTGGTAACTGTTCATCACACCGACACATCCAGCACCATCCCAACTTTGTCCTATACTGCACTGCATCCACATCAATTTGGTTGAGTGTTGAGAGATAGTGCCGTCCCCGTGTACCTGAAAGTCTGTACTTGGAGTTCGAAAAGGGATTGCCGTATTCTCATTCGCACAGACGTCAGCGGCCATAGCTGAATGTCCTACCCCAACCAAAGCTAAAAGCCCGGCAAGCAGTAACATGGATTTAGACAAGACTGGGAACATTGTTTTCCTCCCAAAAAAGTAATATGGAGCAGCAACCCCCCAAGGCAACAAAATGCCGTAGGCCTGAAAGCAGTGCCGGGCCTGCCAATGGCAAGAACTTAGAGGGCATGCCGAACCAGTCGTACATGATACCCATAGTGCTTGTACCGGAAGTTAGGGTACCCATAGTAAAATGCAATACCCCAGGCATAGGAACTGTATCCAGCATAACTTGAAGACGTCCACCAATATGAACCGGTAGGTGTATTTGGGAAAAAATCAATATCAATTGATGGATTCACTCTGCCATTATGCAGCAGCCCAAGCAATTCAAATCTTGTCGGCAAGCGCCAATCGCTTGCACCACAGAGCCCATTACTATTGACAGCCATCACATAGGCATGGGTATCGCAGTCACTACCTAGACAACTGCCTCCATTTAAAGTCCCGTCCTCGCCACCATTGCTAGTGCTATCAGGCTCAAACCATGAGTAAGTATTGCTTTGGTCATGCAGGCCACCATCCTGTGTTTTTACTTCCCAAATGAGCCCTGTTACATTATCGCGAACGCAGCTCCATTGGCTTCCTTCAGCTTCACTGCCATCCGCATCCCAAGGTGTATTTTGCAAAGCCAGTGCATTACCATTCGCTGCAATTTTTGTGAAATCAAATCCCGTGGCACCATGGCCTAACTTTGTTAACGCGCCAGCACGAGCGGCAGCATCCCGACCAGAGTCACCATCCTGCCCCTGATACCCCATGCCCACAACAGGGCAATCTTGCTGGTTCATTGTCGCGTCCGCACACCAATAGATACCTGTATCGTTCAATCCACCAATAGCCACAAAAGGCGCTTCTGGCGCAGCAATTATCTCATTGCTGGTCAAGCCTTCCATAGACCCCACTGTAGCTGTCACTACCGCATAATAAGCCGTATTATTGGTTAAACCAGTTAATGTAAATGGATTGCTAACATTTTCCAACAATGTGCCGCTAGCGGTCGCCGGAAAACTTGTTACGTCAATATTGGGCTCAGTGTCGACATAAAGGTTATAGCTCTCCCCACCACTGATACCGAGCCAACTAAACGTTAACTCGCTATCTCCTGCCACCACATCAAGCAACTGCGGTGCAGCCACCACAAAACTGGCAGTCACTTCACAATGTTCTACGATTGCGCTTGTGATGTAGCTTGCTCCATCCAAAACTCCATTACAGCCACTGATAGTCGCAAGTTCAAAGCCTTCTTCGTTGCTTACTTCGAATACTGTCGATGCACCATGGCTTACTGATACGCTGGCTGGCTGAATGCTCCCACCAACCTCTGCGGAAGCATGGATTTCATAATGACTCAGGTCGAATACCACCAAGACCAGACAATGCTCCCTTATAATGCCCGTTGTAAAAACATTGCCAGTAAGGGTGCCGTCGCAACCATTGGCACTGGCTAAGGTATAGCCCTCATCCGGGGATAAAGTAAAAGTCGTTGAAGTACCATAACTAACCATTGCACTGTCAGGGGCTATTCGGCCCCCACCACTCACTACTGCGCCAACAGTAAAATCATTGAGCTCGAATGTTACAGCAATAGAGCACTGGGTACTGATGACATCCGTCGTATAAATATGGTCACTTAAAGAGCCTCCACAGCCAGTAGCGGTAGCAATACGGTAACCCTCATCCGGTAAGATACTAAAAGCAGTTACTTGCCCACCAAGCACAGTTCGGTATTCAGGAAATACTGTGCCCCCCGCGCTGGCGGATGAAGATACAATAAAGATCGCATCCCTCTCTGGATGAGAGCTTTTGTTGCAGCCTGTAAGCAGAAAAAGTACTAGCAGCCACCCAGCCAATCTGGATGCAGTCACAACTATAAAAATAATATGGCTATTCATAGCGTCAAACCAGTAACTTAATGCCTGTTTCTAATGAAAGTAAGCTTAGACTACAAGTTCATTATTAACAAAGTTTTATTGAATAACGCCTGGCCGCAGTAATAGAACCTCAGAGATGCATCATTATTAACACACTTGCAATCAACATTCCTGCGGCCAGGTAAATAGCACTGCAAGGGTGTCAAGTATGACTGGGACAAACCTGCTCATCGCTCATCATCCGGTTTTAGATCAAACTGCCCCTGACCGGATCCCATCTCCACCGGAACTGAGAAGTGTTCGTGGATAATTTTCCAGCCATCAGGTTGCAGTTGCCAGCACTGAGTGCAGCGCAACCAGTACAGATGCAGTTGCCCTTCGCTATCGGTGCCACCGCCGTAATTTAAAAAGTGACAAAAAGCCAGTTCAGTATCGGCTTGTACTTCCAACTGGTGCACTTCAAAACGAAACTCACCAGGGCAGAACGTCATGCAGTGCTGCCAGTGCTGTTGGTAGGCATCGCGGCTTTGAAACTGCAACGGTCCTATCGCATCAAAAGCCCGTAACGGCGGGCTGTAAAACTGCATAATGGCTTCGACATCTTTACGGGCTACCGCCTTACTCCAACTGTCTATCAACTGCCGGATCTGCTTTGCATGCTCTTGATCGGTCATCACGCTCTCCTGTGAACTGCTTTTAAAGCTAGTCGGTTAAGGATGTCGTATTTCGACCAAAACGACAGAAAGAAGTGGTGAAAAGATGTAAGCGGATGTCTCAAAAAAAACCAGCACCCGACCACTGTGCTGGTTTTTTACGGGAGAAATGGTGGTTAACGCAGCTGGAGCTGAGTATCCTGCTGCCAGTTAAATTGCACCACAATTGCGCCATCGCGGTTACGCCAGGCACCGGTTTCGCCTTCAGCCAGCGCTTCGGCTTGGATGGTAAAACGCTGCTCTCCCAGCTGTACTTGCTGCCAGTGCACCGGGGCCTGGTGCACCACCAACATCAATTGGCGCGCTGCCGGCATGCCGGGGAAGTCGCCCTGACGGCTTAGGCTGATTGCCAACTGCTGATCCTGTTGATTGCGGGCGCTGAACTGCAACAGCTCAAAAGCACCGTCCTCTAAGCTGGTGCGGCTGTGACCATCGTCATCGTACAGCTCGCCTTCGCTTTGGCCCACACTGGCATGGTGCCAGTAGTGCAGCTCCAGCTGCTCGGTGCTGTACTGATCCAGGCTTTGCAGCGGCGCCACCATCGGCACAAAAGCGCCAGCTTTAACCAGCACAGGAATGGTCTCCAGCGTCACCGGCACCTCGAGTTTTTGCCCCCCTTGATAGGCGGTGCCAGCAAAGAAATCAAACCAGACACCGGCCGGTGCATTGACCGTCCAGCTGCTAACGCCAGGCTTGGTGACCGGTGCGACCAGAAAAGCATCGCCCCACAGATAGCTGTTTTTCTCTGTCAGGTAGTCCGGGTTGTCCGGCTCCAGCCAAAACAGTGGGCGCATCAAAGGCAGTCCGCGGGTGCTGTGCTGGTAGGCCAGGGTATAGTTGTACGGCGTTAAACGGTAGCGCAAACGGATAAAGTCACGGCTGATGCGCTGGGTGGTGCCATCGTGGAACACCGGCTCAGGCGCGATGTGCTCCTGCGCGTGCGGCCGGTACACCGGTTGAAAGACCCCAAACTGCATCCAGCGGGTGTACATTTCGGCATCGAAGGTTTCACCGCCGGCAAAACCGCCCAGATCCGAGTGGATGTAGCCAAAGCCAAACAGGCTCATTTGCAGCGCCAGCTCCACTTGAGGTTTCAGGCCATCCCAGCTGCGGTCAACATCGCCGGTCCAGGGGATCATGCCATAGCGCTGCGAGCCCGGTGCGCCGGAGCGCATCATGATAAAGGGCCGAAGCGTCGGGTAATCGCGGACATGGCGCTCAAACACCATTTTGGCCCACTCATGGCCATAGGCATTGTGAATTTCATCGGCGGTGGCGGTGCCTTGCGGCAGGCGATGAATGGCATCGTGTGGGTGGACTTCAGGCTCCCCCAGATCGCCCCACCAGCCCGCTACCCCCTGCTGCATCAGGCCATGGTAAATCTGCCAGAACCACTCGGCCGCCTCGGGTTTGAACACATCAATCAGGCCGGTATTGCCAAAGTAAAAATCAAAGGTTCTGGGTTTGCCGGCCAGATTCAGCGCCAGCACATCCTCACGCACCGCTTCCTGCCAACGGTTGGAGCTGGTCAGCATAAAAGGTTCGGTGATTAGAATGGTTTTCACGCCCAGCTCACGAAAATCGGCGATCATTTGCTCAGGGTTGGGAAAGGCTGCTTTATCCCAGGCCAGATTGCCCATGTGGCCCTGAATATCGGGACCAAACCAGAACAGATCCAGCACGATGGCATCGAGCGGAAAACCCTGATCGACGAAACGCTGCACGGTGTCGCGGGCTTCTTGCTCGGTTCGGTAGCCAAAGCGGGAGGCGTAGTTACCGAGCGCCCAGCGTGGGGGTAGTGGCGGCATGCCACTGGCCTGCAAATACTGCTGCAGCGTGTCCTGATGGCTGTCGCCGGCAGCAACAAGGTAACCGGTGCGGCCACCGACGGCTTCAAATTGCAGCACATCGGCTTCGGTTTTGCCCAGGTCGATAAAGCCGCTGGCCGAGTTATCAAACAACAGCAGATAGTTGTGGCTGGAAATCACTCCGGGAATGCTGAAGTACATTTGCTCGGACTCGGTGGTGTAACCATAGTGCGCTTTGTTGTAAAGCGGCAGCCGGTGGCCACGTCGGTCCATGCCCAGCACCCGCTGGCCGGCGCCAAGTAGCTTTTCATCCGGCTTTAACTGAAAACGAAAACCGCGCAGGGTATCGTGCACAAAGAGGCCTTGCTCCTCGGCCAGAAAGACCTCGCCGTCGCGCAGAAAGCTCAGCCGCAGCGGCTGGGTCGCAACCCTTACCGTCAGGGCTTCGGTGCCGTAATACAGCACCTCACCCTGAGTTTCCAGCCCAGCCGCCAGCAATTGAGGTTTTGGTGGCAACGTAAAGGATGGCAGTTGTTTTACGCCCTCGTTTTGATAAAACACTTCCACCACCGCCGGCTGATGGAAGCGCAGCATCAATTGACCTGCGCTGGTCTGGATCAGCAGGCCCTCATCCGTCAGCTGATGGCTTTGGTAGTCCAGTGTCTGCGCTGGCAGCAGCCAGCTGGCAAACACCAGCAGGCTAACAAAGAGTGCACCTATGGATTTAAGCATGGCTTAGTGCTCCAGTTGCAGGATCAGAGATGCCAAAGGCGCCAGCGTCAATGGCACCAAGCCGACACCGTTTTGCACCGTCAGCGACACCGAAAGCTCACCATACAGCTGTTCCGTCAGGGTGTAACTGCCATCGGTCAGGCCCCAGGCGGCAATTTGCTCTGCCGGGATCTGCAAGTTCATCGGCGGGTAAGCCGCATCCCGCACATTGGCAACAATCAGTAATTTCTGTTCATCGGTCCAGCGCAGGAAAGACAGCAGCTTGTCATCGTAATGCTCGGTCGCCGCCCGGTTGGCGCGGTGAATTTCGGCGTAGTGGCCGTTCATGGCTGGCTGCTCAGCACTAAAGCGCATCAAACGCACATAGAAATCACGCAGCTTACGCTCTTCATCGGTCAGAGCGCCGCCGTCAAATTTGCCTCCGTTCATCCAGCGCTGATGAGCCGGCACACCCCAGTAATCAAAAATGGTGGTGCGGCTGGCCTTACCAAAACCGGCATCGTCGCTGGCCGCTTCGCCGACTTCCTGGCCAAAGTACAGCATGGTTGGCGAGGTGCTGATGGTGGCTGAAATCAGCATGGCGGGCATCCCTAAGCGGGCGTCGCCGGCAAATTCCGGGCTGGCAATGCGCTGCTCATCATGGTTTTCCAAAAAGTGCAGCATATGGTGCTCAATATCCGCCATGCTGTCCTGCACCTCCACCAACGCATCGGTGCTGCCGTGGCCTTGCATCGCCCACTTCAGGTTGTCGTAAAACTCGACCTTGTCGTACAGGTAATCCATCCGGCCCAGATGCAGATAATCTCGGTACAGATGCGGCTGGTACACCTCGGCCAGCAGGAAGGCATCCGGGTTGACCTGCTTGATGTGGGAGTTCAGGTAACTCCAGAACTCAACCGGTACCATTTCGGCCATGTCGTAACGAAAGCCATCGACACCCATGTCGATCCAGTACAGCACGATGTCACGAAATTTCTCCCAAGAATCTGGCACATCCCGGCCTTGCCAGAAGGTATAGTGATCCTCAATGCTTTTCTGTGCATACTCGGCTGGCAGGCTATCAAAGTCGTAACTGCCATCGGGCCGCACACCAAAGTTGATTTTGACCGTTTCGTACCAGTCATCAAAGTCTGGCTGGGCAGCGCGGGAGCCGTTGCCGGTCCACTTGGCGGGATACTCGTCAAACTGGCCATCGGCCAGCGGGTGCGGCTCACCGCCAAGTGGCAGGTAGTCCTCGGGCCAGGCCGGAACCTGAAAAGCTTCGCCCGGGATGTAGTAGAAATTGTTGTCGCGGGCGTAGGCCACACTGGTGTCGTCGCTGGCACCAAAGTCAGCCACCCCATCCGGCCGGCTGATGGAGTGATAGTTGCGCGCCACGTGGTTGGGCACAATATCAATCAGCACCTTCATGCCATGGGCATGGGTACGGGCAATCAGGGCTTGAAACTCCTGCAAGCGATTGGCCGGATCATCGGCCAGATCCGGACTGACGTTGTAGTAGTCTTTCACCGCGTAAGGTGAGCCGGCCCGGCCTTTCACCACATCCGGGTCGTCCAGCGAAATGCCATAGGCCGTGTAGTCGCGGATCACCGCATGATGCGGTACCCCGGTGTACCAGACATGGGTCACACCCAGCTCTTTAATGCCAGCCAGGGCTTCATCGGTAAAATCGCTGAATTTACCAACGCCGTTTTCTTCCAGCGAGCCCCAGGGCTTGTTGCTGGTGTTGGTGTTGCCAAACAACCGGGTAAAGACCTGATACACCACCGCCTTGCCTGCTTCCGCAGTCTGCTCGGCGGCGGGCTCGGCCTCTGGCTTGGCCGCAGCCGACTGCTCAGGCTGCGCCGCCGGTTGACAGGCCAATAAGGCGGCACTGGCGGCCAGCGCCAATAAGGATGGTTTTAACTGCATTGCTCTGCTCCCCGCAAACCATAAAAAATGCTTAACCCTAAAGTTACGCACTTCTTTGTGGCAAATCCGCACTTTTTGCACTGAATACGTATGCACCGTACGCCTTTGGCACATTTTAGGCAGACACTCAGGAGCTCTCCTTAATATCTCTCTAACGCCCCAAAATGCTCACTGCCTTACTTGCCCAGAGCATAAAAGTGTAACCCACTGTAATCAATTGTATTATTTTGACAATAGCCCTTCTTTGCCAGCTCAACTCTCAGTAGTCTCTGCCAGTTACTAACCAAATAGGTATTCCCCCATGTTGACGCAATTTCGTATTATCAGCCTCAGTTTGCTTGTTCTGTCCGGAGTCGTCGCTTGCGGCGGCAGCTCCGATAGCAAGAATGATGAATCCAGTTACTCGCAAAGTTATCTGCAGTTTTATCACGGCGCCGATCATCTGCCGCCGGTCGAACTGCAGATCAACAGCCTTCAACCCAGCCAGCTAAGTTTAGGGCAGGCTTCCAGCTTGCGGACTTTGGATGCAGCTGAGCACACTGTGAACCTGAGCACAGTGCAGAACCAACAGTCATTACTGGAAGACACTCTGACACTAAAGTCCGGCTACAAACATTTGATGATCTTAACCGAACAAGAGGGTGAACCAGAGCTACTGGCCGTTGAGTTCGATCGTAATACTGATTTAGATCAGCAATTTATGCTAACACTAACCAATCTGTCCGTGCAGTTTCCCGAGCTGGATATCTATCTCGCGAAACCAAGTGAGAGTATTAATGAGGCGGAGCGGCTCGAAAGCCTGAGCCCGTTTGAAGTCGCTTACCCAACGAATAAACTGGCCCGCGGGCACTACACGCTTTACCTGACCAAACCAGGTGAGCAGCAGGTATTGTTTCAAAGTCAAAGCTTTCACTTTCAATACAACAGCACCTACAGCCTGATTGTCCGCGATCAGCAAGGCCCATTGCCTGAGCAGTTGGTGATTGATCTGGTGCTAAACTCCAATGCAACGGACCAGTTACTGCACCGCGCAGCACCAGCACAGTTCCGGTTGTTTAACAGCATGCAGTCTGTTGCAGTGCTGTTGGATCATCAGCCATTGCTCACGTTAAATCAGGCCGAGTTCAGTGACTACAGCGTCCTGACACAGGGGGATTACCAATTGTCGGTGCAAGACACCGATGGCAGCCCGCTGCTTAGCAACCAACTGCTCAGTCTGCAACAAGGCCAGAGTAAGGTGGTCGTGCTGTTTCAGGATGAACAAGGAGCCACCCGCAACCTGCAATATCTTGAAGCCAATCGTCCACAACGGCAACAACACGATGTGACGGTGCTGAACCTGAACCAAACCTTTGCCGAATTAAATCTGTATTTTGTACGTTCCGATGAAACCATTCAAACCGCCCAATACAAAGTACAAAAGTTAGCCATCGGCAAACATCAACAAATCCGGTTACCATCCCATGAAGTGTCGCTGGCCCTGACAGCCATCACCAGCCAGGGCAACGAGCTGTTACTGGAGAAAACCGCTCCTTTAACTCTCGAGCAGGATCAGCACTATTTGATTAGCCTGGAGCACGATCCGGCCAGCCCGAACGATGTGAAATTACGTTTGGTGTATTGATGCAGACGGGCGGAGGACGGCAACCGACGTCTTCCGCAATCCCATCACCGCCACAAGCTGCTTAGTCGGCAATCAGCCGGCTTTGAGTGAGCAGCGTGCACTGATACCCCCAGCCACGCTGCCGCTCGATAAAGTCGGCGGCTTTTTGCGCGCAGTATCCTGCTTCATTTCGGGCCCGCCATAACACCTGCTGCTCGCCTTCACGGCTGTAATGCACTTCGCACGGCAGCTCCCCTCCTTCCGGGTAAACCACCTCAATCAGGCGTACCGAGTCGCCACGGGTGCATTGGGTGGTTTGAGGTTGGCCAGCTAGCGCTGGCAGGCTAAACAACAGTATCCAGTACAGTAGTTTCATGTTTTATCTCCCACAGTTACCGACTAAGCAGTATAGCAAAGTCATACCGCTTTGCTGCGTATCAAAAAAGGGGACCCGAAGGTCCCCCACAAGGCCAGGAAAAGTCGTTAATCTGCGGTCACAGTAAACACCGGTGCCGTTGGATCGCTGGCGTCGATGGTAAAAGTGTAATCACCGGCTGCCGGGAAGCTTAGGCTTAGGTTGCCGCCGTTGGATACCAGCGTTTTACCCACGCCCAGCTCCATGGCGCCACCGTCATCACCGGCACCGTAATTGATGTCGGCCCAGTCGGCATCGGCAAACTTAAACTCATAGCTTTGTGCATTCAGCGCTACGGTGACTTGATACTGCTCGCCCCCGATATACATGAATGGAATGGTTGGGTCCCAATCCGGGCCACTCATTTGCCCACGTAAATAAATGGTCGTCGCTCCATAAGGCCGCCGCTCTTCTACCAGCAGTACCGGTGCTTCCGGGTTGCTGGCATTCAGGATAAAGCGGTAAGTCCCGGCTGTGTCAATGCTCAGCTGCAGGTTGGCTCCAGCCGGCGCCAGTGTTTTCTGGCTAGCCAGTTGGACCTGCTGACCGTCACCGCCGGCACCAAAATCAACGGTATTCCAGTCCGATGAAGCGATCTTAAAGTCGTAATCATCCACGGCCAGATAACGCTCCAACGCATAAATGCCGGCACCTTCATACAACAGCTCATTTTCGGTGCTCCACTCATTCAAGGTACCACGAACAAAGATGCTGGTAGCCTCATACGGCGGGATATCCGGTGCGCCTGTTGTTGCATCGGCCGACAGGCCTTCGCCCTGATCGCCATGCTGCGGTTTGATAAAGACCGCCATGGTGCGGGCCGGTACCACAAAGGTGCCTTCGTCATTGCCTTGCTGGAAATAGGCCGAGCGCACCCGGCTATCAACCGAAGCCTGCTGGATCGGGTGCAAGTCAAAACCGGCTGCAGTTGGGATGCTGTGCGCCACTTCATGAGCACTGCCGTTGATCACCACCACCAGCGCATCGATGGTTGGATCCAGATCGGCCAGCCCCAGCCCATCGTCGATGCTCATCACAATCAAGCCGGGCGTCTGGTTGCTGCCAACATTGTGAAAACCAACTCGGTCCATCACATCCTGGGCGGTCCGCAAGCGGAACAACGGATGTTGACTGCGAATGCGCAGGAACTCGTTAAAGACTTCAGCAGCAAAGGAAATATCCTCCGGCTGCACTGCGGTATTGGGGTTTAAAAACAAACGGGCAATCGCATCCCAGTTGCCTTCATTTTTTTCTGCCAATGGCAGCCCCACCGCCCAGTTATTGGTCTGGAAAGTAAAGTCGACGTAATTGAACCAGTCACCGGAGTCATAACTGTCTCTGTCCATCGACTTGGAGCGCAGGAAGTCGCCACCCAGTTGCAAGAAAGGAATGCCCTGGCTCATCAGCGGAATGGCAATGGAGATGTTCTGCGCCCGGACCCTGTCTGCCGCAGACATCTGCTCATCCAGCCGGTACTGCAACTGATCCCACAGCGTTTCATTGTCGTGCTTGGAGACGTAGTTGATGATATCGGCTGGCATTTCAGCATAGCCAGCTGGCTGACCATTCCAGTTTAAGCTGGATGCCGGGCCCGAGCTGCCACGATGCGTCAGCAGCACATAGTCTTTTAAAGTAGCTGCCAGGCTAACCCGGATGATGTCCAGCTCGCTGCGATCTGAGTCACTTAGCTCCGACTTGAATAACGCCGCGCTGCGCACCCCTTCCCGAATGCGATCGTTGAAGGTACCGACCGCAGTGCCAGCCATATCCTGCTGCTTGGCCTGGGTAAACAAGCGGTTATTAGCCACTTCGCCAAAGTTCCAGCCTTCGCCGTAGAAGTAGGTGTCTGGGTCGACCGCACGGACTGCCTCACGGGCCGCCAGAATGTCTTCTTTGCGGTGATGGCCCATAATATCGAAGCGGAAATCATTGTAGCCGAAGTCCCGCGCCAGGATCACCAGCGAGTCGCGGATAAACTTATCCATCATCCGGTGCTCAGTGGCGGTATTCTCACAGCAGGTCGAGCGTTCAATCACCCCGGTGCTTTCGTTGTAGCGGTGGTAGTAGCCCGGCACTATTTTGTCGAACACCGACTTATCAAACAGACCGGACGAACTGGTATGGTTGTAGACCACATCCAACGCCACCCGCAGTCCCATCTCATTCAAGGCCTGGATCATGGCCCGCACTTCCCGCACCCGGGCCGGTCCCTCTACCGCGGTGGCAAAACTGCCTTCCGGCGCAATAAAGTGGTGTGGGTCATAACCCCAGTTAAAGCCATCCAGATGCCGCATCGACTGCACCAGTGCCTGAGCTTTGGTTTCATACGGCAGGTAGCTTTCCAGAACCGAGATGATGGTAGCGCTGTTGCTTTCGACACCACAGACCGGTGCCTGCGGGTTCAGCTGACACAAGCGACCAACAGTATCGGTGATTTCCACCCGCTGGCTGACATCCTCGTTGATATTGGCCTGATCCGTTGCTGGCAGCACATGGAAGTGGGTGACGCCGGCCTCGGCCAAACGCCGCAAATGCTGCACCGGCGCCGAGTCTTCTTCGGTAAAAGCCAGGTACTTGCCGCGCCAGCCGGCCCGGGTGCTGATATCGCGGATACTAAAATCACGGATATGGCCTTCGTAAATCACAATGTCTTCCGGCTGCTGCACCACGGGCACTGGACGCTGATCCCAGCCTTCCGGCTTGAAGTCATCGTCGTTCAGATCGACAAACTGACTGAAACGGCCATTGATTGAGACATTCAGCGAGTAAGGATCGGTCGCTTCCATTACCTCGACTTCACGGGTCAACGGATGATAGGCAGTGACCTGATAACGGTAGAACAACCGGTCCAGCTCGTCACGATCAGCGCTGTACGACCAGACACCGGTCTCACTGTGGTAATCCATCAACACACTGTCTTGCAGATTTTTTGCCGCATTGTAGACCTGCAAACGCACTTCATGGGCGGTGGGTGCCCAGACCGCGGTATGGATGCTGCCCGCCTCGTAATGAATCCCCAGCTGGGCCGACAGGGCACTGTTCTCGCCATAGGCGTAGAGATCATCCAGCACCTTGGCGGCCTGCACCCAGGTTGCCCTCAGTAACTCACCCTCTTGGTTGTAGGCTGCCAATGCCAGCTGCTGACGCGCCAGTTGCTTAGCTGTCGCCCGATCCACATCCAGCATAAAGGCAGGCTGATCGCCAAGGTGAGGCACCAGCGCCCGCTGCGTATCGGTTAAATCCACCGGCACCAGTTCAATCGACTGGCCAGTCAAATCCTCATCCAGTACCTGAATGCCAGCCTCGGCATCGTGAAACAAGCGTACCCGGTTGGCGGCCCAGACATCGGCATTCCAGATCAAAGTATGCTGATCGATCCAGTGTGCCGCCGCACCCTGCACACTGACACCCAACGACAGCAGCGGGTATTCAAACACCGAAGCCACTCCGGAGAAGGTCCAGTTCATGCGGGCAAAATCCGGGTCGTCTTGCGACAACGGCATGGTGAAATCACCACCGCCCATCTCTTTGCCGGAGTCTTCGGTGCCAATATGGATAATAAAATTACCGCAGGCCCCTTCGGTACCGGCATAGCCCTCTTTCAGCTCCAGCAACCAGTAGGCACCGTAGTTGGGATCGATGCCGGTAATCGGCAGACCATTGTCCCAGGAGGGGGCTATCGACGCTGGTTGGTAAGCATCGCAGGCATCGTTGTTCCAGGTGTGCAGCCGCCAGCCATCGTAGTTGCCATCCTGCGGCCTTTTGTAAAACAGCACAGCCTGGTTTTCATTCGGGAAAATGATCGGATCCGGCGCATTGGGGTCCGCCCCCACCACGCAACTTTCATTCATCGCATCCGGCACTGTGGGTGCAGGGCACTGGATTGGCGGTGGATCAATACAGGCGGTGCCGGCCTGGTTCGGAATTTGCGGTACAGCACAGGTCAACAGGACCTGGCCCTGCTCGGTGGAATCGCCGCCGCAGGCACTGAGCAACAGCAACAGCAGCGCACTGGCACCCAGCTTCAGGCATTGTTTGATACTAGACATTTTTCTTGCTCCAATTCGTAGTCAGTTCCGTGCTCAGTGTCAGAAGACATACACAGCGCCGAGGAAATACTGGCGGCCAAAAAACTGCAGGGTGCCGGTCTGGGCCTGCTGCCCAAAGTAACTTTTGGTCGGCTCATCGGTCAGATTGTTGACCTGAAACAACAGCTTCAGATGGTCGTTCCACTGATAACCAGCCTGAAAGTCGACCACGGTTTCGCTGTGAAAGTTGGTGACCTGCTCATCAATGCCAATCTGGGTGGAGACAAAAGGCGAGCGATAGCGGCCGCTGATGCGGGCCTCAAAACCTTCATACTCCCAAAACACGGTGGCGGTCAGGACTTCGCGGGATAAACCTTCAAAGCTCATGGGCACCGGATCGCCTCCCAGCGGATTGACCAGATTGACCTCACTCTGGGTGTAGGAGTAGCTGCCACTGACCCCAAGACCAGACCAGAAATCCGGCAGGAAATTAAACACCTGGGTGTAAGCCAGTTCCAAACCCCGAATGTAACCGCCATCGTCGTTGTTGACCGCGGTAGAAAAAGCGCCATTAAAGGTCGCTCGCGGAATACCATCCTCGTTAATGATCTGATCCGGTACCGGGAAACCGGCGGCTTTAAAATCAAACTCCTGAATGGTGAAGTCATTGATAAAGGACTTGATGTCCTTGTAAAACAAGGCCGCAACAAAAGCGCCGGCCGGGAAGTACACTTCGTAGGACAAGTCGTACTGCGTCGCTTCAAACGGACGCAAGAACGGGCTGTTTGAGCTGTTGCCACTGACTTCGCCATCGTCGCTGATAAAAATCGCGGTATTGGAGGCCAGCCGGTTAATCGGTGGCCGCGACATCACTTTGGCAGCGGCAAAACGCAGCTGGGTGCTGTCGGTCAACCCTAAGTTCAGGTTCAGGCTGGGTAAGTAATGGGTGTAAGTATCGCCGATAATGCCCGGGGCATAGCGGCCGTTGATCAAGCCAACCTCATCGACAATAAACTGGGCCCCTTGCAGCGGGTCGCCACCGACATTGGCCAGATCAGTCGCCGACTGATCGGTATGCACCCGCCGCACCCCAACATTACCGCGCAGCGGCAGGCCAAAAATTTCGGTATCCAGATTGGCCATCAGATAAGCGGCCAGCACATCCTCAAACACCCGGCCACTTTCCTGCACCGACCAGCTGTAGTTCGGTCCCACGCCGGGCGTCGGGCTGTTGATCACATCCGGGTTGCCGCTGCCCCAGGTTTGCACCGGCTGCGGGATGCCCTGCGGGAACCAGGCATTCAGCGCTTTATCCAAATCAATCGCCAGGTAGCTGGGGAAGTAACTGAATTTGCCTTTAAAATCGACCACATCCACCATGTCCTGCGTTAAACGCAGCGGCGGTTGTGAGCTCAGGAAGGCGCCATCACTGCCGTATTCGAACACCGAGCGATCGTTGCTGTAACGTCGCTCGGAATAACGCACCCCAGCCTCAATCGAGCGCAGTACCGGCAGGTCCAGCTCGTAACTCAAATCCAGCTTATAGGCATTGACCGCATCGGAGTTTACATAAGGGTAAATGCCGTATTTGCTGACCATCACCCGGTCGATATCGGAAAAGGCCGCCGCCTGATTAAAGCCCATATCCGGCAGGTTCAGTCCATTCAGCAAGTAGCTGATCGACACATTGGTATCCAGGACAGGTACCTCGGCATTGGCGTCCTCGGCCACCAGCGACCACAGCAAGCCATTGCGGAAATCGCTGCTGGCAGTCGAGCGTGACACATCCAGCGACAGATTAAGCCGGTCGGTCACATCCCAGTCGGCATTCACGCCAAAACTGTTGACCTTATTGAAGTCCCGATTGTCGTCGTTGACGATTTCCACCCGGGTAAAGCTCTGAGAGGTGCGGTTAAAGGTACCGCCAATCACCGAATTATTATTCAGCACCGGGTTGCCGACAGCGGCACTGGCCCCACCCAGTTTTACCCGAAAGCCGCGGGCAAAAGCTTCTTTATCAAAGCGCGATAAAAACGCATCGGCTTTTAAGGTGAAATTACTGACCGGCACCCACTCGACCGAGGCCAGATAACCATTGCGGGTCTCTTCACCACCCCGGTGCTGGATCTCAAAACCTTCACTGAGAAACTCCGGCTGACCATTACCGGTAACATCTTTTTGTGCATTGTAAGCCAGGCCAATAAACTGGGTAGCGACACTGGGCTGGTACAAGCGGGCATAGCCCAGCGCCAGCCCCAGGGTGTCGTCCAGATATTTGCCCTGATACGAAAAACTAAAGCGGTGGCCCACACTCTGACCATCCGGCACTTCACTGGCCCGGTCGTTGTACATACCGCGCAAATTTACCGTGAAACTATGCTGTTCGGCGTTGCGCAGCGGGCTGGCTGTTTCCAGCTCGACGGTACCGGCCACACCGCCTTCAATCAAGGAAGCTTTCGGCGACTTGTACACGGCCGCCGAATTGATCAGCTCCGACGGGTACTGATCAAATTCAATATTCCGCTTACCGCTGGTAGACACCTGCTCGCGGCCATTTAAGGTGGAAAACACAAAGCCACCCGACATGCCACGGATATTTATCTCGGCAGCCTGACCACCGGTACGAACTGCCGATATCCCCGGCAAGCGGGTCAGCGCATCGGCCATCGATACATCCGGTAAAGCGCCTAAATCATCGGCCGAAATGGTCTCGGATACGATGTCGCTAAAGCGTTTGGCGTCCAGTGAGCGGAATAAGCTGCTGGCGAAGCCCCGCACCTGGATCACTTCCACCTGTTCTTCGACACTGGCTGGCACACCCTGTTCTGTATCAGCCATAGCCAAACCACTGACACCGGCGGCGGCAAGCGCCAGTGTCAGCAGCGTTTTTCTGGTCTTCAACATGTCTGTTGTCCCCGTTTTTCTTGTTGTTATGGCGGGTTTTCGTCGTTACACCCTGTCGCACCAACCCACCCGGCATCGGTGATGCCTTGCACAGTTATGGACAGAAATTAACCAATGGACAAGATGAATACGTATTCATAGCTCATTTACTAAAGTCGTGATGCACCTAAATGAAGCAGCCATCAAGTAACGCAGTTCTCTTTACTTTCGATGCCAATCAAGTATGTTAGCTACCAGATAAAGCTCCATGTCCATACCGACCATCCAACGGAGTAGCACTTGTGGTCAAAACTGCAGCTCACACCACCAGCTCAACTGTGTCTATGCGGCAACTGACCCGGCTGCTGCATCTGCTGTATCAACCAAATAATCCAAATGATTCGCTGTATGGGCTGATGCGGCGTTTTTTTCAGCATGAGCAAGCTGCTAGGCTGGAACTCGCCACTTTGCAGCAGCATTGGCAACAAGCAAAGCAACAGCAAGCACCGGATATCAGCCTGCATCGCAGCCGTTATAACGAGCGGCATTATCAGTTAGAACAGCAGCGGCAACGCCGACTGGAGCAATGCATGCACTGCTGTGAGTTGCTGCTGCAATTATCCGAGGGCAGCCAGCCAGCGGAAACCTTGACCCGTTCGGCCAGGATCCTGGGCAGTTTGCAACTATTGGTACCAGAGCAACCCAGACGCACTCTGGAAGTGCAATTTAGCTTCAAGCTGCTGTACAAAATGGTACTGACCTTGCGTTTATTGCAACATCGACTGGAGCGCAGCTTAATGCCAGCCAGCTGGCAATTATGCTGGCAGCAACGTCAGACAGAAGAAGCTGCGGAGGCAGACTGTCCGTTCCGCCATCAGATCCAATTGCCCTTGCTGCTGGCCACCATGCTGCAGGAATATGGGCAACTGCATCCATCGGCGCAAAAGTTGCTGCAAAATGCAGAACGTCGCATCGATCCATTAACCGAATTCAACAGTGAAGAACGTTATCAGTTTTTACTGCAAAGCCATCAGGGTAGTTTGCAGTTATTGCAACAGGGGTTAGGCCATTGGCCTTATCAAGGTGCGGACAAGCAAGCACGACAATGGCATGAGCAACAGCAGCAAGCCCAACAACAATGGATTATGCAACTGCTGGAGGCAGCACAAGCACCAGGTACCAGCATTGGCAACCTGTTGAAAGTCCCTCAGGTCTATACTTCTATTGTGATGCCGGGGCGAAAGCGCTTCCGCTACGAGTCACTACCTAAAGCAGCCTTATTATTAAAGCAGGGCGTGCAACAGCAACTCTACAGTGCCGATTGGGTCGATCAACTGCTCAGAATCACCGGCTTATTTCCGCAAGGTTATGGCCTGGCTTTTATTCCGGCGAAACACAGTGTGCAAAGCCGGGATAAGTACGAATTTGCCATCGTCAATGCACTTTACCCAACACAGCCTCAGGTGCCACACTGCCGCATTGTCACCCGGCAGTTGCAGTACAAAAATACCGGCAAAGATTATCAGATCCCGATCGCACAGAACCTGTATTTCCGCCCCGCCCGCAAACAACTGGAGGTGATACCAACAGAGCGGCTGCAAGAAATTTTGGCCAAGCTATTTGACGATGCCGAACAGCGCTTCTTGCGCCAGTTGCTGCCGCGCTGCTGGCAGCCGCACGATTTTTTCAGCCAGCCCGCGCACCAGAACTTGTGGAATAAGGGTTGAACAACCTTGTCAGAAAGGAATAAAAACCTGAATATTACCACCACCAAACTGCAGATTATGCAGCTTAACCGTTGGGTTAATCAGTACGTAGGCCCCGCTTTGACTGCTAAGCGACCAGATAACATTTGGGCTTAACTTTGATAACCAGCCATGGTCTTTTAACGACTCATCACTTTGCTGACGGAACTCACTGCGTATATGGGCATACCCCGCATAAATCGTAGGACGCCATAGCCAGCCCTCAGCCAAAGGCCGCTCGGCACGCAGATAACCAAAAGCTTCACGGCGGTATTCGGCAGCACGGTCACCATCAGCAAAGCGGCTGTCTTTTTCGTCCAACCGATTGAGCTGCATGCCCACAGCCTGCAACTGCGGCGAAGACAACCACTGCCACTCCATGTTCAGCTGCTGAAAACGGCGCTGCAACTGCCAATCCTGGCCTGCATCCGGTTGCGGTAGCTCCTCAGCACTACGACGGCCATAAAGCCCTTGCCCTTCAATAATAAAACGGGCTTTTTGACGCACATTCAGTTGCCAGTGGATACCGGCAGAGTATTGCTCATCCGTGAACAACTGCTGCAACTCATGATTAGCAAAGCGGGTCTTAAGATTCAAGTTGATAAAAGTGCTTAATTTATGCCCGGAAAAATCCTTACCACCAGCAGCATAAAGGGTCAGAGGACTGCGCTGATAGCGGTTGTCACTGTAGGTTTTATTGTTGTAGAACACATCGGCAAACACCAGAGCACCACTGAACCAGCTGCCATCGGCAAAGTAACGGTTTGCTTCCAGTTGCAGATCCATATCTTCCTTGGCGCTGTTCACCTCGCCCCAAAGGCCCAGGTCCCAGTGTTGTGAACTCTGATAACCTGCGCCAAATAAGGTGCGATCATAGGCACCATCCAGGTCTTCCGAGCGTTTATGCCGTATACCAACAAAAACCGGTGCCTCGAAGGTCAGTTTTTGTTGCAGCTGTGAGTGAATGTAAAACTCTTTGCCCCGACTGCTGCCACCCGTACCGTACCAGCCATTTTGCTGCCATAAAGGCGTTGCACCTTGCAACGGTTGCTCGGTAAAACTCAAGCGCTGTAAGAAACTTTCTCGGTTGTAATCGAAAGAGCGTCCTTCAAGGCGTTCCAGACGAAATGGTTCGGGGCCCTGCCAACCCAAGGCGGCCTGAGCCATAGGGGTAATCAAACAAAAGGAAGTGGTTAACCAGCAATACTTACGATAATTCATCGGATCTTGTTATGAAAAATAACGGCACTTTGCCTGACTCTGGCTGAACCAAATCTGAACCACTTGCTAAGCTGCGGTATGAGCCGCATTGAACTGCTGGACCGGGAAAACGCTAACGCGGCTAAAGGCACTATTTAACCGCAATCAGCTTGTAACCACTTGCCTTGCTGCTGCATGGTCATGCGTTCTGCGCGGCCATTAACCTCAGTGGTAAACTCCGCATTGCTGCGATAGGCGCGGCGACTTTCCAGCACCATTTCACCCTGACCGCGGGAGGGTGGCTTGGTCTGGCAATGAAAGGTAAATTCAAAGCGATTGTTGCCCTTGGGCGTTAAACTTTGCTCACAGCCATCCTGCTGTGGCAACATGCCCTGCTCAATATCTTGTTGGGTTAAGCAGACCTGGATCGAGGAACTGGTGCCACCAAATCGAATGCCCTGTTGTTCCAGCATCGACTCCATCATCTGGCGCTGCGCTGCGGGCAAGTTTTCCAGCTGCCGCTTGGCCTCTTCCATCGCCCGTTCCAGCTCGCCGCTTTCGCTTTGCATGGTAAAACTGTGTTCCCACAAGCCGGGATCCATATCCAGTTTCAGTGAATTAGCCTGCAAAGGGAAAATACATGAAGCGAGCAGAATGGCCGCTGATGCGGGCATCAAAATAGATTTCATAACAAGCATCCTTGTTGTTGCATCAAAAAATAGCCAGGACTTCCCGCTCCGGCGTTGGGTTCAACCAATAAGGTTAGTCGCTGAATGGTTAAATTGCCAGCTTGCTGACAGAGACCATTACATTATTACTTCCCAATAGATGAACTGTTATGTTATAACGTTTAGCCAATTTTACCACGCACTAGCCTATATCCTATGCCGCTATCGACTCTAACCCAACTCTGCCTGCTGTGTGCCACCGCTGGCAGCACTGCTGTATCTGAAATTCCAGAGGCTAGCCTAACCGACAGTGAACAAGCCGTTATCGAACATATTCGTGTGTACCACAGGCAAGCGTATCGCGGCGATGTACCACTGCGCCTGCAGCCACAAGCGGTGGAAACCATCAATCTGGAGCTATTAACGGATACAGGGATCAGTAGTTTTCAGCAGGCACTGGATTTATCCGGCAGCATAGCACGGCAAAATAATGGGGGAGGCCTGTGGGACAGCTTCTCTATCCGTGGCTTTCCTGGTAATGAAAACATGCCATCAGGTTATCTGGTGAATGGTTTTAATGCGGGCCGTGGCTTCAGCGGTAACCGCGACTTGTCCAACATTGAATACATTGAAATTATGAAAGGCCCTGGCTCTGCGTTGTTTGGTCGTTCAGAGCCTGGTGGCACGGTCAACATTATCACCAAAAAACCACAATTTGAGCCACAAGGCTATCTGCTGTTTTCCGCCGGCAAGTTTGATCAGTACCGGCTGGAAGGTGATTACACCAACGGTGTCACGGATCAGTTAGCGATACGTCTAAACGGTGCTGTGCAGGATTATGGTAGTTTCCGTGACTTTGTCGGCAACGAGAAAACCGTCTTTACGCCTTCAATCAGTTATCGGATTCACCCAGGCAGCACTCTGAACTATGAATTCGAGTACCTGCAGCAACGGCAATTATTTGACCGTGGTGTGGTGGTACTCAACAACGATCTACGTACTTTACCGCGCTCACGCTACCTGGGGGAGCCCGATGATGGCCCGACAAAAGTACATGCCAGTGGCCATCAGTTAACTTTAGACAGCAGCCTGTGGCAGCGCTGGACTTTGCTGGCCGGCCTTGGGTATCGCACATCCTCCCTGCAGGGTTACTCGTCGGATGCCGAGCTGGCAGAAGCCCGCCAGAGCCTGTTCGAGGATGGTGAAACCCTGACCCGACAACGTCGTTACCGTGATTACGACTCAAAAGATTTGACGCTGCGCTTTGAGCTAAGCGGCAATGTCCAGTTGGCTGGGGTAACCCACCATCTGTTGCTGGGAACCGATGCTTTTGATTACAGTCTGTACACCCGTCTGGATCGTTTCCGCGGCCCGGCAGGCAGCTACAGCCTGAATATTTATCAACCGATCTATGGTGGTACCGCTGCTGAACCTGTGAACTTATACATCAACGATGAGACACAACGCGGCATCGGTCTGTACCTGCAGGATCATCTTGCTTTCACCGAGCGCTGGCACTTGTCTGCCGGGCTACGACTGGACCGCATTAAACAGCAACTCACTGAGCAGGTCAGCGGTGTAGCCAGTGAGCAGCAGTTTACCCAGTTCAGCCCACGCTTTGGCCTGGTGTATCAATACAGTCCACACTTAACCTTTTACAGCAACTATGCCGAAGGCTTTGTGCCCCTGAGCGGCACCGACTTTAACCGTACCATGTTTGAACCGGAGCAAAGTGAGTCGCTGGAGCTGGGTGCCAAATTTAGCCTGGATGCAGTGCAAGGTACCATCACGCTGTTTCAGGCAGAAAAATCCAATATTCTGACGTCAGATCCGTTGAATGCTACTTTTCAGGCAACCCTTGGCCGGGCCCGCAGCAGCGGCATAGAAATCGATCTACACAGCCACCTGAGTGACAGCCTCTACGCCGACTTTTCTTACGCCTATATGGATACCCATACCGTGGGTGAAGCCTTAAACCCGGATTGGGGCAGCCTGGTGCCAGCCGGCAGCCGCCTGGTGAATGTACCGAAACACAACGCCAGCCTGGTACTGACTAAGCTGTTGCAACTGGCTGGCAAAGACAGTAAAGCCGGTATTCGGCTACGGTTTGTGAGCAGCAGGTTGGGCGACTCCGTCAATCCGGACTATCAACTGCCGTCATTCACGCTACTGAGCCTGTTTGCCAGCAGCGAACTCAGCGAAAAGCTAAGCGTGCAGCTGAATATTAACAACCTGTTCGACCGCCATTATGTGCACAACTCGTACAACGAACTCTGGACAGTGCCGGGCGAGCCACTGAGTTATCAAGCCAGCCTGCGCTATCAGTTTTAATTTTTCGGGAATAGCATAGCTTTATGTCAGAGACTCTGGTTAAAAAACGAATTGATGCGATTGATATGATGCGGGGCTTAGTGATCCTGCTGATGCTGCTGGATCATGTGCGTGAGCGATTCTACCTGCATATGCAGGTGTCCGATCCGATGGACATTGCCATCACCGAGCCCGGCCTGTTTTTCAGCCGCTTTGCCGCGCACTTTTGCGCTCCGGTATTTGTGTTTCTGACTGGTTTATCGGCCTGGTTGTATGCCCACCCGGCACAAGGTGTTCCACGCTCTGCACGTCAGTTTTTAGTAAAGCGGGGCCTCTTTCTGGTTGCTCTTGAGATCACCCTGATTACGGTATCCTGGATGGGCAGTTATCAAACCATCTGGCTGCAGGTGATTTGGGCCATTGGCCTGAGCATGCTGGCACTGGCAGCTTTGCTGGCATTGCCATATCGCGTGCTGGCCCTGTTGGGGCTACTGATTGTCTTTGGCCACAATGCCTTAACACCGATCAACTTTATACCCGGTGATTGGGGCTACAGCCTGTGGACTATCCTGCACGATCGCAACTATTTGCTGCAAAGCGATTGGCTAACTATCAGAGTAAGTTACCCGGTGCTGCCATGGATTGGTGTGATCCTGCTGGGTTATGTCGCAGGTCCCTTGTATCAGATGGATGCACCAGTAAGACGGCAATGGCTACTTCGCCTGGGAACAGGCGCTTTACTGCTGGTTTTGCTACTGCGTGGTTTCAATATTTATGGTGAAACCTTGCCCTGGCAACTGCAAGCGAGTGCAGTGGCCAGCCTTATGTCCTTGCTTAACTTTACCAAGTACCCACCGTCACTGCATTTTTTGCTGATTACGCTAGGGGCTATGTTTTTACTACTGGCACAGATGGAGCGCTGGCACAACAAAGCAACAAAGGTACTGGTAACCTTTGGTTCCGTACCTATGTTCTTCTACATCTTGCATTTGTACGTACTGCTGGCACTGTACAGTCTCTGCTTTATGGTGTTTGGAGCCAATCAGGGAGCTTTGTTTGGCGTCGATCATCTCAGCCTGATCTGGCTGATTACGCTAGTGCTTGCTGTGGTGCTGTACTGGCCGACCAAGTGGTTTAGTCAGTACAAACACAGCAGCAGAAAAACCTGGCTCAGTTACTTGTAACCTTTACCACGAAAGCTGCTATCAGGCGGCAAAACGCAGCCCGGATTCATCACCGCGCTGCCAGACACAAACCGCCTGACGCAGCCCGGTTTTCTCAAAAGCCAGCTGTAATCGCGTGCCGGGTTGCATGTCCTTGCTGCAGCGCAGCCGCACCCCTCCTTGCTCACTGTAATCCAGCACCTGACATTCAAACGCCTCGGTGGATAAATACAAGCGGGCTGAATCAGCATCCGGTTTGGCAACCAAACGCGGGTATTGCCGGCGCTCACTACCATCCGTTGCCTCCACCTTGGCGGCAGCATCCTGCATACCGCCTGGCAGGCTGGCAAGGTAGTCTGCCAATGTGGCAGGTAAATCCGGATTCTGCGGCTGATAATAACCCGACTCAATGCGCTGATAAACACTGCTGTGAACCCGCACTCCCATCGCAGCTTCATTGCTTCTACCATAAATACGGCGGATATAAGCTCCATTGTTGAGTAAAGCCAACAAACGATAAGGCCAGGTATAGGAGTTGTGTTCGCGCTGCATCGGGGCGGTTCGAAGCTGTTGTTCCAGATAGGGCTCGTCAAAACTCAATCCAAGTGCTCTGGCTTTTTCCAGCATCCACTCCAGACAGGTGTCCGATAACCCGGAACGGGGGTAACCACCGCCAATATCGGAATGAACACCGGCAAACCAGCATTGCTCAACCTGTTGATCAGGTTGTATCTCACCAGTCCACAAGTCCGGAGCAAAAGGCTCACGCTTTTCATCCAGTGCCAGCGCATGGTAGGCATATTTGACCAGCGGGCTTAAATGCGTATCAAAAAAACCAATCCGGGAGCGGCCCCAATGATTAAGCGCCAACACGGGTACCCCCAGAGCCCCAACGGTATCAAAAACCCCTACCATGCGAATGGTTGGTCGGTAGTTGTGCTGATAAGGGTTGTTTAACCATAGTGTTGCCCGTTGCTCGGGCGCTGAACGGTAGTAACGATAAGCTTCCCCTAATTCATGCAACTGCGGCTTAGACACCAACCCCAGCGCATGCACCATCCCTACCACAGCTCGTGCCGTATAAGCGCCACGACTAAAACCAAAGCAGTAGATTTCATCACCGCGCTGGTAGTTGTGGACTAAGAAGCGGTAAGCCCTTAACACATTACGGGCCACCCCCATGCCAAAAGCACCGCCAAAAAAGCGATCTACCCGACCAAAGGTGCCTACTCCCTGATCATAAAACACCACCTGATGACGGCCATCCTCCGCCATCGGCTGGATAGCCCGGGCAATCTTCACAATGTTGGTTGGGTTTTCCTGCGGTTCATTCCAGGTGCCATCACAGCATAGAATGATGCGTTTGGATGTCATGGCGATGCCTCCTTATGCGTTGCACAATGGCATACCGCCTGGCGGTAACGGCGCCTGTATTTAGCATAGCCTAAACTGATTAAAAAACACCCGGCAGTACGGTCTTTATCCTACCTACAAAGCAAACCACGGTTTTTGGCCATCAACCGGGTCAGACCATAGAGTGTATCGGTCCAGGGGGTAGCGAGATGCAGCCGCTGACCGATTTCCCGCACCGAGCCGACCAGCGCATCCAGTTCCAGACTGCGACCAGCTTCAGCATCCTGCAGCATCGAGGTTTTAAAAGCGCCGAGTTTGGCGGTGACGGCGAAGCGATCCTCGGTGCTTTGCTCAATGCTGCAGCCAATAGCCGCCCCTATTTGCCGGGCTTCTTCCATCACCCGGGCGGAAAAGTCCCGCACCAGCGCATCAGCCAGGATTTGATCGCAACTTGCATGGGTTAACGCGGATATCGGATTCATCGTCATATTGCCCCACAGCTTGTACCAGATATCGCGCTGGATCTGCTCTGACAGGCTGATTTGCAAGCCAGCTTGCTCCAGCAAGGCTGCCAGCTGTCGCAGTTGGGGGGTGATCTGGCCATCCGGCAGCCCCAGAATCAGGCCTTGCCCCATCACATGCGCTATCTGAGCAGGTGCTGTAGTGCGGCAACTGGCATGAATGACAGAGCCGATCACCCGCTCAGCCGGGATCAGCTGGCCAATCCGGCCATCCGGGTCTACGGTTTGCAGTGGGGCGGCAAGTAGCGCATCCGCGCCATGAAAAAACCACCAGGGCACCCCATTCATCGCCACCAACACCTTGCCGTGCTGGCCCATTAATTCGGCGACGGCCGGCGCGACACTCATTAATGACTGGGCTTTGACTGCCAGGATCACCAGGTCCTGCTCACCCAGTTCTGCTGGATTATCGCTGGCCCGCACCTGCACCTGATGCAGCTGACCGGCCTGCGTCAGTTGCAAACCATGCTGTCGGATGGCCTGCAGCGTGGCCCCCCGCGCCAATACCGACAACTGCACTTGCTGTGGCAGATGATGGCCCACTAAAACGGCCAGCCAGCCACCAATCGCACCGGCCCCGATAATTGCAATCTTCATGAAAAGCTCCCCTTTCAACAGGGTCCTCTTTATGACAAGGCCAACACTATAACAGCTGCAAGATGGAGGAAAACCCTAAAAACCACAAATAATAATGATTACTATTTGCATTTGCTATATGTGCCGTTATCATATCCGCGCTTTTATCCCCATTCATTGATATTAGGATGATGTAATGAACTCTGTGTTTACCCTTAGTACCTTGTCTCTATTGTTATTAAACAGCTCCGTCTATGCGGCAGAACAGCTTACCGGGCAATCCCATACCGATGATACCGACACGGAAGTACTGCTGGTGATCGGCAGCCGGCTGGACAGCATGCAGCAGGAACTGGAAATCCCGCGTTCGATGACCATTATCACCGACAAGCATCTGCAAAATGCCATCACCCAGGAGCTGAGCGATGCGCTACGACAAACGCCCAGCATCGCTACCAGCAATAACAGCCGCCCCTTAGCCGGCCAAATCAGCATTCGGGGTTTTGGCAATGAGCGCATCCATCTGGATGTAGATGGTGTCCGCTACCAGCAATACAGCGATGGCTCTGCCACCAATGCGTATCTGAATCCACTGGATATTGACCCCAGCATAGTACGGGCGGTTGAAATAACCCGAGGTGCTGATGGCATTGCGCAGGGCAGTGGCGCCATCGGTGGTCAGGTCCGGGTAGTCACCAAAGGAGGTTGGGATTACACGGGAGGAGAAGCAGGGCTTGGCGGGATAGTGCGGGCAGCTTATGGTGATGCACCGGATCTGCGTCAGTATGGCTCAACGTTGTTTTATGCCGATGACAGCTTTGCAGCGGCCCTGCACAGCAACCGCCGTCGTTTTGGTGAAATGAAGGTCAACCTGACCGACAGCAGTGGTGAGCTGCGCGGCCAGACCAAACGTATCAAGAATGACAGCCAAAACGATGACCTAAGGCTAAAGCTCGAACACCGGCAAGGACATCATTATGTCAGTAGCCATACCCAGCTCACCCGCAATGATGTAGCCGACTTACCCTTTCGCAATACCGACAGCTGGGCCGATCAACCACTGACCGAAACCGAACGCAGCAAGCGTATTAGTCAATCGCTGGAGTACCGCTATCAGGGCGAACAGAGCTGGCAAAATCTGCAGGCCCAGTTGTATCTGCAACGCTTTGAGCGGGACCGCTTGCAACAGGGCGAGATCATTCTGGGCGAGCTGGTCTACCCGTTCCATAATGACGACAGCTTTCGTGATCAGAACCAGGGCTTGAAACTGAGTCAACAGTGGTTTCAGCAGGGACAAAGCTGGTCTGGCGTACTGACCAGCTTTCTGCAGATGGATCGGGGTCAGTTCCGCGATCATGCCTACGATCACTTAAGTGAATCAACCAGTACCTACTATGGTCGGAGCAAAGGCAGTAATTGGGCTGCCGGCATGCGGTATGATGCCGATTGGTCGCATTGGCTCAGCTCGGAGGCTGGTCTTCGTTACGATCAGTACCGGCGTCGCTCAGAGCAGTTCGAGGACGCAGGGGTCAACAGCGATGGCAGTTGGTCATCCAATCTTGGCGTGACCGTCCGCCCCACTGAGTGGCTGCGTTTCTACAGCCGTTATAACGAAAGCTTCCGCGGACCAAACTTGCGTGAACTGTATAAGCAAGACGAATGGCGCTGCCATCGTCCAACCAAGATTTGCTACAGCGCACCACAGCCGGATTTGCAAGCCGAAAAAAGCCGCAACCTGGAAGTGGGTACTGGTCTGGTTTTCCAACAATTGGCCTTCGCCGATCAACTGATGTTAAAGCTCAATTGGTTCCAGACCGAAGTGCGTGACTTTATTGATACCGCACCTTTTATGTACAAGCTGGTCGATGGCGAGAAAGTTTTTGCCTCACCGCTGGAAGCCACCCACAGGGATTACTCCAGCCGCAATATCAGCAAGCTTGAGTCTCGCGGCTGGGAATTTGAACTGACCTACCGTTACCGGCAACTTGGTGTCTTTGCCAACTACAGCCGGGTGCGCATGGACGTGACCGGCATTCCCAACTTCTTTTTGGGGACCATTGAAGAACGCAGCCAGCCTTATGAGAGGGCGCCACAGGACAGTATCAATCTGGGGCTGAACTGGCAGTTACCGGCAGGGTTCAGCCTGACCACAGTGTCACGACTGACACGCGATATGAAACGACTGCCTCAGTTGTATCTGGATCGGGATATGGATGGCAAAGGCTCTCAACTGCATCATATGTATCTGAGTTATCAGCCAGAATACAGTGGCTGGGACGGCCTGATAGTTCGTCTTGGCATTGAGAATCTGACCAACCAAAGCTATGCCCTTTGGCCGGATCCGGAGAATCAGAGCATGCCAGGCCGAAATACCAGGCTTAGCATCAGCTATCAGTTCTGATGCTGTGGCTGCCATGCATTCGCATGGCAGCCCATTCCTTTACCAGGGCAGAGCTTCACCGCTGCTGTGAAAAAACTGGCCGCTGTTGCTGGCCGTAAGCTCATGAATGCGCTCGACCAGCCGGCGAGCTGCTTCATCCGGGCTGATATCGCCGGCAAACCCCACCATTTGAGTTTTGACAAAACCCGGATGGTAAATGCCAACATAAATCTGCTGACTGGCCAAATCCAGGCTCAGCGACACACTGGCCGCATTCAACGCGGCCTTAGCCATACGATAGCCGTAATAGGCACCGGAGCCATTATCGCTGATGGACCCCATCCGGCTGGTGATCATCGCAATCTTGCTGCCTTTTCTAAGCGCCGGCAGCATGGCGTGGCTGAGTACCAGCGGTGCCAGAGCATCGACCTGGAACTGGGCCTGAATACGGGATAAATCCAGCTCATTCAGCGTTTCATTGCTAAAAATACCAGCGTTATTGATCAGAATGTCGACCGAGTTGTTGGAAAACTGCTGCGCCACCTGCTGCAATTGCTCCGGCTGGCTAAAATCAATGCCACTGTGCACCGTCACATCCAGATCGGCCAGCTCAGCCGACATGGTGCGGCATAGCACCGTTACTTTGCAGCCCTTGGCTAAGTATTGTTTCACCAGCGATAAACCTATACCGCGGTTGCCTCCGGTAATCACTACATGTTGCATATGAATCAGCTCCCTGGTTCGTAAAAAAGATCATGGCGCCACTGTTATTGCGCCACTATAGCAAAACTGACAGGTCTCTGCTGTACGGTTAGTACCAGGTCAGCACCGCTGCTATCACCAATCCGGTTAAAAGCAATTGCAACAGACAAAAACCCATAATATCCTTGGCCTTTAAGCCGGCAATCGCCAGCACTGGCAAAGCCCAAAATGGCTGAATCAGATTGGTCCAGGCATCGCCCCAGGCCACCGCCATTGCCACCCGCTCGATATCAGCGCCCAGCTCCAACGCGGCCGGAAGCATTACCGGGGCCTGTACCGCCCACTGGCCACCACCGGAAGGCACAAAAATATTGACCAGGCCGGCACTTAAAAAGCTCCAAAATGGCAAGGTCTCACTGCTGGCAAAGCCAACAAACCACTGCGACAAACATGCAGCCATGCCCGATTGCACCATCACCGCCATCATGCCGGCGTAAAAAGGAAACTGCAGCAAAATACCGGCACTGCCGCTAATCGCTTGCTGCAAACTGGTCAGCAGATTGCGTGGGCTCTGGTGCAGTAAAATCGCCGCAAATAAAAACAACAAGTTGACGCTGTTTAAATTCAGGCCACCGCCATCACTAAAATACAGCCACAAGTAACCAAGCCCCAGGCCACCAAACAACCAGCCCAGCCAGCGGCTGTGCTCCAGTTGCTCAGCCGGCCGCTCGGGGACAGGTGCGGCTTGCAACGGCTCGGCCAGTTTGGTCGGGTCCACCAAAACTGCCTCGTCTTTATTGGGTAGCATCAAGCGGTTCAGCATCGGGATCAGCAGTACCAGCAGCAAGGTGAGGGTCAGATTAAAGCCGGAGAAAATAGTCTGACTGGTCGGGATCACGCCAATCAGGGTTTCAGAAAAATGCCCCTCCGTAGCAATGGTCAGTGGCACCGAGCCTGCCAGGCCACCATGCCAAATGACAAAACCGGAGTAGGCACTGGCCACCAGCAGGCGGTAATCTACCGCTACCCGCCGCGCCAACGCTTTGGCGAAAAAAGCGCCGACCACCAGACCAAACCCCCAGTTCAGCCAGCTGGCAACCAGTGCGACCAGCGTCACCCATACAATGGCCGTACCGGCACTCTGCACCTTGGCAGCCAGCCCATCCAGTGCCCGCTGCACCAAAGGGGTGGTCGCCAGTAAAAAACCGGTGACCAGCACCAGCATCATCTGCATGGCAAAGCTCAGCAAGCCCCAAAAGCCATCCCCCCAATACCGCAGAACGGTTAGCGGTGCCTGTTGCTGAAACAGCATGGCGGCCGCAAACACCAACAGCGTCAAAAGCAGCACCAGCACGAAGGGATCCGGCAGATAACGCTCGGTCAGACGAACAAAGGGTTTGGCTATGTTGCTCAGCATAAAGACTGTATTCCATGCATAATCATGCTGTTAGCCTAGCGGCTTTGCCAAAGAAGTACCAGCTGAGCTCAGTCAGTCATAAAAAAACCCTGTCGGCGTGACAGGGTCTGGTATGAGCAATCCAGCCAAGCTCTGGCTGCAGCCAACGCTTAGGAGTCAGCGCGCGACATGCTAAGGATGCGCTCTCTCAGCTCATCGTCTTGCTGAGCTTGTTGCGCAATGGCATTGTATTCTGCGGCGGTCAAGCCGGCAGACTCCACGGCTTCGACCATTTCATTTTGAGCCTGTTGCTGAATTTGCTGGGCTTGCTCCGCACTTTCAGCGCTCTGAAATTCCGCTTCGTACTTGGCACCAATCTCACCGATGGCATCCATCGCCATGGTGAACTGCAGCAGCTTGGCTTCGGTGATTTCAACCTGTTGCTGCTGTTGTGGCTGCATTGCAGCCGGATCGGCCTGTGCAACACTCAGGGTGACAGAGGCAGAAAAAGCGGCCAGACAAAGGGCAAGGGCAGTTTTCTTCATAATGGTACTCCTTTGGTTTGAGTTCGAAAAGACTATTGCCAGAGGCGTGCCAACTCGACAGGAAAACAATAAGCAACTGATATTAAACAACAATAAACAACATCTCCGTTTGATGCCATAGCAACCCCAATTAAATTGTGTATACTAGTGACACACAATAGGGGGCAATGTGACATTTTTATCCAATCTACGACGTTGGCCACAAGCCAGTTTGCAGCGACGCTTATTGCTGTTTGTGGTACTGCCGATGCTGTTGTTGGTCGGGCTGGCGATTCGTTTTGGCCTGGCTTTAACCAGTGAGTTAGTCAGCAATAGCATGCGCACTGATTTGGAGCTGATTGGCCGTGCTATCCGGGTACCCATTAGCGATGCACTGCTGCAGCAAGATCTGGTAGCCATCAATGCTCATCTGGAGTCGGTGTTTACCATAGGCCGGGTGTATGGCGCATCGGTTTACAACACCGATGGTCGACTGGTCGCCGCCACCGGAGTCACTGAGCGCGACCTGTCCGACAGCGAGCTGGCTTCGGAGGTGGTGCGAACCGGTCTGCAGCAGGATGGTTACCATTCGGTCTCAGGCCAATCGTTGTTTTCGCATTTTTTACCGGTGATTGATCGCAGCGGTCAGATCCACGGCTTGCTGCAAATCAGCCGTAAAGGCAGTGACTTCGAGCAAAGCCTGGACCGGATGTCGACCCTGGCCTGGATGAGCTGGGTCGCACTGGCACTTCTTAGCCTGCTGATTATGTGGCGCGGTCATCAACGCGCCATTGGTCAGCCGGTGCATCAGTTGGTGGACAGCATGCGTAAGGTCGCCGCCGGCAATAGCAAGCACCGCGCTTCACTGGAGGGCCCGGCTGAGCTGGCAGAAGTCGCTGCTGGTCTCAATCAAATGCTGGATGATATGGCAGTAGCGCAATCGCAACTGCAAAGCCAACAAGCAGAGCAGCAACGAATGCAACAACAGCTGAAGAAGCAGGAAACCATGGCGGCTATTGGCCAGGTGGTCAGTGGGGTTGCGCATGAGCTTGGCGCACCGCTCAGCGTCATTGATGGCCGGGCACAGCGGTTGCTTCGCCTGCAACAGGACGAAGACAGCCAGCGACAACTGGAGGCCATTCGTGGCCAGGTGCAGCGTCTAAGCCGGATGGTGAAACAGCTGCAAGCTTTTGCCCATACCCCGGTTGCCAGTTGGCAGACGATCTCTTTGCCGGAGTTGCTCCAGCAGGCACTCACCAGTATCAGCTTTGAACTGCAACCTGGTGATGCCGAGCCCCAGCTGCTGGCTCCCTGCCCGGCACTGGTGCTAACGCTGGATCCGGATCGCTTCGAGCTGGCACTGGTCAATGGCCTGCGCAATGCGGTGCAGGCCGCCCGCTCCGAGGTGCTTATTCAGGTGATTAGCGATCCGCATTCCTTAACTATTTTGATTGAAGACGACGGGCCCGGCCTGCCGACAGGCCAGGCAGCAGCTGATGTGATGCAACCTTTTGTCTCCACGAAACCGCAAGGCCAGGGCACCGGCCTTGGCCTGGCTATCGTGCAGCAAATTCTGCAGGAACATCAGGGCAGTGTGCAACTATCCAACAAAACGCAACCAAACCAAGAGGTAACAGGTTGCCGCCTAAGCCTGACCCTGCCATTCGCTACCATGAAGGAGCCACAGCCATGACATTCTCACCCCACCAGTTGGCGATTGTGGAAGATGATCCGGCCCTGCTTGAGTTATTGCAGGAAGAACTTACCGGCCAGGGCTATCAGGTGACTGCCTTTGCCCAGGCAGAGGATTTGCTCGCGGTGCTGGCAGAGCACTCTTTTGCACTGGTGATCAGCGATATTCGCCTGCCCGGTATCAGTGGCCTGGAATTACTAAGCCGCATCAAGCAACTCAGCAATCCACCGGCACTGTTGCTGATCACAGCCTTTGGTACCGTGCGTCAGGCCGTTGCAGCCTTAAAACAAGGCGCTGATGACTTTCTAACCAAACCGCTGGATCTGGATCATCTGACATTGTCCGTACAACGCTTGCTGGCCCACCAGGCGCTGCAACGCGAGGTCAAGCAGCTGCGGCAACAGCAACAGGAGAGCCCTGCCGGCATTACCGGGATGATTGGGAAAAGTCGTGCCATGCGCCGGCTGTACCAGCACATTGCCCAGGTGGCACCGGCCCAGGGCGCCGTGCTGATTCTGGGAGAAAGTGGCAGTGGTAAGGAGCTGGTCGCTCAGGCCATTCACCGGCAAAGTGCCCGCAGCGAGCAGCCGTTTATCGCCGTCAACTGCGCCGGCATCCCGGCCGAACTGATGGAAAGCGAGTTTTTCGGCCATGCTGCCGGTGCTTTTACCGGTGCCCGTAACGCCCGCCAGGGCCTGTTTAAAGAAGCTGATGGCGGCACCCTGTTGCTGGATGAAATCGCTGAAATGCCCCTGCTGCTGCAAGCCAAGCTACTGCGGGTCTTGCAGGAAGGAAAAATCCGCCCGGTGGGCAGTGATCAGGAATACAGCATTGATGTACGTATTCTGGCCGCTACCCACCAGGATCTGGAACAAAAAGTCGAGGCGGGCAGCTTTCGTGCCGACTTATTTTACCGGCTGGAAACCTTCAGTCTGCAGGTACCACCGCTGCGTGAGCGGGCCGATGATCTGGAGCTGCTGGCCGATGTCTTTTTACAAAAGCTAAAGCAACAGCAACCCAAAAATGTGCAGGGCATCAGTCCGGAAACACTCGATTGTCTGTACCGCTATCCTTTCCCCGGCAATGTGCGGGAATTGCAAAACGCCATTGAGCGCGCTTTTACCTTCGCCGATAGCACAGAGATTCAGCCGGCAGATTTGCCCGGCCGTATCTGCAATTATCAACCAGAGACCAATCAGCCTCACCAAAGCAACACCAGTTGGCCCAGCTTGCAGCAATTGCAGCGCAACTATGTACAGCAGGTGCTGCAGCATACCGCTGGTAACAAACAAAAGGCCGCCCAGCTGCTTGGCATTACCCGCCGAACCCTGTACCGCTGGCTGGAGCCGGCAAGCAGCGATAACGAAGACCCTGACCATGCAGCGAAGTGATACCAGCCCGGCTTATCAGCAGTTGCTGGCTCAGCTCTGCAGCCATTTGCTTGCCTTGCCCAAACCAGCCGTAGTGGGCATTAGTGGTGCTCAGGGCTGTGGCAAGAGCACCTTGGCCCGCCTGCTCACCGAGCAGCTTACGGCTTTGGACCTAACTACGGCTACTGTATCGCTGGATGATTATTACCTGAGCAAAGCATTGCGCCAACAACTGGCAGAGCAGGTGCATCCTCTATTGGCCCAGCGGGGTGTACCAGGCACCCACGCCATTGACAGAGCCATTGCCGATGCCAACAAGGTACTCGCAGCAAAGCCGGTGCAGCTGCCTTGTTTTGATAAAGCTCTGGATGAGCCAGTCGCTGACCGGCCGCTGCAACAGCTGCAACTGCTGATCGTCGAAGGCTGGTGTCTGGGACTTAGCCCACAGAGTGCGCATGAGCTTGAACAGCCACAGAACAGCCTGGAGGCCAACGCTGATCCGACCGGTCAATGGCGACACTTTATCAACCAGCAATTGGCCGGCGCTTATCAGCAGTATTGGCAGTTACTAAGGCCGCTGATCTGGCTGCAGGCACCGGATTGGGAGTCGGTCTGTCGCTGGCGGGCCAAACAAGAGCAGCAACTGTGGCAACAAAGGGGTGAAGGCATGAACAAGGAGCAGCTCGAGCACTTTATGCTGAGCTTTGAGCGCCTAACCCGCGCCAGTTGGCAGCAGCTACCACAACGCGCAGAGATCCAAATCCCGTTGAATACCCGGCAGCAACCTCAATGAAGTTCGCTTACAGCCCACACTCCGTGCCGATACTAGTCCACCGAAACGGTTTTGCTAGATATTATAAATAATAACCATTATTATTTGCAACCTCATTCAATAAAGATGGAGTTGTTGTCATGTCTGCCAGGAGTCTGCTGAGCCGCTATTTCCCGTTATCCTTACTTAGTCTGTGCCTTGCCCCCGCCTTACAGGCTGCCTCTCATGCAGGCGATGAGGCGGACATAGAACGAATTGAAGTACGTGCCAGACCAGGCCAGGGACTGACTCTGGATTACGCAGAGCAAACCGCTGGCAGAGAAGTACGCGATATTTTTGCCAATGCGGTGGATATCTCGATTGGGGGCGGCGACCGTCAGGGTCGTCGTTTGTTTCTGCGTGGTGCTGAAGGCTCCAATCTGAATATTACCGTGGATGGTGCCCGGCAGGGGCCAAATTTGTACAATCACCGGGGAGGTATGTTAGGGGTTGATCCGGCCATCCTAAAGCAGGTCAGCGTAACTTCAGGCCCAGCCACAGCAGAAGATGGCGCTGGTGCCATGGCTGGTAGCATTCGTTTTACCACCAAGGATGCGCAGGACATTGCCCTGGCTCATGAAACTCTGGCGGGCTTTATTCGTGCCAGCCATGCTTCAGCGGCCAGCGCTGAAACATTAAATATGGCGTTAGCCATCACACCAACCGAGCAACTGGGTATTTTAGCCTATGCCGGTGGCAGCAATGCTGGGCTGCAGCGCATTGGTGGCGGTGATACCATTCCCTTTTCTGCCTATCAGGATCGCAATCAACTGATCAAATTAAGCCTGCTGGGTGAACACCAGCTACGCATTGGCCATGAGCAGAACAAGACTTCCGGACTCAACTTCCAGCAACGAGGGGATTATCCTTATCAGGTACAGCCGCCAACCGAGAATCGCCCACCCAGACAGCAAAGTTTGAAACGCACCAGCACGCATCTGGATTATGGCTGGAATAGTGGCTTCACCTGGCTGACACCTGAACTGAATGTCTATCAACAAAAAACAGCCTGGGCCTCACCAGATAACCTGGGCGAAGCCTTTGACAGCAAAGGCTCTGGCGTTACTTTAAAAAATACCGTCCAATGGTCTGAGGCTAGCCGACTGGTTGCTGGTCTGGATCATCTGCAGGAAAAAGGCAATGCCTATGGCAACAACCTGCCAGACAGTCTGGGAGCTATCAATTACCGCAATACCGGTGCTTTTGTACAGGCTTACTGGCAATGGCAAGCACTGGCGCTAACAGCCGGTACCCGGCATGACCATTACCAAACGCACTATGGCGACAGCAAAGCAAATGGCAGCCTCTGGTCTCCCAACCTGCAGGCAAGCTGGGAGCTGAATGACGCCTGGCAGCTCTTTGCTGGCTATGGCAGCAGCGCCCGTGGCTTTGGTACCATTCCGGTTCACTTTGCCCGTCGCATTCAACCAGATGCAACAGCTCCGGATAAAGCAGAGCGCGCCAGGCAGCAGGAAGCGGGCCTGCGCTGGCACTGGCCGGTTTCAGCCAGCCTGAGCCTGGCCAGTGAGCTAAGTTACTTTCACAACCAGCTACGTGACTTTATTCTGTACGAGCATGGCGGCAGTGGTGGCTTAGGGGGGCGCCCGGTGATTGCTTTTAGCAATCAGTCCGAACCGATCATCTTTGAAGGTGTACAACTGACAATTCGGGCGCAAAGCCAGGATTGGTCGGCTGAGCTGGGATACAACCATACCAGCAGCCGCCACCTGCCGGAACAACCACAGCATCGGGCCCGGGCTGGCACCGAGTTGGGTGATAAATTTCATCTACGGCTGAATTACCAGCTAACCAGCGACTGGCAAGCCGGCTACCAATTGACGGCACAACACGGCCTGACGCTGACGGATGACAGCCGTAAGCCAGGTTATGTCACCCACAACCTACACCTGAACTGGCAAGCCCTGCCCCAATTGGAACTGACACTGGCCGCACAAAACCTGACCGACAAACATTACATTAGTCATAGTACTTTGTGGCAAAACGGCTTCGCCACCGAAGAGCCCGGTCGCGATCTCCGTATTGCCTTGCACTATCAATTCTAATACCCTACCAGCCTCAACAGGCTTAGCGTGTATGCAGCGGCATGCACGCTAAGCCTTTCGCTACGCAACCTGCAGCTTATGCCACCGGGGCTTCCATGCATTTGCTACGACACCTGCTATCCAGAGTCACCGAAGACTTACTGTTGCTGGTATTGCTGCTGGCACTGCCTTTGCTGCTCTGGTTTAGCCCCAGCAGCCCGGCAGCGCTGCTGCACCTGGTAGACTGGACCACCATCACCGCCTTAGCTGCCTTGATGTTGCTAAGCCGGGGTTTGGAAGACAGTGGCTATTTGGCCCGCTTTGCCGCCTGGTTGTTACGGCAAGAACATTCGCAGCGTCAACTTGCGGTGGTACTGGTGGCCTTTGCTGCAGTGCTATCGGCAGTGATTACCAACGATGTAGCGCTTTTTGTACTGGTGCCTATCTGTCTCAGTCTTGCCAGGCTGAGTGGCTTGCCGGTTGGCCGTTTGATTATTTTTCTGGCGCTGGCAGTCAATGCCGGCTCCAGTATCAGCCCCATCGGCAATCCGCAGAATCTGCTGCTGTGGCAGGCATCCGGCCTTGGTTTTTTGCAATTCTTGCTGATGATGCTGCCACTGGCACTGACACTCACCCTGCTGTTGATGCTGCTGAGTTATCTGGCTTTTCCATCCAGCCGTTTGTCCTTGCCAGCCAGCTCTGCGCAGCCACAGCTGCATCAACAACTGTTTCGCTGGTCACTGCTCGGCTATCTGCCAGTGATCATGGCCATTGAACTTGGCTATGCTCCGGCAGTTGCCGGGCTGGTGCTTGTTTGCTATTGGCTGAGAGCCAAAAACGTGGTGCTTGGTATCGACTGGTGGTTGTTGCTGATTTTTGCACTGATGTTCATAGATTTAGGCTTGTTGGCGCAACTACCGCTAATGCAGCAACTGGCAAGCTCCTCGCTGGAACTGCCGGGCGGAGCTTTTACCGCCGGCGCCTTATTATCGCAACTCCTGTCAAATGTGCCAGCAGCTATCTTCCTGCAAAACTTTACCGACGACTGGCGCGCGCTTAGCTGGGGGGTCAGTGTCGGTGGTTTTGGTCTGGCTATTGGTTCGCTGGCTAACCTGATCGCACTACGGCTGGCCCGGCAAGCTGGACTATGGCGGGAGTTCCATTGCTGGGCAATCCCACTGTTTCTGGTAAGTCTGCTGCTTGGAGCTGTGATGCTGTAACGCAATCACAGCTGTTGCTTTTGGTAGCCTTTGGTTACTAAGTGTTACCCAGACTGGTTGCTGTCACCTCTGGTGAAGTATGCTGTTGCTCTATTCATAGCATGCGGAAATAACCATGAAAAAACCCCTTTCTCGGCTCATGGCCACTGGCCTGGTATGTGCTGGTTTGTGCTTTTCAGTACAGGCTACCATCGTTGAGTTTCGCACATCGGTAGGCACCTTTGAAGTAAATCTGTTTGATGATGTCACGCCAAAAACGGTAGAAAACTTTTTAAAGTACGTAGAAGATGAAAGCTACCACAACAGTGTTATCCACCGGATGGTGCCGGATTTTGTAGTGCAGGGCGGTGGTTTTACATACAGCGGTGCCATGCCATTAAAAGTTATCCCGGCCAAACCAGCCGTACAGAATGAACCCAAACTGTCCAACCGTCGCGGTACCATTGCCATGGCCAAGGTATCCGGAAATGCCAACAGTGCCACCAATCAGTGGTTTTTTAATCTGAAAGACAACCATGCCGGTTCACCGCGACTGGATACACAAAATGGCGGATTTACTGTGTTTGGTCAGGTATCAGAGCATGGCATGGAAGTGCTGGAACGTATTGCTGCTCTGCCACGCTATAATCTTGGTGGTGCTGCCGACAGCATGCCTTTGCGTAATTACAGCAACGCCGATGCTGCCGCCAACAAAGCGGTTACAGCCGAACACCTGGTGATGATTGAAAGTGTAGTGGTGGTGGATCCACGTTCAAATACAGCTGCCGGCTTAAGCCCCGTCGCTAATACCCTGATTGGTCAACAGCCTCAGCAACCTGATTCTGACAGTGCCAGCTCATTGTCTATCTGGTCTGGTCTGCTGTTATTGGGTTTGTTGCTGCGCCGCCGGCGCTTTCGCTAAGCTCCTCCACTTCACGAACCGGCAGCGCCCCTTAAGAAGGGGTCGCTGCTTTACTTAGTTTCTGCTCCAGTACCACGATCTTTTGCTGAGCTTGCTGGTTAGACAGTGTCAGACGTTCAATGGTAGAGGTGGAGTTACTCTTTACAAAGTTCAATTGCTCTTCCAGCTTAAGACAACGTTGCTGCAACTGCTCCTTCTCCTGCAGATACTGCTGCTGGGCTTCACGCAGTTGCTTGTTCTCTTCGCGTTGTAATTTAATGGTTTCCCGCTGCCGGGTTTGATGGCCGGTAGTAACTTCACTTTGCTCTTTTAGCATGGAATTGGTATTTTGCAGGTGAGCAATCTTGCTTTCCATCACTTGCAAGCGTGACCGCAGCCGCTTTAATTCCTGTTCTTGCTCACTGAACTCATGCTCAGAACGCATCTCCGGCAGCTTCGAGGCCAATTGCTCCAACTCTTCGGCTTGCTCTTTTAAGCGTTGCTCCTGCTCTTCTTTACTCTCTTTAACGTCACTCAGTTGTTGCAGCGCCTGGTCGCGCTCAGCTGCCAGCTGCTTTAACTGCTCGCTCAGCTCAGCAGCATGCTGCTGAGAATCGCTCAATTTGGTTTCCATAGCCCGGTAAGCTTGCTGCTCTTCATCCAACTTGTGCTGCACAGCAGTCCGAGACTCTTCGGCTTTTTTTAATTGCTGCTCAAGGATCGGCAACTGCTGCTTTTGCAGATTCAGCTCTTGCTGAGTTTGCTCCAGGCTTTGTTCCAGCTTATTGATATGCTCAGAATGCTTCGAGCTGGCACCGGCTTGCAACTCAGCATTGGCCAGTTGCAACGCGTCCAATTTTTGCGCCAACAGTTCGTATTGCTCATCCCCCTGCCGTTTCGCCTGCACAGCTTCATCCCGCTGTTGCTCAACTTCAAGCAACTGATCTTTCAAGCGATTCAACTCTGCCTGCTGAGCCACTAATTGTTGCTGCAATTCATTCAGTGCTTTTTGGCGTTCAATCGCCAGTTGCTGCGCATCGGTAAATTGCTGATGCAAATCCTGGCTGTCTTCCGTCAACTCTTTCGAACGTTCACGCAGTTGGTCAATTTCCTGCTGCATATCTTGCTGCTGCAGTTCGAGTTGTTCAATCTGAAGTTCCAATTGCTCAATCATGTCATCGTGCTCAGTTAAAGAAGCCGCTGTCACAGCAGCTGATGGTTGGGAAGTCTGTGCCTTAGGCACACCATGAACGGTTGCAGACGTTTTCGCAGCAACTGCCGGCTCTTGATCTGGTTGTTCAACGGGTTCTGCAGATGCTTCCTTTGCATCGGTTGGCTGCTCTTTGGGCTGCTCTTTGGCCTGCTCCATCGGCTGAGTCAGCGTCTGCTCAGGTTCAGTACCCAAATCAGCGGCCTCCTCCATCACCTCTGCCGGCGGAGCTTGTTCGGCTTGCCCGGCATCTTTTTCCTGATTGGCTTTTTTATTTTTACTGAATTTCAGCATTTTACTCAATGAACCAGGCATTTTCTCAGTCAGTGCTGTTAACGAAGCGATGCCACGGGTGGTTGCTGTCGAGGCATCAAGGGCTGCAGCCTGCACTGGATCGTACTGATACTCTGTACACCAGTGGTCAAAATGCACCACAATGCTGGAGCGACTGCCATCAATCTGTTTCGCCAGAATATCCAACGTAATAGGCCGCCCTTCCCTTTGCAACCGCTCACACACTGCTTTCACTTCGCTGTAATTTGCCATTGCGTACCCGCCTTTCTACCAACTGAGCTAAGTAGGATACTTGTTTTTTGCTGAAACTGGAAATCTTTAGCGCATATTTTTTGTTCGATTGTTACATCGGATACACAGATAAATTACCTGAAGTTCGCTGCCAATAGCTTTGCGTGTTTCGCCGCTCATTTCCAGCGCTGATTATTCGCATACTCTAAAGTTCCAGCCTATACTTTTTAGTAGGTTCCGCAGGAACATTTCACTGAAAGCAGCAAATACTGAAAGCAGCAAATGAGGATAGACAGATGATTCTGTTAGTCGGTGGAGAAAAAGGTGGCAGCGGTAAAAGTTGTCTGGCACAGAACATCGCGGTGTATTTTACCCGGGAAAAACAAGCCAATGTAATGCTGGTCGACTGTGATCCACAGCGAACGACCTCGGATTGGGTACAGGAAAGGCATCTGAACCCAGACCTGCCCTGGATTAACTGCGTACAAATGTACGGCAAAATCCGGTACGAGCTGAAAAGCCTGGAAATGCATTACGATGTGGTAGTGGTAGACTGCGGTGGCCAGGACAGTGTTGCCCTGCGCTCGGCCATGGTGGTTGCCAGCCATGTGTTATTGCCTCTGCGTCCCAAGCGACGGGATCTGAAAACACTGGAGCATTTAGAAGATCTGGTCAGCGCCAGCAATGTGGTCAATCCTGATATGATTGTCGGCTGCGTGATGACACAGTGCCCATCCCTGCCGAACCAGGCGAACCGTATTCTGGATGCCAAGGAAGTCTGTAAGTCATTCAACTTACGAGTCCTTGAAGCCATTACCTACAGCCGTAACATCTATGATGACAGCGAAGAGAAAGGCTTATCGGTGATGGACATCGATCCGGATGGCAAAGCCGCTGTAGAAATCCGGGATATTATTACTGAACTGCTGTCGATGAAGGCGATACAAGAAGATGGGTCTGCAGGATCTGAAAAAAAAGTCTACGCCGTCTGAACGAAAATCCGTCGATGTAGATGCGTTTATTGATGATGCCAACAATTATGCCATGGGTTTGCCTAAGGTCGTAAACCTGCGCCAACTGCAGCCTGACGAAGAGCCAGGCCCACGTCAGCCTATGCGCCATGCCACTTTTACTCTGAGCCAGGAAGCGATTGAGGCCCTGAATCAGCTTAGTGAGTTAACAGGTGAAGCAAAGTCTAAAATTATCCGGCATTTGGTGTTGCAGGCAATTCAGCAAGCCAGCCCAAGACCCGATCTGGTGATAGAGCCCGTTACCCCCTCGGATAAAACAGGCTCCAGCTAAGGTCCCGCTTTATTCTTTACGATGCAACCAGGCATAAGCAGTTTCGAAAGCGGTTTGCTGAAAGCCTTTTAAGCCCGTGGCTTTAAAATCGATGAGCAGCGGGTTACGACTGAGCTGGTCTTTAATCTGCTGACCAGATAGCAGCTCTACGTTAATATCCGGCAACAGTTGCAAGGCCGTTTCAATCTTAAAGCCCACAGCACCACCGGCAAATTTGCCTTTTTGCGGCCGCTCCCGAATAACTAACTGACTTACTTTATAGTCCTGCAAAAATTTTTGCAGTGTAAACTGAAACTTGCGAACAGACTCGGCGTCCTTATCCTGCAAGAGGGCAAAACGCTGCTGGCGGCAATCCGGCAATTGAAATAATCCCTGCTCCAGCGTCATCAGACAAATAATGGCTTCATTGCTTTTAATATCTACCCCACAAACACGCATCAGTATCTCCTAAAGTAATTTTATTGATATACCGCAAGCTCAGTGTCGCATCAGGATGTCATACTGACTGTCGATAATGCCACAGGCTTTGCGCAGTGGTTCGCCAAACAGCAACGGATTAAAGTCACCATCGATGCAATACCGCTGCCGGAATAACAGCAGCTCCTGTTTCGACGATGCTGCCCGTTGCAATTGTGCCCGCTGGCCTTCACCCAGCTCTTGCCCTAACTCAGCAAAGAGTCGGTCAATGTTGCGTAAGGCCTGAGCTTCACCAGAGCGGCTGGTCAATCCGGCCATTTGATAAAACTGCTGAAACAGCCATTCTTTATAGGGACTCACTCTGGGATGATCAGAAAAGGTCGCCAGCAACAGAATGACCAGCAAAATGAACAGTAGCTTTTTCATGGCAAAGCTTTTCCTGAGTACAGATAGCTTGATCATACCTGATTGCCGGAACATTTGTCTGCATCCGACCAAAGTAAAAGCACTGTTCCTGAACACCATCCAAAGAAATGGTATACTGCAGTCAGCAGAATCGTTGTCTGCTGATGCATGCCAGGGCAGAGGTAACCGTGACCAATAAGATTGATGTGAAAAATATTCCGGTAGACGTAAAGCTGCATAAGCCAGAGCAAACACCACCAGGCCGTTACCCATCGCGTGATCGCATTTATGTCAGGGCCATGAAGGGCATGCATCAGGCTATACGGCGTTACATGGGCTTCTTTTTTATGGGCCTGTTTATGCTGCTACCCTGGCTGCGGTACAACGGTGAGCAAGCCATTTTGCTGAATATCGCTGAACAAAAATTCAGTATCTTTGCCCTGACGCTCTGGCCACAGGACTTCACCATTCTGGCCTGGCTCTTTATTATAGCGGCCTATGCCTTATTCTTTGTTACCACGTTTTATGGCCGGGTTTGGTGTGGTTATTTGTGCCCACAATCGGTCTGGACTTTTATCTTTATGTGGTTTGAAGAAAAGATTCAGGGCAGTCGTAACCAACGCATGAAGCTGGACCAGCAGCCATGGAGTATCAGTAAATTCGGTAAAAAGTTTCTTACCCACCTCTGTTGGGTAGCCTTTGCCTTGTTAACAGCCTTGATTTTTGTGGGCTACTTTACCCCGGTGGACCAACTCTTTCTGAACTTTTTCACTCTACAGGCCGGTTTCTGGGCCACGCTCTCGGTGTTGTTTTTCACCTTCTGCACCTATGGCAATGCCGGCTGGATGCGTGAGATTATGTGTACTCATATGTGTCCGTACGCCCGCTTTCAATCGGCAATGTTCGATAAAGATACTTTCACGGTGGCTTACGATGAGCGTCGGGGGGAAACCCGTGGCCCACGTAGCCGTAAAGATACCGATTACAAAGCCAAAGGTCTGGGAGATTGCATCGACTGCAACCTGTGCGTGCATGTCTGTCCGACCGGCATCGATATCCGCAATGGCCTGCAGTACGAGTGCATCAACTGTGGTGCCTGCATTGATGCCTGCGACGATACCATGAGCAAAATGGGCTATCCAAAAGGCTTAATTAGCTACACTACGGAAAACCGGCTGCAAGGCAAAGGTGCCCATGTGCTAAGGCCTAAGCTGCTGGGCTATTTCACAGTACTGGTGATCGTTTGTCTGGCCTTTGTTTATACCTTATACAGCCGGCAGCCGCTGGAGTTTGATATTCTGCGAGACCGCGGAGCCTTGTACCGTGATACCAGTGAGGGTTGGGTGGAAAATACCTATACGCTGCGTATCATTAATAAGTCACAACAAGCGCAAACCTTTGTGTTTTCAATGTCGGGGCTGGCTGATGTTCGTTGGATAGGCCCTACCGAGCTAACCGTAGCCGGCGGTGAGACTGCCAGCCTGCCAATCAGTCTGGCTGCCGATCCCTGGGAGCTGGAGCAACCCATTAGTGACATCACCTTTACGGTCACCATTGAAGGGCAGCCAGATATCGAAGTCTCACAAACCAACCGCTTCTTCTCCAGACGCTAAGTCATGCTATAGTCGCTGCATGTTCTTGCCTGCAGCGACTATAGGAGCCCCATGTCCGCTTTTTGTTTTGCCGATTTAACACCTGATGCCGTACTGGATGCACTGGAGCATATCGGCTTTGTCATTCATTCTGGCTTAACCCCTCTCAATAGCTATGAGAACCGGGTCTATCAATTTATCGGCGAATTGCCAGAGCAGCCAGAGATCCAGCGCTGGGTCGTCAAATTCTACCGCCCGCAACGCTGGAGCCATGCCCAGTTGCAGGAGGAACACGACTTTACCTACGAGCTATTGGCCGCCGATGTGCCGGTGGTCGCCCCCATAAAGCTGGCCGGTCAATCCGTATTGCCTTATACCGGTGGCTATTTTGCGCTGTTTCCCAGCAGAGGGGGGCGCACCCTGGAAACGGACAACGAAGAACAATTGGCCCAACTAGGTCGATTTTTAGGGCGTCTGCACCAGGTGGGACAAAGCAAGGTGTTTCAACAGCGCCCAAGCTTCAGTACCGATAGCCACTTGCTGCAAAGCCGGCAGGTGCTGCAGCAGTGCCCGCACATCCCAGCGCATATGCACAATGCATTTTTTACCGTATTGGACCAGGTTATCACCGAAGCAACTGCCTTGTATCAACCCAGGCAGTTAATTCGGGTGCATGGGGACTGTCATGCCGGTAATTTATTCATTGATCAACAAGGGCCCTTTTTTGTCGATCTGGATGACTGTCGTATGGGTCCGGCGATTCAGGATCTGTGGATGATGCTGTCGGGTGAGCGTGCCGACCAGTTGCTGTATCTGGACATCATGTTGGAGGAGTACCAACAATATTGCGATTTTAACCCGGCGGAGCTGAAACTGATCGAACCCTTGCGTGCCATGCGTATAATTCATTACATGGCCTGGCTGGCACGACGTTGGGATGATCCGGCTTTTGCAATGAACTTTCCATGGTTTGCCACAGACAAATACTGGGAGCAGCAGGCTTTGGTGTTAAAAGAACAATTGTTTCAGCTGCGCCAGCCCCCGTTATCGCTGCAGGCCGGTTTTTAATAGGCCAGCCATGGGCAAAACGAGGCTTTTTTGCTAGGCTAGCCCAATCAGATTGTTGTACTTTATGAAAGGAACTTCCATGATGAAAACGTTGTTTGCTTTATTGGTAGCCACGGTCTTGCTGGCAGCCCCGGCTTACGCCCAGACCTTTGTTGAAGGCAAGCACTACGAGGTAATAGCAGAGCAAGGCACCGACAAGCCAGAGTTAAAAGAGTACTTCTCCTTTTTCTGCGGCGGCTGTGCCAGTATCGAACCGGTTGTACAGCAGCTAAGTGATAACCTGCCAGAAGGCACTCAGTTTAAAAAAGTCCATGTGGATTTTGTGCGGGGCGCCTCACCGGAAGTGCAAAATACGCTGGCCCGAGCCTATATCGTCGCCGATGCACTGGACAGAGGTAATGCTTTCTCAACAGCTGTCTTCAACCATATCCACCGTCAGCGCCAGCAAATACGTAACGACAATGATGTCCGTACCATCGCCCTGGGTGTTGGCATTGCAGCAGACGAGTACGATAGCCGCATCAACAGCTTTGCCGTGCGTATGGGCGCCACTGTGATGCGCAACGAACAAAATGAAATGTCCCGTTCACGCGTGCTGACCGGTGTCCCTACCTTTGTCATTAACGGCAAATACAAAATAAATAACTCCAATCTGGATGGCCGTAACTTCGCCTCCGAGCTGGAGCAACTGGTAGATTATCTGCTGCAAAAAGACAGCTAATATCTCCTCGCCCAGGCAGCAAAAGCTGCCTGGCCTCATCCCCAACGCTCAGTTGTTACCCACCAGACAGACTCCGCTAGCAGCCACAGCTACCTCGTCAGGCAACGGCTCCAGACTGATTTACTTTTAATCAATTTGCATAACAATCCAACAGTTAACACCCAAAAAACAATTTATGACACTGGTATGACTTTACATTACATCATTGCCCCCCTAGAATCCGCCGCCGTGACACCAACAGGACAAGGACATAACACTATGATGTTAAAATATGCACTTCCATTCGTTGCAGTTGCAGCATCCGCTTCTGCCATCGCCAATGATTACCAACTGATCTCTTCTCTGGAGTGGGATCATATCCGTCAAGGCGGTAACTCTGCCAATGTACGCGCATTGGAAGCCACCTACTTCCTGGACAGCAAAACTGTACTTGGTCCGCTGGATCAGTTTGAGTACATCAACAAAACTTCCAACATCCAGGCTGGTTATAGCCGCGCCGATAGCACCAACCTGTATGGTCTGGGTGGCGAATATTTTACCGATTCAGGTGTTGTAGTTTCTGCAGCTCACCTGCGCAACAGCGATTTCCATACCAATACACTGGGCCTGGGCTACCTGTTTTCAAATGACTTCATCGTTCGCGCTGAAGCCATTCGCCCACGCAGCGAAAGCACTTCTTACCTGTTCTCTGCCAGCTACAATGTACAGCTGGAAGGCAACGACTACATCGGCTTTACCGTAAGCACCGATGATGACTTCGACTACCAGAGCATCAGCAGCAAGTACTTCGCTGCTCTGGGTGATGATCGTTTTATCACTGTGGGCGCTGAATTTGAGCGCTTTGACGGCGAGCGCAATGAGTGGGAAGCAGAAGTAGGTTTCTACTTCACCCGTATGACTTCAGTTGCAGTTACTTACAATCGCAGCAAAAGCTACGGCTTCAAAGCTAAGCACTTCTTCAACCAGAATTGGGCACTGGCAGCTGGCTACGGCAGCAACCGTGACGAATCAGGTCTGAACATTTGGCACCTGGGCGTTACTGGCCAGTTCTAAACCATAGTTTATGATCTTGCAAAGGGCACCCTGAGTGCCCTTTTTGCTGTCGGCAGTATTTTACTCAGCAGTTTCAATCAAGACGGCTATCGGCACCAATTGATACCGTGCACTGTCAGCACCTGGCCAGGGCTGCAAAATGCCGGTTGCATAAGCAGTTTTGCCTTTGGCGCTTACCGGAAACACCATGTCACCATCCCGCACCTTGATACGAAACGCCGGTTGATGCTCTGTCGTTTCAAAGCGCATCCAGCAATGCATTTTCTCACAGACTGCAGCGATGGTACCCTGCACTGTCACTTCCTGATCCAAATAGTGTTCCGGGGCAGCCAGGATACTGCTTAAAGCAACTAATTTTTCCTGCTGCACTTCGCCGCCAAACTGCACCGGATCAGCCTGTGCAACGCTTACTAAACAGCTGGCAGCAGCCAGCAAGATGATGATTTTGTTCATTCTAAGCTCCTTTATTCCGGACAAGCTGCCACAAAGGCAATTTCAACCAGCATGGCTGGATCCAGCAGTTCTACCTTGATGCAGGCGCGTGATGGTGCACAGCCTGCCGGCAGCCAGGCATCCCAGCACTGGTTAAAAGCATCGACCTGACTGCTATCGGTAATGAAAATAGTGGCACTGAGTAACTTGCTGTGATCGCTGCCAAGGGCCGCCAGGGTTTGCTCTGCCAGCTGGAAAATCTGCCGGGCCTGACCCGCCATATCGGCGCTGGTATCCTCCGGTACTTCAACAAAGTGGGCGATGCCGTTAAATACGGTGGCATCGGACCAGCGCTGACTTGGATTGTGGCGTTGAATACGCATCGTGAACTCCTGCATGCAAAAATGGATTATCGCCAGCTTAAATGCGAAATACAATCATTTTCATAGCTCAGTATCCAACAGACCACAGCGAGTGCGGCTTTGTGGTACACTCATGCTGTATAACTGGGAACTTGCCGTGTCGATTGCCAAAACTGCCTCTGAAATTACCTTACCACCCACCAGCAATGGCTGTCCTACCGTATTTGAGTTTTTGTGTCAGCGCTTTCCCAACATAGGTGAAGCCATCTGGCGTGAGCGCATGGCAGCGGGCAAGGTGCACTGGCATCATGGGGAGCTTATCAGCGAGCAGACACCATTTTTACCCAGCCGGCGGGTCTGTTATTACCGCGAAGTGACGGCCGAGCCGGTGATCCCCTTTGCCCATCGTATCCTGTATCAGGATGAGCATATCCTGATTGCCGACAAGCCGCACTTTTTGCCAGTAACGCCGGGTGGCGATTACGTCAATGAATGCCTGCTGGCCCGGCTAAAGCGTGATACCGGCCTGGTCGATCTGGTCCCAGTGCACCGGCTGGATCGCGACACCGCCGGCCTGGTGCTGTTTTCGTTAAACCCTAAAAGCCGCCCCGGCTACTACCAGTTGTTTGTCACAGGCAGCATTCAGAAGCAGTATCAGGCGGTAGCCCGGCTGACACCACAGCTGCAGCAAGTGGCCTTGCCACAGCGCTGGCAGATAGACAACCGCATTGAGAAAGCCAAGCCAGGCTTTATCAACCGCATTGCCGCAGGCGAGCCCAATGCCCGCTCTACCATCGAGCTGACTGAACGCAGCGGGGAGTTGGGGCTCTTTCAATTGCAGCCCCATACCGGCAAAACCCATCAACTGCGGCTACATATGCTCAGCCTGGGCGTGCCAATTTTGTACGATCGCTATTACCCCGAACTGTTGCCCAAGCAGGCCCCCAATTTCAGTCAGCCGTTGCAGCTGTTGGCCAAACAGCTTAGCTTCAACGACCCAACCATTGGCGAGGCCCGGCATTTTGAGTCTGGCTTTGAACTGCAGGAGCGGCCGGCATGAAGCATGGCTGTGGGCTGGGCGATGCCAATGCCATGCTGCGGGTTTATGTGGCAAAACGGCCACCGATGCAGGAGTATGCGCAGTTAAACGGGGTACAGCCACTGTGCCGCGGCGAAATCGACAGCATCAATCAGGCTTGCGGCAATGGCTGGCGTAAGCTGTTTAATGTGTACGCCAAACTGGTGCAAGCATTGCCAGAAGCCCTGCAGCCTCTGAAACAAGCCAGTACCAGCTGGCAAAGCTATCGTGACCAGCACCTGCTGCAAGCAGGCAGCAGCGCAGCACTGCTGTTTAGCGCGCCGCAGCTGCAGCCGACCAGTAACACCCTGCATATCATCGCCGGCCGCACCCACGCTAGAGTGCTGCTGGCTGGCGGCCTTGACGCCCAACTCGACTGGCTGGATCACGAGTTTGCCATGGATAAACAGCAGCGCTTGCTGGTTTGCCCGTATTTTGACTACCGGCAACTGAGCAATGAGAAAATCGAGCGGTTGTGTGGTTTGATAGAAAAGATTACCGATTAGTGGGAGTCAGCAGAGCTTCACTTTGCGCAAACAAACGCCAGCGCCGCCAAACCTTATGCAGCTGGGTAAGCACAATTAGGCTAATCAGTAGGGTTAAGTCCAAGTTACCTGTGGTTGCAAAACTATAGACCGCATCCGCCAACCCCAGATAGCTCAGCACCAGGCAACTGAACAGACCAGCATAGTACCCGCGCAGCAATCCATAAAAGCATATGGCCATCAAAGCAAACCCGCCCCACAGCATTGCAAGCACCCTGAATGGATGTTGCAGCGTATACTCCGAGAAAGTAAAGGAAGTAGACGCATCACCGCCCAGCAAATAAATCGTGGCAAACAGAAAAACGACACCATAAAAGCCCAGTACCAACCAACCAGCAATTTTTAGCCATACCGGCACCGCCAGGCGGCGCTGCTTTAGTATCTCGTTGTTGTTCCTCTGTGATGGGTTCATCTACTTTCCTTAGTGCGCGGGATACATTGCTGCAATGATAACATAGCGATGATGGCAACAGATTATACAGGTGATCAGTCAAAAGCATTTTGCTTTGTGACTACGGCTCCCTTAATTTCAGCGGCTAAGTCGGCAACTTAGCCGAAGGTTTAATGAGTGACTCAGCCGGTATACCCAGCCCCTCGTGTAAACGCCAGATCATATTTAACGTCAGAGAGCGTTTGTAATTTAAAATTTCATACACCCGGTTGCTCTTGCCTATCATAGGCTCAAGATCTTTTACCGATAAGCCTTTGCGCTCCATTTCAAATTTAATGGCCTCTACCGGATCGGGTAATTCCATCGGAAAGTGTTTCGCTTCGTAAGCCTCAATCAAGGTGACCAGCACATCCAATTTCTCACCTTCAGCTGTATCCGGCGCTGCCAACATCAAGGCCTCAACCTCTTGCAATGCTGCACGGTAGTCAGCATCATTTTTGATGGGTTTTATCTCCATGTTGCTACCTCCCGTTGTTAAATACGTTGAACATCTATCGTATCGTACTCTGCATGAGTTCCAATAAAGCGTATATACACCACTTGGTAGTGATAATTTACCCAGACCACAAGCCGATATTTATTACCGGCAATGTTAAACACAACCCTGCCATCTTTTAAAATACTTGCATGTCTAAAGTCATTTTTTACGTCTGCCGGCGCATGCCAATTTGCTTTTTGCACAAAGCGATACCATGATAAAGCTGGCTCTTTTGCATCTATGTACTCGGGGTTTAACTCCCAAAATGACTTTAGTGTCGACAATGCAATGATCCGCATAGCCACCATCTTAGTCCCAAAATGGGACTTTTGCAATGTTTCTACAACATCTCATGCCCACTACCCCAACAACGGCTTCAGATAATGCCCGGTAAAAGACTTCTTGCACTTAGCAACCTGCTCCGGCGTGCCGGCTACCAGGATTTCGCCGCCACCGCTGCCGCCTTCGGGGCCTAAGTCGACAATCCAGTCGGCGGTTTTGATCACATCCAGGTTGTGCTCGATCACCACCACGGTATTGCCGTGATCGCGCAGCCGGTGCAGCACGTTCAGCAGTTGCTGCACATCGTAAAAGTGCAAACCGGTGGTGGGCTCGTCCAGAATGTACAGGGTTTTGCCGGTATCGCGCTTGCTAAGCTCGCGGGCTAACTTCACCCGCTGGGCTTCACCACCGGATAAGGTGGTGGCCGACTGGCCAAGCTTGATGTAGGACAGCCCGACATCCATCAGGGTCTGCAGCTTGCGCTTAATGGCCGGAATGGCCTGGAAGAACTCCAGTGCATCTTCCACCGTCATATCCAGCACTTCGTGGATGCTTTTGCCTTTGTATTTGACTTCCAGCGTTTCGCGGTTGTAGCGCTTGCCCTTACAGACATCACAGGGCACGTAGACATCGGGCAGAAAGTGCATTTCCACCTTAATCACGCCATCGCCCTGACAGGCCTCGCAACGCCCGCCTTTGACGTTAAAGCTGAAACGCCCGACCTGATAACCGCGCGAACGCGCTTCCTGGGTACCGGCAAACAGCTCGCGCACCCCGGTGAAAATACCGGTGTAAGTGGCAGCATTGGAGCGTGGGGTGCGGCCAATTGGGCTTTGATCGATGTCGATCACTTTGTCAAAGTGCTCCAGCCCTTCGATGGCTTTGTGTGGCGCTGCATCACTGCCTTCGCCCTTGTTCAGCACCTTGTGCGCCACCCGGTACAGGGTGTCGTTGATTAAGGTAGACTTGCCCGAGCCCGACACACCGGTAACACAGGTCAGCAAGCCAAAGGGAATGGCCAAATCGACCTTTTTCAGGTTATTGCCGCTGGCACCCAACACTTTGAGCCACTTATCGGTCAGCGGCGTGCGCTCTGCCGGCACTTCAATCCGTCGCTTGTTGCTAAGGTACTGGCCGGTCAGCGATTGTTCGCAGGCTTTGATGTCGTCCAGCGTGCCCTGCGCCACCACCTGGCCGCCGTGCACCCCGGCGCCCGGGCCAATATCCAGAATATGATCGGCGCTGCGAATGGCATCTTCGTCGTGCTCGACCACAATCACCGTATTGCCCAGATCGCGCAGGTGCGTCAGGGTACCTAGCAAGCGGTCGTTATCACGCTGATGCAAGCCAATCGAAGGTTCATCCAGCACATACATCACACCCACCAAACCCGCGCCAATCTGACTGGCCAGCCGGATGCGCTGCGCTTCGCCGCCGGACAGAGTTTCGGCGCTGCGCGATAAGGTCAGGTAGTTCAGGCCGACATTGACCAGAAAACTGAGCCGATCCTGAATTTCTTTCAGTACCTTTTCGGCAATTTTGGCTTTTTGACCGGTTAAGCTGAGCTGCTGGAAAAAATCGAGGCAATCACCAATCGAGCGCTCGGTCACCATCGGCAGGTTGGTCTGGCCAATAAAAACATGGCGCGCTTCTTCGCGCAACCGGCTGCCGTTGCAGCTGGGGCAGGGCTGGCTGGCCATGTATTTCACCAGTTCATCGCGCACCGAATTCGACTCGGTATCGCGGTAGCGCCGCTCCATATTGGGCAAAATGCCTTCAAACGGATGGCGCCGGCGCACCGCATCGCCGCGATCATTGACGTAACTAAAGTCGATGGCGGTGCTGCCACTGCCATAGAGCACCGCCTGTTGCTGTTTCTTAGTCAGATCAGCAAAAGGGGTGTCGACCGAAAAGCCGTAATGTTCGGCCACCGACAGCAGCATCTGATGGTAATAAAAACTACGTTTATCCCAGCCGCGAATCGCCCCGCCAGCCAGACTGAGCGCCGGATTGCTGACCACCTTGGCCGGATCGAAGAATTGCTTTACCCCCAAACCATCGCAACTAGGGCAGGCACCGGCCGGGTTGTTAAAGGAAAACATCCGCGGCTCCAGCTCGGTCATCGAGTAGCCGCAGGTAGGGCAGGCAAAGTTGGCCGAGAACACCAGCTCTTCTTTACCCGGGTCGTCCATATCGGCCACCCGCACTACACCACCGGACAGCTGCAGCGCCGTTTCCAGCGACTCGGCCAGCCGCTGCTGGATATCGGCCCGTACTTTAATGCGGTCGATCACTACCTCAATGCTGTGCTTTTTGTGCAGCTCCAGCGTCGGCGGATCGCTTAAATCGCAGATTTCGCCATCAATGCGGGCCCGAATGTACCCCTGCGCCGCCAGGCTTTCCAGCAGCTTAACGTGCTCGCCCTTGCGGTCTTGTACCACAGGCGCCAGCACCATCATTTTGCTGCCCTCCGGCAGCGCCAGCACTTTATCCACCATTTCGCTGATGGTCTGGGCCGCCAGGGGCAAATCATGCTCCGGGCAGCGCGGCTCGCCTACCCGGGCAAACAACAGCCGCAGGTAATCGTAAATTTCGGTGATGGTGCCGACCGTCGAGCGCGGATTGTGCGAAGTGGATTTTTGCTCAATCGAAATGGCCGGTGACAAGCCTTCAATCAGATCGACATCCGGCTTTTCCATCATACTCAGAAACTGACGGGCATAGGCCGACAGCGACTCGACGTATCGGCGCTGCCCTTCGGCATAGAGGGTGTCGAACGCCAGCGACGACTTGCCGGAGCCGGACAAACCGGTGATCACAATCAGCTTATCGCGCGGAATATCGAGCGAAAAGTTCTTCAGGTTGTGGGTACGGGCTCCACGAATTGAAATTTTATCCATGCGTTCTGTTACCTGCAGCGGGCAGCCGGGTTGGCTAATGATAAAAACTGTACAAATATACACTAACTTTGCACTGCGGCAAAGTTGCCATCCAGACAGAACGCTGTAAAACCTTCTCTGGTTTAGGTTGTGCGCTAATTTGTTTTCAACCTTGGATTAAATGAACATGAACTCTTTTCCACTCAGCAGGAGCGGTGCATCTGACAATGGGGCTGTGGTATACTCCGGCGCTGCTGTCACTACCACTCAAAGGCTTATGCAACCGACATCGCATCAGTTAACTTCTGCCGAGAAGAAAGCGGCCACAGCGCTGGCGCTGGTTTTTTCCAGCCGGATGCTGGGCCTGTTTATGCTGCTGCCTGTTTTTGCCATTTATGGCAGCGAACTGGCTGGTTTCTCGCCACTGTGGATTGGTTTGGCCATAGGTGCCTATGGTTTTACCCAGGCGCTGCTGCAAATTCCAATGGGCTGGTTGTCGGATAAAATTGGCCGCCATCAGGTGATGCTGCTTGGCCTTGGCCTCTTTGCGCTCGGCTCCGTAGTGGCTGCGCTGGCCGACTCGGTTTATATGGTGACCTTTGGCCGGGTGCTGCAAGGGGCCGGGGCCATTGCCGGTGCCGTGCTGGCGCTGGCTGCCGATCTGACCCGCGAAGAACAACGCCCCAAAGTGATGGCCATTATCGGCATGAGCATAGGGTTGTCTTTTGCCGCTGCCATGGTGCTGGGGCCGATGATCGCCGCCCGTGCCGGTTTAAGTGGCGTGTTTTGGTTTACGGCTGTTATGGCGGTTCTTGCCATGGGGCTGGTGCTGCGTACCCCCAAAGCCATCAATCAGGCGCCACAGCGCGAAACTCTGGCCGTGCCTGCCTTGCTTGGCAAACTGTTGCGTTCACCGCAACTACTGCGGTTGAATCTGGGTATTTTGCTGCTGCACTTTCTACTCACAGCGCTCTTTATTGCCTTACCCCAGCAGCTGTTGGCACTGGATTTTGCCAGTGAGACGCATTGGCAACTCTATTTGCCGGTATTGTTTGCTTCCTTTGTGCTGATGGTACCGATGATCATTGTTAGCGTCCGCAGGCAGCAAGAAGTTGTTTTCTTTCGGTTGGCGTTATTGCTGTTACTAAGTGCTGCTCTGCTGTTCTGGCTGGGCCCGGCACAGTTGCCGCTGCTGGCAACTGCGCTGCTGCTGTTTTTTACCGGCTTTAATTACCTGGAGGCCAGCCTGCCAGCATTGCTGTCGCGCCAGGCTCCAGCAGGTCAAAAGGGTACGGCCATGGGGCTGTATTCCAGCGCGCAGTTTTTTGGTGCTTTCCTGGGTGGTTTGGTCGGTGGACTGGTGGCCAGCCGCTTTGGTCTGCCAGCAGTCTTTGTGTTAAGTGCCTTGCTGGCGACTTTATGGATGTGTCTTACTTTTGGCATGACCATCACTGCCAAAGCGGAACGTTTAAGCATCAAGCTACCACACAACGGCGATGAGGAAGCCAAAGCATTGCTGCAGCAGCTAAGCAACTTACCTGGGGTGATTGAAGCAACTCTGGTGCTTCAGGAACAGCGCTGTTACCTGAAAGTAGAAGCCGGTCGTTTTGACTATCAACAGCTGCAGGCCCTGCAGCAGCAGTAATGTCGAGTTTGTTTACATTTCACCCTCACCACTGAGTCATGTAATTTATAATCTACTGAATTAGCTTTATAAAAAAAGTTGGCATTTTCTATGCAAATTTCTTCCTTGCAGGGCATATTTTGCTCAATCGACAAAGGAAGGCAACGATGAAAACACAACATAAAACAACCTTAGGACTGTTAGCAGGTGCCGCCTGCTTGTTGTCAGCCCATACTTTTGCAGCACCGATTACCGAGTTTAATTTCAATGTAGGCGGCGGCTTTGTAAATGGCAGTGGGACCTGCAATCCTGGCGTAGATCCTTGTGGCATCAGCTACTCTGGCAGCGATGCTATCACAGGTGACCCACTCAGAGTCACCTGGGGTGACCCGGCAAATGGCAGCGATACCAGCTTTTTAGAAGTAGAGCACAACCCGTTCAGCTATGCATCTATTACCACCAACGGTGGCTGGTTTGTCATTGATGCATTTCATCATTCCAACTTTACCCTTTGGGCCTCAGGCGGCTGGTTAAACTTTGTTCAGGTAGCAGCGATGTTCGAACTGCTGACACCAACCAATGATCTGGTGTTTGCAACCGCCGGTATCAACAATGTGAATTTCAACGAAACTCTGAACGAAGAGCCTTGCGACGATCCAAGGCCAGGTGGCAATATCACTATCTGTGATGACGTACTGCAAACGGAAGTGCTGGAAGTCAATATTCCTCTGCTCATTGGTGACTACATCTATTCCCTGTCTTTTGGCTACATGGCAGGGCCTGGCACCTTCGTGGAAGACCAAGGGGATGGAACCGTAAAAATTTGGACTGGCGAAAATCAGCTTAGCACCCTGTACACAGTAGCCCGCATTGATGTTCGTCCGGTGCCGGAACCTGGCACACTGGCCTTGTTTGGCTTGTCTTTACTTGGTATGGGTGCTTATGCCCGTCGTAGAAAGCAGCACTAGCCGCGGGTAGTTTGCCAAGGTAATGACACTAAGAGGCTGTATAAGACAGCCTCTTTTTTATTGGACTTTTCCAGCTTGAATGCCCTGATACCATGGTATACTCTGAACATAAAGGCGATAAGGTCTGGCAACAATAATGTCAGAGCCCGTGATCAAGCGAGGAGAATAAATTCATGGCACGTGGTGTAAATAAAGTGATTTTGGTCGGAAATCTGGGCAATGACCCAGAGGTACGTTATATGCCGCAAGGCGGTGCCGTTGCCAACTTAAGCGTGGCTACCTCTGAGAGCTGGAAAGACAAAAACACCGGTGAAATGAAAGAGCAAACCGAATGGCACCGGGTGGTTATTTATCAGCGCCTGGCGGAGATTGCCGGCGAGTACCTGCGCAAAGGCTCCAAGGTTTATCTGGAAGGCAAGCTTAAAACCCGCAAGTGGACCGATAAAGACAATATTGAGCGCTACACCACTGAAATCGTTGCCAGTGAAATGCAAATGCTGGATGGGCGCAATGAAGGCCAGAATGCCGGCGGGGGCTATCAAAGCCAGCAAGCGCCAATGCAACAACGGGCTCCGCAAAGCAACTTCCAGCAGCAAGCCCCTGCCGGCGGTTATCAGCAGCCACAACAAAGTGGTTTCCAACAAAGTGCTCCAGCTCAACGGCCGCAAAATCAACAGCAGCAACGCCCGCCGATGGAGCCGCCTATCGACTTTGATGATGATATCCCCTTCTGAGTCTGATGTTTCGCCTGGTCCCTGCATACTGCCGGGGACCTTCCGCTCTAAGCTGGCCCTTGTCTGCAATACGCTTTGTTTTTTCTTCAGCTTCTCGCTCCTCGCTTTAACGCCAAACGACTCACTGCAACACTTCTTTCTTGAGCAATGGACCACCCGCGATGGTTTACCCCACAACACCATCAACAGCATCGCACAAACCGACGACGGTTATTTGTGGTTTGCTACCTGGGAAGGGATAGCCCGTTATAACGGACGCAGCTTTACGGTCTTTGATCGCAGTGCCACGACTGGCCTGCCCGATTCTGGCATCTTTGCCTTGTATACCGGTGACAATAATTCGTTGATGGCTGCTGGCTCACGTGGTGGTATTGTTCGCTATCAACAGAATCAATGGTCCCCACTGCCTGCTGCGGCTGCGTTGGTACGTGCCTTGTTGTATGATCAACAGCAACGTTTATGGATTGCCACAGAGGGTGCAGGGCTATGGCGACAAGAAGTGGACGGTCACCGTGACCGTATTAGCAGCCCAGCATTGATGGATGAAGCCATGTATAGCCTGGCCGAAAGTGACTCGGGCGCCATCTGGGTCGGCACTGCCAAAGGGTTGTTTTTGGTGGAAGAAAACAACATAACCCCCATCCAGCCAGAAGATGGCTTGCCTGTCGGGCCAGTGTTTAGCCTGGCACTGGATCACACCGGGCACATCATCGTTGCCACTGAGCAGGGCGTATTTACCGGTAGCGTACAGCAAGGGTTTGCCCTTATACACCCGGAGCTGACCATGGCGGCCTCGGCTCTGTTGATGGAGGAAAGCACCCTTTGGATTGGTACACTGAGCGATGGCCTGTTTCGACTGGACAGCAGCGGCCTGGAAGGATTGGGTACCGACAGCAATAAGCCTGCTAACCGGATCCTGGCCCTGCATAAGGATACCGAAGGCAGTTTGTGGGTTGGCACCAACGGTGGGCTATTCCGGCTGCGCAATGCTCCTTTTACCTCCATCACCAGCCAGCATGGTCTGGCCGATAATTTTGTCCGGGCTGTACTGCCACTGGCAGATGGCTCGGTATTGGCCGCCACCAGTCGTGGTGTTTCTCATATCCGTCATCAATTGGCTGAACCTTTCAATCACCCGGCCCCTTTTTTGCGTGAATCCATTCTCAGCCTGGCAAAGGATGCACAGCAGCAGCTTTGGTTTGGCAGCTATGCTCATGGACTCTTCACCATAGCAGCAGATGGCACCAGCCGCCTGTTTACCCGGGACGATGGCCTCTGGACCAATGAAGTACGCGCTATTCTACCTGCCGATGATGGCAGTGTCTGGATTGGTACTTCTCGTGGTCTAAATCGTTGGTATCAGGGCCGGATGGAACAGTTGGATATGTCATCCGGTCTGCCCGGAAATTACATTATGGCACTGTACCAAAGCAGTGATGGCCGTATCTGGATTGGCACCGGTACCGGTGTGGCTTTTTGGCAGAATGATGCTCTCCATACGCTCGATCTGTATAGCCAGGATGCAGCTGAGTTTGCCTTTGGTTTTCTCGAGCTACCTCACCAAGAGTTTCTCTGGATCACCACTGACCGGGGACTGGTACGGTACGATCTGAGCAAAAACACACTCAGTATTTTGGGTCGTAGCGCCGGACTACCCTTTGATAAATACTTTCAGGTGGTGGCGGATCAACAAAATAATCTCTGGCTTACCAGTAACCGCGGCATTCTGCAATTTTCGCTGGATGCAGCTCAAGCTGTGTTGAGCTACAGGGAAGCCACCCTGGCTTTGAAGCACTTTGCAGAAGGTGATGGCATGCTAAGTGCACAAGCCAATGGTGGCTCCAACCCTGCCGCAGCCCTGCACCAAGACGGATCCGTTTGGATAGCCACTGCAGGTGGAGTGGCATTTTCTCATCCGGAGCGGCTCAGTAACTTTTCAGCTTTCATCCCACCGGTAGTGCTTGAGCAAATAAGAGTGGATGGCGAGCCGGTACAGCAACAGGGACCATTGAGTTTGGCCGCAGGCACCCAGCGGATTGAGTTATTTTATGCTGGCCTTGGCTATGTAATGCCGCAGCAGATTCAATACCGAACCCGCCTGAAGGGGTTTGATAGCGATTGGGTAGAACGCGGCCAGCAAGCTTATACGGAATTGACCAACCTGGCTCCCGGCCACTACCAGTTTGAAGTCATTGCATCCTATCCGGCAGGCGAGTGGAGCACTGCAGCTGCCAGCCTGCATTTCTCCATTGCACCGCACCTTTGGCAACGCCCACTGTTTTGGTTATTGGTGCTGGTCGCCTCCATCAGCCTGCTCTTTATGGTGATCCGCTGGCGTATTGGCCAGCTGAAAATAGCAGCTACAGAACTAAAGCGGCAAGTTACCGAGAAAACCATTCAACTGCAACAAAAAGCCAATCATCTGGAGCAAAGCAATAACGAGAAGTCCGAGTTACTGGAGCAGCTACGCCTGCAATCGGAAGCCTTTGCCAGGCAAGCCAGGCAAGACCCGCTAACCAGCCTGGCCAACCGAAGAGTCTTTGACGAAATGCTGTTGCAGGAGTTCAGCCGGGCCAGGCGGCATCAGCATCCACTCTGTCTGGCACTGATTGATATCGACTTTTTTAAGCAGGTTAATGATCGCTGGTCACATTCTGTCGGGGATGAGGTCTTGCTTCGGGTCGCCCACAGCTTACAGCAACACAGCCGTAGCACGGATACCCTGGCACGTTGGGGAGGCGAAGAATTTGCTTTGCTGTTGCCAGAAACCGGCTTACCGGAGGCACTGCAGCTGTGTGAGCGTTTACGACAGCAAATCAGTCAGTTGGATTTTTCAGATATTGCCAGCGAGCTACACATCACGGTCAGTATTGGGGTGACCGCATGCCACGACAGCACTGAGGCTGATCGCTTGCTCCTCCAGGCCGATACGGCTTTGTACCAAGCCAAAGCCAAAGGTCGCAATCAGGTTTTTGCCTGTCGTCAATAACAGCTCTGTTACGCTTTGTGCTGAAGTGCCAAATGGAAGAAATCATCAGCAGTTAACGGCGGTGCAAATAAATACCCCTGAAAACAGTCACAACCTATAGCCGTTAAAAAGTCACGCTGCCCTTGGTGCTCGACCCCTTCGGCCAAGACTTTAAAACCTAGCGTATGTGCCAACGAGACGATAGCCCGACAAATTTCGGCATCCTGCTGATGATTTGGTAATTGATCAATAAAGCTTTTGTCTATCTTTAAGACATCAAGTGGAAATAACTTCAGGTAAGCAAGCGACGAATAGCCAGTCCCAAAGTCATCAATGGCAAGCCGGACCCCAAGCTGCTTCAACTGCCGCAACATAGTCAGCACATCGGCTTGCTGTGTCATCAGGGCACTTTCTGTCAACTCCAGCTCCAGTAAATCCGCTGGAAAACCAGTACTAAGCAAGGTATCTGTAATCTGTTGTGTCAGCGCACAGCGCTGAAACTGCAAAGGCGACACATTAATGGCGATACTAAGACCATGCAGCCCCTGCTGATGCCAAAGCACACCTTGCCGGCAACTTTGCTCAATCACCCACACACCAATCTCGTGGATCAGGCCTGAGCTTTCTGCAACCGGGATAAAGCGCTCCGGCGAGATCAGGCCGTCCTCCGGATCCAACCAGCGGATTAAGGCTTCTGCACCAATGATCTGCCCGGAAGCAATATCCACCTGAGGTTGATAATACAATACCAACTGCTGCTCCAAAATCGCGGTTCTGAGTCGCGACTCCAGTCGCAAACGCTCTCTGGCACTCTGAGTCAAATCATCGGAGTAATAAGCACTGCTGTTCCGCCCTTCGCTCTTAGCCTTATACAAGGCCGCATCAGCGCCTTGCAGTAAAGCTTCGGCATTTATCTCGTGCAGAGGGTACAAGCTAATGCCTGCACTGGCACTTATTTTGACTTCAATACCATTGCTTAATGTCCATACCCGATTGATGCAATGCAGCAATTGATCGGCAAGACGTACAGCATCCTCCGCCTGCTCAATATCCTCCAGCAAAACAGCGTACTCATCCCCACCCAGTCTGGCCAGATAATCCATCGGCTGCAGCGCTTCGGTTAGATGCTGGGTGATTTGCTGCAAAAGCTCATCACCGATGCTGTGGCCATAACTGTCATTGATGTTCTTAAAGTGATCAATATCCAGCATGATGACGGCGATAAGATAAGAGCGCAGTGCTGCCCGCTCAATGGCTTGTGTTAATTGCTGCACAAAAGATGCCCGATTCGGTAAATTGGTCAGTGCATCGTAGTGCGCCAGATAGGCCACCTGCTGCTCATGTTTTTTCTGTTCGGTCAGATCAATGTCGATGCAATACATCTGTGGTGGTTTATCAGGCAACCGCACCAGAGCATGCGAAGAAAAAACGCTGATAAAGCGGCCATCCTTGCGTTTTAACTGCAGCTCAGCTGATGGAATCGGCTTGCCGGTTGCCAGCATCTGCTGGATTGCTGTTTTTACCTCATCCGCCATCGACTCGGGGATAATAAGATCCAATAAATTCTGACCTTTCGCCTCCTGCGCGCTGTAACCATAAATACGTTCACTGGCACGGTTCCAGTAAATCGTAGTACCGTCGGCTTCATAGCCCTGAATGGAGATGGCTGCATCACTATCCAGCAATGCCTGAAACTTCAGATTGCTGGCACGCAGCTCGGTTTCAATCACTTTTAACTCATGGATGTCTTCAATAATAGAGATGTAAAAAGGCTTTCCAAACACCGGGGCATCCACCATTCGTACTCCCAACCGACACCAAATATAATGCCCGTCTTTATGGCGATACCGCTTTTCCATGCTGTACTCACGCCGAACCCCGGTTTCTAACTGTGCCAGTTGGCTGACGTCTTTGTCTAAATCATCCGGATGAGTGATCTGCGCAAAAGTCATACCCTGCAGCTCGTACTGGGTGTAGCCAAGCAGTTGCTGCAAGCGCTCGTTGGTTTTCAGCCAGCGCCCTTGCAAACTCACATGTGCAATACCAACGTTCGCCAGTTCAAATGTTTGCTTAAAAAGCTGCCGGCTACGCAGCGACTGCATCTCGGCATTGGAACGTTGCCATAGCAGCAACCAGGCCAGTGCTGCGGTAAAAGCAACATAGAGCCACCCCTTATACGTCTGGTACTGGCTATAGAGTTCCGCATCCGTCACCACGATGCCAAGCAGATGGTCACTGCCGCCAATCCAGGCTACGCCGAAAATCAGATACAGCAAAGCGCCGAACCAGGGTCTTTGGCTCAGAGCAGTAGTGTCTGACAATCGGCTTCCTATCCTGTCCCCTTGCATGCTAACGCATCCCTTGACTGAACCAATATTGATGCTTCTGATTAAAATCAGCCAGTTAAGCATAGACTATATTTGCATAAGGAGAAGGAAGCTAAATGCGGGAGCACAAGCCAGCCCGTATGGGCTGGCTTACCTGGTCGTTAGAAGGAATACACCAGGGTAAGGGAGGTTTGTGTATCGGTGCGTTTTTTATCCACAGGAACATCGCTGTCGTTTTGTACCGTAAAGGCCGCTTTCATCTGCATCCGGCCATTGATACGAGCGGTCAGTGATGTTTCAGCTGTGGTTCGGGTATTATCTTCACCATATTCCACCACCAAATCCTGCCGAAATTTTGCACTTTCACTGATTTGCCAGCGATAGGTCGCACCAGCCCGGGCCAGCATGCCTTTTTCCGTTTCGCCCTCGGCAGTTTTACCCCAGGAATAACCAGGACCAAGCTCGATATTCAAGCTGTGATCAGTCAAGTCCAGCAGACGGGTACCGTAACCGACAGCCAGAGTCGAGTACTTGCGGTAAGCACCAAATTTATCGTCGGTGTACCGAGCTAAACCGAACAAGGTATCGTGCTCAGTTTCCAGTTTATAAGCACTTTTCACTGAAATACTGAAGCGCTCTGCTGTTCGTTCCCGCACTGAACTGCCATCTTCCTGCCGCTTCTTATCTTCCTTAAAAAAAGCACTGAACAGATATTCGTTATCAAAACGCTCCAGCCGTTGTAGCGAATTGATCCGACCGGTGATGGAGGTCCCTTCGGTATTACCAGTGGTGGTAATGGCACCCAGCTCGGCGGAGGAAGTCCAGCCCAGCTCATCTGCATTGCTTTGAAAACCCGCCACCGCCAATACCATGGCGACTGCAGTCATTGAATACTTCATTCTTTCTCCTGCTTGTTGGATTGAATATGCACATCCATTTGTGGAAACGGAATACCAATGCCTTGCTCATCAAAAGTCAGCTTCACTTTCTCCAACGTGTCCCAATATACGCCCCAGTAATCAGCCGCATTAACCCAAGGCCGCACCAGTATATTGACCGAGGAGTCCGCCAACTCGCCAATGGCGATAACAGGCTTAGGTTCTGGCAAAACACGCTCGTCGGCGGCCAGAATATCGGCCAGAATTTGCTTCGCTTTGCGTAAATCTGAGTCGTAACTGATGCCAATCACCAGATCGACCCGACGAGTAGGCTCAGCTGAGAAGTTGGTAATGGCACTACCGGTAATTTGCGCGTTCGGGATCAACACTCTTTTATTATCCGGGGTTTTTAAAATAGTTTGGAAAATTTCAATTTTATCAACAGTTCCCATCACACCGCCAGCCTGAATAAAATGCCCGGCTTTAAAAGGACGGAAAATAATGATCAAGACCCCGGAAGCGAAATTAGCCAGCGAGCCCTGCAGTGCCAAACCAACCGCCAAACCGGCAGCACCGAGAATAGCAATAAAGGACGTTGTTTGTACCCCAACATGCGACAGCGCCATCAACAGGACAGCAATCATGATCAGGGTATAGACAATACTGCCAAGGAAGCTAACCACAGCTTTATCAATAGCGCGTGCCAGCAAAGACCGCTCCAAAAATCCTTTGATGCCTTTGGCAATCCAGCGACCTATTACAAAGATCACCAAGGCAATAACGATGCTAATCAGATGGTGGTACACCACCTCCTGATTCTCTGCCACAAAATTAGTTACTTCATCCATAAATATCTCCACTGAGTTTTCTGTTGTTACGCCGCAATCATAGCACAAGGTCGACAGACTTAAGGCGCAATGTCGCTGATCTCAGGATATTTTCCCGTCAAGGGAAAAAAAGTTTGGTACCCAGCGTAATTTTCGCTAAAATACCGGCCACACAAAGTGGTGACTGTAGCTCAGTTGGTAGAGCCCCGGATTGTGATTCCGGTTGTCGTGGGTTCGAGCCCCATCAGTCACCCCACTTTCAATCTGCTTTTTATTTCCTTTCCATTTTACGCTAAGCTTTGCAATCAGAATGCGCAACAAGCCTTAGCCATGCTTAGTTTACACAAACTACAACAACAATTGGAACACCAGCAAGCGCCATTTGACAGCTGGGATCCGCCTTTTTGCGGTGATATGGCGTTGCGTATTGACCAGCAGGGTCAGTGGTGGTATCAGGATAGTCCAATCGGCCGTTTGTCTTTGGTTAAATTATTCGCTTCTGTACTGGTCTTCGAAGGCAAGGAATACTTTCTGAAAACGCCGGTAGAAAAAGTGCGTATTCAGGTTGAGGATGTGCCCTTTTTGATCCACAGCTGGCATTGGCAGCAAACGTCGGCAGGACCAGCCCTGATAGCCGTTACCAACCTGAATGAGCAGGTACTGATTGGCCAGCAGCATCCCATCTGCTTACAAGATTATCAGGCTCAGCCGGTACCTTATATTGCACTGTGGCGAGACTTGCAAGCCCGGCTTTGCCGCACTGTCTATTACCAATGGATTGAAGAAGCCCAGCAACAACCCCAGCCCAATCCAAACCAGCTTTGGTTGCAAAGTACTGACTACAGCTTTCTACTGGGGCAGCTCTGAGACAGCGGCCCGCTTCGCTGTTTGATATACGTGATATTGTCACAGCTTGATGAATTTAAACAGCCAAATGCTGCTATTGGTCGCATCCATCTTGCTGTAAAGAAAAATGCTGCCAGATTGGAAGCTGTCCTTTGTCCGACGCCAGGAGCCATTATGTTACGACCAAGGTTATTAGCTGCCTGTTGTTTACTGGCCTGCACGGCTAGTCATGCCGCCACCATCATTCATGCCGGTAGCCTGATTACCGCGGAAGATAACCAGGTTCTGCACAACCAGAGTATCGTGATTGAAGCCGGCATCATTCAGCGCGTGGCAGCAGGTTTCCTCCCCCCCGGCGCAGCCGATACCCTGATTGACTTACGTCAACATACGGTGATGCCCGGCCTGATGGATATGCATACCCATTTCTCGACGCAAATCAGCGCATCCTCTTATGCGGAAGGCTTTCGTATGAATGAAGCAGACTATGCCTTGCGCGGTGCTACTTTTGCCAATAAAACCCTGCTGTCTGGTTTTACCACGGTACGGGAGCTTGGTGACAGCCACCAGATCAGCGTAGCCTTAAAAAATGCCATCGCCAACGGCTATGTTCATGGACCTCGCATCTATGCAGCGGGTAAATCACTGGCTACCACCGGCGGTCATGCCGATCCAACCAATGGCATCACCTTTCGTCGTATGGGGGATCCCGGCCCGGTAGAAGGGGTGATTAATAGTACTGAAGAGGCACGCAAAGCAGTGCGTCAACGCTATAAAGAGGGCTCAGACTTAATCAAAATCACAGCAACCGGCGGTGTCTTAAGTGTGGCTGCCAGTGGGATGAATGCTCAGTTTACGGAAGAAGAAATCCAGGCGGTAGTGGTCACCGCACAAGACTATGGCTTTAAAGTTGCTGCCCACGCGCATGGCAAAGAAGGTATGGAGCGGGCAATACGAGCCGGGGTCGACTCCATTGAGCATGGCACCTACATGGACGACACCACCATAGCCTTAATGAAAAAGCATGGTACCTATTATGTACCGACCATCAGTGCTGGTAAATTTGTTGCTGAAATGGCCGTGATGCCTGGTTTCTTTCCTGAGCTGGTGCGGCCCAAAGCCCAGGAAATAGGCCCTCTCATTCAGCAGACCTTTGCCCGAGCCTGGCAGGCAGGCGTAAAGATTGCTTTTGGAACCGATGCCGGTGTTGGACCCCATGGCGATAACTGGAAAGAGTTTGTCTATATGACCGAAGCGGGCATGCCTGCGATTGAAGCGATCCGCTCTGCTACCTACCATGGCGCCCAATTACTCGGCATCAGTGAACAGCTCGGTACTATCACCCAAGGTAAAAAAGCCGATCTGGTCGCTGTACCGGGAGACCCTCTGGGAAACATCACCTTGATGGGCCAGATTAGCTTTGTCATGAAAGATGGTGTGATCTATAAACACGATTGAGAAGTTTAGACAGCAGCCGTTCAGAGCGGCTGCCGTAAAATCAAGAGCTCGTCTGCTGCCGGTATCGCTGCAGTAGCGTCTCTACATCCGCCAGAATAAAGTCCTTTAAATCGTCTTCGGCTTTTTCACGGATCTGATCCAACTGACGAATATGCCGTTTGTCATGCTCTTTGCGGGCTTTGTGGGTTGGCATGTCCTTCACAACTTCATACATCTGATGCAGCCCAGGGTAAGCAATGACCGGATCCGGCTTTTCTGCCAGCTCCAGATGGTCCAGTAATACCCAAATCCGTAACGCACCCTCAGATAATTCGCATTGCTCTGCCTGCATCGCCCGACTGATAACCACAATACTGTCGATTAAATACTGATTTTTCTTTTGTTTTGCTTGCTCAGCTTGCAGGCTTTGTAATCGTACCAGCCGCAACAAGCGCCCGGCATAAAAAGCCAGGCCAGCAATAATGGTGGCGCCAACCAACAATAAGCTCAACCACAACCAACTCATCCGTTTTCCTCATCATCCGACAGCAGCTGTTTTCGCCAATCAGTACGCTCAAACTCAGCCAACGGATCCTGCAACTCTGGTTCTGCGTCCTCGGCCAGGCCTAATTGCTGCAATAGCTGTTCATAGCGCTCTGTCATGCGATTAAAGTACTTCGCATCTTTGCCGGTTAAAACTTCATCACGCTCAACCCGCTCTAACAACAGCTGCAAATGGCTGTCCTGTTCCAGCTGGGCCAGCTCCTGTTCGGGGGTTAAGCCCGTTGCAACAACCACTTTGGCAATCGATGCCTTCGGCTGGATAGTCTTTAAGCCTTGCGGTGCAGCCTCGGCTTCCTCTGGCAACAGTGGGACCGGCTTTTTACTGCCCAGTCTCGGATCTTTATTGCTGCTACCACCTGACGGCTCGCTTGCTTTACGCAGCAATTGCGAATTACGCTGACCCGGTTTGCCACCAGCACCGGACTTTTTACTCTCTTCTTTACGTTCCCGCTGTTTACGTACTTCTGCTGCTGGTAAAAAACGAGGCCCATTTTCACCGCTATTGCGGGTCTTCTTTTGACGTGTCATGTTTTGATACCTGGTAAGCGCTTCTGGCTGAACGCCGGTAAAGTCGCTGATCGATGTGCTGTATTTTAACACATCCTTATGGTTTGGAAGGAGTGATACGAAGAATTAAGAAGAAAGAAAAGGCGATAAGTTACCTTATCGCCTTTACCATGTGCCTAAAGTGGACACTTTCATTTGCTGCAGTCATAATGACCTGATTTGGACAGCGCGTCCGGAATGGTCCCTGATATTTTTTTGTAATATCCCTATGTAGCTTTTTTTGTTTGCGATCGTCCTGATACTTTATTAGTCATCCATAGATAGCGCACGAGCATCGCAGCAATGGTATATTCGTCGTCGCACTTACTAAGCTTTCCGTGCCGTAGTTCCGTTTTTTCGACGCGTTACTCATGTAACGAAGTGTTAATCTACGCCAATTTCACCAGATAACAACCTCTAAACGGAAAAAAATCCACTACCGCTATCTGGTTATTCATTAGTAGCATATATATCAATAGATTAGACAGGCGGCAACCCTGTTTTAGACTACCCACAGAAAACAAGGCAGGCAAATATCCTACAGCCCATGTGAGATATATCTCACACTGACTGCGTTGAAGACACAAAAAAACCAGCCTAATGACTGGTTTCTTGGTCAAAACAGCAGCGGCTTAATGCAAACCGCCCAGATACAACGACACCATTTCAATGTCTTCATCGGTCATCTTACGGGCAATGTCACGCATCATGCCATTCATATCGTTGGCGCGGGCACCACTGCGAAACTCTTTCAGAGTTTCGATCAAATAGGGCGCATGCTGGAAAGAAATGCGCGGAAAACCAGACAAGCTGGTGCCAGCACCACGAGGGCCATGACAAGCGATACAGGCTGGTATGCCACGCTCGGCATCTCCGCTGCGATACAATTGCTGACCGCGTTCCAGCGCATGCTCTGGCGTTGTTCCGGCAGACATGCTTTGCGAGGCAAAATAGGCAGACAGATCGCGCATATCCTGATCGGACAAACCAGCCACCATGCCAAACATCACCGCATTGCTACGCCCCCGCTCACCACCGGTTTGCATAGCTTGCTTGTAGTCCTGCAATTGCTTGTACAGATACTCAGCATGCTGGCCAGCGATTTTTGGATAGATATCGATCGGGCTATTGCCATCGGTGCCATGACAGGCAACACAAGTGGTTGCTTTTTCCTTTCCGGCCGCCGCATCGCCATCAAATGCGTGGGCCGCTCCTATCATGCTGAATAACAGCGTAAGTGGCAGTACAAGTCTTTTCATGTTGTTTCCGTCTCTGTCCGCATTTAGTCGCCAGCTTGGTGGCACCATTGTTATTGCTTAAGTTGTTCCAGCTGCTTATTTTACACGAATCTGGCTAATATAAAATCCCATCTATACAGCATTTGCTTCTTCCGATCCATTCGATCCGTTACAATAGACTATCCGAACCAAGAAAACCGTCCCAAGCGACGCTGGCTTAGCAACAACAATGTTGTCTGATCACGGTGAAAAGCAGCGATTGGGCCTGAAAAACTTACTGGAGTTTGCTGTGAGCACCCAAACCATCAATTACCAACAAGCCACCTTTCTGACCAGTGCCCCGGATATCCGGGTGCTGCCACCGGATGAAGGCATTGAAGTCGCTTTTGCTGGCCGCTCGAATGCCGGAAAATCCAGCGCCCTTAACACCCTAACCCGGCAAAAAAGCCTGGCCCGAACCAGTAAAACACCTGGCCGCACCCAGCTTATTAATGTATTCCAACTGACCGAGCAACAACGACTGATTGATTTGCCTGGTTATGGTTTTGCCAAGGTACCACTGGCGGTAAAAGAAAAATGGCAACGCTCGCTGAGTGAGTATCTGGAAAAACGCGTTAGCCTGAAAGGCCTGGTGGTACTGATGGATATCCGACATCCATTGAAAGATCTGGATCAAGATCTGATCCATTGGGCAGTAGCGAGTAAGTTACCAGTACGGCTATTACTAACCAAAGCGGACAAACTAAGCCCTGGGCCACGTAAAAAAGCACTGTTGGAAGTATCGGAAGCAGCCCTGGCTTTTATGGGTGATGTGCAGGTGCAACTATTCAGCTCTTTAAGCAAACAAGGATTACCCGAGCTGGAGCAAGCCCTGGCGCAATGGTTCTACCCAGAAAACGGATAAAAAAACGGCCTCACAGTGGAGGCCGGTATAGCAAACGGGGAGAAGCTATTAGTTCAAATCAACAGGGTGTCTCAATCGAGACGTTGTAATGATACTACAAAAAAATACCAGTTTGAAGTATTTACTCTAAAAAATTATTCTTGTTTTCCCGCCGGACATAAAAAAAACGCTCCACTGCAAGCAGTGGAGCGGCTAATAGTAAGCTTACCTTCTGGTGTAGAACCGGGTTCTGACACTGAAAGATAGAACATCTTACCTCTGTACCCTACCCTTTCTATGTTAGCGTGCACTGCTAAAAAATCAAGCAGGTTTGGTAAAAAAACTACAAAAAATCATTTTTAAGCCTTTGTAAGCCATATTGCGGTAATAAAATTACCATGCCATGGCCGTGCTGTCGGCTCTGTTTAATGCGCTTGCTGCCAATTATCGCCAAAGCCAGCCTCTGCCAATAACGGCACATTCAAGCTGGCGGCCTGCTCCATCACTGTCGCCAGCTCACGGGCTGCAGTGTCAACTTGCTCACAGGCTACTTCAAACACCAGTTCATCGTGCACCTGCATGATCATCACCGCTTGCAGCTCACTGTGCTGTTCCAGGTAAGCTGCAACATCTATCATCGCTCGTTTAATGATATCAGCAGCTGTCCCTTGCATCGGTGCATTGATGGCTGCACGCTCAGAGGCTTTTTTCCTGGCCATATTACGGGCATTGATTTCCGGCAGGTACAGACGACGACCAAAAATGGTTTCAACAAAACCCTGCTCATGAGCCTGCTTGCGGGTTCGCTCCATGTAAGCCAACACCCCCGGGAAACGCTCAAAGTAACGATCCACATATTGCTGAGCTTCCTGACGACCAATATCCAGCTGACGTGCCAGGCCAAAAGCTGACATGCCATAAATCAGCCCAAAGTTTACCGCTTTGGCGCGACGACGTTGCTCCGAGGTCACCTCCGCCAAAGGCACGGCAAACACCTCCGCAGCGGTAGCCTTGTGAATATCCAACCCGGCGGCAAAAGCATCCAGCAGTGCTTTATCACCTGAAAGGTGCGCCATAATACGCAGTTCAATCTGCGAGTAATCAATAGCGAGTATTTTTTTACCCTGTGGTGCAATAAAGGCGTGCCGAATGCGCCGACCTTCTTCACTGCGAATAGGGATATTCTGTAAGTTCGGCTCAGTTGAACTTAACCGGCCGGTGGCTGCTACAGCCTGGTGATAGGATGTATGCACCCGCCCTGATGCTTTTACCATTTTTGGCAGCTTGTCAGTATAGGTGGATTTAAGTTTACTGAGCGCACGGTGCTCCATCAGCAAGCGCGGCAGCTCGTAGTCATGCGCCAGCTCCTGCAATACCTCTTCTGCAGTGGATGGAGTCCCTTTTGGGGTTTTCTTCAAAACCGGTAATTGTTGTTGCTCAAACAAAATGTGCTGCAGCTGTTTTGGCGAAGCCAGATTGAACTCTTGCCCTGCTAATTGGTGTGCCTGTTGTTCCAGTTCTGCCAGCCGAACAGCTAGTTGCTGGCTTTGCTGACGCAATAAACTGGCATCAATCAGGACACCATGCCGTTCCATCGCTGATAAAATCGGTACCAATGGCATTTCAATATCCTGCAGTACCTGTAGCAGCGATGGCGTTTGTTGTAGCTGTGGCCATAAAGTCTGATGCAGACGCAAGGTGACATCAGCATCTTCTGCGGCATAACGACTGGCTTGTTCCAGCTCAACCTGGTTAAAGGTCAGCTGTTTGGCGCCCTTGCCGGCAATATCGTTAAAGCTAATGGTATTGTGGCCTAAGTATTTCAACGCCAGACTGTCCATGTCGTGGCGGGAGCCCACACTGTTCAACACGTACGACTCCAGCATGGTATCAAAGGCGATGCCCTGTAAAGCAATGCTGTAGCGTGCCAATACGCTTTGATCGTATTTCAGGTTCTGCCCCACTTTGGCTTTGCCTGCATCTTCCAGCCACGGCTTTAATCTGGCCAGCGCCCACTCTTTATCCAGCTGTGCCGGCGCATCCAGGTAATCGTGCGCCAAAGGTAAATACCAGGCTTTACCTGGCTCGGTCGCAAAAGACAGACCAACCAGCTCTGCCTCCATATAATCCAGGCTGGTGGTTTCGGTGTCGAATGCCGTCAGCTCACTATGCGCCAGCTCATGCATTAACTGTTCAAACGCCTGCTCACTCAGCACAGTTTGATAGCCCGACTGATCCAGGCTGACAGCCACCGGTTGCTCAGCCTCCTGCTCCAGTGCTGCGGCATCGACTTTATTGCTGGATGGCTCAGTGTCACTACTGAGCAATTCTTTCAGCCAGCGATTAAACTCGCAAACTTTGTACAGCTCAGCTAAAGCAGAGGTGTTCGCTGGTTGTATGGTTAAATCATCCAGTTGGTAGGGCAACTCAACATCGGTTTTGATGGTAGCCAGTAGATACGACAGCTCCACCTGCTGCTGATGTGCCAGTAGCTTTTCTGCCATGGTTTTGGCGCCACGGAAATTGAGTTCAGCCAGCTTCTCCGGCTGAGCTAACAAGGCTGAAATGCCGCCAATGCCCTGCAACATGGCCGTAGCCGTTTTATCGCCCACTCCCGGCAAGCCGGGAATGTTGTCTGATTTATCTCCTACCAATGCCAGATAATCAATAATCAACTCCGGTGGCACTCCGAATTTTGCTTCCACACCCGCTGGATCCAGCACAGTATTAGTCATGGTATTGATCAGGGTGACATGCTGATCGACCAGTTGTGCCATGTCTTTATCACCCGTTGAGATCACCGTATCGCGCCCAATCGCACTGGCGGCTCTGGCCAGGGTACCAATCACATCATCGGCCTCTACCCCGGAAATACACAACAGTGGCAGACCCATAGCCTGAATAATTTGATGTAATGGCGCGATCTGATTGCGCAAATCATCTGGCATAGGTGGCCGGTGCGCTTTGTAATCGGCATAAAGCTCGTTACGAAAGGTTGGTCCTTTGGCATCAAAAACCACCGCCATTTGCTCAGGCCGATATTGTTTAAGTAAGCTTTTCAGCATGTTGACCACGCCGTAAATAGCTCCTGTGGCTTCACCTTTTGAGTTGGTCAGGTGAGGCGGGGCGTGATACGCCCGAAACAGATAAGAGGAGCCATCTACTAAAACAAGAGGAGTATCCGGGTGTGAAGCCATAGTGCATCCTGTACTTTTGCCAATAGGTGTCATGCTTAGGTTAGAATCATACTACAGGCAGGGTAAGGGATATAGTCAGGATCACTGTGGCAAGTTCAAAGTAGCCTCGCCCGGACAATCTGTGGATAACTTTGTGCAAAAGATAAGTTGAAGGTGTAGGAATGTGCTGGTCAACGCTAAATTCGCACCAGGTAACTTATTGAAAGTATTAATGTATTTAACAGGGAGAACAGCTGGAACCCTTATTATTTTTTTTATTCCATCGTGTGGAAAATTATTTCTGATGGCAGCTGATGGCGATCAGAAAAAACCAGCAGACGCATCGTCAGCGGTTGTGTAGACTATCACAGAAAGAGAACCAGGCCAGCCATTTTTTTAAATAATTTTAGCTTAAGAAAATCGGTTTAAGAATGCTTTGCTATAAGCCATTATAAACAATGATTTACAGGAGGCGATAATGAAGAAAGTAGCGGTTATTCTAAGTGGCTGCGGCGTATACGACGGCGCAGAGATCCATGAGTCAGTGCTCACCTTGTTGCACCTTGAGCTGCAGCATGCCAGTTACCAGTGTTTTGCCCCGGATGTTACCCAACACCATGTGATCAATCATCTGACGGGCGAAGAAATGACCGAACAACGCAATGTGCTGGTGGAAGCTGCCCGTATTGCCAGAGGCGCGATTAAGCCTCTGACGGAATTAGTCGCCACAGACTTTGATGCTTTGGTATTGCCCGGTGGCTTTGGCGCGGCAAAAAATCTGTCGGACTTTGCGCTTCAGGGTGCTGGGGCCACTGTCTTACCGGAGCTGAAGCGATGCATCCAGGCATTTGCAGCGGCAGACAAGCCGGTCGGCTTTATCTGCATAGCTCCAGCGCTAATCCCACTCATTTATCCACAGCCGGTAAGTTTGACCATTGGTACCGATACGGATACAGCCGCTGCGCTGGAGAGCCTGGGGGCACAGCATGTTCAGTGCCAGGTACAGGATATTGTGGTGGATCATCAGGCAAAGGTAGTTTCCACCCCAGCTTACATGCTGGCTCAATCAGTTGCAGAAGCCAACAGCGGCATTAAAAAGTTAATTGCGGCGCTACTCGAGCTTGCCTGAGAACAGCACGGCATGGTTGAACGGGGCTTCCCCAACGTCAACGGGCTCGCTATAATGGCGCAAGATTTGTACAAAATTGAAACAGGACCCACAACGATGAGAAAAATCTACCTTGTAGCGACGGCTGCATGTGCTTTGCTGTTCACTGGCCTGGCCACAAGTTCTGCTGCTGATGAGGAGCTACGTAAACGCATTGCTCCGGTTGGCCAGGTGTATCTGGATGGTGAAGCCCCGGCTCAGGTCGTTGCTGATACAGGCCCTCGTAGTGGTGAGCAGGTGTATCAAACCGCTTGCTTTGCCTGCCATGGCACTGGAGCCCTGGATGCGCCTAAACCTGGGGATGCTTCAGCCTGGCAAGCCCGTATCGATCAGGGTTTTGACGTGATGCTGCGTCACTCCATTGAGGGTTTTGGCAATATGCCTGCCATGGGTACCTGCATGAATTGCTCTGAAGATGAAATCGCTGAAGCCATTCGCTTTATGATTAAAGATATTTAATCACTGCATTTCCTGTACGCTGGCCTGAAAGCATCAGGCCAGCTTTGCTTCCTCAGCAAGAACCCCCTTATAGATATTTCGCTACTTTCTATATTAAAAAAGTATAAATAACAGCCTAATTTCGATGGTCTTTGATTTCCCTCTGTGCAAAGTTTGTGCATAATGGTGTAGTTTTATGCGCCAAAGCCAACAATAATTATTAGAGACGAAGTTGAAGGACTTAACGAATCGTACCCGCGCACAGCAACGCGCAGAAGCCAATCAGCAGCGGCTGCAGCATATGGCTGACCGTTACCGACAGGCTTATACCATTCAGGGTGCCCTGTTGCGCCTGTCGGAACTGGCAAGCACTGTTGCTGATATGAAAGAATTCTATCCTGCCATTCATCAAATGGTAGCCGAACTGCTGCATGCCAAAAATTTCTACACCGTGCTGCATGATCAGGCATCGGACAGTTTTACACTCGAGTACTTCTCCGATGAAAAAGATCAGCAAGTTATTCTGCAAGTTCCCTCAGATGCCTTTGCTTCCGGCTTGACAGGCTATGTGTTTCGCACAGCACAACCTTTACTCTGCAACAAAGAGCAGTTTGAGCAGCTGATCGCCAGTGGTGCCATTCAGGCTCAGGGCAGCATGCCAACTCACTGGATGGGCATCCCGCTGAAGCGGGAGCAACAAGTCATCGGTGTGATGGCCATTCAAAGTTATGATCCGGAGAAACAGTACACAGCTCAGGATCTTGAGGTGTTTGGTCACTTAGGCAGCCATACTGTCACTGCCATTGACCGGGTCCGCAGCCGTGAGCTGCTGGAGCAAACAGTGCGCGAGCGCACCCGGCAGCTGCAACGGACCAATCAGGAGCTACAAAAAGAAATCAAAGAGCGGATTGCAGCGGAGAAGCTGCAAAGTTCACTGTATCGGATTTCAGAGCTGTCAGCCTGCAGCAAAAACATGCAAAGCTTTTACCACGATATCCATCAGGTATTGTGTGAGCTGATGTATGCGGAAAACTGTTACATCGCCTTGCTTGATGCCAGCGATAACACCCTAAGCTTCCCCTTTTACCGTGATCAATATACGCCTGCAGCTCCAAAGCGCCCGTTAGGTAAAGGACTTACTGAATACATTATCCGCCGTGGTGAGGCGGCACTGATTGATGGCGCTGCTGCCACTCAACTGAACCAGCAGGGAGACATTACCCGTGGCATGGTCACCTCCTTACGCACCACCCGCTACTCAACCAGCTGGTTAGGAGCCCCCCTGCTGCTGGATGATGAAGTGATTGGTGTGATTGCCCTGCAAGCTTACGATTATAAATACGATTACAGCGAACAGGAATTGAAGATCCTGCGCTTTGTATCACGCCATATTGCCGTTGCCATTCAACGCAAGCTGGCAACTGAACAACAGCGCAAACATCAGGAAGATCTGGAACGCAAGGTGTTTGAACGCACCCGGGAGTTACGCCAGACTAATCTGTTCTTACGTCTGCAGGTTGAAGAACGCAAAAAAATCGAAGAGAAGCTGTTTCACGAAGCCAATCACGATGCCCTGACCGGTTTGGCAAATCGTCCGCGCTTTCTCCAGTTGCTGCAGCAACAGTTCAGGCAACGTAAACGACAAAGCGATGGCAGACTGGCGCTGCTTTTTATCGATCTCGACCGCTTTAAAGCCATCAATGATAGTCTTGGCCATGCCTGTGGTGATCATTACCTGATTGAAACCAGCCACCGCTTACAACAAGCAGTGCGTGAGCATGATGTAGTCGCACGCCTCGGTGGCGATGAGTTTGTGGTGATGCTGACGGATATTCAACAGCAACTGGATGTTGAGGAGGTTGCCGATCGTATTATTGAGTCGGTCAGGCAACCGGTGCTTATTGAACAACAGCAGGTTTTATCCGGTGCCAGCATTGGTATTGCGTTGTACCACACAGATTACCAGGATGCCGATGAAATGCTGCGTGATGCCGATGCGGCCATGTATCAGGCAAAATCACTTGGCAGCAATCGTTTTGTGATTTTTACCGCAGAGATGCTGGAGGTGAATGCCCCAAAGCCTGATGCCGGCAGCAAGATGCAAAGCTGTCGGGAAGTACAGGCTGGTTAATCCGGCTTTTTTAACAATTGCCGCAAGCGATCAATATTGGCTTTACCTGTCTCCTGCCGTTGCTCTGCCGTTTTTGGGGCTGCGCTGTGTTGCCAGTCCAGATCGTCTTGTGGCAACTCATACAAAAAACGACTTGGTTCAGGCCGGATCACCTCACCGTACTGACGACGCTCTTTGGCATAGGTAAAAAACAGCTCACGCTGTGCCCGGGTCACACCAACGTACGCCAATCGGCGCTCTTCTTCAATGTTGTCTTCATCAATGCTGCCCTGGTGCGGCAAAATGCCTTCTTCCATACCCACCATAAACACATAGGGAAATTCCAGCCCTTTTGAAGCATGCAAGGTGAGCAACTGCACCTGATCCGACTGCTCATCCTGTTCCTGACGCTCCATCATATCGCGTAAGGTTAAACGGGTGACGACTTCCGGCAGAGTCATGGGCTCATCGTCCTCTTTGCCTTCCAGCATTTCGACAATCCAGCGAAATAACTCATTGACGTTTTTCATCGCCATTTCAGCGGCTTTTGGGCTATTGCTGGTTTCGAACAGCCAGGCTTCATACTGACTCTGCCGGATCAAGTCACGGATTGCATCGACAGGCTCAGAGCGCTTGACTTGCTCCGTTAGTGCCAGGATCCAATTGCCAAATCCCTGCACAGCCTGATAACCACGGGCGGGCAAACGGTGCGCCAACTCCGGTGCAAAACAACTGCTGAACAAACTGCTGTGCTGTTCATGTGCCAAAGTGCCCAGCTTTTCCAGAGTAGCGGCCCCTATTTCCCGCCGTGGAACATTGATAATTCGCAATAACGCATTGTCATCATCCTGATTGACCAGCAAACGCAGGTAGGCCATCACATCCTTAATTTCTGCCCGGGAAAAGAACGAGGTCCCCCCAGAGATCCGGTAGGGGATGCGGTTGCTCATCAGCGCCTTTTCAAAAATACGTGCCTGGTGATTGCTGCGATACAATAAGGCGTAATCTTTGTAGTGTGTTCGATTACTGAAACGGTGCGAAATAATTTCCGCCACCACTTTCTCTGCCTCATCCTCTTCGTGCTTGCAGGGCAATACCTTCAGTGGCATGCCATACCCGATATCACTGAACAGCTGCTTTTCAAACACATGCGGATTGTTGGCAATCAGTATATTGGCCGCTTTCAAAATCCGCTCAGACGAGCGGTAATTTTGCTCCAGCTTGATCAGCTTAAGATTAGGGAAATCCTGCTGCAATAACGCCAGATTTTGCGGTTTGGCACCACGCCAGGAGTAGATCGACTGATCATCGTCACCTACCACAGTAAAACGCTGACGCTCACCAACCAGTAACTTTACCAACTGATATTGGCTGGTATTGGTATCCTGATATTCGTCTACCAGTAAATAGCGGATCTTTTGCTGCCAGCGCGCTCTTACCTCGGGCTGATGCTGCAGCAGCAAGGTTGGCAATAAAATTAAATCATCAAAATCAAAGGCATTATATGCCTTTAGTAATTGGGTGTACCGCAAGTAGTACTGGGCCTGCAGCTGCTCTTCCGGTTGCTGCGCCTGCTTCAGTGCCAGTTCCGGCAGCATCAGATCATTCTTCCAGTTGGATATTTTGCTTTGCAACTGCTTCAGTAAGTCTTTGTCACCCAGATAGTCTGCTTCAGTCAATTCTTTTAACAGTGCCATCGAATCCTGATCATCGAACAAACTAAAGCTGGCTTTGTAGCCAAGCGCCCGATATTCCTTTTTCAAAATGCCCAGACCCAGAGTATGAAAAGTCGAGATGGTTAAACCGCGGCAGGCCGGCTTAGGCAGTTGCAAACTAATACGCTCTTTCATCTCCCGGGCGGCTTTATTGGTAAAGGTCACGGCAGCAATATGGCGGGCAGGCAACTGGCACTGCTCAATCAAATAAGCAATTTTATTGATAATTACCCTGGTTTTACCGCTGCCAGCCCCCGCCAATACCAGGCAGGGTCCGGAGATGTAATGCACAGCTTCATTCTGTTGCGGATTTAATTTCATTGCGAACTGGCAGAGCTCATTTTACATTGTTTAGCAGGCCGGCCAGTTTACCGGAAAATCCGCTAAAAGAGCAGCGCAAGCTTTGTTATACTCAGCCTCTGTGCAGACAAACAAAGGTTCCCATTATGATCGACCCCAAAAAAATTGAAGATTTGGCCAAGCAGATTGGAGCCGTTATCCCGGCCAAAGTGCGCCAGGCTGCTGATGATATTGAAAGTAAGATCAAAATTGTGCTGCAACAAAAGTTGGCTGATCTGGATGTCATCAGCCGGGAAGAGTTTGATGTTCAACGCCAGGTGTTAGCACGCACCCGTGAAAAAGTAGATGCCTTGGAGCAACAATTGCACGCCTTATTGGCTGCACAGCAACCACTAAAGCAACCAAGCACACCGCCCAGCTCAGATCAGGAGTAAAGGATGACACGAAGCGCCATAGCCAGCCTGTTGCTACTGCTGTGCAGCACAGGCGCCCTGGCTGCCGATAAGCTGATACTGGCAGGCCAACTGCTGGACGTCCAAAGCGGAGAGCTAACTGCCAGCCAGGCTATTCTGGTTCAGGATCAACGCATACAGCAAATCCTGCCCATTCGTCAGTTATCGCCTGCCCAGCGCGCCATCCCAACCCTGGATTTATCCGCTTATACCGTGTTGCCTGGTCTTATTGATATGCATGTGCATCTGACTTCCAATCCGCAGCAACATGGCTTTCGCCGGCTCAATTCTACTCCGTCACGGCAAGCTATTTTTGGTGTTGGCGCCGCCGAAGTCACGCTGCATGCTGGCTTTACCACAGTCCGCAACCTGGGCGCAGCGGGTTTTGCCGATGTAGATTTACGCAATGCCATTGATGAAGGGGAAATTACCGGGCCCAGAATGCGGGTGGCCGGCCACTCGATTTGCATGACAGGCGGTCACTGCGACAACAATTTACTGCCCCATACCTATGCCGCTACTGGCTTTGGTGTCGCCAATAGCCCGGATGAAACCCGCAAACGGGTTCGGGAAAACATGAAATACGGCGCCAATCTCATCAAGTTCACTGCCACCGGTGGTGTGCTATCACGCAACACCGATGTGAATGCCAGCCAGTTCAGCCTGGCAGAGATGCAGGCGTTGGTGGCCGAAGCACATGACCGTGGTGCCAAAGTGGCTGCGCATGCTCATGGACTGCATGGTATGAAACGGGCCATTGAGGCTGGCGTCGACTCCATTGAGCACGCCAGCTTCTTAAACGACGAAGTATTGGCAATGGCAGCCGAACGTGGCACTTACCTGGTGATGGACATCTATGTCAGCGATTATATTTTAAGTGAAGGCGAAGCAGCGGGCATTTTGCCTGAGTCTCTGGCCAAAGAGCGACAGGTCGGCCAACTGCAACGCGAAAACTTTCGCCGCGCGGTCGCGGCCGGTGTCAATCTGGCCTATGGCACCGATGCTGGCGTTTATACCCATGGCCACAATGCTCGCCAGTTTGCCTACATGGTGGAGTGGGGTATGACCCCCTTGCAAGCCATTCAGAGTGCCACCCTGCACGCTGCCACTTTGCTGGACTGGCGCAATGAACAAGGTCAGTTGAATGTTGGCCTGTTAGAGCCCGGTGCCTATGCCGATCTGGTCGCGGTTGAAGGCAATCCCTTGCAAAACATCCGCCTGCTTGAAGCCATTCCGGTGGTGGTGAAGGGTGGGCTACAGGTCAAGTAAACAGCACAAAGGCCAACACTTTTCAGTTTGTTGGCTTAGCCGTCTGATTGAAACAACAGTTGCTCCAGTGACTGTCCCCGGCTTAACTGCCGATAGTCAATGCCCTGCTGGTGCAACAATTGCAGCAATAGGACATCAAAATCGGCTGCCCGCTCGGCATCGTACTGCAAATCCAGCTGCAATTTGCTCACTATCTGAAAAGACACCAGACCAGGCAACTGCTGCAGCAAAGGCAGCAAAGGTTGATAATTTTCCTGGCACAACTGTAAGCGAAGCACTCCTGCCCCGCTGGCCTGGGCTATTTGCTGCCGAATCTGGCCTTGTTCCAGCATCAGCACAGTGCCACACAGCTGCTCCAGCTCAAACAGGTTGTGCGAACTGATTACAAAGGTACAGTCTTTACTTAATCGCTGAATGCAATCGCGCAAGGCTTTGGCATGCAGCGGATCCAGCCCGGCAGTCGGCTCATCCAGCAGCACCAGCTCAGGCTCACCCAGCAGTGCCTGGGCAATCGCCAGTCGCTTGCGCATGCCGTGGCTTAGCTGCGCTACCTTTGCACCCGCTTCCGCCGTTAAATCCACCAGTGCCAGCACCCGCTCAGTTTCCTGCCGGGATTTTGCCACTGACATTCCTTGCAAGCGAGCCAACCAATGCAACTGCCTGGCCAGGCCAAAATCCGGATCAAACTGCGCATCCTGTGGCAAAGCACCTAAGCGTCCACTCAGGGCTGGACTACCCGCCTGATGCCCCAGCACCTGCACCCGGCCCTGATCGGGCTGAATGTAGCCACAAAGCACACTCAGCAAGGTGGTTTTACCGGCTCCATTGGCACCCACCAGCGCAATCGGAGCTCCGGCATGGAGCTGCAGATCCAGTTGCTGCAATACCGCCTTGTTGCCAAAATGCTTACTCAGCCCCTGACAATCGACCAGTACTGTCATATGCCCCTCCGTTGAAAGCTATACAGTGAAAGTGCCAACAACAACAGCGCTTGCCCAACCGGCAGGGCCAAGGGTGCCCAGGATTGCCAGGGCTGACTGTTCATCAGTGCCGGGATCTGAGCACCAGGCAACCAGCCAAACAGCGGCAGCACACCGGGCCAGTAATAGGCAAGCACTCCTAACACCACTGGCAAGACACTCAGCACGACGATGGCCAGACTAACGGCAGCCCGACTGGAGTTCAGCCACACCGACATCAGGCTCATCAAGGCAGTAAAAGGCAGCAAGCACAGCATCACGAAAACCCAGCAAAACAAGGCCGCGCTTAACAGCTCAAGGCTCAAAGCCGCTCCCTGCCATAAGGCCAGCGCCAGGCTGGCTGCCAGAGTAACTGCCAGCAAAGTCCCCTGCACCAGCAACTGGCCAAGGAAGCGCCCCAGCAGCAAGCTACTGCGACTGATACGCAGGCAGTACAAGCGCAAGGTACCCCGGCTGCGATCGCGGCAAATCTGTCCGGCACTAAAGAGCACGGCCGCCATCGGGCTTAACACCAAAGCCAGTAACCAAAACAGGCTCAGTTCTGGTCGAGGCCAGAGCAATAACTGCCGCACATCGACCCAGCCTGCGACCATTTCAGCCCCTTCGTTAATGGCAGGATCCAGCATCCATTGGCTGAGCGGCATCACCAGATAGCGCAGCAACACAAACCACAGCAGACAAGATGCGGCAATGGTTAACCAGCCTCTGCGGGTTAAAAAAAGCCGTTGCCATTCGATCTGGCTAAGCAACCAGAGTTGGGACCAGGCGGGCAGATGCATACAAGCTCCTTGGCAAAGAAAAGACACGATAAATCCAGCAATATCAGTGCCAGAATAAAAATGACTAAAATTCAATACACTAGCCTGCTAGACTAAGGCTATTGAAGTCTAAAGGCGACTTTTTTCGTCAGAATCACCATCCGGAGGTAGCGTGACCCCATCCCAGGAAAAAGTAGACAAGCTGTACAGCCTGATAGCCAACGAAGAAGATGCCCGTGCCTGCAAGGATATCTCGGAGCAAGCTTGTACCGAAGTGCCGCGCAATTTTTTCTTAATCTTAATCAGCCAAACCCTGACCAGCTTGGGCGATTTACTGACCAGCCCGAAAACCGTGCTAACCTGGCTGATGACCGCAGTGGGCGCCCCAGCGGCTTTGATTGCCTGGCTGGTGCCTATTCGCGAGTCGGGATCTTTGCTGCCGCAGCTGCTGATTGGCGCCTGGGTGCGCCAGCATGCGCTGCGCAAACCCTTTCTGGTGTTGGGCGCCATCATCCAGGCACTCAGCCTGTTTGGCATGGTGCTGGCGGTGCTCTGGCTGGAGGGGCTAAGCGCTGGCCTGGCGATACTCGGCTTGCTGGTGGTTTTTAGCCTGGGCCGGGGCCTGAACTCGGTGGCAATGAAAGATGTGCAGGGCAAAACCATCCCGAAGCAGCGGCGTGGCCGGTTAACCGGTCTGGCCAGCACCGTATCAGGCTTGCTGACCACCGGCGTATCCATCTGGCTGCTAAGCAGCGTGAAAGAAGCCGGCGTGCTGATCTATGTGCTGTTGCTGCTCGGGGCTGCCATGCTGTGGTTTGGTGCAGCTACCTTATTCAGTCAGATTGATGAAGAGCCTGGTGAGACCAGCGGCGGAGGCAATGCCATGCAGCAAGCCTTTGCTAACTTAGCGCTGCTGCGGAACGATGTACTGTTTCGCCACTTTGTCATTACCCGGGCACTGCTGCTCAGCTCGGCGCTGGCCACGCCTTTTTTGATTGTGCTGGCGCAGCAGCACAGTAGCTCGGGCGCTTTATTGGGGGCTTTTTTGCTGGCCAGCAGCCTGGCCAGTTTGCTCAGTTCCAGCATCTGGGGCTGGCTGGCCGATTGGTCCAGCCGGCGGGTGCTTTTGCTGGCGGCAGCCCTTGCCTCGGTATTCTGTTTTATCGCTGCCATCGCCAGTCAGCTGGATGGCGCGCTGGTAGCCAGCATCTGGTTTTACCCGCTGCTGTTTATGCTGCTGAGCATTGCGCATGCCGGAGTGCGGGTGGGGCGTAAAACCTACTTGCTGGATATGGCCGGCGGCAACAAACGCACCGATTACGTTTCGGTCAGCAATACCGTAATTGGGGCCTTGTTGCTGCTAACCGGTTTGGTCAGTGCGGTGGTCGCCAGCTGGTCGCTGTTTGCGGTGCTGGTGTTGTTCGCCGCCATGAGTGGCCTGGGGGTGCTGTTTTCCTGGCGGCTAAAAGAAGTGACTGCGTCCTGAAAATTAGCTTTCAGGCGCACCCACCAAAAACTGATCCAGCTCTTCGCCGGTCAGTTTGCCGATTTGGCTAAACAGATAGAGTACCGCAAACATCATAATGATGGTGCAGGGAATGGCAATGACCGGAAAGCTGAGCGCTGTCATACGGCCAATTTCGGCATTAAAGGCTTCGGTACCGGCCGGACTGACTACTATCCATTTGGCCAGCACATAATTGAGCACAGCCGACAGTGCAAAGGAGCTGGCCAGCAGGTAGGTACTGATTTGGACTTTCTGCTCAAACTGCTGGGTTGCCTGTTTGGCGGCAAGGGCAGCAGCCAGCTTGTCGGTGCGGATCAGATCGTCGTTCAGTAGCAGCTTGCGTACCAGCGAATAGCGGGTGTTGTGGGTCAGGATCACCGCGATGCCCAGCACGGCCGGTACCGCCGCTTCTTTGATGGCGATGTAGGCCGGATCCAGCTGCAACAAGCCAATACCACCAGTCAGCAGCACACTGATCACCCCAAGCACCGAGAAGAAATTCACTTTGTCGCTACGAACAAAATCCCAGCAGCCATAGACCACCGGAAACGCCAGTGCCACCACCAAAGCCCACATCGGCCCCAGGTGCGCATCGCCGCTGAACTTGCTTAAAATCACCACCGGAATAATGATGTTAAACACCAGATTGCTAAAAAAGCCGCCTTTTTTGCGGGCGGGTTTGGCTGGGGTTACCGATTCACTCATTATTGCACGCTCTGTTGTTTCAATCTGCCCAGTATACTCATAGCCGCTGACTTGTCACCTGTGCCTGAAGCAGTCACGCATTAAAGCGCGGTCAGCTGCTGATCAAGTTTTACAATAAAATCCAGCACGGTTTCCGTAACCGCCTGATAAAAGGCGGCATCGACCCGATCACTGGTATCCCGTGGCGTATGATAATCCGGGTGGTCGGCCACACCAAAATAAATAAAAGGCACACCATGGCGATGAAAAACACCGTGATCCGAGCTGTTCACCCAGTTCTCGGTACGGCCCGCCCGCCACCAGGGCCTGTCGTGCGCCCGCATCAGCCGCACCGAGCTCTGTTGCTGCACCTGATCCAGAATGGGATGCAACCAGGGATGCTGGTAAGTGCCCACCGCAAACAGCTGACGCTCGCTATCCCGGCTTAACATATCCAGATTGACGTTAAAGGCCAGCTGCGAAGGCTTTACCGCCTGATCGCGAAACAGGGCGACCGCGCCCTGCAGGCCTTTTTCTTCGCTATCAAGGGCGATAAAGAGCAGCGGATGCTCCGTCGGATACTGCGCAAAGTAGCGCGCCAGCTCCAGCATGGCAGCTACACCCGAGGCATTGTCGTCGGCACCGTGGAAAATCTGGCCGTCACGCACCCCCAGATGATCGTAATGCGCTGTTATGGCGATGGCTGGCAAGTTGGGTTGTTTGCCCGGCAGACTACCCAGCACATTGGCCGCATTGCTGATGGCTTGGATTTGTCGCTGACGCTGCCGAAAGAGCCCGCTGAATTGAATGTGTTCCTGCACTTCGTACTCGTGCAGATAGCCCTCTAACCCGACTGGCTGCAAGCCAATTTGTTGGTAGTGCTCCAGCAACCAGTGCCGGGTGGCTAAGGCGCCGGGCTGGCCGGACTCACGCCCTTCGCGATCCGGATGCGCCATCCAGCTTAGATCGGCCAGCATACGCTGATGATTGAGCCGCTCAGGCACCGCCTGCGCTGTGACTGGCGCTGATTTTTTTGCCTCTATCCGGGCAGCTTCCCGCTCGGTAAGCCAAGTCTGCCAGGCTGGATAACCCCACTGCTGACCAAGCAGCACCACGGCTCCAAGGCCCAGCGTCAGCAGCCCTGCTTTTAGTCTGTTCATCCTGGCAACCCTTATGTTTTCAAGGGGCTCATCTTACCTGTTTTTTCAGCCAGGCAATACTGGTCCATAAATCACAAAAAGTGATTAACTCAATCTACATTAATCATTTTTTCAAAACAGTTTATCTGCGCTAGTCTATGCCGGCAGGAAGGATCAACCCAAACAAAAAGGTTCGAAAAGCTATGTTTAAGCCTACTATACTTACCATAACCATCAGCGTCAGCATGGCCGCCGTTGCCGATGCGCCCCTTACCCGTGACAACGGCGCTGTGGTCGGTGACAACCAGAACTCCATCACCGCCGGCCCCAATGGCAGCGTGCTGCTGCAGGATGTGCATCTGATCCAAAAATTACAGCGCTTTGCCCGTGAGCGCATTCCTGAGCGGGTGGTGCATGCCCGGGGTACGGGTGCCCATGGCGAATTTGTCGCCAGCAAAGACTTATCGGACCTGACCATGGCTGCGCCTTTTGCCGAGCCCGGCAAGGTCACACCGGTCTTTGTGCGTTTTTCTACCGTGATTCATGGTCTGCACAGCCCGGAAACACTGCGGGATCCCCGTGGCTTTGCCACCAAATTCTATACCGATGCCGGCAACTGGGATCTGGTGGGCAACAACCTGCCCGTCTTCTTTATCCGGGATGCCATCAAGTTTCCGGATATGGTGCACTCCCTGAAACCATCGCCGGTCACCAACTTGCAGGATCCCAATCGCTTTTTTGATTTCTTTTCGCTGGATGGTGGCACCTCCACCCATATGCTGACCTTTGTCTATTCCGATTTAGGCACACCGGCCAGCTACCGCGAGATGGATGGCTTTGGCGTGCATGCTTATAAATTCGTGAACGAACAAGGTGACGTCCATTACGTCAAGTTTAACTGGCGCAGTCAGCAGGGCGTCAACTCTTTGGATCTGGACCAGGTCGCAGCAACCCAGGCGGCAGACTTTAACCACCTGACCCGTGATTTATACCACCACATTGGTGCCGGCAACTACCCGAAGTGGGATCTGTACATTCAGACCCTGCGCCCGGAGCAGCTGAACGATTTTCGCTACCACCCATTGGATGCGACCAAGGTATGGTCAGATATTCCGGAAGTGAAAGTCGGCACCATGACGCTGAACCGGATGCCGGATAATTTCTTCCAGGAAACAGAACAATCGGCCTTTGCCCCGGCCAACCTGATCCCGGGGATTGAGCCATCGGAAGATCGTCTGCTGCAAGGACGTATTTTCTCTTACAGCGATACGCAGCTGTACCGGCTGGGTGCCAACCACCAGCAGTTGCCGATTAACCGCCCGCGGGTTGCCGTCAACAGCAACAATCAGGATGGTGCAGCCAATCATGGCAACACCCGCTCGGATGTGAACTACGAGCCCAGTCGCATCGCGCCTAAACCTTCGGTCACAACCGCCCGGGCCAGCCAAACGCCATTAACAGGCCAGGTGCAACAAATCGCCATCGAGAAGCAGGACAACTTCTTCCAGGCCGGCGAACTGTTCCGCTCGTTCAGTGCTCAGCAGCAAAGCAATTTGATCCGCAATCTGGCGGCCGATCTTGGGCAAGTCCGTGATAGTGACACCAAGCATGCCATGCTGTCGCACTTCTACAAAGCGGACAGCGATTACGGCAGCCGCCTGACAGAAGCTGTCGCAGGGGATTTAAGCCGGGTGCAACAACTGGCGGCCGCCCTGTAAGCCCTGCGCTAAACCACTGGCAGGAGTGGTCAGCTGTTTAACCCCTTAAAGTCCTGCAAAGCTCGTATATCCTTCCTGCACCTGGATGAGCTTTGCAGGCATTTACTTTCAAGGAGTACACATGAACAAGTGGTTGTTATGCCTTGGCCTGCTGCTGGCATTGCCCGGCACTCAGGCTCAGCCCACCAGCCATCAGCTGGACCAGTACTTTTTTGCCGCCGCCCGCCTGGGCGATACCGAGGTGTTGCACACTTTTTTGCAGCATGGCTATCCGGTCAATGCCCGCAATGAGCAAAGCTATACCGCTCTAATGATTGCGACCTATGCCGGCCAATTGCCCGCAGTGCAATTGCTGCTGGAGCACGGCGCTGACCGCTGCATCCGCGATAAGCGTGGCCATACCGCCATGATGGGCGCCGTGGTCAAAGCCGAATGGCGCATCGCCCGTGCACTTTACCGGACAGATTGCGACACCAGCGATGCCGCAGCAGGCGTGACTCTGGACGAGTTTGCCGAAGTTTTTGGCCAGACTGAGCGCTTGGCGGCATTGCGAGCTGAGTTGGGGATTGAGCCTGCCGCTCACTAAAAAAGACGCCTTATCCATTCGGAGTAAGGCGCCAAGGCTGTGGTTGGGAACTGTGTTTTGGCTAAGACTGGTTTAACGGCGATTCACCTGAGCATCCTGTTGAAACAGCGCATAAGGAGCCAGTTGCGGCAGTTCGCTGATCAGACTTTGCTCGAGCAGAGTCAGTTGCTGAATGTGCTCGCATAAGGCATCGCCGCGTTGCTCCAATGCTTCGGCTTTTAAGTTCATGCTGGCTTCCAGCTCTTCGCCGAATTTTTCCATCCGCTGACCAAAGGCTTCCATCCGCTGCTCGAAGTTGCCTTCGCCGCTGAAAAAGGCTTTGCCCAGTTGCCAGAAAATACTGCCCATTGAGCTTTTCACCACCTCTTCAATGGCGGCTTCAAATTCGGGGCCAAAGGCTTCATCCAACGCATCGAGCTGACTGCCGCGGATCACCAGGGTATCGCCTTGCTCAGCAATAATACGGCTTCTGGCGTCATCCACCTGTTGCATCGCGCTCTGCATCGCCTTGTGCTGCGCCAGCGGCCGGCCGGTCAGTTCAGTCAGCACCTGATCGACGGCGCTGTAGGCCAGGTCCATCGCTTCGACCACAATGCGCACTGTGCTTTGGCCTTGCTGATAGACCCCCTCACGGTACTGCATCAGCTGTGCACGCTGCGCCGGGGTGGTTTGCTGCGCTTCTTGCTGCAACCAGAAGTTGCCATCCTGGTCGATGCGCCATAACTCGGTGCTGGCCGAAGACAGTGTCAGCTGCTGCGGCGATAGGGTTAAATCATGCTGCAACTGAAAGTTGCACTGCTGGTGCTGCACCGTGCCGCTGCTCAGAGTGAATGCCAGGGCGGTGGTTAATACGAGGCTGCTCATCATGCTGTTCCTTCTTGTTGGGTGTTGCTGATGCAAATTGCTGTTCAAGTGAATGGACTTTTGCAACCGCAATGCCAACTTTTATCTCATTGTTTTTAATGGTATTTTATATGAACTTCTGATTGAACTATTGGCGCAAATAAGGAAATTGACCAAAAAATAGTCCTTTTGCTAAACCGACATGCCACTTTGTAATTCCATAAAGGAATAAAAAAGAGAGATCTATTCTTTTACGCGCATCCATATAGACGGCTATGCTAGCGGCCTTATCATCGAACAGGTGTCGTTATGCTTTTGTCTTCTCTTGTCGCGCAGGCCAGCCCGTTGTCGGAACAGCAGGTGCAGCAGTTGCAGGGGCTGGTTAGCCAGCTTAATCCCATTCAGCAAGCCTGGGTCAGTGGCTATCTGGCGGCCAGTGCCCAGCTGGCCAGTGGCGCTTTGCCGCAGCAGCCTGCTGCCAGTGCAGCCCCGGCAGCGACCCTGACCATTTTGTATGGCTCCCAGACCGGCAATGCCCGCCATGTCGCCGAGCAACTGGCGGCGCAGGCTAAGGCCAAACAGTGGGCGGTGAACCTGCTGGATATGGCCGATTACAAGGCCAATCAGCTGAAGAACGAGCAATTCCTGACCATCGTTACCTCCACCTACGGTGAGGGTGAGCCGCCAGAGAATGCTGAAGCCTTCTACAAGTTCCTGTTCAGCAAAAAAGCGCCGCAGTTACCGCAACTGAAATACGCCGTGCTTGGCCTGGGTGATACCAGCTACGAATTTTTCTGCAAAACAGCGCAGGATTTTGACCAGCGACTGGCTGAGCTGGGCGCTAAGCCACTGCAAGGCCGGCAGGATCTGGATGTCGATTACGAAAGCGCCGCCAGCAGCTGGAATCAGGCGTTAATTGAGGTGCTTGAGCCGGAGTTTAAAGAAAGTGCGACGCCTGCCAGTGGTGCTCAGGTCATAGCCTGGCCGGGCCAAACCGCCGCCGCTGCCAGCAGCTACAGCAAGCAACAGCCGTTTGCCGCTGAGCTGTACACCAACCAGAAAATCACCGGTCGAGACTCCAGCAAAGACGTGCGCCATATCGAAATCTCGCTGGCAGGCTCGGATCTGAGCTACCAGCCGGGCGATGCGCTCGGCGTCTATTTCGACAATGATCCGGCGCTGGTTCGCGAGCTGCTGCAAATCACCGCCATTGCCAGCAGCACGCCGGTGCGGCTCGGCGAGCAGCGCCTCACCATCGCTGAGGCCTTAACCAGCCAGCTGGAGCTGACCCAGTCCTACCCGGCCTTTGTCGACAAGTACGCCGCCGCCATTGGCAGCGAGGCCTTACAGACCCTTGCCGCGGATAAAACAGCGCTGCGGGATTATCTGGCAGTGCGGCAAATCATCGACATCGTGCGCGAACACCCGGGCATGCCAAGTGCCCAGCAACTGGTGGATGCACTGCGCAAACAACAGCCCCGGCTATATTCGATTGCCTCATCGCAGGCCGAGGTGGAAGACGAAGTGCATTTAACCGTTGGCGTAGTGCGCTACGATGCCTTTGGCAGCACCCACTTAGGCGGCGCGTCCGGCTTTTTGGCTGAGCGGCTGGCCGAAGGCGACCAGGTGCGGGTCTTTGTCGAGAAAAACGACAACTTCCGTTTGCCGGTCAATGACGACACCCCGATCATCATGGTAGGCCCTGGCACCGGCATCGCCCCTTTCCGCGCCTTTTTGCAAGAGCGTGAGCAGCGCGGCGCCAGCGGCGACAACTGGCTGTTCTTTGGCAACCCGCACTTTACCCAGGATTTTTTGTACCAGGTTGAGTTGCAGCGGTACCTGAAACAAGGGCTGCTGAGCCGGTTGGATGTGGCTTTTAGCCGCGATCAGGCCGAGAAAATCTACGTGCAGCACAAGCTGCTAAAACAAGGTAGCGAGGTCTTTGCCTGGCTGGAACGCGGCGCTCACCTGTACATCTGTGGCGATGGCAACCGGATGGCGAAAGATGTGCACCAGGCCCTGCTGGCCATTATTCAGCAGCACGGCGGCAAAAGCCCGGAGCAGGCCGAACAGTATTTAGATGAATTGAAGCAAGCCAAACGTTATCAGAAGGATGTGTATTAATGAGCCAGTATCCGATCAACCCAGCTTTTGTTGCCGAGGGCAAGCTGTCTGATAACGAACGGTTAAAGGCCGACAGCGATCACCTGCGTGGCACCATCACCACCGACTTGCAGGACGAAATCACCGGCGGTTTTAACGGCGATAACTTTATGCTGATCCGTTTTCACGGCATGTACCAGCAGGATGACCGCGATATCCGCGCCGAGCGGGCGGCGCAAAAGCTGGAGCCACTGCACAATGTGATGCTGCGGGCCCGGATGCCGGGCGGTATTATCACCCCGACCCAGTGGCTGGCCATCGACCGCTTTGCCGCCGAGAAAACCATGTACGGCAGTATCCGGCTGACCACCCGCCAGACCTTCCAGTTTCATGGCGTGCTGAAACCCAACATCAAACCGATGCACCAGTTCCTGCATCAGATTGGCATTGACTCCATCGCCACCGCCGGCGACGTCAACCGTAACGTGCTCTGCACTTCCAACCCGGTGCAGTCGGAATTGCATCAGCAGGCCTATCAGTGGGCGGTGAAAATCAGCGAGCATTTGCTGCCAAAAACCCGCGCCTATGCCGAGATCTGGCTGGATGAAGAAAAGGTCGAAACCACCGAGCAGGAACCCATACTGGGCGATACCTACTTACCGCGTAAATTCAAAACCACAGTGGTGATCCCGCCGGACAACGACATCGACGTGCATGCCAACGATCTGAACTTTGTTGCCATTGCCGAAAACGGCCAGCTGGTTGGTTTTAACGTGCTGGTGGGTGGTGGCCTGGCCATGACCTTTGGCGATACCTCGACCTACCCGCGCCGGGCCGATGAACTGGGCTTTATTCCGCTGGAACACACCTTAAAAGTGGCTGAGCATGTGGTGACGGTGCAGCGCGATTACGGCGATCGGGTCAACCGCAAAAATGCCAAAACCAAATACACCCTTGATCGCATCGGGCTGGATAATTTCCGCCGCGAAGTCGAGCAGCGCGTGGGTGTGCCGTTCGAGCCGGTACGGCCCTATACCTTTACCAACCGTGGCGATCGCATTGGCTGGGTCGAAGGCATCGATGGCAAGCACCATTTAACGCTCTTTATTGAAAATGGCCGGGTGCTGGACTTCCCCGGCAAGCCGCTGAAAACCGGCCTGGCCGAGATCGCCAAAGTGCATCAGGGTGATTTCCGGATGACCGCCAATCAGAATCTGATTGTCGCCGGTGTACCAAGCGAGCAAAAAGCCCAGATTGAGCAGTTGGCCAGGAAATACGGCCTGATCGATGATGGCCACAGCGAGCAGCGCAAGAACTCGATGGCCTGTGTCGCCTTCCCCACCTGCCCGCTGGCGATGGCTGAAGCCGAGCGCTATCTGCCAGAGCTGGTGACCAAGGTGGAAGGCCTGCTTGGCAAACACCAACTGGCCGATGAGCATATCGTACTTCGCGTCACTGGCTGCCCTAACGGCTGTGGCCGCGCCATGCTGGCCGAAGCCGGTTTGGTCGGCCGGGCGCCGGGCAAATACAACCTCTATCTGGGCGGCGACCGGGTCGGCAGCCGGGTACCGAAGTTGTATCTGGACAATGTCGGAGAAGCCGAGATTTTAACCGCGCTCGATCAGCTGATTGGCCGCTGGGCCAACGAGCGGCTGGCCGATGAGTGCTTTGGTGACTTTGTGATCCGCGCCGGTGTGGTGGCGGAAGTCAAAGTTTCCAAAACCGATTTTCATGCCTGAGTGAGGCCAGAATGAGCAAATTTCGACAGATCCTGACGCAGGATGAAGCCACCCGGCAGGACTGGCTGGCAGAAATCAACAGCATCCTGACCCCGCTTAGCGCAGCAGAGCGGGTGCGCTGGGCGCTGGCGCATTTGCCGCAGCAACCGATGCTGAGCTCCAGTTTTGGTATTCAGGCGGCGGTGATGCTGCACCTGGTCACACAGCAGCAAGCCGATATCCCGGTGGTGCTGACCGATACCGGCTATTTATTCCCGGAAACCTATCAGTTTATCGATCAGCTGACCGGGCAACTGGGATTAAACCTGAAAGTCTACCGCGCCGCGCTCTCGCCGGCCTGGCAGGAAGCGCGTTACGGCCAGCTATGGCACAGTGCCGAAGGCATTAAGGAGTACAACCGGCTGAACAAAGTGGAACCAATGCAGCGCGCCTTGCGTGAACTCAATGTCGGTTGCTGGTTTACCGGCCTGCGCCGCAGCCAGAGCAGCACCCGGGCCGACAAGCAGGTGGTGGAAATCAGCCGCGGCGTGGTCAAGGTGCAGCCCATCATCGACTGGAGCAATAAGGAGGTGTTCTATTACCTAAAAGAGCACGGCTTAAGCTACCACCCGCTATGGGAGCAAGGCTATTTGTCGGTCGGCGATACCCACTCCACCGTCAAATTTGAGCCCGGTATGAGCGAAGAAGACACCCGCTTTAACGGCTTTGGCCGCGAGTGCGGCCTGCATATCGATGGCGATGGCATCTAGCCATCGCTTATTCAGCACTACATTATCGTCATTTTGTCATTGCCAAGAATCGGTTACACTAGCCACAACTTCCCCTGTTTAACGAGTGGACATGAACGACTGGCTTGCAACCCTGGAACACTGGCGCGAACTCTCGCCCGAGCTCTTTATGGCTGGCAGCTTGCTGCTGCTGGTGCTGTTGTCCTGGCTGGCCAACTGGATTACCAAAAATATTCTGGTACGGGCTGTCTCTAAAGCTTTTAACGCCACTCCTTTTGCCCAACAAGCCTTGCAGCAGGATTTTGGCATCATTGCCCGCCTGGCCAATGTGGTGCCGGCGTTGGTGCTGGCGGCCGGGATCGGCTTGATTGAGGGCTTGCCGCATCTGGTGGTCGAAGTAGTACGCAATGTCAGCAATGCCTTTATTGTGCTGACTATTGCTATGTCGCTCAGCAATGTGCTGACGATGGTCAACAGCCTGTACGAGCGCCGACCCGACTCAAAAACCAAGCCGATTAAAGGCTACATTCAGCTGCTGAAAATCATTGTTTACACCGTTGCCTTTGTGCTGATGGTGGCGATGCTGATTGACCGCTCGCCGCTGATCTTGCTGTCGGGCATGGGCGCCATGATGGCGGTGCTGTTGCTGATTTTTCAGGACACCATTTTATCGGTGGTGGCCAGTGTGCAGATTGCTTCCAACGATGTGATCCGGGTCGGCGACTGGGTCGAAATGCCGCAATTAAACGCCGACGGCGATGTGATTGACATAGCACTGCACACAGTGAAAATCCAGAACTGGGACCGCACCATCACCACCATCCCAACCCGCCGTTTTATGACCGATCCTTTTAAAAACTGGCGCGGCATGCAGCAGTCCGGTGGCCGGCGCATTAAGCGCAGCCTGATGATCGATCAGCAAAGCGTACGCTTTTTAAGCCCGGAAGAACGGGCGCATCTGGATCGGTTCCGGCTGCTGAAAGACTATCTGGCGGAAAAAGACCGCGATATTCAGGCCTGGAACGAAGCTCTGAAAGAGCAGGGCAAAGAGCCGGTCAATACCCGCCGCATTACCAACCTGGGGACTTTTCGCGCCTATGTGCAGCGCTATCTGCAAAGTCATCCGCGGGTGCATCAGGGCATGATCCAGATGGTGCGGCAAATGCCACCGACACCGGATGGCCTGCCACTGGAAGTCTACTGCTTTACCAATACCGTGGCCTGGGTCGAGTACGAAAGCATTCAGGCCGATATTTTCGACCACCTGTTTGCAATTTTGCCAGAGTTTGGCTTGCGGGTCTATCAGCACCCCAGCGGACTGGATTTGCGTCAGCTGCGGATTGAAGGTTTCACAGCCAGCTCAGAGTAAATACTCTGAGCTCTGCTGACTTCGCTGCCGATACTATAGCCAAACCTAGCGATTACATTTTGTATATGCTCACAGCCTTCAGCCGCATCCTGCCAGCAGCAACCAAGAGCAATGTAATGCGAATCAATTGCATTTACATTACAACCAAACTCTGCTAAGTTATCTCCTGTTTTTTCTCTGTAACGTCAATCCGCTTGGTGGGTGATGCTGACTCTGTATGGACCAAGATCAAGCCTTACCATTAGCCATAAATTATGGCCCATGCTATTTGCACAGGATATTGGCTGGAAAGCCATGTTATTAAGCGGCGTCTCATACTTACAGACTGGCATGAATAAAGATTGAGGCAGCACAAAATCATGATGATCGCTTTACTGCACCACACCAAATCAAAGTTGCAGCTGCATGCCGGGCTGATCGCTCGCATACTGGCTGCAACGTTTGGTGGCTATGCGTTGGCGCATACCCTACCGGTTGCATTGATGGCACTGCTGCCTATCGCTGCGGGCGAGGCCGCTTTGGCAGCCATTCAAATGAGCTTCCTGGTGTATCTGTTGGCGGTGTTGTGGTGCTTTGCGGCACGCACTGCGACACACGCCTGGCTTGGCCTGCTGCTGTCTGTACTGGTCAGTGGCCTGACCGCCTGGGCAGTATTGTGAGTAGCGGCCGATGAAAGCAACATTCCGCCACTCGATGAGCTGGTTGCATACCTGGGTAGGATTGCTGCTAGGTTGGCTGTTGTACTTTGTATTTATCACGGGTACCGCCGGTTACTTAGATACCGAAATCGATCGCTGGATGATGCCGGAGGCACCCATCGCAGATTTCTCGGTCGCACCAGAAAAGACACTTGAGCTTTCTATTCGTTACCTTGAACAGCATGCCCCTGATGCCCAACGCTGGTTTAGTAGCCTACCCATTAACCGCAATGATCCTTATCCACGGGTGTTTTGGAGCGGAGCTCAAGGTGAAGGGGTAGCAGCAAGGGGCAGCCAGTTGCTGGATCCGACCACAGGAGCAGCGCTTGAAACCCGCGACACCAGTGGTGGGCAAACCCTGTACCGGATGCACTGGCGTTTGCATTACCTGCCAGCCGAAATGGCCTTCTGGTTGGTTGGCGTAGCCACCATGTTTATGTTGATTGCGCTGATAACCGGGGTGATTATTCACCGCAAAATTTTTGCCGACTTTTTCAGTTTCAGACCTAAAAAAGGGCCGCGTAGCTGGCTGGACGCACACAATATCACCAGTGTATTGAGCCTGCCCTTTCAGTTAATGATTACCTATTCAGGCCTCATCTTTATGATGTTCACCTATATGCCACTGGTGGTTGCCGCCTGGTACGGTACCGGAGCGGAGAGCCGGCAGCAGTTTTTTGATGAGGTATTCAGCCCCTTACCCGCTCAGCAAGCAAGTACAGAGACTGCCTCTATGGTGGCACTGGAGCAGATTGTGCATCAGGCACAGTTGCACTGGCAGGGCGCAGCGCTACGTTCGATCGATATCCAACATCCTTATAACGCCAATAGCCGTATTATTGTGCGTGGTAATCATGCCTCCGGACCTTTGCGTGCTGCAGGCACCCTGGTGTTTGATGGAGTGAGTGGTGAATTGCTGACAGAGCAGCCCGCCCGCATATCTGGCAGCAAAACCTTTCGTGATCTGATGCTGGGCCTGCATGAGGGTCTATTCGCCGGGCCTGTGCTGCGTGCTTTGTATGTCTTTTTTGGCCTGCTTGGCAGCGCCATGATTGCCACTGGCCTGATGTTATGGAGCGTCAAACGGCGTGAGCGGGCCGAAAAATCCCGCCAACAACCTCATTTTGGCCTGCGACTGGTGGAAAAGCTGAATGTCGCCACCGTACTTGGCCTGCCGGTGGCTATTGCGGCTTACTTTTGGGCCAACCGGCTGTTGCCGCTGGAGCTGAGCAACCGCGCTGGCTGGGAGGTACATTCCTTATTTTTGGTGTGGTTACTGCTGTTGATACATGCCAGCCTACGCTCCACCCGGCAAGTGTGGTTGGAGCAAAGCTGGCTGGCGGCCGCTGCCTTTGGGTGCTTGCCTTTGCTAAACGCTCTTACCACCGATCGCCACCTGCTGACCAGCCTGGCTGCCGGGGATTGGGTGTTTGCTGGCTTTGATCTCAGCATGTTGGGGCTTGGTGTGTTATTTGCCTGCTTGGCCGGCTATCTGCAAAGCAAAGCTGTACCGAGCACCAGCACGGCTAGCACACGGCCTGCCGCCAGGCCCAGCAAAGCATGGCCGGAGGCGAAATGAGTTTTTTACTGGTGTTCCTGCTGGCTGTTATTGGCTTTACCGGCCTGGCGTTGTCGCTGGATCGGCATTATCGCCAGGTCTGGCAGTCGTTACCGTCCAAGCAGCAGCGTTGGCGCTGGCGTCTCTGCGGTTGGTTCTGTTTGCTGCTATCCCTTGTTGTTAGCCTTAACCGCAGTAACTGGGATCACGGCTTAGTATTTTGGTTTGCACTGTTAACACTGGCGGCACTGAGTGTGGTGTTGATACTGAGCTACCGGCCCACACTGTTACGAGGCTCAGTAAAGTAGCCACTATGATGCTGTAACGGCCTCTGTAGCCAACCTGGCACAGGCTGCGCGCTCAAATCAAGCTGCTGGTGCCGTTTTTTACTGTACGCGACCGCTTACTGGGCCACTAAGCACGCATTGCAATATGAATAAATATCAACTGACATCCGCTTCATTTTCTGAGGATCTTTATCAATGAACCGCACAAGCTATCTATCGGCCATGACTCTGGCTGTAGTCTCAGGTTTGCCTATGGCTGGTTACACTTTGCAGCAAACAGCGGAGACACAACCGGCAGGCAATGCCGTTGGCGTTGAACGTATTGAGGTACTGGGCCGTGCCCAAACACTGTATCGCCAAACCGAGAGCAGCATTGCCACCCGAACCAACACGCCGATTGATGAAATTCCGCAAAGTGTGCAAGTACTGACAGATGCATTGATGCGTGACCAGGCAGCGCGTCAGATTACCGATTTGTATCGCAGTATTTCCGGGGTAAGCTCCTTTAGCTATTCTGGAGTCACGTTCCGGGGTTTTCGGCAGGATGAAATCCTGTACGATGGCGTACGAGGCGATCCCTTTAATGGTTTTTCGGTGCCACAGTTATTCAACATCGCCCAGGTGCAGATACTGAAAGGCCCAAGCGGCGCTATGTTCGGCAGTGGTGAGCCTGGTGGTGTGATTAACTATGTGACCAAGAAGCCGACTGCACTTGCTGAGCGTTCTATTCAGTTGGGAATTGGCAATGACCACTATCGGCGTGCGGCCATCGAATTAAGCGGCCCCATCACCGAAGACGCCTCACAGCGCTATCGGGCGGCTTACTATTACGACCATGAGCAACCCTTTCGCTTTAATACCGAGCAAACCAACAAAGTACTGGATTTAGGGTATGCCTTTGATCTGGGCCAAACCACCGAAGTGGTACTGCAGTACACCGACTACAGCCAGGACTATCAGGGCGCGCGTTTACGTGGTGTGCCGGTGGATAACAACGGTGATTTTATCACCGATCGTCGCTGGAACCATAATGAAGCCACAGACTTCCAAACCCTGGATGCCAAGGTATACCAGGCCCGTATTGATCACGAGTTCGGTCGCACTTGGCACGCAGATGTCACGGTACGTCATTATGACAATGTCGAGTTGCAAAACTACCACGAGCCCTTTGGTTTGCTGGATGCGAATTTAAACCCAGTGACAGATCCAGCCGACGCGGTGATGAGCGCCCGCCAGTTTCGCAATCAATACCGCGAAAACAGCACCACCAGTGTAACAGCAAATCTTGTCGGTGAATTGCAAACCCCAGGCTTGGAGCACACCCTGCTTATTGGCGGGGAGACGGTTCGCAGCGACAGCTACTTTGTAGGCTCCAATGCCGGCCCTGCGGTGGTCCCGCCGCTCTCCTTGATGGACCCGCAATACGGCGCAACCTCAGGCCCCTACAACACGGATCTTAGCCTGGCTACCCCGACTCTGGGCGACAGTGTTCGCAAGGGAGTGTACCTGCAAGATCAAATTACGCTCACTGAGCGAGCCAATATCTTGCTGAGCATGCGTTACGACCGTTTTGAAGATGAGAGCGGCAGCACACAGTTTTCAGACAGCGATGTGACCTATCGGGTGGGCGGCACTTACCAGTTTGCTCCATGGGTACGGGCTTATGCATTGTATGGTACTGGCTTCGTGCCGCAATCGGCCGGCCGGCAAGATCCATTGATCGGTGGCCCCTTCCCATCGGAGCAATCCACGATTGCGGAATTGGGCGCGCGTTGGTCACTGCTTGATGATGCCATTCGTATCAGTACTGCCAGCTACCAGATTGAGCGTGAGAACATCTTACAAGCTACGGGTGAGATCAGCAGCGATGGTCGGGACGTACTGGGAAATGTTGGTAAAGTCCGGGCGCGGGGGTTCGAGCTGGATGTACTGGGGGATTTAACCGCGCGTTGGGTACTGAATGTCAACTATGCCTACAACGATACCCGGGTGGTGGCAACGGTGCCTGGAGCCGGCATTACCAACGCGGTTGGCGATCGCTTTGTCAATGCACCTTTGCATCAGTTCGGTCTATGGACACGGTATGAGCTGCCGCTGCTGAAATCCTCCATCAGTGGTGGTATCGAGTATGTCAGTGAGCAAATCAGCTTCTCTGGGCAGCGGGTGAAACCGTACACTGTGTATGATCTAAGCTGGCAAACCAGTTATCAGCAGTGGTTATTTCAGCTCAATGTGCAGAACCTGTTTGACAAAACTTATGCTTCCAGTGGTTTTCTTGACCGCACCGGCCACTTCCCTGGCGAACCTCGCCGTATATACGCCAACGCCACCTACCGGTTCTAAGCAAGGGAGTGACAGCCTGGGCTGAAAAAATTAATCCTTCGCTGGTAGGGTAGCAAGCCCTGCCAGCCAGACTTTTAGCAAAGCATTCAGTTGCTGCTGCTGCTCTGGGCTGAGATCGCCCATCAGCGATTGCTGCAGTGCAATATGCTCCGGCAGTACTTTTTCAATCAGGGCTTTGCCGCTGTCGGTCAGGCTGACATGCACCACCCGGCGGTCTTCGGTGCAGTGACGGCGGGCAATTAACTGGCGTTGCTCCAGCTTGTCCAGCCGGCTGCTCATAGCGCCAGAACTAAGCAGCATGCTTTGATGCAGCTGGCTGGGAGACAAGGAGTAAGGCTCGCCAGCCCGGCGTAAGGTCGCCAACACATCAAACTCACCCTGTTTCAAACCATGCTGGTCGTAGCAATGCAAAAAGGCCAGCTCCAGTGTTTTGTTCAGTCGGGCAAAACGTCCCAGCAACTGCATGGCGAGCAGTTCATCTGCTATCCCCTGGCGTTGCCACTGGGCGGTAATGCGATCCAAATCATCTGTTATCACGAAGGTTACAGCTTTTAGCAGCAATGGATGCTTTACAGCTTAACGAAAAATCGGCACAATAAAAATATCTTTATATAAAGATACTTTTCAAAAAGATTTTAGAGGCGCAACGAACATGACGACTGCTCTGCAGAAAAAACACGGCTGGTACCTGGTTGCCATTGTGCTGGTGGCACTGAATTTGCGACCGGCGCTGGCGGCGATAGGGCCGCTGCTGCAGGGGATCCAAACCGATTTGTTGCTGAGTTTTAGCGCCGCTTCGATGCTAACTACCCTGCCGGTGCTCGCCATGGGCTTGTTAAGCTTTGTGGGCTTTCGATTGGCCGCCCCGCTAGGGCTGGAGCGCACCATAGGAGTCGCTCTGCTGCTGCTGGCCGCGGCAACGCTGCTGCGATTTTGGTCCCCCTCTGCCAGCCTGCTGATTGCCACCGCCTTGCTGGCCGGTATTGCTATAGCCATGATCCAAACCCTGATGCCCGCCATCATCAAAGCCCGCTTTGCCGGAAAAGCACCTTTTATGATGGGGCTTTATGTCACTGCCATTATGGCAGGTGCTGCTATTGCCGCTATCAGTACGCCACTGCTGGCTGACAGTCTGAGCTGGCGTCATAGCCTGGGACATTGGGGCTGGCTGGTATTGCTGGCCTTGTTGTTGTGGCTGTGGACGATGCGGCCATCCACTGCACAGGCCTGTGCCCAGCCGGCCCCACCTGCTTTTGCCTGGTGGCGCAAAGCACGTAGCTGGCAACTGGCGGTTTTCTTTGCCCTGGGCACCAGCTGTTATGTCTCAGTGCTGGCCTGGCTGGCACCTTATGCGCTGGAACTGGGCTACAGCGCCAGGCAAGCCGGCTTGCTGCTGGGCTTTTTAACGGCTTGTGAAGTGGTGGCGGGCTTGCTGTTTCCCTGGTGGGCGGCGCAACGGGCCGATCGCCGGCCGGTGATCGCGGTGCTCTGCGTGTTGCAGCTGATTGGGTTTACTGCGCTGGCTCTCGTGCCTGATACCGCTTTGTTGCTGTGGGTCGCTTTTATCGGCCTGGGTATTGGCGGTATTTTCCCGCTGGCGATGATCATTACCATGGATCATATCGATCATCCGGTACAGGCCGGCCGCTTAACGGCTTTTGTACAAGGTGTGGGCTACATCATTGCAGCCTTTTCGCCCTGGTTGGCCGGGATGCTGCGTGACTGGCTGCAAAGCTTTACCCTGGCCTGGCTGGCTTTGGCTGCCACCAGTGTGCTGGCGCTCTGGTTGGGTGCCAAATTCAGTGTTGCCAGCTATCAGCAGCATTATGCGCCTGCCGAGGTTGGTGCCTGACGCTTTACTTTTGCTGCAGCACTGATTAGAATTTCACCACTTTTCGCTTTGGAGCCGATGCCGACATGATTCAATGACACCTGACAATCCGCATTTGTTTATTTCTGGATTTTCGGGGGTCTGCTGGCATCGTCCTGCATTGCAGCGTTTCTTGCTGCGGTGATTGATACCCACTACTGATTGTTGCAGGCTATGCCGCCCCCGTAAGGAGGCTGTATGTCGTATTTTTTTGCCCATCATCTTAGTTATACTCTGCCAGATGGCCGGCTGTTATTCCAGTCGCTTGATATCAGCCTGCAACCCGGTTTGCAGGGGCTGACCGGAGCCAATGGCAGTGGCAAGTCGGTGTTGCTGGAGCTGCTGGCCGGGCAACGGGCCCTGCAGCAAGGCAGTATTCAGCGCCAGGGCAGTCTGGGCTACTTTGCCCAGTTGCAGCAGCATGGCTGGCGCCAAGCAGGCACTGTGGCCGATCTGCTACAGCTGCGCGCACCGCTGGAAGCTTTGCAGCGGATCCTGGCGGGCAGCTGCGCCGAAGCCGATTTTGAAGTGCTGGCAGAGCGGTGGACCCTGGCAGACGAGCTGGCCGCGCAATTACAAGCCCTTGGTCTTAGCGGTGATGTCTGGCAGCCCTGTGCCGAGCTAAGTGGCGGCCAGCTCAGCCGTTTGCTGCTATGGCAGTTGTTTCGCCAGCAACCGGACTGGTTGCTGCTGGATGAGCCAGGCAATCATTTGGATGCCAGTGGCCGCGCCTGGCTTCAGCAGCAGTTGCTGGTTTACCCCGGGGCTGTCTTGCTGATCAGTCATGATGCCAGTTTGCTGGAGGCCGTGCCACTGTTGTATCAGCTGCAGCAAGGCAAGCTGCAGCGCTATGGTGGCGGCTTTTCCTTGTACCAAAGCCAACAACTGGCCGAACAGCAGGCGGTGACGCAGGCGCTGGCGCAGCGTAAAAAAGAGCAGCGGCAGCTGGAACACAGCATTGCACAGCGCGAGCAAAAAGCGCAGCGCCGGGCTCGCAGTGGCAAGTTGCAACGTGCCAGTGGCAGTCAGTCTAAGCTGTTGCTGGATGCGCGGCAAAACAGTGCCGAGCAGTCCGGTGCAACCAGAAAACGCCAGGCCGATGCCGAGCGCCAGCGTTTGCAACAGCAGTTGAACCAGTTGACGCAGCGCCAGCACAACGAGCAGGAGCTGAGCTTTCAACTGCCAGCGCAAGCACAGCAAGCGGGTGAGCAGATAAGGCTGCAGGATCTGGTGCTATGTTATGGTTCGGCCGAACCTGTCAGCCTGGTGGTGTCGTGTGGTAATAAGCTCTGGTTGCAGGGTAATAACGGCACGGGCAAATCGGTATTGCTGCGCACCATCAGCGGCAGCTTAGCCCCCACGGCCGGCCTGTTGCGTTGCTCGTCACCTTGCCATTATCTGGATCAATACTTTAGCCTGCTCAAGCCTGAACTAAGCGCTTTGGATAACCTGCAGCGGCTGGCACCGCTGTTGGATAATACCCAGGCCAGAACGGCGCTGGTAGCCATTGGTTTAACGGCACAACAGTGGTTGCAACCGGTAAGCCGCCTAAGTGGTGGTGAGCGGATGAAATTGGCGCTGCTGGCATTGACCCGACCACAGCCTCAAATGCCCTTGCTGTTACTGGACGAGCCAGACAATCATCTGGATATGCAGGCCAAAGCCTATCTGGCGAGGCAACTGGCACAATGGCCGGGAAGCTTTGTGCTGGTTTCACACGATCAGCACTTTGCCAGCGACTGCGGCTGCAACCAACACCTTAGGTTACATCAATAGCCCGGCTAAGCCGGGCGCTGAGGATTAGTCCGCTTTGGCATCCAGATACATCCGGCTTTCAATGGCAATGCCCTGAGCTTCAATATCCAGGCTTAGATCCAATTGGTACGGATTATCTTGTATCGAGGCAAGATCATCTGGGAGATCCATTCCAGCTGCCGCCATGCTATCGGCAAGCACACCAAACAAGCGGGCATAGTTCAAACCAAAATGCAGCATCCCATTTTGGCTCAAGGCTGTGCCTGCCAGCACTTTGGCCTGCTGAGTTGCTTGTTCACCCTGATAAATCAGCGCATGATCCCGGGCTAACAGTAATTTCGGAGCCAGACCATAGGCCGCAGCCATTGGGAACAGTTCATTCAGCTCTACTGCTACACCTTGCTCCGGGAGTTCAATATCGAGTTGGTTGGGTGCAAGCATCATCAGGCTATGCAACAGGCTGTGGGCGTTATCGGCAGATAAGCTGACTAAGGCATCGACTGCCGTCGGCATATGTGTGGCCGGATCTATCTGTACATCGTGAATACTAAGGGATAATCCTTTAATGGAACCGCCCATGGCTACCATGGCCATAGCTGCCAGCGGGTTGCTGGTTTCTAGCGCCATTTGCACTTCAGTCAAGGGCTTGCATTGGAAGCTGGCATGTACAGTGGCGGACCAAAGCTCACCAATGGTAGGGAGTAACTGGCCGACATTCAGCCCCAGGCCGAATTGCAGCAGATTATCACCGGTTGGTTGTTGGATATGAGGAGCAATAAACCCACGCAGTTGGCGCAGTGACGCCATGGCGGTTTTATCGCTGCTGGCAATCAGTACCCGGCTGCTCGCTGGCTGTTTGTTGAGCTGGTTATCAAAATAAATTCCGGGCCAGTTGGCTGCGATAGCGGCTGTATCGGCCTGACAGGCCGGGGTACGCCAATCGGCTAAAGTCACACTGAGTTCATCGCCATACAGCGCATGCAGATCACGGGCTAAGCGATTCTGGTTGTTGCTGGTGATGGCCTTGAACAACTCTGCACTGCTCAACATACCAAAGCTGGCTTCATCCAATTGGTAGCGTTTAGTCAGTGGTGTAATGCTTTTCTTCCAGCTCAGGGCGTCGACGGGTTTATGAATGGCCAGAGCTTCGGCATGATGCGCCGAATCAAAGCCAGATGAAGTCAGCACCAAGGTGCCCCAGCCATCCCGGCTACTGACCAGCAAATCCAGATTGTGCCCATTCAATGAGGAAAGGGTATAACGGCGATACGCCACGCCATGCAATTCTTCAGCCTGATGCCAAAGCTGACTTTGCTGCTCGATGCGATCAAAAAAACGCCAGAAAGCTTGCTCATCCGCCAGTTCAAAGCGACTAACCGGAGATAAACCAACCAGATAAAATAACCCCCGGAACTCCTGTTTGATACCAGTACGCTCGGCCATGTGTTCAGGCTGCTTGAGCAGGTGCTGGAATTGTTCCAGTAAAGCAGCAAAAAAGTGGCCACTGTTCGTATCTGATGTACTAAGCAGAGCAGTCAACATAGCCACAGTATGCTGCGCATCCTGAGGTGACAACTGCCCCTGAAGCTGTTGCAGGTAATGGGCTAGTTCCAAAGGTTCCAGTTGGACGGCAAGCATGGCGGTGTCAGCCGGTATGTAGCTCAGCTGCCCGGCAGCCCGTTCAACGCCATTGGCGGTGAGCTTCATGTAAGCAAAGCATGCAGCTATCAGCAAAGCAGCGGCGATAAGGATAGTACGCATTGGAATCTCCTGAAAGTGCCTAAGCACCACCTCGTCCCTGTGGTGTGAAGCAGTACCGAAATTTGTTAAGTTAGCAAGTGATGAATAATAACTTTAGTTTTGATTTGGCGCAATGGATGTTGCGAAAAGGTACTAAGTGGTGTTTTGCTGCCGCGACCAAGCGCGGCTTAGCGAATGAATTGCTGAATAAAGACATCATGCAAAGGCAGTGGCTGCAAACTACCCTGATAGATAGTGCTTAGGCTGTCCATCAACTCCTGCAATTGGGCAGGCGACAAAGCATTAGCCATCGGGTGGAAGTCTGCCGGGAGCATCCCCTGGCCCAGCATCACCTGAACCCAGGCAATAGGCGTAAAAAGCTCATCCTGTTCCCGGTACACTTTGCCGCTGGCTTCAAACAGTGCCATCTTTCGGGCCAGCCGCTCTGGAATATCCATGCGCCTGCAATCGCGCCAGAACTTGCTATCGGTTCTCTTGGTTAGTTTGTAGTGCAGAATTATAAAGTCACGAATATGCTCAAATTCAATCTGTGACTGGCGATTGTATTCATCCACCTCCACTTGCTTGATACCCTGATGCGGGAAGCTGTTTACCAGCCGAATCACGCCCGATTGGATCAAATGAATGCTGGTGGACTCAAGCGGCTCTAAAAAGCCACTGGACAGGCCAATACTCACCACATTTTTATGCCACTGCTTCAGCCGTCGCCCGGTGCGAAAACGAATAAGTCTGGGCTCTGCCAGTGTTGGCGCATCCAGCTTTTGCAGCAACCTTGCCTGAGCCTCATCATCGCTCAGGTAGTTGCTGGCATAAACCAGGCCATTGCCAGTACGGTGTTGCAAAGGAATACGCCATTGCCAGCCGGCTTTATGCGCAATCGATCGGGTGTAGGGCACAATAGGTTTGACGGCTTCAGTAGGAACCGCAAGCGCACGGTCACAGGGCAGCCAGTGGCTCCAGTCTTCGTAACCGGTATTTAAGGTTTTTTCAATCAGTAGGCTATGCATGCCACTGCAGTCAATGAATAAATCACCCGCAATCTGCTGCCCATTGGCCAGTTGTACGCTTTGCACAAAGCCGCTTTGTTCACACACATGAACCTGTTCAATTTTACCTTCAATGCGGCACACGCCCATGGCTTCACTGCTACGGCGCAAAAATTTGGCATACAGGGCAGCATCAAAATGATACGCATACACCAGGCCCGGCAGGTTGGCCTGCGCAATACGCTCTAGTTTGCTGAACTTGTTGGCTTTTGCTGCCTGAAAGTTGAGCGAAAAATCCCAGAAGTTCTCACTTAATCCTTCGGCTTTGGCTTTTAACCAAAAGTGGTGGAAGCTGCAAAACGGGAAATCTTTGCCAAAGCTGCCAAAAGCATGCATGTAGCTATCCCCTTGTTGGCCCCAGTTTTCAAATTGGATCCCCAGCTTGATGGTGCCCATGGTTTCACGCAAAAATGCCCGCTCATCCAGCCCCAGGCCCTCGTTAAAATGAATAATGGGGGGAATGGTTGCCTCACCAACGCCAACAATGCCAATGTCCTCGGACTCCACCAGGCATATCTGCACACTCTTTCCCAGCATTTTGACCAACAGGGCTGCACTTATCCAGCCAGCGGTGCCACCGCCGACAATCACCACCTTACGGATAGGATCTGTGTTCATTTTGGTGCCTCTGATAAAAAAGCCCCTGGCTACCAAGGTAGTTCAGGGGCTGGGTTTCTGCTAGCCGGTGATCAGAACTTGTACGCAAGGCCTGCCATAAAGGTACGACCGTAGCGTTGATGTTCCAGCACGTAACGGCTATCCCCACCATCCGTGCGAATAAATGGCTCATCCGTCAGGTTGTTCACCTGAAACAGCACGGTTAGGCCATCAAAACTGCCGGACTCAAAGCTGTAGCTAACCTGAGCATCAACCACAGTTTCCGAAGCAATCATTCGAAGCTCTCGACCACTGCCAAAACCAGACACCTCCCCTAAAAACTCGGAACGGTAGCGACTGCTTACCCGCGCAGAGAAGCCTTCATTTTCATAATAAAAAGTCAGGTTTGCGACCTTTTTAGACAAACCAGGTAGCGGTGTTGCGGCATCGTCAGGGTTCGACTGAATACTGCTGTCAGTCCAGGATGCATTGAGGATGGCACCAAAGTTTTCCAGCACAGGGTGCAGCATACCGCCACTTAATGACACCGCCGCTTCAAATCCGTTGATTCGACCACCATCACCATTTTGGGGCGTAGTTGCTAAACCTTCATTGATGACCGGTGTTTCACCACCACTTGGGAAGCCAGTAAAGTCCTGAATCACTTGTTGGTCATAAATGTAACTTTCCAGATTTTTATAAAAAGCAGCTATCGAGAAATAGCCCAGACTGTTGTCAAAATAACGCTCATAGGACACATCAATTGAGTTGGCGATCCAGGGCTTCAATTCAGGGTTACCGCCTCCGGCTGACCATGGCGAATTCTGCGTTGGGGTTGCCTGCTCGTTATTCAAGGCTGGGTTAAAGCTGAAGTCCTGGCTTGCACGCATTTGATCCATCCTGGCTCTAGCCATAGTACGGGCAATACCAAGCCGCACATACTGGCCTTGGTCAACTTCAAAGTTCAGGTTCAGGCTGGGTAAAATCTCCCAGTATTTTTTGCCACCTTCTAACCTTAGTGAGGTTACGTTGTCACCTGTACCTGAAGCTCCCAAAGCATACGAGGATTGATCCGTATGGACGACTTGCGTGCCAACATTACCACTTACCGGAATACTGCCAATGTAGGAGTCGATGCCAAGTTTTATGTAACTGGTGAACACATCCTCCTGAACATTCCAGTCTTTAATCAGCACATCCGCATTAGGATTACGGAGTTGCACTAAAGCACCACTGGCCAATAGCTCACGTGGGTCATAGCTCACCATACTGCCTAAACCAAAAGCTGCAAGGCTGGTTGATCCAGCTATATTCGGAATAGGCGCACTGAGTGCTCCATCGGGCAATGCCAGGAAAAACTCATTTGCTTTTTTATCCTTTTCACGTTGGCTGTAGTTGACACCAACCTCTAGCTCACTAATGACACCACCTTCCAACAGTGTTTTGGCACTAAAGCGAAGCTGGTTAAGCTCATCTTCAATGGAAGGAGAGTTAGAATAGCCAAGCTGGCCACCAGGAATAATATCTCCCCCCCACCCCTGAGGGCTGGTCAATAACACCAGGCTTGGATCCGAATAATCCAGAATATTTGTGAAAACAGGTCCACTCTTGGTCATGGTAAAGCCAAGCCGATCCAAGGCTCCTGAGCCCGCCGGGCCAGTGCCAGCATCTGATTCCAGAATTAAATCGGTACGTTTGATGGAGGAGTGGCTCAGATCCAGGGTAGCAAACCAATTATCCGCTAAGCTAAACTCCGTTTTCCAGCCGGCAGCCAACATCTTACTGTCACGATAGTAGCCATGGTTACGCACAATACTTTTCACATCGGTATAGCCACCCGAGCTAACGAGCCCGTCAGTCACCACTGGATCAACCAACGGTGCTTCAGCCCAATATAAGGGTAGCTCAATAAAGCTGATACGCTGTGTTTCATCGAACTTTGAGTAGTACAAATCGATTGTGGAGCTGAAGTTTGCGTTGGGCTTGTACTCAAAAACCCCCATAAAACCATCCCGCTCCAACAAGTTTGAATTTGCGAAGACTTTTCCACCACCTATGACTCGGGCGCCATCATCAGTATCTGCGTAACCCCAGGCTTCAAATCGCTCCACTTGTGTTGGAGTGGACATATGAGCAAAACCAAGAGCAATACCAATGGTATTATCAGCAAACTGGTCGATATACGACAGACTTAAACGTCGGCCATTATCTTTTGCACCAGCGTTTAAAGCATCAATTTGATTCCATTCATATCTGGCATTCACTGCTACCGTGGTCTCACCGTGGGCCAGAGGGCTGACTGTCCTCATATCGACAGTACCAGCCAGGCCTTGACCTAGCAATGCTGCATCAGGTGTTTTATAAACAATAACACCGCTTAATAGCTCAGATGGAAATTGATCAAATTCAACACCACGGTTATCACCAGAGCTTACTTGCTCACGACCATTTAGCAGGGAAGTTGAAAAGTCAGGGGATAAGCCACGAATACTGATCACCTGGCTACGGCCATTCAGACGCTGAGCAGTTAAACCTGGTAACCGGGCTAAGGACTCAGCAATGCTGACATCAGGCAGCTTACCAATGTCTTCCGCGGATACCGCTTCTACAATGCTACTGCTGAACATCTTCAGGTTTTGAGATTCCTGTAGGCTACGTCGAAAACCAGTAACCTGAATCACTTCCACTTCATCGGCTTGCACCTCGGTGGTACTGTCATTGGCAAAAGCCTGCGTGGCCATGCCTGCCATCGCCATGGTCAGCAGACTGAGTTTAAACTTGTTCATGCCCTTTATCCCCGTGTTGGTTTTTATATGCCACGGCTTTTTTCAGCAGCAGCTAATCCTGTCATCTTGCTATTTATTAAACTTATTCGGGTGCAACAACAAGATGAATACGTATTCATACAGGCACTTCTGCACAGAAGCGGGGCTATTTTTTGTAAGATCGCCCCCATTTGGTGCGACCGCTTGATTTCTAACCATTGATTTGGTTGATTTTTTGCTTACCTGGTTCTGAATTGCTCCTGGAAGCCGGTGTTTTTACAGGTTTTTTGCCTATCAGTGAATGCATACGTATGCAGTGCATTCCTTTCCTTTGCTGTGCTGTTTATGCTTGGCTCAGTGATTTATTTTTATGAATGCCAGCACAATATGCTGGCTGCCAGCAAGCAGCTTTTCCGGCAACAGGTGCACTATGGAATTACAAAAACGTTTGGCCGAGCTGGCCGGGGTTCAGGATCATTACATCAATGCCCATGGCCAGCCTGAGACCATCTCCGCACAAGTGATTGCCGGCGTGTTGCAGGCAATGGGCTATGACTTAAGCAATGAACACAGCATCGCTGCCCATATTCAGCAACTGGAAACTGAGCACTGGCACCATTATCTGCAACCGGTGACGGTAATACAGCAGTATCAGCCGCTGCAAGTCCGGTTGCAGCAGCCCCAACAAAGTGCCCAAAGCCATTGGCGTTGGCAGGTGAATACTGAGCATGGCCAGCAACTGCAAGGTGAGCTGGAGCTGCATCAGGGCGATATTGTCGAACAAGCCGAGCTGACAGATGGCAGTTGGCTGGCGTTTCACTTACAGATCCCGGTCGAGTTGGAACCTGGCTATCACCAATTAACGTTAACTGCTGGCCAGAATCAGCTAACCCAGCGTTTAATCATCACGCCATCACGCTGCTTCCAACTGCAGGATAAAGCCGTGTTCCGTAAAACGGCCGGCCCAGCCATTCAGTTGTATGCACTCAATACCGAACACAACTGGGGCATCGGCGACTTTGGCGATCTGATCCGGTTGGCACCACAGTTTGCTGCCGCAGGTTGTGACTTTATTGGTCTAAACCCACTGCATGCGCTTTATCCGGCATTGCCGCAAGATTGCAGCCCGTACAGCCCGAACAGCCGTTTGTGGCTGAACAGCCTCTATGCCGATTTAACGCTGGAGCCTGAGTACCAGGCCGATGCGGTGCAGCAGGCAGTACAAAGCGCTGACTTTAAAAAGCAGCTGCAGCAGTGCCGCCAGGCTGCCGATGTGGATTACGCCACCGTCAGCAGGCTGAAGCAGCGCATTACCGGTTTGATGTTTGCGCATTTTCAGCAGCAGGAGCTGCAGGCAGCAACCCCCAGAGCCAAAGCCTTTCAACGCTTTGTTGAAGACGGTGGCGATAGCCTGTATCAACTGGTGGTGTACAAGGTGTTGCAGCAGCAAATGTTTGCCAAAGACTGGCAGATGGCCAGTTGGCAGCAATTCCCGGCCGAGTATCAGTGGCCACATAGCCCGGCAGTGCAGCAGTTTGCTGTGCAGCATCAGGACGCGATTCAGCAGCAGTTGTACGCCCAGTGGCTGGCCTACCGTCAGTTGGCTGCCGCTCAGCAAGCCTGTCTGCAGGCCGGTATGGCCATTGGTTTGTACCGCGACCTGGCGGTGGGCACCAACCGCAGCAGTGCCGAGACCTGGGCGGAGCCGGAAAACTACTTTCTCAAGCTGAGTGTCGGCGCACCAGCCGATATAATGGCACCCAAAGGCCAGGACTGGGGCTTGCCGCCTTACAATCCGGCGGTGCTAAAAAGCAAAGCCTACCAGCCCTTTATTGATTTGCTGCAGGCCAATATGCAGCATGCCGGTGCTCTGCGCATTGACCATGTGATGGCCTTGCTGCGATTGTGGTGTACGCCGGTGGGCAAAAGTGCCACCGAGGGCGCCTATGTCCGTTTTCCGGCGGATGATTTATTTGCCATCCTGGCATTGGAAAGCCAGCGCAATCACTGTGTGGTGATTGGCGAAGACTTGGGCACAGTACCGGCGGAAATCAGCCGTTTGCTGGAGCAGTACCAGGTGCTGTCGTACCGGGTGTTTTTGTTGGAGCAAAAAGACAGCAGTTACCAGCACAGCGATGCCACCTACCCGGAGCGCTCGATGGCGACGGTCACCACCCACGATATGCCCACCATGGTGGGCTACTGGCAGGAACACGACTTGGCGCTGCGCCACCGGCTGGATTTGTACCCCAGCGCAGAGGTGGCTGAGCAGTTGCACCAGTTGCGCGAGCAAGAAAAGCAGATCCTGCGTCATCAGTTTGCTTTGCCAGAGGGTGACTATGCGGCCTTGATCCGTCACAGTCACCGTTTTGTGGCGGCTACGCCGGCTAAGCTAATGGCTTTTCAGCTGGAAGATCTGGTGCTGGTGGATACACCAATCAATGTGCCGGGTACCAGCACCGAGTACCCGAACTGGCAGCGCCGTTTGCCACAGCCGGCCGAGCAACTGCTAAAGCGGGCTGATGTGCAGCAACTGCTGGCCGAGATAAAAGCGGCCAGGGGCAACTAGATCTGCAGCTAGTATCACGGGTATAAAAAAACCAGCTCACTGTGAAGCTGGTTTTTTATTGCGCCTACCGCTTAATCGGCAGAGCGCGGTTCAGCATTTTTGACAAACTCATCCAGCCAGTTCACCGTTTCCCACAGCATATGCAGCACCGATTCGCGGGCGCGGTAGCCGTGCGACTCCAGTGGCAGCATTACCAGCCGGGTGGTGCCGCCGTTGCCCTTGATGGCCTGGTACAAACGCTCGCTCTGCATCGGGAAAGTACCGGAGTTATTGTCTTCCGCACCATGGATCAGCAGCAGCGGGGTTTTGATTTTCTCGGCATGAAAAAACGGCGACATCCGGATGTAGAGATCGGGATCGTCCCACAGGGTGCGCTGCTCACGTTGAAAACCAAAGGGGGTTAAGCTGCGGTTGTAGGCACCGCTGCGGGCGATACCTGCGCGGAACAGGTTGGAATGCGCCAGCACATTGGCTGTCATAAAGGCACCGTACGAGTGACCGCCAAGCGCTACCCGCTCCGGATCGGTGACGCCACGGCTAACGCCGGCTTCAATCGCTGCTTTAGAGTTCATCACCAGCTGTTCGATAAAGCTGTCGTTCGGCTCGTTATCACCTTCACCGACGATTGGCATGGTGGCGCTATCCAGCACCGCATAGCCCTGGGTGGCCAAAAACTGTGGGTTCCAGTAGCCAATGCGATTAAAACGATAGGGCGAACCACTGACCTGACCGGCAGCGGCACTGCTACGGAACTCGCGCGGGTAAGCCCAGATAATGGTCGGTAGCGGGCCATCGCGTTCTTTATCGTAACCAGCCGGTAGCAGCAACGTAGCAGACATCGGCACACCATCTTCGCGCTGGTAATGGATCATTTCCCGGCTGATACCAAGCGTATGTGGCATCGGGTGTGGGGTTTGGGTCACTGCAGTCAGCTCAGCGCTTTGCAAGTCGCGCAGGTAAAAGTCGGGCGGCGTATCGATGCTTTCCCGCTGGGTCAGTAAACGGCCATCGGCCCGCAGTGTGATCGGGTATTCGTAGTGAGGTGCTTCGGAGCGCCACAGTCGCTCGGTTTCACCACTGTGCAGCTGCATCCGATCGATAAAGGGGCGATCGCCATCATCGGAAGCACCGCTACCGGTTAACAGAATGGCGCCATCATCCAGTCGCAGTACCCGGTTACCATTGGCATCCAGGCGGGTCAGTGGCGTGCCCGGATCGCCGTAGCGGTCTTCGTACGAGCGTTCCCACAGCAGTTTTGGTTCGGTATCGGTCAGCAACCAGAGTTTTTCCTGCCGATCTTGCCACCAGCGCTCCCACACCAGGCTGGTACCATCTTCGGCACTCAGCAGGCGGGCAAAACGGTACTGCATCTCCAGCAAGGGGGTGGGCTCTGCATTAAAAGGCGCGGCCAGCTGCAGCAACTGATCCCGAGTGTCAGCCGCCTGGCGCGGGTCACCACCGTCCTGAGCTTTGGCCCAGACCAGAGTAGCCGGTTGATCACTACGCCACTGAATAGCGCGGCGGCTATCGACCACAGCATCAAAAGCAATCGGCAGGTTATCGGCCAGCGGCTGCTGCTCCACGGTATACAGCAACTCACCACGGCGGTTCAGCACTTCACTAGTGCGGGCAAAGCGGGACATCGGTACCGCATAGGAATAAGGCTCCGTTAGGCGGGTGGTCAGCAGATGCTGATTGTCCGGTGCCAGTGAAAAACCTAAGTAGGGTTTGGCATCGGTAATCACCAGAATACGGTTGTTCAGACCAACCCGGACCAGCTGGCTGGCCATGTAATGATTAAACAGGGCTTCATCATGGCTGTTTTGCAGCAGATCCTGATAAGTCCGGGCCGGTGCCGTACGGCCACGTACTTCGGTCACTACCGGACCTGCCGGTACTGCCGGCGCGGCTGGCTCTGCACCACGTTTGGGGTCGACGGCCAGCAGATACACCGCCTGGCTATCAGCAGACCATTGCAGCTCGCCACCACGAATGGCGTTTACTTTGACCTTTGACCAGCGCTCAGCGCGACCCCGTTCAACATCGACCCGCCACAGTGCGGTGTGGTCTTGTTCCAGTTGCAGCAAGGCCAGATAGCGGCTATCCGGCGACCAGCTTGCCGACAGCACCCGCAAATTGCGCGGCAAACCACGGATTGATTTGACTTGTTGGTTGTCCAGCTCAATCAGCTGCACGCCGGATAAATAGCGCGGCTGCGATGGGGCCTGATTGCGAGGGTTAAAGCGCATGCCGGCCAGCCGGTACTCTGGCTCGGCCAGGTCGGCCAGTGATGGCAGCGCCGGGCGCTCCAGCGACAGCAACCAGCGGCCATCCGGGCTTAAACTGGCCGCTGGCGGTGGTGGTGCATCCACGATAGCGGTGATTTCCGCGGCAGGCTCCATATAGCCAATATCAACGGCTTCGGCCCAAACGGGTTGGCTAAGACTAAGAAGAAGCCCTAGCAAAAAGAGAGAGAGAGTTTTCATCCTACTTCCTTGAGCATTTCAATGCCTTTTTGTAACAAAAAAAGACAGCAGTAGCGAGTTTATGGCGTTGATCCGTGTGGAATACAGGATAAAGCGCGGAACCCTGATTGTACAAATAGTAAACAACTGTATCTTGCGTTAAGTTTTTGTTCATTTCTAGCTCGATAGGATGCTTGTGTTTTAAACAAACCAAAAGGAAAGTTCAGGATGAAAAAGTTAGCATTGATGGCAGGTGCTGCAGCGCTATTAGCAGGACAAGCAGTAGCCAGCGAAGGTTTTTATGCTGGTGCTCAGTACAGTAAGAACACGGTAAAAGAGAAAGATGACGGCTTTAATATATCCATGGATCTTGGGGTTCTGGGTGTATTAGCCGGTTATCAGTTTCATGAAAACTTTGCACTGGAAGGTCGCTTCGGAACTGGCGTTAAAGATAAGAAATGGCGTGAAGACGGCTACTCCGAAACCTTCTCTGCTGGCAATAGCTATGGTCTTTATGCAAAGGGGATAGTGCCATTATCGCAGGAGTTTTCTTTGTATGGTTTAGCTGGTTATGCTCATACCAAATACAAGTGGAAAGAATCTGGCCAAGGTGGGAGCGAACGAGGTTCATTTAACAGCAAAGGCCTGAGTTACGGCGTTGGTGGCGAGTTCGCCTTTACACCGCAACTGTCGGTGACTTTGGAATATGTTCATTTGCCAACCAAAAAATTGCGGGACGATGGTTGGGAATTTAAACTTCGCTCATCCAATGTGGCTTTGGGTGTTAATTATCGCTTCTAAGCCGTGATCAAATAAAAATGCCGGCAAAAACGCCGGCATTCTTTTATCTATTGGCAAGCGTTACCAGATTTTCACCCGCACCGCTTCTTCACGGTACATACCATCACCCGGCTGTACATCAAACGCCTGATAAAACTCCGGCATATTGGATAAAGGTCCCAGTACCCGGTATTTGCCCGGTGAATGTGGCCCGGTGATCACTTGCTGGCGTAAGGCTTCATCCCGGAACTTGATGCGCCAGATCTGGCCCCAGCCGATAAAGAACCGTTGTGAGCCGGTAAAGCCATCAATCACAGGTGCAGGTTGGCCTTGCAACGAGTTTTGATAGGCGCGGTAACCGACGGTTAAGCCGCCCAGATCGGCAATGTTTTCACCTAGCCCCAGCGCGCCCTGCAGGTAGAGATCGTCAATCGGGTTGAAGGCATTGAACTGCTCAGTCATCAACTGCGCCCGCTCCCGGAACTGACGCTCATCCTCTTCACTCCACCAGTCACGCAGGTTGCCTTCGCCATCGGAGCGGCGCCCCTGATCATCAAAGCCGTGGGTAATTTCATGGCCAATCACTGCGCCAATTGCACCGTAGTTCAGTGCATCGTCGGCATTCACATCAAAGAAAGGTGGTTGCAAAATAGCAGCCGGGAACACAATTTCATTCATGGTGGAACTGTAATAAGCATTGACCGTTTGCGGTGTCATGCCCCATTCATCCCGGTCCACCGGCTGACCTAAACGGCCGATCATCCGCTCATATTCACACTCGGCACTTCGCCGGGCGTTACCCAGCAAATCATTGGCAGCAATACTCAGACAATCGTAATCACGCCACACGTCCGGGTAACCAATTTTGGTGTTGAAGCTGGCCAGTTTAGCCTGAGCCTCAACCTTGGTGGCATCGCTCATCCACTCCAGTTCATCAATAGCCTGACTAAAAGCCACCATAAAGTTTTTCACCAATTCATCCATCCGCGCCTTGGCTTCTGGCTGAAAGTGACGCTCGACATACTTTTTGCCCACCAAAAAGCCCAGCATCCGCTCCGTGGTTTGCACCGCACGTTTCTCACGACTGCGTTGCTCCTGTTGGCCGCTTAACACCCGGCCATAAAAATCAAAGCTGGCGTCATCAAAAGCAGTGGGCAGCATAGCAGCACTGCTGCGCAGCAGGTGGAAACGCAGGTAGCTTTGCCAGTCGGCTAACGGAATTTGTTGCTGCAGGGCTGCAAAATCGGTGAAGTAGCTGGGCTGACGGATCACCAATGCATCAATATCGCCCAGTTGCGCTGCGTTTAGCATGGCCGGCCAGTCAAAACCTGGTGCCAGTGCTGCCAGCTCTGCCGGTGTCATTTTGTTGTAAGTGGCATTACGATCGCGGTTTTGGATACGGCTCCACTGAGCTTCTGCCAGTTGCCGCTCAATTGCAACGATGCTTTCCGCGGCCTGCTCACCGTGCTGCCAACCAGCCAGTTGCCAAAAGCGCTGGATCAGCTGCTGGTATTCTTGGAGGATTTGCAGCGAACGTTCATCATCTTTCAGGTAATAGTCGCGATCCGGCAAGCCCAGACCAGACTGACTGGCTGCAGTAATGTACTGATCAGACTGGCGCTGATCCTGGCTGACAAAAACAGCAACAGGAGTACCAGTACGGATGCTTTGCCATTCACCCCAAACTTTTGCCAGGTCTTTATGACTTTGCAGCGACTCAATGCGTGCCAGATCCTGCTGCAATGGTGTCAGGCCCAGCGCTTCGATGGTATCGGTATCCAGGAAAGAACGAAACAAATCGGCAATTTTCTGCGCATCACTGTCTTTGGCGTGTTGCTCTGACGCCAGCTCATGAATAATGGCCAATACATGCTGCTCGGACAGGTCCCGCAGTTCATCAAAACTGCCCCAGCGGGCACGGTCGGCAGGAATTTCAGTGCGCTCCAGCCATTTGCCGTTGACATAGCGGAAGAAATTCTGCTGCGGCGCTACGCTGGTATCCATATTGTGCAGCTCAATGCCAGAGCTTAGTTCTACTTGCTGCTGGCTGGACGATGCTTGCTGGAGCGGAGCTTCGCCGCTGCAGCCGGTTAAAGCCAGGCTAACAGCCAGCGCCACTGTGCTGAGAAGTGTTTTTTTCATCGGGGATTCCTGTGGTTGTGTTTTTTATAGTCATGACGATTTTGCACAAAGCGTTCACTTTGCTCGTTCTGTAACGCTCAGTGTATAAAGTTCGGCTGTGATGTAAAGTCAGACGCGCTCTGTACCAGGCCGTAAGCGGTTAATCGCTGCAAAAAGGCGGTAAAAAGCTTGTACTGGGCTGATTTTTTCGTCAGGATCGGCGCTCTTTCTCAACAGCCTTATGGAGTCATTGCATGGAAACGGTTTGGTTGTCGTTGTCGGGAGTTCCCTACTTTCTGTTGTACTTTACGCTGGCAGCCATACTGCTGCTGTGTTTTGCCCGCATTTACAGCTGGGTGACGCCACATCACGAATTTGATCTGATCCGCGCCAACAACAGCGCAGCGGCAATCGCCTTTGGTGGCGCGCTGATAGGTTTCTCTATTCCGCTGGCCAGTGCTATCACCCACTCGATGTCGCTGCTCGATTGCGCCATTTGGGGTGGCGTTGCCCTGGTCGTGCAAGTATTGACCTTCTTTGTTGTTAAATTGACCTTAAAGCAATTGCCGGCCCGTATTCAGCAAGGTGAACTGGCTGCTGGTATTTTCTCTGCTGCCTGCTCCATTGCTGTGGGCATGCTGAACTCTGCCAGCATGAGCTATTGATTCATTCCGCCCGGAGGACTTTTTCATGAAACGCAGTAAAAAAGCCGCGCTGGTCTTAATGGCACCAGCGGCCACCCTGTTGTTGGCAGGCTGTGGCGAGCAACAACAGGAAGTGCATGTTTTTCATAATGCTGAAGAATGCGCCGCTTTTTATCACCCACCAGCAGAGTGTCAGGCTGAATTTGAGCGGGCCTCGGTGTTGCATACGCAGGTAGCGCCACGCTATCAGGACCAGTTTGAATGCGAAGCAGATTTTGGCGCAGGTCAGTGTGAAACCGCCCCTGAGCGCCATCAAAGCGGCAGTTTCTTTATGCCGATGATGATGGGCTATATGGCTGGCCAAATGATGAATCGTGGCAACCTGGCTGGAGGGCAGGCGCAGCAGCTGCAGCAAAGCACCGCCAACAACCGCTCCGCAGTACCTACCCAGCCGTTGTACAAATCACGCGATGATCGCTCCACCTTCCGTACGGCCGGTAACCAGGCAGTAGCCAGCCAGCCGGGTGTGGCCAGGGTCCGGCCTTCGGCGGTGCAGCCGCAGCGGGCGCAACTGGTCCGTCGTGGTGGTTTTGGCGAACAAGCCGCGGTGCGCCAGCAAGCGGCCCGACAGCAGGCCAATCGCCAGCGCAGTTACGGCAGTTAAGCAGACGAAGAAGCGAGTACGATGAAGCGAGTAAACAGCACGCCCCGGCCGGGCTGGCAGGCTTATGCCGAAAGCCTGGGCTTTAAGTTTCATACCATTGATGGCGAGCCCTATTGGGATGAAAGCGCCTACTATCAGTTTAGTCTGCGCCAGATTGAGCAGGATCTGGAAGATGTGACCGAAGAGCTGCACGCAATGGCGCTCGATCTGGTACCAGATATTCTGGCCGATGAACAAAAACTGGATCAGCTGGCTATTCCAGCAGACTACCGTGATGCGTTGGCCGAATCCTGGCAGCGTGGCGATCCGCACCTCTACGGCAGGATGGATCTGGTGTACGACGGCAGCGGCCCGGCCAAACTGCTGGAGCTGAACTACGATACGCCGACCTCTTTGTACGAAACCGGCTTTTTTCAGTGGGTCTGGTTGGAAGACCAACTCATGCGGGGCGAGCTGCCGGCTGGAGCCGATCAGTTTAATTCACTGCAGGACAAACTGGAGCAGGCCTTTGCCAATCTTACACTGCCGCAGCCATTTCACTTTACCAGTGTGCGCGAAAGCATCGAAGACAAAGGTACCGTCGATTACCTGCTGGATATTGCCACCCAAAGTGGCGTCGACAGCCGCTACATCGCACTGGAAGACATCGGCAGCCTGGATGGGCAATACTACGATCTGCAGGGCGAGCCCATTACCGGTTTGTTCAAGCTTTACCCCTGGGAATTTATGCTGGAAGAAGCTTTTGCTGAGCAGGTAAAAACTTCCCAGACTCTCTGGCTGGAACCACTGTGGAAACTGCTGCTATCCAATAAAGGCATTTTGCCCTTGCTGTGGCAAAAACACCCGGGCCATCCGAACCTGCTGGAAAGTCATTTTGATAGCGGCAAGGCACTGGATAAAGGCTGGCTGCGCAAGCCGCTGTTTTCACGCGAAGGGGCCAATATCGAATTGGTCACTGCCGATGGCAAACGCCTAAGCGAACCCGGCCCTTATCAGGACGCGCCCTTTATCCGTCAGCGGCTGCAGCCCTTGCCAAGCTTTGACGGCAATTATACCTTAATCGGTAGCTGGGTGGTCGGCGACAGCGCAGCCGGCATCGGCATCCGCGAAGACAACAGCCTGATCACCAAAGACAGCTCGCGTTTTTTACCGCATATTATTTTGGATTGATGGTTTAGCTCTGCAGCAAGCCAATCAAGCACAAAGCCAGCGTTACGTTGGCTTTGTGCTTGATTGGGCAGAACAGCTTGACCGGTGCCAGGGTGCATGTGAATATTTGTTGATTATTTATCCTGTTTTTCCGTATAATTATTCTTTCCTGATTCATCCGGCTGTCATGATGTGTTCATACAGTGGTGTTGCATCAGCCTGGGTGTTCAACCGATGAAGGATTTTGCCAAGGTGCGTACTACTGAACTTGTCTCTGGCTTTCGCCAATCTGCCCCTTATGTCAATGCTCACCGTGGCAAAACCTTTGTGGTGATGCTGGGAGGCGAAGCCATTGCTCAGCCTGGTTTTCGTAGCATTATCAATGACATTGCTCTGCTGAACAGCCTGGGCATTAAAATTGTGCTGGTGTATGGTGCCAGGCCGCAAATCAACCAGGCACTGCAGCAAGCCGGTTTGGATGCCAGTTACCACAAGCGGGTACGGATCACCGATGACGATACTTTTCAGCTGATCAAGCAGGTAGCCGGTGCTTTGCAACTGGATATTACCGCCCGGCTGTCGATGAGTTTAAGCAATACACCGATGCAGGGTGCGCAAATCAACGTGGTCAGTGGCAACTTTGTCATTGCTCAGCCACTTGGCGTGGATGAGGGCGTTGACTATTGCCACAGCGGCCGGGTAAGGCGCATTGATGTGCAGGGCATTCGCCGTCAGCTCGATAGCAATGGCATGGTGCTGATGGGGCCAATCGCGGCCTCCGTCACCGGTGAAAGTTTTAACCTGACGGCAGAAGAAATTGCTACCCAGGTCGCCATAAAGTTAAAAGCCGATAAAATGATAGGCTTCAGTGCCGATGGCGGCATTGTATCCGACGATGGCGATATTATCCCGGAACTCCTTCCCAATGATGCTGAGCAAATTATGCAGCGGTTAGAGCTGCAAGACAGTTGTTGTGCTGCCAGTCTGGCTTTTTTGCATGCTGCGATTAGCGCCTGCCGTGCCGGCGTGCCGCGTTGTCATTTAATCAGCCACAATGCCGATGGCGCCTTGTTGCAGGAGCTGTTCTCCCGTGATGGTATCGGTACTCAGATGGTCAATGAGTCGGCTGAGAAGCTGCGCCCGGCTACCATTGCGGATATCGGCGGTATTCTGGACTTGATCCGGCCATTGGAGCAGCAGGGCTTGCTGGTGCGTCGCTCGCGTGAGCAGCTCGAGATGGAAATCGACTACTTTGTGCTGATTGAAAAAGAAGGCTTGGTGATCGGCTGCGCGGCCCTCTATCCCTTTGCCGATGAGCAGGTCGGTGAGTTTGCCTGTGTGGCGGTGCATCCGGATTACCGCGATGCTGACAGGGGCAGTGTCTTGCTGAAATACGTGATCCAGCAGGCCAAACAGCGGCGTTATCATACCCTGTTTGCACTGACCACCCGTAGCATCCACTGGTTTTTGGAGCATGGCTTTGAGCTGGCCACGGTGGAGGATTTACCGGCGCAAAAACAGCAGCTGTACAATTATCAGCGTAAATCCAAGGTGTTGGCTCTGCCTCTGAGCTAGCACAAGTCTGGCGTATTGCTATCCTTAGTAGAGAACGAGTAAGGAGAGCAAAGTGCGCTTATTGAAATGGTTGTTGTTGCTTGGCCTGGTGCTGGCTTTGATTCTGATGTGGCCGCGCAGTGAGATCCCGGCCAGCTTTTTTGAGCCCCACCCTGTGCTGGCAGTGCCACCAGAGCGCGCTGGTGAGCTGTTACAAGTCGATGACTTTATTGGCCACACGCCACGGCCATTGGATACCTACCCGTACCCTATCCCACTTGGTGCGGTGGGCCCATCAACACCCCTTTTTTCCGGCCCCAAGCAATACCCTTTCTACTGCGCCTGGCATCAGATGGGCATCGAGCCACCACTGGTCGATAATGACCAGGGCTATGGCGTTGCCATTTATGCCGATGATGGCGCTTTGCAGGGGTATAGCCAGGACTGCCTGCACCCCAGTCGTCTGCTCTGGTACCGGCTCAGCCAGGACGGGACTGTAGCAGCTTATCAGGGGGGGCCGCTGGCCGATGGTGAGCTGTTGCTTCGGGCTGAACTTGGCACCATACAGCGCTATTTTTACCTGCTGGTGATGCCGGTACTAACCGATGAATTTCCGCTGCGTACTGGTCAAAGCCAGTGGAATGACAAGCTGATTTACCAGTTTCATGGCGGGGTTGGCATCGGTTTTCGTCAGGGCGAGCTGCGTATTGAGCGTTTGCTGCGCAACCGGGCTGCCCAGCTGCGTCAGGGCTATGCAGTCATTAGCAGCAGCGCCAACCGCACCAGCCATAGTTACCACTTTCTGCGGGCCGAAGAAGTGGCTCGCCAGTTAAAGCAGCATTTTATCAGCCTCTATGGCGAGCCGGAGATGACCATTGGTATTGGCGGTTCCGGCGGTGGTATCGCGCAATATCTGCTGGCACAAAATGCCCCTGGGTTGCTGGATGCAGCCATTGCCCAATACAGCTATCCGGATATGCTGAGCCAGGTCGTCTATGCGCTGGATTGCGATTTGCTACACAACTATTACTACTTCAATGCCAGCGATAAAAACTTCTGGCAAGACTGGCAACACCGGCAGTGGATTGAAGGGCTGAGCACTGTGCCGGATCAGCAGGTGCGCTTCCAACGGGAAATCAGCGCCATCCAGTTGCTGTCCGGGTTCAAACCAACACCGATGGCAGGAGCAACCCAGTGCATCAATGCCTGGTTTGGCTTGTCATCCATGGTGCATAACCCACAGCAGGGTCGGTTACGGCCCTTTGTAAGCCCTGGGTTGCTGCAACAACAACATTGGAGTTACTGGGAAGATCTGGTGGATATCTATGGCCGCGATCAGCATGGCTTTGCCCATAGCTTGTGGGGCAATGTTGGCGTGCCCTATGGTTTGCTGGCTCTTAGAGCAGACCAGCTTAGTCCCGAGCAGTTTATAGAGCTGAATGCCCGCATTGGCAGCTGGCTGCCGCAGCATCAGATGCAGCCCGAGCGGGCACGTTTTCTGCCCATCTGGGATACGCCCATCTGGCTGAGTGCCTTTGGCCGGCACAATATGGCTCCGCTACAGATGACGGAGGCTGGCATCAAGGTAGCACCACGCTATCGGGCCAACCTGAAGGCGATTGAGCGGGCCTATCGCTATGGCCAGTTGTTTACCGGCGAGTTGTCGATCCCAGTGCTGGATTTGCGCCACTACCTGGATCCTGTGCTGGATATGCATCATTTGCAGCCATCTTTTATGGTCCGTGAGCGGCTGGCGCAGCGAGGAAACCAAGCCTGGCAACGCATCTGGGTCAGTCATCCGGATTACACTCCGGAAAGCGAAGCCTTTGCGGCTGTGGTGGACTGGGTTCGTGGTGGCAAAGCTCCGGCTGCAGCTTCGGATCGTTGTTTTGCAGCCGATGGTCAGGTGATTGCCAGCGGTAATAAGGTCTGGCAGTCCGAGGGCCGCTGTCACCAAACTTATCCGGTACTGAGCAACAGTCGGCAACAGGCTGGCGCACCAAGCCATGGCCTACTGCTGCAGTGCGCGCTAATACCAATTGAGCAGGCGCTGGCGCGCGGTGACTTTGGTGCAGTGGATATGACGCCCTGGCTGGGCGAACTCAAGCACATTTTTCCGGATGGGCTGTGCGATTATCAGCAGCCGGATCTGGCCTATCCACCGGATTGGCGTTATTTCGAGGACTGAGCAGCAGCTTCGGCAGCGGACAACAGCACCAGATCGTCGCGGTGAATCACTTCTTCACGTGGGCAATACCCCAGGGTGGCGGCGATTTGCTGGCTGTGCAGGCCTTTAATCCGGCTAAGCTCTGATGCCGGATACTGGCAAATACCTTTGGCAAAAGGGGCTCCGCTGCTGTCGCACAGCAGCACCGCATCGCCTTTATCAAACTGGCCGTTCACAGCGCTAACCCCTTTGGCCAATAAAGAAGCACCCTGTTGCTGCAGCGCTTTCACCGCACCGGCGTCCAGTTGGATCTGGCCCTGACTTTTTAAACCGTGCAGCAGCCAGTGTTTCTTGGCACTGAGCCGTTCCTGTTGGCGATGAAACAAAGTGCCGGCAGCTTTGCCTTCCAACAAGGCTTCAAATACCGCTGCTTTTTGCCCGTTGACGATCAGCGTATCAATGCCCTGCTGCCCGGCTTTTTGCGCTGCCTGCAGCTTGGTCACCATACCGCCGGTGCCAACACTGTGATGGCTGCCGCCAGCCATAGCGAAAATCTCTGGTGTGATGCACTCCACCTCAGCAATAAAGCGCGCCTGGGGGTTGCTACGTGGGTTGGCACTGTACAAACCGTCAATATCCGAGCAGATAATCAGCACATCGGCATCGACGGCGGTCGCCACCAAAGCCGCCAGATTGTCGTTATCGCCCAGCTTCAGCTCGGCGGTGGCGACACTGTCGTTTTCATTGATGATCGGCAGCACCTGATGATCCAGCAGAGTGCGCAGGGTGTTTTCAATATTCAGGTAGCGGCGCCGGTTGTGAAAATCATCGTGCGTCAGCAGCAACTGACCACAGTGGCAATCAAGCAAATTTTGCCACAACTGCATCATCTGGTACTGGCCAACGGAAGCCATAGCTTGCTTCACCGGAATAGGCAGCGGCTGATGCGAAAAAGCAATGGCGCTGCGCCCGGCGGCGACACTGCCGGAGGACACCAACACGACTTCAATGCCACGCGAGCGGCACTCGCTGATAAAGCGCGCCAGCGTCAGCAAATAGCGGGTAGAGCAACCTTTACCTTCCGGCGCTATTAAGGCGCTGCCCACTTTTAACACCAAACGCTGCCAAGACTGCCCCAACATACCCAATGCTCACTGCTGAAATGATGCTCTGATTATAATTTTGGATGGCCATATGTCTATGCATTTTCGTGAGTGGATGCAAAAATAGTTCAGCCGTGATTCAGCTTGTGGGATTATGCTATTTATTATACGTCAAAGGAGTTTATGCAGATGAAGTCAAAGCTTGTGATGGTCGGTGTATTAACCGGAAGTTTATCGCTGGGAGGGCTGGTGGGCTGTGCCAGTACCGACAATCAGAATACCACCCGAGGTGCTGCTATCGGCGCAGTTGCTGGCGCCATTGCTGGTAAAACTACAGCCAATCGCAGCAATAAACGCTTGGTGATTGGTGCTGCGGTCGGCGCTCTGGCGGGTGCTGCTGTAGGCAGCTATATGGATAACCAGGAAAAAGCGCTGCGTGAAGAGTTAAGCGGTACTGGTGTAAAGGTGCACCGTGAAGGCGATAATCTGCGGCTGGAAATTCCATCTCAGCTGACCTTTGTCATTAACAGGGCCGATATTCAGCCTCAGCTGTACCCGGTGCTAAACGATATAGCACGGGTGCTCGGCAACTACGACAAAACCATGTTGATTATCTCTGGTCATACCGATGATACCGGACCATACGATTTCAATATGCGTTTATCGCTGCAGCGGGCCGATAGCGTCAGCAGTTATTTAGCAGCCCAGGGCGTGTTGCCAGTACGAATGGAAACTCAGGGCTTTGGACCAACCTACCCGATGGTGCCCAATACCTCGGAAGCCAACCGGGCTTTGAACCGGCGGGTAGAAATTCATATCGAACCTGTCACGCAAAGCTAAAATTTTGCGAATAAAAAACCTGCCGCACGGCAGGTTTTTTTGTCGGTAAAGCCCTTACTTTTGCTCGGCAAAGGCCTTCTGCACAAAGTTGGGCAACGCCATCGCTGCTTTGTGAATGTCGACATTGTAGTAGTCAGTATTCAGATTGGCTGCGGCGGCATCGGCTTCACGGAAACCGGTAAAAGCTTCCCCTTTTCGGGCCAGGGTGCAGGTCCACCAGCCGGACGGATAAATCATTTGTGGAAAGTTCAGCGTTTGCAGCGCAGCAAAGCCGGCATCCAGCATAGCCTGACGCATATCGGTCAGTAATTGCAAGTGAATAAGAGGTGACTCGCTTTGTTGCACCAGAATACCACCCGGGCGTAGTGCATTCAGACAGCTTTGGTAAAAAGCGCGGTTAAACAAGCCTTCACCAGGGCCAACCGGATCGGTTGAGTCGACAATCACCACATCAATCGATTCAGGCGCGGCTTCGCGCATAAATTTGATGCCATCATCAAACAAAATGGTCGCACGCGGATCATGATTCGAGGCACAGAGCTCCGGGAAGTATTTTTCCGCCATCCGGGTGACCTGCTCGTCGATATCGATTTGATGCACCGTTGCTACGCCTGGGTGCTTTAACACTTCACGCAGGGTGCCGCAGTCGCCACCACCAATGATCACCACATTTTTCGGGTTCGGGTGAGTAAACAGCGCCGGGTGGCTCATCATTTCGTGGTAGAGGAAGTTCTCGCGCGTGCTGACCATGGTGCAGCCGTCGATTACCATCAACTTGCCAAAGTGGGTGGTGTCAAAAATTTCAATGTGCTGAAAAGGCGATTGCACTTCATCCAGCTTGGCAGTAATGGCCAGGCCAAAGGCACTGCCACTGGGCTCAAAGACTTCGGTAAACCATTGTTGTGTATCCAGACCAGACATCATCGTCCCCTTTGTGAAAGCCTTGCATTGCATTTTAGGGCCATTATTTTGCCTGTATTGCGCCCTACAAACAAATTTTTGATCGCATTTTGCTGCAAGTAGCCGTGATAGGGCTTAAAATAGAGGCATTGCCGCGAATTCTGTCCTGACAGCATTCGCTTTCTTTTTTCTGCTGCGATGACAGGATAAGGATCCACCATGATTGACTGGGGTACCGAAAAAGCACGTTCCATCTACAATGTCGCCACCTGGAGTGAAGGGTATTTTGATATTAACCCAAAAGGCGAGCTGGTAGCTTACCCTGATCAGGATCACAGCAAGCCGGGTATTCACTTCCCGGAGCTGGTGCAGCGTTTTAAAGACGAGGGTCTGACGCTGCCGGTGCTGGTGCGTTTCACCGATATTTTGCAGCACCGCATTGATTCCCTGATCACCGCCTTTCAAAAAGCCAAACAGGAAAAAGACTACCTGGGCCAGTACACGGCGGTCTATCCAATCAAAGTGAACCAACAGTACTCGGTGGTAAAAAAGTTGCTTAGCCACGACAGCGGCACCGTAGGACTGGAGGCTGGCAGTAAACCGGAATTGATGGCCATTCTTGGTGTGTCGGACAAACCACTCAGTATTGTTTGTAATGGCTACAAAGACAGTGAGTTTTTACGACTGGCCACCATTGGCCAGATGATGGGCCATAAGGTCTACATTGTGGTGGAAAAACTGTCCGAGCTAAAAACCCTGCTGCGTGAAATCGATCAGCTAGGGGCGGCACCGCATATCGGTATTCGCATTAAGCTAAACTCCATCGGCAAAGGCAAGTGGCAAAACACCGGCGGCGAGAAAGGCAAGTTTGGCCTCACTGCTACCCAGGTGCTGCAGGCCATTGAGGTGTTAAAAGAAGCCGGTAAGCTGGATTTGCTGCAGTTGGTGCACTTCCATATCGGCTCGCAAATCGCCAATATCCGCGATATTCACAATGCCATTCGTGAGTGTGCCCGTCACTACGCCGAGCTGCGCACCTTGGGAGTGCCGATTGATACGGTCGATGTCGGTGGTGGCCTCGGGGTCGATTACGAAGGCTCGCGCTCGCGCTCGACCTGCTCGATGAACTACACCATGTACGAGTATGCCCGCAATGTGGTCAATGGTTTAAAAGAAGTGTGCGATGAGTATGATTTGCCGCATCCAAATATTATTTCCGAGTCCGGCCGTGCCATGACAGCGCACCATGCGGTATTGGTGACCGATGCGATTGATATTGAGCGGGCACCAGGGCTGAAATACCTGCCAGAGCCAGGCGAAGATGCGCCATCCGTGGTGCTGGGGCTGTGGGACGCCTACACCAATGTTACGCCTCGCACAGCAGTTGAGGCCTATCACGATGCGGTGCACTATTTCAGCGATGCCCATACCCAGTATGTGCATGGCTTACTGAACCTGCAAGACTGGTCCTTGTTAGAGCAAATTTACTTTGCCACCATCAACCGGGTGCGTGATAACCTGGATTTAAGCTCGCGCTCGCACCGGGCTATTCACGACGAGCTGAACGAAAAGCTGGCCGATAAGTTGTTTGTTAACTTCTCGCTGTTCCAGTCGATGCCGGATGCCTGGGGCATTGATCAGCTGTTTCCGGTGATGCCGCTGGAGCGGATGCACGAGCCGTTGGACCACCGCTGCATCATTCAGGACATTACCTGCGACTCCGACGGCATGCTAAAAAGCTATGCCGATGGTAATGGTATTGAAAGCAGTCTGCCGATGCCAGTGTACAAAGAAGACGAACAGTACTTGCTGGGGATGTTTATGGTGGGCGCCTACCAGGAAATCCTCGGTGATTTGCACAACCTGTTTGGCGATACCGATTCGGTGCATGTGGAGCTGACCGACGATGGTGGCTACCAGCTAACCAATGCAATTAAAGGCGATACGGTAGCCGATGTGCTGCGCTATGTGCACTTTGATGCCAATAAGCTGATCCAGTCGTACAGCGAGCAGTTGGAAACTCTGGCTATCCCGGCAGAGCGCCGCTCCGAGCTGTTAGAAGAGCTGAAAGCCGGTGTCAATGGATACACCTATTTTGAAGATTAAGGTACACTAAGCACTGATCCGATCAGTGTCGGCAGGCAGCTGGAGCTGCGCTTGCCTGCCGACTGTACGTTTAAGGTGAATCATGCTGTACTTTTTACCAAAGCCGGTGCGAGGCGCGCTGGCTTTGTTGCTTTACGCTCTTAATACTCTGTTCTGGTTTTTGCCACTGATGTTGCTGGCCGTGTTAAAGCTGCTGCCGGTGAAACGCTGGCAGGCCTGGCTAACTTACCTGCTGGATGCCATTGCGGTGGCCTGGATCAGCATGAACAATGTCACTACGCGTCTATTTACCCGCATTCACTGGCAAGTGGAAGGAATGGATGCATTATCGCGCAAAGACTGGTATTTGCTGCTAGCCAACCACCAATCCTGGGCCGATATTCTGGTACTGCAGAATCTGTTTAACCGCCGAATTCCTTTTCTCAAGTTTTTCCTGAAAAAAGAGCTGCTGTATGTTCCTTTTATGGGGCTGGCCTGGTGGGCGCTGGATTTCCCCTTTATGAAGCGCTACAGCAAAGCTGAACTGGCAAAAAAACCAGAGCTGCAAGGTAAAGACATCGAAACCACCCGTAAAGCCTGTGCCAAATTCCGTTTTAAGCCAGTAACGGTGATGAATTTTGTCGAAGGCACCCGCTTTACCCAAATGAAACACGATAAGCAACAATCGCCCTACCAGCATTTGCTCAAACCCAAAGCTGGCGGAGTCGCTTTTGTGCTGGGTGCTATGGGCCATCAGTTGCATAAGATACTGGATGTTACCATTCACTACCCGGAGCGGATCCCAACTTTCTGGGATTACATTTCCGGCGCTGTTCATGCTATAAACGTCAAAGTACGAGTATTGCCAATCACCGACCAACTGCTGGGAGATTATCAGGATCCGGCTTTTCGCGCTTCCTTCCAACAGTGGGTGAATGAACTCTGGCAATACAAAGATCAGCAGTTGCAGCAAATGGCTGCAGAGCAGGAGTCCTGAGCCATGTCGACCTTACCAGCCTGGGTATTGGCCCCCATTAGTTTTGCTTTGTTCGCTTTAAATCTGGCGTTCTGGGGGAGCATTGTGCTGGTGTTTAGTCTGCTGCGTTTGTTGCCGATAACCGGCTGGCAGCGCTTTTGCAGCAGGGCGGTGCATGGTTGTTACCACCAATGGATTGGCATCAATGCCTTTTTCATTAAGCTGGTAAATAACCTGGATTGGCAGGAGCAACTGCCAGCCGAAGGCCTTAGCCGTGAGCAATGGTACCTGATGATTGCTAATCACCAAAGCTGGCTGGATGTGGTCTTACTGATGCAATTTACCCATGGCCGGATGCCGCTGCCGAAGTTTTTCTTAAAAGAAGAGCTGCGTTGGGTGCCTTTTATCGGCATGGGTGCCTGGGCACTGGATATGCCTTTTATGAAGCGTTACAGCCAGGCCTACTTAGCCAAACATCCGGAGCTTAAAGGTCAGGATATCGAAAGCACCAAGCGCAGCTGTGAGAAATTCCGTCATCAGCCGACCACCATCATCAACTTTGTCGAAGGCACTCGCTGCAGCAAAACCAAACAACGCCTGAAAAAGAGCCCCTTTGAACATCTGCTGCCACCGAAAGCCGGTGGCATTGCCTTTACCCTGGCCAGCATGGGCGAGCAGTTCGATGCCATCCTGGATGTCACCCTGATTTATCCGGACAATCCGAAGCATATCGTGCTGGCAATGCTATCCGGCAAACTGAAACGGGTGGTGCTGCAGGTAGAGCGCTTGCCAGTCACCGAGGCAATGATCGGGGATTACTTTGGTGATGACAGTTTTCGCCAGCAGTTCCAGCAGTGGCTCAATGAGCGCTGGCAGCGTAAAGACCAACTGATCACCGACTTTCACCGCTCTGGTCAGCGCTTAACTTCTCTGGCTGAGTCACGCGCCAGCTCCGCTTAGCGCTGGATGCGCTCAGCCCGCAGCATCAGGTTGCGTGGTGTCAGCTCTCTTGCACAAAAAGTACCCACTTCGACCTGATAGCCTTGTTGCTCGAGGAACAAGGCTCGGTCAAACAGCAGCCAAAGCTCTAATGGACGCTGAAACAAGTGCCTTACCAACTCAATGCGTCGCACTAAGCGAGCATGTGACCGCCCTTGCACCAGATAGCCATCCAGGTTTAGCCCGGCAGGCAAAGTCACTTGCTGCTGCTCGGCAGCCCACTCAGCAAACTGGCGAAAATCGGTGCTGAATATTTGTTTGCTGACCGACGCCAGCGGCTGATAGTGGCTGTCCCCACTTAGTTCTGCCCGCAATGCCTGCCAGGCCAGCCGCCATTCTACTTCGGTTTCTCTGAGCCTGGCGATACGGGCTCCAGCTGTGACCTGGCTTTGCACCGCCAGCTTTAAATCGTGCTGGCTTAGCGCTAAATCGTGCTGCTGCGCTAATTGGCTGAGTGGTTGATACTGTGGCTCTGGGATCAGATGGTAACAACAGGGCACCAGTTGCAGTTGCTGACAGCCCTGCTGACTGGCAGAGCGAAGCAGCTGCAGATGCAGTTCGCCACAAGCATGCAGCGCCAGTACCTGTTGCTCCGGCTTCAGTACCGCCAGGCCTTCAGCTGAAAGCGCATCAGCCTTTACAAAGCGCTGGGGCAACTGGTGTTTTTCTGCCAGTGCTGCACCTTGCTGGCACAAAGCATCCTGCCATTCCAGGCTGAGTACCCGACGTTGTTGGCTGAAAGCCAGCATCCGGCCTAAATGCCCTTTGCCGGCACACCACTCCAGCACCGGGGCTACACTGTCAGGTACCAGGGTACAAAACTGCTGGATTTGCTCCACTTTGCGCCCCGGAATCCCGTTGCTGAGCCAAAAAGGCAGCTCGGGCATTGGCCGCAGTCGGTCAAAAGCGGGCACCTCCGGTAACTGTGCCAACTCCGGAAAACAATCGATAAACCAGGCTTGCCGTTTGGTTGGGTTGCTGTCGAGCTGGCGGATAGCGTCATCAGAAAGCAAATTCAGTTGAGCCAACAGGGAACTGTTTTGCCAGGGCAGTTCGCGGCAGGCAAAAGGCATCAGCTGCCAGTAAGGCTGGTAGCTGCTCAGCAACCGCTGCAATTGCAGAAAGCTGGCCTGATGCGACATTGCTGCTCCTTGAAACGTCTGAAGGCTTTTGCCTGGATGAAAGAACTGCATTATAGTGAGGTTATGCGACAGCTCAACAGGAATTGCCTGAGATGACCGAACTGGTTCGAATTCTTCATGTAGAAGATGACCCCTCCATTCAGCAAATCGCCAAAATCGCCCTGGAGGCCGTAGGTGGTTTTGAAGTATGCAGCTGCCATGGCGGTCAGCAGGCGCTGGAACAGTTTGCCGACTTTAATCCTCAGTTGGTATTACTGGATGTGATGATGCCTGGCATGGATGGGCCTGAGACCCTGCGACAACTGCAACAACGTTTTGATCTTAGCACCATACCCGTGGTATTCATGACTGCCAAGGTACAAAGCCATGAAGTCCAATCGTACAAAGACTTAGGTGCTATCGACGTGGTAGTGAAACCTTTTGATCCTATGACTCTGTCGGATCGCATCCGCCAAATCTGGCAAGCCAGCCATTAGGCTGGCCTGAGCAAACTTATTTAATACAACAAACTGTACAACTTCCGACGGTACTGACTGGCAATGGGATCGCCTTTGGGCAAGGCCGCCAGAATATCCAGATAGAGCTTTTTACTTTCGGAAAAATTCAGATCCTGCCGTAAAATGCCGTGCAGCAGCTCGAGCGCTTCAGCCGAGCGCTTCACCTGCTGATACTGCACTGCCAGCTGTTCTTGTAACTGCATGTCATCCGGGGAGCTTGCCAGAGCTGCTTCCAATGCCTGAATTTCCGGAGTATCGGCTGCTTCTTTGGCCAGGGCCAGCTTGGACTGGACGGCCTTATAATCGGCATTCTGATCCTGCAGCAGCACGGTTGCCAGCAGGGCTTCTGCTTGCTCCAACTGGCCCAACTCTACCGCGCAGTCGGCCAGTAACAGCTTGATATCCACCCGTTCAGGGGCCAGTTGCAGGGCCTCACTGAGCAGTGGAAAGGCGTCTTGATGCTTGGCCTCATCCAACAAAACCAAGGCTTGCTGCACCAGTTCGTCTTCCGCTTTTGGCAGGTAAGCGGCCAGCTTGTCATCCAGAGCCTTGTCGTCCAACGGGCCGGCAAAACCATCGACCGGCTGACCATCTTTGATAATTAATGTGGTGGGCAGGGCCTGAATGCCAAATTGCATCGCCATTTGCTGCTGTTCATCGCAATTGACCCGGGCCAGTAACAGCTGTCCCTGGGCTTTAGCCATGCGCTGACTTAATTGCTGATCCAGTTGCAGTGATTCCTGGCTTTGCGCCGACCAGAATAAAAATACCACCGGTTGTTGCTGAGAGGCGGCCAGCAGTTCACGCACATTGTCCATACTGACATCAAAAATCGGGCTGGAAGACACGGTTGTTCCTTGTTTGCGGGCAATGGTTATACTATGAGGACAGCACCCTTGTTTTGCAAGGCATGGCAAGGCACCGAGGCCATGAAAAAACCAGCAAAAGGCATCGACATCGTGCCAACGATCACGTACATTAAAGCCATACAGACGGCTTAAAATAATTCCAACAGCCGCAGCCGCCAACGAAGCGGCACCTCCAACCAGCCACGTACAACCACAACTTTGCCTGTAAGCAGTCGAAGTTTGTTTCCAACGCCTGCGACATGCAGGCTGTTTTGCTTTGCATGTTAGAACCAAAAGAGAATGAACCAATGACAAGCCAGAATACCAAAACTGAGATGCTGTCTGGCGCCGCCATGGTGATCCGTGCACTGGCCGACGAGGGCGTGGAATACCTGTATGGCTACCCGGGTGGCGCTGTGCTGCATATATACGATGCGCTGTTTCAGCAAAGCAAAGTCAAGCATGTGCTGGTGCGCCACGAACAGGCCGCCACCCATATGGCCGATGCCTATGCCCGAGCCAGTGGCAAGGCCGGTGTGGTGCTGGTTACCTCTGGCCCCGGTGCGACCAATGCGGTGACTGGCATTGCTACCGCCTACATGGACTCGATCCCAATGGTGGTGCTGACCGGTCAGGTGATGAGCCACCTGATTGGTGAAGATGCTTTTCAGGAAACCGATATGCTCGGCATTTCCCGTCCCATTGTGAAACACAACATGTCGGTACGCCGGCCAGAAGATATCCCCTACCTGATCAAAAAAGCCTTTTATATTGCGCAAAGCGGCCGGCCGGGACCTGTGGTGCTGGATATTCCGAAAGATATGACCATGCCCAATGAGCGCTATCCGTACCAATACCCAGAGTCGATCAAGCTGCGCTCCTACAACCCGACCGCAGCTGGCCACCCGGGGCAAATTAAAAAAGCGGTCACTGCTTTATTAAAAGCCAAGCGACCGGTGATTTATGCCGGTGGCGGCGTCATTATGGGCCAGGCGTCCGACGAGCTGACTGCGCTGGCGCGCAAGTTGAACTACCCGGTGACCAATACCCTGATGGGCCTTGGTGCTTACCCTGCGGCCGATCGGCAGTTTGTTGGCATGCTGGGTATGCACGGTAGTTACGAAGCCAATATGACCATGCACCATGCCGATGTGATTTTGGCGGTCGGCGCCCGCTTTGATGACAGGGTCACCAACAACACCAAAAAATTCTGCCCGGATGCCACCATCATCCATATTGATATCGATCCGGCCAGCATTTCCAAAACCATCAATGCCCATATTCCGATTGTTGGCCTGGTGAAGCCGGTGCTGTCAGCCATGCTGGCGCAACTGGAGCAAAAGAAAGCTCAGCCGGACGCGCCCGCACTGGCGACTTGGTGGCAGCAGATTGACCAGTGGCGCGCTGTGCATGGCGGTCGTTACAACAGCGATACGCCAGTGTTAAAGCCTCAGGCGGTGATTGAAGCGGTCAGCCGCATCACCCAAGGGGAGGCTTACGTCACCAGCGACGTCGGTCAGCACCAAATGTTTGCCGCTCAGTATTATCAGTTCAACAAACCAAACCGCTGGATTAACTCCGGCGGCCTTGGCACCATGGGCTTTGGCTTGCCAGCCGCCATGGGCGTGAAGCTGAATTACCCCGATGCCGATGTGATCTGTGTCACCGGTGAAGGCTCGATTCAGATGAATATTCAGGAATTGTCCACCTGCAAGCAGTACGGCCTGGGTGTGAAAATCATCAACCTGAACAATGGTTACCTTGGCATGGTCAAGCAGTGGCAGGACATGAACTACGAGTCGCGCTATGCCAGCTCTTACATGGACTCGTTGCCGGACTTTGTCAAACTGGCTGAAGCTTACGGTCATGTCGGCATTCGGGTCACCAAACCGGAAGAGCTGCAACCGGCGCTGGAGCGCGCCTTTGCCACTAAGGATCAACTGGTGTTTTTAGACATTCATGTCGATCCAAAGGAACATGTGTATCCAATGCAGGTTCCCGGTGGTGCCATCAATGAGATGTTCTTAAGCAAAACAAAGAGGACTTAATTATGCGTCATATTATTTCTGTTTTGCTGGAAAACGAGCCGGGCTCATTGGCGCGTGTGGTAGGCCTGTTTGCGCAACGTGGTTACAACATCGACTCGCTGACGGTAGCACCGACTGAGGATGCTACTATGTCGCGGCTAACGCTGGTGACCCATGGCAACGATCAGGTGATCGAGCAAATCACCAAGCAGCTGCATAAGCTGATCGAGGTGGTGAAGTTACAGGACTTAAGCGAAAGCGCCCATGTCGAGCGCGAGCTGATGCTGATCAAGGTCAAAGCCACCAGCAATGAGCTGCGCGATGAAGTTAAACGCTGTGCCGATATCTTTCGCGGTCAAATCATCGATGTCACTGCTAAAACCTTCACCATTCAGGTGGTCGGTACTTCGGACAAGCTGGATGCTTTTATCGAGGCGCTTAAAGGCTCAGCCATTATCGAAGTGGTGCGCTCCGGTGTTTCCGGCATTGCCCGCGGAGAGAAAACTCTGGCGCTTTAAAAGTACTTGCTACGACTGCAGCACTCTTTATGTCTGCGTCGGAGAGACCGTCAAGGCACATCTTTGAAGCCAGTCCTATCAGTTCAAAGTGTGCCTTTCATAGTGTTTTAATGAATACTGTGTGAACTTTGCCGCCTGATCTTTCAATGTCAATGGTCTATGATGGTTACATAGTATTTTCATTCAGGTTGCTTAAAGTTATGATGCGTCAACTTCTGCCCGTAGCGGCTCTTCTACTCACCGCCTGCAACAGCAGCAAAGACCCCGCTGAGCAAGTACAGATTACCTACACGGCCTATGGCGTGCCGCATATCGAAGCCAGCAGTTATCGTGGTTTGGGGTATGGTGTTGGCTACAGTCAGGCCAGCGAGAACCTCTGCACCTTGTCGGAGCAGATATTAAAATTGCAAGGCAAGCAGGCACGCACCTTCGGCCCCGGCCCCAATCAGTATTTTGTATTGATGGATGCTGGCTATCTCGGGCTGAACTTGCCAGCAATGGCTGCAGAACGGCTGGCGGCTTTACCGGAAGATGCCCGTGCTGCACTCAATGGCTATGTGGCCGGCTTTAACCAACGCTTAAGCGAGTTTGATAGTCCGGCGGCTTACCCCAGCCCTTGCCGTGATGCCGACTGGGTGCAGCCCATTTCCGAAATCGACCTGCTGGCTTACCATATGGATTTAGCTCTGCTCGCCAGCAGCCGTAACTTTTTAACTGCTATGGCTGCCGCTCAGCCACCATCCGGCGAAGCAGGGATTGAGCTGGCTCTGAACCCGACGCAGTTATTTAGTGCCAATGGCCTTGGCAGCAATGGCTGGGCATTGGGGGCAGAACGCAGTGCCGGTGCCAAAGCCAGCTTACTGGCCAACCCCCATTTCCCCTGGGATGGGGAGCTGCGCTTTTTTGAGCAGCACCTGACCATTCCTGGCACCCTGGATGTGACCGGTGCCAGCATGATTGGCATGCCGGCAGTGTTGATTGGTTTTAACCAACAGCTTGGCTGGACCCATACGGTATCGCAGGGCAAGCGTTTTACCCTGTATCAACTGGAATTGGAGCCTGGCAACCCCATGCGTTATCGTTACGGTGACGAGTATCGGGACATCACGCCGCAACAGGTCACCGTTGAAATTCGGCAAGCAGATGGTAGTTTGATCAGCCATGAGCACACCCTGTACCACAGCCACTTTGGTCCTTTGGTCAATTTAGCCAGCCTGGATCCCAGCCTGGGCTGGACCAGCCAAAGTGCGGTGGCCATTAAAGATGCTAACCTTGGCAACAGCCGGATGCTGCAGCAGTGGCTGGCGCTGAATAAAGCCAGCACCACCGCTGAGTTCTTTGATGCTTTGGCCGAGCACCAGGGGATCCCCTGGGTCAATACCTTACTGGCCAGCAGTGAAGGCACCGCCAGTTATGTCGATGCTTCCCAGGTACCGCGCTTGCATCCTGAGGCCGAGCAGATCATGCGCCAGGCCATCGGCGCCCCGCCGTTGTCAGTATTATGGCAGGATGGCGCTGGCAGCTTGTTGCTGCCTGGCAACAACCCATTGTTTGCCTGGTACGATAGTGGCCAGACACATACCCCAGGCCTGGTGCCCCTGTCAGAAGCGCCAAAGCTGACACGTGACGATTATGCCTTTAATGCCAATAGCAGCCACTGGCTTAGCCATCTTACAGAGCCGCTGGAAGGCTACAGCCTGGTGTACGGGCCCGAGCAAAGTATTCGCAGCCCACGTACCCGCTACAATGCAATGTTACTGGCAAGCCCTATCGTCAGTGGCAGCGATGGCCAGTTTGATTTAGCAGCCTTGCAGCAGGTGCTGGATCACAATGGCTCCCTCTTTGGCCAGACATTGCACCAGTCTTTGTTGCAGCGCTGTCAGGATGCTCCTTTATTGCAACTGGATGAAGCAGTCGACCTGACACCCGCCTGCCAGGCATTGGCGCAATGGGATGGGCAGTATCAGTTGAGTAGCCAGGGTGCGCTATTAATGCGGGAGTTTTTGGCAGAGTTCCGGGTGCCTGGTCATCGGGATTTATCCGATACCTTGTTTGCTATCCCTTTTGATCCAGCGCTGCCGGCAGAGACACCAACAGGGCTGGCGCCGGCGGTGGAGCCAGCAGAGCAGGATCCTATTTTACTGGCACTGGCCGCAGCACTACATCGCCTACAACAAGCGGGCATCAATCCTCAGGCTGCCCTTGCCGACGTACAACACCTGGTCAAGGCCAGCGGCCAGCAACCCATTCCGATGCATGGCGGCTATTCGTATGAAGGCGTCTTTAATATGGTGGAAGGGGTAGCACAATCACGCAGCACCTCGCGCCTGGCAACCATTGTTACCGGTCAAGCCCGGCCAGATCGCTCGCCTTTGATGCAATTGGAAGACAACACATACGGTTACCGTACCAATTATGGCAGCAGTTATGTGCTGGCGTTGCAGTTTAGCGAGCAAGGCCCTCAGGCTACGATGTTGCTGGCTTATAGCCAGTCGCACGATCCAGAATCGGTGCATTTTGATGATCAAACACAGCACTTTAGCCAACTGCAATGGCGGCCGGTGCTGTTTAAAGCCGAGGATATTGCCGCCAATCAGGTAAAGCAGCTGGTGCTCACCTTGCCGCAGCAAGCTGCTCAATAGCAGGGGTTAGTCCAACAGCTTGCCATACCACAACAAAAACAGCAGTGCAAAGCCGAGCAGGTACAAGAGGCCAAGCCGGCTCCACCACACCAGCAATGCAGGTAGGGGCTGGCTGCTGTGGCGGCGCATCAACCGGTAATTCAGCCAGGCAAAGACCGGCGTGGTTAAAAAGGCCAATGTCATGGCAAAGGTCAGCATAGGCCCAAGCGCTGAGCGGAAAAACAGGATCACCGCCATGCCAGCCAGGACTTGGCCCAACAGCCAGCCCTGGTAACTGCGGCGCTGGCCACGCTGGTGTAAGCCCAGCAAGGTAAAAGATTCATTCAAGCTTCTGGCGTAGCCATCCAGTACCGTGATGGTAGTGCCAAACATGCACAAAAAGGCGATGGCGGCGACCAGCGGCCGCGACCAGTCCCCTATGGTGCTGCCGTACATGCCAATGAGTTGCTGAGCAAACGCAGCACCTGCCAGCGCTATCGGCTGATCACTGCCGTATTGCACCAGAGCTCCCAAGGAGACAAACACCAGTGCCAGACCTGCGGTCAGCCAGTAACCCAGGTTAAAGTCAAACAAACCTTGCTGGCGGCTGATCGGCTGCTGGCGCTGCTTGGCGGTTAGCCAGAGCGAGCTGATAGCAGAAATCTCTATCGGGGCCGGCATCCAGCCCATCAAAGCGACCAGAAAACCCAGCATCGCCAGTTGCCAGGGGCTTGGTCCCTGATAATCGGCTGGCGCCATGGCGCCATTCAGCGCCGCAATCACAGCAGCGATGATGGTACCAAGCGTCAGCAACACCATAATCAACTTGGCGACTTTATCCAGCGCCCGATAGTGGCCAAGCAATAAAATCAGCAGACAGACGGCCAGAATCAGCCAGCACAACAGGGTCACCGACACCTGCCAGGGCAGCGCATAGTGCAGTAAGCTGGCGGTGAGCAGCAGCACACCAGCGGTATTGACCACAGCCGCTATCAGGTTTAGTACGATAAAGCTGTAAAAGTAGCCGCGGCCTTTGCGTTGATAACCTTGCAACAGACTCTCACCCTGCTCCAGAGTGTACTGCACCCCAAAACGGAAGAATGGGTATTTCAGCACATTGACCAGCAAAATCAGCCCCAACAGCTGCCAACCAAAGAGCGCGCCAGCCTGGGTGGAAGCCACCAGATGCGAGCCACCAATGGCAGCGGTGGCCATCAGCAAACCGGGGCCGAGAGCGGACATTTTGTGTTTGAGTGTCAAGAGCATAGCGCAGCAGTTATCTGATTTTTTAAAGAAAACATCTTAGCAGTAAACCGGGCTCTTCGTCAGTGGCCTTTTCCAATCTTTCTGGCCTGACAAGGACGGTCGGATCCGTCATACTAAGGTCACTCAATCGAATCTAGGATCCCCCGATGGACGATGCTCAGCTTGATCAAAGCCTGTTGTTTGAAGTGATTGAAAACCAATTGGCCGACCGTTACCCAAAAGAAACCACCGAAGCCCTGATGCGACTGCAACTGACCGGCCATAGCCGCGAAGAAGCGATTGAACTGATGGCATGCGCCTTGGCACCAGAAATGGAAGCGGTGATAGAGCGCAAAGAAGCCTTTAATTTGTCCCGTTATTGCCAGCATCTGGCGATGTTGCCTGATACCCCCTGGTTAGAGTAACTTTCGCAAACAAATAAATCCTAATCATGATGAGCAAATTCGCCAATCTTTGGTGAATTTGCTTATTTAATGAAATCGCCCAACTCCAGCACCAATGTAACCAACTAATAAATAATAACTTTATTTATGGCCCAAACTTTGCTGATTAAAAGATGGGATCAACGCAACGAACATGAGGATTTTATTATGTGGAAAGCAGGAATCGCCGTGTTGGCACTTAGCTCTGGTTTGGCACTGGCGAATGAACGCTGTGCCTACAGTGTGGAGCGGACACTTAATTTGTCGGACGTACAGCGCTTGCAACTGACCATGGCCTCCGATCAGCTGAAGCTGACAGGTGGCAATAGTCATGAAGTGACCGTGCATGCCCGGTTGTGCGCTTCATCGCAAAAACGTCTGGATGAATTGCAGCTGGCAAGCCGGCAGCAGGGCCAGTCTACGCAATTGCAGTTGTTGCCTGAGCGGCGCTCCAATCAGTTTGGCTCAGGGCTCTTTGGGCGGGGGGGCAACTATGGCTGGTTCGATTTAACGTTGCAGGTGCCTGCGTCCATGCTGCTGGATCTGACGGTCAGCTCTGGTTCGGCCAGTATTGAAAATATTGCCGGTTTAGATTTGGTAGTAAGCTCTGGCCGGGTGCAGGCCAGCAAGGTAGCCGGCCCGGTCAGCAGCACGGTGTCCAGTGGCCAACTCACTTTGACTGAGGCTGGCCCGGTGCAGTTGAATGCGCTGTCGTCTGGCCAGGTCACGTTGCGTCAGGTCGGTGCCGTGCAGGCCAGCAGTGTCAGCTCGGGACAGCTTAGTATTGAAAGTGCAGCCGGTGATGTCACGCTCAACAGCCTAAGCTCAGGCCAGATCCGGGCCAGTGATGTGCAGGGCTCGGTCAGCGTAGACCGCATTAGCTCCGGCTCAGCTCGGATCAGTGATGTGACCGGCAATGCAGCCTTTGGCTCCATCGGCTCCGGCAGCATCCGTGCCGAGCGCATTGGCGGGGACTTGAGCCTGGAGCGCAAAGGCAGTGGCTCGGTACGGCATCAGGAAGTGCGCGGTCAGGTGCGCTTGCCTTCCCGCTAAACGAACAGTAGGCCCGGTGTTTGTGATGGATGAGGCTGCCGGGCCTGATCATACCTGACACAACAGAGCTGGTTAGACGAAACCGGCTCACTCACAATTTCCCTAAAACAGTGCAAATATTTCGTTAATTCACCTCTGCATACGTATTCATCTTGTTTACCTGCACCAGCTTGGCCATAACAGTAAGGCTTTGTGCAAGTTTTAAGCGCAGAGATCGCAAGGCCTGTTTAGTACAGCTGGTGGCGTTCGGATACGCAGGGGGTAACAACAAGGACAAAGTCGTAGGACGGCAAGGCATGAAGCCGGGTAGTACAACTACAGGCCGGAAATAAAACCATTTATTTTCAGGTAGAATCATGCAAAACACAGCGAAAAACGCCATCTGGCAGAGGGTGCGCCACAGCGCCATTGCCTTATCCGCTCTCAGCTTATTCTTTGGCCTGCAGGCCAGCGAGTTACCACAAATTCCACCACAGCAGGTGAACAACACCATGTACCAGGCATTTTATTGGGATGCCTACCCTGGCCTTTGGGCCAATTTACCGGCCATGGCGGCCCCTTTGGCCGAGCGTGGCATTACCTCTATGTGGTTGCCGCCCGCCGCCAAAGGCATGAATGGTACTTTCAGTGTCGGTTACGATGTATACGATTTATGGGATCTGGGTGAGTTTAACCAAAAAGGCACCACCGCCACCCGTTACGGTACCCGTCAGCAGCTGCAACAAGCACTGAGTGCTCTGGACCAACTGGGTATTCAGGCCTATTTTGATGTGGTGTTTAACCACCGCATGGGCGCCGATGCACAGGAGCATATCCCTGGCTTTGGCCTGGCCTGGACCGAGTATCATCTGCAAGGTCGTCAGGCGCATTATACCCAGCAAAACTGGGGCTACTTATGGCACGACTTTGACTGGAACTGGACCGCCTTTAATGGCTCCGACAATCAGCTCTACCCCGGCAAATGGTGGGGCAATACCTTCCACTTCCCTTATTTGATGGGTGAGGATGTCGATTACAACCGCTTTGAAGTGCAGCAGGAAATGAAAGCCTGGGGCGAGTGGATCATCAACAGCGTAGGCTTTAGCGGCTTTCGGATGGATGCCATTGCCCATGTCGATACCGATTTTACCCGTGACTGGATCAATCACGTACAGTGGGCCACCAGCGAGGATGTGTTCTTTGTCGCCGAAGCCTGGGTCAGTGATATTAACGGTTACCTGGATGCAGTCAATACGCCGCATTTGCGCGCTTTTGATTTCAATTTGCGCGAAGACTTTGTTGCTTTAAGCAGTGGCAGCAAAGACATGCGCTGGTGGGGTGGTCTGGTCAATAGCCAGCACCGTGATCGGGCGGTCACCTTTGTCGATAACCACGATACCAGCCGGGCCGGCAACCCTTATGGCATGCCGCAGGTGATCAACTACAAGAACCAGGCCTACGCTTACATTCTGCTGCGTGAGCATGGGGTGCCGACCGTGTTTGCCCGCGATTACGACGAATTTGGCATGGCGCCAACGCTGGATAAATTGATTGAGGCGCGCCGCTACTTTGCCTATGGTCCTGGCCATGAGTACTCCGGCAATACCGAGGCCGTCTACGCCTATGTGCGCGAAGGGCTTAGCACTGTGCCGGGCACCGGTCTGGTGATGCTGATATCGGGTCGAAACTGGGGTGGTCAGCAGTCGTTCACCATCAACAGCCATCAGCCGAATACCACCTTTTACGATTATACCGGCAATGTCAGCGGCACGGTGACCACCAATGCGCAGGGTTATGGCAGCTTCCCGGTCACTATGACGGAAAGTACCGGTTGGTCAGTCTGGGTACCACAATCCAATGGTGGCACTCAGCCGGGCTCCATCACCCTGCGGATGACCAAGGATGTTGGCTATGGTTTTTCACTGTTCTTCACTGGCAGCAGTGCAGAGCTCACCAATTGGGGCGGCGGTATTGAAGGCACCTGGACCAGTGGCCATGTCTGGGAAGTGACCATCCCGGATCCGGGCAACTTTGAATGGAAAACCCGTAAAGGCCCAACCGGCGGCAGTGGTCAGAACTGGGAAAGTGGTAGCAACCACAACCAGAGCAACCTGCACCCAAGCTTTCATGGTGGCTTTTAACGCCCAAGCTAGTGCTATAATCGCTCAAAAGCCGCTTTGCTGCGCAACAGTATAAGCGGCCTTTCGCAACGAACCCGGAGCAATTGTCACTCCAATTCGTTAGCAGGAAAAAAGGAGCGAATCACCATTTTACTTCAGCAGTATTTACTAGAGCATTATCAGCAGCAAGTCGCTGCACAGCAATTGCACTATGACGAACATCAGTATCAAGTGCTGAAGCTTTTGCAGCGATTGGCCAACCAGCTAAACAGCCCCAGTGGTCAAACACCCAGAGGCCTCTATATCCAAGGCCCTGTCGGGCGCGGTAAAACCATGCTGATGGATCTGTTTTATCAGCATCTGCAAACCACGAGTAAGACGCGCCTGCATTTCCACCATTTTATGGCGCGGGTGCATACGGAGTTAAACCAGCTCAGTGGCCAGACCGATCCACTGCAACGCATCGCACGGCAGTGGGCCCGACAGTATCGGGTATTATGTTTTGACGAGTTTTTTGTCAACGATATTGCCGATGCCATGCTGCTTGGCACTTTATGGCAGCACTTGTTTGCTGCTGGTGTCGTGCTGGTTACCACCTCCAATGCTTTACCGGAAGAACTCTATGCCAACGGCTTGCAACGGCAGCGCTTCTTACCAACGATCGCACTTCTGCAACGCTATTGTGAAGTTGTCAGGGTAAACAGTGCGCAGGATTATCGGCTGCTTAGCGGCAATGCCTGGCAACACTATTTATTGGCTGCTTCTGCCGAGCAGCTAAAGCAACATGCCGAGCAACTCACCGGCCCTGTGCTGCCGCTGCCTTCCATTCGCATCTTAAATCGTGACATTCCGGCGCTGTGGCACAACGAGCAGGTGATAGGCTTTGATTTTAATGCACTCTGCGCTGGCCCACGTAGCCAACTCGATTATATGGCACTATTGGATCAGTATCCCATCATTGCCGTACATCAGGTACCACAGTTTAGTTATCTGGCAGATAAGCCCATAGTTCATGGTGTGGAGGACAGCTATCAACGGGAACACAGAGACTATTATGTCAGTAAGCTCGACAACGAAGCGCGCCGTTTTATTGCGCTGGTCGATGAGTGTTACGATCGTGGTAAGCTGTTGCTACTGACGGCTGAAGTGCCGCCCACAGAATTATATCAGGCGAAACAGCTGGCTTTTGCGTTTGCCCGCTGCAGTTCCAGGCTATTTGAAATGCAAAGCTGGCGGCCAGAAACAACAAGGGCGTAATCTTTTGAATTACGCCCTTTTCGCTGGTAGGACCCTTTGCCCTTTTTCGCCTTCACCACCCTGGTTTGAAATACTTTGCTGGTGACTAAAGCTTTCATCGCATTATCGCGGATTTCCCCGCGGCCATGCTTTGCAGAGAAAAGCAGATCAACTTTATCGACCTTGCTGGCATGACATAAAAGCTAGTGCGATGAAGTTAACCGATGAGGTACTTGCTATGGCTCATCCTGTAACACGCAATTACTTACATGCCCAATTGTTCGGTAAAGCCCTGTCTATCTGGCGGTCAGTAAAGCCCAATTTGATGCGCGGCGAATGGCACAGTTGGGAGCTGCCTGGCAACAGCTGCTTGACGATGGCATCCTGGCCGAGCTGAAACTGCGCTATTTTAGCCAATAGCCTAAAGCACGCCAAACGCACTGAAGCAAAACCAGCTCACCCCACCAACGCATGGCTATGCTGGCCTTAATAGGAACGAATACGTAGGCTGAGGATGCTATCCTCATCATCATATTGCAGCACCAGATCGTAATTATTGATGTAATAGATATCCTGCTCAAAAGAAAAAACGCTATCCTGGTATTTATTGCGGAACTGTTGCAATGTCCCGGGCAAGCCAGCTTCTGCAAGCAAACGGCTTAACGGCTGAGCGTGAGCGTCGCCAATGAGCACTGGTTGAAATAGTAATGTCCTCGGCTTAGAACCATCAAATTGCATTGCAAAGTTCGGGCTTAAAACATACAACCTTTCGGCTCCTCGCAACTGCAGATGATGTGACGCTCTCAGCTTTGGCAGGATATGCCCCATGATCTCTTCGAGTTCATGATCCAATGAGAATGATTGCAGAATCTCCAGTAATTTAGCTTCGGGCAAATAACTTAATTGGTATCCTTCATGGTCAAGCTGGGTATCTCTGAGCACCACTTTATTCAGCTTTGCTTCTTGTTTGCCGCTAGCTATATTCAAGTAGTTGACAAAATAAAGTTCAAGTTGATGCTGTTGATGACTTAAAGCAAACCGGTCTGCGGCAAGCTGTTGCAAAGAGTCAGTATAATGTGCCTGCAATGTCTCCAGGGTGCTTCCGTAGCTAAATTTACCATCCAGTTGCCAACGCTGGATGTCATCAAAGTAAGCATCCGCCGGAATCATCCCTTCTGCCAAAGCCGATAAATGCCGATTACCAATCTCCATCCTTACCAGTTGATTGTCGATAAAATAAAACCAATGATTTCGCCCATATGCGAGCGCTTTGGCGTTATTTTCCAGGTGAAGCTCAACAGATGTTGGCCCAAGCCATGCCACCAAATTCTCTGGCGAGATCCCAAGCTTAATCCCATAGAACCCTTGCTTTAAACCCAGAGTGTCTGAGAGAGGCCGAGTACCTTCTTTTTCAGTGGAGGTTATCTGAGTGTCCGCTGAAAAGGAGATTTCGAAAGTGAGACTCTGCTTGTTGTTTAAGTCTACACCTGCTGCGTCAAAGGGCGTATTTTTTCTTGGTAAGGTAGGGTCCTCTTCGCACAACTGAATAAAGTCGGCGTTAATACTGGCCCATAAGGTCATGCTATTCGCTTGTGAGTTGTTTTGCCGCCTGGCTCTCCTGTTCTTTAGGACATCAGAGCTTGGAACCGTGGGTGCATCATGGACTCTGAGTTGGGATACAGAATTCAAAATAATCGCATCAGCACCGACAGACTGAGCCTCTGCTTTTAATTTTTGCACCAAAGCCTGCAACAGGCTTGCTGACTCCTCGTGCAATTGCTCACTGCTTGATGCTTGCTCCATCTGCTGATTTATGGATGAAATAACTTTGTAGTCACAGCGCGGATAATACTCAAGCACAGCCATTTTCATGACTGAAGGGTTAGCACATAGCCAGAAAGGCCAAATGAGCGCAAGAAAAGAAATCAGACTTTTAAGCATATATGAACTACAGGTAGCAATTATTGTTACTGAAAAATAACACAACCACTGCAAATAACCAATGTCATTTTATCAGCGCGGGACCTGTGAAAATGGCATAGAAACAACAAGGGCGTAATCTTTTGAATTACGCCCTTTTCGTTGGTAGGACCCTTTGCCTTTTTTCGCCTTCACCACCCTGGTTTGAAATACTTTGCTGGTGACTAAGGCTTTCATGGCATTATCGCGAATTTCCCCGCGGCCATGCTCGGTTGTTGCTGGCTTACTCATGCATTTACTCCTGGTTAAAAATCGGGCGGATTGTAGCTGCGCTTTTAGTCCACAGCAAGAGTTTGCTGAATCTCATCTTCCCGCAGTTAAAAAAGTCAGGTAGCTCTGATTATCACTAACCAAACGGTATTCGTAGCCCAGGGTGTTTAAGTGCTCGGCGATGTCGTTGTGTTCGGCCACTTCAAAGCCTGCCAGCACATCGCCGGTAGCGGCGCCGTGATTGCGGTAGTGAAACAGCGTGATGTTTTGGTGTTCCCCCAGCGTGTTGAGGAAATTCATCAACGCGCCCGGGTACTCCGGGAAGTTGAACTGATACACCTGCTCGGTCAAGGGCCGGGGCGGCAGGCCACCGACCATATGGCGCACATGCAATTTAGCCAGCTCATCATCGGATAAATCCAGAAAGTCGTAACCGGCATCCTGCAGTGCCTGCTTGACGGTATTCAGCTCCTGCACTCCATGCCGTAATTTGATGCCAACAAAGATATGGGCTTTGTGATCGCTGGCGTAGCGGTAGTTAAACTCGGTGATGGCGCGACCGCCCAACGTCTGGCAAAAGCGGCGGAAGCTGCCAGTCTGCTCCGGGATAGTCACAGCCAGCACGGCTTCTTTTTTCTCACCCAGCTCGCAGCGCTCCGAGACATAGCGCAGGGTATCGAAATTCAGGTTGGCCCCACTTAATACCGCCGCCAGTTGTTGGTTGGGCGCGGTACCGGCCTGCTGGCTGTATTTCTTTAACCCTGCCAACGCCAGGGCGCCAGCAGGTTCGGCCACAGCGCGCAAATCGTCGAATATGTCCTTGATGGCGGCGCAGATTTCATCGCTGCTGACGGTAATTACATCATCGCAATACTGCTGCGCCAGTTTGAAGTTTTCGCTGCCAATGCGCTTGACTGCCACCCCATCGGCAAAAAGGCCAACCCGCTCCAGCGTCATCGGCGTACCGGCTTTTAGCGCGGCCTGTAAACAGTTGGCATCGTCCGGCTCGACCCCTATCACTTTGACATGCGGCAACACCGCCTTGATATAGACCGCCATGCCTGCCAGTAAACCACCGCCACCGACCGGAATAAAGACTGCATCCAGCTGATTGTGCTGGGTCAGCAGTTCTTTTGCGACCGTGCCCTGACCGGCAATCACATCCGGATCGTCAAAAGGCGGGATGTAGCAGGCCCCTTCGGTTTCGGCTAGCTCCATGGCAAAGCGGTTGGCTTCATCAAAACCGGTGCCGTGCTGCACTACTTTGCCGCCCAGTGCTTTCACCGCCGCCACTTTGATTTCCGGGGTGGTGATTGGCATCACTATGGTGGCCTGCAGGCCCAGCTTGCTGGCCGATAGCGCCACGCCCTGGGCATGATTGCCGGCCGAGGCACAAACCACCCGCGCATCCGGGCTCTGCTGCTTCACTTTGTGCAGCTTGTGAAAGGCACCACGCAGTTTGAAGGAATACACTGGTTGCTTGTCTTCGCGCTTAAGCCACACCTGTTGCCCCAGCCGCTGGCTTAGCTTGGCCATCGGCTGGGTCGGGGTTTCTACCGCCGCCTGATACACTGGCGACAACAAAATCTCGCGTAGATACTGCTGCATCACATCGGTATCTGCCGGGGCGGGTTGTGCTGTTGCCAGGTTATTCATTGCTACTCCATTGATTGATCACTACTTGCTGCTACTTTTGACTGCTTTTCAGCCGCTACACAGGACTCGCTGGCGAAGACCACAAGCTGCTAAACAAGGCGTCTACAGCATGGATGCTGGAGCCGAGCCTACAGGGATGTATTCACGGCGTCCTTGTGTGCAGCTTACTCTGATGTTGTTACCTGTCTGCGCTTTGCTGGGTACTAGCCTTCCAACTTCGACAAATCCCGCACCGCGCCTTTATCGGCACTGCTGGCCAGCATGGCGTAGGCTTTCAGCGCATTGCTGACCACGCGCTGCCGATCCAGCGGTTTCCAGGCCTTAGCACCTTTCGCTTCCATCGCGGTGCGGCGCTCTGCCAGTTCCTCATCGCTGATGGCAATGGCAATTTTGCGCCCCGGAATATCAATCTCAATCCGATCGCCTTCCTGCACCAGCGCTATGGCACCACCACTGGCGGCTTCCGGCGAGACGTGGCCAATGGACAAGCCGGAGGTGCCACCGGAAAAACGGCCATCGGTGATCAGCGCGCAGGACTTGCCCAGCCCCATCGACTTCAGGTAACTGGTCGGGTACAGCATTTCCTGCATGCCAGGGCCACCTTTCGGGCCTTCGTAGCGAATAATCACCGCATCACCGGCCACGACCTTGCCAGCCAGAATGGCGGCAACGGCGTCGTCCTGACTTTCAAAGATCCGCGCCCGGCCATTGAATACCAGACATTCTTCATCCACCCCGGCAGTTTTCACAATGCAGCCATTGGGTGCCAGATTGCCGCTCAGTACCGCCAGGCCACCATCTTGTGAATAGGCGTGCTCTTTGCTGCGAATGCAGCCTTGTTCGCGGTCATCATCCAGGCTGGGGTAACGGCAATTCTGTGAAAAAGCCTGGGTGGTGCGGATGCCGGCCGGGCCGGCCATGTAGAATTGCTTCACCTGTTCGTGCTGGCTGGTTTTGATGTCCCACTTGGCCAGAACTTCCCCCATGCTGCCACCACAAACATGGCCGGTGCTTGGGTCCAGCAAACCGGCGCGGTTTAGCTCGGCCAGAATGCCCATCACGCCCCCGGCGCGATGCACGTCTTCCATATGGTATTTCTGGGTCGAGGGTGCGACCTTGCACAGGTGCGGTACGATCCGCGATAACCGGTCAATATCGGCCATGCTGAAATCCACCTCGCCTTCCAGCGCTGCGGCCAGCAAATGCAGTACGGTGTTGGTGGAGCCGCCCATGGCGATATCCAGCATCATGGCATTTTCAAAGGCAGCCTTGCTGGCAATGTTGCGCGGCAAAGCGCCGGCATCGTCGTTGTGGTACCAGCGGTTGCACAGCTCCATAATGCGGTAACCGGCCTGGACAAACAGTTCTTTGCGATCGGCATGGGTGGCCAGTAAGGAGCCATTGCCTGGCTGGCCTAAGCCCAGTGCTTCGACCAGGCAGTTCATCGAGTTGGCGGTAAACATGCCGGAGCAGGAGCCGCAGGTTGGGCAGGCGCTGCGCTCTATCGCCTCGCTGTCGCTGTCACTGACCTTGGGATCAGCCGCCGACACCATGGCATCGACCAGATCGAGCTTGATGATTTGATCCGACAACTTGGTTTTGCCGGCTTCCATCGGGCCGCCGGATACAAAGATCACCGGCACATTCAGGCGCATCGCAGCCATCAGCATGCCGGGGGTGATTTTATCGCAGTTGGAGATACACACCATGGCATCGGCGCAGTGGGCATTGACCATGTACTCGACCGAGTCGGCGATCAGTTCGCGCGACGGCAAACTGTACAGCATGCCGCCATGGCCCATGGCAATGCCATCGTCCACCGCTATGGTATTGAACTCTTTGGCGATACCACCGGCTTCGGCGATGCTGGCAGCGACCAGCTTGCCTAAATCGCGCAGATGCACATGACCTGGCACAAATTCACAAAATGAATTCACCACCGCGATGATGGGCTTGCCGAAGTCGCTGTCTTTGACACCGGTGGCACGCCACAGCGCTCTGGCCCCGGCCATGTTTCTGCCTTCGGTGACGGTGGCGGATCGTAATTTTGGCATTGCGTGGATACTCCCTGATGCCGCTGGGCATCGTTAACATTAGCAAAAAAGTTGAAATCAGGCTCTCAGTGACGCCAGTTGCTCGCTGTGCAGCTCCAATTGCTCGACATCGACCAGCTTGTTCAGTTGGCTGGTCAGCAGATGGATTGGTTTGTCACTGGCAATCGACAAGGTCAGCAGCAAGCCGGCCTGGCTGCTTTGTGGTTTCATCTCTAGGCCGGTGAGCTGGAAGCCACGGTAACGGGTGACTTGCAGCACGCGCTCCAGCACTACCGCCTGATTTTTGGTTTGGATGGTCAGTACATGGTTCATTGCGCTCTCTCCGTTAACATATCTTCGTTGGCGGCTCCTGGTGGTACCAGGGGCCAGACGTTGTCTTGTTCATCAATCCGTACATGCAGCAAATAGGGGCCGGGCCAGGTCAGCATGGCTTCCATCGCATCGGCCACTTCGTCTTTGCGGCTGATGGTATGGCCCGGTATCGCAAAAGCGGCCGCCAGCGCGACAAAATCCGGGTTGTCCGATAAATCGGTTTCGCTGTAGCGCTCGTTAAAGAACAACTGCTGCCACTGCTTCACCATGCCAAGGCGCTGGTTGTCCACCACCACGATTTTCACCGGCAGCCGAAAGCGCTTGATGGTGCCCAGCTCCTGCACATTCATCATAAAGGAACCATCGCCGCAGACTGCCAGCACCGTATCCTCTGGCCGGGCCAGCTTGGCACCGATGGCAGCCGGCAAGCCAAAACCCATGGTGCCCAAACCGCCACTGCTTAAATGATTGCGCGGGTGGTTAAAGCGCATGTGCTGCGCCACCCACATCTGATGCTGGCCGACATCGCAGCAGACCACGCTGTTATCCGGCAGGCGATCGCTCAGCTGCTTTAAAAACAGCGGCGCATAAATCCGCTCGCCCGGATGATCGTAGCGCCAGCCGTGCTGCTGCTTTAGTGCCAGGCAATGCTCAAGCCATGGCTGACAGTGGGTTGCTGTGCTGATCGCAGGCAGTACCTGTTTCATATCACCCAGCATGGCGCAATCAGGCCGGCGCAGCTTGTTGATTTCGGCCGGGTCGATATCCAACTGGATCACCTTGGCATGTGGCGCAAAGCTGTCCAGCTTGCCGGTGACCCGATCATCAAAACGAGCGCCCAGACACACCAGCAAATCGCATTGCTGCACCGCCAGATTAGCCGCCTGAGTGCCATGCATGCCCAGCATGCCGAGATAATAGGGGTTGTCTTTGGCCACTGATCCCATGGCTTTTAAGGTGGTGACCGATGGCATGGCGCTTTCGGTTAAAAACTGCTGCAGCTCGGCGATGGCATCAGCCATATGGACGCCACCACCGATGTACGCGATGGGCCGTTCGGCAGCAGCAATCAGTGCGCGGGCTTGGTGCAGCTGGTCGGCCGCAACCTGTGGTAATGACGATTTTGGTGCAGCAGACACCGGCTTTAAGTTGCAGCTGACTTCGGCCTGTTGGATGTTTTTTGGAATATCCACCAGCACCGGGCCGGGGCGGCCGCTTTGTGCCAGGGCAAAGGCCTGATGCAGGGTGTCTTCCAGCGCATCGATGTGTTCCACCAAAAAACTGTGCTTGGTGACCGGCAGGCTAAGCCCCAGCACATCGATTTCCTGAAAAGCATCAGTACCCATCACGCCCTGTGACACCTGGCCGGTGATCGCCACCAAAGGCACCGAGTCCAGCAAGGCATCGGCCAGCGAGGTGATCAGGTTGGTTGCACCCGGGCCCGAAGTCGCCAGGCAGACACCGACCTTGCCAGAGCTGCGGGCATAGCCGATGGCAGAAAAGGCACCACCCTGCTCATGCCGGCACAGGTAGTGCTTTACAGGGCTATGGTAGATGGCATCGTAAATCGGCATGATAGCCCCACCGGGGTAGCCGAAGATGCTGTCTACCCCGTGCTGCTGCAGCACCTTCATTACCAAATCTGCGCCTTTCATTGTGTTTCCTCTGCATGCTCTAAACCCGCTTTTTGCAAGGCCAGGAAACGAAAAAACCCCCGGTCCTTGCGGAGCGGGGGTTCTTTGGAATCTGGTTATTTAGCTGGTAAATTCCAAACGCAAGCCCCCGCAGCGACTAATAATCACCACGACTACGAGGACAATAATGTTCAGAACGGTTGCTAAACGCATCTTGTAATTCTTCACTAACTCTAACGGTTAATTGGGGCTGTGGTGAAAAACCACGCCAGTTGCCTATATAAATAGCCGTCTATCAGTCTGAAGTCAACGCTTTTTTCGGCAGATACGCAATTTATCGCAAAAAAGCCGCTGTAGAGCGATTTGCACAGCTTCTGTCTGGCGGAGTACACTGCAGTTATCGGCCATTGTCAGCGAGCCCGGATGGATCAGTTAGAGCTGTTTGATTTGCCCAACCCCTGCATTGGGGTCTGCGAAAGCGATAACCGCGGTTATTGCAAAGGCTGCCTGCGCTCACGCGAAGAACGCTTTAACTGGCCACAAAAGCCGGTAGTGGAAAAAGCCCGTATTTTAAAGTTGCTGGCGCAGCGTAAAAAACGGCGTGAACAAAAAAATGGTGGCAGCGGGGCCGCAAACAGCCCTGCTACCGAGCCGGATTTATTTGATTAAGCGCACTCAGGCTTTCTTATTAATTAAGCTGAGTAAGAACAGCAGTACCACAGCACCAATGGTGGCCATAATCAAGGTGCCGAGCAGGTTGGTTGGCCCAAGCCCCAGTGCAGAGAATACCAGGCCGCCAATAAACGAGCCTACGACCCCGACCACAATATTGACCACCAGACCAAAGCCCCGGCCTTTCATTAATTGCCCGGCCAACCAGCCTGCTAAGGCGCCAATCAATAAAAAGATAATAAAGTTCATGCAGTTGCCCTCATTGTTATTTTTTTAAGTTTAGCCGTGATTTGGTAAAAGTCACATCGTTACCAATAACGACTGTAGGACAGTGTCCACTGTGTAGCGTCTTGGGTAGTGTCCAAGGATAGCCGGATATCCCAATCAGGACTCTGACCAAAGCGGTTGTGCCAGCGGTACCAGCCATAACTCTGATGACCGGATTGAGCGTAACTATTCCAGCCAAACTCCAGTTGGCTGCGCCAGCCTGGATGGATATCGACAATAGTGCCAAGCCTGCCAATAGCGCTGACCAAGTTAAGCTGCTCTCCGGCAGGGTGAAGCCGTCCATCCAGCATGGCATAGACAATCCCATACTCTTGGAAGCGAATGGCTTTTCCCAGACCACCTTCGGCATATAGGTGACGGCAATCAGAGCAGTGACGGGTCAGCGACCGGTAACCAAGTGCAACTTTCCAGGCAAAACCAGCATCGGCAGGTAAGCCTGTGGTGGATAAATTCATTTGCTCGATACGTAACAGCTCAAATTGTTGGATGACGAAACGTTGCTCTTCTCTTGCTAAAGTGACATCAAACATGCCTAACGCAGAAAAAGGTGGCTGGCCCGTCTGAGCGGTCAATAAATCGTAATAGGCTGCCCGGAATCGCACACCGGGTATAAATTTGTCGCTTTTATGCGAAGCTTGCAGTTGCCACATGGAAGGGCGCGTACTTTGATGAGGAAATTGCTCTGGTTGTGGAAATGGAGCTGGCGGTAGCACTGGCAGCATTAACCTTGCTTGCAGCAGCCCCTGTTTTTTTTGCTGAATAGCTTCAGGCTCGCCCAAATAAGCGAATTCCACATAATCGAATAAGGCTTCCAATACTTGAGCTTGCTGCTCTGCTGATGGCAGTGGCTCTAAGAAGTTCTGCACCCTGAAGTCATGATGGATAATGGCTGCAACGGCTTGTTGTTGAACAGCATTCAGTTGCTGATATTTCTGGTAAAAGCGGTGTTGTCTGGATGGATGGAGTTTGATTGCTCTGATCAAAGGCTGCCCATGATGCTCTATACCAGAAACTTCGTGGAATACAGAGATCGGCATAGCCCAGGGTTGCAGGTCTGGCTTTAACCGGGCATCAATAATTAACTCCAGCAATTGAGCCATGCGAAAAGCACAATTTTCTTTAAGAAAATAATAGGTGTGGTGGCGTCCAATCAACTCCCAGGCATGGTAGGTGAGCTGCAAGACTTCATCATCTGTCAGGTTTAACTGATACTCCCATAAGTCTCTGAGTTCATGCTCACCGTACGTTAAGGAGTTTTTATAAAACTCACCATACGAGAAGGTGGACTGATAACCGCCAAAAAGTCCTTTGATAATGTAGGCAAAAGGATTCTCTTGATCCGGCACTGCCGCGCCATAATTCAGACTTTGGTGCTGCAGGTGGGTTTTGACTGGGTTGTTGCTGTTCAGTTTCAGTAGAATATGGCCATAAAATGAGGCTGGGTTGCCTAAGTAACCACTGGCAAAGACTAAGCTCACGGAGTCCAGATACTCGGGCTCTGCCCACTGTTCAAACAAAGTACAGGCAGAGCGGGGGCGCACTTCTGCTAACCCTGTGAGCTTTTTTTCGAGCCAATGAGTACGGGCAATAAATCGGCAGCTGGCATGCTGATTTGAGTCCTCGTTGATGTCTTGAAACATTGCAGCCAGGGTAGCTTGCAGCTCGCTGGCCGGGTTGGTACGTCCATCCGGTGCAAGAAAGAAATCGTCATCCAGAATTTCGCTACGAACACGCTGTGTATTCAGCCGGTGCTTTTTATAATGGAGTAAGGCATGCCAGTAAGGCTCATGCTGCAATTGCAAGCTATCAGCTTGTTGTTGAAAATGCTCGAGGACTGAAGCTTGTGCTACGTTTAGGGCACTTGTTAACAAAAAAAGGAGAAGCCATATTCTGATAGTCATAGTATTACTACAGGCAAATAAGAAAAGCCCGCATAAAGCGGGCAAATCAAGGCTGGAATGTGCTTAAATTACAGCGCACTGGGCAGCATAATTTACTGCAATTGAGGCTTCCAATTGCGTGAAATAAGTCTCAGCTTTTGCCTCGGTATTCAGATCCAGCTGTGAACGCATCTCACCGATTAATGCCGGATGCACAGCTGCATCACAACCCATCAGGTTCAATACTGTCGTCAGATGCACACCTTCACCAATGACGGTCTCTTCTTCAACCTGTGCGATGGTGTCTTGCAAAAATTGAGCGGCTGCAACACGCTGGCCTTTACAAGCATCTTTGGAGGAGATGTTGGAAGATACAGCGGTGGTACCTAAATCCCAAATGATATTTGAAATGGCCGCAGCAGTAGTGTTTTTATCAAAAATCATTGCGCCAATACCGCAATGAGTCCATGGGTTCATTTGTTCTTCTGCTTGAGTCGTCGTCGATACAGTTGCACTGGCTACAATTAAAGAAGCAACAGCTAAAAGCTTTTTCATAAGATCTCCATAATCATTATTGTTATGCGCTTTGCGCTGGCTGAAAATACTCAAAGATTACAATTTAGTCAATATGGTAAATAAGCGTTTATTAAGTTTATTTTTGCACTGTTTGTAGCTGGTACTTTTCCTGCTCTGTTAACAACCGATAATCCCCTTCAGACAAGTCCTCCGGCAGCTGAAAATCACCGATTTTTTCGCGGTGCAGCCGCACCACCTTGTTGCCAAGAGCAGCAAACATCCGTTTCACCTGATGGTAACGGCCTTCGTGAATAGTCAGCAGAGCTTCGCGCTCAGCGATGACTTCCAGCTCGGCGGGCAGGGTGGGGTCTTTCTCACCGCGCAGCAGCACGCCTTCGGCAAACTGTGCTGCCGCATCGGCTGGAATGGGATCGGCCAGCCAGACCCGGTAGGTTTTAGCGACATGGTGTTTTGGCGAGGTAATGCGATGCAACCACTGGCCATCGTCGGTAATCAGCAGCAAGCCAGTGGTATCGAGATCGAGTCGCCCCACTGGATTGAGTGACTCCAGCGCCGGCTCATCCAGCAGCATCATCACCGTTGGGTGCTCAGGATCATCGCTGGAGCAGACATAGCCAGCCGGCTTGTGCAGCACCAGATAGCGGGGGCCACTCAGTGCCAGCGGTTCGTCATCCAGAGTGATGGTAGCGTCCGCTTTGAGCTGGGTCGCTCCTTGCTTGCAAGGCTCGCCATTGACGCCGACCCGACCCTGGCGGATCACTTTGGTGGCCTGAGAGCGGGTCAGGCCGGTGCAGCTGCTGATGAATTTATCCAGACGCATACAAGCTCGTGGTAACAGGAAAGTATTGGCATAGTGTACTGAATCGGGATCACAAAAGCTTGTTCAGCTTCAATTAAGCCCAACTCATTAGGCTAAAAGCTGACCATTCATCCGGAGGATGCAGTATGCGTTTTACTTTATTGGTATCAGCGGTTGCCACCGCGTTGTGTTTTCAAGCGTCCGCCAGTGACTGGCCAGGCCATCGTTTTGTTGAAGCCAGCTTTTTATCCTTTGAAGATAAGTTTGAAGGCGAGCGCAATGATTACAGCGGCTTCGGTTTAAAGGGCTCTTTTTTAATCAATCAGCATCTGTTTGTTGCTGGCGAGTACAGTCGGGTGGAAGATACGGTGCGCTTTGCCGATGGCTACGACAATTATCGTATCTACAACCGCGCCATCGGCCTGGGTGTCATTACGCCAGTAGCGCCTAATACTGTGCTGGATCTGGCCGGCTATTTTGGCAATTACCGGCTGGAAGATAAAATCGTTGCAGGCAATGTGATGTTCCTGGATAGGGACAAATACGATTACCTGAAAGCCGAAGCAACCCTGCGCAGCATGATCTCACCACAGGTAGAGCTGTATGGCCGTTTGGGCTATGAATATCTGGATGAGCCCGGTATTGTGGATAAAAACCAGTTCACCCAGGCCATCGGCCTGCACTACTTTTTAAGCCGCAATCTGTCCTTTTTGGCTGAGTTTGAGCGTGGTGACTTTCTGGGCGGCACCTTCACCCAGGGCAAGCTGGGAGCGCGCTTTAGCTTCTAAAGCGCGGATACCAGAAAGTTAGGGTTCAGTAGCTGTTCACGATGATAAGGGGCATCATCTAAGCCATCAAATGCAACAGTGGCACCGGCTTCTTCGGCCACAATATGACCGGCGCCGGTGTCCCACTGCATGGTGGGGCCAAAGCGTGGATAGACATGGGCCTCCCCTTCAGCCACCAGGCAGAATTTTAACGAACTGCCGACCGGCACCATCTCATAGCATTCAAACTGCTCAAGATAACCGGCCAGCTCCGGGCTGGGATGGCTGCGACTGCCGACCACTTTGACTGTTTCGCCAGACTTTGGCTTGCTGGCATGAATGCGGTACTGCTCGCCTTGATGTTGTACCAGGGCGCCTTCACCTTTGAGTGCCGCCCAGGTTTTTTCCAGCACAGGTGCATGCACCACGCCAAGCACCGGCTTACCCTGCTCGATCAGCGCAATATTGACGGTAAACTCACCATTGCGCTTAATAAACTCTTTGGTGCCATCCAAAGGATCGACCAACCAGAATCGCTGCCAGTGCTGGCGCTCGGGCCAGGGGGTGGCGGCGGCTTCTTCCGATAACACCGGAATATCCGGTGTTAGTTGATAAAGGCGAGCGCTAATGATTTGCTGGGCGGCCAAATCGGCATCGGTCAGTGGCGAGTCGTCTTGCTTGGCATGAATGCCCTGCGCCGCAATATCACGCTGATAGACTTCTAAAATGGCATCGCCCGCCTGCTCAGCCAACTGAATGATTTGTTGCAGCAGTAGTTTCATCGTCTTCACTCCATCAAAGGGTGGTACTCTGTGCTGCCTTGATCCAACCACGCTCTGCCAACAGTTGCAACAGTTGTTCGATGCTGTCGCTTAGCTCTGTGCTGGAGGTGTCGATCACCAGATCGGGGTTCTCCGGTGCCTCGTAGGGATCGGAGATGCCGGTAAAGTGGCTGATTTCGCCTTTACGGGCTTTTTGATACAGGCCTTTGACATCGCGCTGTTCGCAGATAGCCAGTGGCGTGGCAATGTACACCTCCAAAAAGGACTGCTCCGGCACCAGGCTGCGCACCAGAGCGCGTTGACTGCGGTAGGGTGAAATAAAGGCGCTGAGCACCAGCAAGCCGGCATCGACCATCAGGCCAGAGACGGCGCCCACCCGACGCAGGTTTTCGGTACGGTCCTCGGCACTAAAGCCCAAATCGGCACAAAGGCCATGCCGTACATTGTCACCATCGAGCAAGTAGGTGTGAAAGCCCCGGGCGGCCAGTGCTTGTTCCAGCGCATTGGCCACGGTGGATTTGCCCGAGCCACTTAAGCCGGTAAACCAGATCACGCCACTGCGGTGGCCGAACAGTTCGGCTCGCTGGGCGCGGTTGGTGTGGTGCTGTTGCCATACAATGTTGTCAGTCATCTGTGTTCAGTCCGAGAGTTAAAACGGGTAAAAATACGGCAGGCACAGCAGCACCACCGTCGAGTACACCAGCGCCATCGGAATACCGATCCGGGCATAGTCTTTCAGCTGATAGTTGCCGGCACTGTAGACCATCAGGTTGGTCTGGTAGCCAAAAGGGGAAATAAAGCTGGCCGAGGCGCCAAAGGCCACCGCCATAAAAAAGGGCAGCGGGCTGGTGCCAAGATCCAGCGCCATCGCGTACGCAATAGGAAAGGTCAAGGCGGCCGCGGCGTTGTTGGTGACCACTTCGGTAAAGAGCCAGGTGGCGACAAAAATGGCAATCAGCGCGCCGTAGGGGCCGTAACCGGCCACCAGTTGATTCAGGCCTCCGGCAATCATGCCGGCCACGCCGGACTGGATCATCAGCTGCGCCAGACCAATGGCCGAGCCGACAATAATAAAAAGCTCCAGTGGAAAACGGCGTTTCAGCTCGTTGACGTTGATCACCGAGCTGGCCAGATAGAGCACCAGCAGCACCGGCAGGCTTTTTACCAGCGGCACCAGATCCAGCATTGACAGCAGCAGGGTCAGTGCAAAGCTGCCCAGCACCCAGTGGCTGCGTTTGGCCGGCAGTGGCTGGCTGATCGCCAGGCCATTAACGTAAATAAAATCCTGTCCCAGCTCATTTTGGCCGGGGAAGTCCTTGCCGGTGGCCAGAATCAACACATCGCCGGCATGCAGCACCAGATTGCCGAGGCCGCCGTTTAAGCGCTCATGGCCACGGCGCACGGCGATCACAGCCGCATTGTACTGCTCGCGAAAGCGTACCTGCTTCAGGGTTTTGCCAACCAGTTTGGAGCTGTAGCTAATGGCCGCCTCCATCAGCTCGCCGCTGTGCTCGGCTTCACCGGGCACCAGCGTCAGGCCGGGAAAGCTCTGCAGTTTGGACACCGCCTGCAGGTCGCCGACAAAATGCAGTTCATCACCGGGCTCCAGCACCGTCTCGGGCTTGACCGGGCAAATCAGCTGCTCGCCGCGCTGAATTTCGGCCAAAAACAGCTGCTGCAGCTCACGCAGGCCGTTGTCGCTGACGCTTTTGCCAATCAGCTGACTGTCGTCTGCAACCCGGGCACTGACGTAATAAGGTGCGGCTGTCTGTTCGTCTTTGCCGGTGTCGGGCAAAAAGTGCGCCCCCACCATCAGCACCAGCAAGCCGGCGCCAAAGGCAATCAGGCCCAGCAGGGTAAAATCAAAAAATCCCAGACTGGCATGGCCGGCTTCTTCAACAAAACCATTGACGATCAGGTTGGTGGAGGTGCCAATCAGGGTCAGCATGCCGCCCAAAATGGCGCTGTAGGACAGCGGGATCAGCAGTCTGGAGGCGGCAAAATGCGGATGCTGGCGCAGCGACGACATCAACGTGGAGACCACAGCCGTATTGTTGACAAAGGACGACAAAAAGCCGCTGGCCAGGCTGAGTCTGGCCACAACCAGACTGAGGTTCTGGCCGGAAAAGCTGCGGCTCAGCCAGCTCACTAGCTGGGACTTTTCAATCGCCAGCGAGACCAGCAGCAACAGCATCAAGGTGATCAGCGAGGGGTTGCTGAAGTTGGTCAGCGCTTTTTCCAGCGGCTGCCAGCCAACCAGATAGCTCAGCAGCAAAGCGCCGCCAAACCAAAAGGCCGGCGAGCGCTTGCTAAAGATAAGACCTGCGATCAGCGTCAGCAACAGGCCTATCACCCCAAGCTGCTGCAGCGTCATGACCGATCCGGGACCGACAGCGCCTGACTCAGTGCCGATAAATCGGCCGCTTGCCAGTGTGGGAAGTGTTTGCGGATCAGGGCGTTGAGCTCCAACTCAAAGGCAGAGAAATTGGCCGGCACACTGGCTTGCTCGGTGGCCAGCACGGTTTGCACCAGGCCGGCAGCGACCGTGGCGTTGCTCAGCCTGTCGACCAGGATAAAGTTACCGGTACCCGGGTGCTCACTGGCGGTATCCAGTGGCAGCACTTCGGTCAGTTCCAGCTCGACCAGGGCAATGTCGTTCATCTGCACACTGTCGGCTTCGACCTTTTGCAGCGTATTGATATTCATCTTATGGTCCAGCTTACTGATGCTGGCTGAGCTTTTGCGACTGGCCAGTTTCAGGTCGTACAAACGGCCTTGTTGCAACGGCTGCTGGTTAAACCACACCAGATAGGCCAGGGCTCGGTTGCTTTGGGTGATGCTTTCTTCCACTGGCACCAGCCAGTCGCCACGGCTGATGTCGATTTCATCCTGCAACGTCAGCGTCACAGCTTCACCAGCCTCGGCCGAAGGCTGGGCGCCGGCAAAGGTTTCAATGCTGCGAATGGTGCTCTGCTGGCCGGAAGGATAGACTTTCACTGTTTGCCCCACGGCCAGCCGGCCACCGGTGACAGTACCGGCAAAACCACGGAAGTTCAGATCCGGCCGGATGACGTACTGCACCGGGAAGCGGCTGTGCTGGCCGCTGCGATCCGGCACCGGCAGTGTTTCCAGCAAAGGCAAGAGTGGCTGGCCCTGGTACCAGGGCATGCTGGCCGACAGGCTCATGATGTTCTCGCCTTTTAGCGCACTCAGTGGCACCACATCGACCTGTGGTACCTGCAACTGGGAAGTAATGGCCAGAATGTCTTTTTTGATACGGCTAAACTCGGTTTCGGCATAGCCAATCAAATCCATTTTATTCACCGCCACCACAAAATGCTTGATGCCAAGCAAGGCACAGATAAAGCTGTGGCGCTTGGTCTGGGTCAGCACACCATGGCGGGCATCGACCAGCAAGATAGCGACATCGGCGTTGGAGGCACCGGTGGCCATATTGCGGGTGTACTGCTCATGGCCCGGCGTATCGGCCAGAATAAATTTGCGCTTGGTGGTGGAAAAATAGCGGTAGGCCACGTCGATGGTGATGCCTTGTTCACGCTCGGCCTGCAGGCCATCTACCAGCATCGCCAGTTCCAGCTCACCATCGCTGTTGCGGCCTTTGTGATCGCGCTTTAACGCATCCAGCTGATCGTCATAGAGTTGCTGGCTGTCGTGTAGCAGGCGGCCAATCAGGGTGCTTTTGCCATCATCTACACTGCCACAGGTCAGCACCCGCAGCAGGCTTTTGTCCTGATGCTGCTGCAGGTAGCCGCGAATGCCGAGCTCATTCAGTTGCTGCTCTAAGCTGGTGTTTTCCAAAACGGTGCTGCTCATCAGAAGTACCCCTCGCGTTTTTTCAGCTCCATCCCGGACTGATCCTGATCAATCACCCGTCCCTGACGCTCAGAAGTGCGGGCCCGTAACATTTCTTCGACAATGCCTTCCAGCGTGTTGGCGGTGGACTCAATGGCGCCGGTCAGTGGGTAGCAGCCGAGGGTGCGAAAACGCACCGATTTCTGTTCAATCACCTCACCCGGTTCGATCGGCATGCGGTCATCATCCACCATAATCAGGGTGCCATCACGCTTGACCACAGGGCGCTCTTTCGCCAGGTACAGCGGCACGATGTCGATGTTTTCCTGCAGGATATAAAGCCAGATATCCAGCTCGGTCCAGTTCGATAACGGAAATACCCGGATGCTTTCGCCTTCGTTGATGGCGCTGTTGTAAAGATTCCACAGCTCAGGCCGCTGGTTTTTCGGATCCCAACGGTGGTGCTTATCGCGAAAGGAGAACACCCGCTCCTTGGCGCGGGATTTTTCTTCATCACGACGGGCGCCGCCAAAAGCTGCATCAAAGCCATACTGGTTCAGCGCCTGCTTTAAGCCCTGAGTTTTCATGATGTCGGTGTGCTTGGCACTACCATGTACAAAGGGGTTGATGCCCATGGCCAGGCCTTCCGGGTTTTTGTGCACCCGCAAATCCAGCTGGTAGTCCTTGGCAATGCGGTCGCGAAATTCAATCATCTCGCGAAACTTCCAGTCGGTATCGACATGCAGCAAAGGAAAAGGAATTTTTCCCGGTGCAAAGGCTTTACGGGCCAGGTGCAGCAGCACCGATGAGTCCTTGCCAATCGAATACAGCATCACCGGCTTTTTAAACTCGGCCGCGACTTCGCGGAAAATATGGATGCTTTCGGCTTCCAGTTGTTGTAAATGCGATAAAGCCATCAGTTGCTCCTAGGCTGCCTGGCTGGCGCTTGGCTCAGCCACAAATGTTTGAAACCAGTGTAAATTCGGTGCCAGTGCCACCACTTCACCGACAATAATCAGCGCCGGGCTTTTCACCTGATGCTCGCTGATCAGCTCGGGCAGCTGCGCCAGCGTGCCGGTAATGGTGCGCTGCTCGGGCCGGGTGCCATTTTCAATAATGGCGACCGGCGTATCGCCGCTGCGGCCATGGGCAATCAGTTGCTGGCTAAGGGTGCCGCTGTTAATCAGCCCCATATAAACCACCAGGGTTTGCCGGGCTTTGGCCAGTGACGGCCAGTCCGGCTCGTCGCCATTGGCGCGGCAGTGGCCGGTGACCAGTTGCACCGTTTGGGCATAATCGCGGTGGGTCAGCGGAATGCCGGCATAGGCAGCACAGCCTGCGGCTGCGGTGACACCAGGCACCACGCTGTAACGAATACCGGCGGCCACCAGGGCTTCGCATTCTTCGCCGCCACGACCATAAATAAAGGGATCGCCGCCTTTTAACCGGCAGACCCGTTTGCCTTCTTGCGCCAGCCGGACGATCAACGCATTGATTTCATCCTGCGGCAGGCTGTGAAAACCGGCTTGTTTGGCCACGCAGATGCGCTCGGCATCGCGCCGTGCCAACGCCAGCACATCGGCGCTGACCAGACCGTCGTACACCAGCACATCGGCCTGCTGCATGCATTGCATCGCCTTGATGGTGAGCAGCTCCGGATCGCCCGGGCCAGCCCCCACCAGCCAGACTTCGCCCTGATTGGGCACAAAATCCTGCAGTTGCTGCTGAAACAGCTGTTCGGTTTGCTCGGTTTTACCCGCCGCCAGCAGTTGCTGGGCCGGCCCTGCGAACCAGCGCTCCCAGAAATCACGTCGTTCACTGATGGACGGTAGCGCAGCTTTGACCCGATGACGGCACTCGGCAGCGAAGCGGGCGATCAGGCTGACCGACTGCGGCAACAGCTGCTCAATGCGCTCGCGCAAACGACGAGCCAGCACCGGGGCATGGCCGCCGGAGGATATCGCCACCACTATTGGGCTGCGATCGACAATGGCCGGGAAAATAAAGTTGCCGTGCTCGGGATCATCCACAGCATTCACCCAGATATTGGCGGCGTTGGCGGCCTGAAAAATTTCGGCATTGACCTTTGGTTTATCGGTAGCAGCAATAATGAGTTTGTAGTGAGCAATGCTGTGCTCGCCAAAGGCCGCTTCAATGCAGGTTAGTTGATCGCCTTGCAACGCTTGTACTTCTGTACTGATGCGTTTGGCCAGCACTGTGACCTGAGCACCGGCGGCCAGCAACAGCTGAATTTTGCGGTAGGCCACAGCACCACCACCGACCACCAGCACGGGTTGCTGCTGCAACTGGGTAAAAATTGGTAAAAAATCCATCACACACCTCAGCCCACACTGGCTACTAGCAATTGACGCCCAGCCATGATTAGCAAGGGGACCTTCAGGTTTGCAGAATAGCCGTCTGTATGGCTTTGATAAAATAATGGATCGCGCTCAGATATAACCAAAAGGAATTAGTGATCTTCTATCTATGCTTTAAGTACTAGATTTGACCCCATAGGCAGCTAACTTGTGGTTTCGATGGCACTGGCAACGGTTTTCAGGTATCCTGCCCGGCCGCCCTTTTGGCGGTTCTTTGTACAACAAGTGAGAATTTATGAGTTTTGCCTCCCTGGGCTTATCGGCCCCTTTGCTTGCAGCCATTCAGGCTGAAGGCTACGACACCCCTTCACCTATTCAGGCTCAGGCGATCCCTGCTGTGCTGGCTGGTCGTGATCTGATGGCCGCCGCCCAAACCGGGACGGGCAAAACGGCGGGTTTTACCCTGCCACTGCTGCAGCGGCTGGCTGAAGGCAAGCCTGCTTCGGCCAATCAGGCGCGTGCCTTGATTTTAACCCCTACCCGGGAGCTGGCGGCTCAGGTCGGAGACAGCGTGGTGCGTTATGGCAGCCGCTTGCCGCTCCGTTCGACCATCGTCTTTGGCGGGGTAAAAATCAATCCACAGATGCAAAAGCTGCGTAAAGGCGTCGATATTCTGATTGCCACCCCGGGCCGACTGCTTGACTTGTACCAACAAAATGCAGTGCGCTTTTCCGAGCTGGAAATCCTGGTACTGGATGAAGCCGACCGTATGCTGGATATGGGCTTTATCCGCGATATTCGCAAAATCCTGGCACTGCTGCCCAAGCAGCGGCAAAATCTGTTGTTCTCGGCGACCTTTTCCGACGATATCCGAGCCCTGGCCAAGACCATGGTCAATAACCCACTGGAAGTGTCGGTCAGCCCGGCCAACAGTACGGCCGAGCGGGTCGAGCAGTTGGTGTACCCGGTGGATAAAAACCGCAAGGCACAGTTGTTGATTGACCTGATTGTCGACAACCATTGGCAGCAGGTGCTGGTGTTTACCAAAACCAAGCATGGTGCCAATAAGTTAACCAAGCAACTGGAAACGGTGGGTATTCAGGCTGCGGCCATTCATGGCAATAAAAGCCAGGCAGCCCGTACCAAGGCGCTGGCAGGCTTTAAAAGTGGTGAAGTGCGGGTGTTGGTTGCCACCGACATAGCCGCCCGCGGCCTGGATATTGATCAATTACCACAAGTGGTTAATTACGATCTGCCCAATGTGCCGGAAGATTATGTGCATCGCATTGGCCGCACTGGTCGTGCAGGAGCCAGTGGCCATGCGGTGTCGCTGGTCTGTGCCGACGATGCCAAGTTGCTGCGCGATATTGAACGGGTGATTCGACAAGCAATACCGCGTCAGGTAAAAGCGGGCTATGAGCCCGTACATAATGTGCCGGCATCCAATCCGTCGCAGCCAGCACGCCGGCCGAAAAAACCAAAGAAACCAAGCGAGCACCGCGATGGTCAGCGCGCTGAAGGCTCTGCTCAGGCTAAAGCCCGCAGTCAGCATCGCCGCCCGGCCAGAACACCCAACGCCGGCTAGCTGGCCTGACCGATTTGGCCCCAGCGGCCAAATCGGCTAGTATGCTGGCCTTGAATGGTTATTTCGAGGCCCGGCATGCATCCCACGCTTTTCTCTTCTTACTTTGTTCGTTCCTTGCTGCTGAGCAGCCTGGCTGCCTTGGCATTGGCTGGCTGCGCCCTGCATTCCACTAGCTCAGAGCCATTGGCTGGGCTGGATCACTGGATTGAGCAAGGACGGCAGGACTGGCAGTTGCCGGGGTTGGCGGTGGCTGTGGTATACCGGGATGAAGTCATTTATGCCCGTGGTTTTGGCACTTTGGGGCTTTCATCCGAACTGCCGGTCAATGAACACACTTTATTTGGCGTGGCCTCTACCACCAAGGCGATGACAGCGACGGCGCTCGGTATCTTAGTGGATGAAGGCAAGCTCAGTTGGGACGATAAGGTGGTCGATCATCTGCCGTATTTTCAACTGGCCGATGACTGGGTGACGCAGGAAGTGCGTATTCGTGACTTACTCACGCATCGGGTGGGCCTTGGCCGCATCACCGGCAACCGCATTCAATTTATGCCTACCGCCAGCCGTGAGCAAGTGATCCGGCAGATGCGCTATCACGACTTTGAACAGCCTTTTCGCTCGGGGTTCGTTTACCACAATGTGATGTATTCGGTGGCCGGTGAAGTGGTGGCGGCAGTCAGTGGCCAAAGCTGGGATGACTTTGTGCGAGAGCGCTTATTCCAACCCCTTGGCATGACCCGCAGCAATACCTCCATTACCCAGTTTGTGCCGGACGATGCCAATATTGCCCTGCCGCATCAGTACATTGAGGGCGCAGTGGTCGAAATTGCCCGTCGTAACTTCGACAATGTTGGTCCTTCGGCTTCGGTTAATAGCAGTGTTTATGAAATGGCGCAGTGGATGCGGTTAAATCTGGGCGAGGCTGGTGTCTACCAAGGACAGCGGCTGGTCAGCGAAGCCGTGATGGCCGAGATCTTCAGTCCTCAAATGGCGGTGAGTCGCGCCAGCCGGACCGAGCCGGTACGGGCTTATGGCCTGGGCTGGTATCTGGAGGACTACCGTGGCTACCAAACCGCCAGCCATGGTGGTGCAACCGATGGCTTTAATACGCTGGTAACTCTGGTACCGGAGCTGGAGCTCGGCATCGTGGTGATTGGCAATACCTTTGAAAACTTCCGCCCGGCGGTGACCCGCACCATTATCGATCGTATCGCCGGCTTACCACCTCACGATTGGCACAGCACCTATTTAGCGCAGTACCAGCAGAACTTTGCCGAAGCCAGCGCAGCACGACAGCAGATAGAGCAACAGCGTCAGCCCGATGCAGCGGCTAGTTTAAGCGCAGCAGAAATCACAGGTCGTTATCAGCACGATTTGTACGGCAGTGCCAACGTGCAGCAAAACGAAGCTGGCGAGCTGCTGTTAAGCTTCTGGGACGATGGGGTTTCTAAACTTACCCTGGAGCACTGGCAGGGCGACAGCTACCGGGCTCACTGGCACAACAAAGCACAGCGGGAGAAGTTTGTGCACTTTGCCAAAAATGAGGATGGTACCATCGAACTAAGCGTGGAGTGGACACTAAGACCCCAGTTGCTGCAGGTTGGCATTTACCCGACGCCCTACAGCCGTATTTCTGTTTTCCAGCAACAGCAGCCGTAAAGCGAGACATATCCGCTTACAAATTGGGGACAGTACCAACTGGCTTGCATCGCTGGTATTCAGTAGCATTCGGCCAGGTATTTATCGTGCTGTTGCCAAGGAATAAGATGATGAAGAAACTGTTCGTGGTGAGCGCCATTGCTCTGGCTGTGATCACCGGTTGTGCCCAACCACCCAGGGTGCCACAGGAAACCACTGCGCAGCAGCAAGCGGCTGCTGTGCTGGTAAGCCCCAATGATCTGCGGGCCTACAAAACACTGACACTGCCAAACCAACTGGAAGTGATACTGGTGTCGGACCCTGCCACAGAAAAATCTGCAGTATCGCTTAGTGTTGCGGCTGGCATGTTGCAAGACCCAATGACGCAGCAAGGCCTGGCTCATTATTTGGAACACATGCTGTTTATGGGCACGGAGCGTTACCCGGATCCTGCTGAGTACGCAGCATTTTTCAGTCAGCACAATGGTGCATACAACGCCTATACCTGGCTCGATATCACCAACTACATGTTTGAAATCAATAACAGCGTGTACGATGAAGCGCTGGATCGTTTCTCCGATTTCTTTAAATCGCCGAAGTTTTACCCCGAATACTCGGACAAAGAACGCAATGCGGTTAACGCCGAACACTCGATGCGCCGCGAGCAGGATTCTTTAGCGCAGTTTGAGCTGATGCGCCGGATGTTTGGTGACCACCCATCGAATCGTTTCCTGGCTGGCAGCCTGGAAAGCTTAAGCGATAAGCCGGGCAGCAAACTGCATGAGGAAATGCTGGCTTACTACGACCGTTATTACTCGGCCAATAATATGAAACTGGCGATGATCAGCAATCGGCCACTGGCGGAGATGGAGCTGCTGGCACGACAACACTTTTCCGACATCGAAAACAAAGAGATTGCCACTCCAACGGTGACCGCCGAGCTGGACAACCGTCTGTTTGGTGGCAAGCGCATTCACTATGTGCCCAATCAGGATGTGAAACAGCTGCGACTGGATTTCACTATTCGCGATAACTCCGATCAGTATGCGGTCAAACCGAATGAGTTTATCGCCTACTTGCTGCGCTCGGAAATGCCGGGTACCGCTGCGGCACAGTTAATAGCCTCTGGTCTGGTTTCCAGCTTTAATGTGTCGGTGAGTCCAGACTTATACGGCAACTACGGCAGTCTGAACATTGACATGAGTCTGACCGATGCCGGCATGCAGCAACGCGAGGCCATTACGGCGGTGGTGATGCAGTACCTGGATCTGATCAAGCAACAAGGTGTGGATGAAAAATACTACCAGGAAATCAAAACCAGCCTGGCCAACCAGTTTCAGTTTCTGGAAAAAACCGATGGCTTTGGCTATGCCTCAGGGCTGACGGCCAGCATGTTGAAACGCCCGGTGCAGCATGCCATTGCAGCGCCCTTTATCTATGAGCGTTTTGATGCTGAAGCCATTGAGCAGGTGCTGGCGCAGCTGACGCCGGAGAATCTCCGGGTCTGGTACATCAGCCAACAAGAGCCGCACGACAGCGAGTTGGTGCACCATGTTGGCAAGTATAAGATTGTCGATATCAGCGCTGAAGAAATGGCGGCCTGGCAGCAGCCGCAACTGGCGCTGAATTTGCCACAGATCAATCGCTTGTTGCCGGAAAGCTTTGCGATTAAAGCCCGTACCGAGCAACAAAAGCCTGAACTGGTGGTCGAGCACAACGGCATCGCTGCCTGGTTGTACCCAAGTCAGGTGTTTAGCGACCAGCCCAGAGGCCGGTTGGACATTGTGCTTAACAGCCCCGCGGCTCAAAATGACATCAAGGCCCGGGTTGCTTTTGCACTGTGGCGGGATTTGTACAATCTTGAGCAAAGTGCACTGCGCACCGAAGCCCGTGTTGCAGGCATCGGCGTCTGGTTAAGCGATGGCAATGGCTTAACTTTAAATCTGGATGGCTTTACCGACAAGCAACCCGAGTTGCTGGAGCAATTGCTAAGCGGACTGACCCCACGCATTACCGAAACGGGTTTTTCGCAAGCGGTCGATCGTTATGTGCGGGGCCTTGCCAACCAAAGTCGTCAGGTGCCTTTTCGTCAGGCTTTCTGGGCTTTTAACAGCCTGTATCGCGGTGGCAACTACAACCCGGAGCAACTGATTGCCGCAGCGCAGTCGATGACACCTGACGACTTGACAGCTTTTATGGCCGAGACGCTGAGTGCCAACCAGGTGCGGGTCTTTGCCTTTGGCAATTACGATCAGCAGGATGTGCAGACGCTGGTCAACAAGCTGGATGCCGCCTTGCCGGCCAGTCGAACCACCACGCCTTACGCCCAAAGCCTCTTTTGGAAGCCAGCAGCGGGTGAGACGCTGGTACTGCAGCGCGATATTCATGTCACCGATGTGGCGCTGATCGATATGCATGTGCATCCTGAGCAAGGCATGGCGGTGCGTGCCGCTGCCAATGTGCTGGCATCGCACTTTTCCAACCAGGCCTTTGACACCTTGCGCAGTGAAGAGCAACTGGCTTATGCAGTGGGCGGTACCGCCATCGATCTGAATAACTACACCGGTTTTGGTTTGTACATTCAGACCCCGGTCAAAGGCCCAGCCGATATGCAGCAGCGCTTTGATGACTTTAAGCACCAATACTGGCAGCGCTTGCAGCAGGTCACGCCAGAGCAATTTGCGGCGCTGCAGCAAAGCTTGCTGATCAGCTTAAAGGAGCCACCGAAAAACCTACAGGAAGAAATGCGGCCGCTGGTCAGCGACTGGTACCGCGAGCGCTTTGACTTTGCTAGCCGTGAGCGCTTGATTGCAGCCGTTGAGGAGGTGACGCTGGCGGATGTCCAAGCTTTCTACCAGCAAACCTTACTGAACCCGGAAGCAGCACGGATATCGGTGCAGATGCGTGGCACTGCGTTCAGTGAGCAACCGTTCGCTAGCTTGCCAAACCAGCGGTTGATAACCGATTTAGCCGAGTTCCAGCGTCGGATGGCAACACAATAAATGAAAATGCCGGGGTTCCCGGCATTTTTTTGTCCGAAGGTTATTTATTCTTACTCTCCAAGCGAGCGGTTTCTTTGCCTGGTAGATGCGTGTTGCCTGAATGACTTGAACTGATGCAAAATTGTCAATACTATCAAATTTTTGTGCTAGCATACGCTCTTTGTACCCGCAGCAGCGCAGCCAGGAAACGACGTAGGATGGAAGTAAAGTTATGATGCCGGAACAGCCCGTGCGCTTTGGCGACTTTATCCTTTGCCCGGTCAATCAGCAATTGCAAACAACGGAGCAAAATATCACGCTGGAGCCTAAAGTCTACAGTGTGCTGTGCTATCTGATGACCCATCATCAGCGATTTGTTAGCCTGGAGGAGTTGCACCAGCAGGTCTGGGCGGGCCGCGTAGTCAGTGATACGGCTGTGCGCCGCACCATCAGTAAATTGCGCGCTGCCTTACAGGATCAAGCCGAAACACCCAAATACATCCAGTCCGCAGCCAGGCGTGGCTACCGTTGGCTTGCTGAGGTTGAGCCGGTAGCAACCACCTCATCCATAAAGCCTGCAAGAGAACCCTCTCTGACACCAGCTCACACTATTTCCGATACCTCCGTAGCAGCCGCCGAGGAGATGGACTCGCCAACCATCAGTGCACGAAAAACGCTGAAACCCTGGTGGCTGGCTATGCCACTGGTATTGTTAGCCGGCTTACTGGGCTGGCTGATGTTTCCGGAAACCGAGCCGACCTGGCAGCGGTTAGATCCTTTGCCAACCATTGAAGGTGAAAAGTTGGCGCTGGCGATTTCCCCGGACAGAAACGCCATTGTGTATTCCTCCAACTCCATGAATCATGCCGGGCAAGAGCTGTATTGGCACCACTTGGAAAGTGGCAGAACACGACAGCTTACTTCGGGTAATCACCAAATCATGTGGGCTGAGTATCATCACGATGGCCAATCGCTGTTTTATCATGACTACCAACAAGGTTTGTATCAGTTATACCGGCGGCCTATCAGTTCAAGTGGCGAGTGGCTTGGGCCAGCTGAAGCCTTATTGCCACCACAGCCCAGAATGTTGCAGCTAACATCCATTCCTGGTACAGACAAGCTCTTGCTCAGTATGGGCCAGTCAGATGCCATGCAGATCAAGCAGTTGGATCTGATTAGTGGGGAGTTACAGCCATTGACCCATGCCGTAATAGGCAACTCTTCGGACTATCCGTTTGCCCTTTCCGCAGACAACTCTATGCTGGCTTATCTACGGACCGCCAAAGCACAGCCACATTTGCTCACTGTAGTGCAGCGTGAAACCGGGCGCGTACTGCACCAACAAGTGTACCCCGACATCGCTTTCAGGCTTAAATTCTACGACGATGAACACTTGCTGATATTGGACGACAAGGCGCTGACCCTGATGCACTGGCCCAGTGGAGCCAGCCAAATGATCGAAAGCAACCAGGAGCAAGGTGGTCCGGGATTGAGTCGTTTTCTGGTTCGGGTTTCAGAGCAGGATTGGCTGCAAAGTCGTATTGTCGGAAATGTCCAAGGCTTTCTGCATCAATTTGGACCCATCGGTGATTTGTCAAACCGTGCCATTGTTGCCAGTTTAGCTCCTGGCGCCACCATGTATTTGACAGCAACACCAGGCCAGTACCTGATGGTACAGCGGCAGGCGGCACTGAGTCGTTTAGTGTTGCAACAACCGGATGGTCAAAGCCTCACCCTACTGGATGTTGAAGATGCCAATTTGATGATTCAAGCGGTGCATCCAGATGGGGAGCAGGTAGTGTTGTTTCTGCATGGCCGTCCCCATTTGTTTCGTATCCCTGAAGGGCAGCTAACGGCTCTGTCAGTTCGTCCACAACTTTGGCAAAGCGCCAGGTTTGAAGGCTCCGGCCAGGCAGTGATTCTAACCTACATTGAAAATGCTGCGCCGGTCACTGTGCGGTATCAACTGGATAATGGGCAGATCACCCCGATGCATCAAGGGGAACGCGTGGTGGCCTCGCTATCCGCCAATGACTTTATTGTGCTGCGGGATGATCAGCACTTTGCCAGAGTCCGGTATGGGAAAACGGAGTTGTTGCCTATCCAGACCAGGCAACAGTTTGTTGGCAGTATTCACCTGCGGCAGAACATGCTGTTTTGGGGAGAGACCGACTTAAAGAATACCTGGATTTACCGCTACGATCTGACCTCGGGTGAGTTGCAACAGTGGCAGGCCGATCGCAGGCAAATGCTGCAACATTTCGATATCAGCCCGGATGCGACCCTGTGGTTGTTGCGCCATGTCCCACGGATAGATACGCAAATATACCCGGCTCGTAGTCGCTTCTAGCTGAAGCTCTTACTGGCATCACTAAGGCTTTACGCTATTGAACCGTAGCATCAGCACCGTGGGATCGACCGGGGATACCTGAAAGCCGTAGTGCAGGTAAAATGATTTGGCGCGCTCATGCAGCGCATGCACCAGCAGGGCACGTACCCCTGTGTGCTGTGCTACATGCAGCGCCCGCTTTACCGCATCTTGCAATAGGGCAGCTCCCAATTGCATGCCCTGCGCTTGCTGATCCACCGCCAGGCGGGCTAACACCAGCACCGGAATAGGGTCGGGCATATTCCGGCGCACCGTGCTGCTGGCCGCCGGCAATGCGACAGCCCCGGCTGCCATGGCGTAGTAGCCTAACACCGCATCGGTCTTATCGGTCACCACAAAGGTACGGCTGGCCCCGCACAGCTGATTGGCCATCGCCCGGCGTTTTAGCCAGGTATCCAGCACGACTTCACCAGAGGAAAAGTGTTCAAGGCTATGGTGCGGTGCAAGCGGCCGTGGAGCGGTAAGCTCCAGCATCAGGCGTTATCCCAGGGCGCTTTGAGCGCCATCAAGCGCTCCAGGCCGGGACTCTGCGCAGGGGGCGCGTCCAACAGCTCGACAAAGGCCTGGTATTTACCGGCATCCAACTGAAAATGCACCTGATCCAGCAGCACATTCTGCGCCAGCTCACAGGCAGCTTCCAGCATAAAATCCGAGCGATTTTTACCCAGCAGGCTGGCCGCTTGATCGATCAGATCCCGCTGCTCGGGCAAGGCCCGTAGATTAATGGCTGCAGCACGCATGGCAACTCCCCAGCTATACAATAGATATACAAAGCTTAGGTTGGTGTGTAGCTGTTGTCAATACGCGCTATATTGAAGAGCTTTATGTGCTTTACTAAGTTTGCTGGCTCTATGGATTGCAGTAGCAGCTGTACTCTGGGTGCAGCAACATGGATTAAATGATGAATTATAAATGCTACGGTGCTAACTCCTTGCTCAGTCACTTTTTGTGAGGCACTCTTATTAACTCGTAAAGTGAACTTTAAGTCTACGCTTTAAACATAACTTATTGTTTTTTATTGATATCAGTCAGCTGATGCCGTAAAAAACTCTGGAAAAAACCATGAATTTCAGGCCCGTTCCTCTTGAGCGAAAGTTTTCTCAAGTATCCAGTGAAGTTGAAAGCCCCTCTGAAACTGATTACGCCAGTTTATTTGGAACCGGCAAAGCCATCACTTGGAAAGAACTGGAGTCTGAAAGTCGAGTGGTGATACTTGCTGATGCTGGCGCTGGAAAAACTGTGGAAATGGATGCCCAGGCACGGAAAATGTCAGATCAAGGCAAGTATGCTTTTTTTATCAGAATTGAAGATATTGACCGTGATTTTGTGCAAGCCTTTGAAGTGGGGGATGAAGAGCAATTTGAGCAGTGGTTATCCTCGACAGAACCAGCATGGTTTTTTTTGGATTCAGTCGATGAAGCTTTGTTAATTGCTCCGAAATCTTTTGAAAAAGCAATCAGACTCTTTTCCCGTCGAATAAAGAGTGCAGTTCATCGGGCACATATTTATATTTCAAGTCGTCCATATGCTTGGCGTTTTTCCGCAGATCGACAACTAATCGACGATCTGCTCCCATCTGCGGCGCCCAGAGATTCTCACGATAAACAAAACCATAACGAATCAGCTGAGACAGGATTAAAGCTATATGCACTTAAACCGCTTGATAAGTTAGACATCCTCTATTTCGCGACATGCCGTGATGTGCCAAATATTGAATTATTAATTACCGAGATCGAAAGAAAAAGCTTGATGGCAATGGCCTCACGCCCATTTGATCTCGATGGTATCTTGGTGAAATGGAAAACAGATCAGCAGCTTGGTAGTCGCTTGGAGTTAATGCAATTTACTATTGAGACCAAGTTGAAAGAAATTGATCCAAATCGCGCACGGATTCAGTCATTAAGTCAGGAAAAAATCAGGGATGGTGCGAGGTTACTTGCCGCTGCTGTGACTTTATCTGGAAACAGTGGTATTCGTGTTCCTGACAGCACTCATGAACAAATAGGAATTGATGCCGCCAAACTATTAAAAGATTGGACACCAATCGAAATACAAGTCTTGCTGGAAAAGGCAATATTTAATGATATCATTTACGGGGCAGTTCGGTTTCGTCACAGAGAGATCAGAGAATTATTAACGGCAGAGTGGTTTCACTCGCTTCTGGAGAATGGGCACTCGCGTCGTACGATTGAATCATTATTTTTTCAGGAAAAATATGGTCAAACAGTTATTACTCCGCGTCTTCGACCTATTCTTCCATGGTTAATTCTATTTGACAGTAAGGTCAGAGAAAGGGCACTTGAACTCAGTCCTGAAATAGCTGTTGAGGGTGGCGACATCTCACAGTTACCGATAGAGCTAAGAAAGAAAATATTGGTTGATATCGTGTCCCAAATAGCCGCAGGAGATGATAGTCGCGGAGCAAGAGACAATAACGCTATCGCCCGAATCGCATTGTCAGATTTATCAGATATCACGTTGCACCTGATAAAGCAGTACAAAGAGAATGATGAGGCTATTTTCTTTCTGGGCAGATTGGTTTGGCAAGGTAATATGGCAAATTGCCTTGATGAACTCTTTCCTATAGCTCTGAATGGTTACCGCGATGTATATGCAAGGGTGGCATCTACTCGTGCAATTTTTACTGTGGGAAATAGCGAGTTAAAAGTTACTTTATGGCGTGAATTACTAGAGGCTCCAGAACAGCTCGCTCTGGAAATTCTGTCTGAGATGATTGATGAAGCACCAAGCAACTTGCTAAGTATTGAGTTGTTACTAAAATCCCTAAGTAAGTTACCACCCTATGATCGTTTTCAAAATAGCTTAATACGTCGCAGAATCAGCAGATTTATTGACTGTGTTGCGGCCAGCCCTGATTCAGTTAGCCTGTTAGCCCGACTGATTGATGGCATTTACGATTATCTTCAACTTGAGCCTTTCCTTGAGTGGGGTGAGTTTCGAGTCTCTAAGGAGTTTATCTGGCTGGTGGTTCCAGCGCTCCACGCGATTGAGAAATTAATCATTTGCAGGGCTCCAGCATGCTTTAATCATTCAGTGCTTGAAATATTGCTTAATCAGCCATCAGTTAAGTTTTGGCATGCCTCGGAATTACCAGAATATGTGGGAGCCATTAAAGAGCTAGTGCCACAGTGGCCAGCGTTAAACGATGAGCTATTCTGGCGTGCGATAGAAAGCGAGCGTGAGAAACAAAGCGCAGAGAATAAGCATGTTGTTGATTGCTGGCCGGTTCTTTGCGTGGATCCGCTTTTTAAATTCGATGCAGATAGCTTTGAGAGAGTAGTAGCTTTCATAAAGAATAAAGGGTTGTTTGATGATCGACTGGTTGCTATCACACTTGCAGCAAGACTCTATCATTCGCTTGATAAACCAAGCGCATGGTTGCCAAAACTTCAAGCTGCGGTTGAGGAAGAGCAAGCGCTCATAACTGAGCTACAGAGTCATTTGTATCCTAAACCTTCAGAATCGCAGCTAAAATACGAAGAACAGCGGCGTCAGTTTGAGTTAAGTCAGGTTGTACGAGCTCGAAGAAAAGATCATCAACGAAAATTATGGATAGCCAGATTACGAAATAATCCAGAAGCAGTTCGACAGCCCAAAAATCTTGCCTCAGATGAAATATCTAATGATCAGTCTTGGTTACTTGAAGAGCTTCGTTATGGCGTAGAAAGGGATAGCATAGTTCCAACTAAAGATTGGCAATCGTTAGTTAATGATTTTGGTACGGAAGTCGCAGGCGCATTTCGCGACTCTGTCATGGCGTTCTGGCGTAATTTCCAGCCTGAAGTAGGCTCGGAAGGTGGGGATATTAGTACATATCCGCATGCACTTATTTTTGCAATGACTGGTATTGAGGTTGAAGCGAATGAAGCCCCTGGGTTTCCCGATAATTTATCTTCTGAAGAGGTTGCTCATGCTTTGCGTTTTATCACTTGGGAAATAAATGGATTTCCAAGCTGGTTTGAAAAAGTGTTTCGAGCATTTCCTGAGCAAGTATGCACTACGGTTTGGCATGAGTTAAAGTGGGAGCTTGATACTGCTGAATCTGATCAATCGAAGCACTACATACTGCACGACTTAGTGTATTACGCGCCATGGATACACAATGCGCTTGGGCAACCATTGCTCAGTTACTTGAATACTGCTGTCTTAGCTAATATCCAATGTTTAAGATATTGCATCAGAATTCTTATTAATGCCGATCTCCCTCAAAAAGACTTTTTAGCTTTGGCTAAGAAAAATGCTACCACCTATGCCCCATCTAAAACACAACCTTTATGGTATGCGCTCTGGGTGAGCTTAGATCCGGAGTCCGGTACTCATGCTGTAAAAGCATGGCTACAATCTAAGTCAAATGAAGATGCCACCGTGGACGCTCAATGGTTTGCTGCTGCGCTTATGGGAAGCAGAAGTAGCGACAGTCTTTTTGAACACAGTAAAGCTCGTTGGAATGCTACGCATTTAAAATCTTTGTATGTTCTCATGTATCAGCAGATCCGTGTTGAAGACGACATTAATCGTGTAGGTAAAGGAGTATATTCTCCTGAGCTAAGAGATGATGCTCAGGATGCTAGAGATGCTCTATTCAAAAAGCTGACAGAGTTTTCTGGTAAAGAAACTTACATAGCATTATGTGAGCTGGCAGAGCAGCACCCAGTGGTTTCATACCGGTCTTGGATGTCGCAATGCGCAAAGAGCCATGTGATAAGAGAATCAGACATCCAGCCATGGAACGAAGAAGATGTGTATTTGTTAAAAACCCAACAAGTCTTAACACCTTCAAGTCACGAACAGCTGTATAAGATTGGTTTGTTGCACTTGGAAGAGTTAAAGCACTGGTTAGAAAGTGGCAATGACAGTTCGGCACCAACGTTTAGACGAGTAACTAATGAAAATGAAATGCGAGCAATCTTAGCCAGAGAGCTGAGGGTTATATGTAAAAAAACTTACATCGTTTCAGAAGAGCAACCTTTAGCCAACGCGCAACGACCGGATATTTGGTTACAGCACCAGAATGTGAGTTCACCGGTACCTATAGAGCTAAAAATCTTAGATAAAAAGTGGTCGGGTCCAAAGTTGTGTGAGCGTTTAAGAAATCAGCTCGTGGGCGATTATTTGAGAGAAACAACAGCTGGATGTGGCATTTTTTTGTTGGTTTGGCAGGGTGAAGAAGATAAGAAGCGTTGGAAAGTAGATGGCAACATTGTTGGTTTAGAGCGGCTAAGTGTAGCACTTAAACAATATTGGCTCAGTATTTCAATGCAGTTCCCAAATGTGAGCAATATCGAAGTTGTCGTTATTGACCTGACAAAAAGGGCTGATGTTTCAGCTGACTAGAGTTCATCTGGTTCATGTTCAGCAGTAACTATCTGATGAACCAGTTCGATATCAAAAAAACGGCAACCCGAAGGTTGCCGCAAAGGGGACGCGCTTTAAATTTAGTGACGGATCAGGTAGTCAAAGGCTCCAAGCGAGGCATTGGCGCCGCTGCCCATCGCAATAACAATCTGCTTGTAAGGGGCTGTGGTGGCATCGCCGGCTGCAAATACGCCAGGCAATGACGTTTGGCCGCGCTCATCAACGATGATCTCACCGCGTGGGCTCAGCTCCACCGCACCGCGCAGCCATTCGGTGTTCGGTACCAGACCGATTTGCACGAAGATACCTGCCAGCTCGATGTGGTGGCTGTCTCCGCTGTTGCGATCGGTGTACTGAATGCCATTCACCTTGTTGCCATCACCGGTCACTTCGGTGGTCTGAGCTTCAGTAATGATGGTGATATTGCCCATGGAGTTGGCTTTGTTCACCAGCACCGCATCGGCGCGCAGCTCGGCGGCAAATTCCAGCACCGTGACATGCTCAACAATACCGGCCAGGTCGATGGCTGCTTCAATGCCGGAGTTGCCACCGCCAATTACTGCGACTTTCTTGCCTTTAAACAGTGGGCCATCGCAGTGCGGGCAGTAGGCCACGCCTTTGCCACGGTATTCCTGCTCGCCCGGCACATTCATTTCACGCCAGCGGGCGCCCGGAGCCAGAATCAGGGTTTTGCTTTTCAGCACAGCGCCGTTGGCCAGCTCCAACTCGACTTGCTCAGACTTGCTGAGCTTGGTCGCACGCTGGTTGTTCATAATGTCCACTTCGTACTGGCGGACATGAGCTTCCAATGCGTTGACCAGCTTCGGACCCTCGGTGTATTGCACCGAGATAAAGTTTTCAATGCCGACGGTATCGGCCACCTGGCCACCAAACCGCTCGGCCAATACGCCGGTGCGCAGGCCTTTACGGGCAGCATACACCGCAGCAGAAGCACCAGCCGGGCCACCGCCCACTACCAGCACATCAAAGGGATCTTTTTGTTTCAGCGCTTCAGCCTGACGGGCTTCGGCGTTGACATCAATTTTCTGGATAATCCGCTCCAGCGTAATGGCGCCTTGGGAGAACTGCTCGCCATTTAAAAACACGGTCGGTACCGCCATCACATTGCGATCGCTGACTTCCTGTTGGAACAGGGCGCCGTCGATCATCACGCTGGTAATGTTGGGGTTAATGGCTGCCATCATATTCAGCGCCTGCACCACTTCCGGGCAGGTCTGGCAGCTTAACGAAATATAGGTTTCAAATTCAAAACGGCCGGTCAGCTGGCGGATTTGTTCAATCAGCTCTGGCTCAATCTTGATCGGATGGCCACCTGAGTGCAGCAAAGCCAGCACCAAAGAGGTAAATTCGTGGCCCATCGGTACACCGGCAAAGGTAATGACGGTACCTTTGTCGGCCGAGTGCACCTGCATGGCCGGGGCACGCTTGGATGCGCTGTCGTCGCGGCGCAGGCTGACCAGATCCGATAAACTGGCAATCTCAGTCGCCAGGGTATTTAATTCCTGAGCTTTGGCGCTATCGTCCAGAGATACGACCAGCTCTACCTGGGATTTCAGGTTCTGCAGATAGCTGCTTAATTGTTGTTTCAGGTTGGTATCTAACATTGAGTCTACTCCATCTCTTGACTGTGTTTAGCGCGTTGTTTCGGGCAAAGCTTGAGTGTAGCCAGCATCCAAAGATGCTGGCTGAGTACCGTTTTACAGCGCAGGGGGAGAAGCTGAAACCAGCTTCAGTAGTGAGGCGTGGTTTCAGCGTCCGCTGCCAGGCAACGGTGGTGCGGCATTTAGATTTTGCCTACCAGGTCCAGTGATGGAGCCAGAGTAGCTTCACCTGGAGTCCATTTGGCCGGGCAGACTTCGCCGTCGTGGTTTGCTACGTACTGAGCCGCTTGCACTTTACGGAACAGCTCAGCAGCGCTACGGCCGATACCCAGGTCATGGATTTCAGCAACTTTGATTTCGCCTTCAGGGTTGATAACGAAAGTACCACGCAGAGCCAGGCCTTCTTCTTCGATCATCACGCCGAAGTTGCGGGTGATAGCACCAGTCGGGTCACCGATCATTGGGTATTCGATTTTCTTGATGGTCTCAGACGCATCGTGCCATGCTTTGTGGGTGAAGTGGGTGTCGGTAGACACAGAGAACACTTCCACACCGATGTCACGGAACTGCGGGTAGAAATCAGCCAGGTCGCCCAGCTCAGTTGGGCAAACGAAGGTGAAATCCGCCGGGTAGAAACACACAACAGACCACTTACCCAGTAAGTCCTGCTCGGTTACTTCGATAAATTTACCATTTTGAAAAGCAGTGGCTTTAAAAGGTTTGATCTTGGTATTGATAATTGAAGACATTGTCTTCCTCCATTTCAGTTAATAACATTGGGTGTTTCGACAGGTGCTACTGTACCAAGTGGCACCCATTATGCAAAATGAATAAAACAAATAGCTTTAATCAATTATATCGATAAGGGTTAACTCTTATCGCACAGTGGCCTGATGTGCAGATTAATGGGGGCATCTGCGGCAATTTCAACCAGCTATGACCAGCTTGCCTGCAAAAACAAACAGTAAAGAGTGTTCCACTGCGCTATCCTGACATAAGATAATGACCAGAACATGAATCCAATCACAGAGGCCAATGCTATTGAATGCAGTTCCGGAACAACTGGTGTTGCCCTGGTGGCGCTGGCCGCTGGCGGGCTTGTTGGGCATGCTGCTGGGCGCTGCCAGCCTGAATTACAGCGCCGATGGCCGCCTTAATGTGCTGTTGCTCTGGTTGCTGTGGGCTGGCCTGCCCTTGCTGGGTAGCTTGCTGGCACTGGGGCTGATGCTGCGCCCTGGCCGGCCCTGGCTGGCTCGATTTAGCAAGCTACCGCTGTATTGGCAACCGCAGCGTCATCAGCAGTGGTGGCTGCTGGCCCAGCTGAACTGGTTGTGGTGCTGGTTTGGACTGGGGATCGGGCTGGTCTTTCTGCTGTTGTTGTTACTGTCGGACTTGGCTTTTGGCTGGAGCTCTACCCTGCTGCTGGAACAAGCGGCCGTGCTTCAGCTGACCCAGTGGCTTAGCTGGCCCTGGCACAGCCTCTGGCCTGCTGCGGTGCCAGATAATACGTTAATTGAGCAGAGCCGCTTTGCCCGCATTGAGCAACAATCGGCGCTGCTTGCGCAAACCAGCGGCTGGTGGCCCTTTTTGGCCATGAGCCTGCTGTGCTACAACCTGCTGCCACGGCTGGCGCTGGCGCTTTTTTGCCAGTGGCAAAGCCGGCGCAGCCAACCGCAGTTGAAAATCCAGCAAGCCAGCCCGGCGTCATCAGCCACAGCCGAACCAGCTACCGAGCTTACCACTACTTCGTTGGCAGAGTGGCAACAGGCCAGTTTGCTGCAATGGCAATTACCAGCCAGTGCAGAGGCGCTGACATTGGGGCAGGACGACTGGCAGCAGGATAACGATGCCTTTTGTTCGCTACTGGCAACCAAGCCTAAGCAACTGCTGTGGCGGGTGCCGGCCAGTCGCAGCCCGGTGGCGGAGCTTTCCGACTGGATGGCGCTGGCCCGCAAGCAGGGCATTGCACAGGCGCTTTGGCTGCAACAGGATGCCAGCAACGCGCGGCACAGCGCCAGTTGGCAGGCCTTTGCCAAAGCCGAGCAGCTGGCCTGGCTGGAGGAGAATGCATGACAACAGCACCACAATTTTGTGTAGTCGGCCATCCGAACCAGGGCAAGTCGTCGATAGTATCGACCCTGGTAGAAAACGACGCGGTGCGGGTTGGGGTAGAATCTGGCACCACCCGTGAAGCCGAGCGCTTTGAATTTGTGTTAAATGGCAAGGTGCTGCTGGCACTGACCGATACCCCGGGTTTTCAGCGTGCCCGCCAGGTGCTGGCCTGGTTACAGCAGGTGCCGGTAGCGCCAGCCGAGCGACCGGCCCGGGTACGGGCTTTTTTGGCCGAACCTTCGCACCAGCAGCAGTTTCCCGATGAGGTGGCGCTGTTAAGCCCCATTATGGCCGGTAGCGGCATTTTATTTGTCACCGATGCCAGCAGCCCGGTCAGTGCCACCGACGAGGCAGAGATGGAAATTCTGCGCTGGACCGGACAACCACGGATGGCGCTGATCAACCCGATAGCTCCCAGCAACCACAGCCAAAGCTGGCAGCTTAGCTTGAACCAAAGCTTTCAGTGGGTGCGGGTGTTTAACCCGATGACCGCCACCCTGCCGGCCCGCCAGGCACTGTTTCAGGCCATGGCAGAGCTGACCCCAGACTGGACCACTGCTTTGACGGAACTCAACCGCCAGTTGCTGCAACGTGAGCAACAGCGGCTGCAGCAGGTCAGCATTGACCTGGCTGGCTATTGGTGTGCCCAGCTAAGTTTTCGCCAGCCGTTGTCGTTGCTGCCACCTTCGCTCCTAAAGCAGCCGGAGGTCTGGCTGCAGCAACAACTGGATCAGGCTGAAAGCCAGTTGTTCGAGCAGTTGGCGCAAAGCTGGGGCCATGGCCAGAGCGAGCTGGCCCGTCAGCTCGACTGGCCGATAGAGCGCGACCGGCTAATGAATACCGAAACCTGGTACCTGTGGGGGCTGCAGCAAAAGGAGCTGCTGCTGGTCAGCGGCGGCGCAGGTATGGCAACCGGGGCCATGCTGGATCTGGGCCTTGGCGGCAGCTCACTGATGCTGGGCGCGTTATCCGGCGGTGTGCTGGGATCGGCCGCCGGCTGGCTGGCCAGCAAGCAGTTGCCCGGCAAGAAGCTGGGTTGGTTGCCGCTTAGTCAGGAGCGGCATTATATCGGCCCGGTGCAGCACCCGAATTTTCCGCTGGTACTGATGGCCCGGGCACTGACTTTTGTGCAGCTGTTGTGGCTAAGGCCGCACGCCGAGCGCAGCCGGCTGGCACTAACGACTCAGGCCAGCGACTGGGATAAGAAAGCACAGGTGCAACTGCTGCAATGGAGCAAGCAGTTGCAGCAGGGCAAATGGAAAGCAGCACACAGTCAGGCGCTGACTGACTGGATCCGTCAACAGTTGCAGCAACGATTGCACAACATCTGGCAGCAGGAACAGCAGCACAGCTTTACCTGACTAAAGATGTTTGAGAGGCGGTATTTTGCCACCAAAAGGTTGGGGAAGGTGCTTGAGAAAGTCCGGCCTGGCAGCGCTTTGGTAGCAATGGCGTGAAAGGCCTCTTTAAGGCCGTCCCGGTACTGTTTCAGCATGTCGCTACCCCAACGGTCCAGGGTATAACGTGCCACTTCCCGCAGGTCTTGTTCTGCATCGGCGGTAAGCACATAGGGCAGCATTATTGTTAACTCTTTTCCCGTTCAGCCTCGGCAAAAATCTCGTCAACCGTGCGGGTGGCAAAGTTGCCCTGTTCGGCAGCGTGGATGCGCGGCGCCAAAAAGTTTTCCAGCGCTTTCAGGGCGTTTTGTTCGTCATCATCGGGCAGTGTGCGCTCAAGCACATAGTCCTTGATGGATTTACCTTGCAGGGCTGCGGCGGCTTTCAGGCGCTGATGCTGCGCCGGGGTAACTTCGATGGAAAGTCGCATGGGGAGCTCCTCGTCACGATAAGGGAATTCTGCCAAGTATAAGTTGGCCACAACAAATGTTCAATAATGCACATTTGTTGTTTTACCTTGGGCCACCAGTTTTCCCCAGCACCATTTCAGCACTGTGGACGCAAGCAATGAAAAGGCCAGCAAAGATGCTGGCCCGAACCGCGAATAACACTAAAAACAGAAAAAACAATAACTTATTCGACAGTAACGCTCTTCGCCAAGTTCCGCGGCTGGTCCACATCGGTCCCTTTGATAATGGCAACGTAGTAGCTCAGCAACTGCAACGGAATGGTGTAGAGCACCGGGGCCAGCCAGGGGTGGCTGTGGGGGACGTTGATCACCCGCATGGTGTCGTCGGACTGGAAGCGGGCGTCGGCATCGGCGAACACGTACAGGATCCCGCCGCGGGCGCGCACTTCCTCGACGTTGGATTTCAGTTTTTCCAGCAGCTCGTTGTTCGGCGCTACCACGATGATCGGCATATCGGCATCGATCAGTGCCAGCGGGCCGTGCTTAAGCTCGCCGGCGGCGTAGGCTTCGGCGTGGATGTAGGAGATTTCTTTCAGCTTCAGCGCCCCTTCCATCGCGATGGGGTACTGATCGCCGCGGCCTAAAAACAGCGCGTGGTGCTTATCGGCAAACTCTTCGGCCAAAGCTTCAATCTGGCCAGCCAGAGTTAAGCTTTGTTCCAGCACCGCCGGCAGTTGGTTCAGTGCCTGCACCAGCTGCTGCTGGGTGGCCGCATCCATGCCATGGTGTTTGCCAATGGCCAGGCTCAGCATGGCCAGGCCGACCAATTGGGTGGTAAAGGCCTTGGTGGAAGCCACGCCGATTTCAGCACCGGCCCGGGTCATAAAGGCTAAGTCGGATTCACGCACCAGGGAGGAACCCGCTACGTTGCAGATGGTTAAACTGCCAAGATAGCCCAGCTCTTTGGCCAGGCGTAGTGCCGCCAGCGTATCGGCGGTTTCGCCGGACTGGGAGATGGTGACCAGCAGGCTGTTCGGCTGCACAAAGGATTTGCGGTAACGGAATTCGGAGGCAATTTCCACATTGCAGGACACGCCAGCCATGGCTTCCAGCCAGTAGCGGGCCACCATGCCGGAGTGGTAGCTGGTGCCACAGGCGACGATTTGTACATGCTGTACCTGCTTAAACAGCTCGCTGGCACCATTGCCGAAGGTTTCATCCAGCACAGTGTCGGCACTTAAACGCCCTTCCAGCGTATTGCTGACCGCATGCGGCTGCTCGTAGATTTCTTTCAGCATAAAGTGGCGGTACGGGCCTTTGTCGCCGGCATCGTAGCTGACGTTGGACTCGTGCAGCTCGCGCTCGACCGGCTGGCCGTCTTTGTCAAAGATCTGCACGCTGTGGCGGCTGATTTCGGCCACATCGCCTTCTTCCAAAAAGATAAAGCGACGGGTGACCGGCAACAGCGCCAGCTGATCGGAGGCAATAAAGTGCTCACCAATACCGACGCCAATCACCAGCGGGCTGCCGGAGCGGGCCACCACCAAACGGCTGGCATCGGTGCTGTCCATCAGCACAGTGCCGTAAGCACCATGCAGCTGCGCCACGGCCTTTTGCACCGCACTAAGTAAAGAATCAGTCTGCTGCAGCTCCTGCTCAACCAAATGGGCAATCACTTCGGTATCGGTATCGGAGTTAAAGACATAGCCTTGCTGTTGCAGCTGCTGGCGCAGTGGTTCGTGGTTCTCAATAATGCCGTTATGCACCACGGTAATGCGGCTGGAGACGTGCGGGTGGGCGTTGCGTTCACTCGGCTCGCCATGGGTGGCCCAGCGGGTATGAGCGATGCCGGTACCGCCACTCAGCGGCTCGGCCGCGACCGCATCGACCAGCTCTTTCACTTTGCCCAGCCGACGGCAGCGCTGCAAGCCGCTGTCTGGGTTCAGTACCGCCAAACCGGCCGAGTCATAGCCGCGGTATTCCAGCCGGCGTAAGCCTTCCAGTAAAATCTCTGCCACATCCCTTTGCGCCACAGCGCCTACAATGCCACACATACAAACTCCCTATTCAATTCAGATACGTTTACTAAGGTTAATTAGTCGGCCTCAGCGCGGATCACGCTGACACCCTGTTGTTCAATCATGGCCGCATCGGCTTTGGCTAAGCCGGTATCGGTGACCAGCACTTTGATCGCCTGCCATGGCAGCTCCAGATTATGAATTTTCCGGCCCAGCTTATCGGACTCCACCATTACAATGACCTCCCGCGCTACTTCGGCCATCACCCGACTTAAGCTGTACAGCTCGTTGTAGGTGGTGGTACCTCGGGCTAAATCCAGCCCATCGGCACCGATAAACAGCTGATCAAAATCGTAGGCACGCAGTACCTGTTCAGCCAGCTGGCCTTGAAAGGACTCGGACTGCGAATCCCAGCTGCCGCCGGTCATCAGCAAGGTCGGTTCATTTTCCAGCTCACGCAGCGCATTGGCCACCGCCAGCGAGTTGGTCATCACCACCAGGCCCTGTTTGTGCGCCAGCTCCGGCAATAACGCCGCTGTGGTGCGACCGCTGTCGATGATGATGCGGTAGTGATCTTTGATCAAGCTGGCAGCGGCTTTGGCAATGGCTATCTTTCGTTTCGAAACTTGCTCCAGGCTGGAGTCGGTAACAAAGTCCTGTGGCACCAACACAGCACCACCATAACGGCGTAGTAAAAGCCCGGCTTCTTCCAGCACAGTGAGGTCTTTACGAATAGTGACTTCCGAGGTTTGAAAGCGCTCGGCCAATTGCTCCACAGACACTTCGCCATGCTGCTGCAGCTCAGTCATAATCAAATGACGGCGTTGCTGGGTATTGCGTTTATTCATTCAGCACCACAAGTTTCGATTTGAAAGATATTTTAACGAAAAGAAAGATATTATCAAGCATCCATTGGCAGGGTTATCTGATAATCCAAGCCCTGGCCCGGTTCACTGCTGACTTTGATCTGGCCTTTTAACCGCGCGGTGACCAGATTATAGACAATATGCGCACCTAAACCGGTGCCACCCAGCGAGCGCTTGGTGGTATAAAATGGTTCGAACAGACGCTGCAAACTCATTTCATCCATACCCAGGCCGTTATCCCGGTAATGCAACAACAGCTGTCGGCCCTGCTGACTCACGTTCAAGGAAATCTGTGGCTGCTCTACCTCTGAAAATGCATGCTTGATACTGTTCATCACCAAATTGGTAATAATCTGAGCCACCGCGCCGGCATCGGTATGCCAGTAGATACCTTCAGGACAGCTTAGTTCAAACTTACATGCCAGCGTTTTTAACTGAGGCTGCAGCGACAGCAACACATCGTGCAGGTAACTGCCAAGCTCAATTTCCCGGCTGCCATCGGCTGATTGATCAACCGATACCTGCTTAAAGCTTTGTACCAGGGCCGCGGCCCGCTCGGTATTCACTTCCAAAATTTTCAGGCCATCCTGCATATGCTGCAAAAAGCGATTGAACTGTGACTGCTGCAGTTTTTTCTCAGCAAAGGCCCGCTGCAATTGTTCAAACTCCGTTTTTAAATGGCTGGTGGCAGTAACACAAATACCGAGCGGGGTGTTTATTTCGTGTGCCACACCAGCCACTAAGCCACCTAAAGAGGCCATTTTTTCCTGCGTAACCAACTGCTGCTGGGTTTGCTGCAAGCGGGTAAAGGTATCGGCATTGACCACAGCAATGGCAATGGTGCTGGCCAGAGTACGCAGCAAGTCCAGCTGCGATGGGCTATAAGCATTCGGGTTAGGGCTTTGAATTGAAAACACCCCTACCACCTGCTGATTCAGCATCAAAGGAATATAGAGAACGGATTCCATTGGCTCACCACAGAGTGGTTTTGGAATGTCACCCAAATAAGGTTTCAGCTCGTCCCAGTGACTAATCTGGATTTCTTGCTGCCGACTAAAGCAAACCGCAGCCAGCACATCCGGCGCCTGATCATCAATGCTAAAGGATGGCAGTTGCTGGTTATTTTCCTGCCAAAAAACGAATTCAATTTGCTGCAATTGTGGCCGGTGCAACCCAATCACCATCACATGCACATCAATCAGGGCACTTAACATCTGATGACAACGAGACAACACCAGATCAAGCTCCAGCGAGGCGGTAATTTCACGGCCAATTTGCTGCAATAGCATCAAATCCTGATTCGAGGCCAGTAAAGCATCACGCTTTGCTTTTAACTCCAAAGTACGTTCATCAACCTGATGCTGCAGTTCCCGACGCATAGCGCGCTCTGAGCGTATTTTCAATTGCAGCCACAACCAAAAAGAAAAAATAACAGCAGCCAAAACCAGACCACGAAACCACCAGGTCATCCACCAGGGTGGCAACACCTGAATCGTGAGTAATGCAGGCTCCTGCCATTCGCCATTACCCAGCCTGGCGGCGACTTCAAACTGGTAGACCGCAGGAGGAAGACGGGTGTAAGTCGCGATACGCTCATTGGCACTGGTTAGGATCCAGTCCCGATCAAAGCCTTGCAGCCGGTAGCGGTACTGCAATTGCTGCTGATGCAAGAGGGAAGGTGCCGCAAAACGGATACTGAACATATCTTCTTTGTACCTAAGAACCAAGCGATCCAGGTAGGGTAATGCCTGCGGCAACAACGAACTGCTTCCAGGCTGTACCGTTTGATTAAATAAGCTAAACCGGGTGAGCTGCACAGCGGGCAGGGGCTGTTCCTTGGGCAACGCTTGCGGCTTAAAATAGTCCATACCACTGCTGCCGCCGCGGTAAATCATGCCATCGTACAGCTCCCAGGCACCAATCCAGGTAGTATCCTGCATGCCATGCCATAGATTCAGCTCCAGCAATGTGCGGCTGGCAGGCAGCCAGTGCATACGGTACAGCAAGCGAAACTCATCGGCTTCAATTAAGGCAGCATCAACCGATTCATCCGTAGGATAAGCCTGAAAGAATGGCGGCTCAGTGCGATCTAACCAACGATGATTCAGGTTACCAGCCCGTATCCAGATATGGCCATTTTGTGGGTAGATAAGCTGTATACCGTTGTAGACCAAGCCATGCTCACTGCCATCAAACTGGCGCCAGTGCTGCCACTTGGTAAGCTCCGGATCACCACGAGCCAACCCTCGGTCCAGTGAGCCTAACCAAAAGTGTCCCTCTGGATCCATCACCATGCTGGTAATGGTATCAAAGGGCAATGGGTGTTGCTTAGAGCCGGTGTGATAATGACGTAGTAACTGACGCTGCTGATCCAGCAAGTACAAACCGGCTCCCCGACTGCCTAACCACAAACGCCCTTGCGCGTCCGGGTAAAAAATAGAGATCGTGGGTGGCCCACCAATACCCGGCAATGCCTGATGCTCCCAGTCAGCAGTCGCCGGAAATAAACGGTACAAACCTCGGTCAGTGCCTACCCACAGCCAGTCTTGCTCTTTTAATACAGCCCGGGCTAAGGTTGGACCATTGGCATCCTCAGGCAAGGCAAAACGCTGCAACTTGCCAGTTAACGGATTAAACAAAGCCACTCCGGCCTCACGATTGGCGATCCAGACCTCCTGCTCATCAGCCGCTTTGAGGCCAAATACATTGGCTGCGCCAAGCAAGTTTGGATCCAGGCGACCAAAAGGCAAAGTACGGACCTGCTGCGCAACAGGCCCCAGCAAACTAAAGCCAGATTGGCTTAACAACCACAAAGCATTATGTGCATCAAAATACAATCCGGTTATCGCAGAATTACGCAAACCACCAGCAAATTCAGGATGATATTGAAATTGTTGCCAGCGCTGGCTGGCTGTCAAATACAACCAAAGGCCTTGCCCATCGCTGGCAACCCATATATTGCCTGCGGCATCTAAGGCAATAGAAGTCGTCTGGATCCGTCGCATAGCTTCCGGCATTGGCATCGGCTCAGGCTGCAAAGACAGTGGGTTCATGCGCCACAGTCCTCCGCCATATAAAGCAATGAGTAAACCCTGCTCAGGGTGTACGGCCAGGTTCGTCACGGAATCATGGCTTAAGTAAGAGTTTCCCGGATGCCAACCCTGGCCTTGTTGCATCATGAGATCCCAGCGAATCAACCCTCCAGTCGCAGTGCCCTTGGTTCGAAGTGGAGCATCCCCTATTGCCAACCAAAGTTGCTGGCCGTCATCCAGCCAGATATCGTTGATATAAGCTGTAGAAACACCATCGATCTCGGCGGGCAATTCAAAAGCCAGGATCCGCTGGAGCTGCGGATCCCAATAAAACAGCCCTGCACCATTGGTACCAATCCAGATTCGGCCTGAGCTGTCTTGATACAGCACAGAAATTTCATTCTGCGTAGCATCATCCGTATCGATGGCAAAACGAAGTTGTTCAAAACGCTCGGTCGTTAAATCGAGTCGGTTCAAGCCACCATAGCGCGTTCCCACCCACAAGGTATTGGTACCTTCCAGCAGTAAACTGGTAACCCAATCAGCAGAAAGGCTATTACTATCCGCTGCATCCGCCTGAAAACGAGTTAGATCACCACCATCAAAGCGATACAAACCATGCTGGGTACCCAACCAAAGAAAGCCATGCTGATCCTGCACCATACGGGTCGCCAGTGGCGAAATATCAACACTATCATTCAAGTGGATGAAACGGCTATAAACCTGAGGAGCAGACCAGGCAAAGCCGGTGCATAACAGCAGCAGCCACAGACCAACATGACAAAGCAGGGCTTGGATACGACACCGACGCATAACTCGTCTCACAGACTGGGGTGCTTAGAGTATTGCAGCTGAAATTAACAAATTCAAATCAGGCACCGTCATATTAATGATAATTATTTGCATTTAGTTTTGTCATTTGCTATGATGCCTCTTGTCGGGAAACTGGCGTACGCTTCACAGCGTTTTTTTCCTGGTCGTTGTTAACTTGTCCTGCATTTTGGGGCAGCGAATGCTGCCCCTTTTTTCCTATCCCGGGTGCTGGTTATGCTTTCACTATCCTTGCCTTTTATCGACGAACTTTTTTTAATCATCGCCATTGCCGTTCTTGGCTGGGTTCTAAACGGCACAACGGCAAAACCATCGCAGCGTTTTTTCTCTGCAACCTGGCTCGAGCTGGTCAGCCTGCTGGCTTTTATCGCGTTGCTGGCTCTGCTTTGGCTCACCCCCATACCCTTTAGTCTGCACTTTATGCTGCTATGGTGCCTGAGCACACAGCTGCTGCTTCTGGGGTGGCATCTGGTCGTACACAAGTACCAACGCAGAGTTGCCGGGCGCCACAGCCCGGAGCAAGCTGCCTGGCTGGTCGGTTATGCCAGCCAGTCCGGCACAGCTGAGCAACTGGCCCGACACAGCACCAAACAACTGCAAACCGCCGGCAAGAAAGTGCAAATGCTGCCGCTGAATGCGTTAGCCACTACGCCCCTGCATAGCTTTGAGCAAGCTTTGTTTATTGTTAGCACCTACGGTGAAGGCGAAGCGCCAGATAATGGCCAACACTTTTTACGTCATGCCATGCAGCAACAACCGGACCTGTCCAAACTAAAGTTTGCTGTGCTGGCTTTAGGCGATCGCAGCTACCAGCATTTCTGTGCCTTTGGTCACTGGCTGCAGGATTGGTTAACCCAACACCGGGCATCAGCCATCCAACCTTTGGTGCCCTGGGATCAGGGCCAGCGCGATAACAGCCCATGGCAACAATGGCAACAACTGCTGCAAAAACTTGGTGCAGGCCAGGCAGAGCAGGAAACCCATCAAAGCTGGCTAAAAGTGCCACTGCAAAGCCGTTACTGCATCAACCCTGGCAGCCAGGGTAACCCCTGCTTTGTCGTTAAGCTACCGCGACAAGAGGGGATGCATTGGCAAGCAGGTGATTTGGTAGAGATACAACCAGAACACAGCCGTTGCACCGTTGCTCTCTGGCTCACCGAACATCAGGTGTTTGGTTGCCAGACGGTCAGCTTTTATCAGCAGCAACTACCGCTCTGTCGTGCTTTGGCACAAATCGAGTTACCGGCACAGGGACCAGCAGAGCATGAATCGCTGGAAAACTGGCTGCACCAACAACCCTTGCTGCCACTTCGCAGTTATTCCATTGCCAGCATTGCCGATGAAGGCCAGCTAACCTTGCTGGTACGGCAGGTAAAAAAAGAGCATGGTTTAGGGTTGGGCTCTGGCTGGCTCACCAGCTATGCGCTGGAAGGGCAGCCTATTCAACTTCGGCTGCGCACACATCCAAATTTCCATCTACCCGACGATGACAGACCCATGGTCTTTATCTGCAATGGTACCGGCATCGCAGGTATCCGTGGTTTGCTGGCGGAGCGGGTTAAGCGGGGCCACACACAAAACTGGCTGCTGTTTGGTGAACGTCAGCAAGGAGTAGATAGCTTCTTTGCCAAAGATCTCCAACTGTGGCAGCAACTTGGTTTCCTGCCGGAACTGGATCGGGTGTTTTCACGTGATGGTTCTGAAGTACGGTATGTGCAGCACCAATTGGCTGAACGTATGCCTGAACTCAAGCTCTGGCTGGAGCAAGGAGCTGCAATCTACCTCTGTGGTAGCCTGCAAGGCATGGGACAAGCCATTGATCGGCTGCTGCAAGCTGAGTTGGGAGCGGAACAACTACAGGCATTGCAGCAACAGGGGCGTTACCGGCGCGATTTGTATTAACGTGGACTAAAGCGGATCCGGCCTTGTTGCACCGCCATATTCAGTGGCATCTGCATCAGCAAACGCTGGGTCGGGTCGCTCTCATCCAAGCGATACACCGGCTGATCCTGCAGCCACATATTGACCAACTGCAGCACCTCAGTACTGAGTGGCGCTAAATTACCACGATAACCAGCTGCATCAATGCTGGAGTCCAGCAGACGCAAGTTACGCAAATAAACAGCCTGCTCATTGGAGTCGTAATAAGGTGAGGCTTCAATTTGCAAAGCCAGACTAGCTGGATAGTGCAAGCCAAAAGCTGAGAACACTGCACTAGCTGTGGTGCCAAGCCGCACACTGTCGCTGTTATCCGGCCCTATTTGCACCTGCATATCCTCTACCGCCAAAGCCACCGGCATGCCAGCCAGGCGCGTTTGCTGTTGCAACTGGTCGAGCTGACGCAGCATCAACTGCTGCAATTGCTGCTCAGTGACACTGTAACTGGCTAAATTGCTAACCTGAGCACAGCCCGCTAACACCAGTGCTATGGTTCCCATTAACCAAAAGCTGAATTTTTTCATTCAAAGGTTCCCTTCATCGTAGTGACAACTGGCAGTGTAATCCCTCTGACGAGTCTTGTAAGTAGCTTTTTTATGATATGCTCTGGCAGTTACCAGGGAACAGCCAGCGCTCTGCTGGTGAATAACAACGAGAAACGACCATGCTGCTTATTTTAAAACTGATTGCCGGCATTGTACTCGGCATGCTGCTGGGCCTCTATGCCCCGACGGTACTGACCCAACTGCTGATCACCTTTAAAGGCCTCTTTGCTCAGCTGCTGTTTTTTACCATTCCACTGCTGATCCTGTTTTTTATAACCAGCGGTATTGCCAGTTTGCCGCAAAACTCCGGCAAGCTGCTGGGCCGCACCTTGGGCACTGCCTACCTCTCCACCATTTTAGCCGGCAGCCTGGCGTTTTTTGTGGCTGCTTTGCTGGTGCCGATGCTGACGGGTACGGCTGATGCCGCGGCGACCAGTGGCAATGGCACTGTACTGAGCCCTTTTATCGAGCTGGCTATCCCGCCGGTGTTTAATGTAATGACGGCGCTGGCGCTGGCTTTTATTTTTGGCCTTGGCATTGCGGCCACCCAGGCCACTCAATTAAAGCAATTGTCCGATCAGGGCCGGGATGTGATCCAACTGCTGCTGACCAAGGTGATTATCCCGCTGCTGCCGTTTTACATCGCCGGCGTCTTTGCCGAAATGGCGGTAGCCGGCACGGTGTTCGCTACCCTGAAAACCTTTGGTGTGGTGCTGCTGCTCTCTATCGCCCTGCACTGGGTTTGGATCTTTGCGCTTTTTACCCTGGCCGCGATCAAAGCTGGCCGCTCGCCTTTTGGCCTGGTGAAAAACATGCTGCCAGCTTACTTTACCGCACTTGGAACCATGTCGAGCGCCGCCACCATTCCGGTATCGCTTGAGGCCACCAAAAACAATGGCGTCAAAGACGACATCGCCAACTTTACGGTACCGCTATGCGCCACCACCCATCTGGCCGGTTCCACCATTACCATCGTCGCTTGTGCGATCGCCGTCATGGTAATGCAGGACGGTCTGGCCATTCCATCCTTCCTGACCATGCTGCCATTTATCCTGATGCTGGGCCTGGTGATGCTGGCCGCACCGGGTGTACCGGGCGGCGCCGTGATGTCGGCCGTTGCCTTGCTGACCTCCATGCTGGGCTTTGGCGATGCCGCCATTGCGCTGATAATTGCGCTTTATATGGCACAGGATAGCTTTGGTACCGCTTGTAATGTGACCGGCGATGGTGCTATTGCGGTGTTGGTGAATAAAGTCAGCTAAAGACGGGAGCGAAAGCGCGCAGCCAGGCGCGCTTTCGCGCACCAAGCGGACAGGCATAAAGACAAACCATTGATTTAAAACAAAATTAAACCTGGCACACTTCTTTCATTAAGCCATACAACTGAAACAACGCTGGCTTAACTATGGATATTCAAATCGCACCAACCCGCCGCTGGCCCCGCTTTATACTGCTGGGTGGCCTGTTGCTGGTACTGGCAGGCTCCGCTGTTGCGCTCAGCCGTGCCACCTTGCCTTCGATCGCACTGGCACAGCTCAGCACAGCAACCGTCGAGCAAGGGGATCTCACCCTCTACAGCAATGCGCTCGGCCAGTTGATAGCTGTCGAGCAACGCTTGCTGACAGCGCCCGCAGCCGGCACCGTGGTTGCCATCGCACACAGGCCTGGCAGCCCGCTGACAGAAGATACCGTGATCCTGCAGCTGGAAAACCCGGAACTGAATCATAAAGTGCAATCGGCTGAACGGGCCTTGCAGCAAAAGCAGGCTGAAATTGCAGCCTTTACCGCTCGCCAGCAAAGTAGCCTGCTGGAACAGCAGGGCGTGCTGGCAGAACTACAAGCCCTGGTTGATCAGGCAACCCTGGAGCTGAGCGTTAATCAGGAGTTGGCCGCCAATGGCATCGCCGCCCGCATCGAATTGCAACGGGCAGAGCTTCGACTGCACCAACAGCAGCAGCGGCTTCACTTTGAACAACACAAATACCAACAGTTTGCACAATTGCAGCTGGCTGAGCAGCAGCAAAAGCAGCTTGAGCTGACGCAGCTGCAGCAAGAGTTCGATCTGCTGAGACTGCAACAAAGCCAAATGCAACTAAGTGCCGGTATGGTGGGGATCCTGCAGCAACTGGAGGTCGAAATTGGCGAAAGCGTGCAACAAGGCCAGGCATTGGCCCGGGTCGGCAGCCAGCATCAACTGAATGCCCGTATTCAGCTGCATCAGCGCCACGCCAGCCAGGTGTTGCCCGGCCAGCCCGTGCTGATTGAAACACCAGCCGGTGTTATTCAGGGCGAAATCAGTCGCATCGAATCGGTGATAAACCAGGGCACCGTATCGGCCGAAGTGCAGCTGCCGCAACCTTTGCCTGCAGGGCTGCGCCCGATGCAACAAATTCATGCCCAGGTGGAGCTGACGCAGCTGCAGCAAGCCTTGTCGTTACCACAGTTGCCCGGGCTGCGGCCAAACAGCAGCCAACGGGTGTTTATTCAAACCAGCAGTGATCGCGCCGAAGTCCGTGAGGTGCGTTTTGGCGAGCTTAGTCAACGCCGCTTGCTGGTTGAAGACGGGCTGAACCCCGGTGACAAAGTACTTTCCATCGATGCCAGTCAATGGCCGACACAAATCACACTGGCGCTAAGACGCTAAACAGGACAAAGGACACTCGTATGACCACCACAACACAACCGCTGGTTCAGGTACAAAACCTGCACAAAAAGTTTATTCAGGGCAGCACCGCCACCCTGGCGCTGCAAGGCATTGATCTTAGTATTTATCAGGGCGATTTTGCCGCCATTACCGGGCCATCCGGCTGCGGTAAATCCACCTTGCTGAATATTCTGGGCCTACTGGATACCTTTGATGAAGGCAGCTACCTGCTGTCTGGTATCGATACCCGACCGCTGAGCGTGAATCAACGGGCACGCATCCGCAACCGCCATATAGGCTTTGTGTTTCAGGCATTTCATCTGATCGATACCATCAGCGTATTTGATAATGTCGCGCTGCCGCTGCAACACCGCGGCGAGCGCCAGAGCAGCATCAAAGCCCGGGTAGAGCACTGTCTGGAGCAGGTCGGCATGAGCCATCGCCACGATTTTTATCCGCACCAGCTGTCCGGGGGACAGCAGCAGCGTGTTGCCATCGCCCGGGCCCTGGTGGGTGCGCCGGAATTGCTGCTGGTGGATGAGCCCACCGGTAACCTGGACAGCAAAAACGGCGATACCGTGATGCAGCTGTTGCTGGATTTGCACCGTAGCGGCACCAGCATTGTGATGGTGACGCACGATCAGCGCTACAGCCGCTGTGCCAACCGCCATATTCAATTGCTGGATGGCCAGGTGCTGGCAGCCCAGCAGCAGGAGGTCGCATGATGCTCTATTGGCAACGTTTTTCCTTTGGCCTGCACCGCCTGCTGCTGCAGCCCAAGTTCAGCCTGCCGGTAGTAGTCAGCCTGGGCTTAACCTTAGCAGCAGTCCTAACAGTGCTAACGCTTTGCAATCGCATTTTATGGCAGCCGTTGCCGGGCATTGCCCAAGCCGATGAGCTGAGTGTTCACCGGCTGACATTTTCTGTCGGGGACAGGCAGTTAAACCTGATTGATTCAGCTTCCTTCAGCACTTATCAGGAAGCCATAAGTGCTTTTGGCGAAAGTGGATTTTTGCGACAGTCACGCACCCGCTACCAGGAGCAATCCTCGAATCGGAGGACCATCAGCGAATTCAGCGCCAGTAACGGTCTCCCCGAACTTTTGGGCCTTCCTTTGTTGCTGGGGGAGTCTACTGAACAAGCGGATCCCCAAGGGATTTGGATCTCTCAGAGTTTATGGCAAAACCAGTTTCAACAACGACAGGATATCATTGGCCATCGCCTGAAATTGGAAAGTGGTGATTACCAGATCCGCGGGGTACTTCAAGACTTTTATTCAAGCCCATTTAAAGATCCCGTATTCGCCGATCAGGTCTGGCACTTCTTCCAACCCTCGGCAAAAATGGCCACGCAAGACAACTTTTCGATGGGTTCCAACAGTGTTGCCATTTTACGCCAGCACCAGGAAGCCCTGCCCACTAAAAATGATATCCTGCTTTGGTTGGAGCAATGGAAACAAGAGCAACCGATGGTTGCCATGATGGCAGAGCACTTTGATTTTGTGCCGGAAGCGACCGATTACCGCCAATACCTGCTTCGCGACAGTCAGCGGCTGTTGGTATTATTACTGCTGGTCACCCTGGCCTTGCTGGCGATGGCTACCTTAAATCTGGCCAATCTATTACTGGGCCATTATCAGGGACGCCAGCATGAGTTTGCCGTGCAAAGTTTTTGCGGCAGTAGCCGCAACAAATTACGGCTACTGGTTGCCTGCGAAAATCTGCCTTTGGTACTGGCAGCCATGCTGCTGGGCATGCTGGGCTGCCTCTGGCTGCTGCAGTGGCTGCCTGAATTGACTGGTTCCAGCCTGCCACTGGTGCAAAGCATCGGGCTGGATGCCACCAGTTTATTGCTGCTATGCCTGCTAAGCCTGCTGCTGCTGGCAATATTCAGCTGGCCGGTTGGTAGCACGGCTTTGCTTAGCGAGCAACTGCAAAGCAGTGGTAAAGGACGGGCACAACAACAAAAACCCTGGTTGCAACACAGCTTGCTGCTGGCCCAACTGATACTCTCTGGCTGCCTAGTGTTTGTGGCAGGCATGATTGCGGTCACGGCTTATCAGGACTTGTATCATCATTGGGGATTTGAGCCGGGTAACAGTGTGCAGTTACTGATTGAACAACCACAAATCGCCGAGCTTCCCGAAGAGTCTGAGCAACAAACTCTGCTGGCACAGCAACAACAGGCCATCTGGCAGCAGCAACTGGCCGAGCTGTGGCCTGAAGCTCAGGTATTGGTTGGAGCCGCCCCCATCACCAATATGATGTCCATCACCAGAACAAAACACCCAAATCAAGACCTGAATATCGATGCCATCTATAAGCAGGTAGATCCGACTTACTTTGACAGCTTCTCTACTCCCTTGCTGTACGGACGAAGCTTCCAGACGGCCGATCCAGCGCACAGCCTGATTCTGGAACACCGGCTGGCACTGTTGCTAAGCCCTGACCAGCCAGAGCAATTGCTTGGTCAGTCCATTCAGCTGTTTGGAGAGCACCAATACCAGGTTATTGGCATTGCCGGCAACAGCAAAAACTTTCTGATGGATCTACCTAGCCTGTATCTGCCATCTACCGCCACTCTGGACCATGAAAACAACAGTATCCGCAGTCAGTTCACATTACTGTTCCCGGAAAATCAAAGCCTTTCCAGCCTCGACATAGCAGACGCCATCGAACAACTGGATGCAAGCTACCAGCTGGATGTGATGCTGGTTCATTCCTTGTGGCAACTCATCACCGCGGAGCAGCGGATGCATTTGGCGTTAATTGCCGTCCTTGCTGGTATCAGCCTGCTGCTGGCGCTGCTGGGCATTGCCGGGGTAAGCCGTCAGAATAGCCAACAACGCCGTTATGAGTTGGCTATTCGACTGGCTACAGGTGCCAGCCAGCAGCAAGTACTGTGGTTTTTGGCCAGGGTGCCACTGGCATTGATTGGGCTGGGCCTTGGCACTGCGGCGCTGCTCTGCATTGTGCTGTACCAGCAACTGGCGCTGCAACTGCCAGGTCTGCCGGATTTTAGCAGCAGCAACCTGCTGCTGCTCAACGCCCTGCTGTTGCTGGCAGCACTACCGGCCTTGCTGCTACCGGGCTGGCAGGTGATTCGCCGTGATCCGATGCAGTCCTTGCGCTCCTTATAAAGGCAAGGTAGGGTACGACAGCCTGCCCCGAAAATGGCCTGAGGGCCATTTTGCAACATCTGGAAAAGGAACCAACCATGACCAATGCTTTGATCCTGATTGCCGACGACGATGACGATATCCGGCTGGCACTGGAGCTGTTGCTGACCGGTGCCGGTTACCGGGTGATGAGCGCCGCCACGCCTCAGGCAGTGCGCCAGCAAGCCGGGCAACAACCGGATCTGGTGCTGCTGGATATGAACTTCCAGCACGATACCACCTCGGGCAAAGAAGGCCTGGCCCTGCTCGCTGAACTTAAAATGCAGGATTTACCAGTGATCCTGATGACGGCCTGGGCCAGCATTGAACTGGCCGTTGACGGTATGCAGCAAGGCGCCCGCTCCTTTATACAGAAACCCTGGAACAACCAGCAGTTGTTGCAACTGATCAGTCAACAACTTGAGCACCAGCAGTTGCAGCAAGAAAACCAGCGCTTAAAGCAACTACTGCAACCGGAGCAGCAGCAATGGGTTGCCGAAAGCCCGGCGATGCAACAGCTGGAACAACTGGTGCAGCAGCTGGCACCGACCGACGCCTCGGTGCTGATTCTGGGGGAAAACGGCACCGGCAAATCGTTGCTGGCCAGCCGGTTGCATCAATTGTCCAAGCGCAGTCAGCAACCACTGGTGGCGGTCAATATGGCCGCAATTCCGGAATCCTTGTTTGAAGCGGAGTTATTCGGCCATGAAAAAGGCGCCTTTACCGACGCCAAACAAAGCCGCACCGGACGCTTTGCGCTAGCCGGTAAGGGCAGCCTGTTTCTGGATGAAGTCGGCTGTCTGCCACCCCAGCTGCAGCCCAAACTGCTGCGGGTGTTGGAAAGCGGCGAGTTTGAAGCCGTCGGATCCAGCCGCTCGCAGCGCAGCCAGGCCCGCATTATCAGCGCCACCAATGCCGATTTGCAGCAACTGGTACAGCAGGGACTGTTCCGGCAGGATCTGCTGTATCGCCTTAATACCTTTGTGCTGGAGTTGCCGCCACTGCGCCAGCGTCAGCAGGACATCCCCCTTTTGTGTCAGCAGATAATGAACGGTTTGTGTCAGAAATACCAGAAGCCACCGCTGAATATAAACCCGGCGGCGATGCAGACCTTGCTGGGGTATCCCTGGCCGGGCAATGTGCGGGAGTTAACGCATACGCTGGAGCGGGCGGTGTTGCTTTGCCAGGACGAGACCATTCAGCCGCAGCACTTGATGCTGCAAAACAACCAAACCAACATGCCGGCGGACAGCCTGAATCTGGCCGAAATGGAGCAGCGGCTGATCCAGCAAGCGCTGGCTAGCAGTGGCCAGCAACTGACAGAAGCAGCCCGTCTGCTCGGCATTTCCCGTCATGCACTGGCGCGGCGGCTGGAAAAATACCCGATGCAGGGCAGCCACTGATGCCGTCGCTGTTGTATCGCTGCTTGCTGCTGTTTAGCCTGAGCACGCTGGTGCTGTTACTGCTGTTGCTGCAGCAGCGCGGCTGGAGCCCACTGCAGCTCGGCACCCTGGCATTTGTACTCTGCTGGCCTCTGGCTGCCCTTTGGTATGGTCTCTGGCAACGGAGCAAGCAGCAATTGCAGCAACTTCGGCTGTCGCTGGGCCAGGCATTGCAGCAAGCAGATAGTACCAGCGACTGGCCGGCACTGTCGGAGTACCGATGGCTGCAGCAGGATCTGGCACAATGGGCCAGCCAGCATCAGCAACAGGCCTGGCGACCCGACGATCTGTTGTGGCAACAACTTCCCTTTCCGGTCTGTCTGTTTGATCAGCAGCTGAAGCTGCGCTTTGCCAACCCGGCAGCCAACCAGGCCTTTCCCCAGCCGTTGCTGCTGGGCAGCCATGCCAGTAGCCTTGGCTTTGTGCCGCAAACGCATGGGTTGCAACGGCCTGAGCTGACAACAGGCTGGCAGCAGCTTTGCCTGACATTTGGGCCGGCTGAGGCACAGGAGCATCTTTACTATGCGCTGGATTTGCGCCACCCGCTGTATCAACAGCAAAAGCACAGCCAGCAGCAGCTGATCCGGGTACTGAGCCATGAGCTGCGCAATTCCCTGACACCGATGGCCTCGATGGCTGAAACCCTGCTGAGCCAACCACAACTCGCCGAGCAACAAACCCGGCTGGTGCTGGAGCGCATACAGCAGCGCAGCCAACGGCTGCTGGCTTTTATTGATCAGTATGCGAAAGTGCAGCAATTGCCGGCCAGCCAACCCGAGTGGTGCGATTTAGCCGCGGTGGTGGATGAGCTGCAGCTTACCAGCCCAATCCCTCTGATAGTGGACGGCGAAAGCAGCTGCTACGCCGACCCAAACCAACTGCGCCAGCTGCTGCTGAACCTGGCCAAAAATGCCGCCGAGGCAGCCGGGGATTCGGCCGAGACCAAACTCCAGATCACCGCCTATCAACAAGGGCAGCAGCAATGGCTGTTGGTGCAGGACAATGGCCCCGGCTTTGCCAATATCGACAACCTCTTTACGCCTTTTTACACCACCAAAGCAGGAGGCTCTGGCATTGGCCTGATGCTGTGCCGGGAAATTGTGATGCAACACGGCGGCAGCATTGAAGCCCATAACCCACCAGAGGGCGGCGCCGAACTTCGGATGCAGTGGCCGCTGCCGGTTTAAGTATTGCCACTAAACCCACCAAGCAACTCAGTGGGCTAACCAGCAGCATCTTGATCACCAATAACCAACCGATAACTTTCACCATAGAGTGACTGATATTCCAGTACAATTTGCATCCGACTCAAGGATGCTTCCATCTGCTCCAGGGGCTTATAACAAGAAGCATTTAAGGTTCGAAAAGCTATCTGTCTATCCGCAATTTTATAAAAGCGGCCAATATTGCCTGTGCTGTAACATTCCGGATCTTCGCCCAACGCAATTAAAAACTCGTTACGATTCTGATAAAGCTTGCCATCCACTTTATACTTCAGGCTAGTGACTTGTGCCGGCCCCATTCCCTGATTGTTAATATATAGTTCCCAGTAGCCCTCTAAAGAAGTGTTAAATTCAGCTTCCAAATAAGGTCTAAGCGACAATTTATTATGCTGCTGGATGCTGTAACTTTGCCAGATGGAAATCACCAAAGCACAAACCGCGATCAGCATTGAGCTGAGCGCGGTGTACTTTTCCCAGTTGACGGTTTTTTTGGCCGATTCACTCATTTTATGATCACTCATTGCGCAGCGCCTTTACCGGATCGGTCAACAGTACCCGGCGCAATGGCACAAAGCTGCAGAGCAAGGCGGCTAATGCCAATAGCGCCAGCAGGGCGGCAACTAAGGTCCAGTTGGCCTGAAACATCAGCTCGGGTTGGGTGCGGCTGATGCCGGCCAGGAAAAAGAAGCAGGAAAAGCCGAGCAGCAGCGCCGCCGCTATTGGCTGCGCCAGCTTAACCAGGTTGTCTTTTAGCAATTGCTTTAAGCTGGCTCCCATTGCCATTTCTACTCCCAGCTGATACCGCCGCGCCTGCACCAGATAACTCACTATACCGGCAATACCGGCCAGCACCGTCAGTAAACTCATCAGTGCCAGCGTAGCTGCCAAAGCCGCGGCCAAGCGGTGCGATAGCGAAAAGCGGTTAAAAGCGGCCGCTACTGTCGTGAGCTCAATCAAATCAAGCCGTGGATCCAGCTGGCGTAGCAGCTCAAGCAAAGCAGTATCGGTCAGGCTTGCACCTGGATTCAGCTTAAGCAGATAGCTGTAGTCACGCCAGCCGGGGTTTTCTGCCGGGTAATAGACTTCATCCACCTCATAGCCCGGATCGCCGGGGAAGTTGGTATTGGCCACCACGCCGATGATTTGCCGCTGGGTACTGTCCTGGTAAATGGATAGCGTTTGCCCCAGCGCAGGCTTGCCGGATGTGCGGGCAATGCGGTCAGCCAGCCGCTGATTAATAATCAGCGGGTAATGCTCCAGCCCGACTTGCTCGGCAGTAAAATCCTGACCACTCAGCTCAAGACCGTAAAATTGGAAGTAACCTGGCAGCACCCGAATGATTCGGGCCGAGGTGATGACTTCCCCTTGCGCATTGCTAACTGTATCCTGGTTACGCACCCGGGGGGCGCGTGGCTCGGATACCGCAGTAACTTGTTGCACCTGAGGCAAAGCCGCCAGACTTTGCAGCAAGGCCCGATGTTGGTTTTGCCGCTGCTCGCGGTTGTCCAAGTCGCTGTAGTTGACTGTCATAGCCCAAAGATCAGTGCTGTCGATACCGGTAGGTCGGTTGGCTTCCGCCCAGGCGGCAACAAAAACATGAGCGGTAGCCAGCAACACCAGCAAGGACAACATCAGCTGCACCCCGATTAAAGTATGCGCCACCCCTTGCTTGAGCTGCTTACCAGCCCCTTTGCCACTGCTTTGCAAACTGGCCATCAACTGCTGCTCGCGCACACCACTAAGCTCAATCCAGCTAAACAGCAAGGCTATGACCAACAGCACCAGAGTAGTGAGTAGCAGCATCAGGCCGTCAATGCGCAGTACGCTGATCCTTGGCAGCTGGTCGGCAGCAACTTGTGCTATCACGCCAAAACCCAGCCAGGTTAGCAGCAGCGCCAGCAAGCCCGAACCGGCCAGCAAAGCGGCATTGTGACGAAACACCTGCAGAAACATCTGCTTTTTGCTTGCACCAAAGGCATAGCAAACTGCCAGCGGCTGCAGGCGTTTGACTGCCCGCGCCAGTTGCATGCTGGATAAATTGACCAGTGCGATTAACGTCAGCAGCGACACACCTGCCAGCAGCATTAACACCAAACGGCCGGAGTCGCCCTGTATTTGTTGGCGCAGTGGCACCACTTTACCGTAATACTCAAACACCCCCTGAAAATCCGGGTCGCGCTCAGCCGAGGCTTGTTTTAATAGCTTATAGGCTTCGGCATTGGCTTCCTGCTGGCTTACCCCCGGCTTTAACCGGCCCAGGGCGGCAAAACCACCTGAGTAACCCCCAAAGCTGCGTATATCAATACGCTCATCCATATCCAGTGGCAGCCAGATGGCCTCGTGCGTATCGGTAAAGCCCGGCAACTCCAGCGCCTGCTTGACCACCCCTATCACGGTGAACTGGCGCTGATTGAGTTGAATACTTTGGCCAACTATATCCGGGCGCCCACCATAATACTGCTGCCAGATAGCCTGACTAAGCACCACCGAGGGCTGCTTATTGCCCATTTGTTCTTGCTCGTTAAAAAGCCGACCCAATAAAGGCTCTACCCCCATCACCTCAAAAATATCGTGCGCGCCAAACAGTACCGGAACGCTTGGCCGTGTTGGCTGATCCAGCAGCTTGTACTCCGTTTGGAAGCTAAAATACACCGCCATCTGCTGCAGCAGCTGACTTTTTTCCTGCAGGTCAAACAAAGTCTGTACATTGCTGGCTTGATGCACGGCTCCCTGATAATTCAGCTCACCGCCGACAAAATAAAGCTCGCGATCATTCTGATAAGGCAGGGGCGCAAAGAAGGTAATATTGACCAAACTCAGCACACTAAATAGCAAGGTCAGGGTAAAGACCAGGCTGACCACGACGGTCAGGTAGTATTGTCTGGCTTGTAGAAAGCTGCGCCACAGCATCGACCAGATTAGGCGCCCATTCATGCCACTTGCTCCTCTGCATCAGCCTGCAGCGCCTCGGCGGCGACCACCTGACCATCCAGCAAATGGATCTGCCGGTGCGCCATGGTGGCGTAGCGCGGGTCGTGCGTCACCAGCACGATGGTGGTGCCCTGTTGGTGCAAATCGGCCAGCAGCGCCATTACTGCATCGCCATTTTTCGAGTCCAGGTTACCAGTCGGCTCATCCACCAGCATAATGCCGGAGTCAGCCGCTAAGGCTCGGGCAATCGACACCCGCTGCTGCTGACCACCGGATAACTGGTTGGGGAAAAGCGCCGCTTTATCGGCCAGACCGACTTTTTCCAGACACTCTAGTGCTCGTGCCTGGCGTTGTTTAACACTATCGCCACGGTATTTCAGCGGCAGGGCGACATTATCCAGCACTGTGTATTCATCAATCAGATTAAAGGCTTGAAACACAAAGCCAATACGGCGGCTGCGCATTTGCGCCCGCTGCTCGGCGTTCATATCGGACACCAGCAAACCATCGATGTAGTATTCACCACCATCAGCAGTATCGAGCAAGCCGAGAATATTCAGCAAAGTGGATTTGCCACAGCCAGAGGGGCCGCAAATGGCTACGTAGTCGCCTTGTTGCACAGTAAAGCTGACGCCATTGAGCACCGCTTGCTGTTGCTGGCCGGATTGAAATACTTTTTTCAGTTGTTTTACTTTGAGTACATCGGTTTTCATCGTTCAATCCTTACTGAGTCAGTTTCAGTTGCCGCACGCTGCTATCAAGCTGCAGATCGCTGATAATAATACGGTCGCCCGGGTTTAAGCCCGACACCACTTCGATTTGCTGGCCAGAGGCCTTGCCAAATTGCACCGGCACCCGGCTGGCGACTTGATTGGCATCCAGTTTAAACAGCTCAACCCGTGCATCTTCCGCCACCCCGGCCGGGCGGTCGACAAAGCTGACCTGGCCACGGCTTTGACCATGAATGCGCGCATCCACCATCTGCATCGGCCGGATATCGGCGGATAATTGCTCGGGCAATAAAATATCCACCTGCACCGCGCCATCGGCCACCACAGGATCTATCCGTACCACCTGACCAGTGACAATGCCATGGCGGGTATCGACTTCAGCCATAGCCCCTGTCTGCAACAGCCGTACCTGCATTTGCGGCACTTTCACCTCGGCGACCAAAGGCGACAAGCTGCCGACCAACGCCAATTGATCGCCAACATTGACGCTCTGGCCCAAACTGACCGGCAAGCGCTGCAGCACACCGGCCAAACCAGCCCGAACCACCAGTTGCTGTAGCTGATAGGTCGCATTGGCCAGCTCAGCTTCCGCCTGCTGAATATCTTCCTGCTGGATCAGTAAGTACTGCTGATGCACTTCCTGCAGGGTGGCGAGCTTTTGCTGCTCCAATTGATAACGCTCGGCCAGCTGCTCGGCCCGAGCCCGGCTGCGCCTGGCATCCATCGCCGAAATAATACCGGCTTCAGCCAGCGGCGCTTCGGCTTCGACCTGCAAGGCAGCGAGCTCGGATTCGGATTTCAGTTCGGCCAGGCGCGAGCTTTGCTCCAGAATTTCGCGCTGCTGCTCCAGCGCCAGCCGGCGGCTGTTGCTGCGCTTGTTGTGCAGATTGGCCAGCGCCTGCTGGGCGGCAACTTCAAGGGCAGGGTTTTTTAACGTCAGGATCACCGTATCCGGCTCTACCACGGCACCCGGGCGCAGCTTAATTTCATCCACTGTCGCCATACTGCTGGCCGTTAGCAACCGCTGATTTTGCGATTGCAAACTGCCATAGCCGGTCACGCGCTGGGTGAAATCGCCACTTTGCACGGTCGCCACGCTGACACTGGATGCACTGAGGTAGTGCAGCCCACCGGCAAAACCGATACTCCAGCCGCTGATTAACAGCAAAGCAGACACCAAACCAACAGCGCTGTAGACCAGCGTACTTAGATTGGTTTTCATAGCACTCCCTAAATTCACCTATGGTGTATTATTTTTTACATTTGATGGTATGAGCAAAGGGGAGAGAACACAATAAATTTATGATCGCTTTTTTATCAATTACCAACGCCACGTCAACTGGTAAGTCGCTTATCGGAATCCGTTGCAGCACGACTTCGACCCATTAACCACAAGAAGCCCGCTATCAGAGCGGTACCCGGTAAGCCAAACAAGAAGGTAGCGACTTTCCAAAAGCGGTGAATATCACGCCGTAACAACATCATGGCAAAGAGTACATTCAGCCACAGCCAACTAAAGCTGTTGGCGCCAGCCGATGTTGCGGCTTCAGACATACTGCAATTGCCAAAGCCAAAGCTGCCCTGTCGATAGCAAGGGCCGCTTGCTGCTGGCTCAGTTGTTGTGACAACTTGTGTGCTGCTGGCGGTTTCAAGGCTGCTGGTGACGATAGTGCCCAATTCAGCACTGATGTTGATGAGGGTTAAGATATCCATGGGTAGTCCTCCTGCTCTGACTGACCCTGTGTCAGCCGATGCCAGCAGGCTACCCCCAGCGCTTGATAATCACGACAACCAAGGGTGCACTTAGCATGGAACGAGTTGCTACCAAGTTATAACCTTAATTACTTTCAATGAGTTAATCTACAATAAAGCGATAGCCACGTTTCATCACCGAGTGGATAAAACGCGGGTTTTTCGCATCCGTATCCCCTAAGGCGTGGCGTAATTTGCTGATGCTGCGCCGCACCGCCGTATCGGTGACCACCTGACCGGTCCAGATATTTTGATGTAGCTCCTCCAGACTGATCACCCGCCCCTGATGCTCGATGAAATAGGCGAGCAATTGATACACTTTTGGCTCCAGCGTTTGCCACTCGCCTTCCCCCCCAAGCTGGTGTGTCACCGGGTTCAGCTGCCACTGCCCAAGCTGCAGCAATGGTGTTGGCAAGGCCGTTTGCCCATCGCTACCCGCTCCGGCAACGGCCATGGCGGGCTCTTGCGCTTGCTGCTTTGGGGCAGCCAAAGGCTGCAACCACCCCAAACGCTGCTGCAACCACTGCAAAGCAAACAGCAATGGCAGCAATACCGGACTTACCGGCAAGGCCAACATAAAGAGCCCCACTTTTATCAGCAGATGCACCCTGGGGTTAAAAAGCAGCAGCCCAAAGGTAATCACCACAAACAACCAAAGGATAAAAACCCAAGTCAACGGGTAAACCGTGCCGCCTACGCCACAAGAACCGAAGCTAACAGCCTCTGCCAAACGAAAGCAATGTGCCTGAGCACCTGTTGAAAGCAACACTAGAAGTACAGCAAGCCACTTCATTATTTTTTACCGGAGCTCAGCTTCACCGGTCGCTGCCAGTCGGTGATATGGCGCTGTTTGGCGCGGGCGACAACCAGTTCGTGGTCACCGGCGTCTTTGGTCAGCACCGAGCCGGCGGCTATGGTGGCATTTTCACCGACCGTGACCGGTGCCACCAGGGCGCTGTTGGAGCCAATAAAGGCGCCATCTTTGATGGTGGTAACAAACTTATTGGCGCCGTCGTAGTTGCAGGTAATGGTACCGGCACCGACATTGACTTTATTACCGATGACCGCATCGCCTAAGTAAGTCAGATGATTGGCTTTGGAGCCTTTGCCAAGGGTGGTTTTTTTCATCTCAACAAAGTTGCCAACATGGCTGTCGTCCAGCATCACGCTGTCTGGCCGCAGCCGTGCATAAGGGCCCACCGAGCAATCAGCGCCGACAGTAGCTTTTTCAATCATTGAGTTGGGTTTAATTTCGGTGTTATCACCGATAGTACAGTCTTTTAGAATACAGTTAGCGCCGATGGTCACGCCTTTACCCAGCACCACGCGGCCTTCAAAAATGACATTGATGTCGATCATTACGTCATTCCCTACTTCAACCGTACCACGCACATCAATACGCGCCGGATCACGCAGGTTGGCACCGGCCAGCATTAATGCTTCGGCTTGGCGTTGCTGATAGGCGCGCTCTAACGCGGCTAATTGCACCCGATTGTTGGCACCTTCTACTTCCATCGGATCTTGCGGCTGAGCGGTGGCAATTTCAACGCCTTCGGCATGTGCCATCGCAATCACATCGGTAAGGTAGTATTCACCCTGGGCATTGTTGTTGGATAAACGGCTTAACCAGTCTTTTAACTGCTTGCCGGGCAGCGCCATGATGCCGCTGTTGACTTCGTTGATTTGCAGCTGCTCGGGCGTGGCGTCTTTTTGCTCAACGATTCCAACCACTTTGCCGTTCTCACGCACAATGCGGCCATAACCGGTTGGGTTGGTCAGATTGACGGTTAGAATGGCCAGGCCATTGGCAGGTTTGACTGCCAGCAATTGCTGCAAAGTATCCAGCCGGGTTAAAGGCACATCGCCGTACAACACCAGCACGGTATCCTCATCGGCGATATTCGGCACCGCCTGCGCCACCGCATGGCCGGTGCCCAGTTGCTCGGCCTGCAGCACCCAGTGCAGCGGCTGCTCGCCAAGGGCGCTTTGTAACGCTTCAGCACCATAGCCATAGACCAGCTGCGGCTGGTCGGAGCCCAAAGCGCGGGCGGTATCAATCACATGCTGCACCATCGGCCGTTCCGCCACCCGGTGCAACACCTTGGGCAAGTCCGATTTCATCCGTGTGCCTTTACCGGCCGCCAGTATCACTACATTTAATGCCATAACGATGCTTCCTTTGTTCGTAATGGCTCTATTCTACCGAAATTACCGCCCGATGACAGAGCATTTACCCTTGTGGACGCAGCACAAAGTTCTGCTGTTGACTAAGCACCTCAAAATCCTCCGGCTCGAGCAGCTCAAAGCCAACCCGAACCTTGGACGGATACAAACTGGGGTAACTAAGCGAGGTTAAGCGGATGCCAATGCTGCCGCTGCGGCTTTGCAACACAAAGTCTTTCGACAGTTGCAACTGGTGGGCATGACGCTTTTGGGTCCAGAAGCTAAGATCCACGACAGCCGTGTTGGTTGAAGAAGTCGGTTGCCACAACTCCGGGCTTAACGTCACTCTGGGCGTTTGATACCACTGCCAGCCATGCAGGGAAACCAGGCTCAACACCGGGCTTCCCAACAGCAAGGCGATGCACAGGCGCCGCTTAGACATAACCTAGCCAGTTGATCAGGATAAATGCCAGCAGATTATTCGCCGCATGCATTGCCATCGGCACATAGACCGAACCGGTTTTTTCCCGCGCCAATCCCAGGATTAAGCTAAAGCTAAACAGCATCGCCATCATTAGCAGCGGGTACTGGCCAGCGTGAACCAAGGTGAACAGCATCGAGGTCAGCAACAAGGTGCCCCACAAACCCAGAGAACTGTTGCGCCAGGCTTGAAAGAAGTAACCACGAAACACCAGTTCCTCTACCACCGGAGCCACCAACACCATGGTGACAAAAAGCCCCAGATGACGCACCCCTACCAGGGATTCAATAAATTCACCCGACTCTACCGGCCACAGCCAGTTGATCAGCCAGGCCGACGCGTAATACAGCGCAAAAGCACCCAGCCATGGCAAGTAGCGCTTGGCCGCGACCGGTGTTAACGCCAAGGTTTGTGTCCAGCGCTGCTGCGGCAAGCTGGCTGCTTTAAGCAACACCAGCAGCACAGGGATGGCGGTCACCAAATACATCCAGGTGATGCCATTGGGGCTGATCAAATGCGCACTTATCCAGGCCTGGCTCTCTGCCTGTGACAAATCCGGCTGAGTGGCTGTACCATAAATCACAGCACCAATTCCATACACAAATGCCGCTACAAAGTAAGTCACCACCATGGCCAGCAAAAACTTGATGGAACGGCTAAAAGGTTGAGCCTTTGTCGATGTTTGCGGCTGCTCAATGGCTTCAGCAGCCGGCGCTTCGTTCAGTGTCTGAGTTGTCATGTTGTATTCCTTTTCATCAAAGCGGCAGGTACCAGCCCAATGGCACCATGGTATTGAGCAGCGCAATCAGCCCCTGCTGCAGAGCCAGGCACAACAACAACCAACAGCCATAGCTCAAAACGGGCATGCATTTATCGATCACTGGTTTCATAAAGCGCTACCTGCCATGTTTTATTCTTTAGTTGCGCTCTGGCAACACCAGCTGGATGGACTGCTGCAACAACTGTTTTACTTGCTGCTGCAATTGCTGTTTCGTGCTTTGCTTTAGCACTTCCAGTTGGTCTTGCAGTTGTTGTCGTAAATCCTGCTGAATGTATTGTGTCAGTTCCGGCAAAGCATCGTCTTGCCCGGTTAGTTCCGCAGCAGTCAAAGGTAAGCTGCTCACAGATAAGATGGCGATAGCAGCGATATAGCGTTTTAGTGATGTTTTCATAAGTGCCTCCAATGGCGTTTGATTAAGACAACGCCAGCTTAGGCAGAGCAGGGCACAAAGACGATAACGGTGGCAGGACTTTGCTGTGACAGAGTGATGCGACTGGTTATAACCGGGTTATAACCAAAAATAAACTAAATAAAATCAATAAACTACCTATTATCAATGCACGAAAGGCGAACCTTCAAAATGCACAATTTTACTATTCTCGGGCGGTGAATCCCGGTACACCAGAGTACCATTCACCACGTTCAGGTAGCGTAAACCAAACAATGTGCCTTGGGGTAGTATCTGGGTAGTTGCTTGTTGTGTGTGTAAATCGAGCCGATGCAGATCAAAACCCCAGGCAGACCGCCTTGCCACCGCGATGAGCTGATCAGCGTCCAACCAAACTCTGGCGGGAACCATATACAGCGGCAGCTTTAAAGGCAGTGACTGCAAAGGCTCCAGCTCAGCGCTTAACCGCCAGAACTGGCCATCGGTATCCATCGCCAGATACTCTTGCTGCCAGGGAGCCAGAAACCGATAGCCCACCACCGCACCTTGCTGCCCGCTGGCCACATCATAACGTGTCACCTGCCAACGGCCGGCACGCTCTTCGGCATAGTACAGCGCTTCCTGGCTGAGGTAACTGCTGTTATAGGCGACCTGTTGCTGCGAATTGGTGACCCATTGCAGCACACCTGAGGTGGTGTCCAGCAAGGCCAAACGCCCTTGCACCCCAAGCAATACCAAAGGCTGGCTGGGGTGGGCCTGAATAAAACGGATGGGATCTTTCGTTGCATAAAGCTCGACCCGCTGCCCACTGCTGGCATCAAAGTGTGCCAGGGTCCAAGAATCCGGCTGCTGCTCCACCAGAAAGTACCAGCCGGCGGTATGACTTAGTGCCAGCTCCTTCGCTGTGGCGGGCACATTAAACAGTCGCTCTGGCGCTTGCTCCAGCGTGACAGCCGTTTGAAAAAAACGGGCAGAACGATTTGTCGGGCGGCTGATACCAAACCACTGATTGTTTTCGCTGCGCATAAGTTGCCACCAGGGCTCAGTGGTAGCAAGCTCCTCTATGGCCTGACTGACCAGATTCACCCGATAGAGAATGGGCTTACCTAGGCGATGGGTGAGCAGTAAATGGTTGTCATCCTGCCACTCTAAAACGCGAATATTTTCACTCAGCGGGATCTGCTGCACCAATTCTTTGCTCTGCAGATCAAACACCAAAATCAGGGTGACACTGCTTAATCGGGAGGTACGAAGCAGCGCTACCTGCTGGCCATTGGGTGATAAACGCGCCCAAGCATCAATGGTGTTGGCATCCGGGCTAAAGCTAAAGGGCTGCCAGCTTTGCTGAGCTAAATCGTAGAGATAGTACGTATGCGGTGCTGTAAGTTCTGTTTGTGCGCTAATCAGCACCTGATTAGTGCCAAGATTCAAAAAGGTTACTGGTGATAGAAGGTTGTCCAAACTTATTTTTTTTGCTGGTAGATGTAAATCGTTCATATCCTGGATATACAAGCCGCTACTGTCCAAATCCACTGTACCATAAAGAAGGGCATCGCCTTGTTGAACAAATTCGGCACCATAGACGCTACCTGCTGCAGCCTCCACTTTGTGCAGTCGCCCTGTTTCAGTGTGCTGCAAAAACAGGCCTTGCGTGCCATCCAGAGCACCAATAAACGACAGCCACTGGCCATCGTCACTGACAGCCAGGATGTGTTTTTCGCCTGGAACATCCAGCAGCACCTGGTGCGGCAGCGCCAATGGCTCGATTGCTGGCTCGGTGTCAGGGCTTTGGTTTGTAACAGCCCACAGCACCACGGCAAGCAGTACCGCCAGGCTTAGCAGCCATAACCAGCGGCGGTGAGCCACCGCAAAGAGTGTGCGGCTAAAGGTGTTTGGGGACGGTATTGCTGGCTCGTCGCCGATGACAAAGCGATGCCTGGCTGGGCTGGCTGAGGGAGCCGCCTCCGGCAGCGTTGCCGCACTGGATTGATCGGCGCCAGGCGTGAAAGCCACCGGCTCGACCAGCCACTGATAACCGCGCTTCATGCCCGAGCGAATAAAGACCGGCTGCTCCAGATTGGTATCCTGCAGCTGAGCCCGCAGCTTACTGATGGTGCGCCTGACTGCGGTATCCGACACCACCCGCCCAGCCCAGACCTGCTGATGTAACTCCTGCAAGCTGACATAGCGCTCACGGTGCGCCAGCAAATAACACAGCACATCAAACACCCGCGGCTCCAGCTGAACTTCCTCATCACCACGGCGCAGCGCTTGCTGCACGGTGTCGAGCACGATGTCGTTGAGTTGGAGTTTCGAAGGGAGATTGGTTGACACTAAAAGCAAACCGCTGTGGTTATTTGTTGCACCGATTATACAGTTTGACCACAAAAATGACAGATGAAAAAGCCCCTGACAGGCAGGGGCTTGGATTAAGGTTATTACAGCACCTTAGAAGCCTTGATGAAACTCCGCCAGGTCATCCAGCGCCTTAAAGCCAGGCAGTGGCGTAAAATCCTGCTCCTGCGACTGGCCTTGCAAAATCACCTGCAAGGCGGCCGCTTGCTCCGATAAGGCTACCTGCTGATAGAAGTGTTGCAACTCTGGCAGTGTCAGGGCTTCAACCGCTGCGGTTAAGCGCGCCTTGCTGTCAAAGCCCAGCCGGTTGCGCAGCCAATCCGTTCGCATCGAGGCAAACTCTTCGGTCAGATTGTTTGGGGCCCGGCGCAGCTCTAGCAATTGAGACTCTTTTAAGCGATTAAACTCCTCTTCGGTTAATGCCGCCACTTGCGCACTGTACTCCTGCAAAAAACGCTCAACCCGCTGCTGCAGTTGCTCGGCCGACAATACCGGGCTCTGGATATAAAACACTACCCCAGCATGCTCGTTGTATGGCAACTCACCCGCTTGCACCACATAGCCTAAGCCTTCTTCAGTCCGTAGCTGGTTGAAGAAAGCCTGATGCAGATGACCCGACAGTACTTTGGCTGCGGCCTGTCCGCTGACACCAGCATTAGGCAGCAACTGGGTACGCACCAGGCTGCTATCGTCTTGTGGATTGCTGCGAAGCACCAGCAGACGCTCGCCGGCTTCGGGCTGCCAACGCGGTGAAACTTGGTAGGAGCGCTCCGTTTGCTGACTGCCGCGCAGCGACTGCGCCATAGCAATGACATCGGCTTGGCTGTAATTGCCTTGCGCCAGCACGCGCAACTGGCTTGCCGCCAACGTCTGTTGAATGTACGCATTCAGCTGCTCCAGGCTAACCTGGTTGCTGGCCTCCAGCATGGCACTTAGCTCAAAACGGCCGCCGAGCATGGTGGTTCTCATCCATTCACTGGCCTGACGCACTTGCATTTGCTGCTCAAAAGAGCGCAATTGCCGCTGCAACAAGTCCATGCCTTGAGCAAATTGCTGCGCATTCACCTCGCTGGCCAGTAAGCGGCCAATTTCCTGCACCAATTCCGGTTGTTTATCGGTAAAGCCGGCCAGGCGCCAGACCAGATCGTACTCTTCGCTTTCTGGCTGCAACTGCATGCCCGCGGCACTGGCCTCTTGCAGTAATGCCTGATTGGTGATCATGAAGATCAATTGCCACAAACCATGCATCACGGCGTCTTTCGCTGTAGTTTTCGCCGTAGGTTGATGCCATTGCATCAGTAAATGACCCCGCGGCTGGTCGGAAAAATGTTCGCTGCCCATTAACCAGGTCTCAACACCGTCTTCATTCAATACCTGCGTCGGCTGGCTGTAGTCACTGTGCTGCACCGCAAAGCTTTCCGGCTGAAAGCGATTCAGCGCTGGCAAACTCAGTGGCAACAGCGGTTGCTGCCAGGCCTGCAGTTGCTCTTCGCCAATCGGCTGCACCGAATAGCGCGCTTGAAAGAACGTGAGCTCTTGCTCGGCGGGCTCCTGCTGACTGATGTGCCAGACTGTCAAACGTTCCGGTACCAGCTGCGCTAGCAAGGTATTGATGGCTTCGGCATCAAAACCATCGTACTGAAAAGGTGCGCTGACCACAGAGGTTACCGGGTAATACTGCATGGCACTACTTAACTGAGCGGCATAGCCAAAACCATCGCGCTTTTCCAGGAAGTGAAACTGGTTTTGCAACGAGGTGCGGATTTCCTGGTAATAACGTTCATTCACGCCTTGTTGCCGAATTAGCTCCAGGTACTGCATAAAAATTGCGGTAATAGCATCCCGTTGCTGCATACCAGCCGCCGTTAAAGCAATGTTGATATTGAAATGGCCGTAGTTGCCATAAAACTTCGGATCATAGTCGACTGACACAGCATCCACCAAGCCCATGGCTTTTAACTGTTGTGCCGGCGTGCCTGGCATTTCCGAGCGGATAAGATGCGCTAAAAACTCGTTTGGCTTGCTGGCAAACTGCTCCAGATTGTTTTTGATGGTAAAGCCCAATCGAACCTGTTGCATTTCAGTGTTGGGGACAAAGTGCACCAAACGCGGCCCGTGCTGTTCGAAGTTGATGCAGTGGCTTGGGCGGGGGCTCGCAAGATCCTTGTTCTCTATGTCGGCGAAAAAGCGCTGCGCCAGCAACTGCATATCAGGCAGTGGCTGCGGGCTAATCAACACCAGCTGCATGCGATTGGCTGAGTAGTAATTCTGGTAAAACGCCAGCAGCTCATCATGCAGTTTGCTGCCTTCTTTATCGCTTAAGGTGTCCAGATTGCCGACCCAAAACTGATTGGATGGATGGTCACCCAGCAACTTGGCAGCCAAGGCCAGCATGGCCCAGCCATCCTGAGTCCGCATCATCGACCACTCGGAATGCACCGCATGGCGTTCTTTTTCAATGTAATCCGGCAGCAACAGCGGCGATTTGAAAAAATCGGAAAAACGATCCAAGGCTTCATCAAAATGACTGTAGTTGATTTCAAACATGTAATTGGTGAGCTGATTGGTAAAAGCGTTGTAGGTCCCACCATGCTGGCTCATAAAATTGATAAAACCATCCGGGTCTGGAAAACGCTCGGTGCCCATAAAGAGCATGTGCTCCAAAAAGTGCGCCAGTCCCTGTTGTTCCTTGGGATCGTTCAGCCAGCCTACATCGACACTTAGAGCTGCGGACGATTTTTCCGCTGCAGGGTCCGACACCAACACTACCTGCAGCTGGTTGGGCAGAGTAATGGCTTTATACTGACGTGCATCGTTCGGGCTGGTGATAATGGACTGAGCAGCAGGCTGCTCCGCCGCAATCGTTTGGGTCGCTGTGCTGCTGCAACCACTGAGCAACCAACCGCTGCTGCTGGCAGCCAATAAAGCCAAACTGACTGCTTTTAATCGAAATAGTTTTTTGTTCATTGTTGCATCCTTTTTTTGGTGTTTTCTCATTGGCTGCAAGCCTAACCCGCATAACCAGTTGCACCGATAACAGACAGCGGATGAAGTGATGATTTCGTTATAACCAAGGTGTAACTATAAATAAAATCAAAAACTTAAAATAAAACTGACCAATAAAAAAAAGCCACCCGAAGGTGGCTTTTTGGCAAGGCGCAGGGCCTGCTTATTTGGTTTTGCGCAATTTACGGATCAATTGCAGCTGCGCAATGGCCTCTGCCAATTGAGCCGCGGCTTCCGCGTAGTCGAAGTCGGCGCTGGCATGTTGCATGGCTTCTTTGGCACGGTTTTGTGCTTCAAGAATCGCCTGCTCATCCAGATCTTCTGCCCGTTTAGCCACATCGGCCAAAACGGTGACGCCATCCGGCTGCACTTCCAGCACGCCGCCAGCAACGTAGATGAAGTGCTCTTCACCAAATTGCTTGACGATGCGCACCATGCCAGGCTTGATTGTCGTCAGCAGCGGGGTGTGAAAGGGCAAAATACCCAGCTCACCATCCGCACCACTCACTTCGACATACTCGACCAGGCCGGAGAAGATTTTATCTTCTGCACTGACTACGTCCAGATGCACTGTCATCGCCATCTTGCCTCCTCAGCTGATTATTTCAGCTTCTTCGCTTTCTCGATGGCTTCTTCGATGGAACCAACCATGTAGAAAGCCTGCTCTGGCAAATGGTCAAACTCACCATCCAGGATGCCTTTAAAGCCACGGATGGTATCTTTCAGTGACACGTACTTACCTGGTGAACCGGTAAATACTTCCGCCACGAAGAACGGCTGAGACAGGAAACGCTGGATTTTCCGAGCCCGGAATACCGTGGTTTTGTCTTCATCCGACAGCTCGTCCATACCCAGGATGGCGATGATGTCTTTCAGCTCTTTGTAGCGTTGCAGTACGGTTTGTACGCCACGGGCTACTTCGTAGTGCTCTTTACCAATCACCAGTGGATCCAGCTGACGTGAGGTCGAATCCAGCGGATCAATCGCCGGGTAGATACCCAAAGAAGCGATGTTCCGGCTCAGTACCACCGTCGCATCTAAGTGCGAGAAGGTAGTTGCTGGCGATGGATCGGTCAAGTCATCCGCAGGCACGTAAACGGCCTGAATGGAGGTGATGGAACCGGTCTTGGTAGAGGTGATACGCTCTTGCAACACACCCATTTCTTCAGCCAGTGTTGGCTGATAACCAACTGCTGAAGGCATACGACCCAACAGGGCTGATACTTCGGTACCGGCCAGGGTGTAACGGTAGATGTTATCCACGAAGAACAGTACGTCGCGGCCTTCATCACGGAATTTTTCCGCCATGGTCAGACCGGTCAGCGCCACACGCAGACGGTTGCCTGGTGGTTCGTTCATCTGACCATACACCAGCGATACTTTATCCAGTACGTTGGAATCTTTCATCTCGTGGTAGAAGTCGTTACCTTCACGGGTACGCTCACCCACACCGGCAAATACCGAGTAACCGCTGTGCTCGATCGCGATGTTACGGATCAGCTCCATCATGTTCACGGTTTTACCAACACCGGCACCACCGAACAGACCAACTTTACCACCCTTAGCAAACGGACAAACCAGGTCGATAACCTTGATACCAGTTTCCAGCAGGGCGTTAGAAGCTGCCTGATCTTCATAGCTTGGTGCTTCACGGTGGATGGACCAACGCTCTTCTTCACCGATAGGGCCAGCTTCGTCGATTGGCTCACCCAGTACGTTCATAATACGGCCCAGTGTGGCTTTACCCACCGGAACCTGAATGGCTTTACCGGTATTGCTGACGGCAGCGCCACGGCGCAGACCATCAGTTGTGCCCAGAGCGATGGTACGCACTGTGCCACCACCCAGCTGCTGCTGTACTTCCAGCACCAGACCTGAGAGGTCACCGTCAGTTACGTTCAACGCGTCATAGATACCAGGTACCGCATCTTGTGGAAAATCGATATCCACAACGGCGCCAATAATTTGGACTACCTTACCTTGACTCATGTTGTTTCCTCAAATGTCTCAAAACTGTTCACTTAACCAACCGCAGCTGCACCCGATACAATCTCACTCAGTTCCTGAGTGATGGCGGCCTGACGGGCTTTGTTGTACACCAACTTCAGCTCATCCATCAGGTTGCCGGCATTGTCGGTGGCCGCTTTCATCGCGACCATACGGGCAGCGTGTTCACAGGCGGCGTTTTCCACCAGCCCCTGATACACCAGCGACTCAATGTACCGATCCATCAGCATGTCGATAATCGGCTCTGGCTTCGGCTCGTAAATGTAATCCCACTTGTATTTACGCTTGGGCGCATCCTGGGTTGGCAAAGGCAACAGTTGCTCGATCGTTGGCTCTTGTTTCATGGTGTTGACAAACTGGTTGTACACCAGATAAAGGCGATCAATACGACCTTCCAGATAGGCTTTCAGCATGACCTGCACGGTACCAATGATATCCGCGAGCTTCGGGTTTTCACCCGAACCGGCTTGCTGGGCCAGTACTTTGCCACCAAAACGACGGAAAAAAGCAGTGGCTTTGTTACCAACTAAGGCAAACTCAGCAGACACTCCCTTTTCTTTCCAACTTTTTAGCTCCTGAACCACAGCTTTAAATTCATTGCTGTTCAGGCCACCACAAAGTCCACGATCGGTTGAGATAATGATGTAGCCAACGGTACCCGTTTCACGTTCCACCATATAAGGGTGACGATAATCCAGGTTACCACCGGCCATGTTACCGATCACTTTGCGCATACCTTCAGCGTATGGGCGGGATGCAGCGACTCGCTCCTGCGCGCGGCGCATTTTGCTAACCGCAACCTTTTCCATAGCGCTGGTGATCTTGCGAGTATTGTTAATACTCCCAATCTTGCTTTTTATCTCTTTACCACCGGCCATGACGTTGTCTCCGTTTCATTCAACGACGAAGGGTGGCCGCAGCCACCCACGTCTGATTACCAGGTTTGGGTGGACTTGAAAGTCTCAACCACGTTTTTCAAACCTGCTTCAATCTCGTCGTTGTAGTTACCGGTTTTGTTGATTTCCGCCATCAGACCAGCATGCTCAGACTTGGCATACGACAACAAGGCAGCTTCAAAGTCGCCAATCTTGTCGGTTGCTACGTCTTTCATAAAGCCTTTTTCAATGGCAAAAATCGACAGCGTCATATCCGCTACGCTCATTGGCGCGTACTGCAGCTGCTTCATCAGCTCGGTCACTTTCTGACCGTGCTCCAGCTGGGCGCGGGTCGCGTCGTCCAGATCGGAGGCAAACTGAGCAAAGGCAGCCAATTCAGTGTACTGAGCCAGCGCCAGACGAATACCACCACCCAATTTCTTAATGGCTTTGGTTTGTGCTGCACCACCCACCCGCGATACCGAGATACCCGCATTCACCGCAGGGCGAATACCGGCGTTGAACAAATCGGTTTCCAGGAAGATCTGACCATCGGTGATCGAGATCACGTTGGTTGGTACGAAAGCAGAAACGTCACCGGCCTGGGTTTCGATGATCGGCAGAGCGGTCAGTGAACCGGTTTTGCCTTTCACTTCGCCATTGGTCAGACGCTCGACGTAGTCGGCGTTGACGCGCGATGCACGCTCCAGCAAACGGGAGTGCAAATAGAACACATCACCCGGGTAAGCTTCACGGCCTGGCGGACGACGTAACAGCAAGGAGATTTGACGATAAGCAACAGCTTGCTTCGACAAATCATCGTACACGATCAGTGCATCTTCACCGCGGTCACGGAAGTATTCACCCATGGTACAGCCGGCATAAGGTGCCAGGAACTGCAGCGCTGCGGCTTCAGAAGCCGAAGCAACCACCACTATGGTGTGCGCCAGGGCGCCATGCTCTTCCAGCTTGCGCACTACGTTGGCAATGGTCGATGCTTTTTGACCAACCGCCACATAGATACACTTAACGCCAGTGCCTTTCTGGTTGATGATGGCATCGATGGCCAGTGCGGTTTTACCGGTCTGACGGTCACCGATCACCAGCTCACGCTGGCCACGGCCGATTGGGATCATCGAGTCGACTGATTTGTAACCGGTTTGCAGTGGCTGATCAACCGATTGACGGTCGATAACACCAGGGGCAATTTTTTCAACCGGCTCAAAACGAGCGGCGTCAATGCTGCCTTTGCCATCGATAGGAGCACCCAGGGTGTTCACTACGCGGCCCAGCAGAGCTTCACCTACCGGAACTTCTAAGATACGGCCAGTGCTTTTAACTTTGGTGCCTTCGGTTAAATCCGCGTACGGACCCATAACGACGGCACCGACCGAGTTGCGCTCTAAGTTCAGCGCAATCGCATAACGGCTGCCAGGAAGCTCAATCATCTCACCCTGCATACAATCCGCAAGGCCGTTGATCCGAATGATACCGTCCGTGACCTGCACGATGGTACCTTCATTGCGAGCTTCACTGACCACATCGAACTGAGCAATACGTTGCTTGATCAGTTCGGCTATTTCAGTGGAATTCAGTTGCATACTCTGTTCCCCAATTAGGACTGCAGCGTGGTGATCAGGCGATCCAGCTTGCCACGGATCGAACCATCGATGACCATGTCACCCGCTTTCATTAACATACCGCCGACCACATTCGGATCAACGCTACAGTTCAATTTCACATTACGCGCCAGACGCTTGGATAACGCAGCAGCCAGTTTTTCCTGCTGAGCGGCATTTAGTTCAGTTGCCGCGATCACATCCACGTTGATTTCACGCTCGTGTTCATCTTTCAGCTCGGTAAACTGGGCAAATACTTCAGGCAGTGCCAGCAAACGCTGATTTTCAGCCATCATCCGAACCAAGTTTTGTGCCGGTTGATCCAGCTGATCGGCACACACCTGATTAAACAGCGATGCCTGTGTTTCAGCAGTACTGTTGCTTAGCAAAAAAGCAGCCATCTGCTGGTCTTTCGCTACTTCAGCAGCAAAAGCCAGCATCTGTTGCCAGCCACTGAGGGCGTTGTTGTCACGCGCGTACTCAAAAGCGGCTTTTGCGTAAGGACGAGCAATATTCGTCAAGTTTGACATGGCTCGCTCCCGTTACAATTCCTGAACCAGTTTTTCCAGAATGTCGCTATGCGCAGCGTCATCAATTTCGCGCTGCAGAATGCGCTCAGCACCTGCAACCGCCAGAGCCGCCACTTGCTTGCGCAAGTCTTCGCGTAAGCGGCTACGCTCGGCATCCACTTCAGCCCGCGCTTGAGTCAGGATATGATCCCGCTCTTCGTTGGCTTTGCTGGTTGCTTCGTCGATCATCTTGCCTTCACGCTTACGTGCTTGCTCGATGATGGCAGCGGCCTGCTCTTTCGCGTCGCGAATAATGTCTTTGGCTTTATCCTGAGCGATGTGCAGATCTTTTTCTGCCCGATCAGTATGTGCCAGACCTTCGGCGATTTTTTTCTGGCGCTCTTCAATCGCTGCGTTGATCGGTGGCCACACAAATTTCAGTGTGAACCACACGAAGACAGCCATCGCAATCGACTGACCTATAAGGGTTGCGTTAATATCCACAACGAGCCTCCTTTAAAAGTTGGTTATCGGGGGACTCTTAAGCAAACGGGTTAGCGAACAACAGCAACAGAGCAACACCCACACCAATCATGGAGATCGCATCGATCAGACCTGCAAGGATAAACATTTTGGTTTGCAGTTGAGGAGCCATTTCCGGCTGACGCGCACTGGCTTCCAGGAACTTACCACCCATCAGGGCGAAAGCGATTGCAGTAGCCAAAGCCGCAGTAGACAGAATAATAGCTACAGCGAATAAAGTTGCAGTTTCAATACTCATTGAGTTTCTCCAGTTTTCAAAAGTTAAGGTTAAAAATTAAAGGTTAAAACAACTAAAATCAGTGCTTCTCAGCCGCCATACTTAAATAAACAATGGTCAGCATCATAAAAATAAAGGCTTGCAACAAAATAACCAGGATATGGAACACCGCCCAGGCAAAGTGCAGCGGCAACTGCGCCAGGCCAACCAATGCAATCAGAATAAAGATAACTTCACCGGCATACAGGTTGCCAAACAAACGTAGACCCAGTGACAACGGCTTGGCCAGTAAGGTCACCAACTCCAATACCAGGTTGAATGGCACCAGCGCCCAATGATTGAACGGGGTAAAAGACAACTCTTTGGCAAAACCACCTAAGCCTTTGTAATAAATGGAGTAGCCCAGGATCAGAATAAAAACACCCAAGGCCATGCCCATGGTGATGTTCAGATCGGTGGTCGGTGCTATGGTCAGATAGCTCCATGGATGCGCCATTACGCGCTCAAGGAAACTGTAATCGGCAGCATATTCCGGCATAGCGCCACTGTTAAATGCCATGCCAGCCATGCCAGCCACTGCCGGGAACCAATCTACCGGAACCAGTTTCATCAGGTTCATCAGGAAGATCCACATAAAGATGGTCAGGGCGATAGGGGCTATCAACTTGTCTTTGACGTGAAAGGCTTCTTTCACGGAGTTACCGACGAACTCGATGATCATTTCCACCAGACACTGAAATTTACCAGGCACCCCTGTAGTGGCCTTGCGACCAACCCAGGCAAAGGAAATGATGAAGAGTGAGCCCAGGATCAAGGACCAGCCCAACGCACCCAGGTTCACGGCCCAAAAGCCTTCCCCTATGGTGAGATCGGTTAAGTGGTGCTTAATGTAACCCTGGACTGAAATGTTACTATCAGCCATGTTTCATCCTAATTATCAATGTTTAAAGAAAAAAACGGCCGACCATTGCGCTAGCAGGGTGACGATGTAACTGGTGAGTAGTGCAGAGGCCACCACATCATCCTGTCGCATTACCCCGATAAATAAACCAATCGTCAGCAAAATTTTTAGCGCATGACCACGCATAAACGATGTGCGGGCCTGATCGGCACTGCCTTGCGTTAAGTAGCGAAACGCAAAGAGTGCAAATACTAAATTCGGCAAGGCAGCAATCAGGCCACCCTGCAAGGCGGAATAAGCCGCCTGAGCCCCCTGCAACAGCAAAAAAAGCAGCGACATTAAGGCTGCCACCAGCACCTGTGCAGCAATCAATTGGTAGGCAGAAACTCGTACCTGACGTGCTGTCGGCTGCATCCTGGCTCCATTGTTGACCACAGTACTGGTTTCAGGGGTAAAAAACCTGCGTAAGTATACTTATCTCGCCTTAATTTGCAACCAAAAGCGGCGTAGTCCCGAGGATAAGCACAAAGCCTGTACGCCTTAATCTGTCTGGCCTTGCCATTGCATTTTACTGAGTATTTGCTCCAGCTCTGCCAGGCTGGAATAGGCAATCACCATTTTGCCTTTGCCTTTGCGGTTGTAATCAATCTGCACCGGCGCCGCCAGATGCTCGCTAAGCCGGGTTTCCAGCGCCGCTACATCCGGATCTTTTCGTACAACGGTTTTTTCTGCCGGTGGTTGCAACAAACGGCGCACCAGATTTTCCGTTTCGCGCACAGTTAGTTGTTTAGCGGCCACCAGACGGCCGGCCTCCGATTGCTGCTCGCCATCCAGAGCCAGCAGCGCCCGGGCATGGCCCATATCGATATCACCATGCTCCAGCAGTACTTTGACCTCATCATTCAGTTGATTCAGGCGCAATAAATTGGTGATGCTGGTACGGGATTTGCCCACCGCATCCGCCACTTGCTGATGAGTCAGTTCAAATTCGGTCAGTAGCCGTTCCAACGCCACAGCCTCTTCCATCGCATTGAGATCTTCACGTTGAATATTTTCAATCAGAGCAATGGCAACCGCAGCTTCATCAGGAACATCGCGCACAATACAGGGCACTTCACTGAGTTGCGCCAGCTGGGATGCGCGCCAGCGACGTTCCCCGGCAATGATTTCATAGCTGTCGTTCGCAACTTTACGCACTACTATGGGTTGAATCACGCCCTGGGCACGAATGGACAGTGCCAAGTCTTCCAGCGCCTGTTGCGACATGTCTTTACGCGGTTGGTACTTGCCAGGATGCAGAAACTCGATGGCCAGCTTTTGCAGTTCAGTGCTGTTGCTGCGGTTGCCCTGCTCGACTGGCTGACTGGCAGTTAAAAGTGCGTCCAATCCCCGGCCAAGCCCTCGTTTTTTTACCACCATCGGTTTGTCATTCCTTATGATTCTGTCAGTGTGCTTTTCGGCTGTTGGCTGGTATTGCTATCAGCCCGGCGCAATAGTTCTCCAGCCAGTGCCAGATAGGCTTTGGCACCGGTTGAGCTTTTGTCGTAATACATCACTGGTGAGCCAAAACTTGGCGCTTCTGCCAGCCGGATATTGCGTGGGATCACGGTGCGATACACTTTGTCTGAAAAATGCTGCTTTAACTGCTCGGAGACATCATTGGCCAGCCGGTTGCGTGGATCGTACATGGTGCGCAAAATGCCTTCAATTTTCAAATCGGCATTGACCACAGCAGCCAGTTGACGAATGGTGTCCATTAATGCGGTTAAGCCTTCCAGCGCATAATACTCACACTGCATCGGCACCAGCACCGAATCGGCGGCAGCCATGGCATTAACCGTCAGCATATTCAAAGAAGGCGGGCAATCGATAAAAACAAAGTCGTAACTATTGCGCCAGGGTTTCAGGGCATTGCGCAGCCGGAGTTCACGGGCAAACACATCCATCAGCCGTACTTCTGCAGCAGTCACATCGGAGTTCGCAGCCACCAAATGGTAACCACCGCTGGTTTCTTTGACCACCACCTGATCCAATGGTTTTTCGTCCACCAACAACTCGTAGGCGCTAGCAGGTACCTCGTATTTATCGACGCCACTGCCCATGGTGGCATTGCCTTGAGGATCCAAATCGATCAGCAATACCTTGCGCTTGGTTGCTGCCATCGACGCAGCAAGATTCACCGCCGTAGTGGTTTTTCCAACCCCACCTTTCTGGTTAGCAATTGCGATGACTTTTCCCACACCAACCCCTTGTATGCCTGCTGTCAGGCGGTAATTTTTTTCAGTTCCACCAGATAGCGCTCCGCATCCTGCTCTGGCAGTTTCAGTGTATGCACAGCCGTTACTCTAACAAAATCCGCTAAAGCTGCAATTTCTTCTTCCACCGCAGCGCCTTTCATGGCCAGAAAACGGCCATTTTCAGCGGGCAAATGCCGGCACCAGTGCAGCATATCATTCAAACTGGCAAAGGCGCGGCTCAATACAGCATCGTACCCTGGCTGCGGTTGATGTTCTTCCACCCGGCTTTGCAATGGCTCGATATTGCTTAACCCGAGCTGACGTTTCACTTCATTTAAAAAGCGAATGCGCTTGCCCAGGCTGTCGAGCAACACAAAGTGTTTTTCAGGAAATAAAATTGCCAGCGGTACCCCAGGTAAGCCCGGACCTGTCCCAACATCAATGATGCGCTGACAGTCGGGTTGATGCAGAAAGGGTCCCACCACCAGACTATCCAACAAATGCCGACCAACCATCTGCATTGGCTCACGCACTGAGGTCAGGTTGTAGGCTTTATTCCATTTGTGCAGTAACTGCAAAAAACCGATCAGTTGCTCACGCTGCAGCTCACTGACACTCAGGCTGGTTTGCGCCAGCAAACGATCGAGTTCAGCACGCAGCATCAGGCCGTTTTCCTTAGCAAACCCTGTTTTTTCAAGTACACCAGCAGCAACGAGATGGCAGCCGGCGTGATCCCGGAAATGCGGGTCGCCTGACCGACCGTTTCCGGTTGGGTCTGATTTAATTTTGCCACTACTTCGTTCGACAGCCCTTTCACCTGGCTGTAATCAAATTGAGCTGGTAAGCGGGTTTGTTCGTGGCGTTTTTGTTTGTCTATTTCGTCCTGCTGCCGTTCAATGTAGCCCTGGTATTTGATCTGGATCTCGACCTGCTCAGCGGCTAACGGATCAATGCTGGCTGCAGCCAGTCCTTCGATCGCTACCAGATCGTGATAAGTCACTTCAGGACGGCGGATCAATTCTTCCAGGCTGGCTTCACGGCTGAGTGGTGTTTTCAGCAGGGCATTGACCTTTTCAAGGGCCGGATGCTGCGGATGGATCCATTGCTGCTGCAACCGTTGCCGCTCGAGCGCAATCTGCTCCATTTTTTCATTAAACCGGGCCCAGCGCAGATCATCCACCAGGCCAAGCTCACGGCCTTTGGCGGTTAAACGGGCATCGGCGTTGTCTTCCCGCAGCATTAGCCGGTATTCCGCCCGGCTGGTAAACATGCGGTAGGGCTCTTTGGTTCCTAAAGTGGTGAGATCATCTACCAACACGCCTAAATAAGCCTGTTCACGCCCCGGAGCCCAGCTGTCTTTGCCTTGTACCTGCAAGGCAGCGTTCAACCCTGCTAATAACCCCTGGGCGCCGGCTTCTTCGTAGCCGGTAGTGCCATTGATTTGGCCGGCAAAGAACAAACCACGGATAAATTTGGTTTCCAGCGAGTGTTTCAGATCACGCGGATCGAAGAAATCGTATTCAATAGCGTAGCCAGGCCGGGTGATGTGGGCGTTTTCAAAGCCTTTGATAGAGCGTACCAGCTCGATTTGTACATCAAACGGCAAGCTGGTGGAAATGCCGTTTGGATAGACTTCGTGCGTCGTCAGTCCTTCTGGCTCAACAAAGATCTGATGCTGATCTTTATCAGCAAAGCGCATGATCTTATCTTCAATTGACGGGCAATAACGGGGGCCAATGCCTTCAATCACACCGGAATACATCGGTGAACGATCCAAACCACCGCGGATCACATCATGGGTGTGCTGATTGGTGTAGGTAATGTAACAAGGGATCTGCCTTGGATGCTGCTCGACCGAGCCAATGTAGGAAAACACCGGCAAAGGTGTATCACCAGGCTGTGGTTGCATCACAGAAAAATCGATGCTTCTGGCATCAATACGAGGCGGGGTACCGGTTTTTAACCGATCCACCCGAAATGGTAATTCTCGTAAGCGTTTGGCCAAGGCTATAGCCGGAGGATCGCCGGCGCGTCCACCGCTGTAGTTTTGCAAGCCAATATGGATCTGACCGCCAAGGAAAGTTCCTGTGGTTAACACCACGGCTTTGGCCATAAAGCGTAAGCCCATCTGAGTGATCACGCCTTTGACCTGATCCTGCTCGACAATCAAATCGTCACAAGCTTGCTGAAAAATAACCAGATTGGGTTGGTTTTCCAATCTGTGCCGTATCGCGGCTTTATAAAGCTGACGATCGGCCTGTGCCCGGGTGGCACGAACTGCCGGCCCTTTGGATGCATTCAGGGTTCGAAACTGGATCCCGGCCAGATCCGCTGCCTGAGCCATAGCCCCGCCTAAGGCATCAATTTCTTTGACCAGGTGCCCTTTACCAATACCACCAATCGCCGGATTACAGGACATCAGTCCCAGCGTATCAATATTGTGTGTCAGCAACAGCGTTTGCATGCCCATGCGTGCTGAAGCAAGGGCAGCTTCAGTGCCTGCATGGCCGCCGCCAATCACGATCACATCAAAGGTGGTTTGGTAATGCATTGGGTGCCTCAAATGATTTTGCTATTAATTCGCTACTAAGCAAAAAGGGCACGTATTGTACCCTGTTTCACAGGATGGAACCAACCTGAAAATTAGCTTGGATCCTTAAGATCACTAAGGATCTAATTAAAGGATCTTTTTAAAGATCTTTTATTACTGTTACTACTAAGCAGCTTGTTTTCAGTGTGTAAGGTAAATTTACTACGGAAGATCATTGCGTTAGATCCGATCGGATCCTGTGATCAAGCCAGGATCCGATCGGATCCAACCTATGGATAACCATGGTTTTTATCCACAGGCTAAGGTTTCATGATTTCTATAAAGAGGATAACTACAGTTTATACCTGATGTTATACCTTACTTATTCACAATATTATTTTTAATAGGCTAAAGCTGTTTATAACTTGCGTGTAAGCAGTGATCAAAGGATCCTGCTAACTGAGTGTTGCCAGATAATTTGGCAGCCAGTTCAAGGCTTGATCTTCGGGTAACTCCTCAGTTAGCACATCAATTTCCAGTGCTGGCAGCAGTTGTCTGGCCCCCAATTGCTGCAATAAAGTTGCCATGGTTCGGCCGGCCTGACAAAAAGTATCGTAGCTGGAATCACCTAAAGTGATCACAGCAAAGGAAATTGTGGTAAGATCCGGCTGATCTTGTGCTAATCGATCCGCGAAGGGTTGAATATTATCAGGCAGATCCCCTGCGCCATAAGTGGACGTGATCACCAGCCAGCTATTGCTGTCGTTGAGTTGATCCAATTCAGGAGTTAACTGAAGCTGCGCTTCAAAGCCTCCTAAAGCCATGGTTTCCGCAACCTGTTCTGCCACATATTCCGCTGCACCCATCTGGCTGCCGACAAGGATTTTGATCATTGATCTGTCCTTAGGTTTGTTGAATGTTTGACTATACTATACCCGTCGTCTTTCAAAATGCACGGGTGTTGGCTGCGATCGTTCACCCCAATCACTTAGTACTGCTAAGCTCATGGGGATGAACGGTCTTGCCACCTACGCGCATTTAGAAATCCATTGGGTATGCCATTGGAAGATGATTTGGCGGTGCACTGGGCATTGCCGGATTTTTGGTGTTTTTACTGCCTGGCAGGCAAGGTAAAGACCAGAATAGCACAACCATGCTGCCTGCCTGTGTATTGAGGTTTTATTATTTATGTCTGAAGTGACATCTTTTGCTGAACTGGATCTGCCCGAAGCAGTATTAAAAGCTGTGGCTGAACTGGGTTATGAAACGCCATCGCCGATTCAGGCGGAGTCGATCCCAAAACTTTTGGCGGGCAATGATTTGCTTGGCCAAGCGCAAACAGGTACTGGTAAAACAGCAGCTTTTGCTTTGCCTCTGTTAGCTCGGCTTGAAGCTGGCCAACGTGAGCCACAAATTCTGGTGCTGGCACCTACCCGTGAGCTGGCGATCCAGGTGGCAGAAGCGTTTCAGTCCTACGCCAAGTACCTGCCACAATTTCATGTACTGCCGATTTATGGTGGCCAGAGCTACAGCAACCAGTTGCGTTCATTAAAACGTGGTTGTCAGGTGGTGGTGGGCACGCCAGGCCGTATTATGGACCATTTGGAGCGTGGTACCCTGGTACTGGATAAACTAAAAGCCATCGTGCTGGATGAAGCTGACGAAATGCTGCGAATGGGCTTTATCGATGATGTGCAGACCATCATGGATCAAACACCGCCAGGTCGTCAGGTGGCGATGTTCTCGGCGACCATGCCAACGCAAATCCGTGCCATTGCGCAGAAGCATTTAAGCAATGCGTATGAGATCAAAATTGTAACTAAAACCAGCACAGTAGAGCGTATTACCCAGCGTTTTGTGCTGCTGGAGAACAATCAAAAACTGGATGCGTTGACCCGTTTGCTGGAAGGCGAAGATTACGATGCCAGTATCGTCTTTGTGCGGACCAAAAGTGCCACCGAAGAAATTGCGGTAAAACTGGGTGCCCGCGGCTACGCAGTGGCCAGTTTAAATGGCGATATGAACCAGACCCACCGTGAACAAACCATCCGTCGAATCAAGGATGGTCAGTTGGATGTGATTGTAGCGACCGATGTTGCTGCCCGCGGTCTGGATGTGGAGCGCATCAGCCTGGTGGTCAACTACGATATTCCGTACGACAGTGAAGCCTATGTCCACCGGATTGGCCGGACCGGCCGTGCTGGCCGTGAAGGTAAGGCGATTTTGTTTGTTTCGCCGCGCGAGCGTCGTTTATTGCGCAGCATTGAGCAGGCGACCCGTCAGCCGATTGAGCAGATGACACTGCCTACCGGCGCCGTGATTGAACAGCGCCGGATCCAAAATTTCCGGGCGGAATTGGCGCAGTCGATTGAAACCCAGGATCTTACTTTCTTCCAGGAGTTGATTGCCAAGTGGCAGGAAACGCTGGATTGTGGCGACAATGAGCTGGCTGCTGCTCTGCTTTATATGGCGCAAAAAGATCAGCCACTGAATGTAGCCGCTCAGTTCCCGGCGCTGCGTGAACCAAGCAGCAAACGCGATCGTGAGCGCAGTGATCGCCCGGTACGCGAGCGCGGTGACCGGCCTGATCGCGCGGAGCGTGGCCCTCGTCAGCGTCGTGAGATGAAAGGCGACTACACCACCTACCGCATTGAAGTAGGTAAAGAGCACGGGGTGCGTGCCGGCGATATCGTTGGTGCTATTGCCAATGAAGCCAATATCGACAGCCAGTTCATTGGTAACATTAAATTGTTTGATCAGTTCAGTACCGTTGAGCTGCCAGCCAGCATGCCGCAGGAGATTTTCCAGCACCTGAAGAAGGTGTATGTGCGCAAGCAAAAGCTGAATATCTCGGTCGATTCGGGTGCTGGCGAGCGCCGAAGTGGTCCAGGGCCTCGTCCGGGCGCAGGTCCGCGCCCTGGAGCTGCGCCTAAACGCCGCTCGCAATCATAATCGCGCTTTTTTGTCTGAAAACCTGCTCTTCGTGGCAGGTTTTTTTTATTGAAAAATACCGTTTGGCCCCATAGATCCAGTCCATACCCTTTTGATGGAGTTTGCTATGATCCTGGCCTGCCCACATTGCCATCGTTTAAACCGCCTGCCTAAGGAGCGCCTGAACGCTCAGCCCAGTTGTGGCCAGTGCAAGCAACCGCTTTTTACCGGCCAGGTTGTGGAACTGACTTCGGCTAACTTTACGCAGCATGCGGAAAAATCCGAGCTGCCTTTGCTGATTGATTTTTGGGCGCCCTGGTGCGGGCCTTGCGTGCAGTTTGCCCCGGTTTTTGCCGACTTGGCTGCCGAACTGGAACCTGGACTGCGGCTGGCGAAGATCAATACCGAGCAGCAGCAAGCTCTGGCTGGTCGCTTTGCTATTCGCTCAATCCCGACGCTAATGCTGTTTCAGCAGGGCAAGGTACTGGCGCAGCAAAGTGGAGCCATGCCAAAACAGCAACTGCTGCAGTGGTTACGGCAAAATTTGCGCTAACTAAATAGCTGCAGCAATTCGTCGGCGCTGCCTTGCCAGACGCCTTGCTGACTGCCACTAAACAGGCTATCGGCCAGGGCCTGCTTTTGCTGTTGCAGCAGCTGTATTTTTTGCTCCACCGTATCCTTGGCGATCAGTTTGTAGACAAAGACCTTTTTGTCTTGCCCTATGCGGTGTGCCCTGTCGGTGGCTTGTTGCATCACGGCCGGGTTCCACCAGGGATCATAGTGAATCACCGTATCAGCAGCGGTTAAATTCAAACCGGTACCACCGGCTTTTAAGCTGATCAAAAACAGCGGCACTTCGCCTTGCTGGAAACTGTCGATTTGCTGCTGACGTTTTTTGGTCTGACCGGTCAGTTTGGCGTAAGGAATGGCCTGTTGCTGCATCACTTCTTCTATCAGCGCCAGCATACTGGTGAACTGACTGAAAATAATGATTTTGCGCCCTTCCTCGATCATCTCCGGTACATTTTGCGTCAGCCAGTCCAGTTTGGCACTGCTTTGTACTTTCTGGGCACTGGCCAGTTTAACTAGGCGCGCATCGCAGCAGGCCTGGCGTAATTTCAGCAGCGCATCCAGGAACTCAATCTGGCTTTTGGCCAGGCCTTTTTCCGCAAACAACTGACGGATATGGCTTTCCATACTGAGGCGAATGCTGTCGTACAACTGGCGTTGGTCGGCTTCCATCGCCAGATACTGGTCGATTTCGACTTTCTCTGGCAATTCGCTCATCACTTCGCTTTTGGTGCGCCGCAGTAAAAACGGCGCCACCCGTTGCTGCAATTCCAGCCCGCGCTGCGGGTGTTGCTCGCGCTCTATTGGCCGGCGAAATTGTTTGCGAAAAAAAGCATCACTGCCCAGCAAACCCGGCAGGGCAAAGTCGAACAGGGATTTCAGTTCGCCCAGATGGTTTTCCAGCGGGGTACCGGATAAACACAAGCGGAAATGGCCCTGCAATTTGCGGATAGCCGCTGTGGTCTGGCTGCGGCTGTTTTTAATCTGCTGGGCTTCATCCAGTACGATGTGACTGAACTGATGCTGCTGATAGTGCTTCAGATCCCGTGCCATCAAGGGGTAGGTGGTGATGATAAGCTCCGCTTCGGCCAGTTGTTGTAAGGCTTTGCCACGTTGCTGACCATGGATCACCTGCACACTCAGCTCCGGCGTGAAGCGTTCGGCTTCCTGTTGCCAGTTGCCTATCAGACTGGTAGGGCAAATCACCAGCGCCTGCAGCCGGCTTTGCTGTTTTTGTTGCAGCAAAAACGCCAGCGTTTGCAGGGTTTTACCCAGCCCCATATCATCGGCCAGAATGCCGCCAAAGCCGTAGCGCTGCAAAAAGACCAGCCAGTTCAGGCCCTGCTGTTGGTAAGGGCGAAGTTCGGCAGCTAAACCTGCTGGTACCGTAATGTTTTCAATGCCCTGGAAGTTTTGTAATTTCTGACTGAGCGCCCGGATATCACTGGCCTGATGAAAACTCAGTTGCTCCCCAGGCAGTTGCTGCAACAGGGCACTGCGGTATGAAGGCAAGCGCAGGCTGCTGGCATCGCTGCCTTGCTGCAAAAATTCCTGCAAGGTACTAAATAACGGTTGCAGTTGATTGGCTGGCAGCTTCAGGGTGCGGCCATCCGGTAAGGGTAGCCAGAGGATGCTGTCTGGTTCGGGTTCTCCGTGCTGCTGCAGCCACTGCTGCACCAATGGCAGCATCGGCAGCCGTTCATCCCCCAGTTGCACATGCATATCCAGTTGGAACCAACCCGGTTGATCGCTGTGCACCTCAAATTCGGTGTCGGCTTCAATGATGCCCAGATCAAAGTCGGCACTTTGCTGGATAGTCCAACCCTGCTGTTGCAACCAGGGTTTGTCTCGTTCCAGCCATTCCAGCCAGGCGACCGGGCTGTCGTCTACTACCGAAAAATAACGCACCGCACTGTGGTGGGCGTGTTCAGGGTACAGCTGAGTGTCTTGTAATTGTTCAATCGCAGCCTGTTCCTGTTCGGGCTGGCGCTCAATGGCGAAATGTTGCTGGCCCTGGCAGTGGTGATGGAGTTTGGGCGCATCGACTGCCATGGCCGCCAGTTCTACCGGGCCATAGCGAAAACAAAGCTCTGCCACCGGCAGGTTACGCCGGCCTTTTTGCTGCATACCAAGCTTCAGCACTGCTTGAGGCGCTTGCTGAATGCTTTCAATCTGGATATCGGCCGGTGGTGGTAATTGCTCGGTTGGCAACGCCTGTTGCATGCCCAGCCAAAGCTGAGCCAGCTCTGCTTCCGGTACCTTGGGAATATTCAGCAGGTGCTGCAGCTGTTCGCCGCTTAACCGGGTGTGGATGGGACCCATTTCGAAGCGGCTTTCATCCAGGTACATCGGGGGTGTGGTATCAATTAACCGCCAGTTTGGTAAGCCTTCCAGTGTTAACTGCAACAGATGGTGTTCATCTTGTTGCTGCCAGCTGAGCTGGAGTTGCCGGCCCGGGCCTGGTTTTACTTCTTGCTGTACTTTTTGCCAGAAACAGCGGCCACTTTGCAGCATGCTTTGCAGCGCCAGTGCGCCCCAGCGCTCTTTTAACAGCATCTGCCCAAAGCGATTCTGGCTGCTGATAAGGCCGAGCAGGCGAAAATCTTCGCTGCAGCCCCAGTGCGGGATATAGCCCTGGCGGTAATCGTGCTCGCTAAGCAGGCTGCCCTGACCAAAGCCACCTTTTTTCAGTCGTCTGGCCCGGCGCGGACTGACACTAAGGCCTTGCTCGGTCAGATCCAGTAAAAACAACACCCGATCTTTGTATTCCAGCTCGACCGGCTGTTGCTCCAACTGCTGCAAGCTATTGAGCCAGAGCTGGACTTTGTCTTGCTGTTGCTGATGTTGTTGCTGTTGCAACTGAATAACCTTAAGCAGCACCGCCAGGGTGTGTTTGCAATTAACCGCCACCGGGCAGCTGCAGCGTGCCTGCAGTTGCCAGTCCCGGCCCTGACGAAGCAGTCGGATGGTTTGGCGGTAGGGGATCAGCGAATTGCCCCAGACCTGGGCATCAATCCGGCTGTAGTCATCGGCTACGTCCAGCCTAAATACCTTGTTTTGCTCCAGATAGGGCTGCGCACGCTGATAGACGGCGGCACCATAACGCAGTTTGAGTTCGTAATCCGACAGTGGGAACAGCTGAGTCTGGGGATCGGGCATGAAACAAGGGTCCACGAATTTTTTGCAAACGACTATTGTAACGGTTTTGCGTTGATTTCCCCAGCGCTTTAGCGGTTATTGCCACCAAAGTTGAGTTGCATCATCTATTGCACTGAAAAGCACTGTTGCCAGCAAAACCGGTTAGCCCAGCACAGGCCAGTCGGCAGCATCGACACTGTCCAGCGCCAGTACACGGCTATCGCCCTGCCACTGACGGATGTAACTGCCATCCGGATCGTACAGTTGCTGTTGTTTTTCCAGATTAAACTGGCGATGGCCACGGGGATCGGCGCCAACCCCGGCCAGATATTGCCAGTTGCCCCAGTTGATGGCGACATCGTAATCGATCAACTGCTGCTCGAACCAGGCAGCGCCATAGCGCCAGTCCAGTTGCAGCTCGTGCACAAAGCAACTGGCGACCAGCTGACGGCCCCGGTTGGAAAGGTAGCCGGTTTGATTGAGCTGGCGCATGCAGGCATTGGTCAGCGGGTAAGGGGTGGTGCCCTCGCACCAGGCGCGAAAGCGTTGCGGGTAAAAGCTGGTCAGTGGCGCACTTTGTTTAATGCCCTGGCGCAGAAACAAAGCGTTGCCATGACGGTGGCTGTACCAATGAAAATACTCACGCCATAGCAGTTCAAAGTAGATCCAGTAACTGGAGTCGTTGCGGCCATGCCGTGCTTCATAGCCATGCAGAGCTGTGACCACCTGGCGGGCAGATACGCAACCGGCCGCCAGCCAGGGCGAAAATTTGGTGGAATTATCAAAACCATCCAGCGCATTGCGTACCTCCTTATAAAAACCGGGCAGGGTACTGTTAAAGTAGCGCTTTAGATGCTGTTGCCCACTGTATTCGCCACCAGAGAATAATGAGCTAAGCCAGCTTGGATAGCCAGGCAATGGCTCACTCTGCACGCCTGTTGGCGCAGGCGGAATGTGCTGTGGCGCTGCTATGGCTGCAGCCAGAGGTAACTGCTCAACCTGCTTACGAAATTGACTAAAGCTAGCGGGTAGCTCTGTCAGCGCAAAGGGTAATTGCTGTTCGGTAAACAGTGTATTGCTGTCCGGGTTTTGAAAGCTAAGATAAGGAAAGCGCTGCTGCAGTTGCTGCCATTGCCGTGCTTCGTAATAGCCGGGCTGACGGCTTTGGTAAATGGCATCGACTTTGTATTGGCTGATCAGCTGGCTGATGGCTTCAACCGGTGACTGGAATCGCAGCACTAACTGCTGCTTATAGGGTTGCAACTGATGGCTGAGCTCCTGCAGGCTATCCAATACAAAGCGCCAGCGCTGCATGCCCATGCGTTTGCTGGCATAACGGCCGGGGCTAAACCAGCCAGGCTCTGCGCAGTACAGCAGAATTAACTGCTCGCACTCGGCGCAGGCCTGTGTCAGCGCCGGTTGATCGCTCAGTCGTAAATCCTGTTGAAACCAAAATAATCCCAGCCGATGCATAGTTCTCTCCTGCAGGTAAGGCATTATGGTACGTTTAGTTGATGCTATCAGACCAGTTGTAATCGCCTCTGTGCTGGTTGCTATGCTAGGCTGTTACAGCGTTCAATTTTGCAAAAGGATAGATGCATGCACTGTAAACTGGCGGCTCTCACGACCCTTGTTCTTAGTAGTTCTGTGCTGGCTTATGGCTGGGGTGGACCCGAGCCATTTCGGCTGGAACGATTGGATGGCCGTAGTTTTACCTTGACTGAGGAAAGCTTTCTACACCGAGCCAGTTTTCAGTCGATGCCAGTGGTAAAAATGCACGATAGCTGGGCTGAAGACGGCTGGTATGGCACTGCCGGCAGTACCCGGAGCCGCGAGTTCTTTGTGCAATCGCATCTGCAAAAGCGGGTGCAATTCGATGTTCCTATGTTTGTCGGGGTGCGTTTTCGCCGCGATGAAGATTTAGACGGCCGTTTTGATCGCACCCTGTTCGGCAGTGGCTATACCAATGCCGATGGCAGTGTGGAGCTGGGGATCTGGGGTGATGTGCGTGGTGGTAAAGATGAAATCGATCTGCAGCTGGAAGCTTTTTGGCAACCGACTGATCGGCAGTGGTGGCGCTTGACCCTGGTGTCGCCGGATGCGATGTACAACAGCAAAACCTACGACAGCAGCTTTTATCAGCAGAAGCCTTTAACCGTGCATCTGGCAGCCGGTAGCACCTTTTCTGCTGGCCAGCAGCTGTATGGCTTTACCAATGTGAACCGGCAAATGGAATACCATCAGCCGGATCTGGCGCAGCAATGGACCGACAAACAGTACTCGGCGGGCCTGGGCTGGTTGTATCCTGTGAGCAGCAGCTGGCAACTTGGGCTGCAGACACAGGGGCTTTATGGTCTGCGGCAACAGTGGCAGGGCGATGCACTGGCATTTGAGCTGCTGCGGCAATTTAGTGACACCAGTCTGGAGTTGCAATCGCGTGGTGCTCAGGCGGTGGATTATTGGGGGGGGCTGCGCTATTTGACCCTGCGTGAGCGCGATCAAACTATGGCCGCCGGGCAGGCACTGTTAGAACACCGGAATGAATGGACGCTCTACGCCGGCATGGCTTGGCATTGGCGTCCCTGGATCCGTCTCAAGCCAGCTCTGATGCTAAGCTATGCCGATATCCAGGGTGCCCGGCCGGATGATGAAGATCCACTCGACTTTAGTGGTATTCTGGCCAAGCTGGTGCCGGTGGTCGAGCTGCACTTGCATCAGCAAAGTGGTGCTATGATCCGGATAAACCCAACCATCGAGCTGCACAATCTGTCGTTTGGCGGCGGCAATGTACAGGTGCATATTCCGTTTTAATGGCTGCATACTGATACCCGGTTATCCAAACCGGGGTTGCTTCAACGAGAGCGTTGCTTAACATGCAGCTGGTATTTTGCAAAAGGATTCGTGTAATGGCAGGCAGACTGGTTCGTAAAAAAGGCAAAAAAGCAGGTTCTGCACCCGGGACTCTGGTGTATACCGGTAACGCATCCAGTCAGGATGTCAGCTGGCAACTGGTCCAATATAACAGCAATCTGTTGCAGGACGATACCCTGACAGATCTTCAGCAACTTCCGTCACAACCTGTTGGCATGGTGCGTTGGTTGAATCTATGTGGCTTAGCGGGCATTGCACCAGTAGAACAGCTGGGAAAACAGTTCAACCTGCATCCGTTGGTGCTGGAAGATATGCTCAATACCGATCACAGGCCTAAGGTTGAGGCGCATCCTGACTATCTGTTTATTGTCTTTAAAATGCTGCACTTTCATCCGGATAACCGCGAGATCCGCGCCGAACAAATCAGTCTGATTTTGTTTGATAACACAGTGATTAGTTTGCAGGAGAGGCCGGGGAATGTATTTGAAGGGGTATTGCAGCGACTGCAGGCAGGTCGGCGTTTGCGGGGGTTTGGCGCCGATTACCTGGCCTATGCGTTGCTGGATTCGGTCGTGGATCATTATTTTGTTCTGCTTGAGCAGTGCGGTGATCATATAGAGCAACTGGAAAATGAGCTAATGACAGCGCCCTCCACCGCTGTGTTGGCTAAAATTCACCACTTTAAACGTGAAATGCTGATGCTGCGTAAAGCGGTTTGGCCACTGCGGGAGTTGCTCAGCAGCCTGCTGCGCGATGAGTATGCTCTGATTAAGCCAGAAACCCGTATTTTCCTGCGTGATGTCTACGACCACTGCGTGCATATCATCGATACCATGGAAACGTTGCGCGATGTGCTGGGCGGTTTGCTGGACCTGTATCTGACCAGCGTCAGTAACCGCACCAACGAAGTGATGAAAGTTCTGACCATGATGGCCAGCATCTTTATTCCGCTGACGTTTATTGCTGGTATTTACGGCATGAACTTTGAAATCATGCCAGAGCTCAGCTGGCAATATGGCTATGCCTTGATCCTTGGTCTGATGGCCGCCATCGCCGGCGGCCTGCTGTGGTATTTCCGTAGAAAAGGGTGGTGGTAGGTTATTTACCGATACAGAAAGTGAAATTTCATTATAAAACAGTAGTTAAGCTTGTTTTAGGTGGCCCAGTTAAGGGCCAGCCTCGGATTAAAAATTATCATGGTTTCATTGGAGGTGAAAGTGCTGGCTCATCAGCCTGTTGTGTATCAAATTCTATTTTCTTCAAATGCGCTGCTAAATCTAGTGCATCTTTATGACTCAATCCGCATTGAAATGGCGTACCATTTTTAATTACGCAGAATAAACCATTATCCTTGGTGTCTGGACTGACTTTTATCGCTTCGCTCATTTTCACCTCAAAAAAATTAACTTTTAATCCCCAATACTACAGATATTAGGGATTAGATATTGACACATATCTATTTAGTTGGCTATTTTGAAACAGAGCGCTACCGGCGCTTGCTGCCCACCTTGGCGAACCCGGACGGGACGGTTTATCAATTCAATTTAAAGTTTGTGATCATTCATGAGCTATCTGGCAGTGGGCACCGGTCTGCTCGTGTAACGGAGCACAGACTATGTTATTTCACGTTAAGCCCCCTAAAGGCGTAAATCTATCCAGCTTTAATTTTGATTCAATTCCAGTCGAATACTTCACAAGTTTTGTCATATCCAAGATAGACATAGAGAAATTTAAGCAGCAAGCTAGAAAAATTAAACGAGAAAAAAAGATCTCTCACCAGCAGGCATTAGATGCTATTGCTGTTCAGATGAAATTTAATCATTGGAAACATTTATTATCTTGGCGTGAAAAGTCTGAAGAAATTGAATGGGCTTTTCACAAGGGTTGTGTTATGGCTTTTGACTCTGGTGAGCAAGTTGATATTGACGATGGTTCAATTATTGAAATTGATCGTTCAGCGTTTGCATACCTGTTTGAGCAAGAGCTAAGAAAACTATATGGCCAGCTCATAGATGAAGATAGTGAAGATAGATTGCTTATGAAAGATACTCATACAGCTTCGGAGTTGGATTTGTTTATATCTGATGAAGTTGAAGGTATGGACTTTTATCGAGTTGCCCCCAGTGTATATTTCCGATCACTTAAACAGGCTTTGAAGATAGTCCAAGACAGGTGTTTCTGGTTACCAAATATGATGTTATATCGAGGTTGCCTAATCGATACTCACTCATTACCTACGAGAGATAGCAATGGAAATGTAGTCGGATTTAGGTATTAATCCTGATAGGCTGGGCAGATATGGCAGTTTGAAACCGCTAAATCTGCCCCGATTTGACATCATGGCCTTAGCTTCTGAGCTCTTACTTGCGTGGCAATAAAATTATTACTGTCAGCTTCAGTTTCAATCGGGTTACTTAGAAGCCATTCTTCAACCTTTTTCGGGTCGAAAAAAACTAACTTGCCATTGGGTTTAGAGTGAGGAATTTTACCTGTATGCGTCAGTTTGTAGATATAGCTGACACTCAACCCGGTGAAAGCTGAGCATTCCGCTACATTCAATACTGCCTTGTTATTCAAGTTGCTTTGCATCATTACCTCCGTAGCGGATCTAGATTTCTCTGAAGGGTTATTATCTGATGAAGCATAATTATTGTTTTTTACTGCCATTATTATGGGTTCTTTAATCTCTTTGGGAAATAGGGAATAAGGGAAACCCCTTATGAATCATGCCCATAATTTGGTAATATTGGTTGGGAAAGTATTTCGTCTAGCGCTAAATCGCTCACTATATTATGAGGTAGCACTTTGAAATATCTGCCTCCAGCTGGGCCACCAGGAATCACACGTTTGAATGTGTCTCTGCCTTCACTGGTTTCCATCCAGCCCTGGCTGGCCATGTACTGCACTGATTGAGAAACTTGGTTTTTGAAGTTGAGTTCAAGCCCTTCTTTAAAGGCATCACGTGTCAGGTACCAAGCCTGAATATTCTTTTCCTGAATGATGTAGCCATATTGATCTTGTAATGGTCGGCCTTCAGGCAGCAGTTTTTTACGCCAACGTTTTAATGCTATTGGCAGGTGTTTTTCTATTTTTTTGTCCTCCGAGTCAACATTGCTACCCCTGGTATCCGGCCAAGCCTCAAAAGCAATTTGCGCGGCTTCTTCCGCGGTGCCTGTTGGCCACGGAAGCAAACCAGCAGAAATAGCCAGCTCACCAGCTACCGCATGTAGGGCAAACCGTTTTGCTGCTTCGGTTACCTGATTGCCGTCACCGGCTTGTTGTCATTGATTTAGCATTTGGGTTATTTGGTTGCTTAGGGCGGCGCAGATTTTCAGTTTTGCTAAGATATTCGACCAATACTTTGAATACGGACCCGTGATTAAGGCTGATACGTGTCTTATGACAAAAGCAGTAGGGCATTCTGGCAGAAATGAATTAGTTTTCTGCCTCTGCCTGGATGAACCAGTATGAGTGCTGAGTAAATACAGCAGATTTAAAACTGCCTTTGCTTTAAGTAAGTTGCTTGGTGGCCAGCCGCATTTTTTATCGTTTGGCAGTTGAATTTGCACAATATATTCTAGATTGGTCAAAGTATTACTGTTAGATTCAGTTAAAGAGAACGGTTTAAAAGATGGAACGAGTATGAAAGATAAGAAATCTAACATTTCCAAAGTTAGCCCTGAATCTGATGAGTTTTCTGAAGTTGTCATTGCACTCGTGTGTGCTGTAGGTACTGATCTTAATAGATTTATTACCATGATCACCGAAGAGTTGGAGTTATATGACTTCAAGCCTGATGTTATACGAGTCTCAGAAAATATATTGAACGAGTTAAACAAAAAGCCCACTGGCCTTTCTAGAATAAAAACCATACAGCACTATATGGAAGTTGGGAACAAATACAGAGATATTACTGAAAACAATGCTGCATTAGCCTATTCTGCTATTGCAGAAATTTCTAAAAGAAGAGCAAGTATCTTGGAAGGAGAGGAGCCTCGACCGTTAAGTAAGAAGGCGTGGGTAATTCGCTCATTAAAGCATCCTGAAGAAGTCAAAGCACTGAGAGAAACTTATGGTAATAGTTTGTTTGTAATAGGTATTCATGCTAGTTACGAAAAGAGGTATCAGACACTTTGTAAAAAGTTAAGGCAAGCGGAACCTAAGACATTAGTAGAGCAACTTATAGCGAGAGATGCTGACGAAGGCCCTGATAGTGGTCATGGGCAACATACTCGGGATACCTTTCATCTGTCAGACTTTTTCATAGATGAAGATCAAAATATGGATAAGAATAAAGCGGATGTAGAAAGGGTCTTTAAGCTGATTTTTGGTTTTCCGTTCCTTACTCCAACATTTGACGAGTATGCAATGTACATGGCATTTTCTGCCTCTACTCGTTCTGCTGATTTATCTCGACAGGTTGGAGCGGTGCTCGCTAAAGACAAAAATATTATCTCTACTGGAGCAAATGATGTACCGAAGCCGATGGGCGGCTTGTATTGGCCTATTTTATCTCAGTCAGAGATCGTGGATGTTGATCAGGGGCGGGATTACAAGCGGGGATTTGATGCTAACAAACGTGAAATCCAAGATATTGTCGATGACCTGATCTTAAAATTAGGTTTAGAAGACTCGGTCGAAGTGCGTAATAAGTTTAAACGCACAAAGCTTAGTGATATCACTGAGTATGGCCGAGTCGTGCACGCAGAAATGGAAGCAATACTCTCTTGTGGAAGGTCAAATAACAGTACTATTGGAACTACGCTTTATTGCACTACGTTTCCTTGTCATAACTGTGCGAAACATATTATTGCTGCGGGTGTCGCTCGAGTTGTGTATGTTGAACCTTACTCTAAAAGTAAAGCTTTTGATTTTCACGACGATGCGATTTCTGAGGGAGCATCCGATGGTAAGTTATCGTTTGAACCATTTGTGGGAGTTGGTCCCCGCAGTTTTTTGAATTTATTTTCGCTAAAATTGGGTAATGGTCGGGAGATAAAACGAAAAAAATCTAATGGCGAAACTGTAGACTGGTCTCGAGAATCCGCTACACTGAGACTTACTCCTGACGAGTTGCAATATATTGCTCGAGAGGAGTTTGCAACGGCGATAGCAAATGCACATCTAAAGAGTTATATGAAGGTGAGCGGAGAGGAAAAAAATGACTAAAAAAGACAATAGAACCTTAGCTGAGCATATGGAGCTTGTTAGCCAAAAGGTCTCAGTATGGCCGCAGTGGCAACAGCAGATTTTTAGAGCCAAAGTCTCATCTCCTCAAAAAAGCACAAATGAGAAAAAACTTGTTGCAGAAAGCGCTTGATTGGAGAGGTTTTAAAAAAAGCTGCTTGATGCAGCTTTTTTTATCTTCGGTTTTATCCAACCTCTCAAGTATTTAGTAACATGGGACGTAAACATTCGGAGTCAGGTACTGCTTTACAGGAGCGGGCAAAACAACGTGATTGCTCACATAGTAAAACAGATAATGATATTCGTATTTTAGATAGGAATTTGGCATGCCAAATTTCGAAGGGCATTAATTGAAACGTTTAACCCGAGACTATAAAATCTTTTGTGTAAGTGGCTGTTTATCATAACGATACTTGGTAACCGTTCATAATCATAAACTGCGTCATGGCTGGCTTCCAATCTCGCAGTGGCATTGTCCACTTTTTAGCAATCTGGTGTAAAGCCAGATACAGCAATTTGAGTACTGCATCATCACTTGGGAAATGCATGTTGGCCATGTAGTATGGCTTCATATGGTAAGCCTTTTGGCAACAAGCGCTTATATGCTGACCAACGACATATACATAAGGTTCTAAAATTACAAAATCTGAATTTTTTAAAAGAACTAGAAAGTCGAGTTTTGACCAAATAGTCAGGATTGAGCAGCTCGTCAGCCAGGTACCACTAACTCAGGTACTAATCAAAGAGAGGTGTTACATGGTTCAGTAAGGTAAATCATCAGTTCAGTATTGTTTGAAATCAGTGACTCAGCAGCACAATAGGATGCCGTCCGAGGATTTTAGAAGTAATACGTTTGTTGTGCTTTGTTACTTCCCCGATACATAAAGTAAAAAATATTTATTTATCAATAACTAATGATTTTTTTGGTGGCCCATCAGTGGGCTGCTTTCGCATTAAAAAAAATTGTGCAAGTGTCCATTCGAGAATTCCTATTCAATCATAATGTTAAACTTTTCCGCAACTTATCTGTATGAAAATACTTGTTCATATATAGAGTTGTAGTTATTACCTAAATCAGATATGTTGATTACTGTTCAATTTTTTAACAAGGAGAGTTTTATGGGCGGATCTGGTGGTGGTTGGACACCTACTGCACCTAGTAATCCATGCGAGAGATTGGCATTTCGTGCGGATATTGCCTCACCGCAACCAGCAACTATTAGCTCATTGCAAGTGGGTCAAAAGCTTTCGTTAAGCCTGATTCAGGGTGCTTCTCCATCTGTACATGTGTTGAATCAAGCAAGTATTGTTGGTACTTTGACTGGGCCTAATGTACCTCGTTTAATACAATGTATGATGCAAGGTTTTATTTTTGAAGCCGATGTTGTGGCGTTAAATGGTGGCCTTTGTACTGTACAGGTTCACTCTATATGAATGCGAATCAGCTCACAGTGGTTGGAGGCGTTTATGGCGAGGAGTGCGGCTATCCTCGGGTAACATTGACTCGAGGTAGTGGCGGTAGAGCCTCTATATTTTTGGCCAGTGGAGGCGTTTCAGTAACATTAAACTCTCATTTAGGTACGCAATTTGAATCAGAGTTTCGAAGACTATCCGAAACGTTTAAATTTCAGCTTAATTACTCGTCCGCAGAGTATGACTGTTGGTTCAGATATCGACATCCATTATCAACCCCACGGATATTCAAACTTAATAAATCTTCCCCCTCCAGTTGTAAAAAAACCACTGAAATTCATTCAACTAAGGCAATAGTATTTGGCATGCTAGAGGGCCGTCCAGTATTGCACGGTCAAAAGGTCGTTTATGATCCTCAAGACGGATGCAATGCTGATCCATTCGATATTAATGGCTCTTCAGCTGAGTCTTTGGCGATAGTTGCATCACTTTCTGAAGGTATTGCTTTAACAGGCGAGTCCGAACCTGAAAAAATAGTTTCAAAATTACTTAAAACAGCGGATGTTGTGATTATCAAATGCGGAGCTCAAGGTGCGTTAGTTGCAACGAAAACACAAAGCCAATGGATTTCACCTTTTCCGTCTAAAAGAGTTTTCAAAATTGGTTCCGGTGATATTTTCACTGCCTCATTTGGTTATGCTTGGTTGCTGAAGAATGTAGATCCCTTCGATGCTGCATGGTTTTCCTCTTATGCTGTTTCTAAATACGTAGAAACAGGAATAGACATTATTTCACCTGCTTTATTGGATGACATGCTGGTTGAATCATTGCAAAGCCAAGTAAGTCGTTCTCAAAAGGGTATTCGAGCAATCCCCAGCACTCAAATTTACCTTGCAGGTCCATTTTTCAATACTGCCCAGCAATGGTTAATTGATGAAGCTCGAAGTATATTAAGGGACTTTGGCTTTAATGTTTTCTCACCTATCCATGATGTAGGAGAGGGAGATGTCAATGCTGTTGCTTCTGCCGATCTTAAAGCATTACAGGAGTCAGGTATTGTTATCGCGCTGCTTGATGGTTTGGATCCTGGAACAATTTTTGAAATAGGTTATGCTCGTGCATTAGAAATTCCAGTAGTTGTTGCTGCTGAAAATGTTTCTGCGTCAGATCTGACCATGATAATAGGTTCGGGCTGTGAAGTGACTGATGATTTTGCAACGGCAATTTACTCTACCTGCTGGCACTTGATGGGCGATGTCTGACTTACTCTTGATGTCTGGTGGACTGGATTCGACAGCGTTAGCTGCTCTTTGTAAACCAGACCTTTGTTTAACAATTGACTATGGGCAACGAGCTGCAAGGGCTGAACTCAACTCTGCAACTAAAATATGTCATTTGTTAGGTTTGAAACATTTAGCTTATCAAGCTGACATTAGTGAATTCGGTTTTGGCGATATGGCGCCGAATAATAAATACACTAATCAATCTGAGCATCCAGAATTTTGGCCATACCGGAACCAATACTTAATAACCATTGCATCCATGGTTGCAATAAAAATGGGGTTGAAACGTATCCTTATAGGTAGTGTTGCTACTGACTTTCGGCACAAAGATGGTAGTTTAGAGTTTGTTGAAGCAATGAACCACCTACTAAAGATTCAAGAAGGTGAATTGTCTGTTATTGCTCCAGCCTTACATATGACAACAGCTGAGCTAATTGAGAGCTCCAAAATACCTATGGATATTTTAGGGTGGTCACATTCATGTCACAAAGCAGATTTGAGTTGTGGCCAGTGTCAGGGCTGTTACAAACATTCAGGAGTGCTATCTCAGTTTGGTGTGTTGAGGTAATGCCAAATTCACATTACATTTGAAAATAGTTGAAGCTGACTTGGTTTATTTTGCAACGGTTTTACCACAGTTGTTTTTGTGTTCATAACTGAATTATATATCTCGAGAGCAAAGTCACCAAAATCTCTCATCTGATCCCAAACAAGACAGTCAAGTACAGATGGTCGTGCTCCAATGGCATTGCAGAAATTTATAAACTGCTCTTCCATAGCCATGTAATCACGTTCTACACGTTGTTCTTTATCGAAGAAACCACAGATTACGCCAGCTCTAACCAAGTGAATATCAAGTATCGCTACATCATCAGCATCAGAGAAGTTTCGCGCTATCCAACCGGCAGTTTTGTAGCCAACACCATTAATTTTTAATAGCTCATCTCTAAGTTGCTTGCCTCGGAATGACACAACATCATTATTGCTAATAAATTGCATCGCTGATGCAAGGTATTTCGACTTTTGCTTTGGATAGCGGTACTTAACAAGACGTCCATTGAGATTTAATTTCTCACTCAAGGTTCTTTCCCACTCCGACACGTCAGTGACCTTGTTGTCAATTAGTCCTTCCGATTTACAATGCTGAAAGGCCGCCATTGATAATTCTGCTGTAACCCCAAAGCCACCCAGCATACAAAATACTATCTCGTCCAGAATGTTGGTTTCTGTTTTGTAAGGTGAGAACTCAGCTTCATCCAGTTTGGCCATCCAATACTGAGATAGCCAATATGCGGGTGTGAAAATGTTTCCATGACTTCCCCATCTTAATCCTGGCATCACTTCATAATCTGCGGGAGGTATTTCGCGGATGTAGTGTTTATTTTCAATCCAGTAACTAACTATTTGATTAATCACTCCCGCTCTCCAATTTTTTTCTTTTTGTTGATACTGCGACCACGTGGCTTATTTGTTTGTAAATCGAGCTTCTGAATAGCCGTTTTATACTCGATACCTGCCTCTTTCATTTCAGCAAGTAATACCACAATGATTGATAAGTGCGCTGGAACTTTGTCTGTACCTGCGTAGTTTGTAATCGAGTTAGGTGATTGCTTTATCAGTTCTGCAAAAGCGCGAACTGTAAGTCCTGCTTTCGCAATTTGCCGTTTAAATTCTTCGTATCTCATCGAGGAGCATGATACCACTTACAATGGATAAATACATAAATTAATGTGTATAGTACATATTTTAATGTGTTTTTCTGGTCTGATTTCAACAGGGTTAAGCTCAAAGTTGCTAAAGAATGGATCACTAGCATTGTTGGTTCGGACAGTTTTAACAGGCTGTTAGTTGTTCTACTGGGGTTGATATGGATAACGAATCCTTACTCAGGATAAAGGCAATAAATGGGCAGATTTATTCGCAGCTACCTAATAAATCTGCCAGAAATCTCATCATGTTCTTAGCTTTAGATAATTGATTTTCTGTGTGATTACATGAGATCTGTCGGCCTCAGTTTCGATAGGATTGCTGAGTAGCCATTCCTCAACCTTTTTCCGGTCGAAAAAAACTAACTTGCCATTGGGTTTAGAGTGAGGAATTTTACCGGTATGCGTTAGCTTGTAGATATAGCTGACACTCAACCCAGTGAAAGCTGAACACTCAGCTACATTTAATACTGCTTTGTTATTTAAGTTACCGTGCATCATTACCTCCACAGCAGTGTTTGAATTATTTCGTTGGGTGTTATCACGTAAAGCAAAATTTTCATTCTTTTCTGTCATTGTCGGGTTCCTTTAAATCTCGTGGGAAATAGGGAATAAGGGAAACCCCTTATGAATCATGTCCATAACTTGGGAATATTGGTTGGGAAAGTATTTCGTCTAGCGCTAAATCGCTCACTATCTTGTGAGGTAGCACTTTGAAATATCTGCCTCCAGCTGGGCCACCAGGAATCACACGTTTGAATGTGTCTCTGCCTTCACTGGTTTCCATCCAGCCCTGGCTGGCCATGTACTGCACTGATTGAGAAACTTGGTTTTTGAAGTTGAGTTCAAGCCCTTCTTTAAAGGCATCACGTGTCAGGTACCAAGCCTGAATATTCTTTTCCTGAATGATGTAGCCATATTGATCTTGTAATGGTCGGCCTTCAGGCAGCAGTTTTTTACGCCAACGTTTTAATGCTATTGGCAGGTGTTTTTCTATTTTTTTGTCCTCCGAGTCAACATTGCTACCCCTGGTATCCGGCCAAGCCTCAAAAGCAATTTGCGCGGCTTCTTCCGCGGTGCCTGTTGGCCACGGAAGCAAACCAGCAGAAATAGCCAGCTCACCAGCTACCGCATGTAGGGCAAACCGTTTTGCTGCTTCGGTTACCTGATTGCCGTCACCGGCTTGTTGCCATTGATTAAGCATTTGGGTTATTTGGTTGCTTAGGAGCAATGGCAGATTTTCAGTTTTGCTAAGATATTCGACCCATGCTTTGAATACGGACCCGTGATTAAGGCTGATACCATTCCAAATGGCTTGGGAGAGTTCATGAATAGAGTAGTAGCCATGGAGATCGTCATAAATACCGAACTTTCTGGTTGCCGGCACTTCCAGAAAACGAATCTCTTGGCCCGCTTTAAGGTTTTTCTGAATAGCGGATAGTTTTTCCTCTAACCCAACTTCACCTGTGCTGAGATATAGAAGCCTCCATTTTCTCTTTTCTCCGAGGGTGCCGTCTTGGTTACTGCGGGTTTTCGACATCCCATTTGCCAACATGTAGATAGACTGATCGACATCTTCAGCATTCACCTGGTGCAGTTCATCCAGGCAAAGCAACATATCGTTGTGGGTTGACGCAATTATCTCTAAGCCGTTGGCCGTTGACCGCCAGCTGTTTACATAGTCTTGATTTGAATACAAACTGGCCGCGAGGTTAAGTACGGTAGTTTTTGCTATTTTTGATTTGCCAAATAGGTGTACACCACAGCTAGGCCAGTTCAGCCAATAAAGTAGTGGTGCGGCTAATCCTGAACAAATACTAAAAATTAGCATAGGATTGTTCAAACACAGTGGGGCGACAGAAGTTTGCCAACTTTCAAGTGAGCCTTTTGAAGACATTAGCTCTGTTCGGCTACCAGAATAAATAACGGGCTCATGTTCTTTGCTAATGCACCAATCTGGCGTAATGAAACTTCGATTCAGCCAACCTGTCCGCGATGAACTGATCAGACGAGCTTTCGGGATGGATTGATTCAGGAAAGTAATAATTTGTTCCCAAGTACGGGCTCTGTTTGATACTGCAAGCCCGGTATCTACAAGAACTTCTTTCAGTTGCCTGCCATTTTCGCTGATGATTTGCTTGCGGGGAAAAACTTGGCGAATGGTTTTGTTATCCAGATTTATCCACTCAATAAATAGGCCATAGTTTCTGCGATTATCAGAATCGCGAGTAATTCCCAGTACCCGAATCGGACCACAGAGAAATTTCGATTCACCATCTTGTTGATTGATATACAGCCCACTACTTAATGATTCATACATGCTTTTGATTTCCGATTGCTTCCGATATATCTACGGTAGCGCTAGGAAATATTTTTTTCAGAGAAAAACTAGGTCGAGTTGAAGGGGGTTTTTAGGATCGTGTTTTTTAACACAAAAATTTGGCATGCCAAATTTTTGTGTTGTGCGTTTCAATTGATGTGTGAGGCTAATGGCGGGTGATATTCGAGAAGCCAGTTTGCCCCCAGTCGCACAAATCGATCAGCCATTGATTGATGGCCTGCAGCCTGTCCGAGGATGCACCTTTGGCAGCAAAGATTAGCTCAGTGCTTCTGCTAGCGAATTGATTAAATGATTCCTTCAAGATATCCCAATGTTCATTTCGTTCATTGCTGACCTGAAAAGCAAAGATTTTTTGCTTCATCAGGTCTAAATAAAGCTGTTCTTCCCTCTGATAGCTATTGGCCAGCTGAAATGCCAATGGCTCCCTGTACAGCTCAATGCCTTCCATTCGCTGCCGTAACTCTTTAATAGCCGGAATAAAAGGCCTTAATTCAGCAACTTGTTGCAGGTCTTCAAGGTTCATTCTAACTCCAAGTTTTGGTCGGCTTCGCATTTCTAACTAAGAAAGGAATTTGGCATGCCAAATTTTAACTTAAGAAAGACCTTAGCTTTCTGATTTATAAGGACATCTTTTCGTAAAGGTGCCCTTAAGTTGGGCACCTGAATTAGAAAGCTATCCTACGAAGGCAACGAGCGCCAATGGGAACAAACTTGCTCCCAGCGTCCAAAGCGGAATCGTGGATAATTTGTAACATGGACAACTTTAGCTTTTGCCATGATCAAATCCTCATACTCGTGAGGGAGGAATCTCTTGTAATGTGGAACAAGCCCAGATAAGATATCAAGCTCGATTTTAGTAGAGTTGACATTATATCTGAGAGACTTGAGACCTCCGATATAGAGTCCGAAAGTTGTATGTGCGAAATACAATTTTCCAGTTCCACAGAGTAGGCATTAGTGTGAAGCTAATGCCTATTTTTCTTTTCTTACCCCCTTAAATGGGGTTTTGCTTGAAGTTTTGACATCCATAAATCGACCAGTGTTTGAATCTCGTTTTACCCAATGTCCACTTTGGGTTTGAGTTTGAGATCTTTTACGCACAGCCCCATGTCGTCTGTTATCACCTGAAATACCATTGGTAGCCATTGCCACCTCCATAAAAAACTAAAGTTTGAAAATCTATATATAGTTCATCACTACCTCTTGAATCCTATATATAGTGCCTAAGGTCGTTTTGTGACCTTGCATGTATAATAATCGTATGTGCCATAGATGGCAAGCTTGATCTCGATGAATATTAATCATCTTTGCCAGGGTTGATAAATCGAGTAGTATGGGTATGAGTTGGAAGAAATGGGGGCGGCGATGATGGAAAACTTCACCTATGATCACTTAGTCAGAGAGAAAGGCGTTCAAATGGCTGAGCGATTGGCCTATATAGATTTTTTGTTGTTTTTTAAAGGTGGTCTTAGTCGAGGAGAGCTTTTCGAGTTCTTTGGACTTAAAGAGGCTGCAGCGTCACAAGCCATAACAGAGTACCGCTCTATTCGTCCTAAAAATGTTGAGTACGATAGACGACCAGCAAAAAATGTCATTTTAAGAGCTACATACCAGCCATTAATTACTTGGGATGCCGAGGTAGCGTTGAGCATGCTAGCAAGCGGATTTAATAAAAATAAGTTAAAAGATGTGCCTTTACTGCCTTTTGCAAGAGTTGGCTTGAGGCCTAAAAGGCTTGATGTAAATATCGTCTCTAAAGTTACCCGCGCGATTAGTGAGAAGATTGCGATCAAATGCCACTACTTGTCAGGAAGTGGCAAACATAGCGAAAGGCTACTCTTCCCAACAGCTTTTTTTTACGATGGTAACAACTGGATGTTTAGGGCTTACCATAAAGATATGAGCGGTAATGGCGGGAGTTTTAAGTGTTTCGATTTTTCTAGAGTAGCTTCGGTCGAGGAGCTTACTTCATTACCGGCAGCAACTAATGAAAAGATTGAGCAAGATGCAGATTGGCATATCACGACGCCAATACATTTGGAGCTTCACCCAGGTCTAAGTGAGGCAGATAAATCTAGGCTTCGTTATGAGTTCGATATAGACGAAAGCACTAACAGCTTTGTCATTAACGTCAAGGCCGTCTTATTCTTCTACTTGGTACATTTATGGAAGATTGATGTTCAGGCCATAGAGCCAGAAAGAGTTAAGGCATTTAACTTTCTTTTGAAAAATGGGGAGATGCTTCAGCATCTCAAATGTATGGAAAATGTGTTTAAAGCTTAGTGTTTTCATCTCCTCTATATGCTTTTCACCTGAAAACTGGTTGTAGGTTTTAGTTTTCAGGTGAAAATTTTCGCCATCTCAAATCAATAGTAGGTATCGTACAGCTCACCAAGGGCTTGTTTATCCTCCGCCTCTTGCCGGGTCATACTTTCACCATCAGCATGAATATTACCCATACCATCGTTAAGCATATCCAGCTGGTGTTGATCGTCACTATCATCGCTTGATAGCACAACATCAAGGACGCCAAGGGCCACCAAGCCAGTTACTTTTAATACTTTACCCCACATTCCTGCCTCCGATTTATCAAAAAAATTTGGCATGCCAAATTTTTTACTAAGAATTACTTAGTTTTTTGCTTGTGGTAATGCATAGCTGCAATCGCCAACGATATTTTCGATGATCACTTTGGTTGGTTTAAAATGCAGTTCGCTATCCTGCATTTCCGCTTGTGAAAAAGACGCATAGTATCGGACCCGTCTATTCGAGTTGGCTTGTTGGTTGCTTCGGCCACCCAGGGCAACCGATAAGGATGGATCAATCTCGTATTGGCCAAGCCGTTTTTTAGTGAATTGCTTTAGGAAATCCTCAGCATGTTTGGTGGGCACATTTAGCTCTGCAAATTTCTCCAACTGTAACCAGAATATATGCTCTCCCATTGCTCCAAGGTCAATCTCATAACGATTGTAAAAGTGAAGAGGGAAGGTCTCTTTATCAAAGTCATACTCACCGAGTTCTGCAAATCCTGTAAGGTAATACTCCCGAATGTACTGGCGCTCGTTATAGTACTCCAGGTAAGCACGCTCACTTCGTGCTCGGTCGAACTCATTCATTCTCGCGGTTTTTGCATTGATAAACTCATCCAGGCTGATACCTGCATTGTTATGCTCGTTGTAATAGCCTACATACGCTCCATCTGTAAATTGAGGGTTAGTTTGTACTTGCTCTAATCCAACTTGCCCGGTACAAAATTTAGCTTGTGCATACCGATTCGTATTTGTTGGGCCGATAGTATTTAAACCGCCCCTGGTTAGCTCGTATCGCTCGCCTTTGCTGTTGGTTACCGTGACACAGCCTGCCAGCAATGCCGCACAGGTTAAGCTTAATAAGGTAATTTTCATTCATAGCCCTCGTTTTCGCTCTAAAAAATTTGGCATGCCAAATTTGCTAAGGATTCCTTAGTATCCAGCCTCTATTAAAGCTAAGACAATCTTAGTTTTCAATAGCCAATGTCTTACACTAAGATTGAATACTAACGATGGTTCGCCGCTCCCTGAGCGGTTAAAGCAGGCAAGAAAACGGAAAGGGCTATCTCAGAAGCAACTGGGTATTTTGGCCGGTATGGATCGTTTTGCTGCTTCAGCCAGAATGAACCAGTATGAGCGTGGTGTTCACTCGCCTGATTTCAAGACGGTGATTGCTTTAAGTAAGGTACTGAATGTGCCTACAGCCTTCTTTTACTGCATTGAAGATGAGCTAGCTGCTGCTATCATTGATTGGAAAGGTAACAGCTAAAAATTAGGCATGCCTAATTTTTAGCTTCCGAACACTATGTTGATTCGCGAGTTAAACTTAGAGTAGCTCCAGACCTATCATAGCTAGTAGTGCCATACCAAAATGCAATAACAAGCAATTTTGGACGAAACTGCTCCATAGAATTGGCAGCTTTGGGCTTCGCTTTTTTAGCTGTCGAACATCTCTACCCTGGCATGCACACCAAAGCATTATTACAGCGGAAATTAGCCATGCCCATGCAACAGGGTTTATATCTGCAGTCAGCACTGTTAACCCCGAACCAATGCTAATAGCCCCTCCTAAGTTATTGATAGTTTTGTGATACCGCTGAATTGCCACTTCATCTGGATTGTTGTAAATCATCTATATTTCCTCATTGATGTAATTATTTCATCAATGATAAACCTAAATTCGCGTACCCAAATTAATTTGGCATGCCAAATTTAGCTGCCCAAATAAGAATATGTGATGCTTAGCCTTTCATGCCCAAGCTCTTTGCTGATCTGTAGTCGCGCTGATGTATCAAGCTCATGCTGCTCAGCATTTAAAGTGTTTCTTTTAGGGCCACCGTCTGCTGGGCATTGCCAGCCAGTGAGCGCCAAAAATCGCTGCCTGGCATAATGATGGCGTAACCCATGGTTCTTGCTTAAACCAACACGGGATGTCTCCCGTTCATACCGTCCAAGTTGCTGAGCGTAATTGTTGCTTGCCGGTATTAGTGCTGATTTGGTCGTTGTGGCAATTTCTTTCAATAGTGCTAGCTGTGATTGATTGGTAATAGCGATTTCCCGATATTTGCCACCTTTGGTCCAGGAACCTTTTAACCGGATATAATCATTTTGCCATCCATAGGAGAGATTAAATTTAATGGCTTCCTCACGGCGAAGGCCAAACTCCTGCTGAAGCCTGAGTGATAGTTTAATCAGACTGCAACTGACCTTGGCGTGTTTCTCCATATCCAGCTGCCTGGATTTACCTAGCGGGTTATTGCGAATTGTAGCAATACCATAGCTATCATTGTCACGAGCGACGATGTTGCGTTTACCGATTTTATCCGCCCACCACCGAACGGCCGCTAAGCGATTTTTAATTGTTTTATCGGCAATGCCATCGCTTTGCCACTTCGATACCAGAAAATCGACATGTTTAGTTTTTAACCCTCCAGGGTCTCGCAGCTTAAAGCCACCTGTAAGCAGCTGTTTTGCCGCCATATCTAAGATTTTTCCCCGGCTGTTGCGGGTACCATAGCTGCCCTCTTTGTGTTGGACATTGACCATTTGATGCAAACGATAACCTAATTGGCTCATGTTTTTTTCCTCTAATTGATTAACGAAAGTGCTTTAAAGCGAGAGAAAAAATCAAAACCGAAGATCAGGGGGTGTTAACCAAGAATAGGTAAGTTTTGAAGCCACATGCACGGTCGCAACCGGGAATGTTGTCACAGAGACACAAGGGCTAACTGATCTAAAGCAATACAAGCTGAGCTGGATGGCTTCTGTTGAAGGCAATACCAGACTACGGTGGTTTTGTAGATATTGGGGTTTGGTCTTGCGACCCGTTGCTACGGACGTAGCACTTCTGGAGGCGTGTTGCGGGCAGCTGAAGCGCCCTTTTTCTTTTTGCTCTTGGCGAGCGAGTACAATTCAAAAGATATCATATTGATCAGCGATTGCAACAGGAAAAATCAACGTCCCTCTTCTGGCCCAAGATCGTTATAGAGCAGATTCTGTTGCAAGGCATCATGAGCAAGGGCCTTGCGTAGCGACTCTCCGAGTCGTCCCTACCTTGGCAGTAGGGACGACTCGTTCCCTAATTGAAGCGTTTTTTCATCAAAGTTACATTGATTTTGTATTTATTATTCCTTCAAAACCATCATTACTAAGCTTATACGCTCCGCTAATTTCTAAGCGACCAGAATGCCCCTTATTACTATGGCCGCCAATTATATTTTTTTCACCTAGAATCGTCCAAATAACCTTAAGTTTATGAGCTTCTAAATACTCTAAAAAAAGCTTTTTGTTAACCAACAAGAATGCGCTATCCCTTTTGCCTAATGATGGGCTAAAGCAGCATCGCTCTTGATTACCGTTAACAAACTCAGATACATTGCTCGTAGGCTTTAACCCCATACCATGATAAATGAAAGTAGATGGCTTCAATATATTAAATGATCCTTCGATTGAACCGTCACGTCCTTTTTCCCAAGAGTAATTGCATGTTGTTAATGTAACTTCAATTTTTCTGTCATCAGGATCTTTTAAATTTATCTTGTGGTGTTCTACGCCACCATAGTAATAGTTGTCAAAATATTTATGAGCTGGAGACCAATAGTATTCACGGTCAAACACTTGATACCTATCTGATGCCTCAGGCATCCATCTGCCCATAAAATCTTGCTTTTTTGCCCACTCAAATAAGCTTTGATATCCATCTTCTGAAACGATATAGCTTTTAACTTGATACCACATTTTTTTGTGGGGGTGATTCCACTGCTTTTTACCTATTTTTTTAGGCTCTACCCATTCAGGGTATCCTTCGAGTACCAACCATTCTTCATTCTTATCATCAATTACTGAAATAAGGGATTCAGGGTAAGGTAAGCCGTTAGTATCTTGAATCCATTCTTTGTTACTTAAATGCCAGCTTTCATTTTTCTCACTGAACCACCACATATCTTCAGGAGCTCCTTTACTTTCTCCTTCTGAATATCTAAAAAGCATTGATGGGTCGATATCTCGAACATTTGGCTGCCAAGTACCTTGGTATGGCTCTGTTTTTTTACTTTGCCAATCTTGCTCTGACTTCATATCAAAATTATCAGAAACCCGTGCTAAAACCTCGTGTAGTGCAATCCATTGATACTTTTTACCAATGCGTTCGCTACGAGAAGCTCTAGCTCTACCAGAGCCCACGGTTCTATCAAACTCACCGTGTAATTCCGCGTCATATCCATATCTTTCAAATATCCACTCAACAGCCACATTACTTAGCTCATCAGCGTTAACATCCCATGAGCTAAGTGCTGATTGAAATGTATAACGTCCAAAGTCTCCATAGTTGCATGTGCCTCGACCATACTCTGTGGTCATCGAACTTAAAATTCTGCTTTGTGAATAAAGGTAATTTTTCTCTTTATCAAATTCGACTTTATATTTTTGATCTAGCTCTTCATTGGTTGGAAATTTAGTAGGGAATTCGCTTTTGTAAGGAGGGCGGCACATATTAATGTCGAAATCTAAGCCTCCAACTACTTGGTGTGTATACTCAATTACACCACGCGCATAGTCTCGAAGTAAAATATGTGGGTATACATCCTCATCTCCGACATCAAAAATTGTTTCATACACATAGTTTGCCAATGGTTTTAGAGAAGAATGATCGTTTGTTAGTAAAGAGCAGCCATAGGCTGCTGCAAAGAGTCTTTCATAAACATAAGGGTCGTTAACTTCTTCAAAATCCCTTAATACTTCAACTAATATCTCGACGTTCCCTTTCAAGAGACATACCAAAGATTTAGTGGCCTCGTCACGTAATTTTCGGTCAGTACTGGTAAATAACCAAGCAATAGTTATGGAAGACAACTTTATTGATTCATTTGATATATGTGTTTTATCACAGTTACTCCACGCCCAGTCGACTAGTCTTCTAATTGAACTGTTGTCCTCATAAACATCTCTGAGGTATACAGTCCACCAGCTATCTCTTTCAGCTAAAGATTTTTTATAAAGGTTATTGTGTAAAAAATAAGCATTAAACACACTTTCTGGGTTTGAGCCAAGAGAAATAATGGTATCCAAAAATAGATTTTTTGTTCCATTAAACGAAAAAACTTCTTTGTTTATATAGTCAAGCATACTTTGATCAGTATGCTTTAAATTTCTCCATAGCAGGCTTTGAACAAAGCTCTCAACGACCGGAAGCTCCCCTTTGATGTGTTGAGCATACGAGTATAGCTCTATGCCAGTTAATTCAGGAATTTGAATCGATAAAGCTTCTAACATCCCTTTGTTCTGGAAGCAAGCGTGGTGATCGCTAAAAAGCTGATAATAAATGCCGCCTTCTCTAAATTCCTCTTCAACATTTGGGTATTTTTCAAGTAAGAACTTTGCCATCATATGGTCTTCAAATCTCTCATATGACAAGTAAATTCCTTCTTGGTAGCCTTTCAGCTCGCTGATCCAAAATATATTTTTAGAAAAGACCCCCTCGGATATTAAGCTATCCAGCAGTCCAGATTTGATCCCGTACTTTTGCGAGAGCATATTTAATTCAATAAACGCCTCTTCATAAGTTATGACTTTGTCAGGCGCATCAAATTTTTTAGAAATTATTGCATTAATAGCTTTATCTACTACGTTTAAGTTAGTTGAATAATTATGCTGATTCGGTTTTGACAGTTTAATGTTAATGCTGTTTATAAAAAAACCAATGATATCCGTTAGCCCCTGTATTTTTGGTATTCTTGAATAACCAGCTTTACTTAACCCCTCGCAAAATAATAATAGAAATAATGGATTCTGAAACTCTGGATGAAGCAATGGAATTGACGGTAGCTCAATGCCGAAGTTATCAAAGAATATTCTTGAGGCTTCGTACTCTACATTTGTAAATCCGAAATGAGTAACACAAATAAACTCATCCTCTGGCAGTAACTCTTCTGATACCAGTAAATCTGCATACGTTGAACGAACAGACAGCACCAACCCAAGCCATGGATACTTTTTTATTTTTTGTACGAAACCACGGATATGTTCAGGCCAAAAATAACGGCCTTTGCCTTCGTTTATAGCATCTATAAACAAAATTATTCGTTGTTTGCTCGCTTCGGCTTTAGCACTAAGTGCACCAAAGAATTGATGTGACGAACAATTAACATCTAATTTTTTCTTTATTTGAGTCCACGGGTCCTCATCCGTTACAAAGTGTTGACCCAGTAAAAACAAGCTTTGAGATCCTGCTTCGTTTCTTCTAGTGATAACATCGGCCAATAAATGTGATTTACCGACTCCTGCTTCACCTTTTAGTATCAAGTAAGGGTTATTAGCCAGAGTCAGCTCGTCGCTTGATATCACTTGTAGGGCTGCGTAAATAGCATGTTCGGCCCTAGATACATAGTGTATCTCTGAGTCGTATTTTTGAAATCTGTTGTGAGGGTCAGGTGTTTTATGCCTTATTTTATCTTCTTCGGCATAATAAAATTCACTGATTCTATTCAGAACAAGTTTTGCTTCTTCGATTAAAAGTTTAAAGCTTTTCTGCGGAATCGCTTCGATACCATCAAACTCTACCGAAACAAATAATTGTTCTAGGTCATCAAGTGATTGAACTAGCTTCCTTTTTTCATCTTTCAACAGTTCGTCAGATGGAATGGCCTTTCTTCCAAGTTGGAGAAGCTCATCAATGGCTGCTTCAATATGACTTTTTAGCTTTTCGCCTCTTTCTAGCCCAATAAAAATCTTTGATATATCCAGATTTACATTTAAGTTTTCATAAAAATTTGGTGTATACCTTTTGCCCAAATCTGCTATGGATTGTTCAGTATTATTTATGAACCAACTATCGGTAAACTCTTCTTGATTAAACCAAAAGAATATTAATCCTTGATTTTCAGGCTTGCTAAGCCTTGCGATTAAATCTGAGCTCCACCACGCAACAAACTCGACACTTAACCCTTCATCAGAAGCCCAGCCTTCCCACTTTTTAACTCGTTTATTCCATTTGTCCAGCATGGAGCTTTGACCTGAAAGCTTAGCATCAGGAGGGTCATTGGGTATGGCAATGTAGTATTTTGTAAGGTTTGGGTGTTTGCTTAAAACCGTTTTTACTGACTTGTCTAGTTGCACCCACTGACTATTGTCCAAGCTCGATGTGAAATATTTTGCTTGCCAAGCCCATTCATCATTGTTCTCAAAGATCCAAAAGCATTCAACTCCAGCATCTGGCTTACCTTTTCGCACGAATTTTTTTTTATTTGGCGCAATTTCATTGCGTGCTAGTTGGCAGACAATTTCTTCAAAGCCTTCATTTTGTGAGTTCTCAAGTGGACGTATGTTGTTCCAGTTTATTGCCATTATTTTTATTCCCTTTGAAGCTGCAATAGAGCTTGAATGAGATCAATTGATTATATGTTCAAGCTAATAGCCATTTTTACCATAGATTTTTAGTGAAGCTATCTTTCACGTCAAAAAACTTTGCTTAATTAATCTCCCTAAACCACTCCGTTCAAATCCAGTAAAGCCATAAATCGGAACCCCACGCGGTGGGGCCCCCTTGCTGCGCAACCCTTCGGGCGATTTATAGCTTGACTGGCATTTCTCTGCGCAGTGCATGTTGGCCATGTGGTATGGCGGGCCTGTAGGCGACAAGCGCCTATAGGCTCACCAACCACATATCCATAAGGGGCTAACATGACAAAATCTGAGTTTATGAAAAGAGCTAGAAAGACGAGTTTTGGCCAAATTGCCAGGAATGAGCAGCCTGTCAGCCAGGTACTGCTAAATCAGGTACTAAGTACAGACCAATGCTACTTAGTTCAGTCTGGCGAAAAGCGTCAATTCTGGATCACCCGAAACGAAAAGCTTTGTATGGTAACTTCAACGCTGAAATCAAGTTTTTGTGTGGTAATCTAAGCCAATTAATGGGAAGGGAAGACAGATATAGAGTTCTTAAATTACTGATATTTAAAATGCTTCCCTGTTTCCCTATTTTCCCAATTTGATTGTTAATGCCATAGGCTGGGTAGCGACTCCATGGCCGCTTTTCGTTTACTCTCAATGATGTCGGCATATACCTGGGTGGTTTTAAGCTCAGAGTGCCCCAGGAGCTTTGATACGGTATAGATATCAGCACCGTTAGTCAGTAGCCTTACCGCAAAAGTATGGCGGGCACAGTGAAACGTAATGTGCTTGGTTATGCCAGCGCGCATCATCCACTGCAAGAGAGCTACGTTTGTGTAGGATGAATATCTGAGCGATTTGAATACTCTCTCCTGAGGTGTTTGCCGTTCACCCATAAGCTTAATAGCATCATGCGGCAGATCCAGATATTGAAGTTTGCTGGTTTTTTTGTGGTTAAATATGATCCTGTTTATACCGTCGCTTAAATAGACATCCTGCCATTTAAGTTTTTGGATATCACTCCAGCGCAGACCTGTGGTACATCCAAACAGAAAAGCCCGTTTTAGCACGTCGTACCGACATTCGGCCTGATACGCGGCTTTCAGTTCATCCTCAAGTAAATACTCTCTCTTATTTTGCTCTGGCTTAATACTTTTAACTTCATTTACCGGGTTTCTGCGAATGATGCCCTCGTGAAATGCCTGGTTTAGTGCCGCTCTTACTTTGTTAAAGTACGAAGATGCGGTATTAGATGACAGAGCTTTACCTGACTTGGTAGTGGCTGTCGTTGTCAGGTAAATACGGAAGTCCTGCAACAATCCTGCGTTAAAGTTGACAAACGATAGCTGGTAGCCATCAGAAAATCGCTGTAAGTGAATCAGCACTGACTCCCAAATGGACACGTTTGATTTGCTGTCAGTTTTCCTCTTCTCCTCGATAATTTGCTGCATGTAGTCGATGAAGCTTTGTTGTTGCTTGGCCTCGTCTTCAAAGTGATATTTGTTATTGGCCAGGTCAATAATGGCTTGGGCTTGGATCCGCTCAGCCAGTTCTAATGTCTTTTTATTGTAATCTCGCTGAGCCTTATCTTTTGGCGTGGCATAGATAAAAAGATTTAGGGATTGGCGTTTACGCTTTTTAATACGCTTGCCCGATTCGTCGGTATAGGAACCATAGTTACGGGTTAACAGCAGTTGTTGACGACCGGCACGGTCTGCTGGTTTTTTCTCAATAGATAACTTCATGCGTTACTCCTGTGTAGTGGGCCACTGGTGGCCCTAGCAAACACAGCTGGTGGGCCATCCAAGGCCCACTTTTAGCAACTATCGGAAAGTAAAGAAAGGTTTAAGCTATCCTAAATTAATGAATATATTAGAAATATTTCCTTTTATTGGATGATTCTTTCCTTTGTTTTACCGCGCTATTTACCGATACAGAAACTGGAAAAAATCCGTCCCAATAAATCATCGGAGCTGAATTCACCGGTGATTTCATTCAGGTGTTGCTGGGTTAAGCGCAGCTCTTCGGCCAGGATCTCACCGGCGATAAAGCTGTGCAGTTGCTCCTTACCTGTTAGCAGGTGCTCATGGGCGCGCTCTAGTGCATCCAGGTGGCGGCGACGGGCCAGGAAGCTGCCTTCGGTGGTGCCTTCGAAGCCCATGCATTGCTTTAAATGCTCCCGCAGTGCCTCGATACCAGCACCGGTTTTGGCCGATAACCGAAAGACCGGCACCGCCTGGTTCAGCTCGGCTTGCATCGGCTCGCCGGTCAGATCGGCTTTGTTTCGAATGACAGTGATGCCCAGTTTGGCTGGCAGCCGGTCGATAAAATCCGGCCAGATGGTGTGGGGGTCGGTCGCTGCTGTGGTGGTGCCATCCACCATAAAGAGCACCCGGTCGGCTTGCTCAATTTCCTGCCAGGCACGCTCAATGCCAATTTGCTCCACCTGATCGCTGGCTTCTCGCAGGCCGGCGGTATCGATGATATGCAGTGGCATGCCATCAATATGAATGTGTTCACGCAACACATCCCGGGTGGTGCCGGCAATATCGGTGACAATGGCGGCTTCACGGCCAGCCAAAGCGTTCAGCAGGCTGGATTTACCGGCATTGGGCCGTCCGGCAATGACCACCCGCATGCCTTCACGCAAAATACTGCCCTGGTTGGCTTCACGGCGTATTTTCGCCAAGTCATCAATGATGTCGGCCAAATCGGTTGCCACTTTGCCATCGGACAGAAAATCAATTTCTTCATCCGGAAAATCAATGGCGGCTTCGACATAGATCCGCAGATGAATGACTTTTTCCACCAGCGCATGAATACGGGCAGAGAACTCGCCCTGCAAGGAATGCATGGCGGAGCGGGCCGCCTGCTCGGAGCTGGCATCAATCAGATCGGCGATGGCCTCGGCCTGAGCCAGATCCAGTTTGTCGTTTAAAAAGGCGCGCTCGCTGAACTCGCCTGGCCGGGCAATGCGGACCTGGGGCAGGGCAATGACACGACGTAGCAGCATATCCAGCAATACCGGGCCACCATGGCCTTGCAGCTCCAGCACATCCTCACCGGTAAAGGAGTTAGGCCCCGGGAAATACAGTGCGATGCCCTGATCCAGCACCGAACCATCACTGTCCAAAAATGGCAGATAATCGGCATAGCGGGCTTTCGGGATTTTGCCAAGCACTGCCTTGGCAACCTGGCTGGCCGCCGGGCCGGAAATACGGATAATGCCCACTCCGGCGCGGCCGGTCGCAGTGGCGATAGCGGTTATGGTATCGGTGCTGTACATGCTGAGTATCCTCACAAAGAGTTATAAAAAAAGCCTGTGAATCACAGGCTTTTTTCTGCATTGCTTGGCTTACGCCTTCCGGCTATGCAGGCCTTTTTTCTCCATGCCCCGGTAAATATAGAGCATTTGGGCCAGTGAGATCAGGTTACTGACCAGCCAGTACAGTACCAGACCGCTTGGGAACCAGATAAAGAACACCGAGAAAGCGACTGGCATCCACATCATCAGCTTGCGCTGCATCGGATCGGTCACCGTCATAGGTGTCAGTTTTTGCATCATAAACATGCTGGCACCAAACAATACTGGCAGCACAAACCATGGATCCGGCGCCGACAAATCCTGCAGCCACAGCATAAAGGGCGCGTGGCGCAGCTCAACACTTTCGACAAAGACCCAGTACAGTGCCAGGAAAATTGGCATTTGCAGCAGCAATGGCAAGCAGCCACCCATTGGGTTCACTTTCTCTTTGCGGTACAGCTCCATCATGGCTGGGCCAAGCTTTTGCCGATCATCTTTGTAACGGGCCTGCAGATCCTCAATTTTAGGCTTGAGGTTGCGCATCTTCGCCATCGACTCGTACTGAATTTTGGTCAGCGGGTACATCACCCCTTTTACAATGATGGTGATCAAAATAATGGCCAGACCCCAATTGCCCACAAAGCCCTGGATCAAGGTCAGTAACCAGAACAGTGGCTGGGATATAAAAAACAGGAAACCATAGTCGACGGTCAAATCCAAGCCATTGGCCAGCTCGGCCAGGTTATCCTGGATTTTCGGACCTGCATAGAAAGTTGTTGCGATCACAGTCTGCTCGCCCGGTTGCAACTGCATAACTGGGCCCAGCACACCTATAACGCCTCGACCACGGTCAATCAGACTGTATAACTTATTATCGGCCTGTTGATCCGGTATCCAGGCAGTTACAAAATAATGCTCCAGCATCGCAGCCCAGCCACCCTGAGTTGGGATCGACAGGTTGCGCTTTTGCATGTCTTTAAACTTATATTTTTTATACCGATCGGCGTCGGTACCATAAGCTCCACCGCGGTAGATAGGCATAAAGAAGCTGCTGTCTTTGCCACCATCAATGGTTTGCAGCAAGTGCTGGTAGTTTTGCACCACCCGTACTTCATCGCTTTGGTTGCTGATATGGTATTCAACGCCAACATCGTATTGGCCTGGCCGGAAGATAAAACGTTTTTCAATCTGCAAGCCCTGATGCTGATATTGCAGCGGTACGATCAACTCTTGTTGGTCTGCAGTCAGCTTAAAGTTTGATTGACTGACCTGATACAGTGGACGCCCATCGGTATTGTTCTTGTCATCCGGACCATGCCGACCAATCAAACCGGATTCGGCAATAAAATCAAAACCGGTTTGGCGGCGCATCATGACATAAGGGGTTTGGCTGTCTTTGGTCAGCTCGTACTCAGAGAGTTTCAGGCCAATAATATCACCGCCCCGAGTGCTGATTTCTACCTGAAGTACATCGGTTTCAACCCGCACCACTTGCTCTGACTGAGCTGTAGCCTGGCTTGTTACAGGCGTTGTGGCTGTTGGTTGGGGACCAAACGCATCAGCAGAGAGTTGCAGATCGCCGGAATGATCCAGTTGCTCAGCCTGCGGCTGTTGAGTGACAGGCTCTGGTCCATAGTCTTGATGCCATTGTTTCCATAGCAAAAAACTGACGAAAGCGAGCGCGATGATTAAAATACTACGTTGCGAGTCCATAGGTTAGCTTTTCTCATTGTGCTTTTCAGGAACGGGATCGTGACCCCCTGGGTGTAAGGGGTGACATTTTAATAGACGTTTCGCTGCTAACCAAGTCCCTTTGAGCACCCCAAAGCGGGTGATGGCCTCAATGGCGTAGTGGGAGCAACTGGGATGAAACCGACAACTAGGTCCAAATAGCGGACTAATCAGCTTTTGATAACCATGCAGCAAGGCTAAAGCTAGACGCTGTAATGGCGACAGATTTTGTTCCATAACCGCTCCAGTTGCTTGCTAAGTTCTTGGTTCTCAGTGTCTGAGATCGGGCCTTTTACCATCACTACCAGATCAATGGCGGGCAGGCGATGCTGTTGCAATCGGAAGTTTTCCCGAATACAGCGCTTGATGCGATTGCGATCCACGGCTAATTTAGCACGTTTTTTGGCAATAATCAGACCTAACCTGGGGTGATCAAGGTTATTTTTGCTGCAAAGGATGGTAAAGAGAGGCGAACCAGCACGAAATGGCTGTTGGAATACGGTATTAAATTCGCCAGGAGTTAGCAGACGTAACTCCCTGCCGAATTTAAAGTTTTGCACGAAGCAATGAGCTGTCAGTTTAGACAGCTAAACGCTTACGGCCTTTGGCACGACGACGCGCCAGGACCTGACGGCCATTTTTAGTTGCCATACGAGCACGGAAACCGTGCACACGCTTACGCTTTAATACGCTAGGTTGAAAAGTTCTTTTGCTCATATTCTTGTCCGTCCGCTTAAGATAATACTGCTAGTCGCTCTGTTTTAGTATTATCTCAGTGAAACACCAAAACACAGTTGATAAAAATGAGCGCGAATTTTACGTACTCCCGTCAACAAAGTCAATGCGATCCTTTATAATATCTACTCCGATCCTGTTGGATCCGATGTTTTCCACAGGTGTAACATTTTTTTTGGATAAAGTGTGCACAATGTAGCGCCGGCAACGACGCTATCATCCTAATGGTACGGCTGCTTCCTGTGGTTATTTGTGGGCAGTAATGAAATTTATTTTTGTTAATATTCATATAGTTACCTTGGCTATTTTAACCTGGAAACTTTTTATGAAAAGTCAATATTGAAGTTGTGGATAACTAAGACCATAATGGACCCTTATCTCTTCAAAATCGTGTGCTTTAGATAAAAAACTCAGGGAGTCAGGGTGTACCAGTCCGTATGGAAAAATTGCCTGCAAACGCTGCAGCAGGAGTTACCAGCACAGCATTTCAGTATGTGGATCCGCCCTCTGCAGGCTGCGAGCTCAGACGAAGCTTTAACTCTGTATGCACCCAATCGTTTTGTTTTGGATTGGGTTCGCGAAAAATATTTAACTAGGATCAATGAGCTGATTCATGATTACTGCGGTGATAATGCGCCACGGCTGCGGTTTGATGTTGGCAGCAGGCCACAGCACTCAGATCCTGTTGCAGCGGATCGAATCTCTGCAGTAGCAAACTCAGCTGCAACCACCAGTAGAGTTAGCCCCCCTGAGCCGGCACCTAAGACCATTGTAAAGTCCAATGTTAAAGCCAGTTATACCTTTGAAAACTTTGTGGAAGGTAAATCTAACCAGTTGGCCCGTGCTGCTGCCAGCCAGGTAGCCGATAATCCAGGCACTGCCTACAACCCACTCTTTATCTATGGTGGTACCGGCTTAGGTAAAACCCACTTATTGCATGCGGTTGGTAATGGGATCCTGGCAAAAAAAGAAAATGCTAAAATAATTTATATGCATTCTGAGCGCTTCGTGCAGGATATGGTCAAAGCCCTGCAGAACAATGCGATTGAAGAGTTTAAACGTTATTATCGTTCAGTAGATGCATTATTAATCGATGACATCCAGTTTTTTGCCAACAAAGAGCGTTCGCAGGAAGAGTTTTTTCACACCTTCAATGCGCTACTTGAAGGCAATCAGCAGATTATCCTGACCAGTGATCGTTACCCGAAAGAAATTGATGGGGTAGAAGATCGCTTAAAAAGCCGCTTTGGCTGGGGGCTGACCATTGCTATTGAGCCGCCAGAGCTGGAAACCCGGGTCGCGATCCTGATGCGAAAAGCGCAGGAGCATCAGATCCGGCTGCCGGAAGAAGTGGCCTTTTTCATTGCCAAGCGACTTCGTTCCAATGTTCGGGAGCTCGAAGGCGCGCTCAATCGGGTGATAGCCAATGCCAACTTCACCGGTCGGCCAATCACCATCGACTTTGTGCGTGAAGCGTTACGTGATTTACTGGCATTGCAGGATAAGCTGGTAACCATTGAGAACATTCAAAAAACAGTGGCTGAGTATTATAAAATCCGTGTTGCCGATTTATTGTCGAAACGCCGCAGCCGCTCGGTTGCACGCCCGAGGCAGATGGCAATGGCACTATCAAAAGAGTTGACCAATCACAGCTTGCCGGAAATTGGTGATGCTTTCGGTGGTCGTGATCACACTACGGTGCTACATGCCTGTCGCAAGATTGAGTCATTAAAAGAAGAAACACACGAAATCAAAGAAGATTTTCAGAATTTACTGCGCACCTTATCGTCATAATAGGGATCCGTTATGCACCTTAGTATCGACAAAGAAACATTATTAAAGCCACTGCAAATGGTTTCGGGCGCCATTGAGCGTCGTCACACACTGCCTATCCTTTCCAATGTGCTGCTGGATGTGCAGCAGGATCAGTTGTCCTTAACGGGTACTGATCTGGAAATTGAAATGGTAGCCAGTGTCGCTGTTGCGCAGGTGCACCAGCCAGGGCGTATTACCGTACCGGCACGTAAGCTACTTGATATCTGTCGCAGCCTGCCGGATGGCTGCCAGATTGAACTTACCCTGGTAGGTGAGCACTTTGTTATCAGCTCTGGTAAGGCGAAGTTTACCTTAACTACCTTGCCTGCCATTGAGTACCCTAATCTTGAAAGTTGGCAAGGTGAGGTCAATCTGCAGTTGTCTCGCGCCGAGTTAAAGCGCTTGTTGGAAGAGACCGCCTTTTCCATGGCTAACCAGGATGTGCGTTATTATCTGAATGGGTTGTTGTTTGAGGTTGATCAACAACTGGTTCGTACTGTGGCTACCGATGGCCATCGTTTGGCCATGAGCCAGTTGCAGCTTGGACAAGCGGTAGCTACGCAGCAACAGCTGATTATTCCCCGTAAGGGAGTATTGGAAATGCTGCGTTTATTGCCGGATGATGATGGCAGCCTGACACTTAGCCTGGGCTCGAATCATATTCGTTTGGTGGATGCTGCTTTCAGTTTTAGCAGCAAGTTGATTGATGGTCGTTTCCCGGACTATCGGCGCGTGATCCCTCGCAATAGCACCAAGCAGGTCACTGCTCATCGCTCAGTCTTAAAAGATGCTTGTACCCGGGCTTCTATTTTATCCAACGAAAAATACCGTGGTGTGCGTTTTAACCTGGCTCCAAATGAGCTACAAATTACAGCCAATAACCCCGAGCATGAACAAGCTGAAGAAGTGATTGAAGTTGAGTATCAAGGGGATGTGCTTGAGATTGGTTTTAATGTTGGCTATGTGCTGGATGTATTGAACAGTTTAAATACTGATCTGGTAGTGCTGCACTTAAGTGACAGCAACTCCAGTGTATTGATCGAAGGTGTTGGCAACGCTCAGGCTTCCTACGTCGTAATGCCAATGCGTCTTTAAGGCTTACATGTCGATACAACTGTTATCGGTTACTGACTTTCGTAACTTTGTTAGCCAGCAGTTTCAACCTGCCACTGGTTTTAATTTGATCTGTGGTGCCAATGGCAGTGGCAAAACCAGTTTGCTGGAGGCTATTTATTTTTTAGCACATGGTCGTTCGTTTCGTACTGCTCGACTGCAACGGATGATTCGCTTTGAAGCGGAACTCAGTGTGGTCCATGCCAAAATCTTGCAGGCGGAGCAGTTAAATTCGGTTGGCATGCAACGAACCAGACAAGGTGAGTTGACCCTGCGTTTAAATGGCGATACCGCGAAGCGATTGGCGGATATTGCTCACTTGCTGCCGGTACAATTAATTACCCCGGATAGTTTTCGAATTTTCTTTGGTGGTCCTAAAGAGCGGAGGCATTTCTTTGATATGGGATTGTTCCACGTGGAACCTTCCTTTTATCAGCATTGGCAGCTTTTTAGTAAAGCCAATAAACAACGAAATGCGTTACTGAAGCAAGGTGCAACAGCAGAACAGTTTCGCTATTGGGACAATTTATTTTGCCAAAGTGCTGAGATCATTACTGCATTAAGGCAAGAGTACTTGCAGCAACTAAATGCCGAGTTTCAACAGCAAGTATCGGATCATCCATTGCTGAGTAATGTTCAGCTGCAGTTTTATCCGGGCTGGAATCAACAGCTAAACCTGGCAGAGCTGTTGCAACAGAACAGGGCAACGGATGTGAAAATGGGGTTTACACAAGCTGGCCCCCAAAAAGCCGATTTACGCATCAAAGTCGAGCAGCAACCCGCGGAAGAAGTGTTATCACGTGGGCAGCTAAAGATGCTATTATTTGCACTCAAAATTGCTCAAAGCAACGTAATTGGTGCAGTTGCACAAAAGCAACCTATCTTGTTGATTGATGATCTGGCTTCAGAGCTGGACGCAGATTCTATGCAGCAAGTGTTCCAATTACTTAAAACGATTAACTCACAGGTTTTTGTAACCGCAATTGAACCTGAACCAGTTTTGCATTTAATGCCGCCGGCTACAACAGCGGTGTTTCACGTGGAACATGGGACATTGACAGCACGGACAGACGAATATGGCCGAACATGATTATGATTCATCGAGTATCAAAGTATTAAAAGGACTGGATGCAGTTCGTAAACGCCCTGGCATGTACATCGGTGATACCGATGATGGCTCAGGTTTGCATCATATGGTATTCGAGGTGGTGGACAACTCCATTGACGAAGCACTGGCTGGGCATTGCAGTGATATCTGGGTCACTATCTACAGCGATAACTCAGTATCTGTGCGTGATAATGGTCGGGGTATTCCAACCGATATGCACGAAGAAGGTATCTCAGCCGCGGAAGTTATCATGACGGTGTTGCATGCCGGCGGTAAGTTTGACGACAACTCGTACAAAGTTTCCGGTGGCTTGCATGGTGTAGGTGTCTCGGTGGTGAATGCGCTGTCTGATAAACTAGCATTGACCATCCGTCGCAAGGGTCAGGTATTTGAGCAAGAATACCACCTGGGTGTGCCACAAGCGCCATTAAGCGTGATTGGTGAGACTGAAGACAGCGGCACCGAAATACGCTTCTGGCCAAGCCCAACTGTATTTACCGATATCAACTATCATTACGATATCCTGGCGAAACGGCTACGTGAGCTGTCGTTCCTCAACTCTGGCGTCAGCATTATTTTGACCGATGAGCGCACCGACAAACGCGATCACTTTAAGTATGAAGGCGGTATCCAGGCTTTTGTCGCTTACCTCAATCAAAATAAAACAGCCATTCACCCCAAGGTGTTTACTTTCACTCAGGAGCGGGAAGATGGTATTTCGGTTGAAGTCGCCATGCAATGGAATGACAGCTATCAGGAAAATATCTTCTGCTTTACCAATAATATTCCGCAGCGTGATGGTGGTACCCATTTGGCTGGCTTCCGCTCAGCATTGACCCGGGTGCTGAATACCTACATCGATCAGGAAGGCTACGCCAAGAAAATGAAGGTGGCAGCGTCTGGTGATGATGCCCGTGAAGGTTTAACGGCAGTGATCAGTGTCAAGGTGCCGGATCCAAAGTTCAGCTCGCAAACCAAAGACAAACTGGTTTCATCAGAAGTGAAATCAGCGGTAGAGAGCGCGATGCATGAGCGGCTGAACGAGTATCTGCTGGAAAGCCCGAACGATGCAAAAATTATTGTTACCAAGATTGTCGATGCAGCCCGTGCCCGTGAAGCTGCCCGCAAAGCGCGGGAAATGACTCGTCGCAAAGGTGCGCTGGATATCGCTGGCTTACCTGGTAAGCTGGCGGACTGTCAGGAAAAAGATCCTGCTTTATCCGAATTGTACATCGTGGAGGGTGACTCGGCCGGTGGTTCTGCCAAACAAGGCCGTAACCGTAAGAATCAGGCTATTTTGCCACTGAAAGGTAAAATACTGAACGTAGAAAAAGCCCGCTTTGACAAAATGCTGTCTTCACAGGAAGTCGGCACGCTGATTACGGCGCTGGGTTGCGGCATTGGCCGCGAAGAGTACAATCCGGATAAAATTCGCTACCACAGCATCATTTTGATGACGGATGCGGACGTTGATGGTTCGCACATCCGTACCTTGTTATTGACCTTTTTCTACCGGCAAATGCCAGAGTTAATCGAAAAAGGCTACATCTACATTGCCCAGCCGCCACTGTATAAGGTGAAAAAAGGCAAGCAGGAACAGTATCTGAAAGATGAAGCAGCCCGCATCGAGTTTCTGACTACATTGGCCCTGAATGAGGCCAGCTTGCATGTCAATGAAAACGCTCCGGGCATTGGTGGTGCCCAGTTGGAAACTCTGGTCCGTCAATACCATAAAGTGATGGATACGTTGGAACGGTTGGCACGGAAAATTCCTTACCTGCTACTGCATGAACTGATTTATGTACCAGCCCTTAGTGTGGAACAGTGTAAAGATCACGATTTTGTTAGTGGCTGGGTGAAAAACCTGGTAGAGCAACTGCAAGCACAGGAAGGCAATGGCACCAGCTATGTGCATCAGGTGCATGAAGACCGTGAGCGCCACTTATTCTTGCCTAAAATCACCGTGCGCCAACATGGTATCGAATACGATTACGTCCTGCACCACGACTTTATCAGTTCTCGCGATTACCAGAGCATTGCCGCTCTTGGTAATGAAATCCGCGATCTGATGGAAGAGGGCGCCTATGTGCGTCGTGGTGAGAAAACCAAGCCGGTAAGCAGCTTTAAAGAGGCGCTGGAGTGGTTGATGAGCGAGTCGAAAAAAGGACTCTATATTCAGCGCTACAAAGGCTTGGGTGAGATGAACCCGGATCAGTTGTGGGAAACCACTATGGATCCAAACACCCGTCGTATGCTGCAGGTCACCATCGAAGATGCCATTGGAGCCGATCAGTTATTCTCCACTCTGATGGGCGATCATGTTGAACCGCGCCGGGCATTTATTGAAGAGAATGCGCTGCGGGTCGCCAACCTGGACGTCTAGGTCTTGTAAGCGATTGACGAAACGAACCCAAAAGGGGCTAGCATCTGCCTGCCCCTTTTTACATAGATGGAATACAAAACCCATGCAAAAGTATGACTTGAATACCTTTCAGGGCCTGATCCTGGCCTTGCAGGATTACTGGGCACGCCAGGGTTGTGTCATCGTGCAACCATTGGATTTGGAAGTGGGCGCGGGTACCTTTCACCCGATGACTTTTTTACGTTCTCTGGGCCCTGAGCCAACCAATGTTGCCTATGTGCAGCCATGCCGCCGGCCAACCGATGGCCGTTATGGCGAAAACCCGAACCGTTTGCAGCACTATTATCAATTCCAGGTACTGCTTAAACCATCGCCGGAAAATATTCAGGAGCTGTACCTGGGGTCATTGCGCGAGTTAGGTATCGATACCTTAGTGCATGATATTCGCTTTGTGGAAGACAACTGGGAATCACCGACACTGGGTGCCTGGGGGTTGGGCTGGGAAGTGTGGCTGAATGGTATGGAAGTGACCCAGTTTACCTATTTCCAGCAAGTTGGCGGCCTGGAGTGCAAGCCGGTATCCGGTGAAATCACCTATGGCCTGGAACGTCTTGCTATGTACATTCAGGGCGTGGACAGTATCTACGATCTGGTGTGGGCCGATGGCCCGCTTGGTAAAGTCAGCTACGGCGATGTGTTCCACCAGAATGAAGTGGAGCAGTCACGCTACAACTTTGAACATGCCGATGTACCGGCCTTGTTTGCGCTCTTTGATCAGTGCGAAAAAGAAAGCCACTACCTGATTGAACAGGGGCTGCCATTGCCCGCTTACGAGAAAGTGATGAAAGCATCGCATGCATTCAATATGCTGGATGCACGCCATGCCATTTCGGTGACAGAGCGTCAACGTTACATTCTGCGGGTACGTACTCTGGCCAAAGCCTGTGCCGAAGCTTACTACGCCGCCCGGGAAGCGCTTGGCTTTCCGCTATGTAAAACCTCAGCGCAGGAGGCATCGTAATGGCGCAGGATTTTTTGGTTGAAATTGGTACCGAAGAGTTACCACCCAAGGCACTGAAAACACTGGCTACCGCTTTTGCCGACAATATTCAGGCCGAGCTGGCAGCGCTGGAGTTAGCGCATGCAGAGATAAGCTGGTACGCAGCACCACGCCGGCTGGCCGTTCGGGTCAATCAGTTGCAGGCCAAACAAGCCGATAAGCTGGTTGAGAAGCGTGGGCCGGCGCTCAGTGCTGCCTTTGATGCCGGTGGTAACCCCAGCAAAGCAGCTGCAGGCTGGGCCAGAGGTCTGGGCATTGAAGTGTCTGAGGCCGAACGACTGGAAACCGATAAAGGTGCCTGGCTGCTGTACAAGCAACAGCAACCGGGCAGTGATAGCCGACAACTGCTGCCGGATGTGGTGAAATCAGCGCTGCATAAACTGCCAATTGCCAAGCCGATGCGCTGGGGCAATTCCGATGCTCTGTTTATTCGCCCGGTGCATACTGTGGTGATGCTGTATGGTACTGAGGTGGTTCCTGCGACCATTCTAGGGCGTGAGGCCGGCCGCCAGAGCTATGGCCATCGCTTTCATGCACCGGAGAAGGTCAGCTTCCAGCATGCGGATGATTATTTGCCTAAGCTAAAAGCTGCTTTTGTGGTGGCCGACTTTGCTGAACGGCAACAGCTGATTACCGATGCAGTGGCTAGTAAAGCCAAGGAGCTGAAGGCGGTTCCTTTATTGGATCAGCCCTTGCTGGATGAAATTACTGCTTTGGTCGAGTGGCCCGAGTTGTTGGTGGGCAGCTTTGAGCAGCGTTTCCTGGCGGTACCGGCTGAGCCATTGATTTCTACCATGAAAGACAACCAGAAATACATTCCGTTGCAGGATGAATCTGGTAACTTATTGAATCAATTTATTTTTATTAGCAATATCCGCAGTAAGGATCCACAGCAGATTATCGAGGGTAACGAAAAAGTGGTGCGGCCACGTTTGGCCGATGCCGAGTTTTTCTTTGTCACCGATCAGAAAACCAAACTGATCGATCGCTTGCCTAGTTTACAGACGGTATTGTTCCAGCAGCAATTGGGTACTTTGGCTGAAAAGTCCGAACGTATCAGTCAGTTAGCTGGCTGGGTCGCCAACACCATAGGTGCTGATGTGGCTGCAGCCAGCCGAGCTGGCCTGCTGTCAAAGACGGATTTAATGAGCAATATGGTCGGTGAGTTTCCGGAAGTGCAGGGCATTATGGGCATGCATTATGCCCGGCTGGATGGTGAAACCGAAGCTGTGGCCCTGGCGCTGAATGAGCAGTACATGCCACGTTTTGCTGGTGATAGCTTGCCAACCCAGTTGGAAAGCTGTGCGGTGGCCATTGCCGATAAGCTGGATACGCTGGTTGGCATCTTTGGCATTGGTCAGGCACCTAAAGGCGATAAGGATCCGTTCGCACTGCGCCGGGCGGCGATAGGGGCCCTGCGTATTCTGGTGGAAAAAGAGCTGCCGGTTGATCTGGTTGATTTGATCGAAGCCAGCAAGCAAAGCTTTGGTGACAAACTGACGCAACAGGATGTGGCTGAGCAGGTATTGGATTTTCTGTTGGGACGCTTCCGTAGCTGGTATCAGGAGCAGGGCTATGCGGTCGATGTGATCCAGGCGGTGCTGGCTCGTCGGCCTACCACGCCTGCTGATTTTGATCGCCGGGTAAAAGCAGTAGCTGCCTTCCGCAAGCTGGATGCGGCTGAAGCATTGGCAGCAGCCAATAAACGGGTTGCCAATATCCTGGCGAAAGTGGATGGCGCTATTACTGATACGGTGCAGCCGGAGCTGCTGACCGAAGCGGCAGAGCAGGCGCTGTATCAGGCCATCCAGGATGAGCAGCAGTACCAGGCTACTGCGCCCTCCTACAGTGATGGCCTGGCTCATCTGGCCGCAATGCGTGCAGCTATCGACAGCTTCTTTGATGGGGTGATGGTGAATGCCGAGGATATGGCCGTTCGGGCGAACCGTCAGGCACTGTTGAAGCAACTGCGCGAGCTGTTCTTGCAGGTAGCCGATATCTCCTTGCTGCAAAGCTGATCGTTGCTAGCAACATAAAAAACGCCAGCGCTTATGCTGGCGTTTTTATATTCAATGATGCGCTGCTCAGTCCTGACCTAAAATACGATACAACAACTCTTTCACCGCCGCGGGCTCAAAAGGCTTATCGCACAGCGCATTGATGCCACTTTGCGCGATATTGGCCAGGTGGGCATCGTTGGCTTCGCTGGTGACCATCAGGATGGGGATATGCGATAAGGTACTGTGTTCGCGGATAAAGCGGGTCAGTTCTTCACCATTCACTTCCGGCATATTGTAATCGGTGACCACCAAATCAACCATCTGCTGCTGCAACAGGCCGATGGCCTGCTGGCCATCGTCGGCATCAATAATATGCTGCATGCCCAGGTTTTGCAGTACCCGGCGAATATGGTTACGTGCCAAACGGCTGTCATCAACAATCAGTACCCGCACATCCTGCACATCGAACAAATCCAGTTCCAACTCCGAAGGGCTGATGTAGTCGATGGCGGCGTTCAGTGCTTTACCCAGCTGCTCGGCATCAAAAGGTTTGGGCAAAATGGCAATAACACCGGATTGCTTAAAGGCTTCCAGTTGTTCTTTACGGGTTTCACTGGAAACCAGCAGAAAGGGAATATCAGCGGTAGCGGGTTCGGTTTTTAGTTGCTGCAATAGTTCCAGTGCGGTGCCATCGGCAAAGTGCAGCGCACTGGCAATAGCATCCGGGCGATGCTGGCGAATGGCGGTAATGGCTTGCTGCAAACTGGCCGCTTCAGCCACCTGATGCACCTCTTCGGCTTTAAGTTTTTGCCGGATAATTTTGCGCTGCACATCCGAAGGCTCGGCCAGCAAAATATCCAAATCCTGAGTTGAAAGCTGCATACTGATTCCTACTGAAAATCTTATTCTGGCACAAGCTGTAGAGAGTATAAAGCCATTCAGCTCTGACAGAAACAGGTAAGGTGTTGAGTAGCCCAAAAGGGGTTGGGCTGCCTGAGGGTAGGAAAAACGGTGGCGCTAAGGCTTTGCAGCTGTACTTGCTCAACCATGGCTCACACATCGGCCTGTGGGCGCTGTGTATCATAGCTAATGTCATCCTTGATGGTGTAGCGAACACCTTAAGTGCGCATTGGTTGTGCTCATCCCGCCGGAAAGGGCGGGTAGCGTAGAGTACTTTAAAATTAGCCAGTGGGCTTTCAGCGACAACCAGCAGCTCGGCTTTCATGCTGGTCGGAGAAGCAGATTAGCCGCAGACCTGATTGCGCCCCTGATGCTTGGCCTGATAAAGCTGCTGATCGGCTATTTTGACTGCATCATAAAAAGCCATCGTTTCGTCGCAGCCGGCTACTCCAAAACTGGCAGTAAGCTGGTGGTTTGCTGCCGCAGTGTTCAGGTGCTTTTTGCTGAGTTGTAGCCGTATTTTTTCAGCCACTAAGCGGGCATCGGCGGTCGTGGTATGAGGCAGGATCAGTAAGAACTCTTCGCCACCAAAACGGCAGGCAATATCCTGCTGTCGCAAGTTTTGGCGAAAGACGTTTGCGACTGCTTTTAACACTTCATCCCCCACATCATGACCGAATTGATCATTCAGCTGTTTGAAGTGATCCAGGTCGCACATAATGACAGCCAGCGGCAGTAGCTCATCGCTTTGCTGCTCCAGTGCCGGGATCAGGCTGGAATCCAGAAAACGCCGGTTAGCCAGGCCGGTTAAGGCGTCGGTATTGGCCTGCAGTTCTTTGCTGTTTTGCAGGTGCTCCATTGCAGCATGGCTGCGTTCCCGGTAATGATCGTTGATCCAGCACACAGTGATCACGATTACCAGGGAAGCGAGGAAACGACTGGTTTCAGCCACTTTGTACTCTGCCTGAATCAGATCTGGGGTAAACAGCATCACCCCCAGCATCAGCAAAAGCATGGCATTGCCAACCAGTGCATTGCGGACGCCCAACAAACCAAACAAGATGGCTGGAAAAGGAAATACCCAGTAGAGCGCTGTGTTGTTGTAGCCACCCTGATAAACCAGGCTTAGTACAAAAGTGCCCACCAGCATTGCTTCGATGATGCAGGCGCGATTGAGTTGTTGACTGAAGTGATACAGCAGGACATTGAGTAAAAAACAGCCACCAGTAGCAAAGAGGATCAGTGGCAGTAGCAGAGAATCCTGATTCAGGCTTCGGACACCATAAAAAAACATCACCAGACTGGTAATGTAACTGACAAATACCAGAATATGATGACGGCGCCGTGCATCTATGTGCTGTGCTTGTTTGTGGCCATTTGCAGGCAGAGCTGGGGTCAAAAGGCATCCTTAAAATCCGAGGATGCTTTGAGGCTAGCACAAAATAATCAGGATACCTTTTAAGTTCCTTTTTTTATCAGATACCGATAGGGCAACTCGGTGGTATCGCTGGCAAGCAACTGGTGGTCCATAAAGCGGCAAAAACTGGGGATATCCCGTGTCGTCGCCGGATCGTCGGCGATAATCAGCAAGGTTTCTCCTACCGCCATTTTACGGATAGCCAGGCGGGTCATCATCACCGGCTCCGGGCAGCGCAGCCCCAGGGCATCCAGAGTTTGTGTTGGATTATCAAATATTGGTTGCATCATGACTCCATGCTAAAGACTCTGGATTAATAGTGGCATCAAAGCTGAATAACAACCCCTTTCACAGCTGTTTTTCCAGTATAAGAAAAGGGCCCGCAGGCCCTTATTCTATGGTATCGATTGTGTTGCTGCCAGCTTAAGGCCGCTCAAACACGGTAGCAATGCCCTGACCCAGGCCAATGCACATGGTCGCCAGGCCGTATTTACCGCCTTTAGCTTCCATCACATTCAGCAAGGTGGTGCTGATGCGGGAGCCAGAACAGCCCAGCGGGTGTCCCAAAGCAATGGCGCCGCCATTCAGGTTCACTTTCTGCTCGGCGACTTCCAGCAGGCCCAAATCCTTCATCACCGGCAAGGCCTGAGCGGCAAAGGCTTCGTTCAGCTCTGCGTAGTCGATGTCGCTGATGCTGACACCGGCCATCTTCAGCGCTTTTTTCGACGCTGGCACCGGACCATAGCCCATAATGGACGGATCGCAGCCAGCCACGCCCATACCGCGGACATAAGCCCGAATTGGCAGGCCCAGCGCCTTGGCTTTGTCTTCGCTCATCACCAGCATGCCGGAAGCACCATCGGACAGGGCAGACGAGCTGCCGGCCGTGACGGTACCATTAGCCGGATCGAACACCGGCCGCAGCTGGCTTAAACCTTCTACTGTGGTTTCCGGCCGGATCACTTCGTCGGTATCGAACACCCGCAAAGCGCCATCGGCATCGTGGCCTTCGGTAGGGATGATTTCGTTTTTAAAACGGCCTTGCACCGTGGCTTCATGCGCCAGCCGGTGTGAGCGGGCGGCAAACTCATCCTGCTGCTGCCGGCTGATGCCATGCATCTTACCCAGCAATTCGGCGGTCAGGCCCATCATGCCCGCAGCTTTGGCCACCGAGGTAGCTAAGGCCGGGTGAAAGTCCACCCCATGATTCATCGGCACATGGCCCATGTGCTCAACACCACCAATCAGGTACACCTCACCCATGCCGGTTTGAATGGATTTAACCGCATCGTGCAGCGCCTGCATGGAGGAGCCACACAAGCGGTTGATGGTGGCGGCAGGGACCGAGTGCGGAATGCCAGCCAGCAAGGAAGCATTGCGGGCAACGTTAAAGCCTTGCTCCAGGGTTTGTTGCACACAGCCCCAGATGATGTCATCAATCTCGCTGGCATCCAGCTGCGGGTTACGCGCCAGCAAGGAGGCCATCACATGGGCTGATAACGACTCAGCACGGATATTGCGGTAGATGCCGTTTTTCGAACGGCCCATCGGGGTGCGGATGCAATCAACAATTACGGCGTTTTTCATCTGTTTGACTCCTGCGCTTAGACCGGGAAGAAACGCTGGCCATCAGCGGCAATGGCGCGGGTTTTATCGGTAACCTGGTAAATCTCACCCAGATGGGCGTACTTGTCGGCCAGAGCAACGAAATTGGCCAGACCCAGGGTATCGACGTAGCGTAACGGACCACCGCGGAAGGGCGGGAAGCCCAGGCCATAAATCAGACCCATATCGGCCTCAGCGGCACTGGCAACGATGCCTTCTTCCAGACAGCGAATGGTTTCGTTGATCATCGGCACCATGGTGCGGGCAATGATGTCTTCGGCGCTAAACTCGGTGGCGCTGTGGCAAATGCCGGCCAGCAGTTCGCGGCTGGCGTCATCCACCGCTTTTTTCGGCTTGCCTTTGGCATCTTTGCTGTACGCATAAAAACCAAAACCGTTTTTCTGGCCGTAGCGGTTGGCCTGGTACATGGCGGCGACCGGATCATTGTCGAGCTTGGCCATCCGGGTTGGGAAACCAGCGGCCATCACATCGGTGCAGTGGAAGGCGGTGTCCAGCCCCACCACATCCAGCAAATACGCCGGGCCCATCGGCCAGCCGAACTGCTTTTCCATCACCTTATCGATTTGGCTGAAGTCGGCGCCATCCAGCACCAGCTTGCTAAAGCCAGCGAAGTAGGGGAACAGTACCCGGTTGACGAAAAATCCCGGGCAGTCATTGACCACAATCGGCGACTTGCCCATTTTGGCAGCATACGCCACCACAGCAGCCACGGTTTCTTCCGAGGTATCTTTGCCACGGATCACTTCTACCAATGGCATCCGGTGCACCGGGTTGAAGAAGTGCATGCCACAGAAGTTCTGTGGCCGGCTCAGATTTTCAGCCAGCGAGTTGATGGAAATGGTTGAGGTGTTGGAGGTTAAAATGGCATCGTCGCTCAGCAAGGCTTCGGTTTCTTTTAACACTGCGCCTTTGATTTTCGGATTTTCCACCACAGCTTCTACCACGATATCGGCGTCTTTGACGCTTTCATAGCTCAGTGACGGCGTAATGCTGGCAATAACTTTGGCCATGCCGACAGCGTCCAAGCGTCCGCGCTCGACTTGTTTGGCGAGCAGTTTGGTGGCTTCGCCCATACCGAGCTCCAGCGCCTGCTGATTGATGTCTTTCATCACCGCCGGCACGCCTTTGCTGGCCGACTGGTAAGCAATACCGCCACCCATGATGCCGGCACCCAGTACGGCGGCTTTGTTGACCGCTTTGCTGGCTGTTTTGGCAGCTTTTTTCGCTTTGCCTTTGATCAACTGATCGTTTAAGAACAGACCAATCTGAGCAGTGGCTGCATCGGTTTTGGCCAGTTTGGCAAAGCCCTGATTCTCCAGTGCCATGGCACCGGCACGGTCCAGCCCGGCAGCCGCCTCAATGGTTTGTACTGCGACCATCGGCGCCGGGTAATGCTTACCGGCGGTGGCAAACACCATGCCTTTGGCAGTGCTGAAGCTCATGGTGGCTTCGGTTTTGTTCAGTTTCAGCGGCTGCAGCTTGACCGCACGTTTTTGCTGCCAGTCCAGTTTGCCGGCGATGGCATCCTGCAACATGGACAATGCTACTGCTTCCAGCTTCTCCGGCGAGGTGACGGCATCAATTAAGCCTTCCTGCTGGGCTTTGACCGCATTGCGATCTTTGCCGGTGGTGATCCACTCCATCGCATTGTCGGCACCAATGATGCGCGGCAAACGCACGGTACCGCCAAAACCAGGCATCAGGCCCAGTTTGACCTCCGGCAGGCCAATTTTGGTGCTGCTGTCACCGACCCGGTAATCACAGGCCAGAGTCCACTCACAGCCGCCGCCCAGTGCAAAGCCGCGGATAGCGACCACGGTTGGAACCGGTAAGTCTTCGCACAAATCGAACACATCCGATGCTTGCTTGATCCAGGGCACCAGCTCTTGCTCGTCACGCTGGAAGATGGGCAGAAATTCAGTAATATCCGCGCCAACGATAAAGTTGTCCTTGCTACTGCTGAAAAGCACACCTGTGACGGATTTATCTTGCTGCAGCTGTTCCAAAGCAGCCTTGCAATCTGCTAAGGTTTGTTGGTCGAACTTGTTGACGGAGCCTTCGGCATTGAAGGTAAACTTGGCAATGCCGTCTGCGAGTTGTTCGACGGTAATGCGTGGACTTTGATACATCATGCATGGTCTCCCTTAAAGTCAGGTCATGTTGCGTAGGGTCACGCGCTAACTGGTACGATGAGATAGCGTTCCTTTCAGTGTGTCGTGGATGGCTGGAAAATTCAACTATTTTTTAAACAGGTGTTTGATTTTTGCTGTTCCATCTGTGTTTTCACGACAATGCTACTAACTATAGGCAGGAAATGGATTGAAAGCATGCTAAAGCGTTCGATAAAACAGCCGGCAGGATGGTGGGTGATTCTCGGGGTCATGCTGGCATTGCCAGTTTGGCTTTGTGCGGACGAACCCGTTAACGAAGAAGCTTTATTGCTCAGTCAGCAGCGCGAACAGTTTCTGCATGCCGAGTTACGGATCGGTTCAACCAACAAAGCACAAGCCGAACAGTGGCTCGAGCAGCTAGCCGACTACCCATTGCAACCTTATCTGGAGCAACGCTGGCTGGAAGGACGTTTATCTGCCAGCGATGCCATCGAGCGTTTTTTAACCCGCCATCAGGGGTCACCGATGGACTGGCCTCTGCGCAAGCGCTGGTTGCTGTATCTGGCGCAGCGCCGCTCAGCTGAGTTGTTTTTAGCCAATTACCGTCCTACCCAGGATGCCGAGTTGCACTGCCATGCATTGCGTTTCCGGCTGGAAAAAGAAGCGCCAGCGCAGATTTGGCCAGAGGTGCGTGAGCTCTGGACGGTCGGGGTGTCGCAGCCCAGAGCCTGCGATCCCCTGTTTAGCCGCTGGCGTGATGCGGGTCAGATGACCCCTGAAGTGATCTGGCAGCGGGTTGGCAAGGTAGCTGATGGCGGTCAGGCCAATTTATTGCCTTATTTGCGCGGCCTGATGCCGGCGCGTGATCAGTATCTGGTGGATTTATGGATCCGGGCCAGGCGCAACCCTGCCGTGGTGGCACAGAGCAATTTTTTTCCCCGTCGCGATCCACGTGAACGGGAAGTATTGGCCTATGGCTTGCGACGCTTGATCTGGCGTAATCCGGAGCAGGCCCTGAGCACCTGGCAGCGTTTTGCCGAAGATCCTCATTTTACTGAAGGACAGCGGCAGATGGTGATCCGAGCCTTTGCGGTGGCCTTGGCGAGCCGTGGTGATGAACGAGCCGATGCCTGGATGGTGCAAGTGCCGGTTGAACATATGGATGATACCCTGGCACACTGGCGCATTGCTCATGTGTTAAAGCTGCAGGACTGGCCTCGGGTACAGCAATTGATAGAAAGCATGCCTCAGGAGCTGCAGCAAAGTGCCGCCTGGCAATACTGGCTGGCGCGGGCGTTGGAACAGCAAGGCCAGCAAACGCAAGCCGATGTGCTGTGGCATGAACTGGCGCAGCGGCGCAACTATTATGGTTTTATGGCAGCTTCGCGTTTGGGACTTCCTCCCAGCTTATCGCACCGGCCAGTGCCGGTGACCGACGGCGAAGTAGCTGAGCTGGGGGGACACCCTTCGGTGCAGCGTGCGCAGGAGTGGCTGGCACTGGGCCGGATGACGGAAGCCCGGCGTGAGTGGAATCATTTACAGCGCACCGCCGATGAGCAAACCAAGCTGGCCTCTGCCCGTTTAGCAGCGCAGATGCAGTGGTATGAGCGCTCCATCTTCTCTTTGGCGGATGTTGGTTTTTGGGATGATATCGAACTGCGCTTTCCCCTGGCTTTTAAAGAAGAGATGGCTGAGTTTGCCGGTAAAGCCGAAGTCGACCCGGCCTGGGCCATGGCGATTACCCGGCGTGAAAGCTCCTTTATGGTGGATGCCAACTCACCGGTTGGTGCCCGCGGCCTGATGCAGATTATGCCGGATACCGCCAACTACATTGCACGCCAGCCGGTGCAGCTGGGCCAACTGTACAATCCTATCACCAACATTGATTACGGTACCAACTACCTGAATTACCTGATGCGCCGTAACGATGGCAACCTGCTGATCGCCACCGCATCCTACAATGCCGGTTATGGCCGGGTTCGGCAGTGGATCCCGAAAGATGAGGCGGTGCCGGCGGATATCTGGATTGAAACCATTCCGTTTCGGGAAACCCGCGAGTACGTCAAAGCTGTAATGGCGTATTACCAGATTTACAATATCCGCATGGATCAACCGGTGGATGTGTTTGCTCCCTTACTAGGGATGCGGATTGGGCAGCCGCAGGATTGATGCTATTATGAAGCATCGTATTTTGTACCCACTATCACAAGAAGGATGCTATGACGGTAATTGATCCTGCAAGCTACGCCAACCATATTCAGGTATTGCAGCAGCGGACCCGCCAATTGCTGGAGCGGGAAAACCTGGATGGCCTGGTGATTCACTCTGGCCAGACCAAGCGTAAATTTCTCGATGACATGGATTATCCGTTTAAAGCCAATCCGCACTTCAAGGCCTGGTTGCCTGTGGTGGATAACCCGCACTGCTGGCTGCAGGTGGATGGCGTCAATAAACCAAAATTGATTTTTTACCGGCCAAAAGACTTCTGGCACAAAGTACCGGATGTGCCAGGGGATTTTTGGGCTGAGCATTTTGATATTCAATTGCTGGAAAAAGCCAACCAGGTCGAACAATTGCTGCCGTACGATAAAGAGCGGCTGGCGTATTTAGGTGAGTACCTGGAAGTTGCCCAGGCATTAGGCTTTAGTGAAATCAACCCGGAGCCGGTGCTGAACTTTCTGCATTACCACCGCGCTTATAAAACTGAGTACGAGTTGCAGTGCCTGCGCCAGGCCAACCGCATGGCGGTGGCGGGCCACAAGGCTGCCAAAGCAGCCTTTTATGCCGGCGGCTCAGAGTTTGATATTCAGTTGGCTTACCTCTCGGCTGTTGGTCAGACGGAAAACGAGGTGCCTTACGGCAATATTGTGGCACTGAATCAACACTGCGCTATTTTGCACTACACGGCGCTGGAGCGACAAAAGCCAGTGCAGCATCACAGTTTTCTGATCGATGCCGGGGCCGAGTTTCATGGCTATGCCGCCGATATCACCCGCACCTACAGTTTTGATCGCGGCCACGAGTTTGCAGAGCTGATCAAACGGGTTGATGCCATTACGCTGCAGATGGTTGATGGCCTGAAACCTGGTATCAAATACAGCGAGTTGCATTTGCAAACGCATCGGTTAATTGCTGAAGTGCTGGCGGATTTTGATTTTGTCCGGTTGGGGGCTGAGGCCATGGTGGAGCAACACATTACCCGGGCTTTCTTCCCGCATGGTTTAGGGCATCATCTTGGCTTGCAGGTGCACGATGTCGGTGGCTTTATGCTGGATGAGCGCGGTACCCATCTGCCGCCACCAGAGCAGCATCCGTTTTTACGCTGTACCCGTTTGATCGAGCCGTCGATGGTCTACACCATAGAGCCGGGGTTGTATTTTATTGATTCCTTACTGGATGAGCTGCCTGATGCACAGAAAAAGCTGCTAAACTGGGATAAAATTCAGGCCTTTAAGCCATTTGGTGGCATCCGGATCGAAGACAATGTCATCGTACACCGGGAGCGCAATGAAAATATGACCAGGGAACTGCAGCTGGATTAACCGGCAGGTAGTCGTCTGGCGCTCTGCCAGTTCGGGGAACTATGCAATATCGCTCCATTATCCGCATTCTGGGGTTGCTGGTCGCTGTGTTCAGCGCCAGCATGCTGCCGCCAGCCCTGGTATCGCTTTGGTATCAGGATGGTGCAGGGGTGCCCTTTCTGTTGTCCTTTGTTATTTGTGTCACGGCAGGCCTGCTGATCTGGTACCCCAACCGCAGCTATCAGCGTGATTTGAAAGTACGCGACGGCTTTTTGATTGTAGTGATGTTTTGGCTGGTGTTAGGGGCTGTTGGTACCTTACCGCTCTATTTATCGTCAGAAACCGGCATGAACCTGGCCGATGCTACCTTTGAAGCCTTTTCCGGGCTCACCACCACCGGAGCCACCGTACTTACCGGTATTGAAACCCTGCCAAAAGCCATTTTGTTTTACCGCCAGCAACTGCAATGGCTGGGCGGCATGGGGATCATCGTGTTGGCGGTAGCAATTCTGCCGATGCTGGGTGTTGGCGGCATGCAGTTGTACAAAGCGGAAACCCCGGGGCCGGTCAAAGACAACAAAGTCACACCGCGCATTGCCGATACCGCCAAACATCTGTGGTTGATTTATGTGGTGCTGACGCTGACCTGTGCTTTGGCTTATCGTCTGGCGGGGATGGGCTGGTTTGATGCGGTGGGTCATTCTTTTTCCACCGTCGCTATAGGCGGTTTCTCGACCTACGATGCCAGTATTGGTCACTTCAACAGTAGTGCCATTAATATTATCTGTGTGGTGTTTCTGCTCCTCAGTGCCATCAATTACCCGCTGCACTTTGCAGCCATGCGTGGTAAAAATATTCTGACCTACTGGCGAGATCCAGAGCTGCGGGCTTTTTTGTTTATTCAGGGCTCGCTGGTTGTGCTGATTTTTATTGGTTTGCTACGCAGTCAGGTGTATGACAGCAGCTGGGAAGCTTTTGACCACGGTCTGTTTCAGGCTGTATCTATATCTACCACCGCAGGCTTTGCCACCGGCGGTTTTGCTTACTGGCCCTTGTATTTGCCGATCCTGTTAATTTTCTCCAGTTTTATTGGCGGCTGTGCCGGCTCGACCGGTGGTGGGATGAAAGTGGTGCGGGTGTTATTGCTGTTCTTGCAGGGCAAGCGCGAGCTAAACCGGCTGGTGCATCCGCGGGCCATCTACAGCATTAAGCTGGGGCGGCGGGCGGTGCCAGACCGGGTGGTTGAGGCGGTATGGGGCTTTTTCGCTGCCTATGCGTTGGTGTTTGTGATTATTATGCTGCTGCTGATTATGACCGGGCTGGACAATATCACCGCCTTTACTGCCACTGCCGCCTGCTTGAATAACCTGGGGCCTGGGCTTGGTGAGGTGGCTTCGCATTATGGTGAGCTGGCTGATAGCAGTAAATACTTGCTGGTGTTGGCGATGGTATTTGGCCGGCTGGAGATTTTCACCTTGCTGGTGCTCTTTACGCCGGCTTTCTGGAAAAACTAACGGCTAAATAAATATCGCACTGACCTGGAACAGCTTCTCTACTTCGCTGATATGTTTTTTATCCACCAAAAACAGAATCACATGATCGTCACTTTGAATCTGGATATGATCATGCGCAATGATCACTTCATCACCCCGCACAATGGCCCCTATGGTGGCACCTGGCGGTAATTTGATGTCGCCAATGGCCCGGCCAACTACTTTGGAAGTGGTTTCATCGCCGCGGGCGATGGCCTCGATGGCCTCGGCAGCACCACGGCGCAGTGAGTACACATTAACAATATCGCCTCGCCGAATATGAGTTAGCAGGGCGGAAATGGTTGCTTGTTGTGGCGATACCGCGATATCAACTTCTCCACCTTGCAGCAAGTCGACGTAAGCGCCGCGCTTGATCAGCACAATGGTTTTTTGCGCACCCATCCGCTTGGCCAGCATGGCCGACATAATATTGGCTTCGTCATCGTTGGTAACGGCAATAAAAACATCGATTTGCTCGATATTTTCTTCTTCCAGTAACTCAGGATCGGAGATATCGCCGACATAGACCAGGGTGTTGTCCAGTACGCCGGATAGAAATTCAGCCCGGTCCTTGCTGCGCTCAATCAGCTTTACGCTGTAATTATTTTCCAGCGCTCTGGCCAGGCCGTAGCCTACGTTACCGCCACCGGCAATCATAATTCGGCGATAGCTGCTTTCCAGCTTTTGCAGTTCGCTCATCACCACCCGGATATGCTTGGTAGCAGCAACAAAAAATACTTCGTCATCGGCTTCGATTACCGTAGTTCCCAACGGTTTGATCGAGGTGCCACGGCGGTAAATGGCTGCGACCCGGGCATCAATATTGGGCATATGCACTTTCAGGGTAGACAGTGCATGCCCAACCAGCATACCGCCATAATAGGCCCGCAAACCGACCAGGCTGACTTTGCCCTGGGCAAACTCTACCACCTGCAAAGCGCCCGGGTAATCAATCAGCCGGCGGATGTAATCGGTCACCAGGGTTTCCGGGGCAATAAAGTGATCGACCGGCATGTCTTCCCGGCGGAACAGTTGATCGCGGTACTTCAGGTACTGATTGCTGCGAATACGGGCAATTTTAAGCGGGGTATGAAAAATACTGTAGGCGACCTGACAAGCAACGATATTGACTTCATCGCTACTGGTCACGGCCACCAGCATATCGGCATCTTCAGCGCCGGCTTTTTTCAGAATGTCCGGATGTGCGCCATAGCCATGAATGACCTGCAAGTCGAAGCGATCCTGCAATAACCGAAGTTTCTCCATATTGGTATCCACTACGGTGATCTCATTCATTTCCCCGACCAGATTTTCAGCCAGGGTTCCGCCAACCTGGCCTGCGCCAAGAATGATGATTTTCATGACTTTTGTTCTGCCTCAAGCTGTTTCATCACTTTAGCATAGAAAAAGCCATCCATCTGCTGCTGGCCGGGCAGGATTTGCCAGCCTGTGGCTTCTCCATGGATTGGTAGCAAGACGGCATCCGGGGTTTGTTGCAAAAAATGTTCGATCTGTTGTTGGTTTTCATTGCTAAACACACTGCAGGTGGCGTACAGCAAGAAGCCGCCTGGCTTGAGCAACGGCCACAGCTGCTGCAGCATTCTGGCCTGTATGCCAGCCAGGGCTGTGATGTCACTGGCTTTACGCAGCCAGCGAATATCGGGGTGCCGACGAATGACGCCACTGGCCGAACAGGGCGCATCCAGTAAAATACGGTCAAAGGGTTCGCCATCCCACCACAGGTCTGGCTCACTGGCGTCCGCAGCCTTCACCTCGGCCTGGTGCTGTAAACGTGCAAGGTTGGCATGCACCCGTTCTAACCGGTTGGCATCAACATCCAGCGCCAGTACCCGGGCCGAAGGGGCCAGTTCCAGCAGGTGACTGGTTTTACCGCCCGGGGCACAACAGGCATCCAGCACGCGCTGGCCATTGGCCGGCTCCAGCAAATGAGCGGCATACTGGGCGGCTGCATCTTGCACGGCAAACCAGCCTTGCTGATAGCCGGGCAGGCTGGTGATATCGCGTGCTTGCTCCAGCAAAATCGCCTCCGGCAGGTCAGCTAGTGGTTGCTGCCAGCCAATATCGGCCGCACTCAGTGCGGCGGTAAAGTCAGTGATGGCAACTTGCTGCTGATTGAGCCTGAGCCAAAGCGGAGCTTTTTGCTGGTTGGCCAGTAAAATGTCGGGCCATTGCTGCGGGTAGTCCTGTTGCAACTGCTGCACCAGCCAACCCGGGTGGCTGTAGCGAATGGCCGGTGGCTGCTGTTCAAACTGCAACAACTCTGGCCGGCGCTGCACGGAGCGCAGTACGCCGTTAATCAGGCCGGTCATGGACTTGCCTTTCAGCTCCCGGGCTCCATCCACCGTTTCGCTGATGGCGGCATGATCCGGAATGCGCAGCCAGTGCAGCTGATAAATCCCGACATACAGCAAAAATTGCAGTGGCCGTAGCTTTTTCACCAGCGGCTTATCCATCAGTTGGCGACAGACATGATCCAACTGGGCCAGATGGCGCAGTACGCCAAAGCAGAGTTCTTGCAACAGGGCCTGATCTTTACTGTCCTGCAGTTGTTGCTGCGCTTTGGGCAGCACTTCGGATAGGGAGCGCCCCTGGTCGACCACCTGATAGCAAGATTGCGCTGCCAGCGCACGCAGATTAACGGGCATTATTTGCTTGGGTCGTGGCGGCCTGGATCAGACTGCCGGGCTGGAACCAGTCGGCGCGGCCATTGATAAAGTCGGCGATCGCCATAGGTTTCTTGCCGGCAGGTTGCAGTTTGGTGATAACCAATACATCTTCGGCAGTGGCAATTTTAAGGCCCTGTCGGTTCAGCGCCAGAATCTGGCCCGGTGTGGCTTGCTCTATCGCGGGCTCTACCTGTGCGGCCAACACCTTGATGCGGTGTTCGCCGTGTGCAAGCACACTGACAGGCCAGGGATTAAAAGCACGAATTTCCCGCTCTAACTGGGCAGCGGTTTTGTGGAAATCCAGTTCAGCTTCTTCTTTGCTCAGCTTGGCGGCATAACAAGCCAGGCGCTCATCCTGCACTTCGGCCTGAGCTTGTAAGGCTGGTAGATCATTCAGCGCCTGCACCAAGGCATCCGGGCCAAGTTCTGCCAGTTTCTGATACAGGCTGGCACTGGTATCTGCTGCTGTGATGGCGCAGGTTACTTTGCTTAGCATAGCACCGGTATCCAAACCTTTATCCATTTGCATAATGGTGATACCGGTTTGATGATCACCGGCCCAAATCGCCCGTTGAATCGGCGCTGCACCACGCCAGCGTGGCAGCAAGGAACCGTGGACATTGATGCAACCAAGGCGCGGGGTATCCAGCACCGCTTGTGGCAGCAACAAACCGTAGGCCACAACAACCATCACATCGGCATTGAGTTCTGCCAACTGCTGTTGTGTCGCCGGATCTTTGAAATTGGCGGGTTGTAACACTGGAAGTTGATGCTGCTGTGCCAGTTGCTTCACCGGGCTGGCCATCAGTTGCTGGCCGCGGCCGGCCGGGCGGTCTGGTTGCGTATAGACTGCCAGCAACTGATGGCTGCTGTTCAGTAGCGCTTTCAGATGTTCGGCAGCGAAGTCGGGGGTGCCGGCAAAAACAATACGAAGAGGAGCGGTCACAATCTATCCTGTGTTAAAGGGCGTGGCGAGCAGCCAGCCGGGCTTCTTTTTCCAGCTTTTTGCGGATCCGATCCCGTTTTAACGGCGACAGGTAATCAATAAAAAGCTTACCTAGCAAATGATCCAGCTCGTGTTGAATGCAAATAGCCAACAAGCCATCTGCTTGCAGTTCAAACCAATCGCCATTGGCATTTTGTGCCTTGACGGTGACTTCAGCGGCCCGTTCAACCTTGGCGTAACTGTTTGGCACCGACAAGCAGCCTTCTTCGTAAGTGGTATCACCGCTTTTGGCGATAATTTCCGGGTTAATCAGTACCAAAGGCTCATCCCGTTGCTCCGATACATCAATCACCACCACCCGGACATGGTGATCGACTTGGGTTGCCGCCAGGCCGATACCATTTTCATCGTACATGGTTTCCAGCATGTCGTTGACAAGCTGCTGAATTTCTGGGGTAATCTCGGCAACCGGTTTGGCAATGGTCCGTAACCGGTCGTCTGGAAAATGCAACACTCGAAGTACGCTCATAGGCTCCACAAATACTATGCTTAACTGAAATAACTGTGCTAAGGTCTGATTTTAGCCATTAATGTGCGCGATGAACAGCTTCGTCTGTCATAATTACAACAAGATCACGCTGGGGATGCTGGCATGGTAAAACCTGTCCTTAATTTTTTAGTGCTGTTTGCTTTGTGTTTTGCTGCCATTGCGACTGCAGATGAACTCAAGGTTCGCGAAGATGCACCTGAACGTTATGTGGTGAAAAAAGGCGATACTCTTTGGGATATTTCGGCCATTTATCTCAGCCAGCCCTGGCGCTGGCCACAGCTATGGCGCATGAATCCGCAGATTGATAATCCACATTTGATTTTTCCCGGCGATGTATTACGACTGATCTACGATGCTGATGGCCGGCCTATGCTGGTGCGTGATGATCGGGTTCGACGGTTATCACCTCACACCCGGGTAAGCGATACCCGGCCAGGTGCAATTACCACAGTCCCACTGGCGATGATCAGACCATTTTTAGCGCATGACCAGATGCTTAGCCAAAGTGATCTGGAAGGAAAACCTTACATTCTTGGTGCCAATAGCAATGTAAAGAATGCCACCGAAGGGCATACACTTTATGCCAGAGGTGAGCTGGAGCCGGGTAAAGCTTATGCAATTTACCGGAAAGGACGTCCCTATATCGATCCGGAAACGGGGGATAACCTGGGCTATGCGATGATGCTGGTTGCAACCAGCCGGGCATTCCGTGGGGGCAGCAATGAGCGGAATGAGCCTGCCTCCTTACAGATTCTGGATGTAAAGCGAGAAATTCGTCAAGGTGATATTGTGCTGCCCGCTCTGGATGGTGAGGCACTACCGGCTTATTTTCATATGGCGCGGCCTGAACAGAGGATTGATGGCTTAATTATTGAAACAACCTCCAAGCTGCGTGAATTTTCGAAGTGGGATATCGTGATCATTAATCGTGGCGCTAGCGATCAGTTAAAACCAGGGCATATGCTGGATATTCTGCGGCCATCACCGGCGGTGGTAGATCGCGGCAATGGCCAGCCAGTGTATCTGGAAGATGCTAGCCGTTACCAGCGCTTGGCCAGTAATTTCGGCCATGAACAAATGCAAATGCCACGCGAAAGAGTGGGGCATCTGATGGTATTCAAGGTAACTGAGCGTGCCAGTTATGCCATTGTAACGGATACCTACCGCCCGGTGAGGGTTGGAGATCATATCGTCAGTCCCTAGAGCAAAAGGAAGGTATCATGGACGATATCCTGAATTACTTGGTACTGGCTCAGGCCGGTATCAATGGTTATCACCAGCAGCGGCTGGCTTCACACTGCACAGCTGCTGAGCTTTGCCAGCAGCCAGTCAGCACCCTTCGCCAAATGGGCCTGACCGAGCGACAGGCCATCGCCATTCGACAGCCTGATATGCGTTTAGTGCAGCAGGCCGAGTCTTGGTTAAAACAAAGCCCGCTGCATCAGTTGATTTGCTATCAGGATCGGCTTTATCCACCACTGCTTAAACAAACCCGGCAGCCACCCCTGGTGCTCTTTGTTGCTGGCAATGCGGCATTGCTTAGTCAGCCACAAATAGCCATCGTTGGCAGCCGTCAGCCTAGCCCTACTGGTAAACAAACAGCGTATCAGTTTGCTGCTGAGCTGGTACGGCAGGGTTATGTGATCACCAGTGGCATGGCGCGTGGCATCGACAGCTGCGCACATCAGGGCGCTTTATCGGTCGAGGGGCCCACCATCGCAGTGCTGGGGCATGGTTTATCCCGCATCTATCCTAAATCCAATCAGGCTTTGGCAGGTCAAATCATGCAGCAGGGCGCTTTGGTGTCCGAGTATTTCCCAGCGGTAGAAGCAAGACCGGCTCATTTCCCGCAGCGTAACCGCATTGTGGTAGGCTTGGCACGGGGAACTCTGGTGGTAGAGGCGGCGTTAAAAAGTGGCTCTCTGATTAGTGCGCATTTGGCGGTTGAAGCCAACCGGGATGTATTTGCTATTCCCGGTTCTATTTATCATCCACAATCTGCCGGTTGCCACGCTTTAATTCAACAAGGCGCTAAACTAACCACTTGTGTCGCCGATATTTTGGAGGAGTGGACTTTTTTCGCAAAATCAGGTCTAAAACAACAGCAAAGTGAAAAAAATTCAACGCCAGACTTGTTCGATGACAGTTTGTTAGCTAACGTAGGAGATGAAGCTACTGCGGTTGATCAGATCGCAGAACGGTCAGGGCTGTCGGTGGCGGACACGACCATTGCTTTGCTGCAGCTTGAGCTGGCAGGTCTGGTGGCAGTAGTGCCTGGTGGCTACATCAGAGTGAGGAGTACCTAAGTATGTTTGATATCCTCGTTTACCTGTTCGAAAACTACATTCACAATGAATCGGAAATTTATGCTGACCGTGCCGATCTGACCAAAGAGCTCAGTCTGGCCGGTTTTCATGATGACGATATCTTCCGGGCTTTGCAGTGGCTCGACAGTCTCTCCAAGCTGCAGGAAAGTCATGTAAAACCCTATCTGACGAAGCTGACGGTCAGCTCTGTCCGCGTTTATACCGTGGACGAAAGCCGCAAGCTGGATGCGCAGTGCAGGGGGTTCCTGATGTTTCTGGAGCAAATCAATGTGCTGGATGCCAGCACCCGGGAGATGGTGTTGGATCGGGTGATGGACCTTGATGGCCAGAGCATTTGTCTGGACGACCTGAAATGGGTGGTATTGATGGTGCTGTTTAATGTACCAGGTCGGGAAAGTGCCTATGCTCAGATGGAAGATCTGATCTTTGATGAGCCGGACGGTCAACTGCATTGACACTAACAGCTCTGTTGGGTCGGGCCTGAGGTTATGGCATACTGGCTACCTTCGTTCCAAGGTGGTAGCCTGAGCCATGACATCGCACCCCGACCCATTGTTCAAACTGCCTCAGCATCAGGGCAAATGCCCTTTATGCCAACATCCGCTGCTGATCAAATCCGGCAAAAACGGCCCTTTTATGGGTTGCAGCAATTACCCGACTTGCCATTACCTCAAACCATTGCACGAGCATGAGCACAGTGTAGTCAAAGTATTACCGCATGAGCCTTGCCCGAGCTGTGGCCAGCCGCTGGCTGTGAAAAATGGCCGTTATGGCATGTTTATCGGTTGCAGTGATTATCCAAATTGCGATTTTGTGGTGCATGAAACCGATAACCAAACCGAGCAATTTGACTGTCCGGCTTGCAGTAAAGGGCAGCTGGTAGAGCGAATTAGCAAGTTCGGCAAGCACTTTTATGGCTGTAACCGCTATCCAAAGTGCAAGTTTTTGCTCAATGAGCAACCCGTCGCAGGCAGTTGCCAACAGTGTGGCTTTGCACTACTGATCCGCAAGAAAACCGCCAAAGGCGAGCGACTGCTCTGCGCTGATAAAGCTTGTCAGGCCGAGCAGTCGTAGCTAGTGCTGCGCGCTAGTGCCCACCTTTCAGGACGGGCACTAGTTAGATTTTATCCAGCAGCAGTTCCAGCTCGGGAAAGTCTTCTTCCGGCAGCAGCGCAATCAGTTGCTCAAAACGCTTTGCCAATTGCCCTGTCGTATCGGCCGAGAGGTTGATATGGCCCATCTTGCGGCCGGGGCGAGGCGTTTTGCCATACCAGTGCAAATGCAGGCCAGCAATGCCGAGCAAGGCGTCTGGCAATTGATCCAACCCCAGAATATTCACCATCAAGGTGGGACGCAGTACCGTGGAGGCACCCAGTGGCAAACCGCAGACTGCCCGGATATGGTTGGCAAACTGACTGGTATCGGCCCCTTGCTGGGTCCAGTGACCTGAGTTATGCACCCGTGGCGCGAGCTCATTCACCAGCAATTGCTCACCGACCACGAAAAACTCAATCGCCAGCACCCCGACATAATCAAGCTCATCGGCAATAGCCTGAAACATCTGTTCGGCCTGAGTCTGTAGTGGGTGCTCAGATCTTGCCAGCGATACACTCAGTACGCCGTTGACATGATGGTTTTCGGTCAGCGGATAAAACACCGTGCTGCCATCTTGACCACGAGCACCTACCAGAGAGACTTCGTAATCAAAGGGAATAAATTGTTCGGCCACAATGCCTTGTTTGGCTTTTTTTGAGGCTTGCTTCAAAAACTGTGCTACCTCTGTCCAGACCGCATCGAGTTGCTCCATCTGTTTTAAGCGCCATTGGCCTTTGCCATCATAGCCTTCAAGTGCGCTTTTTAGTACCAGAGGCAGGCCTAGTTGCTGCACCGCAGCTTCAAGTTCAGCTTTATTGTGAACTTCAGCATAAGCAGCACTGGCGACCCCGGCTTGCTGCAATAGGGCTTTTTCGATACGGCGGTCACCCCCGGTTAAAATGGCGCGACTGCCGGGCAGAAATTTCCCGCTTTGCTCGCAGGGCTCCAGCACCGCCTGGGGAATATGCTCAAATTCAGCGGTCACCACATCGGCATCACGTAGTGCTTGTTGCAATCCTTCGCCCAGCACTTGCTGGTTGATGGGATCAACAATCTGATTGCTGCGTACATCAAAGGCTTGTACCTCGATGTTCAAGGGGATGGCTTCCAGTGCCATCATCCGCGCCAGCTGGCCGGCACCCAGAACCAGTACCCGCATCAGGATAGCTCCGCCGGATCCGGCTGGCTGAGCACGGTTTCAGTTTGTTGTTGACGGAAAGCATCGATTTTTTGCATCAGAGCAGGATCCTGCGTAGCCAGCATCTGTGCTGCAAGCAGGCCAGCATTGGCAGCACCGGCATCGCCAATGGCCAGGGTTCCTACCGCAACACCTTTGGGCATTTGCACAATGGAAAGCAGAGAGTCGAGCCCCTTCAGTGCTTTGGATTGTACCGGTACGCCCAGCACGGGTAAGCTGGTAAAGGCGGCAGTCATCCCAGGCAGATGGGCTGCACCGCCAGCACCGGCAATAATCACTTTCAGGCCACGTTCTGCGGCGCCGGAAGCATAATCGGCCAACAGTTGTGGTGTGCGATGGGCAGAGACCACCTTGGTTTCGTAGGCGATGCCAAAATGATCCAGCATATCAGCCGCATGCTTCATGGTCGGCCAGTCCGACGTCGAGCCCATGATAATCCCAACCAGCATTGCTATTTCCTTCTGAAGAGAATGAAGTGTGTGGACGAAAGCGCTATTATAGCGGCAACTGACTCTGAATTAAATTTTTACTGAAATGACCATGGCTGAAATTGTATCTATGCAGACAGCTGCAGAACTGGTGCAAGCTGGTGAAGTGATTGCTTACCCAACCGAGGCGGTATTTGGCCTTGGCTGTGACCCGCAAAATGAAGCTGCTGTGATGCGGCTGCTGGCGATTAAACAGCGCCCGGTCGAGAAAGGGTTAATTTTAATTGCTGCCGATTACTCACAGTTGCTGCCCTATATTGACGATGCGGCGATTCCACTTGAACGTCGGGCCGAAATTTTCTCCAGTTGGCCGGGCCATATCAGCTGGGTGTTGCCGGCCAGTGCAAAGGCACCGACTTGGATCACCGGTCAGCATTCGAGCATAGCGGTGCGGGTTAGCACCCACCCGGTGGTGCGGGCACTGTGCCATACGTTGGCGATGCCACTGGTTTCCACCAGCGCTAACCGTGCCGGTGAGCCTGCGCTGATTGATAGTGCCGAGCTGTTGCGGCAGTTGGGCGGTGATATTGCAGCTCTGGTTGCTGGTGACTTGGGTGGTGCTGCCCAGCCCAGCCAGATCCGTGATGCCATTAGTGGCCAGGTGTTAAGGAGTTAAGATGGTAACTAGCAGTCAGCAGCAACTAGCCGAGGTACAAGGCTTTTTACAGCAATTGCAGGATAATATCTGTCAGGCATTGCAGCAGGCCGATGGCAGAGCCCGCTTTGTCGAGGATGCCTGGCAACGCGCGGAAGGTGGTGGTGGTCGCAGTCGGGTGTTGACAGGCGGTGCTGTTTTCGAACAGGCGGGGGTCAATTACTCGCATGTCTATGGTGCCCAAATGCCAGCTTCGGCCACGGCACACCGGCCAGAGCTGGCCGGGCGTAGTTTTCATGCCTGCGGTGTGTCGCTGGTGATTCACCCGAACAACCCGTACTTACCGACTACCCATGCCAATGTGCGCTTTTTTATTGCTGAAAAAGCAGGCGAGCCGCCGGTCTGGTGGTTTGGCGGAGGGTTTGATCTGACGCCTTTTTATCCCTTTGAAGAGGATGTGGTGCATTGGCATCAGGTTGCTAAGGCGGCGGTCGAGCCGTTCGGAGCGGAGTATTATCCGCGCTACAAACAATGGTGCGATGACTATTTTTACTTAAAACATCGTGGCGAAACCCGTGGTGTCGGTGGTTTGTTCTTTGATGATCTGAATGAGCCTGGCTTTGAGCAAAGTTTTGCGCTGATGCGTGCTGTCGGCGAGGCCTTCTTGCCTGCTTATTTGCCTTTGGTAGAAAGGCGTAAAGAGACCCCTTATGGTGAGCGAGAGCGGCAGTTCCAGCTGTATCGGCGCGGCCGCTATGTGGAGTTTAATCTGGTGTTTGATCGCGGTACCTTGTTTGGCCTGCAAAGCGGTGGCCGTACCGAATCGATTTTGATGTCGATGCCACCACTGGTACGTTGGCAATATGGCTATCAGCCTGAACCAGGTAGTCCGGAGGCGCTGTTGTACGAGCGTTATCTGCAGCCACAAGACTGGCTGGGGATTAACAGTTAATCATATGGCTTGCCAGTTGTCCCAGCGACTGGCGTAGCCCCTCGCGCAGCAATGGTTGCTCGACCACCTCGTCCAATGCCTGGTTCATGCAAAACATCCACTGATCGCGCAGTTGTTGATTGACGGTAAAAGGCAGGTGACGGGCGCGCAGCCTGGGGTGGCCGTATTTTTCTTCAAACAGGGCGGGGCCGCCCAGCCAGCCGGATAAGAACTCAAAGAACTTTTGCCGAATCGCATCCAAAGGTTGGGGATGAATGGCCAACAGCTCGCGCGCCTCAGGCGCTGTTTCCATCACATCGTAAAAGCGGTTGGCTAAGCGGCGCACTGCCGCTTCTCCACCCATAATGGTATAAGGCGTTTGCTTCGGGGTTGGGTGTTCTGGCTGGCGCTCAGGTTGTTTTTTATGAAATACTTGCTGCAGGATTTGTTTGATGGACATAAAAGTGGACCGCTACGCTGTATTTGGACATCCGATTGCGCACTCTAAGTCGCCGCTTATTCATACGCTCTTTGCACAGCAATGCGCCGAGGCCATGCAGTACCAGGCGATTTTAGCACCGCTGGATGGCTTTGCCGAGAGCTGGCAGGCTTTTGTTGCCGCCGGTGGCCGAGGCGGCAATGTGACGGTGCCCTTTAAAGAGCAGGCCTTTGCCCTGGCGGAGCAATTGACCGAGCGGGCGGCGCAGGCTGGTGCCGTCAATACCTTGTACTTTGATCGGCACGGCCAGCTGTGTGGCGACAACACCGATGGTGCTGGTCTGGTGCAGGACTTAATACGGCTTGAAGCGCCACTAGAAAATCAGCAGGTATTGCTGCTTGGCGCCGGTGGTGCCAGTCGCGGTGTGATCGGGCCTTTGCTGCAGGCAGGTGCAACCGCTATTATCATCGCCAATCGTACTGCAGCCAAAGCTCAGCTGTTGGCAGAACACTTTGGTAGCAAGGTGAGCGGCTGCGCTTTAACAGATATCCCGCCAGCGGTGTATCCGTTGGTGATCAATGCCACCTCGTCCGGCTTGGCGGGAGAGCGGCCAGCGATTGCACCAGAAGTCCTGAATGGCTGCACCTTTGCCTATGACATGCTCTATGGCAAGGAGCCCACCGCCTTTTTGCACTGGTGCGCTCAGCAAGGCGTTCCGCGTCAGGCGGATGGGCTGGGTATGCTGGTGGGGCAGGCGGCTGAAGCTTTTCGCATCTGGCGTGGTAAAACACCTGCGGTAGAGCCTGTGATAGCCGCCTTAAAAAAGGCGCTGGCATGAATCAACAGCTGATCTTTAATCATGACTTTGTGTATAGCGCCGAGCAAGATGCTGTCAGCTTCAGCTGTTTATTGGCCGGGCTTCGGTTGACCGGCTATATTGCCCGGCCTGACGAGGTGTCGGCAGACGTCTGGCTTAGCCAGGTACAAGCGGCCGCCTTTGATTGGGAAGACGCAGCCGAGCAGGCGCTTACCGACGAGTGCTGGAATGAGGCCGGTGAGTTCTGGCTACCGACCTCTGTTAACGACTAAACCTGCTCAGCCAGATACTCATCTTTTAACAGCACATAATTTTTAGCGGATGCAGCTAAGAAGGTGCGCTCGGCTTCCGTCAACGGGCGGGCTTGTTTTACCGGGCTACCAACATACAAATAGCCGGATTGCAGAGTTTTGCCAGGTGGTACCAGACTGCCAGCACCAATGATCACATCATCTTCTACTACCGCATCGTCCATCACTATTGCGCCCATGCCCACCAGGATCCGATTGCCAAGGATGCAACCATGCAGCATGCACTTGTGGCCGACAGTCACATCCTCGCCAATAATAAGCGGCGAGCCTTCGGGTTTGCTTGGGCTGGTACGGGTGACATGCAGCACGGTGCCATCCTGCACATTGGTGCGGGCACCAATGCGGATACGATTGACATCGCCACGGGCGGCCACCAGGGGCCAGATGCTAACATCTGCTGCCAACTGCACATCACCAACAATAACGGCAGATGCATCAATATAAACACTGTGGTCAAAGCTTGGGCTGATGCCGCGATACGAGCGAGTTGTCATGATAAATCCTCCTGTGCTGCATTAGTATGCAACAGTTGGCGCTTAAATGCCCGTAGCGGGCGAACTTTAAGCGAACAGCATTGAAAACAGCTATTTTAACCAATAACTGCTTGCAAGGCAGTAAAAGCTCCCTATAATGCCCACCCATGCCAGCGGGGCAGCGAATAAGCGCTCTGCAGCGGGATAAAAAAGTGCGGTAAATGCTGAAATTCAGCCTTGACAGCAGGATTTAAATCCCTAAAATGGCGCCCTCGCTTAGAGATGAGCTTAAAGCTCTCAAAAAGCGATGCGAAGTGAAGCGGTACGATAAAATAATTTCGAAACCAGCTTGACTTCACAATCGGACGATGTAAAATGCGCGTCC
>NZ_JBDIUV010000006.1:0-318540 GCF_039631345.1 Alkalimonas sp. NCh-2
TCGGCTTGTTTTAAAATTGCCAGGATCTGGCTGTCGCTAAATTTTGATGTTTTCATGCAGAATCTCCTGCGTTTATGTTACGAGAAAATTCTACTTTTGACGTCAGTTATTTTCTGGGATGATTACCGAGGCCCGTTTGGATTCTTGCTGGGGTGTATGCCAAAGAGAAGGGGATTACGGTGCAATGCATAATCACACTTCCCCGCAAACTCAACAAAAAGATTTATATTCTGGCATGCTGTATCTTGAATTGCCGGTTTCATTAACAGCTAATACTTTTCCTGATGGATGTCTTCACCTTGTTACAGGCGAAAGGGTGGTTTACATCCCACCAATCAAAGGATGTATTGCTTTATGGCCCGCCGAGTATATGCATGGAATTCACCCATTTCGGGGTGAAGGCGACCGATTAGGTATCGCTTTTAACGTAGCAGCAGTAAACAAAGAGGAATAATTATGTGTAATGGTCCAATGGTTTGTCACGGTGACATCACAAAATCAGGTGCAAGTCACACTAAAGAACAGCTAGCGAAAGTCATTAAAAATTCGGATCTTGCTACTTTTTATATAACTAAAGATGGTAAGTATGCAATTCACTCTGATTTCATTGACGTTAATAATCTAAGTGCTCTTAATATAAATACGGTTCCAAAAATAAAGCTTAAATAACAGAACAAGTCAAATCACCCGGACGCAGCAAAGCTGCTCCGGTGTTTGAGGCGTTGGTATGACTCCACGCGTCAAGAAGATTGAGCATATTTCTGCTTGCTCAAGAACCTTGTTGTTTGCTGTTTGATTCGAGCTAATGCACTAGATGAAGCAGGTGATTTCGACCGTTTACATGCTGGTATTCGTAGGTTGCTTATTGCAGTAATAAGCAGAGCTGATCTGTACCAGCAACAGTGGACACTTTGCTAAGCACTGTTTTTCAATTCGTAGTTTTCAGGGCTAAGATAGCCAAGAGCACTATGCCTTCTGGTTTTGTTGTAATCAACTTCTATGTACTCAAACACATGCTGACGCATGGTTTCACGATCCATGATCGGTTCATCCTGAATCGCTTCTACCTTCAACGAGTGGAAGAAGCTTTCCGCACAGGCGTTGTCCCAGCAATTTCCTTTGCGGTTCATGCTTTGCACTAGCTTGTGCTTTTTAATCAAGTCACGGTAATCATGTGAACAATACTGGCTACCTCTGTCACTATGTACGATCACCGATTTTGGGCGGCTGCGGCGGAACAAGGCCATCTTCAGGGCATCACAAACAAGCTCTGCCGTCATACGGCTATTCATCGACCAACCAATGACTGTACGGGAGTGCAGGTCAATGATGACTGCCAAATACAGCCAGCCTTCGCTGGTCATCAGGTAGGTAATGTCACCGACCCACTTCTGGTTCGGGCCTGTGGCTGTAAAGTCCTGCTTCAGCAAGTTCGGTGCTACCGGCAAGGAATGCTTGCTGTTGGTTGTCACCTTGAATTTGCGTGCTGCTTTGGCAACCAAGCCTTGCTGAGCCATGCTTTTCCGGATGGTCTTGATATCCGGCTTGTCACCAGTTTCAACTAAATCAGCCTGAATGCGCCTGGCGCCATTGCGCTCCTTTGATGCTTCAAAAGCCTGTTTAATTTTATCATCCCGCTCAGCACGCTTAAGCGCTCGCGGGCTAAGCGTTTGCCCGCTCTTTCGCCAGGCATAATACCCACTACGCGATACCTTGAGCACACGAACCATTCGCTTCAGCGTAAACCGGTGCTGATGCTCAAGGATAAACCCAAATCTGGCTACTTTTGATGCTTCGCGAAGTAGGTGGCCGCCTTTTTTAAGATGGCTAAATCCTCTGCTTGTTCTGCCAATTGGCGCTTTAGGCGGGCAATCTCAGCGGCTTGGGCTGCTTCACGGGCACTGGTGCTGGACTTTTTCTCGGCTGCCGTACGCCAGTTGTATAACTGAGATTCATAGAGCTTGAGTTCTTTCGCTGCCGCGGTAACACCAATTTTCTCGGCCAGCTTCAGAGCTTCAGCTTTAAACTCTGGGGTATGGACTTTGCGTGTTTTCTTTGTTGTCATCGTTCACCTCGTTAAGTGATTTTACTCACTTAGCGCGGTGTCCAAAAGTGTTGGTACGGATCACTATCCCTAAAAGTGACACTGAATTATCTCTATGGCTGGATAACGCAAACCAGGTTGGAGAGCCAGGCGAGTATATTGATGATGTCTTAGCCCGGTATGAGCATTGTTCTACCAAAAACTCAATTGAGCACGATTACGTCATGCTTTTATTGCAGGCCGCAGAGCAAGGCTATGATGATGCTGTTGATGAATTATGGGCTCTTGCTGATGCAGAATACTTTGAAAGCCAAGGGCTTGAGCAATTAAACCGGGATGAGATGATTGCCGCTAGAGCAGAGTTTACGGCTAAAAAATATCAGCTGGCACATAAAGCTGCTTTAGTGGGTGGTGAACAATCGTTAGAGCGGCTGATTAAAGGATACCAGCAGTTGGATCCGGCCACAGGCGGTCAGAACTACATGAAAGCGCTTGGCTATGCAGACTTTGCGTTACTTACTACTCAGAATAACGATTTTTACCGCAAAGCGGTTTGGTTTAAACAGTGGCTTTCTCAACGCATGAATTATGATGAATTGGTTCAGGCGCAGGTATTCACAGAGTCACTGTTGATTGAAGCTGCACATGGCTCTGATTGAAAGGTTTAATTAACGAGCGGTGGGTAGCTTGGGCTGTTAGTATTATCTATACTTAAATACCCGATTTAACATAATATACAGACTAGGAGCGGGGTATTTTGAAAACTTAAACTAAAACAGGGGGGTAGGGTGATAATAAAAGCATGTGAAAGGCAGTATTTGCCGCTTTTATCATCACCTTCAGTAAACGCTAAGCAACCATTTTTCCAAGCACTTCTGTGTCCATTTTTCCACTTTTTCTGACTTCCTGCCAGAACATTACCAGTGAATCATTACCACGCTTGGTTTCATACTCAATATGCGCGTCAGACAGCACTTTCAAAGGGTTTAACTCAAGAAGGTAAGCAATCTTAATTGCCATTTCATCATTCATCACCGTACCGTTAGTGCGGTAAAGGCTGATCCTAGATGGACTTTCAGCAAGTTTCTTTGCGAGCTGATAATCAGAGGTCAATGAATACGCGGTTTTGACCGCGTCCATGTATTCGACGGTTTTCACTTTTCGTTCCCCCAAGAACAAGTTTCCATGTGAAGTGTAGGCGACTATTCAAGTGCACTCAACAATTCAAGCGCACTTGATGCATTAAGTGCACTTGAATATGCTTCTCTCACGCCAACTTCGCCGGTTCCCCCAAGAACAGAAAGCGAAGGCAGCGTACTCCGATGGGTGGCCGGTTTGTTTCTCCAAAGGTTCCGGGCCGGTCACCCTCTCTCTGTCGGAGGAGAGAGCCACTAACGGCGCGGAGAGAGAAAAAACAGGAGCAAATCGAATGGCTTTTACTAATTCCATGCCTGCTGCGTCCATTGTCACAGCACATAAAGTAAACACCCCAGATGAACGTAAACTGAAGCTGATCGAACAGATCAGGTTCATACGCCGCATGAAACGCAATTGCATCAACGACCTGATCGCCAGTGAAGGCTTTGAGCGTGATCTTAAAATACTCCGCCAACTGTACCGAACCACTCTGCCAGATGATGTGATCCGGTCCCGCTGCGAGCGTCTGAACGACCTACGAAAAAAACTAAACCCGCGCATTGTTGATAACCGCATCAGCTACACCCAAAAAACCACCGAAGCAGCCAATGCGCTGTGTGGGGGTGCGGCATGAAAGTAGGTGCATGGCATCAAACTGCGGAAGAGTTGCCCGAAGAAAGCCGGGTCATCCTTGGTCTATTTAGTCGTGGTGGCCTGGCCATTGTGACCTTTTACAATGGCCGGTTTGTGCAATCTTACACCCAGGCACAAATCTACATGTCGACGCCGCTCGGTGAAATCGCCGGAGTTCCCCAGGAATGGGCATATCTCTCGGATTTGATCGGGGGTGGGGTATGAAACAAGAACTGCTAACCGGTGATCAGATACGCAGGAAGTACAACGGCTTTGATTTGCTTGAACGTAAATTTGTATTCACTGATCCATCTGATACCCAACCCACTGGAACTTGCGTCATTAAAGCCGTGCTGATCAGTGAAGACCAGCCGTGTTTGGCATACTGCGCTGAAGGCAACTACGGCGTGGTTAATCGGGATGATGAAATACTGCTGCTGAGTAAGCTAGCAGACTGCCCAACGCTAGGGCCTGCATGCAAGGGATGTCCTGACTGCCCTGGCAAAGCAATTTGCTTTGTTGATGGGGGTGCATCATGAGCAGCTGCGCCCAGGTTAATCAATTTTTAGGCACGTTCCAGTCATTTAAAGCTAAAGACAAATCCCGCATGGCCTACGAGATAAAGCCAACAGATACCATCGATCTATATGAAGAATTGAATGTGCTATGGACTGAGAAAGGGAAAATTGAATTTGCCCGCAAGAAGAAAGCGGAAGTTTCTGCCGGTGATTTCATTGAAATTATTCAATGGCCAGATATTGCCGTGCACTGGCCCCGAGATCAGTTTATTGCTCAGAACGTCAGTGAATCAGACCGTGTGATCAATCGTGGCGATGCCACTTTAGAAACGTGGGGCAGTGGCAATTTGCAAACATCTGGAACAGTGATCCAGGTTGGCAGCCGCTACTTTGTCGAAATCTATAACGGCAGGGTATTAACGGCCTGCTATATCGGCGGTGCAACCAGATACAACCGATTTATCGACCAAGACAAAAAACGCGATAAGGCACTGGCAGAGCTGGAGAAGCGAAAGAAAAAACCAAAGGTGATGGAGGTTGGTTTTTGGTCGAGGGATGTTGAGGAAGTACAGGGTGGTGCAGCATGAAGAGTGAAGAATTAAAAAAGATTTTTGCTAACGCTTTAATTTGGCAGAAAGTGGCAAACAGCGTTAACAAGGAAATTTCCTATCAGAATGCAAAGTGGGGAGTTGACCACGTAAGAAACCAAACCGTTGAAGGCCATTTGTTGGTTTTGCGTAAAAAGCTGCAGGATGCAGAAGACGGTTGGATGAAAAACTTATCCGGAAGAAACTCTGTTGAAAGTGAGTTGATCCAGGTGGTAGCTGTTGCCATGCAGGCACTCGTAAACATTGAGATTAAGCGACAGGACAAGGATGGTGCATTATGAGCACAGTGATCAATCGCCCTTTCCTAAAATGGGCAGGTGGCAAGGCGAAACTGGCTCACCGTATCGCCCAGGTTCTGCCAAAGGCCAGGTGCCTGGTAGAGCCGTTTGTGGGTGCTGGTTCCATCTTCCTGAATACGGACTATGAGCACTACATTTTAAGCGATATCAACCGCGATCTAATTAACACGTACCAGCAGCTGAAAGACCAGCCAAAGGCATTTATTGCCGATGCCGCGGCTTTCTTTGTGCCGGAAAATAACACGGATTCACGGTTCAGGGAGTTAAAGGAAATCTTTAACACGACCGGTGATCAGTACGAAAAAGCCCTGCTGTTTATCTACCTGAACCGGTTTTGCTTTAACGGCCTGTGCCGCTACAACAAAAACGGCCAGTTTAATGTTTCCTTTGGTAAGTACAAAGCACCGTATTTCCCAGCCGACGAACTGGCATTTTTTGCCAATAAGTTAAGCCGGGCAGAGTTGCATTGCCGCAGCTTTGAGAAGGCGTTTTATCAAATGCCAGACGACTGCGTGATTTACTGCGATCCGCCCTATGTGCCGCTGAGTGAAACCGCCAACTTTACCAGTTATTCAGCCGATGGCTTTGGCGCTGCACACCAGCGCTACCTTGCTCGTTTGGCGAGTAACTGGCAAGTGCCGGTGGTTATTTCAAACCACGATACCCAATTCACCCGTCAGCTGTACAAAGGGGCAGAGATGCAGTTCTTTGATGTGCAGCGCAGCATTTCCACCAACGGGGAAAAGCGCGAAAAAGCAAAAGAAGTGCTGGCCCTGTTTGCCGATAAGCAGGAGGCAGCATGAACAGGAAAGTTCAATCACACTGCTTTGCCAGAATGTACGGTTACAGCTCGGGCTATCAGTTCTTAATCTGCGATTTGATGCTGCAGCAGCGGTTTGTGTTTCAGGACATCGCAAGCATTCGCTGTCATCAGGACTTTGCCAGGGAAGATGCTTTGTACGGCTTTCAAGCCCTCAGAAAGCTGTATGCCCAAGCACAGCGCCTGGCATTTCATGACAACTCGATACCAAAGGCGGTGGCTATTCACCGCTTAAACCATGCACGTTGTCAGCGCCTGGAACGCGCTTTGCGTGGGGGCCGGTTGCCATGATTTGCGCAGTTCTGTTTGCCCGAAGAGACAGCATCTATAAAAACATCCCAGGATGCGATGTATACGACATTGACAGGGATGCAACCAGCTTTAGGGGGGGGTACCAGTGGTAGCGCATCCGCCTTGCAGGAGCTGGGGAAACCTAAGCCATTTCGCAAAGCCAAGACCCGGGGAAAGGGAGCTGGCATTTTTTGCTGTTGACCAGGTGCGCCGCTGCGGTGGAGTTTTGGAGCACCCAGTAACAAGTAAGTTGTGGCGTGAACATGGTTTGCCTGTCGGCCGGCAAAGGGACGAGTTCGGCGGGTTTACCTTAACCATTGATCAATACTGGTTTGGGCATTTAGCTCGGAAACGCACAAATTTGTATATTTGCGGCATCGACCCGGGGAAAGTGCCAGAGCTACCCTTTGTGATGGGCGAACCTGAGTACATGTTAGGAACATGCAAAAGAGGTCATTATAAAGAACTGCCAAAATCACATAGGGAAGCAACACCACCAGAGCTTGCAAAGTGGCTTGTGGATTTAGCAGTGTTGTGCAGCAAAAAGCAGGTGGCTGCATGATGTGGCAACAGCAGGACTTATTTCAGATTTACAACCGAGTGAATCACCCCGATCACTATGATGTGAACTGGATGAAAGGCCGTATTGCTGGCCTGCCATCCCGTATACGAAACAAGCTGCAAAAGGTGTTTTACACCGATGCGCTGACACTGCCAGCGCGTGAGCGTAATACCAACCTGCGCCACGCTGCCGACCCAATCCGCCGAAAGATAAAGCCGCTGTACATGGCGCTGAAACGGTTCAGTTTTGGCTACAAATCCATTGCCACCAAAGAGGCCACCCGCAAAACCGCCGCTGCCATTGCATCGGATATTTACCGCGCACTGGCAGAGCGGGCAGAGTATGCCCAAACCCAGTATCAGGACTACAACGACTGCCTGGCTGATTGCTATTCGTGGATATGCCAGTACAGCCTTGATCATCATCCGGAAGTGCAGCCGCCGTTTTGGAGCAACGAGCAGGAGTTGCCGGAACCGGAGTTCATGGAAGTAGCTTTGCTGAAAATCAAGTGTGATCGCTGGTGGTGCCGCAAGCTGCTGGTGGTGCGTAAGCGCTACCTTGAAACGCTGGAGATTGTGGCCGGTAACGTGGGCCAGCAGTCACCCTATGCCAGCAAGCAAGCGGTTACCGAGTGGGCGCGTGATCAGCAGGCAACCCAGCAGTGGGCAGAATCGGGCGAGCTGGTAAACCAGAGCGGTCAGGTGATCAGCCTGGAACAAGCGCTGGCTGCAGGGATGGGTGACCCTGAGAACATGCGTTGCGAGCTGATGAAACGCATATCAGGGCTTGAGGACTACGCCGAAGAAATGCAGCTGCAAGGCCTGTTCTTTACCCTGACGGCCCCGAGCAAATACCACCCGAAGTCAAAGAACTGGAATGGTGCCACACCGAAACAAGCCCAGTCGTATCTGGTTGATGTGTGGGGGCTGGTAAGGGCTGCGCTTGGACGGCGTAATATCAGCTATTTTGGTGTACGGGTAGCGGAACCCCACAAAGACGGCTGCCCACACTGGCACCTGCTGATATGGTGCGAGCCATCCAAAGCAAAGCAGCTGTGCCGCATTGTGAAAAGGTATTTTTGCCAGGAAGACAAGCACGAACTGATCGCCCGGTTCAAACACAGGAAGGCCCTGCGCAAGCAATACCGCAAACGCCGCCAGCTGTATGGCTACTTCAAAAGCTTAGGCCAGAAAGTAAAAGCCCCCGCAAAAAGCTACTGGCCCAGCGCTCCGCGTTTTACCGTGGAAACCATTGAAACCACGCCACGCGACGAAAGCGGAAAGCGCCAAGGGGGCGCAGCTGCTTATATCGCAAAGTACATCGCCAAAAACATCAATGCAAAGGGCGTGGAAAGTCTGGTGTGCGAGGAAACCGGCAAGGTGGTTGCCGACATCATCAACCATGTTCAGGCATGGAAAAGCCGCTGGGGGATCCGCCAATTCCAGTTTCAGGGCTGCGACCCAATCACCGTTTACCGCGAACTTAGGCGGGTGCGCCAAAGCATCGACGCTGAAAAACTGGAGCTGATCCGCCAAGGGGCAGAATCCGAGCTGTTTATTGATTTTATCCGCGCCATGAAGGAGGTCGATTGCGGCCTGGCTTACGAAGTGGAGCCAATGGCGAATCAATACGGGGAAGCGGCAAAGCGGGTGAAGGGGGTGACAGTGGGCAATGTTACCGCCTGGACCCGTTCGGAGAAATGGCAGTTGCGCCGTAAGGCGTGCAGTTCAGTCGGCGAAGCCGACCTATCTTGGACTAGTGGGAATAACTGTACGCCCCGGTCTTTGGGGCACAAATTCGACGCTTTGGGTATCGATGCAGAAGCAATGGCGCTAATGGAGCGCGGCTGTACGGTAACGATAGGCATCGAGAAATGGCGGGTTGGCCGATACGGCCAGATTGAGCCCGCCCCAACGATGAAATACGCCACGCCGTGGGACCCAAAAAACCCTGATTTCACCCTGATAGAGTACTGAGGATCGGTTATGGATCAGAAAACAAAAAATTACTTAGAATTAAAAATTAAAATCTGCCAGGCGCTGCTGAACGGCGTTGTTTTCCATGTTAGAAACTCAGAAATTGATTGTGTTCCAGTACCTGTTATGACAAAAACAGCCGCTAAAAAAAATGGATTGGTACTTAAGCGAGGGGCTAAAAAGGTTGGAACGTGGGATTTTCAAATAGGAGCAACCAGCGCACGGGGCGGTGGTGATCTTTATTTGACTAAGAGCTTTAAGAGGCCTGACTAAAAGGGGGATCTGATGCGGGTATTATGCACAGTGTGCGGCAGCAAAGCCGTGATCGGCAAAACCGACAGGGTAAGCATTGGCTATGCGAACCTGTATTGCTCCTGCACCGATCCAGAGTGCGGCCATACCTTTGTTGCCAATGTGTCCTTTAGCCATACGCTTAGCCCTTCGGCCAAGACGGCCAGCGAGGTAGTCACCGCGCTGGCCCGTTCGCTGTCGCCAGAGCAGCGCCGGGCATTGCAGCAGGAGCTGGCTTTTTAGTCATGTAAGGAGATCCCGCAACACAGAATTATTGACACACGCTGAACAAGCGGTCTATGCTCTTGGTGCTGGCCAGATTGCCAGCCAGGTTTGACAGCCTGAAGTTGAACCACGAGCACAGACCGCTCAGAGCGGTTTTTTTGTGCGCGTTATCTGCTACCCGTTTTTTAGACGGGCTAGGCAGGGGCACCGCAAGGTGCGCCAGGTTCGTGGTTCACTGGTCTGTCAACCCTGTTTAGTCCGTCACCATATTTGACAGTGTGGTGCCGGTTAACTTAAATAACCACGAAAGGTACACCATTATGAATCATACCACCCTGGCCGAAGCCGTTTTACTGGATAACGCTGCCGACACCAACCCACAACTGGCCGGTAGCGCACTGGAAAACACCCTGCAAACCATTGATGTGATCGGCACCCTGCTACAAGGCCGCGCCGAACCCTTAACCCCCGAACAGCTGGAAGCCGTAGGCCAAACCCTGAAAGAAACCACCATGCTGGCGATGTGCTACTTTATCCGCCAGGGCAATAAAGCCCACTGATCTTTTGCTTGCAATCTGCGGTTATTGTTACTACAATAACCGCATAACAACATAAAAGCAGGACGCAAACAGTGCGCATTAGTTACGACCCGGCCAAAAACCAGCGCAACATTCAAGAGCGCCAGTTGTCGTTTGACGATGCGGTTCATTTGGACTGGGCAACCGCCAGAATATGGCAGGATACCCGAAAAGTGTATCCGGAAGTACGGTACATTGCCGTCGGCTATCTGGCTGCCCGCCTGCATGTATTGTGCTTTGCAGAGACAGCAGACGGGATCCGGGTAATCAGTTTCAGAAAGGCAAACCAACGGGAGCAAAGAGCGTATGAAACAACTGATAGATGATGAAGGCGAAGTGCGCGAATTGACCGAAGACGATTTGGCGCAATTCAAGCCAGCCGCCGAAGTGCTGCCAGCTGATTTAATGGCAAAGCTGAACCGGGGCGGGCGACCGGTGTCCGATAACCCCAAAGTGTCTACCACAGTGAGGTTTGATGCCGAGGTGATCAACGCCTTCAGAGCCACCGGCAAAGGCTGGCAAACCCGCATGAACAACGCCCTGAAAGAGTGGCTGGCAACACACCCGCAGTAAACAACCGCCGCTATGCCGGGGGCAATGCTTAGCCCCCGGCGCTATCGGTACTCATATCAAACACCAGCCGCACACCGGGCGGCACTTCCGGATCCCGATCGATGGCATCCACCAGCATCTTAATCAGCGGCCGCGTTTCACTTTTAAAGTAAACCACATCGTACTTGGTCGGGTCGCCAAGGCCTGCCGTGTTGGTGGGGATCATGCCACCCAGGCCAGCGGGGAACCGGTGAGCGTTAAACACATCCTGGGCACTGACGGCTTTCACATTGAAAAACTCGTCTTTGCTTTCAAAGTTGCCAACCGGGATCAGCTGAATGCCTTTTTCTTTACCACCGGGGATATTCACAAACAGAGATTTAAAGTTTCCCACGCCTTTGGAGCTTTGGATTTTCTCGCGGATGTCTTTTTCTACATCCGCGTCCAGGTTCGGATCCGTGGCATAGAGAATAAAGCCCATGTGGGCACCGTTGATGTAATACTTGCGACGGAACAGGGTTGAATCCTCGTTCAGCAACGCGGCCTGCAAGCCGCCCAGGTAATCGGGACAGCCATAAACCTGCTGCACCGGATCATAAATCCGCACCCAAATCACATCCCGCGCTTTGTATTTTTTTACTTCGCCTTCACGCTGCAGTACCACAGCGCCGCCATCTGCTGATGCCCTGGTGCGATAACTGGGCAAAGGAAACAAGCGGATCGCTTTACCAAAGCCATTGCGGATTTTAAGCAATGCCAGATCACCAAACTGCACCAGATTTAAAAATGCTGCACCAACCTGCTGGGCGCTCATGCCACCGGATTCGAATCGGGCCGTGGCCATGTTGGCACGGCTTTGCAAAATGCCGCCATGCTGGGCATTACGGCGCGGCAGGTTCGCCAGTAGCTGCCTGTCTACCGGGGGTTCCCAGTAGTCGTGCATGTCGTTGTAGAACAGCGAATCATAGTCGGTCAGCCACATGGAGGGCATCACCGTTTCAGGTAGGCTAAATACCACCGTTTTCGGTGCTTCAGCTTCGCTGGTTTCAGCCTGTTCGCTGGCCTTGCTGTCAGCTAGTGTTGTATCGACCATGATGATTTCCTTTGGTGTTGGTGGTTAAGGGGTTGGTTAATAACTGCGTGGGAAATGGCAAAGAACACATCAGCATGCCCGGTGGTATTGTCGCGGCTGGCCTTAAAGGTAATGGCCCCGCCAGAATCCGTAGTGGTACGACGAATAGAAAGGCAGCTCATGGCAATGTCTTTGTGGCCGGCATCCCATTCGATGTTGCCAGCTTCAATCAGCTCTACCATTTTAAGCACCAACCGCGTTTTGCTGTTGACGCTGTAATGAATGGCCGTAGCTTCGCGTGGGTACAAGGTGCTGATGCTGTCGAACACACCGGCACCGATGCCGGTGGTATCCACGCCAATATAGGTAACCCGGTACTTGGCATAAATCTTTTGAATTTCGGCAACGTGGTGGGCAAAGTTCATGCCGCGCCAGTAGTGCTTTTCCAGTATGCGGAATTTCTCGCCGTCTTTTTCTGGCGGAGCTACTACCACAAGAGTGGCATTGTCGCGGGTGCGTGACGGATCATAACCAAGCCATACCTCACGGTTGCCAAAGGGGCGGGGCGCTGCTGGTTTGTGATCCTGCCAGCGGGCCGCGTCCACCATGCAGCGTTCCAGATCGGAAAATTTAAAGATGCTGGCCGCGTCATCCACAAACACACACATAAACAGGTTGGCAAAGTCGTCGGCGTTGTACTCGTCGCGCAGTTCTTCAATGTCGAACAGCTCACAGCCGCCAGCCAGCGCATCCTCAATGGTCACCACAAAGCGCCATTGCCTATCCGGACACAGGCGGCCGCCATCGCGCAGCGCATCGAATGCAGGGAATTCGATGTCTTCGCGTTCGGCTTTGCCCTGACGCCAGTGATCGCCGGTCCAGAACGTATAAGCAGGGTGTGCTTTGGTAGATGGCGTGGAAAAATAGGTTTTTCGCCACTTTTTGTGCGTGGCCATGGCACTGGCCAGCTTGTTCAGCACATCGAATTTGCCGATCCAGAAGTATTCATCAATGTAAACGTGGCCGTGGTAACTCTGGGCGGTCTTGCTGTTTGTGCTTAGAAATCGCAGCTCTGCGGCACCGTGCGCCGTATTCAGCACAATGGGGTTGCCGGTCAGCTCGATTTCAAAAAATTCATGGGCAATGGCTATGATGTAACTGCGGAATACTTCGGCCTGGCTGCGCGAGGCGCTAAGGAAAATCTGCGGATCACCGGTCAGCGTGGCTTGCTCGAAGGCTTCCCCGGCAAAGTAGTAAGTGGCACCAATCTGGCGGCTTTTTAAAATGTTGCGGATCCGCTGATGCAAGTTGCTGTGCATCGTTTTCTGATAGCCGAACAGCGTATCGTGCCAGGTGGCAAAATCATCGGCCGTCAGGTGGCTAACATCGTTCTTTTTGCGCCGGCCTTTACGCTTGTTGGCATCAGCCGGGGCGGAACTGTTAGTTTTGGTACCGCCATGGCTGTCGGTACCATCGGCCACCGCCTGTGCTTTGCGCTCGGCTTCAATCCGCTGCTTTTTCAGCCTTACGTGTTGCTGGATCAACATATCCAGCTCTTTGATCTGACCGTTGGTTTTGTCGGCAATATCCGTCAGCAACACAATACGCCGGGCAATGGCGTCATCTACTTCCTCTTCGCGCAGCAAGTCCCGCCAGCCGTGCTTGTCTGCCCAGTAGTAAATAATCCGGTTATTCGGCAGCCCTAAATCATCGCGGATCTCGTCTGGCGTCCAGCGCTTCAAATACAAGCGTTTTGCAGCTTCGCGGATTTCGGGGGAGTAAGCCATTTTGCAATAACAGAGCCAGGTAAAACCAAAGAATGGCACCAGTGTATTGCCTGGGCTTGATGCGTTAACTAACTAAAATTCTTACCAATTCCTAAATGGTAAAAATCGGAATGCCACAGAACAACGCCCAGTGATCAGGCGTTTACAAAGCCGTAAGCTGAAAGCCTAAAAGTGTAATTTCTACTGGCAGAGCAGGCAAATGGCAAAACAAACTGGGTGGGTAATCGCAGCAACCGCAGGCGCAACGATTGACGGGCGCGTCATTACCGAGCAGTGGATTAAAGACATGGCCGAACAGTACTCAACCGAAGAGTACACCGCCATGGTGTGGCCAGAGCACTTTCGTTCATCCTGGGCACCGTTCGACGGTAAGAACTGGGGCACCGTAGATGAAGTGAAAGCCGCCAAAGCCGGTGGCAAATTGCGCTTGTACGTGAAGTTAACCGCCAATGATTACCTGCTGCAGGCCAACAAAGACGGCCAAAAGCTGTTTATGTCCATCGAGCCAAACATTGACTACAAGGGAACTGGCAAAGCCTACCTGACCGGCATTGCCGTAACGGACAGCCCGGCCAGCACCGGAACCACCCGGCTAAAGTTCTCCGTTGGCGAGAAGGTGCATGACCACGAAGTAAGCCAGTTAGAACAGCTGCTATTTACCGATTTCATCAACGACAAAGACCAACAAACCACGGCCACGGAAAAGGGCCTGCTTGCCATTTTGCAAGACTTTTTCACATCCAAACAGCCAGCACCGGCAACAGAACCCCCCGAGGACGACAGCATGAACAAAGAACAATTCGATGCCCTGATGGGCAAAATTGGCGGCATTGAGAGCAAGGTTGCCGATCTGGAAACCAAATTCAGCAAATCGCCGGATGGCGATAAGCCAGCGGATCCGGCCAGCGATAAGACGGCCGTCAAAGACGACGACAAGCCAGCCGACAAGCAATCGGAAACCATCACCGCCGAGCAATTTAGCCAGCTGAATGAAAGCCTGGGTGCCCTGGTTAAAAAAGTGGATGGCCTGGAGCAGCAGTTCAAGGACATCAGCAAGGAAGTGCCAGGCCAAGAGCCAGACGCAGCCGGAACCGGCGATTCGTTCAGCGTGGTGTAGCGCTGCAGCAGCAGCTTAATGCAACACAACATCAGCAATCACTAGCAGCAGCGAGAGTAGAAAAATGCAACTGACAAAATTAGCACTATCGTGTGCGCTGGCCTACAGCGCATCACTGGCGAAAGCCTACGAAACCACCGATCCAAGCCAGCAGTTTGCGGTAACCAGCCCCATGGAAACGCGGTTGCGTGCTGCCATGCTGGATTCGGTCGAATTTCTTGGCCTGATCACCGCCATGGATGTGGATCAGATTAAAGGCCAGGTGGTGGATGTTGGCAGCAACGTCATTGCCACAGGCCGCAGCTCCAGTGGTCGATTTACCTCTGAACAAGACGTTGATGGAAACACCTACGAGCTGGTAGAAACCGACAGCTGTGCTTTTGTGACCTGGGCAACGATGGCCGCCTGGGCCAATGCCGGCAACGAAAAGCAGTTTATGCAGTTGATGAGCCAGAATGCCACCAAGCGCTTTGCACTCGATGTGCTGCGCGTTGGTTTTAATGGTGTTTCGATTGCGGCCAATACCAACCCAACAACCAACCCACTGGGGCAGGACGTCAACAAAGGCTGGCACCAGTTGGTAAAAGAAAAAGCGCCGGATCAGGTGGTGACTGATGCTATCTATTTTAATCCGGACGCGACCGGCGAACTGGCCGAAGGCGAATACAAAACGCTGGACGCCATTGTCACCGAAATTAAAAACACCCTGATCCCGGAACAGTTTCGCACCGACCCGCGCCTGGTGGTGCTGGTAGGCAGTGATTTAACTGCAGCGGCACAAACCAAGCTGATGAATCAGGCCGATAAGCCCAGCGAGCGCGTAGCAGCCCAAATGATGGATAAATCCATTGGTGGGTTAAAGGCCTATACGCCGCCGTTCTTCCCGGGTAAGCGCCTGGTGGTGACCATGCTTTCAAACCTGCATGTGTACACCCAGCGCGGCACCCGCCAGCGCAAGTCCGAAAACGTGGAAGACCGCAAACGCTGGGAAGACAAGTACTGGCGCTTTGAAGGCTACGCAGTGGAAGAATACACCGCCTACGGTGCCATTGACGAAGCCGCCATGAACATCGGGCCAGCGCCGGAATAACGCCTGGTAAAACCATCCGCGCCGGGCTGAATCAGCCCGGCATCAAGTAAACACAAGCAAGGATACTGCCATGAGTGCCATTGCAAATTTTAAAAAACGCCGCGAAGCCCAACGGGCACAGCGCGAAGAACGCAACAGTGAAGACGCGAAAACCGTTGCACCTGAAAACGAAGCCTTAACCCTGCTGGCCCTGTTGCTGTGCTGCGACGAAGACAAAGCCATTGAATTGGCCCGGGAAGAAGTCGAGCGCAAAGCACGTTTTGTGATGTATGACGATAAATTGCAGGGCGATGAAAAGGCCAACGAAACCATGGCCACCGAACAAGCCAGCGACGATGCAGCCGCCCAGGCAGTGGATGCCGCCGACACGGTAAGCAGCGCAGCGGATAACGTGAACGCAGCCACCGCTGATCTGGAAGGCACTGCCAGCCAGCTGGCCGACAAAGCCGACGACATCAGCCAGGCCACCGAAGATCTGAAAGTAGCGACTGAAGAGCTAAAAAAGCCATCGGCGGCGCGTCCATCCTCGCATGGAAAGAAAGCCGCCGCGCCGAAAAGCAGCTCGAAAAAGTAAGGCGAACGGGCAGTGCTGAGCATGCGCCCAGCCTGCACTTGCAGCTGATAGAGCTGGAAGCGGATTTAAAGCGGTTAAAAGCCTTTGACCGCAGGGCCGACAAAATCGCCCACAAGCGGGATGTGCTGCTACCAAAGTGGCTGCCCATTGTTGAAGAGTACCTAAAAAACCGTAAGGGAAAAGGCAATGAAAAAATCAAAGATGCAACTGTTATCGACCATCCTATTTTCGCTTATTGCATTGTCTGGCTTTTCGACATTGGCGATCTCAGTCGAGCCATTGACTATGGATTTACAGCCATTGAAATCGGTCAGCCCATGGCCGGAGCAATCAAACGTAAGTGGCCCGGATTTATCGCCGACACTGTTTTTGACTGGGCAGAAACTCAAGCCGAACAAGGGAACAGCATCGAACCCTATTTTGGCACTGTGTTCGAGCGCGTCACAGGAAAGTGGAAGCTGCCAGAGCCAGTCACAGCCAAGTATTACAAGTTCGCCGGGCTGGCCTTGCTACGAGCAGAGAACGGCAAAGTTACACCCAGCCACATTGGTGATGCTGAGCGACTTAAAAAGGCCGATCAGCTTTTAGAAAAAGCCGCCAACCTGCATAAGCATGCCCAGGTAAAGACGGTACGAAACAAAATAGCCATGCGGCTAAGGGCCTTAGAAGAAGGCGCTGCAGGGTAGACAGCAACAACTACGCGGTACCTATTGTTCGATAAGAGCGGGGGCGGCCGCACGGGAACGGCTCCCAACCCTCCAGGGCACTGGTGGAGTGCTTAACAGGCGACTGTTAAACCCACTAAGAAACCAGCAGCCCTGAACCTATTAACGATGTAACAGCAGGCGGCAGCGCCAGGGTAACAGTATGAGCGGTTTTGGATTTCAATCACCAGCACAAGACAGCATCACCATTGATGCCGGCAGCGGCTGGCCGGAGCTATCGACCGGTGAATTCCGTAAAAAACGCCGCATCCCTGAGTACTTCGAAGAAGCCACGCTGGCTGATTCGCTGAACCGAAGCGTGGCCGAAGTGCAGTTGCAGATCATCAGTTTTGTAAGGCAGGCAAGCGCTAACACGGACGTTGCATTAACCCTGGATGAAAATCTGGCTCCTGAGTTCAGCGAGCAGCAAATCAGCATTTACCGGGGTGCAGTGTACGCCCGTTCCCATGCCGACTTGCTGGGTTATTTTTCTGCTGTAGATCAAAAAGAAGCAGGCAACAACAAAGCCAACGATGCTGACCAGCAAGCTATTTTGCTGGCCCAATCAAACCGGGGGATCCGGTTGCTGCTTGGCCTTGGTCGTGCCGGAGTGCATGACCTATGAGCCAGCCTAAAACCCAACTGCAACAAGTAACCGAACACCTGCTGACAGGGCTAACCCCTTATGTCACTGCCAACAGCATCGACGCCTGGCAGGAAAACGGCACCTTAATGTTGAATGGCGAAGACAAAGGCGCTGGAAGTTATCAAATAGCCAAGTGGAAGCACTCGGCCATTATCGCCATTGAAAAGTTCCCACACCTGAAAGTTGCCCCTTACAACCTGCTGGCAATGCTGGCAGCGTTTTTACTGGCCAGCGACTGGCCCCGCGATACCTACGGTCTGGCCGATCCGCAAATTGACCTCGATATCATCAGCAACGACAACGCCACCGTGATCATTGAACTGGAGCTGATGGACGACATCGAGCTGATCCCGGACGAAGAAGGGCCAGTGCTGTACCTGGGCAACCGCTACCGGGTTGCCTTGGCCGAAGTGTTCGTGGCCGAGGAAGCCGAACTGGTGGCCGGTGCCGGGGGTGACGAATGACACTGATCATCAAACCCAACAAAAGCCAGGTGTTAAGTGCCAGCCAACAGCTGGCCCTGCTGCGGCTGCCAGCCAATAAACGAACCCGAATTTTAAAAACACTGGGCCGGTACGAGCGCACCTTAGCCCGTAAGCGGATCAGCAGCCAAACCACCGTTGACGGCCGGCGCTTTGCCAAAAGCAAAAGTGGCAAAAAGTCCAGGCTATTGCAGCGCCTGGGCAGAACACTGGAGCCCTATGTAAAAAACGCCAACAGGCTGGAGCTAAAGCACAAAGCGCCCATGACCGGACGAATTGCGGCCCTGCATCAGAAAGGCGGCATTGAAAGAATGACGGCTTCGCGCATGAACAGAATTCACGGCCAGCCCGATTACAAGGCACCGGCCAGCCGCAGCCAGGCCAAAGCACTGGTTGCCAATGGATACCAGGTGCGAAAAGCAAAAGGCGGTTTGCGCCGTACCACCATCCGCGAAGTAATGGAAACGCTAACCCACGGCAAGGCGGGTTTGATCCTGAGCAAGCTGCGCGGAAAACCGAAAAAACAAAGCTGGTCTATTCCGGTTGCTGCAAGGCCGTTCCTTGGTGACAAGGCCGCCAACGTGCAGCGGCAACTGGCCGGCATCATCGAGCAAATCAACAAAACACAAAGGGGCTAACAATGTCACTAGGTAAGGTACAAGTTAACAATTTAAATCAGGGCCAGGGTGATATTGCGGCCATTGAGCGTCACTTTTTATTCGTCGGTCGAGCCGGTGCCGTAGGTGAAGAAAGCCAGCTGTTTAGCATTGGCGCTCAAACCGACATTACCGACACCTTTGCCGCCAGCACCCTGCGTGATCAGGTGCTGGCCGCTCAGCTGAATGCCGGACAGAACTGGACAGCCGCAGTGTACCCGCTGGCCGAAGGTGAGGACGTAAACGAAGCCATCACCGCAGCCAACGAAGTGCAGAGCTTTGAAGCCGTGGTGTTTTGCGACCTTAGCACAGCAGGGGCCGCACTCAGCACCAAGCACGACTACCTTGCCAGCCTGCAAGCAAGCCATGGCCGGTTTGTCTTTGGTATTGCTGCAGTGCCTGGCATCGACGATGAAACCCAATCGTGGAGCCAGTACGAAGCGGCCACCGTGGCATTGCAGGCAGGCATTGCTGCACATCTGATCATTGCCGTACCACAGCTGCACGGCAACAACGCGGGTGTACTGGCGGGGCGCTTGTGCAACCGCTCGGTCAGCATTGCAGATAGCCCAATGCGGGTGGCAACCGGTGCAGTGATGGGCCTTGGCGTCGAGCCGCTGGACAGTGACGACAAGCCGCTGACACTGGCCACGCTGGAAACGCTGGCCAATGCCCGGTTCAGTGTGCCGCAGTGGTATCCGGATCTGGAAGGCGTGTATTGGAGCGATGGCAGCACCCTGGATGCAGCAGGCGGCGATTTCCAGTACATCGAACACTTACGGCCAGTGCACAAAGCCAGCCGCGAAGTGCGAATCCTGGCTATCCGGCGCATTGCCAACCGTGCACTGAACTCCACGCCAGCCAGTATCGAGCTGAACAAAGCCTATTTCATGCGGCCGCTTCGCGCCATGAGCAAAAGCACCGTGATCTTAGGCACCCAGTTCCCTGGTGAAGTACAGCCGCCGCGGGATGGTGATATTGAAATTGTCTGGACGACCAACAAGGCCGTGACTATTTACATGGTGGTGCGCCCTTACAACTCGCCCAAAGAAATTACCGTCAACATCCTGCTTGATTTAAGCAGTGACTAATTAAACCGCTTACTTTAAGCAGCGCGTAGGAGCACAAAACATGCGTTTATCAGGAATGAATTTTAACGTGAACATGGGCGACATCATGATCCACGTTGACACAGCCACCCTGACCATTACCGACAACAGCGCGGTTAGCCAAACCAGCGGTGTGCCGGATGGTTATGTGGATGGCGATGTAGCGGCCAGCGGCGAACTGAATGTCAATGCCAGCCAGTTTGCCCTGATCTCCCAAGCAGCGAAGTCGGCAGGCGCATGGCGAGCCATGCAGACGTTCGACATCATGTTTTACGGCAAAACCGCCCGGGATGAAATGAAAGTCGAGGCGTTCGGCTGCCGCATCAAGCTCAGCGACATCCTGGACATCGACAAAAAAGGCGGCCAGGCCAGCTTGTTCAAAATCCCGTTTGATGTCACCAGCCCGGACTTTGTGCACATCGACGGTGTGCCGTACCTGCGGCCGGAAGAAATCGCCGATATCAAGCAGTAAAAGCAAGATGGCCAGTGCAGTTATTCGTGACTGCGCAGGCCTCTGAATGGGTAACAACCAGGTAAGAGGGAATGCAATGCACCAGGTAGATTTCGACTTTATCGCAGAGCTGGAAGGCAGGGCACAGCTAAAAGGCTATGTGCCGGATCCTGCCCATTCAAATTCCGGCGTCACCATCGCAACCGGTTTCGACATTGGCCAGCGCAGTGAAAGCGACATCATCAACCTGCTGCCAGAGCATCCCGAACTGGTAGATAAGTTGGTGCCTTACTGTGGCTTAAAGCGCATGGATGCCGTGATCGCGTTGCAGAAATGCCCATTGCTGATCACCCGGGAAGAAGCCGGCGTGATTGATAGCAGTGTCAAAAGCCAGTTTTTAGGCCAGTTACAACAACGGTACAACGCGGCATCCATGGACGTGTTTACCGATCTGCCAGCGGCCATGCAAACCGTGATCGCATCAGTGGCCTTTCAGTATGGCGATTTAGCAAGGCGCTGCCCGAAGTTCTGGCGCACCGCAGTTAACGCGGACAGCACCGCCATGATTAACGAGCTGCAAAACTTTGGTGATCGCTACCCGACACGGCGCAACCGAGAAGCCAATTACTTGCAGAAATATTGCCAGATGGGGGATGTATGAGCTGGAAAAAGATAGCAGGCACCGTTGGCAATGTTGCAGGTTCGCTGGCTCCGCTGCTGGGTGGTCCAGCAGGCCTTGCTGTCAGCATTGGCAGCCAGATTGCCGGAGCCCTTGGCACTGACAACAACCCGGACGCAGTTGCCGCAGCGCTGCAATCTGATCCGGCTGCTGCATTAAAACTCAAAGAGTGGGCAGCACAGGAACGCGAGCAAATCCGCCAAAGTCATGTAGAGCTGCAAAAAATAGCCCTGGCCGAGTATCAGGCCGAGCTGCAGGACAGACAGCAAGCCAGGATTGCCCACGCAGATCACTGGATGCCATCGGCCATCACCATTTTTTTGCTAGTGATGCTGGCCGCGCAAATGGGTGTGCTGTTTGTGTTCCAGATCCCCGAAGGTAACCGCGATCTGCTGGTGTACCTGTCGGGCAACTTCCTGCCGTTTGTATCTGCAGCTGTGTACTACTGGGTCAGCTCCACCAAGGATGCCACCCAGCGTGAAAAATTAATGTCCATGACTGGCAGCGGGCAGGCGGGATCAACCCAGCATAAAACGGAGGAGTGACCGTGGAGTTAACCAACTGGCTGATGGTGATCATGACCTTTATGGGGCTGGTAATGGCCGTGATGGTGCCGCTAATCGCGCACCTGTACAACGTGGTCCACAACACCACCGCCGAGCTAAGCCGCCACCAGACCCACATTGCCGAAAATTACTCCACCAAAATCGAGGTGGAAAAGCTCGCGTACCGGATTGAACGGCAAATGCGGGACGGCTTTGACAACCTGAAAGAAATTCTAACCAACAGAAGAGAGAAGGACGCAGCATGAAACAGAAAATCACACTGACCGTAGGTAAAACTGACTTTTTATTCAATGTCACGGTGCAAGACCACAGCGACTACATCGACGCCGCAGCACGGGGATCATCCATCACAGCCGCATCGCACAATTTCACAATGCGAACCATCGACACGGCCCAAAAAGATGAGTTTAAAAAACTGTTGGATGAGTGCCCAGGTGCAGAACTGCAAATCGCCGCAGCGCTGAAATCTGAGTTCTCGCCGGTACTGGAAATTACGGTAAAAAAATCGAACAGCTGATCGAGTCGATTGATTCGAATCAGCTGGAACAGTTGTTCATTATGCGGCGGCACCTGTTGCCGCATGAGCCGGACACCGAACAAAGCCTGGCCCGTGCCGCCTGGTTGGTAAAAAGGCAACGCGAAGACCTGCAGGCAATCGTAACCAACGCCATTGCCAAGGCCTTCGGCGGTTGATGGGTACCGGTGCCGGTATCGAGTAAAGACAGCAGCAACTACGCTGCAGCAACGGGGCATGTATGAGCTTACCAAAGCCACTGATGTTTACCATTGGCCTGATAGACCAGATAACCAAGCCGATTGCCAAAATCAGCCAGCAGTTAAATGGACTATCCGCCAACTACCAGCAAGGAACCATGCAAATGGCGGCCGGTGTGGGTGGTGTGGTGGCCAGTGGTTATGCGTTGCAACGCGCCCTGATGCCAGCCATTGAAATGAACCGCTCTTTGGGCGAAGTGCGCTCGCTGGGGGTGCAGGACAGCGCCCTGAAAATGCTGACCGATAACGCCTATGAATACGCCATCAAGTACGGTGAATCCGCCAGCACCTTTGTGCGGTCCAGCTACGACATCCAATCAGCCATCGGCGGTTTAAATGACGCCGATTTGTCCCGCTTCACCATGTCCAGCAACATACTGGCAAAAGCCACAAAAGCGGACGCGGCCACCATCACCAGTTACATGGGCACCATGTATGGCATCTTTAAAAACGATGCACTGGCAATGGGGCAAGGGGAGTGGGTAGACCGGTTAACCGGCATGACGGCCACCGCCGTGCAGGCATTTAAAACCGATGGTAAAAAAATGTCGGATGCATTTAATCAGCTTGGTGCATCAGCGGGTATTACGCCACTGGAAGAACAGATGGCCGTACTGGGAACACTACAAGCCGCAACGGGTAGCGGTGGGACTTCAGCAACACAGTATCGGGCATTTTTAGACGGTGTGGGTAAAGCCCAGGAAGCGCTTGGACTCAAATTCACAGACTCCCAAGGAAGAATGCTGCCGATAGTGGACATTTTAGAAACCCTGCAAGGCAGGTACGGCGATCTTACCGACGAAGCGGACAAGCTGGAATTACGAACAGCATTCGGAGGAGGCCAAGCACTAGGAGCCATTCAGTTTTTGATGAATGATATTGATGGCCTGCGAGGTTCTATTGATATGTTGGGCCAGGTAAAAGGCATGGAGCAAGCGGAGATCATGGCAGCAGCCATGGTCGACCAAAGCCAGCGCCTGGCCGAAAGCTGGTTTGTGATCCGTGCTGCATTTGGTAACGCGATACTGCCAGCATTTAACGGCTTTGTGGGCTGGATAGCCGATCTGGGCCGTAAAGTCATTTGGTTTACCAGCCTGTTCCCCAACATTACCCGCTGGCTGGGCTATGTGGCCATTGGCTTTGTGTTGGCGGTGGCCGCTGGTGGACTGTTTACCCTGATGATGGGGGCCAGCAAAATGGCAATGGTGGCCTGGACAGGGGCAACCATGGCCATGCAGGGGGTAGTGTGGCTGTTAAATGGTGGCCTGGCCGTGCTGCGTACTGCCATGCTGGCGGTAAACATCGCCATGTACGCCAACCCGATAGGGCTGGTGATCGGCGCAATAGCGGCCCTGATCGCCATCATCGCGGCGGCGGTGCACTACTTTGACGACCTGCGAAACTACATGGCACAAACCGCCTGGGGCCAGCCGATCCTGTTCGCTATTGATGCCATCGTGGACCTGTTAAAAACGCTGGCAAAAATTGCGGTTAGTGTGTTCTCAGCGTACTTCAGTGTGCTGAAAGTAGTCTGGTCAGTACTGCGGCCAATCGCTTCATTTTTGCTCGATGTACTGGTGGTTGCATTTAAAGTCGTCGGGGCCATAGCCGGTTTTGTTTTTGGGGCCATCGCCTACACCATTGGCGCTATTGTGCATTCAATTAACTGGCTGGCCTCTGTGATCCATCATGGGTTTTCCATTGCATTCGAATTTGTGGGAGAAGCATGGCAAGCGCTGGTGGATATGTTCGGAAATTTCGAGTGGTTCAACAATTTGCTATCAGCAGCTAGTGCAGTTGGCGAATTTATGTCATCACTGTGGAATGGCATCAAAGAAGCATTCGGCGCTGCATGGTCATGGATAGTCGAAAAGCTGAATAAGCTGCCAGGCATCAACATCAAAACCAACGTGCTGCCGGATGGGTTGGATGCACCAGACCTTGCTGGGAATCCTGATAATGCATCATCCATTGGCGCTATTGCCCCAATACGCAGCAGCGTTCCCCGCGGCGGCGTTAGTCAGCAGATAGCCAATGCCAACAACAGCAAATCCACTACCATCGGCAGCATTCAAATCTACCCGCAAAAAGTAGACACCGACTTTGCCAACTATGTGGAGATGCATGCATGAGCCTATACCGTGACCTGCATATCAATAACGGCGATCTGGTGCTGGATGCCGGTTTTAATCCTGAGTACCTGACCGATAGGGCGGTGATAGCACAAGACATCGCCCACGCAATCATCGAATCAGGCCTGGCACATTTGTTGGTAAGCGACAGAGGCACGGGCGTCACCGCCGACACCAAGGTAAGAATAAAATTGCTGGTTGAAGACGACACCCGGATCCTGCCGGGCACTGTCCGAGTTGAATCACAGGACAACGGCCAGTGGTGGGTATTTGCCGACACGATCGACTTTGGGCCGCTATCGCAAAGAATAACAGAAGGGCTGCTGTAATGGCTGACAGAATAAAAGTGCCAACCATCGACTTTAAACGCATTGTAGAAGATGCCGGCATACCGACCACGGAAGAAGGCTGGAAAGAACTGTTTAAACAGGATGTAGAAGCAGAAGGCAGCATCATTGCCAACGATTCGGCCTACTCACCATTCTGGCGGTTAATCAGCGCCATTGTAGCCAAGCCGGCCAACTGGATAGTCAACAAAGTACTGGTAGGCATTATTTTGCCAAACCTATTTTTGCAAACAGCGAATGACGATCAGTTTATTGAAGCCAAAGCCTGGGAACACGATTTAACCAGAAAAGAAGCCAGCAAAGCAGAAGGCAAACTACAGTTTCACCGGGCGGCCAGCATGGGGCCAAGCCTGTTAATACCGGCTGGAACCGTAGTACAGACGGATGCGATCAACGGAACGATTTACCGAGTTATCAGCACCACGGATGTGATCATGCCAACCAACATAACCACGGTTGATGTGCCAGTGATCGCAGAAAATGCCGGTGCAGACTACAACCTGGGCGCGGGTTATTTCCATGTGCTGGCACAGGGAGTTACTGGCATTGGCAGTGTCACCAATGGCGCTGACTGGCTCGATGTACTCGGTTCAGATCGGGAAAGCAACGACAACCTGAAGCTGCGCACCCGTAATGCATTTACCGCTGTGTCTGCCTGGCACATTGATGCGGTATACCGCGCCATTTTGACGCAACGGGCCGGCCTGAATACCAACAATATTTATTTTGAGCATGACGCGCCCCGTGGCCCAGGTACAGCCAATGCGTATATTTTGCTGGATACCGGCGAGCCCTCCGCAGAATTACTAGCCGATCTGAATCAATACCTTATGGAGCAAGGAAACCATGGCCATGGGGATGACATGCTAGTCATGGCAATGCCTGGGGTTGATGTTGCCGCTGGCGTCACAGTGTACCCATACAGCAACATGCTGGAAGAAGAAGTAACAGAGCTATTGGCAGCTGTAGAAAACTTTATCCGGTGTGCATTTCGGGAAAACACCAATTACACAGCAACAAAAACTGCCCCATTCACCAGGTTTAGCTTTAGCCGGTTAGGCAAAGAGCTACACCGGGAATTTGAAGGCATTGAATCATTGAATTGGCACCAGGCTGATATCACCAGTGCCAACAATGTGCCCCGTTTAACAACGCTGAGTATCGTAAACGGGAATGAGCCATGAACATCGAATGGTCATCAATAACCAGACTGCCACATTGGTTGGCCAGGCAGGGAAGCGAGCTAGACAAGCTGCGTAAAGCAACTGTTCGATTTTGGCAGCGTTTTGTTGATTTGCTGCAGTTCCCGGCAAAGCAGCTGGATCCAATGACGGCAGAACTGGAGCTTGTGCACCTTTTGGCGTGGGAACGCGAGATAGTGCAGATCCCGAATGAAACCGAGCAGCTGTATAGAACTCGGGTTAAGTATGCACTCAGATTTGCGCAAGGGGCTGGCAGTAAGTCGGGCTGGTATTACATGTTCAAAAAGCTGGGAACGCCATGGATAACCATTGATGAGCGTATCAGCGAAACCGATTGGGATGTAGTCAGCCTGCAATTGCTGGACAGTGATTTAGCTGACAGGGCCGGATTGATAGATAACATCTGCCGCCAGTACGGGAGAACCACCAGACGATACCAATTTGACACCATTGCCAGCTTGCCATTAGTGGCCCCGCCGAATGACTTCTCAATGGATAGTTTAACGGGGTTCGCTTCAATCAGCGGCAACATGATGCCAGGCATAGGCCTGGCACTGATGAGCAACGAATCAGATTTTGTCATAGCGAAAAACATCATTAGTTAAAAGATTAAGGAAATACCATGGCTTCAGTAATTACAATTGCAGGTGAACAACTATTTGCAGCAAAAGCACAGGCTAATGAGCAGCTGGACATTGATACATTCATCTTTGCCAACGTGCCAGGGCAAGACCCAACGGCACCGATTGATCGGGCGGAAAGCATCCCAACGGAACACATAGTACATCAGCAAATAGTGCAGCAAACAGGGCGAATCAATGAAAACGTGGTTGTTTACTCGACAGTTTTAGACAGTGTAACAGGCCCGTTTGAGTTCAATTGGGTTGGCCTTTATTCATCAGTGAACGACAAGCTTGTCGCGGTGAACCACGTTCCAACAGTCACAAAAACAGTCACAGATCAGGGAGAGGCGGGCAACACTTTAAACCGTAATTTTGGTATTGAGTACAGTGGTATTGCTGAATTAACTGGTATCACAGTAGCGCCAGAAACATGGCAGTTGGATTTCACTGCACGGTTAAACGGGATGGATGATTTAACCCGTAATTTGGCGACAGACATGAATGGAAAAGACTGGTTTATAGGCGATGGTTTTAAAGTTGTGCCGCGAGAAACTCTCAACAGCTTTAAAGTAACAGCAGGAACAGGCTATGTTTCAGGACTGCGAATTGAACTGGAATCAGATCATATTTTAACGCTAAATAGCTACCCGAAATTTGTATATATTGATGCATGGTTTGATGGTGATAGCAGCAGCAAATGGAAGGGTGAAAAGGATTTTTTGATAACAGATCAGGAGTTAGTTGATTACACAGATGAAAGCGGAAAAAAGCACTATCTATGTAAAATTGCAAATATTGAATCAGATGAATCAGTTGTCGATTTAAGAAGCTGGAGCAAAATTGATAACATCGAAAAAGAGGTTATAGCGTCAAGAGTTGTTGCAGGAATTAAACACCTGAAGGAGTTTCCGCAAATAGTGCAACATGCTGAATCATATATAGATGGTACAGGTGTTGGCGGTGGGAACTTTGTTTATTTTGCAGGAGTTTCAGAATCTATGCATGATGGCGGGAATTTTATAGCTGCAGCAGCATTGAATATGTGGGATGGAAGCCATGAAAACATAGCAACGGTATTAAGTTACTCAGGATATGGACAGGGATGCTTCGTGCGTGTCAATCAGCTGAATGAACAAGGGGTTGATCCGTTGATTTTCGGTGCAATGAGAGATGGCCAGACTGATGACAGTTTGAGTTTCATTGCTGCAATGCAGAGTCTTGTAAATACGCAAGCCGAAAAGAAAATAAAGCTGAAAGAAGGGAAATGGCGGCTAAAAAATATCCAGGTGGAAGGAGATATTGTAATTGAAGGAACAGAAGAAACTGAAATATCAGTTGATTTTAAAGAGCTAATGGATGGAACCGGTTTTACAGAAATATTGTTTATTAAGAACGGCGGAGGAAAGTTTGTTCTAAGGAATTTGAAAATAAATGGTAATTGGGAGAACCAGAATAGAAAAGCAACTTCAGATCAAAATGAATATGGGAATGTTGTTCGTATAAACAACGTTGAAAACGTTACTTTAGAAAATATTGAAATTATTAATGTCAGCACAAATTGGCAAAGCCCAGCTAATCCAGAGCGCATAAATTATTCAAATATTGGGGTTTTCCAATGTGAGAATGTTGAGTTAAATAATATAGAAGTTAGAAACTGCATTGTCGAGGGTGTTACAACATATCTATGTAAAAATGTGTACATAGATGGTTTTTATGCAGACACTAGAAATTGGTCAACTCTGAACGTTATATATGCAGATTACTGTGATATGAAAAAAGTAAATATAATGCAAAGAGGGGAGGGATCTAGAATAAATGCAATCTGCACAGAGATACATGCAGAAGATCTAAATTTAATGAAAGATACAACAGCGTCAACAAGTGCAAATGGCATTCAAATATCTAATGAGAATAATGAAGAAGAGTGGCCGCAATCATTTGCATCCATAACAAATATAACAGGAAAGAATCTTTTGGAAGTTGTGAAGGCAGCCGGCCAGCACAGTTTACAGCAAATAATGGAAACAGTGGTTATTAGGAATTTAAATCAAGTCAGTTGCAATGTCGGTGTGTTAGCTGGTTATGTAGGGAATTTGATTATTGAAGGAGTTACACCGGGGAAAGCAGAGCAAGGGATAACATCAATATCAGCATTAAGAATGCTAGTTGAGACAGGGAAAGGACCAAAATATGTAAGTGTTTCGGGAGTGAAAGGAGAATTTCAGCGCGGTATATACATACTGGATGCTTATTCAACAGATCAATCTCATGTAATAGATAAAATTTCGATTCAGGATATTGACATAATCGGAAACCGCCCGATGTATTCAGACAATAACTGGAACACGGCCGCGGGTTGCAGTATAGATATGTTGTTCTTAGATAACGTAAAATGCAAAAACAGCAGTACGTCTTTCAGCCTACCGGTCAGCATTCGGAAGGTTAACAAATTTATCAGCATGAACAGAGTGCATCAGCATGATTATGATAACGAATGGTCAATCAGGCTATCAAACTGCGATTATATGTTGAACGGACTAACAGCTAGTTGGGCGATGAATTCAAAGTCGCTATATCCATACCACTTTCAAAACGGACAAGGGCGCGTATCGATTACTAACGGAATGCTGATAGGGAGCCATGGAAATAATGCAGTAGTGCGGTTTAGCGATACATCAGCTACAGATGTAGTTATAACAGGTAACAGTCCTGATGGATATGTCAACAACATAACTGCAAACTTATAATATGCTAACCCTAAACGCCATAGCCATAGCCCTAAAAGGCATCCGGATCACAGCCAGCCAAGATCTGGCCACCGAAGATGCCAGCGGGCAAAGCAGCAGCACCGACACAGCAGAAACCGGCATCAAAGCAAAAATGCTGACCGTGACCGGATTTCTGCCGTTTGCTGATCAGCAAATGCTAACCGACCTGTTCAAAATGGCCGAAGCCACCGATGGCGGCGCACGGGAAACCTACCGCATCGCTAACAAAACAGCGGAAACACTCGGCATCAAGCAAGTAAAATTCAGCAGCAAAATCGAAGCCGTAGAGCAAGAAGCAACCAGGCAATGGAATGTGTCATTCACCCTGGCAGAAGTGCGAAGCGTCCCGCAGAAAAAAGAAGAGCGGGAAACTCTGGTAACCGCGGCCCAGCAAGGCGGCACTGGGGAAGCCGCCGAAGATGCCGAATCACCACCAGAAACCGAAGTTCAGCTAACCGGCCTGCTAGGGTTCCTAAAAGCCATCGACAACAGGCTGGCATAACATGGCCGAACCAAACGCAAAATTCACCGCCCGCGCCTACATTGGCAAAAAACTGGTCCATATCAGTGACCATTGGCTGGTACTCCAGGCAAACAGCCCCGGAACCTGCCAGCTCACCGTCGACGAAAAAGCAGAGCGCTACAGCGCCGTAGCCTTAGAACTGGGATGGGGCAGCATGATAGACCGCGTATTCATCGGCTACATAGAACGCATCATGCCAGCGGCCAACGGCCAATTTACCCTGTTCTGCCGCGAACTATCCGCCGCACTGGCAAACAACATCAGCGTCATGCTAAGGCATCCAACACTGCGCCAGGTGTGCGACAACATCAGCGAGCAAACAGGCATTGAATTCGACATACCACAAAATGCCTACGCAGAAACAGCCATCCCATGCTTTTACAGCGACACCAGCGGTTATGCCATGCTCGACAACATCGGCCGAGCCTACAGAATTCCAGACTACATCTGGCAACAACAAGGCAATGGGAAAATCTACCTGGGCAGCTATGCCGATTCGTTCTGGCACGGCAAAACCATCAGCATCCCCAACAACCTGATGACAGAGCAAAAGGCCGGCAAAACCGCCACCTTGCCAGCAGTGCCCAAAATACGGCCCAACGTCATCGCCAACGGCCAGCGGATCAGCAAAGTAGAATTCCGCGAAACCAACATGACCATAAGCTGGTAACCATGGAAAGCATCATTCGAAAAATCGTCTTACGAATATTCCCCGAGCTAAGCGCCCAGCTGCACCTGCCACGCTGGGGGAAAGTGATCGCACTGCCAGAGCTGCCAGCGCAAGAAGGCGAGCGGGGCAGCGATCCATTCTACCCACGCTGGGCCGTCGATATTGAACTGCTGGACGAAAACGGCACCGCCACCAACGGAAAAATACTGCAAGCAATCCCGCTGCCATTGCCAGGCGCTGGCATCAGGGCAGGGACCATGCACCCGCCAGCAATTGGCAGCATCGTAGAAATAGCATTCGCCTATGGTCGGCCAGACAAGCCATTCATCCGCACTGTGTTACCGTTCGGCTGGGAACTGCCAGCCATCAAGCCCGGAGAACACCGGGTACAAACCAAAGAAGGCGTCTACCAGCACATCGACGAAACCGGCAGCTTTGAAACTAAAACGCCAGAGAACCTAACCGACATCATCGGAAAGTTAGCCCAGCTGCAGTGCCAAACCAGAAAAGTCATCGCCAGCACAGAGCAAGACCACCGAAGCCCCAAAACATGGCTGGGCAGCGACAGCGAGAACGTGCTAAAGCTGCTGTCCGAGCTCATGGCCACAGTCAACGCCCTGGCCACCACCTGCGCCACCCACAACCACGGATCAGGCCCAGCACCAAACCAAGCCGGCGACTTTAGCGGCCAGGCATCAGAGGCCAGCGCCCAGAAAGGGCGGTTAGACCCAATCACCAAGTAAGAATCGAGCAAAGATAAATCCAACTACACCCCCATGGACCATAGCCAACCATAACTGCGCTGGCCACAGGCCAGCTGCAGCATAGTTGCACCCGACTATACAAGCCGGTATATACAGTTAGAAATGACTACGATCTAGACCAAAAAAAGAAAATGAGTTAGCGTAAGTGACTGATAGGGGAATCGATTGGGAAAAATAGATGAAGCACAGTACTGAATCAGTAAAAGCAAAAATTAAAGGGATGAATTTAGTTGATACTTTATTTATCGGAAAAGAAATAAAGGCATTGCCAAGCATATTAACGCCAAAAGAAGAAATAATAGCGGTAACGAAAGGGTTTTATAAAAACGGTGTCGGCCTGCTTTGTGCAACAACAAAAAGGATATTGTTTATTAATAAAGGGCTGATAAAGCTAAATGTAGAGGAGTTCCCATTGAAGTATGTTTCATCAATAAGCACAGAAAGCGGGCTTATGATGACAAAGGTTAGAATATTCGCATCAGGTAACAATGCCCAAATAGAACGAGCTCAAAAGGATGATGCAAGAAGGTTTGTTGAGGCTACCAGCCGCTTGATAGAGGAGCGTGATGAATACAAAAAATCTGATACAGAAGAAATGAACAATAATGAAGGAATAGATGTATACGAGCAGATTGAGAAGCTAGCCGCATTGAAGGATAAGGGAATAATTACTAATGAAGAGTTCAATGCTAAAAAAACAAAACTTCTCGGTCTGTAGTTAATATCTACTGCTGTCGCCATCCTGTATGGCGGCAGTATGCCGCTTAAACAACACAAAGACGACACTAACAGCACGAACGCAAGTTAACCCGCCACCTTAGCCAGCCGAAGAACTCAGCACACAACCGCACCCACGAACCCACAGCACGGAATCCAGAGCCACAGAGAAACCACGTCACGAAATCCGCACTCTTCCTCACCCTCCTGCGCGCTTTGTATGTTAATTTTTTTTCAGTTTTCTAAGCATGCAATTCATAGCTGCAGACCGCGCCAATTCTAAAGGCTTGCAAGGATCGAGGATCTGAAAAGATCGAGATTTTTTTCAGTAAATTACAGTTTTGAATGGGCTAAAAGCAGAAATCAAAAGTTGTAAGTTATTGAATGTATAGGTTTTGCTGTGGATTCCGTGAGGGTTTGCCAGAAAAGCGTCATTTTTACGTCATTAAAAATGTAATATAAAACAGTGGGATAGGGTAAAACAAAACTGAAATAAAAAACGGGTGAAAAGGGGATTTGGGGATCGGTTGGCTCCTGAAAAGATCGGGAGCCAGAGCCGGAAAAGGAAAGAATCATTCAAGCCGGGCACACTCTGAAACGCTGCTGATCATCTGCCTGGCCGTGTGCTGTCCTTGGTCTAGCACCACAGGAAGCCGGCCAGTTGCGCGGAAGCGGTTCAGGGATTCCTGAATATCCAGAACGCGGCCCCAGTCCACACCGCACACAATAAACGTCCAAAACTGCAGCGTATCCAGGTTGATATGAACGCCATCTTTCAGCTCAACACCATCATGCACCACACGAATGCCAGCCCTGCGCCAAGAATCTGGCAGATAACTGCCTTTATGCAGGCTTTCCAGTTGCTTCCGCACACGTTTTGGCAGGCCGTTCTGGCTCCAGCTTCGCACCGTGCGAAGCGAAACACAGCAAAATTCAGCCAGGCGTTTATGGTCAACGCGCTGTTTTACATCACCGGTCGCCGTCAAATAGGTATCAAAGAAGCCTGCAGCATGCAATAAATCCCGATCACTTTTAGATTGTTTATTCATAATCATAGCTTTATACATTCCATATTGTTATTAAAAACGGGTTCGTCCCGCTTTCCGGTAACTGCATAAAATGTGCCTATCAAGCGTCAAAAACAGCCAAACAATCAAAAGGGCAATTAATGCCAATTTTTACTGCTTGGCAGCTTTTACCGCTGAACTACGAATAAACTGCATTTAATTCAATATCTTGCAATTTAACATAATATACATTATGAGAAATGAAAACTAGGTGAAATCAGGCTCTAATCCCTGATTCAAACCGAAGCCGCCAAAAACAACGAATAAAGCCAGAATCGCGGCTGTAACTGACTTATTCAGCTTTTTTCCGAAATCGTGCCATACCTGCTTAGCTTCTTCTGACTTTGCTGTTTCTTCGGCCAGGTGAACCAAAACCCAGTCTTTGCACAACCCAGCTTCCTCTGCAATGAATAGCGCTTGCTCTTCGGTCAGGTGCCTTTTTCCCGCTTTGATTTGGCTGAGGTTAGCTCTTGTCATTGCTGGTATCTCTTCTGCTGCTCTGATGTCCTTATCGAGTCCTTTGGCTTTTTTGAATTCCTCAATCAACTCATAGCTGAACATTTTTTCACCCTTTTATTGTTTCCATTCTTGCAAACAAGCGCAAAAAGGATCATACTTAGTTTGTATCCAACGTTGGATACAAAAGGTTTTGTTGTTAATCACAGTATATACGAGGGCTACCACCATGAACACTAACTCCCTGAATCTGGTAATAGATGGCTACGGTTTTGCAATTCTCGTTACCGGCGGCTCAGCAACTCTTTTCGATACCCTGGAGGATTTAAAATTCCATGCTTCTTTGGCTGATATTGATTTGTCAGAATTTGAATGCATGTGGGCCTACAAGCTAAGTCCAGCCCTTCTGGCTAAGTACGGTTTAGAGTGTGGTAGCCCGACACCAGAACAGCCAGAGGGGCAACCTGATTTATCCACAGAAACGGTGTATAACTCCTGTTCAATCTGCGGCAAAACCAACTTTGATACGTCTACCGTCTGCAAAAAAGCATGTGTTTTTTCTCCTGCTGTCGGTGATTGGGTCTGCTTTTCTCCGTTACGTAACGGGGGTTCATATGTCTCTATCTAATGCTGAGCGCCAAAAGCGTTACCGCCAGAAACTCAAACAGCAAGCATCTAATCCGTTACGTAACGATTCAGAGCTTAAAGACGCCATCTATCGAGCCTATTACAAGGCGTATTGGCGTTTACATAACCCTGATTTTTCCAAATGTATGCATTACCAGGAAGGTGTCTCTTCCTTTCGTAAATATATTGAATCTGAACTTGGTATCAATCTTGGACTAGTGGGAATAACTGTACGCCACGCCGTGGGACCCAAAAAACCCTGATTTCACCCTGATAGAGTACTGAGGATCGGTTATGGATCAGAAAACAAAAAATTACTTAGAATTAAAAATTAAAATCTGCCAGGCGCTGCTGAACGGCGTTGTTTTCCATGTTAGAAACTCAGAAATTGATTGTGTTCCAATACCTGTTATGACAAAAACAGCCGCTAAAAAAAATGGATTGGTACTTAAGCGAGGGGCTAAAAAGGTTGGAACGTGGGATTTTCAAATAGGGGCAACCAGCGCGCGGGGTGGTGGTGATCTTTATTTGAATAAGAGCTTTAAGAAGCCTGACTAAAGATAAAACAACAAAGAACGACATGAGAAAGTTGGTTAACAAGCTTATTCGGTCTATGGATAAATTATGAAATACAAATTCAAAGCAACGCACCACGGCAGCTTGCATGGTATTCCTTGCTGGATTGACATGACTGATGATGAAGCGCCTGGCATTAAAGCAAAATTCGGAGTGATTGGTGAGTTTGCACTGGATTTCATGGAGGTATTGTTTGGCTTCTTTACTTGGTGCGCAACAGCGATGAACCCTGAATATGAGCCAATGTATGCAATCAAAGTCGGAAAACCAGTTAGTAAAACAAAAACCATGATAGAGCACTTATCAATGGTCGACTGTAGACGAAAACATCTTTACCAGCAGCTGCCACCGGCACGGATAGACAGCCCTGTCTGCGCTGCAGCACAGTCAGATGTGTCTGTACTGGCCATGGCGCATAGTTGCATCCATCTGCGCTCGATAGTAGTCAGGAGTATCTATGGCAGCTGGTAGTTACCTTGGTCCATACCGCAAAATTGATAGCGAGGTGAGCCAATGAACACCCGCGACATTAAACCGCTACTGGCCCATGGCCTACTTCGCTTCATCCATCTAACTGCCACCATGGAAGCCGGGGAACGTGTTCTGACTGCTCAGATACTGATGCAGCTACCGAACCAAAAAGAGCCAATCCCGTTTGATTTCCACACTGACCGGCCTTTCTATGACCGGTCAGAGGTATACGACTATTTCCGCTCGCTTGGCGTTCCTCAGTCCAGAATTATTTTCGAGCTTCCCCAGGGCTCAGGGCGCCTTTTTTCACCTTGTGAGCTTGTACGGGGTGCATCGTGATTGATATGGTCGGCCTTGCCGTTTTTTTCAAACCTGAATTTGTGGCGGAAACCTCGCAGGGCCACTATCTGAAAGACCCTGAAATGCTTCTCCGCGAACTTGGCATGGTCATGGTTGGCGAGGTCTGCTACGAGGAAGGCAACAAGAAAATACAGCGCCTACGCCACAATTTCGAATCTTTGCCAAGCTCCTTTGCTTCACTGGCCTACAAGGTTTTTGATGGCACCGATTTTAAACAACATCCTTATGTGAAAATCGTTGGCAACCCTGCCAAGCTCTTAACTGGCCATAACGTCTACGGCTCAGACGATGTTGAACTTTGTGTTATGGCCGTTGTTGAGGCTTTTGTATTTGCCTTCCCTGAACTTGCTGAGTGCCTGGACTTTTACCACAGTACTATTGATTACATAGATGTCACCTACTCAGCCCACACCGAAACACCGTCTCAGGCTGAGCAGCTTCATACCGTTCTTAAGAATCTGAACTACGGCCAGACCAAAGTAACCGCCTGTGATTACACCAGCACTACTTATTGGAATAAAGGCAGCGAACACCGTGAATTAAAAGCCTACTTAAAAGGCCCCGAGCTTGAAAAGCAAATTCAGCAGCTAACGATGAAACACGCCAAGCTGAAATACGACCATTTGAAGTTCCAGCTAGACACCATTACCAGACCGGACATCAAAAAGGCAGCTTCCACTGCCATCCGTTTTGAAGCCCGCTTAAAAAGCCGTTGGCTAAAAGCCCAGGGCATTATTTGTACCCTAGCCCATTTTACCAACCCAGCAAACGACTATACCAGCAAGCTTCCTACGCTATGGCGTACAGCTTTCAAAGACATATTTAATACATTCGAGGGGGCCACTATGGACGCCTACAACACTTCAGAAGTACATCACAATTTAAAGCTGGCACACCACCGCATTACACCCAAAGGCAATGTTTCAACGGCTAAAGCTGACCGGCTTTTTAACTTTTTCATGTCCATTAGAAGCAACGGCTACCAGGCAACCAAACAAAGCCATGACCGTGCTACTTTTGGCCGTTACTTAAAAGATTTGCAAGAAGCTGGCATCAGTAAAGCCCAGCTTATGCAGTTCACCGGCGACAATACCAATGTGATCCCATTCATCCGAATGATTAACGTTGATTTTGCACGTCAACTCCCTGCGGATTGGGTCGAACCCATGCCGTTACGTAACCAACAACCGGCTTTACGGCTGGTTTCATAATCTAAGGATTTAAAAATGAAGAAACTACAAGGCGACTTAGTCCGCGGCACGTATCGCGGTACCCGTATAAACCGCTCTAAACCAGACCAGAACGGCGTTATCAAAGAAACGCTTTATTGTGGCGTCTCTTACATCACGCAGGGTCGCTATGGCCCTGAAGAAGTCACAAAGGAAATGCTCATTTCTAAGGGGCTTATCGCTGAAGGCGTTCCATCTAAGCTGCAGGCTCTGGAAGGCAAAGAGGTTGAATTTCCAGTTTTCTATACACCTTGGTCGAACGGCAAAGGCATGACCTGCTTCTTGGCCAACAACATTAAAGACGTGCTGGAGCAGCCTGTACGCGCTGCCAGTTAAACCTAAAGGGCCATACCATGTTAGAAATTTTTGCTGCAATAAATCTAACAATCGTAATTCTATTTGTTGTCAATGTCGGCGCAACAATCATAGCAATCAACCTTCTTTATCGAGGCATCATCATTGCAAAAAGAGCAATAGCGATGTCCACGCCAGAAGGTAGAGATGCAGATTATGACGCCTACATGGCTAGAGAGCGCAAAAAGTATGGCCTTGACTAATTTTTTTGCCGCCCTGCTGTTACTCCTGAGCTTTGGAACTGCTGCCCAGTGCACCATTCCACAGCAGGACGGCATCTTAATTTTTACCGCTGATACAGCGGCTGACTGTACCGGCTACTGGCTTGTCCCAGCATCCGAATACGCAGCTTACTTATCATCGGTAGAAATAACTGTTGCTGATGTCACATCAGCGTTTTTATGGGGCTTCGGGACAGTTGTGTTCCTTGCCTTTTTGTCATACCAAGTGCGCATTGGCACTTCAATCGTAAGGAAGATTTAAAATGGCTGATATTTTTGCTGCTGTTGATTTGGGTTCAGTTGCTACTTTCGTGGGTGCAACTGGTGTGATTATTATTGGCATCGTAATGGCTTTCAAGGGCATTGACCTTGGCAAGCGCGCTGTCAAAAAGGCGTAAAGAAGATGGGCGGCTTAATAGTCGCCCTGATTTACACGCTGATAGCGGTAATCGGGGCGCTTTGCGGTTTTATCGTATCCCAAAATATGTTTAGGATTTGATGATGAAATACCTACTTTGCGCCCTGATCCTTATCGGGGCTTTTTTTTCACTGCCATCTGTAGCATCTGATGATCCGTTCTGCCTCCCCGGGAGTACGTACAATCCAGATTCAGGCCTTTGCGAAATTGCTGCCGGATATGGCACGAAGTACGAGGCAAGGGCCACAGTCGGTGGCTTTCTCGTCAAAGCTACTAAGTCTACTCGCATAGAAGCTGCTGAGGCTCTAATACCTCTAGGCGCTGCTCGATTAATTGATGCAAATCCACCAAGAGACGAGCAGGGTTTTCATTGTAATTCCAGCATTACTTTTTCTGTTACTGGTGGATCTGCCACTGAACATTTGCTAAGTCTACCTTTTCAGCGCCTCACTACGCGGACATCTACGGGTAATTCAAATGTCACCTGTGATAACACAACTCAAACCGGTGTAGATACTTATCCTATTACTATTTTAGAACTTCCCCCTGAATACTACTGTCCGCCAGATGACGCTCCTTCAGGTGGTCTTTTTGTTATCTATAACCCAGATAACAAAACTTGTGGCATGCGACCTGAGCGCCCTGATTGTGACTGCAGCAACCTACAAGGCCGTCACGCCGGCAGTTTTGACGGTTCGCTAGTTGACACCGAGGGGCAATATTCGCACGAAAATCCCCCACCCTGTATCAATGTATCTGACGCAAACGGCAATCAATGCTCCTGTGGTGTTGTTTCAAATATGTGGCATGCAACCCCAATAGGCGCAACATCAACATTACGTTGGACACCCTTCGGCGGCACTTTTACAGGTGGCAGCTGTGGCGATGATGATACAGGCCCTGGCGAACGCGAAACCTGCTTTACCCTGGCGAACGGTACACAGTGGTGCCTTGGTGACCCAAATATGGATTGTCAGGAAATAAACGGCATGCAGCAATGCCGCCCTGGTTGCGGCTACTTTAACGATGATTTTGTTTGCTACGATATTGACGACCCAGGCACGCCAGACCCTGATGACACCCAGCAAAACCCCATTGATGACAACATCAGCGACCCGAACAAGCCCATACAGGACATGATTAAGGGCGACTTTAAAGACGTCCAGCGCGGTACAGAGCAGCGCCTGGACAATATCAATATAACCCTTGGCAACCAAAATAACCGCCTTGATGGTACTAATAACCGCTTAGACCAAGCCAACAGCAAGCTTGATGGCATAGGTCGACAGCTTGATGGCATGGGCAAAGAATTAAAAGGCATCGGTGATACATTGGGTGATGCTTTCGGTGATGATGGCGGAGGCTCAGGAGACGTTGACGGCAATTGTACTGATGATGGCATCTGCTCTTGGTATGAGTCAGCTTATCCTGATGGCCTGGTAGGTATCTGGCAAGACCATAGCGCAGCATTAGAGCAAACCGCTATGTTTAACTTCCTTAATCAATTTCAAATCGACCCCAGCGGTTCAGCGCCTGATATGTCCGTATGCTTTAACCTTGGCCCTCTAGGGGATTACGGCTGTCATAGCTTAGAACTGCACCCTGCTTTATGGGGCTTTCTTTTTATCTGCATACAGATAACGGCCGCTTTTACCTGTCGCCGCTTGATATTTGGAGGTTAATTTATGCCGCAATGGTTACGCGATTTTGGCAACTGGATTTTGGACATGCTTAAAACCCTTGCCTATACACTGCTAACGATGATTAAAGATGCCTTGATGTTCATTTTTGAGCAACTGATGCTTTTAATCATCTTCCTGCTTGATGCTTTAGGCGACTTATTCAGCGCTTTAGATATCACGCAATACATAGCTGGCATACCACCAGATATGGCGTGGGTTTTACAGCAAATCGGTTTAGGCCAGGCCATTAGCATGATCATAATTGCAATCACTATTCGCATCATGCTCCAGTTGATACCATTTACAAGATTGGGTTCTTAAATGATTAACGGTTTATCAGGTCGCCCAGGCAGCGGCAAAACATACGAAGCAGTTACAAGCCACATCATACCGGCCCTTAAACAGGGTCGGAAAATCGTTACTAACATACCCTTGAACGTGGAATGGTTCGTAAACGTTATTGGCCTACCCTGTCGTGAACTCATTGTTCAGATAGACGGCGGCTTTCATAACTACGGAGGCAAACGTTTCTTTAGCCAGGCAGAGCATTTTTTGCAGTATCAGGACTGGCGCAACGACCAAGGCCAGGGTGTTTACTTCTTTGTTGATGAATGTCACCTAGCCATGCCAAAAGGCGGAACGGATAACCAGCTCAAAGAATACCTATCCATGCACCGCCACTACGGCCACGACATCATGCTTTTAACGCAGAATTTCCGAAAGGTAGACAACGATGTTCGTGATATGGTGCAAAACTGCTATTTCTGTACCAAGCTCACTTTCCTTGGCAAAGATGAAAAATACATTGTAAAAGTCGCTGATGGCGTATCGCGTAACATTGTCGTCACGCATGAACGCCAGTACGAAGATAAGTTTTATCCAGCGTACAAAAGCCATACCAAAGCTGACGGCCCAGTAACCGAAGCAGTCGCCGCTGACATCCCCAGTATGTACAACCATTGGACATTCAAGGGCGCTATCATCATGTTTATTATTGCTGCCCTTCTTTTGCTCTCTAACTGCTCATCATCGAAAAAGAAGCAGCAAAACAAGCCATCACAAGAAACACAGGCCATAACCAATGCACCGCCACAGGTACAGCAGCAAAACGCCTCACAGGCGCCTACAGAAGCCCGATTCCAGCGCAGCAGACAACCAGAACCCGAAGAAGAAAAACCGGCACATCACCCTTTTAGCAATATCCAGTTGCACATTGTCGGCCATTACGAAGACTACAACCGAAGGGGTCAGCGCCATAGAACTGTTTATTTTTCTGTATCGCGCAACGGTCAGTTTTTAAGTGAGATCACAAACGTTGATTTGGCATTGGCCGGTTACAACGTCCAGGTAATGAATGATTGCATGGTGCGTTTACGCTACGGTGAACGATTTGACACTTGGATACTCTGCGATAGCCCAACTCAGTCAGTTTCCACACCAGCAGACCGCTTAGCACTACGTACAAGCGAATAAGCAACGGGAAGGGGCCCCCTTTAGGGGAAGGGCCCCGTTTGCTTTTCGCGAACATCGCTTATAGAATCCTGTTAATTTCAATAACAGGGATTTGTTATGCTTCGATTTTTTCTGATCAGCATTACAGCTCTATACAGCTCTACACTTCTTGCTCATCAGCAATACACAGTTGCCCAATGTGAAGCTATAGCCGAAGAACGCGAACGCATAAAATCCCGTTTTAGAACCGGCTATCGCGCCCACGAAAGAGACTCCCTTAACCGCCGAGATAATTACCTTTTCCAGCAGTTATCCAGGCATTGCACCAACCCTATTCAGCCAGGTACCGGACAGGCCAGCAGCAATACGCAACATCAAAGAACCGTGACACGCTCACGCACCACAGTGAGCAACCAACCCATTAATACCAATTATTCAGCCCGAAACCGGGTTTATACCGGCGAAAAGGCTCAAGCCTGGCAGGATTTTTACCAGGCATCTGATGAATGCAGACGAAGAAACCCCTCCCAGGCTGATTTTGTTGCCTGTGCTGAGGATAGAACCCGTCAAAGGCGAGAGTTTGAGGCTCTTTGGTCGCAAAATAATCCATATTAACCCTTGCGTTACGTAACGAACAAGCTATAATGTTACGTAACGAATCTATTCTATTGTTACGTAACGGGGTGATTTATGGCTTTATCTAATGCTGAAAGACAAAAGCGGTACCGCGAAAAACGCAAAACTGAGGTATCAGAGCTTGAAAAGTTACGTAACGAAAACGCTTTTCTAAAATCTGAACTTGAAAAACTTCTTAATGAATTCGGTCTTCCACCCATACAAATGGCTTCTAAACCTTCCGAAACCCCTGTAAAACCAAGGTATAAGCCCATTAAACCCAAAAATTTATTTTTCTTTGTCAAAGATGGCCAGCTCGATGTCTCTTTATCCAACACCATGAATGAATCTTTGGTTCGCCAAGGTGTTAACTTGCTTATCTATGATGATTTGGTTCGTAAACACAAAAAAGAAGTCGATGCTCTTGTTCGCAAGGCTGAGTTAAACCGCATTTCTTCATACAATAAAAAAGTTGCTGCTTGGAATCCCTGGGCTTCAGCAAATGGTTTTGAGGTTCTCGATCCAATACCGGCGTAGCCGGTGCAGTGAGCGATAGCGAACGGGAACCCAGCTCCCCTCTGGTAAATGACTCCTTTATTCCGCGCCCACAATGGTCGATTTCAATCCGGCCCCTCCCGCGCTTGCCGAACAGACAGCGGCGTTAGCCGCACAAAGCGCCCGTAGGGCCGCATTAAATCGCTTTAGCGTCTCGCGCCATTGGCGCGTTCTCCCCGTCGCGTCTCCGCGACTCGCGAAGCGTTTTCTCCCGTGGCGTCTCCGCCACAGCCGCCTGTCTGCAGGTGGCCCCTCTTGGCGCGTCTCCGCGCCCCGCGATTTTTTCGACTACCAAAGGCCCGAAAAGAAAACTTTTTCCCCGTACTGGCCGAAAAAGCCGATCTCGCCAGGGTGGACTACAGTAATAGTCCACTCTTGTTTCAATTTGAAACAAAAAACAGATTTTAGGTACAAACTTGCTTGTTGAACAAACACAAAAAAACGCCTATTGTTCAGATAGGCGTTTTAAGTGTTGTAAGTCATTGTTCTAATTTAACAATATTTGCCATTATGGGATATCACCTAATAGGCCAATTAAGCCTGCTTTTTCCGCTAAATCGGTCCAAAGCTTAATGTGCTTCGTATTAAGACAATACCTAATGACAGGATTAAACAATGCCGGAGCACTACTGCCATGACACTTTTGCTTCGATGGTTTGGCCTTACTGCATTGTGGATTTGTTTTGCTTTGCAGGCGGAAAACATTTTGATGTCCGTACATCCTAATCAGCCTGGTACTGTGCGTTTGCAATTTGCCAGCGCGAATGACTTTAGTAATACGCGATTGGTGCATGATACGGTTATGGGTGGTCGCTCACATGGGACTTTACAGCCAGTTGAAACCACAGCGCTGCGTTTTAGTGGTCATCTGTCATTAGCGAATCACGGAGGTTTTGCCTCAGCGCAATTTAATTTAAAGCAGCCATTGCCTGCTTTGAATTTCCAGCAGATCAGATTGCAGTTAGCTGCCGATGGCCGTCGCTATCAGTTGCGGCTTAAAACACCATTTATCCCGGACGGTGTTGCTTATGTCGCGCACTTTGATAGCCAACCCGGCAAAGCCAGTTATGAATTTACGGCCAGAGATTTCAATGGGCAGTTTCGTGGCCGTGCTGTCGCGAATATGCCGGTACTTCACTTTGCCGATGTATATCAGGTCAGCATTATGCTGGCGGATAAAACCACAGGTAACTTTGACATTTTGCTCTATGACATTGAGTTCTCAGCGCTGCAGTCCATTTAAAACACATAGAAACTCAACTGTCACCGGGCTTGATGCCCACCTGTTTAACATTCCCCTGATCGTCTAACTGACGCACTGTGAGCACCAGAGCATCCAGTTTTACCTGATCGCCGACCACAACCCGACGGTGAAAGCGTTCGGTGATGTAATCAGCCAGAGTGACGTGGCTTTCATGCTCTGGCAAGGTAATGCTGTAAAAGGCATCCAGTTCATCCAGCGTGATCTGTCCATTTAGCACAAAATCGCCAAAGAAATCACTGGCTGTCATACTGCGGCTGCTGGCGGCACTGGCCAACACGGTACTTATTGCAGGCACATCGACCATTTTGCACAAGACCAGCACGCTGTCTTTGAGTTTGAATACTGGTTTCTCGCTGCTTAACAGCCATTCGCCGTTACGGATCACGCCTAAAAACTCTGCATTTTGTGGCACGGTAAAGTCCTGCCATTGCTTATCCAGCATCGGCGAGTCGGCTTTAAGATTGAATGAAATCACTTCAATCACATCATTGCTGTCGATAGCATCCAGCGGCATGGTTTGATCCGGCCCGGACTCTTTTGGTACTTCCAGTTTTAACCAGCGTGCGACCGGTGAAATACTCCAACCCTGGAACACCAGCGAGACAATCACAATTACAAAAGCAACGTTAAAGTACAGGTGCTCATCCGGTACACCAGCCAACCAGGGAAAGAGTGCCAGAATAATCGGCACCGCACCGCGAAGACCGACCCAACTGATAAACAGCTGATCTTTCGCCGGGAAGTGAAATGGGATCAAGCTTAGGATCACCGCTAAAGGCCGGGCGATGAAAATCAGTATGCCAGCGATGGCCAATGCCGGTAGCAGATGCTCCAGCAACTGGCTGGGCACCACCAATAAACCGAGCATCAAAAACATCACGATTTGACTCAGCCAGGCCAGCCCATCGTGCACCCGCAAAATATACAGCACCTGTGGCAAACGGGCGTTACCAACAAAATAGCCCATTAAATACACGGCCAGAAAGCCACTGCCTTCAAATTGTGTGGTGACGGCATAAACCGAGATACAGCAAGCCACCGCCATTAATGGAAAGAATGCAAAACTAAGTGGCAGTTTGCGGCACAAAAACACGAACAGGCGCCCTGCTCCATAACCGACAGCACCACCGATAATGGCTTGTTTTAAAAATACAATCAGCACCGACCAATCCAGCGCGGTGTATTCCGCCAGCACCCCAACCAGGGTGACCGTCAGCATTACCGCCATAGGATCGTTACTGCCAGACTCAATTTCTAAGGTCGATGCGACCCGGTCTTTGATGCGAATACCGCGGGATTGGAAAATGGAGAAGACTGCTGCGGCATCGGTCGAGCTAAGAATAGCGCCTAGCAACAAGCCCTGCAGCCAATGCAAACCCAGGATCCAGGCTGCAGCAAGACCTGTCACGGTGCAGGTAATCACCACCCCAAGGGTGGCAAGCATGGCGGCAGGTGCCAACGCAACCCGAAAGCGCTCTGGATGAGTGCGCATACCACCATCAAACAGAATAATCACCAGCGCGATGGAGCCAATCAAAAATGCAACTTGCGGGTTATTAAATGTGATACCTAACAATCCCTGTTCACCGGCCAGCATACCAATAATCAAAAACACCAACAGGATAGGTGCACCGATGCGGGCTGAAATCAGCGTGGCAATAATGCTGATTAAAAACAATGCCCCTATAACCAGAATAGTTAGATTAATGGCTTCCACGCGCTAAAGTCCCCTCCCCTAAATGCAAGTTGGCGGCTAAGCCAATTCGTTCAGTATAGCCTGCAAGGCGGCAGCCGGATCAGCAGCTTTGGTAATTGGCCGGCCAATCACCATGTAATCCACACCCACGGCTTTGGCTTCAGCTGGTGTCATAATACGGCGCTGATCGTCCTGGCTGCTGCCTGCAGGGCGAATACCTGGCGTAACAAGACGAAAGCCCTGTCCCAGTTGTTGTTTAAGTAAACTGGCTTCTTGCGCTGAGCAAACGACGCCATCCAAACCCGAGCTTTGTGCCAGAGTAGCTAAACGCATCACTTGTTGTTCGGGTGATTGCTCAATCCCAATTTCAAGCAAATCACTTTGCTCCATACTGGTAAGCACCGTCACGCCGATCAGCAATGGCTTGTTAGCACCAAAGATTTGCAAGCTTTGTGCTGCAGCTTCCATCATACGACGGCCACCGCTGGCGTGCACATTCACCATCCAGACACCAAGATCTGCCGCAGCAGCTACTGCTTTAGCGACTGTATTAGGGATATCATGAAATTTTAAATCAAGAAATACTTCAAAACCCTGGCTGTGCAATTGTTTGACAAAAGCCGGTCCAAAGTGAGTGAACATTTCCTTGCCGACTTTTAAGCGGCATTGAGTTGGATCCAGTTGGTGAACAAAATTCAGAGCGGCTTGCTGCTGATCAAAGTCCAGCGCAACGACAACCGGGCTGATAGTGGACATGGTAACTCCTGTTAACGACCATCGATACCGCTGATTGGCTCCACCGTCTCCCATTGCTGACAGGATGGGCACAACCAGTAGTGCTGCCGGGTTTTGAAACCACAGTTCCGGCAGCTGTATAACACTTTTTTATCCAGATAATTCGCCACCAGTTCGGTGACTGACTCAAGGATATCCGCGGCAACTTCCGAGCCTTGCTTTCGTTGCTCCAGCAAGGCCTTGAATAAACGGATATTGGGCTGTTGCTGCAACTTTTCAAGCAGCAATTGCTCTGCGGCCTTGATGGAGCCGTGCTGCAGCAGCCAGTCCGCCAGCTCAATATGTGCGCTGATGTTGTTGTGCTTATGGCTAAGCTGAGACAGAAGTTGGTACCAGTCTTCATCAGGCATGCTGCAATTTTTTGCCAAGGGGAGAATATCAGCACTCCACTGCGGTTTCTCTATGACAATACCGCGAAATAACGCAAAAGCCTCGGCGGATTGTTGTTGACTCATCGCCAGTGTCGCCAATTCATATCGAGGTCGTATCGCCTTTGGATACTGACTAGCCAACTGCTGATAGGCTTTGGCACGCTCTGCCGGTAAGCTGTGCTGCAAAGCCTCGCAACCAATATTGGCTAAAGCCAACTGTAGACTACTGGAATTGGTTTGTTCCACCGCTTCAGCAAGCTGTTGTGCTTTTGCCCATTCATGGGTACTAATGTAGAGCGCTACCAGGTTTTTCAGTGCCCTCTCCTGCAATGTAGCCTGGCGGATTAGCGGCACCAACAGTTTCTCAGCCCGATCATACAAACCAGCCGATTGATAATCTTTCGCTAACTCAAATTGAATTTGCTGGGCTTGCACTTTAGGCAGCTTTAACTGATGCAGCTTTTCATGGATGCGGATTGCTTTGTCCCAATCACCGCGGCGACGGAATAAATTAGCCAATGCCAAATAAGTATCAATGGTAGCTGCTTCTATATCCAGTAAGTGCAGCAGCTGCTCTATGGCTTTATCTTCCTGATCCGTCAGCAAAAAGTTCAGGCCAGAAGATAAATTTTTGGTAATGTGGGCGCGGTCTTTCAACTCTTGATGCTTCACGCTATTTCGCCCCATAAACCAGCCATAAGCGGCAGCAACAGGTAATAGCAGAAACAAAAGCTCTAACATAGATTAGCTAGTCGAGGATGGCTGCTGGCGTTTCTTCAACCGGCGGCGTAAACGAAATAACAAACTGAGTAGTACACCTGAAAACAGGCCTAACAGTAAAAACAGAATAGCAACATCAACCAGACGCAGCTCAAATTGGTTATAAAGTAGATCAAGTTCAACCAGTTGCTGGTTGGCGGCACCAAATAAAAAACCTAGTAGCAAGACAAGTGCAATGACAACCGCATAAACAAGATTTACCAAAGCTCACTCCATGGAACAAGGGAAAGTGGCAGACAATGTGGTGCCACATATCAGACTAGATGTTACCTTTCACTCTGTCACGCAACTCTTTACCTGGCTTAAAGTGCGGAACATACTTGCCATCCAGATCCACCCTATCACCGGTTTTTGGATTGCGACCAATGCGTGGTGCACGGTAATGCAATGAAAAACTACCAAAGCCACGGATCTCAATGCGCTCGTTAGAGGCGAGTGATTGCACCATAAGTTCCAGGATTTCTTTGACCGATGACTCCATATCTTTAACCTGGATATGAGGGAAATCCGTTGCCATTTTTTCGATCAATTCAGATTTAGTCATATTATCTCCTGAGCGGTCATAGAGTGGGCTGGCATAACACCAGCCCACACATCAAGCCAGATTACTGATCTTTTTGAGCAGCTTTAAAGGCTTCAGCCATGGCATTGGCACCAAAGTCAGTTTCTTCCTGCTTATTGATGCTATCCAGAGCTTCTTTCTCTTCCGCTTCGTCTTTCGCACGGATTGAAAGGCTGATCACACGGTTTTTGCGATCAACACCCATCAGGCGAGCTTCAACTTCTTCACCCACTTTCAGAGCAGAAGTTGCATCTTCGATGCGCTCACGAGCGATATCAGAGACACGGACGTAGCCTTCAACGCCACCTTCCAGTGCAACGGTTGCGCCTTTGGCATCAACTGCGGTCACTTCACCTTTAACAATAGCACCTTTCTTGTTGTCAGCAAGGTAGTTATTGAATGGATCGTCATCCAGTTGTTTGATACCTAAAGAGATACGCTCGCGCTCTGGGTCAACTTGCAGTACAACGGCGTGTACTTCGTCACCCTTTTTGAACTCACGAACGGCTTCTTCGCCAGTGGCGTTCCAGGAGATGTCAGACAAGTGAACCAGGCCGTCGATACCACCGTCCAGACCGATAAAGATACCGAAATCGGTGATGGACTTGATTTTACCGCTGACACGATCGTTCTTGTTGAAGCCTTTCGCAAACTCTTCCCATGGGTTAGGTTTACACTGCTTCAGGCCCAGAGAAATACGACGACGCTCTTCGTCGATTTCCAGTACCATAACTTCCACAGAATCACCCAGGTTAACAACCTTGGATGGGTGGATGTTCTTATTGGTCCAGTCCATCTCAGACACGTGTACCAGGCCTTCAACGCCTTCTTCGATTTCTACGAAGCAGCCGTAATCAGTCAGGTTGGTAACACGACCAGTGATTTTCGCACCTTCTGGGTAACGTGAAGCGATAGCAGCCCATGGATCTTCACCCATTTGCTTCAGTCCCAGAGAAACACGTTGCTTATCACGGTCAAACTTCAGAACCTTCACAGGAATTTCGTCACCGACATTGACGATTTCGCTTGGATGCTTCACGCGCTTCCAGGCCATATCGGTGATGTGCAGCAGGCCGTCAACGCCGCCCAGATCAACGAAAGCACCGTAGTCAGTCAGGTTCTTAACGATACCTTTGACTTCCATGCCCTCTTCCAGGTTTTCCAGCAGTTGCTCGCGCTCTGCGCTGTTCTCAGACTCGATCACGGCACGACGTGAAACCACCACGTTGTTACGTTTCTGATCCAGCTTGATTACTTTGAATTCTAGCTCTTTGTTCTCTAGGTGCAGCGTGTCACGTACCGGACGGACATCAACCAGAGAACCAGGCAGGAATGCACGAATACCATCAACTTCAACCGTGAAGCCACCTTTCACTTTACCGGTAATTACACCGTGTACAGTTTCTTTGTCTTCACAGGCTTTTTCCAGGCGCAGCCAAGATTCATGACGCTTCGCTTTTTCACGAGACAGCAGAGTTTCACCAAAACCGTCTTCGATAGCGTCCAGAGCAACGTCGATGATGTCGCCGACATTAACTTCCAGCTCACCACTGTTGTTCTTGAATTGCTCGACTGGGATTGCTGCTTCTGACTTCAGACCAGCGTCAACCATAACGACGTCTTTCAGTACAGCAACAACGGTGCCTTTAACAATGGCGCCCGGGCGAGTTTCGATGGCTTTGAGGCTTTCCTCAAATAATTGTGCAAAATTTTCAGTCATAGGTTTGTTTTCAACTATTTGCTTTGCTCCACATTACATCCTGTGCAGTGGGGTTACCAGTTTGTCCCGGCCGGTTCCGTGGCGCGGGATTTTCACTCAGGAATCAGACAAGTTGCAGCTTGCTCTTGGCATACTGATAGACTTCATCCAACACCTGGGTAATGTCTTTATCCGACGAGTCCAGCATCAAGGCATCTTCAGCAGCTACCAAAGGAGCGGTTGCTCTGTTGGTATCGCGTTCATCCCTTGCCTGGATATCGTGCAAAAGGTCGCCGATTTTAACATCGAACCCCTTATTTTTCAACTGCAAAAAGCGCCTCTGAGCTCGAACTTCAGCACTTGCTGTTAAAAATATTTTTACTTTGGCCTGCGGGAACACCACAGTACCCATATCCCGACCATCCGCTACCAGACCTGGCACCTCGCGAAAGGCGCGCTGACGACGCAATAAAGCTTCACGCACTCTGGGTAAAGCGGCGACTTTGGAGGCAACAGCACCCACTTCTTCGGTGCGGATGGTGGAGCTCACATTCTCACCTTCCAGAATAATTTTTACTTCACCGTCATCGTCGGTGCTAAATTGCACATCCAGATGAGCCGCTAAGGGCTGCACGGCATCTTCATCTTCAGGGTCAATTTGATGATGAATTGCAGCAAGCGCCAATACCCGGTAAATCGCCCCACTATCCAGAAAATGCCACCCCAGCTTTTGCGCCAGCAAACGACTGAGAGTCCCTTTACCGGAACCGCTTGGACCATCTATGGTAATGACAGCAGCGTCCTGTTGCATTCAAGCCTCCAAGGTTTTATCTCGAATTTCAGCGCGGTAGTATACAAGCTTTCATGGCAAAAAGCCTGTGAAGTTTTTAAACAAAGCACTTGGGCCCTGGCATAAACCAAGGCCTAAGCGTTTGAAATAATGAAATAACTAGCTTGAAAGCGATTGAAACAAACTAAAATAGTCTGGAAAGGTTTTGCGGGTGCACTCAGGATCTTCAATGGTAACCGGTGTATCGCTAAGTGCTACCAATGAAAAACACATCGCCATACGATGATCATCGTAGGTTGCGATGCTGGCATGCGTCAGACTGGCCGGTGGCGTGATTTTCAAATAATCCTGGCCTTCCTCCACCTCGGCACCGACTTTTCTGAGCTCAGTTGCCATAGCAGCCAACCGGTCTGTTTCTTTCACCCGCCAGTTGTACACATTGCGAATACAGGTCGGTCCTTTGGCAAACAAAGCAGTGGTGGCAATGGTCATGGCGGCATCCGGTATGGCATTAAAATCTTTATCGATGCCATGCAGCTGGTTACGCGTGACAGAAATAAAGTCATCACCCCACTGCACATCAGCGCCCATCTCAGCCAGCGCATCAGCAAAGTGAATATCACCTTGTACCGCATTTTTACCAATACCGGTTACGGTAATAGTACCACCACGAATAGCGGCGGCAGCCAGAAAATAAGACGCGGAAGAAGCATCGCCTTCCACCAGAATACTGCCCGGGCTTTGGTAATGCTGATTACCCCGCACCACAAAGCGCTGATAGTTGTCGTTATGAACGCTCACACCAAAACGCTGCATCAGTGCCAGCGTAATATCGATGTAGGGTTTTGATACCAGTTCACCAACAATCTCGATGCTGCTGTCGCCACTAAGCATGGGGGCAACCATCAATAAAGCGGTTAAAAACTGGCTGGAAATGCTGCCATTGACGCGCGCCAATCCACCTTGTAGTGCCTGTCCCCGGATAGTTAATGGCGGAAATCCTGGCTCTTTTTCGTAGTCAATATCCGCCTGCCATTGCTGCAAGGCGTCTACCAAATGCCCAATCGGCCGCTCGTACATGCGCGGCTCACCTTTAAGGTGTGCTGTGACATTAGAGGCAGCAAGAGCTGCTGTCAGTGGTCGCATGGCAGTCCCTGCATTGCCTAAAAAAAGCTCTACTGGTGTGCTCGCCTGAAAGAAACCACCCAAGCCATTAACCACACACTCGGTGCGATCCGAGCTGAGTTGGTAGCTTACCCCCAGGGCTTGCAGTGCATTGAGCATATGACGTATGTCGTCACTATCCAGCAAATTGGTGATCCGGGTTTGCCCTTTTGCCAGCGCCGCCAGCAATAACACCCGGTTGGAAATACTTTTCGAGCCAGGCAAATGCACTGTGCCTTCGACCCGGCCAATGGGTTGCAATGTTAAGGTGTTCATCCATGGCTCCGTTCAAAGGCTTGCATAAAGGCGATCAAGGCTTCCACACCTGCCATCGGCATAGCATTGTAAATACTGGCGCGCATACCACCGACCAGGCGATGCCCTTTTAATGCCAACAAGCCATTCGCTTCAGCTTCTTTCACAAAGCGATCGTTCAGGCTGTCATCGGCCAGCAGAAAAGGCACGTTCATCCAGGAGCGATTGGCTGGGGCCACATCGTTGCGGTAAAAGGCGCTCTGATCGAGAAACTGATACAAGCGCTCGGCTTTGGCCTGGTTGTGCCGGGCCATTGCTGCCACACCCCCCTGCTGTTTTAACCACTGAAACACCAGGCCGGCCAGGTACCAGGCAAAGGTGGGAGGGGTATTGAACATGCTGTCGTTACCGGCTGTCAGCGCATAATCCATAATGGAAGGAATGGCTTTGCCTTGCCCGCGCGCCAGTAAGTCCTCCCGCACAATAACCAGAGTCAGGCCAGACGGGCCTATGTTCTTTTGCGCTCCGGCATAGATCAAACCAAAGCGGCTGACATCAATCGGCCGGGATAAGATGGTGGAGGACAAATCGGCCACCAGCGGTACATCTGTGTGCGGCAGTTCGGTGAACTCCAGGCCATCGACCGTTTCATTCGGGCAAAAGTGCACATAATCGGCGGTTGGATCAATGTCCCAGTCCTTCGCAGCAACCAGGCTGCGCTGCCCATCCTGCTTGCGGCGAATATCCAGCGTGCGGACCTTGCCAAATTTTTGCGCCTCTTCAACGGCTGCTTTGGACCAGGAGCCAGACACCACATAGTCTGCTTCGCCGTCTTTGCTCAGTAAATTTAACGGCACCGCAGAGAACTGGCCACGGCCACCACCATGCATGAAAAGTACTTTGTAACTATCCGGAATGGACAACAAATCACGTAAATCCTGCTCGGCTTTCGCTGCGATTGCCATAAAGGATTTACTGCGATGGCTTACTTCCATCACAGAGCAGCCATGCTGCTGCCAGTTAATTAATTCAGCTTGCGCTTGTTGCATTACCTCGACCGGCAACATAGCCGGACCGGCACAAAAATTATAGGTGGTCATGCTGTGTTCTTACTCCACACTCTGCACTGTAAACAGAAACGAGCGCTGCTGCGCTCGTTCATTTGAGTGTTATACCTGTTCGTTATCCGCCGCTTGGTCCGGCGTTGTGCCTGTATCAGCACTGTCTTCGGCTACCTCAGCTTCATCAGTGGGTAACTCTTGCTCTTCAATTTCATCGATGCGCTGCACCCCTACCACAGACTCATCGTCTGAGGTGCGGATCAGAATCACGCCCTGGGTATTACGACCGACCTCCGACACTTCCTGCACCCGGGTCCGCACCAAGGTGCCTTTGTTGGAGATCAGCATAATCTCATCGGACTCATTCACCTGTACGGCACCAACCACCAGACCGTTGCGCTCCGATACTTTGATCGAGACCACGCCCTGGGTTGCCCGACTCTTCGCCGGGTATTCTTCCAGCGCGGTTCGTTTTCCGTAGCCGTTCTCGGTCACCGTCAGTACAGCCCCTTCACCGTGCGGGATGATCAAGGAGACCACAGAGCCATTTTCACGCAGCTTGATACCGCGAACACCGGTGGCGGTACGACCCATGGCACGGACCTGGCCTTCATCAAAGCGCACCACTTTGCCATCGTCTGAGAACAGCATAATCTCGCTGTTGCCATCGGTCAGGCCGACACCAATCAGCTGATCACCTTCATTGAGGTTCACCGCAATGATGCCGTTGCTGCGAGGCCGTGAGTAATCGGTCAATGGGGTTTTCTTCACCGTACCTTTGGCGGTGGCCATAAAGACAAACTTGCCTTCTTCGTACTCGCGTACCGGCAGAATGGCTGTAATACGCTCTTCCGCTTCCAACGGCAGTATATTGACGATTGGTTTGCCGCGCGAGATGCGGCTGGCTTGTGGCAACTGGTATACTTTTAACCAGTACAGACGACCCCGGTCTGAGAAGCACAAAATAGTATCGTGGGTGCTGGCCACCAGCAGTTGATCGACGAAGTCTTCGTCTTTCACTTTGGTTGCTGCTTTGCCTTTACCACCACGGCGCTGCGCTTCGTAATCCGTCAGCGGCTGATACTTGGCGTAGCCAAGGTGCGACAAGGTAACCACCACGTCTTCTTCGGTGATCAAATCTTCTAAATTGATGTCCAGTTCGTTTTCTAAGATTTCGGTGCGGCGGGCATCACCATACTGCTCTTTGGCGGCTTGCAACTCTTCGCAAATTACTTCCATCAAGCGCTCTGAACTGGCCAGAATATGCAGTAGCTCGGCAATCAGCTCCAGCAGATCCTTATATTCTGCCAGAATCTTCTCGTGTTCCAGGCCGGTAAGCTTGTGCAGGCGTAGATCCAAAATAGCCTGGGCTTGTTGCTCGGTCAGGTAGTAATGGCCATCACGAATACCGAAATGATCTTCCAGCCACTCTGGCCGGGCTGCATCCTGCCCGGCCCGCTCCAACATGGCACTGACACTGCCCAGCTGCCAGCTGCGCTCCGTCAGGCCAATTTTCGCCTCTGCCGGGCTGTTGGAGGTTTTAATCAGCTCGATGATTTCATCGATGTTGGCCAGCGCTATCGCCAGGCCTTCCAAGATATGTGCCCGGTCGCGAGCCTTACGTAAGTCATACACAGTGCGGCGGGTCACTACTTCACGGCGGTGCAGTACAAAGCATTCCAGCATCTGCTTTAAGCCGAGGATCTTCGGCTGGCCCTGATCCAGTGCCACCATATTGATACCAAATACGGTTTGCATCTGGGTATTGGTATACAGGTGATTCAGCATCACGTCGCTGGACTCGCCACGCTTGAGCTCAATCACAATGCGCATACCGTCTTTATCGGACTCATCGCGCAGCGCAGAAATGCCTTCGATGCGTTTTTCTTTCACCAGCTCGGCGATTTTCTCAATCAAACGCGCTTTATTCACCTGATACGGCAGCTCATTAACGATAATGGTTTCGCGGCCGGTTTTTTCATCGGTTTCAATTTCGGTGCGGGCACGGATGTAAATTTTACCCCGGCCAGTACGGTAGGCTTCTTCGATGCCCTTACGGCCATTGATAATCGCAGCCGTTGGGAAGTCAGGCCCTGGGATCAATTGCATCAGTTCAGGAATGCTGATTTCCGGGTTAGCGATTAACGCCAGGCAGGCATCAATCACTTCAGTTAAGTTGTGCGGCGGAATATTGGTCGCCATACCAACGGCAATGCCTGAGGAGCCATTGATCAGCAGGTTTGGTAACCGGGTTGGTAAAACGCCAGGGATTTGCTCGGTGCCATCGTAGTTCGGCACAAAATCGACGGTTTCTTTATCGAGATCGGCCAAAAGCTCATGGGCAATACGCGCCATCCGTACTTCGGTGTAACGCATGGCTGCCGCGGAGTCACCATCAATGGAACCAAAGTTGCCCTGACCGTCAACCAGCATGTAACGCAATGAGAACGGCTGAGCCATCCGGACAATGGTGTCGTACACAGCACTGTCACCATGTGGATGGTATTTACCAATGACGTCACCGACCACACGGGCAGATTTTTTATAGGCCTTGTTCCAGTCATTGCCCAGTTCTTTCATCGCAAAAAGAACTCGGCGATGCACAGGCTTGAGGCCATCCCGGACATCCGGCAGCGCACGGCCGACGATGACGCTCATGGCGTAGTCCAGGTAGGAATTTTTTAGTTCGTCTTCAATATTGATGGGAACGATTTCTTTTGCCAGCTCAGTCATATTCGCGCTTTTTCCCTTAAATCATGGAGATAACCCGCATTTATCGCAGTTCTTAGTTGCGGGGCAACGTCGGATTCTACCACATAAAATCGCAGTTGCCATGGCCGATCGGTGCTGTTGTTCGAAAAGTAAACCGAAGCCGGTCTGCCACTTGCAGTGGTGCCGCTGCGCCCTATAATAGCGAAAACTTTTTGGAGACTCCCCTGATGGCCGATATCCCTACCCAACCCTTGGCTGACAATGTAGATGCCGCTGAAATTGCCAAGTTTAATGACATCGCCTCTCGCTGGTGGGATCCTGATGGTGAGTTTAAACCCCTGCACCTGCTTAACCCCACGCGGCTGGGTTACATCAGTGATCAACTGGGCGGCTTGTTTGGTAAAGCGGTGATTGATGTGGGCTGTGGCGGCGGTATTCTGGCGGAAAGCATGGCCCGGGCCGGCGCTAACGTCACCGGCATTGATATGGCCGATGAAGCTTTGATGGTAGCACGGCTGCACGCGCTCGAAGCTGGCGTTGCTGTTGATTACCAGCAATCTACCGCAGAGCACTTTGCACTAAAAGCAGCTGGCCAGTTTGAGCTGGTAACTTGTATGGAAATGCTGGAGCATGTCCCCGAGCCAGCGTCTGTGGTGCAAGCTTGTGCGGATTTAGTGGCGCCAGGTGGTACTGTGGTGTTCTCTACCATCAATAAAAGCTGGAAAGCTTACGCCATGGCGATTGTCGGCGCGGAATATCTGCTGCGACTGGTACCACGTGGTACCCATGAATACGCCAAGTTTATTCGCCCTTCGCAACTGATGCGCTATGCCGAGCAAGCCGGTCTCACCATTACCGCAGCGACTGGCCTGCATTTCAATCCGCTGAGCAACACTTTTAAAGTAGGGCCTGGGCTGGATGTGAATTACTTTGTGGTGGCGAAAAAAGCATTGAATTGATGCTTATTTAACTGGTCAGACTGGCGGATAAAAATAGTTTTTTTCAACGAAAAAGAGCTTGCATTTCAGCAAAGCCTGACCGGCGCTGGCCTTGCTGGCTGCAGTAAAAAAGTATTAGCAAACCCCATACCAAAACTATGGTTTTTTCTGACTTGCAAATCGGGTAAATCCACACTATCTTGTGATCCAGTTCGCCGTTATCCCTATATGTTGTGTATTGAAGCAGCAATTAGGGTCGAAAAAATAATCAAGCAATCAGCACTGCCTGGTCTGACGGCGACATCAATTTAAATGGACGCAACAAAAAGTGGGTACTACAGCATGACGACATTGTATGTTACGAAGCGTGATGGCGGTCGGGAGCCGTTGGATTTAGATAAAATTCACCGTGTCATCACCTGGGCTGCCGAAGGGCTGCAAAGTGTGTCAGTTTCTCAAGTTGAACTTAAGTCACACATCCAATTTTACGATGGCATCAAAACTGAAGATATTCACGAAACCATTATCAAAGCTGCCGCTGATCTAATTTCAAAGAGCACACCGGATTATCAGTACCTGGCCGCTCGGCTGGCGGTCTTCCACTTGCGTAAAAAAGCCTATGGCCGTTTTGAGCCGCCGGCTTTGTACGACCATGTAGTACGGATGGTGGAAAACAGTCGCTACGATGCGCACTTGCTGCAGGATTACAGCAAAGCTGAATTGGAGCAATTGGATAGTTTTATCGATCATGGCCGCGATCTGAACTTCAGTTACGCCGCTGTGAAACAACTGGAAGGCAAATATCTGGTGCAAAACCGGGTCACCGGCCAGATCTTTGAAAGTGCCCAGTTCTTGTACATGCTGGTAGCTGCTTGCTTGTTTGCTAATTACCCGAAAGAAACCCGTTTAGGTTATGTGCGTCGTTTTTACGATGCCATCTCCTTGTTTAAATTATCCTTGCCTACGCCTATTATGGCAGGAGTGCGTACTCCTACCCGTCAGTTTAGTTCCTGCGTACTGATCGAGTGTGGTGATAGCCTCGACTCCATTAATGCCACCTCCAGTGCCATTGTTAAATACGTCAGTCAACGTGCTGGTATTGGTATCAATGCTGGCCGGATCCGCGCTCTGGGCAGCCCTATCCGGCATGGTGAAGCTTTTCATACCGGTTGTATCCCGTTTTACAAACATTTCCAGACTGCTGTCAAAAGCTGCTCGCAAGGCGGTGTGCGTGGCGGTGCTGCTACCTTGTTCTTCCCGTTGTGGCACCTGGAAGTAGAGTCTTTACTGGTACTGAAAAATAATCGTGGCGTGGAAGAAAACCGGGTCCGTCACCTTGATTATGGGGTGCAGTTTAACCGCCTGATGTATCAGCGCCTGATCAAAGATGAAAGCATTACCTTGTTCAGCCCATCCGATGTGCCAGGCTTGTACGATGCCTTCTTTGAAGATCAGGAAAAGTTTGAACAGCTGTATGTGCAGTATGAAGCCGATGACAGCATCCGTAAAAAGCGCATTAAAGCGGTGGAACTCTTCACCCTCTTTATGCAGGAGCGAGCCAGCACCGGCCGTATTTACCTGCAAAACGTGGATCATTGCAACACCCACAGCCCCTTTGATCCGAAAGTGGCACCAGTACGTCAGAGTAACCTGTGTCTGGAAATTGCGCTGCCTACCAAGCCGCTGCGTGATGTTAATGACGAAGAAGGTGAAATTGCGCTTTGTACCCTGTCCGCGTTTAACCTGGGCGCTCTGGAGAGCCTGGACGAACTGGAAGAATTATCGGATCTCATTGTACGGGCTCTGGACAGCCTGCTTGATTATCAGGACTACCCCATTCCGGCAGCCCGAAATGCTACTATGGGCCGTCGTACCTTGGGTGTGGGCGTGATCAATTACGCCTATTACCTGGCGAAGAATGGCGTGCGTTACTCCGATGGCTCGGCCAATGGCCTTACTCACCGTACCTTTGAAGCCATTCAGTATTACTTGCTGAAGGCCTCGATGCAGTTGGCAAAAGAATTTGGTCCTTGTCCAAAGTTCAACGAGACCACCTACTCGCAAGGCATTATGCCGATTGACAGCTACAAAAAAGATTTGGATAAAGTCTGCACAGAAGCTTTGCAACTGGACTGGGATCGGTTGCGTCAGGATGTGATGGCCTTTGGTTTGCGGAATTCCACGCTATCAGCGCTAATGCCATCAGAGACCTCGTCACAGATTTCCAATGCCACCAATGGCATTGAACCTCCACGGGGGCATGTCAGTGTCAAAGCCAGTAAAGACGGTATTCTAAAACAGGTCGTGCCTGAGTACGAACGGTTAAAAGCTCAGTACGAGCTGTTGTGGGATATGCCCAACAACGATGGCTACCTGGCCCTGGTCGGTATTATGCAGAAGTTTGTTGATCAAACCATTTCTGCCAATACCAATTACGATCCAAACCGTTTCGACGGTGGCCGGGTCCCGATGAAGCTGTTGTTAAAAGATTTGCTAACCGCTTACAAGCTTGGAGTAAAAACCCTGTACTACCACAACACCCGTGATGGTGCCTCGGATATGCAGGAAGACATGCCAGAAGCTGAAGACGATGACTGCGCCGGCGGCGCCTGCAAGATTTAACTGCCATAGCGGGCTCTTTTCAGAGCCCGTTTTTCGGTTCATTGTGTAATAGGAAGAGAATCACGCCATGGCGTACACCACTTTTAATCGTGAAATTAACGATCAAATGAAAGAGCCGATGTTCTTCGGCAACCCGGTCAATGTTTCCCGTTACGATCAGCAAAAATACCCGATTTTTGAAAAGCTGATTGAAAAGCAATTGTCTTTTTTCTGGCGTCCGGAGGAAGTTGATGTCAGCAAAGATCGCATCGACTTCCAAAACCTGCCAGAGCATGAAAAGCATATATTCCTGAGCAACCTGAAGTATCAAACCTTGCTGGACTCAGTACAAGGCCGCTCACCGAATGTAGCGCTACTGCCTTTGGTGTCCTTGCCAGAGCTGGAAACCTGGATCGAAACCTGGGCCTTTAGCGAAACCATTCACAGTCGCAGTTACACCCACATAGTGCGCAACATCTCCTCCGAGCCACACAAAGTGTTTGATGACATTATGCTCAATCAAAACATTATGGAGCGGGCGGAAGATGTTACGCGTTACTACGATGATTTGATTGAATCCTTTAGTTTGTACAATCTCTGCGGCAGCGGAACCCATAACGTCAATGGCGTCAGCAAAAGTGTCAGTTTGCGTGATTTGAAAAAGAAACTTTATCTATGCCTGATGTCGGTCAATGTGCTGGAAGCTATCCGTTTCTATGTTAGTTTTGCCTGCAGTTTTGCTTTCGCTGAGCGCGAGCTGATGGAAGGCAATGCCAAAATCATTAAACTGATTGCCCGCGATGAAGCCCTGCATCTGACCGGTACTCAGCATATGCTCAACATTATTGCTGCCGGTGAAGACGACCCGGAAATGGGTGAGATCGCCAAAGAGTGCGAGCAAGACGCCATCGCTATTTTCAAAAAAGCCGCTGAACAGGAAAAAGCCTGGGCCGCCTATTTGTTCAAAGATGGTTCCATGATCGGACTGAACAAAGATATTCTGTGCCAGTACGTTGAATACATTACCAACAACCGGATGCAGGCTATTGGCTTAAAACCGATTTACAGCACCAACCAAAACCCTATTCCCTGGATTAATGCCTGGCTGGTGTCTGACAACGTTCAGGTCGCGCCACAGGAAGCGGAAATCAGTTCCTACCTGGTAGGACAAATTGATAATCAGGTGGACTCGGGTGACTTTGGTGACTTCGATCTCTGATCTGACTCACCATGCCTAAAGTGCAGGTGAACAACTCAGACACCGAGTTGGAATACGACAACCAGGACAATCTATTGACTGTGCTGGAGCAAGCGAAGTTTAGCGTGCACTATCAGTGCCGCGAGGGCTACTGTGGAGCCTGCCGTTGCCGCTTGGTCAGCGGTAATATCAAGTACTTACAGGAGCCGCTTGCTTTTGTGCGGCAGGGTGAGTTCTTACCCTGCTGCAGTATTCCAATCAGCGATATTACGATCGAGCTTCCCGACTAGAACCGCTTTATTGACGGATCCCCTCCACCGTTAAATCCAGATAGACATGGGTTGCTGCCGGCCCTAAATCGTAATTGATGCCAAAATCTTTTAAGGCAAATTTAGTGGTACCGGCAAAGCCTGCGCGGTAGCCGCCCCATGGATCGGTGCCCTCACCCATTTTCTCTGCATCAATCACCACTACTTTCGTGATGCCATTCAAGGTTAATTCACCATGAACTTCAAGCCGGCCATTCTCAGTCGCTTTAATCTGTTGGCTCCGAAAATGCGCTTGCGGGTGAGCTTCGACATTTAAAAAATCAGCACTACGCAGATGTTGATCACGTTCCTGATGATTACTATCAATGCTGTTGGTATCAATCGTCAGAGCGATATGGGCACTGCTAAGATCGTTGGCATCGTAATGGAAGCTGCCTTCAAATTGATTAAATCGCCCATACAACCAGCTATAACCCAGGTGATTCACCCGAAACTGAATAAAAGCATGAGCTCCTTCAGTATCGATTTGATAGTCGGCGGCTTGAGTGGTAGCTGACAGAAGGCTGGTTGTGGCTCCTAGCAGGATAGCAGAGCTAAATAAGGCTACTTTCATAAAATTCTCCGTGATTAAAAAACTCAAAATAAGCTTAGCCTACGGAAAAATAGATAAATAGCGCAAAAATAAACAGATTTAATTCTAAAAAATCGCATGATAAGCCATCAAATGACTCATCATGCAGTGGTCGCTTAAGGCAGAATGATACGCTGAGTGCTATGCAGACTAGGATCAGGCCGGCTCAGTAACTGCTGTTCACGGGCAAAATCAATAAAAGCCTGAGCATAATTGATGTAGGTATCCTGATAACGCTCCGCAGCCATCACTTTGCCAAAAGTGGCCCAGCCATCCTGGCCGGACGCTATAAAACTGTTGGTCACGACGATGTAGCTTTCATCCATATTCAGAGGCTGCCACTCCCCATGACGCTGCACTTCCAGAGCGCTAACCCGCTGGTTCACCGGCTTGGTCAGATCGACAGAAAAGCGGATGCCGGCACCATGTGGGTAACCTCCAGACGAGGCCCCCGGGGTGATTGAGTAATCAATGGCTTCTTCCAACACCTGCTTAATCTCATGGCCATGCATGTGCAGGTGGATCAGCGTATTGGAAAATGGCAGCAACTGATACACCTGAGCGATACTTAGCTCCCCTGCCGGTAAGTCTGTACGAACACCGCCGGCATTTTGCAACGCAATGTCGGCATGCCGGCTTTGATTTAGGAAAGCTTTACTGACCACATAATGCAAATCAGATTGGTTGGCATCACCGCAGCTTTCCTCACGGGCCTCGCCCGGGTCCATCCGGCACAAGCGCTCTGGTATGAACGCAATGCGTTGCGCAGACAATTCTTCGATACGGGTGCTGTAACCTTCCAGCAAGAATTGTAATTTAGGCTCAGGCGCCACCAGGCTGAGTACATCTGAACCAGCGATATAGTCCAGCACTTTGGTACGCTCGGCCTCAGTTAGCGGTTCGCCATTCCGATTAAAGTTATCCCCCACCAACAAGTGAGGCCGCCCTTCACAGCGCTCGACTGCATCACCTTTAAAGTGCACCAGCAGTTCACCGACGACCTGAGCATAGTCCTTGCCTTGCACAATGCACACCGGAGCGCCGTCAAGGTTGGTTACCACGGTTGGGTATTCGCCATCGGCCGTTAAGCCAACCTGAGCAAAATCCCCCAATAAACTGTGCGAGTCACCGCCCACAATCACATCCACACCTGGCAAACGCTGTGCCAGCAGAATGTCATTGACATAGCCATAGTGTGTTAACAACACAATCTTACCAATGCCCCGCTGCTGCAACTTATCGATGTAATAACGGGCGGTTTCCAGCTCATCCAAAAAAGCAGTACTTGGCAGCGGCTGAGACGATTGCCGGGTCTTTTTGGCGATGGTCAGGCCAATGATTGCGACCTGATGTCCACCAATCTCATGGATCACATAAGGCTGAAACAACTCCCAATCATGATTTGGAGCCAACGGTGTTCCTACTTCCGGCCGGATATTGGCAGATAACACCGGCGTTTGGCACTGCTCGTCGTGAAGGTTGCGGATAAAGGTCGCCAAATGAGCATCACCATCATCAAACTCATGGTTGCCTATGGTAAAGGCATCAAAGCAAATTTCACGCATAAGATGCGCATCGGCATCGCCCTGGAATAAACTGTAATAAAGATCACCGGTAATGGCATCACCAGCATGCAATGTCAATAAATCAGGATGGCGCTGCTGCAGTTGGGCAATTTTGCTGGCCACCCGCGGAAAACCGCCCACTTCAACATCGATAAAGTCACCGGCAATGCGTAGTGAAATTTGCTGTTTAGCAGCCAGGTTGGAGTGATGATCATTAATGTGGGCAATGGCTAAAGTTAAATCGGAACTAACTTGTGTTTCAGACATCCTTGTCTGGCTGCAACCAGACAAAGCTACTAAAAGTGAACATCCAAGCAGAGTAAGGTGTCGCATAAAACCCTCAGAACAATAAAAGCCAGCTAAGCTGGCTTTTATGACAAAAAAAAGACAGCTGAATTATGGCTCAAGTTTACCATCACGGATATGTTTTTCACCCCGTTGTTTTGCCAGCTGAACCTGTTTTTGTCGCTCGGCAAAAGATGCTCTTTGCTCTGCAGTGGTTTTGTCATGGCAATGCGGGCAACTTAAGCCTTTGATGTAATACTCCGATTGCATGTCTTGCTCTGAGAGTGGCATCCGACAAGCATAACATTGATCGTAACTCCCCTGCTCCAAGCCATGCTTCACCGCAACACGCTGATCAAAGACAAAGCATTCCCCTTGCCACAGGCTTTGCTCAGGTGGCACTTCTTCCAGATACTTCAGAATGCCACCATCCAGGTGATAAACTTCTTCAAAGCCCTGCTCTTTCAAATAAGCCGTGGATTTCTCGCAGCGGATCCCACCGGTACAAAACATCGCAACTTTCTTATGTTGAGCAGGATCCAGGTGGCTAGCTGCCCACTCAGGAAACTCGCGAAACGAGGTGGTATTTGGGTTCACAGCATTTTGGAAAGTGCCAATAGCCACTTCGTAATCGTTGCGGGTATCTATCACGATGGTATCCGGGTCACTGATCAACCGATTCCAATCGTCACCTTTGACGTAAGTGCCGACAATATGCTTCGGGTCAACACCTGGCACTCCCATGGTGACGATTTCTTTTTTCAGCTTCACCTTGGTACGGTAAAACGCTGGCTCATCGGCAAAAGACTCTTTGTAACTTAAACCATCAAAGCGTCCTTCAGCCGCCAACCAGCTTCGGACTGCATCAATGCCGGCTCTGGAGCCACAGATGGTACCGTTAATCCCCTCTTCGGCCAGCAACAAAGTACCTTTTACCTGGTTCTCTACCAGTAATTGATACACTTTGTCTCTGAGTTGCTGATAATCGGGTAAATGAACAAATTTATAAAGTGCGGCTACAACGTACATAAACAACCTTCTTTGCCAGTCTGGATCGCAAATCCAGCGCAAGTTTAACGAGGGCCGGCATTATAGCTATTTTTAGCGCTGGGGAAAAGAAAGTAAGGGTTAATGCGGGTGTTGACACTGTACGGATAGTTCCAGATGCTGCGTGCCATCGGTCAGTAAAATGGCGTCGTCTTCACGCCAGACACTAAGCTCCATATGAGGTTTAAGCATAGTGCACAACTGCTGCAACTGCTCGGGTTGAAACACGCAGCTACTCCACTTCGCTGAATATGGCATGTTGTGCAATTGCCGTTGCTCATCCGGATCAAGAAAAAGCACCACCTGATCGGCTAAATGACAGGCCCGGCGTAGATGCTTTTCCTCCAACAGCTCAACACTGGCCCATAGTTGAAAATGCTGCTGTTCATCCAGCAAAAAGAGGTCGGGATCTTTGCCGCTGCGATGCAAGCCAGCCATCACGGCCTTACTTTCATACAAACACAACCAGGCCAGGACCCTGCGGGCAAAGTGCTCGGCAGGCTCCTCCGGATAAGGCGCTAAATAGTGGCGCTGCTGCGCAAAGTGATGGTGCTCTGCGCAGCTGTAATTCAGATCCAATTTGATGACCTTGGCACTCATCAACATGGTGTTTTCCTCGATAGCAAAAACAGGCCTTTACTAGTTTGTCGGTCATTCTGGTTAGAAGTTTAGACCAGGCTCCAAATAAGATGCAAAGCAAGTGCCAACAAAAGTGTACCCATCACCCGATCGAACCAGTAGCCTTTCAGCAGTAAAAAACCACGGACCCTGGCTTGAGTTAACAAAAAAGATAGCAAACAAAACCATAAAGCAGTAGCAATGGCCATATAACCGCCGTAAACCAGCTTAAAACTAAACGGTGTTTCGGGTGAAATGACTACCGCAAATAAAGACAGGAAGAACAAGGTTGCCTTGGGATTTAAGCCATTGGTAATAAAACCAGTCAACAATGCTTTTCGGCCGCTTAACCGCTCAGCGACTTGCTCTTTGGCAACCGCCTGTACTACATCCGGCGCTCTGCTGCGGATAGCTTGCTGGCCCAGGTAAGCAAGATAAAGTGCAGCCAGCACACTGAAAGCCATGTACAGCCAGGGCGTGGTTTGGATCAATAAACCTATCCCCACCAACGAATAGGTGACATGCAGTAAAATAGCCAAACCAATACCACAGCTGGCAGCTAACGCCGCCTGTTTGCCATAACGAACCGCATAGCGTAGCACTATGGCAAAATCCGGGCCCGGGCTGGCGACAGCCATCAGGTGGACTCCGGCAATCAATGCAAACTCAGACCAAAAACTCATCAATCAGACACCATCTTAAACAAGAGCTGCATTGTACGCTGATGGATCCATGCAATTCAAATCAAAGCCTTTCGCTTGCTATCACAGTATTGCGAACACACCCGGCTGCTTTGGCCGTGAAAATAGTGGTGTTCATCCAGTTTCTGACCAGCATCGTTGCAACAGACTTGATGCAACGAAGGAAAACTGTAAAATGTTATAACATCACAAGCTCTTCATCGATTGAAAGAAGGAAATCCGATGCGCAATTCGAAGTCGTTTCTCAAACCATCTGCCCTGGCTATTCTCATCGCCTGCTCATTTTCAGCACAGGCGATGGCCACTCAGCAAATTCGTGGCACTGTGCTCAATGCTCAGGGCGAGCCGGTAAAAAATGCCCGCATCCATGTGCATGGCCGCCAGCAATACATTTATACCGATGCCAATGGTAACTTTCAGTTGCATGCGCCCGCCAATGCGGAGCTGCACATCACCGCTCCGGGCTTTGATGGCAAGTATCTGCAAGTATCTGATCCGACAAGTGTACAAGCTATTACCTTGCAGCCAGGTGGCCAGATCGAGCGCATGATAGTTTCTGCTTCCGGGATCCATAAATACAACCTGGATATGGCCACCCCAGTCACCGTGCTATCGGGTGAGCAACTATCCCGTCGTACTGAACCTACCATTGGTGAAACCCTGAAGAAACAGCCAGGTGTCCATGCCAACTACTTTGGCCCTGTGGCATCCAGCCCCGTTATTCGCGGCTTGGATGGCCCCCGGGTGCGCATTTTGAACAACGGCCTGGATACCGGTGACGTGTCCCGTATAGGGCCGGATCACGCTATCATGGCCGATGCTCTGACTACGGAGCAAATTGAAGTGCTGCGTGGCCCTGCCACCCTGCTGTATGGTAGCGGTGCCATTGGTGGTGTAGTGAATGTGGTGGATAACCGCATTCCCCGCCAGTTACGGCCTCAGTCCGACACTGTGGTCGAAACCCGCTACAACAGCGTTTCCGATGAGAAAACCATTGCACTGAATCATGATGGTAGCCATAACCAGGTTGCCTGGCATCTGGACGGGCTGCATCGCAATGCCGACGACTACAAAGTGCCACACTTTACCAACAGCGATGGTGAACACGAAAATGAAATCGACAACAGCTGGCTGGAAACCAGCAGTCTGAATGCTGGCTTAAGTTATATTGGTAGCCGGGGGTTGATTGGTTTTCATGCTGGCCGTACTGAGTCTGAATATGGCATTCCAGGGCACGACCACGGACATGGGCATCATGACAGCCACGGTGGCCATGATGATGATGTCTTTGCCAAAGCCCGGCAAAATCGCTTTAACCTGGCTGGTGAGTATTACGATCCCTTTGCCGGTATCGAGACCATCGCTTTTAACCTGGGCTACACCGACTACGAGCACAGTGAAATTGAAGATGGGCATGCTGCTACTTTTTTTAGCAGCAAAACTCTGGAGTCCCGCATCACGCTGGAGCATGAACCTTTGGCAGGTTGGCACGGCATTTTCGGCTACCACTTGCTGCGCAATGATTACACAGCCTCTGGCGAAGAAGCTTTTACGCCAGATACAGAAACGACCAGCCATGCCTTTTTTATGCTGGAAGAAAAGCGTTTTGGAGATCTGACCCTGCAACTGGGCGGTCGGTTAGAGCGGGTTAAATACCATGCTGATGGCATTGAATTTGGCCATCACGAGCATGACCACAGTCATGGCCACGATCACGACCATGGCCATAGTGATGGACACGAGCATGTTGAAGCCCGTTTTACCGCCTATAGTGCATCAGCTGGCCTGGTTTGGGAATTCCAGCCAGGTTTCTCCTGGGCTTTTGCTGCCAGCCGTTCCGAGCGGGCTCCCAGTGCTGCCGAGCTTTATGCCAATGGCGCTCATTTGGCAACAGGTACTTATGAATTAGGCCTGGCCTACCGCCTGGACCACCACGATGGTGATATCGAACCAAACCGTGATCGCTTCCAAAAAGAAATCGCCAATAACTTCGATCTGACGTTCCGTAAGTTTGATGGCAACCTGAGCTTAACTTACAACTTTTTTTACAACCGGGTAAATAATTACATTTACCTTGCCAATACCGGCCTGGACATCGATGATTTAGGTGGTCACGATCATGGACATGACCACAGTCATGGCCACGACCATGATCATAGCCATGATGGACACAGCGATCATAGTTTCCCGGTACTGCAATACCGTCAGGACGATGCAGTACTCTATGGCTTTGAGTTTGAGCTGGGTTACTATCTGGATCAGATGCAATCCGTCCACTTATTTGCTGATCAGGTGCGGGCCAAAGTTCGCGGTGGTGACGACTTACCTCGCATACCGCCGATGAAGCTGGGCGCAGAGTACCGCTATCAGGCGCAAAACTGGAGTGGTGAAGTTGGCTTAACCCGTTACGCCAGGCAAAACCGGGTCAGCCCGCTGGAAAACCGCACTGCCGGCTATACCCTACTGGATGCTACCTTTAACTATTACTTTGATGTAAGCGATGTGGAAATGACCGCCTTTGTCCGCGGGACCAACCTGACCAACCGCTTGGGCTTCGTACACAGCTCTTTTATCAAAGACGATGCTCCTTTGCCGGGCCGTGCCATTACCCTGGGCCTGCGCGCCAGGTTCTAAACTCTGCCCCCTGAAAAACGGCCTGTTACTCAGGCCGTTTTTTTATTCGAATTCCAGCACCATTTCTGCGGCGGTGCAGTGACATTCCCTGCCACAGACCGGGCAATCGTAGCCAGTACTTTGCAACGATAAACTGAGCCATTTATCCTGATGCACCCGAAGTAAACGCCCGCCAGCACGAGTAAAATAACGTACAGCGCTGTTACCGGGGCTTTGCATCCAGAGATGAGCTAACCCTGCTTTTGCACCTTGTTGTTGCAGTACCTGCACCGAAGCAAGCAACAATTGAGTTCCGATCCCCTTTCCTTGCATCTCTGGAACCACCGCAACGGATTTAAAGTAAGCCATTTTATCTGTTGTCACAGGCCAGAGAGACTCACTGCACCACTGGTCCGGCTGCCATTGTCCGGCAGCAAAACTTAAACGGTACCCAACCAATTGGGCCTCATGATAAGCGACAAAACTGGCATTTAAGCCAGCAGCCAGGCCACATTGAATGTAATGCTGTAGCTTGGTGGTATTCAGGTAGCCGTCACCATGCACCTGATTTGCCAGCGTCAGCAGTGCCGGCGCATCCAAAGCTTTGTAGGGCCGAATAATCATGCACTCACCACTTGTAAATACAACTTAGACATCCGCTTAGTAGACTTTAGTCGATCTTGTCCCGAAACAAGCAATATCCATACCTAAGATGGGTAAGAATAGACGAATAGCATTAATAATGGGATGGACAAGGGGAACTTAATCACCTATGTTGAATTCGGGAAGAATAACAATAAGCCCAAAGTAGTATAAATTATAATAGAAACCAGGAAGAACAACTATGCAAACAAAGAATTATAGTCGTTTATCGACCTGTATTCGCTGTGCCATTGCCGGTGTCACCACACTGGCTCTGACAGCGCCTGTGTGGGCAAACACAGAGGAACAGACCCAAGCTGCAGCACAAGAGCGTGTCGAGCGTATTGCTGTGGTAGGTAGCCGCTCGGCGCCTCGCTCGGTGGCTGATTCACCGGTACCGGTAGATATCATCGGTGGTGATGAACTAATGAAAAGTGGCAGCACCGATATGCTGAATATGATGACAGCCACAGTGCCTTCGATGAACGTACACTCACACCCTATCAGTGATGCTGCCACCTTAATCCGCCCCTTGAATCTTCGTGGTTTGTCTTCAGATAGCACCCTGATTCTGGTCAATGGCAAGCGACGTCATCGCTCTGCCGTCATCACCATGTTAGGTGGTGGCTTAAACGATGGTGCACAGGGGCCGGATATTTCCGCCATTCCAGGTGCAGCCATCAAACAAGTTGAAATTCTGCGCGATGGTGCTGCAGCTCAATATGGTTCCGATGCCATTGCCGGTGTAGTCAACTTTGTGCTGAATGACCGCGATGAAGGCGGTCACATCGAAGTTCGTCGTGGCGAGTTTTACGCTGGGGATGGTACCAGCAATGAAATCAATGCCAATATTGGTCTGCCATTAACTGATGCAGGCTTTTTTAATATCAGCGCTCAGTACAAAGCATCCGATGCAACCAGTCGTAGCACCCAGCACGCAAGTGCTGTGAACCAGGTAGCCTATGGCAACCCCAATATTTCCATCGATCAACCGGTTCAGGTATGGGGCTCACCTAAAATCAGCGATGACATTGCCATTTTTGCTAATGCCGGTTTAGATCTTGGTAATGGCAGAGAGGCTTACTTGTTTGGCAATTACTCTGAACGTGATGTTATGGGTGGTTTTTACTTTCGCGATCCCTACACCCGATCTCAGGTTTTTTCAAATGACGGTGGTCAAACACTGATTGTAGCGAACACAGATTTCAGTCAAGGGGACTGCCCAGTTGTTTCGTTAGCCGATCCAACCTTTTCTGTTGTCAATGCACAAGTGCAAGCCTTACCCGCACATTGTTTTACGTTTTTTTCCTGGTTTCCGGGCGGTTTTACCCCAAGTTTTGGCGGTAATATTACCGATACCTCCCTGGTGGGCGGAACCAAAGGTGAATTTCAGTCTGGTTTCTTAGCTGGCACCATGTACGACTTCAGTGCCACTGTGGGGCGCAGTGAAGCCGGCTTTAAAATTATCAATACAGTTAACTCAACCTTAGGGCCTGATTCCCCTACTGAATTCGACCCAGGTCGTTACATCCAATTGGAAAAGCACTTTAACGCTGATTTTTACCGTTTTGTACCAGTAGGCTTGTACGAAGATTTGGCGGTTGCTGGTGGTTTGCAATGGTCTGAAGAGAGTTTCGAGATTGTTGCCGGCGAAACGGCCTCCTGGGAAGTCGGCCCTTATGTTGAGCAAGGCCTCGACTTCATTGGCTCCAACGGTTATCCCGGTTTTAGCCCAGATGCAGCAGGTGTTTTTGTAAGGCGTCATTGGGCAGCTTATCTGGATGTGGAAGCTGAGGTCACTGAGCATCTGTTGGCTGGCTTTGCATTACGCCATGAAGATTATGAAACCTTTGGCACCACCACAAATTTCAAACTGACTGGCCAATACCGACTGACCGATGACTTTGCCATCCGCGCATCGACCAGCACAGGTTTCCGGGCACCAACTGTTGGACAGGCCAATATCAGTACTTTCAGAACCGCTACTGATGATGCAGGCAATCTGGTCGATATTGCCTTGCTGGCACCTAGTAACCCGGTTGCTCAACTGTATGGAGCAACCGAGTTAACACCAGAGACATCCAAAAGTTATACTTTAGGCTTGGTATACTCTGGTAATAGCTTCTTTATGACGGCAGATGCCTACCGCATTGATATTGATGATCGTCTCAGCCAATCGGCTACCATCAATATAGATGATACTGAGCGTCAACGGTTGCGTGATCTTGGCTTTAAAGGGGTTGAAGGGCTTTCACAATTAAACTTCTATACCAATGACTTCTCAACCCGAACCACCGGCTTAGACATCGTCATGAATTATGGTACAGCACTCTTGAGTGGGCGCTCAACCTTCAGCCTGGCCTACAACTGGAATAAAACTGAAGTGACTCGCTTTTCCGATATAACCGGTGCTTTTAAAGTATCGCGACTGGAAAAAGATTTGCCAAAACAGCGCGCCACACTAACCTGGAGCCAAGAGTGGAATGACATTTCGATGTTTTTGCGCTCTAACTACTATGGCAGCTACCAGGGTGTTCATTTTGATACCATTGCCAAGCAGGCATCCTCCAAAGTCACCTTTGATTTGGAAGTAAACTATGCCATCAATGATGCATTTTCTGTAGCTGTTGGTGCGCAAAACCTGTTCGACACCAAGCCAGAGCGTGTGGACTATACAGATACTGGTTTCCCGCAGGATTTCCTTGGTGGTAAGTACTATGAAACCTCCCCCATGGGCATCAATGGCGGCTTTTGGTACTTGCGTGGTCGTTATAGTTTCTGATTGCTGATTTTCTTAATAACAAAAAGCCTCTGCGGAGGCTTTTTTTAATGCCATTAAACACTGATGTCAATGGTAGTACCGGTTGCTTCACCAAAGATATTGATGCTTGGCCGCTCTGTTGGCACTTGTTGCTGGCTATCATCGGCTGTTTCTGACGGCAGCGAAATCCCACGGAATTGCTGATCGAGCCGCTCAAACAGCTCGGTAGGCGGCAAACTGGCGCGCACCAGATTCGCACGACTTTGCGCCTGGCCAGACTCCAACTGCAACTCGCGGGCAGTTTGCGCCATTTCGCGGGCTTCTTTGCGCTTTTCATCCGCTTGCGATTTTAGCTGCTCAGCTTCGCGCTCAGCCTGGTCGGCAATGCGCAGCGCCATTTGTTGCTTCAATTCAGCAAAAGCAGCAGAACTGACATTGTTGGCAGCATTGATCATAAAGCCCCCTTCTTGACACAGCGAGCACAGGCTGTTTCATCATGGACTTCTTAAGTATACTGCAGAACCATTTTTTGTACAAAAAACCAGCAGGCCCTTTAACTCAAGGCATGCAACAGTTGCTGCAGCGGATGCTTGGGCTTATCCCCAACCAGTCGTTTTACCTGACTACGGCAGGAAAAACCTGTCACCAGAATACGCTCCGTGCCATAGTGCTCCACCGGCGACTGCCAGCTCATGGCAAAGAGTGCTTTGCTGTGCTCCAGGTTCTGCCGTTCATGGCCATAAGTTCCAGCCATGCCACAACAGCCTACACTGACCGCTTTGAGCGTCAAACCTGCTTTGGCAAAGATCTGTTGCCAGTTTTTCTCGCTGGCTGGCAATGCTGTTTTCTCGGTGCAGTGCGCCAGCAATGCAAAGTCACCACCACCAGTGGTCTTGGGCAGATCCTGACTTGCTAACCACTCATGAAATAAGGCTACTTCGTAGTCACCACGCTTATCACCCAGCAATTTGCGGTACTCATCACGGTACACCAGCACCAGAGATGCATCCAGCCCCAGCATCGGAACCTGGTACTGATGCAGTTGCTGTAAAAACTGCGATGCTTTGCTGGCGGTTTTGACAAAATCACGCAGAAAGCCTTTCACATGCTGTGGCTTGCCATTGGGTAAAAATGGCAATAGCATCGGTTTTTTACCCAGCTTTTCCAACAGTTTTAGCGCATCTTCAACCAGTTCAGCTTCATAAAAGCTGGTAAAGGGATCCTGCACCAGCAACACCATTTGCTGACGCTCAGCATCGGTTGCCTGGGCCAGTGTTGCTAGATCAAACCGATACCGCTGTTGAACCCGCTCAGCCAGTGTTGGCATAGACAGTAAAGGCGTATCAACATAGCCAAGCGTATGACCAAGCAGCCGCTGTAACCAGGATTGTTGCAGGCAGAAATTGACTACCCGGGGCATTTTTGCGAGCAGCGGTGCTGTGCGCTCAATATTGCCAACAACATAGTCTTTCGCCGGCCTTAGATAACGGCTGTGGTACAGCTGCAAAAACCGGGCGCGGAACGAAGGCACATCCACATTGATAGGGCATTGGCTGGCACAAGCTTTACAGGCCAAACAACCCTCCATCGCTTCTTTTACTTCGTGAGAGAAATCCTGCTCGCCTTGTTTGTGTGCCCAGCTGTTGCGGATACGCTGCCACAAACCGCCAAACCCAGCTCCTTCAGTTTGTAACCGCTGCTCTACCGCCAGTACATCCACCCCTTGATGCTCAGCGAGGCGCAGCCACTCGCGCATTAAGCCGGCTCTGCCTTTCGGGCTATGACGGCGGTCTTTGGTTATTTTACTGGATGGACACATGGGGGAGTTGGCTTCGTAGTTAAAACACAAGCCATTGCCGTTGCAGTTCAGACTGCTGTCAAAGCTCTGTTTTACCTGCAACGGGATTTGCTTATCAAACCATGCACGCTTTACACCATCCACACTGACCAAAGCATCAGCACTTTGATAAGGTGTACAAATTTTGCCTGGATTTACCCTGTTGTACGGGTCAAAGACGGCTTTGATTTTCCGTAACTCGGTAAAGAGTTCCTCACCAAAGAATTCAGGACCATACTCACTGCGATAGCCTTTCCCATGCTCTCCCCACATCAAACCACCGTATTTAGCCGTTAGGGCTACCACCTGGTCGGAAATGGTGCGCATCAGCCTTTCCTGCTCAGGATCGCACAGATCGAGTGCCGGCCGCACATGCAACACGCCGGCATCCACATGGCCAAACATGCCGTAATGTAAGCCATGGCTATCCAGCAACTGACGAAACTCCATAATAAAGTCTGCCAGTTTCTCGGGGGGAACTGCCGTATCTTCAGCAAAGGCAATGGGTTTTTGTGTTCCCTTAGTATTGCCCAATAAACCAACGGCTTTTTTACGCATGGCATAAATATGGCCAATCGCCGCTGTATCGTACGTAAGTTGATAACCAATAATGCCATGCTGGCGCTTGGCAATTGCCTCATCCAACCGGGCAGTCAAATCAGCAATTTTTTGCTCGATATCGGCTTGGTCTTCGCTGTTGTACTCCACCATATTCAGACCTTGCATTTGCAGGCCTGGCACATCGGTGATCAACGCTTGTACCTGTTGCCAGATGATATCATTGCGGGCCAGATCCAGCACTTTGCTGTCGACTGTTTCAACCGAGGTAGCTTGCGCAGCTACCAGAAAAGGCGCATTACGCAACGCACTCTCAAAGCTATCGTACTTGATATTAACCAAGCATTTATGGCGGGCAATAGGCGTAATCGACAGTTTGGCTTCGGTCACAAAGCCCAGCGATCCTTCCGAACCGGTAATTAGCCTGGACAAATCAAATTCAGTTAAATCATCATTGAACACATGCTCTAAATCATAGCCGGTTAAAAAGCGGTTTAATCGCGGAAAGGTTTGCAGGATCTGCGGTCGGAAATCACGGCAACTTTGTAATACCTGGCGATAAATCTGACCTATAGAGCCAGCTTGCTGCGCTTTGACTTCAGCCTCTGCCACTGACTCTTTCTCAGTTTTCAGTACCGTTGCGTCCATTAATACGGTCGTGAGCGAAAGCGTATGATCGCTGGTCTTGCCGTAGACCAAAGAACCTTGACCTGAGGCATCGGTATTGATCATACCACCGATGGTGGCACGGTTTGAGGTGGATAAATCCGGTGCAAAGAAAAAACCATAGGGTTTTAAGAAAGCATTCAGCTGATCTTTAATCACACCGCTTTGCACCCGCACCCAACGCTGCTCGGTATTAATTTCCAAAATACCACGCATATGCCGTGATAGGTCCACCACCAGATGCTCGGTCAGTGATTGCCCGTTGGTGCCGGTGCCACCGCCGCGAGGGCTGAACTTTAAATGCCGAAAACTGGAGGTTTGTGCCAAACTGGTTAGCAACACCACATCATCCTGGTGCTTTGGCAGTAGCACTGCTTGCGGCAATGCCTGATAAACGCTGTTATCGGTGGCTACCGCCAGGCGGCTACCATAACTTGTTTCAATATCGCCAGCAAAACCGGCTGTTCGTAAGGCTTGGCAAAATGCCAGAACACTGGCATCCAGAGCAGCATCAGGGGCGAGACTTGGGATCATGATGATTGCGTTATTTGGTCCGACAGAGGGCGATAGTATACCATCATCTGCCGGTATTTATTAACACTTGAAACGCTGCAATCAGCCTGTTAAGGCATATGCCCCATTTTGGCAGCCTTAGTTGCAAGGTAACGATGGCTGTGGGCGGTAGTTTTCACCCGATGCTGTACCCGTTCTAAAATATTCACGCCAGCTTCCTGCAAAGCTTTTAACTTGCGTGGATTGTTGGTGAGTAGACGCAATTGCTTGATATGAAGCAATTGCAGCATCTCTGCCGCAATATCGTACTCACGCATATCCGGTAAAAAACCAAGAATTTCATTGGCTTCGACGGTATCCAACCCCTTATCCTGCTCGGCGTAAGCACGGATTTTATTAATAAGGCCAATGCCGCGCCCTTCCTGACGCAAATACAAAATAGCGCCGCGGCCTTCGTTGGCAATTTTTTGCATCGCGGCTTCCAATTGAGGTCCGCAATCGCAGCGCAAACTAAAAAGCGCATCACCGGTCAGGCACTCTGAGTGTACTCTGGCTAATACCGGCTCAGCCGTCGACACATCCCCCAATGTTAAAGCGACATGTTCTTTGCCATCAGGCGCTGTAAAACCATGCAGTTGAAAATCAGCAAAAGGAGTAGGTAAAAGGGTGGACGCAACCAGTTTCAGGGTCATTTCAGCTCTCGGCACAGACAAAAATCGCCGCTATATTATCACAGCCCTCCACACTTTTACCTATTCATGCGTTAAAATAGCCGGCCTGTTTCTGCAAAGAGAGTTGCCCAATGCTTGGATGGTTCGAACGTCTCACCCGCCCTTTCCCTCTACGCGAGCCCGAACAACCACCAAAAGGCATGGTTGCATTTTGCCGCCATTATACCCGGGGAATGGAGCCATCCTTAGTGGTAATGGCCCTGTTATCGGCTCTGTCAGCCCTGTTGGAAGTGATGCTGTTTAGTTTTATGGGACAGCTGGTGGACTGGCTGGTAGAAAAGGATCCGGAGACCTTTTTTACCGATGAAAGCACCACCCTGCTTTGGATGGCTTTAGTAACTGTTTTGCTGTTACCACTGATTGCATTTTTACACTCTGCTGTGGTGCATCAAACACTGCTTGGCAATTACCCGATGTCAATCCGCTGGCTATCGCATCGCTACTTACTGCGCCAGAGTGTCAGCTTTTATCAGAATGATTTTGCCGGGCGCATTGCCACCAAAGTCATGCAAACCTCTTTAGCGGTCCGTGAAACCGTGATGAAACTGTTGAATGTGATGGTGTATGTGCTGGTTTATTTTGGTGCCATGCTCTACTTCGTCGCCGATGCCGATCCACGCTTAATGCTGCCAATGCTGTTATGGCTAGCCTGTTACATTGGGTTGCAGTTCTACTTTGTCCCTCGCTTGAAAGATGTCGCCAGCCGACAGGCAGATGCGCGCTCAGAAATGACTGGCCGTATTGTTGACAGTTACACCAATATTGCCACCGTGAAACTGTTTTCTCATACACAACGAGAGGAAAGCTATGCCAAAGACAGCATGGGGATCTTTCTAAAGCCCGTGTATCAACAAATGCGTCTCGCTACCTGGTTGAATGTTTCGGTGCAAAGCTTAAATTACCTGCTGGTGTTTTGCATTGCTGCGCTGGCACTTTGGCTATGGAGCCTGAGCGCTATTTCCATCGGCGCTATTGCCATCGCTGTGAGTTTGGCGCTGCGACTAAACGGCATGGCGCAATGGATTATGTGGGAAGTAAGTAGCTTGTTTGAAAACATTGGTACCGTTGCCGATGGCATCGCCACCCTATCACAACCTGCCAGTGTAGTGGATAAGGCCAACGCCAGCCCTTTGCTGGTCACAAAAGGCCAGATTGAATTTAAGCAGGTGTGTTTTAATTATGGCAAAGTCAGCACAGACAACGATAAAGCAGCGGTTCTGAATCAACTGAACCTGAGCATCAAGCCAGGTGAAAAAGTTGGCTTGGTTGGCCGCTCTGGTGCAGGTAAGTCCACCTTAGTCAATCTGCTGCTGCGATTTTACGACGTCGAATCTGGCCAGATCCTGATCGATGGTCAGGATATCAGCAGCGTAAGTCAGGAAAGTCTGCGCCAACACATTGCCATGGTAACCCAGGATACTTCGTTGTTGCACCGCTCTGTCCGCGACAACATCAGCTATGGTAAACCTGATGCTACCGAGCAAGAGCTATTGTTGGCAGCAGAACAAGCTGAAGCCATCGATTTTATTCAGGATCTGACCGATCCAAAAGGGAACCATGGCCTCGATGCGCAGGTTGGTGAGCGCGGTGTGAAGCTATCCGGAGGTCAGCGTCAGCGCATTGCCATCGCCCGGGTATTGCTAAAGAACGCCCCGATCCTGATTTTGGATGAGGCAACGTCGGCGCTGGACTCTGAGGTAGAGGCAGCCATTCAGGCCAGCCTTAATAAGTTGATGGATGGTAAAACAGTGATTGCTATCGCCCACCGTTTATCTACCATAGCGGCGATGGATAGACTGATCGTATTGGATCAAGGCCGTATTGTAGAACAAGGTACTCATGCAGAACTAGTTGCCAGCCAAGGTATCTATGCCCAGCTTTGGGCGCATCAAACCGGTGGCTTTATTGGTGTGGAATAAGTAAAAAAAAGCCTCTGACCAGCAGAGGCTTTTTTGAAGCACTAAGACTTACGATTCAACCGTTTTTCCATTGGACTGCTCCGGCTGGGTTGCTGCCGACTGTTGCTGCTTCGCCAAGCGCTTTTCCCAGAAGGTTGCATTTTTAATGCCCAACTTCACCGGATCAAAGGTGATATCACCACCGGCTTTTTGCTGCTCCTCATAATCACGCAGGCAAAGGATGGCAGGCTTGGCGACAAAGAAAATGGCCAGAATACCGACAATATTGATCCAGGCCATTAAACCAACGCCGATATCGCCAATGTCCCAGATATAGCCGGCAGCATTGACCATGCCGTAGGACACCATCGCCATAATCACAATTTTCACTAACACCAGCGGGATATTGAATTTAAAATAGCGGTTTAAGTAGGCCACATTGGTTTCTGCAATGTAGTAATAAGCCAAAATGGTGGTAAAGGCAAAGAAGAACAAGGCAACACCAACAAAGCCCTGGCCAAAGTTGCCAAACACACTAAACAGCGCCATTTGAGTGAACGCAGGTGAGCCAATTTCTGTGGCCGCATCAATATTCTGCACGATGAAGCTGCCATCGGTCAGCTCACCCACTACATTGTATTGCTGGGTGATAAGAATCATCAGCGCCGTAGCAGTACAAACAAACAAGGTATCGACATAGACCGAAAAGGCCTGTACCAGGCCTTGCTGCGCCGGATGATCCACCTCTGCAGCAGATGCCGCATGTGGCCCTGTGCCCTGACCTGCTTCGTTCGAGTAAATACCTCGCTTCACCCCCCAACCAATGGCAGCACCAAAGCCAGCCTGAGCAGTGAAAGCATCGGTAATAATCAGCGCAAAAATACCCGGCACTTTATCTATGTTTAAGAACACGATAATCAAGGCCATCACAATGTAACCTAGCGCCATAAATGGCACCACGATTTGAGTAAAGTTAGCGATGCGCTTAATGCCCCCAAAGATGATAAAGGCCAGCACAATCAGGATCACCGCCAACGCAACCAATTTATTGGTGCCAACTTCACCAAAACTGGTCACCACCATATTGCCATCGCCAAAGACCTGGGTGAAGGCATTACCAACCGCATTGGCCTGAACCCCTGGTAAGAACACCCCGCACGCGATAATGGCCGAAATAGCAAACAGGATCGCCAGCCACTTTTGCCCTAAGCAACGCTCGAAATAATAAGCCGGACCACCGCGATACTGGCCATCTTCTTCTACTTTGTAGATTTGACCCAGGGTGGATTCCGCATAAGCAGTACTGGCCCCCAGAAAAGCCACCACCCACATCCAGAAAATGGCACCAGGACCGCCAAAGCCGATAGCTGCAGCAACACCGGCAATGTTACCGACCCCAACCCGGCCGGATAGCGACACAGCCAACGCCTGAAAGGAAGAAATGCCTTTGGAGGAGGCATTGCCGCTAAACAGCAACTTACACATTTCTTTAAAGTGACGGACCTGTGCAAAACGGGTCAGGATGGAATAAAACAATCCGGCGCCAAGACACAAATAAATCAAGGCATCACTCCAGATAATGCCATTGACTGAGCTAACAAAAGCTTCCATGAGGTTCCCCTGAAAACACTGATTTTTTTATTGTACGGAAGCGGTACTCTGCCACAGAACCAAGGTTTGTACCAGAGGCTGACAGTTTCAGGGCGCCGCTGGCGCCCTGAATTGAGTGATTAAGCTGTGGTACCGTACTTATCTGCCAGATACAGCCAGGTTTCAACCACGGTATCCGGATTTAACGAAACACTGTCAATACCCTCTTCCATCAGCCAGGCGGCGAAGTCATCGTGATCGGACGGCCCCTGACCGCAAATACCAACGTACTTGCCTTCGGCTTTACAAGCCCGGATCGCCATAGACAACAGCTGTTTAATGGCAGGGTTTCGCTCATCAAACAAGTGTGCAATCAGGCCACTGTCCCTATCCAACCCCAATGTAAGCTGCGTTAAATCATTGGAGCCAATGGAGAAGCCATCAAAGTATTGTAAAAACTCTTTCGCCAGCAAAGCATTGGATGGAAGTTCACACATCATAATCAAACGCAGGCCATTGTCGCCGCGTTTCAAGCCATGGGCCGCCAATAGTTCAGTGACCGCTTTCGCTTCTTCCAATGTGCGGACAAAAGGGATCATGACTTCTACATTGGTAAAGCCCATCTGATTGCGTACCCGCTTCAGAGCTTCAACTTCCAGCGCAAAACAATCACGAAAATCTGCCGAGATATAGCGTGAAGCGCCACGAAAGCCAATCATCGGATTTTCTTCATGCGGTTCATAACGTCGGCCACCAATCAGGTTCGCATACTCGTTGGATTTAAAATCCGACATCCGTACTATGACTTTCTGCGGTGCAAAGGCGCAAGCCAGCGTGGCAATCCCCTCAGTCAGCTTAGCAATATAAAACTCCGTTGGGCTACTGTAACCAGCCATAAGCTGATCAATGCTGGCCTTTACTTCACTATCTTGTTGCTGATAATTGAGCAGCGCCTTGGGATGCACCCCTATCATACGGTTAATGATAAACTCAAGGCGTGCCAGGCCAACCCCGGCATTGGGCAAACGTGAAAACGCAAAAGCCCGCTCCGGGTTACCAACGTTCATCATCACTTTCATTGCCAGCTCTGGCATGCTATCGACACTGGTACTCACCAACTTGTGATCCAGCAAGCCTTGGTACACAAATCCGGTATCACCTTCAGCGCAGGAGATTGTTACTTCAGCACCATCCTGAATCTTCACCGTAGCATCGCCACAGCCCACGACAGCAGGAATACCCAACTCACGGGCAATAATAGCAGCATGGCAGGTACGACCGCCACGGTTGGTCACAATAGCTGCAGCCCGTTTCATAATGGGCTCCCAATCCGGATCCGTCATATCTGTGACCAGCACATCGCCTGGCTGGATCTGATCCATTTGATGGATGCCATCCAATACCCGGGCCACACCCGAGCCAATGCGTTGACCAATGGCACGCCCCTCAACCAGCACAGGTCCGGTTTCATTCAACTGAAAACGCTCCAGCCGGGTTTGATCCTCACGGCTTTTCACGGTTTCAGGACGGGCCTGCACAATATACAGCTGGCCATCAATGCCATCTTTCGCCCACTCAATATCCATCGGCCGCTGATAATGACGCTCTATGATCATGGCCTGATGCGCCAGTTGTTCTATCTCGGCATCCGTCAGAGAAAAGCGTCGGCGTTGCTCCGCAGGGACATCCTCCACCAGCACTTGTTTGCCATGCCCTTGCTCGCTGGAATACACCATTTGTACCAGTTTACTACCCAGATTGCGTTTTACCACGGCAGGGCGTCCTGCAGCCAAGGTTGGCTTGTGCACATAAAACTCATCCGGGTTGACAGCCCCCTGCACTACCATTTCTCCCAAACCAAAGGAGGAGGTAATAAAAACCACATCCTCAAAACCAGACTCGGTGTCCAGGGTAAACATCACTCCGGAGGAGGCGCAATCTGAACGAACCATGCGCTGAATGCCGGCCGATAAGGCTACTCCACGATGGTCATACCCCTGATGCACCCGGTAAGAAATAGCCCGGTCATTGAAGAGTGATGCAAACACATGCTTAATAGCCACTATGACCGCATCGTAACCACGTACATTAAGAAAGGTTTCCTGCTGACCGGCAAAAGACGCATCCGGCATGTCCTCAGCAGTAGCCGACGAGCGCACCGCAAACGACAGATCCTGGCCTGTATCAGGGTGCAACTGCAGGTACGCAGTTTGAATCGCTTGCTCAAAAGCCGCATGAAAAGGAGTCTCGATAATCCATTGTCGAATTTCTGCACCAGCAGCTGCTAATGCCTGCACGTCGTCAATATTCAGGCTTTCCAGACGCTGATAAATACGTTCATTCAAACCACTTTGCTCAAGAAACTCGTTAAAGGCATCGGCAGTGGTCGCAAAACCACCAGGTACCTGCACCCCAGCTCCTGCCAGGTTACTGATCATTTCACCTAAGGACGCATTCTTACCACCGACCTGTCCAACATCCTGCATGCCGAGGTCCTGATACCAACTGACGTAGTTTTGCACTGTGATTCTCCATGATTTGTAGCGAGCACTGTAAACTTACATAATGAGTTACATTTTGATTTTACACTGTGACTGCAGGCAAATAAACTCTTGAGAAAAAGCATTTTTGTCATAGGCTATAACAAACCCTGGTAAGGAGCTCTTGTGCGCACAGCATTTTATATTTCTGATGGTACCGCCATTACATCCGAAGTCTTTGGTCACGCTTTACTCTCGTTATTCCCCGCTGAGTTTGAGCATGTCACTATTCCGTTTATTGAAACAGTCGCTCAAGCCGAACAAATGAAAATAGTGATCAATGATCGCTTTGCCGCCAGCGGTCAGCGTCCACTGGTATTTCAGACATTTGTGGATGAGGCTCTGCGTGATGTGATCCATGGCAGTGAAGGAGTCTGTTACGACTTTCTGGACACCTTTGTCCCCTCGCTACAAAAAGAGCTCGGTATGGAGCCGGTCCCCAAAACTCATCGTACCCACAGCATGCACGAGAAAACCTACGACTATCGAATTGATGCTGTGAATTACGCGCTGGCGAATGATGATGGCGCCAATATGAAAGATTTTGATAAAGCAGATCTTATTCTGGTCGGCGTCAGCCGCTCTGGAAAAACACCAACCAGCCTGTATCTGGCGCTGCAGTATGGCATCAAAGCAGCAAACTACCCTTTTGTCGACGAAGACATGGATAGGTTAACATTGCCTGATGTGCTAAAGCGTAACAAAAATAAACTATTTGGCTTAACCATCAGTGCGGAACGCTTGAGTGATATTCGCCAACAGCGCCGGGCAAATAGTCGGTATGCTTCACTGGCTCAATGTCGGCTGGAACTTAATGAAGTGGAACAACTGTATCGACGAGAGCAAATCCCTTTTTTAAACTCATCGCAATTATCCATTGAAGAGATGGCGGCTAAAATTCTGGCCATTACCGGCTTGAAGCGGCACCGGCATTAAAAAGCTCTGGCATGTGCCAGAGCTGATATTTTTTGCAAGCAATGCGGTAGAGCTTACACCGAACCGTTGCGTAAACTGTCGGCAATTAAAAATGCCAGTTCCAGCACCTGATCAGAGTTCAGGCGGGGATCGCATTGCGTAAAGTAACGCTGCGCTAAGTCTTGCTCACTCAAGCCATAGGCGCCACCGGTACACTCCGTGACATGCTCACCGGTCATTTCCAGATGAATACCACCAGCATGAGTCCCTTCAGCCTGATGCACCGCAAAAAACTGCCGTATTTCACGTAAAATAGCTTCGAAATCACGGGTTTTGTAGTTATTACTGGCTTTGACCGTGTTGCCATGCATTGGATCGGAGCTCCAAACCACCTTTCGGCCTTCGCTTTGCACGCGGCGTACCAACTGCGGCAGCTTTTCAGCCAGATTATCAGCTCCCATCCGGGTAATCAGCGTCAATCGACCGGCCTTATTGTCCGGGTTCAGCGCATCAATTAAGCGAATTAGTTCATCACCATCAATGCCAGGGCCAACTTTCACCCCTACCGGGTTATGAATACCACGGAAAAACTCAATATGAGCGTGATCCAACTGCCGGGTTCGCTCACCTATCCATACCATATGGGCAGAGCAATCGTACCAGTCACCAGTCAGTGAATCCCGGCGCGTTAAAGCTTCTTCGTAATTTAACAGTAAAGCTTCATGCGAGGTATAAAGCTGCGTTTCACGAATGGATGGTGCTGTTTGTGAAGTAATGCCACAGACTTCCATAAAGCGCAGAGCTTCCTGAATGCGCTGCGAAATATCCTGATAGCGCTCTTTCAGTGGGTTGCTCTCAACAAAACTCATATTCCAGCGGTTGACCTGATGCAAGTCGGCCAGGCCCCCTTGTGCAAAAGCACGTAGCAAATTCAGCGAAGCTGCCGAGTGGTGGTAAGCAGTCACCAGCCGGTTCGGGTCTGGCCTGCGGGCTTCGGCAGTAAACTCGGAAGCATTAATGATATCCCCACGGTAACTGGGTAAGCTAACCCCATCTATGGTTTCCAGATCACTTGAACGCGGCTTGGCATACTGCCCTGCCATCCGGGCCACTTTCACGACCGGACTGCGGCCAGCGAAAGTCAGTACCACCGCCATTTGCAGTAATACTTTGAAGGTATCGCGAATTTTAGGGGCATGAAAATCAGCAAAGCTTTCCGCACAATCACCGCCCTGCAACAAAAAAGCTTCGCCATTGGCAACTTGCGCCAACTGGCTAAACAAATCCCGCGTTTCCTGTGCGAAAACTAAAGGCGGGTACTTCTGCAATTGCTGCTCTATTTGTGCCACCAGGGCTTGATCCTGATACTTTGGCTGCTGCTGAATAGGGAAATTCCTCCAGCTTTGCGGCGTCCATAAACTCACGTGCTTATCCTCATTGCTTGACTTCGAATCACTGGTTACAAAGTAAATTTATTACCGATGAAAAGCAATCTTTACGGCTAAATAAACTGTCTATATGCTATTCCAGATTGTTTTAGTAATAAAATTACCAAAATTAGCGCTGACGTGGCGCCATTTCCGCCAGTAAAGCCTTGCTACCCTGCTCAATAAGATCCAATACCCGCTCAAAACCACGACTTCCGCCATAGTATGGATCAGGCACTTCTTTGCACTGCGCAAAATCCGGGTGTCGGTGCAAAAAAAGTTGCAGTTTATGCTGGTACTGTTCAGGACAGCGTCGCTGGAGATCAGCCAGGTTTTGCAGATCCATGGCAAAAATAAAATCATAATAAGCAAAATCAGCATCTTTCACTGGTCGTGAGCGGATCCCGCTGAAGTTGTAACCTCGCTCCTTACCAACAGCAAGGCTTCTGTTATCTGGTGCAGCGCCCTGGTGATAAGCGCTGGTCCCTGCCGATTCGACCTCGACCGGCAGCTTTTGCAGCTGAGCCATCTGGCGAAAAACCGCGTGCGCAGTTGGTGAGCGGCAAATATTGCCAAGGCAAACAAAAAGTACTTTAATCATCCGACTCTAACCCCATCAAAACCAGCAGCATTTTACCATGAGCCAGGCTTTAACAATATGCTTGAACTGAATGACCTATACCGAAGATGCCTGCTCGATGGCAAGGCTTGCAATCGCACATACAAAAGGTTAATACTATGTGTAAATAATAGTATCTTTGGCCTAGCCACTCAAAAGGATCGCGCATGGACTCATTTCACCGGCTAATTGTTGTTACCGACCGAGAGCAAACATCCAACCTTTCTTTACTTGCCGACTCTATCCACCTGAAAGTAGAACAAGTTGGCAGACAAGAGTTTGAACAGAAAATGTTTCCTGGCAACGCATTAATTGCCTACCCATTCGTTGGCCGACAGTTGGGTAAACGAGGCATCCCGGACGATCTGGTTCAGGGTATGTCTAAAGGGTCTCTGTTTCTTTATCAGGTAGAGCGTAGTTTTGCAGACCCTAACTTTGCGCTGAATATTGGTATTCGGGGGCTTATCTACCGGGATGAACAACTTGATAGGGTTTTAACCGCTCTAAAAGCTATGATGGCCGGTGAACTGTACTTCCCACGAGCTGTTATGTCCGCCATGGTGGATGAAGTTTTACAACAACGATTCAAGCAAGGGTTTAATGCGGATGCTCTGACAGCCGTTCAATTACTTACCCGACAGGAAAAGCGCATCATTCATTTAGTTGCCGAGGGATCGCGCAATAAAGAAATAGCTTTGACTCTCAATATTAGTGCCCACACAGTCAAAGCTCATTTATCTTCTATTTTTCGCAAAACCAAGTCCAGAAACCGGGTTGAGTTACTGCGTTGGATACAGCAATCAAACCCGGTGCAATCCTTATCTTTAACCCATTAGATGGCATTGGCACTTTCTGACGTACCTGCCCGCCAGAAGCCGCGCTGCACCCCTTTCTCAATTAAGTCAGCAACGGCAGTTTCCATAGCCTGGCGCACAGAAAACTGCACAGGCTCATTGGTAGAAAAGCCGGTTTCCATTTCAGCCAGCCGATCAACGGCAACGTAACGGAACAACCCCGCCCGCATTTCATGCGAAAAGACTTTTTTGGTAGCAGATACTGATAACAAAACCTGGCCGGTATGCACATCCACTGCGCGCAAATAGACGGTCACCTGATCTTCACGAAACAGTTCCGAAGCGCCAATACCAAAATACTCAACCCCAAAACCGCCTGTGGTTAAATTGGTTTCATAGCTGATAATTCCCCCTTCAAACAACAACCTGGCTTCACGTAATGGCGGTAAATCCTGTCCAGTGCGGCTGGAGCCGTGGATTTTACGCTCAGTCAGCAGGTTTTGCAGCCCTTCACGCTCCAGTGGCGCAAACCAACCAGTATCCAGCAAAATCTGCATCAGCATCGAGGTTGCCCCTTGAGTGACAGCAGTCGAGAAACTTGAAACGTTGGCTTGCGGCTTATACTGGCCTGTCTGGTCTCTAAAGGAATAGACCGATACCGGGATGGCATGCTGAGGTCGTGGTTGTTGCCATAATTGCTGCATCAGATTGCTGGGTTTATCTACTTCAGCAGGGCTAATATGAAAGCGGGGCTTTGGCATGGCCGAGCAACCGGCAAGGACCAGCACTGTGGCTAAGGCAATAATTTTATGCATATTAGCCACCTATACTCGGGATGCTTAAAATAGTGATTTCACCAGTAATTTGGTTGGTGATCTGCACCCGGATGCTGCCATCAGCGCCGGTAGAAACATCCACCAAAAACTCACCTGTATCATACACCCCATCCACCAGATCACCATCGGCAATACGACGCGTTAGAGTATTGATGATATTACGCTCAAGTGCTTCTCTGAACTTATCGACAAAGTTTTTTTCCGCTCTGGCAGGTTGATGTATCTGCGCTTTTTGCAATAAAAAAGCACCATTCAACGGGTTGCCGCCAAAGCTGGGGTTAATCGGAGTATAAACCAACTCAGTACCATGAGCCGCGCCCATGATAAAGGGTAAGAATAACAACTTATACTTCATGGTCATTCCTTTAAAAAAATTCATCGGCTGATTCGCCGAGAATACGATCTGCTTGTATTCGGGCCAGCTCGGTAAGACTCTGTAACACCGCCTGCTCAGCAGTTTCTTTAACATCGTTGTAGCGCCTGCCAAAGTAGGTCTGATAAATCTTTCTGTCGTTCATTTCAACCCACAATACAGTTCCGGCCTGAGGATACACCTGCTCATAGATAACGACAGTAATATTGTCTGTTGCCGGTATATCACGCCAGTAACCCGAATAGTAAAAGACAAAATCTTTACCAAAACGAGTAACCGTCCGGTCGAGCACCAGGCCCCCCAATGTGATGTCCCTGGACATCACTGTTGCAGGAAGTGAGGTTAGAACGAGCAACAGCAGGTAAATTAGTATTTTCATAAGGGCATAAAGGCGGCCGAAGCCGCCTGTTCTACTTCAATAACAGATTAATGCTGAATAACGGTAGCCGTATTGAAATCACCAACCTGGGTCACTGTCATCATATTACCAGACCCCATTTGTGAGCCCATAACCAGGTTATCATTACCTAGTTGGCTAATAGATACCAGACCGGCATTACCACCTTGCACAAAAGAAGGGCCTGTATCACCAGTTACCCAGTTGCCTGCGCCGATTTGTGTAATGTTCATCACATTATCACTGCCAGCTAGCAGCACATCGATCAGGTTAAAGTCACCTTGCTGTTGTGCCATAAATTGTTGATCAAACAAGATACCGGCACCAGTGGCAACCACTTCATTAAAGTCACCTGACTGCTCGATGCTAAACTGATTGTCAGCGCCCATAAATTCAACATAAGCAAAGTTTTCTACGCCATCCTGATGGATGTCAATGACGTTGTCAAAACCAAACTCAACATTTGCTAGCGCATAGTTATCACTACCATATTGTTCAATGCTAATGGTGTTGTTGTAGCCAAAAGCTGCAGCACCAGCATAGTTAAACTCGCCTTCGCTGTGAATAAAAGCCTGGTTCATACCGCCGTCCAGAACCACTTCACCGACATTCTGACTGCCATCCTGGTAAATTTCGATATCATGGCTGTCACCAAAGGTCGCGAAGAAAGCGACGTTTGCACTCCCCTGCTGCCATACATCAACCAGGTTATCATTACCCGTTACCCCAATAGGCGCATCCACTTCGTTGCCCACACCTTCTTGTTGTACCCAGATGGTATTATCAACGCCAGCCAATGGTTCCAGGATGAACACGTTCTGTGAGCCACTCTGGTATACATCAACCAAGTTATTCTCACCACTGACATCAAAGGCAATAAAGGCGTTGTCATTACCAGACTGCTGAATATAGAAGGTATTATTATCACCATTCACACCCACAACACCACCAACGTTGCCATCACCAAACTGCGCAACCTCCATGAGGTTACCATCACCAGTCAGTTGAAACATGCCTGATTCGTTAAAGCTGCCTTCCTGAACACTGAACAACTCATTGTTATTTCCGTTAAAGCCAGCATTGGTCCAGTTCGCATCGCCGTCCTGATGCAGTTCGACAAAATTTGCATCGCCACTGAGTAGAATGGTCGCTTCATTTTGATCACCATTCTGGAAAACAGCCGCATCGTTAACATCACCTGTAATGGCGATTTCAGCCACATTCCAGAAGCCACTCTGAGTAACGGTAGCAGTGTTTTCATTGCCGTCAATATCTACAAAAGCAATGTGCCAATCATCTAATTGTTCGATACGGATCCAGTTGTCTTCACCAGCACTGAATGCATACCCCTCATGCCAGACACCATCCTGATTTAGTTCGGTGTTGTTAAGTGCACCATCCTGATCAACGATAGCCAGGTTAATGCTGCCTCTTTGCTCAACAAAAGCTTCATTCCCCTCCAATACACCCGCGACCGAAGTTTGCACAACGATCGCTTCGTTATCTGCCATTGCTGTACCGGTAAATGCCAGCGCGATAGCCATTCCCAGAATATGTTTACGTGGATTTTTGTAACTCATTATAGGTTCTCCATACTTTATTATTGTCACTTCTCTTGTAAAATCAGTACTGTGTAATGGCAAGTTCAGCGTGATTCCCAATTTGCTGAATACTAAAACCTGAACCACCAAACTGCTCAATCTGAATTCGGTTGTAATTTCCTTGCTGCAATACATCCAGTTGGTTTGACTGACCAAACTGCGAAATGATGGCTTCATTTCCAACACCAAACTGGCGAAGCTGCAACTGGTTCAGATAACCTGCCTGGTGCAGCAATGCGACATTGGCATAACCCAGTTGCTCAACCAGCAGACTGTTGTTTGCCCCCTGCTGCTCAATAACCGCCAGATTACCAAGCTGTTGCCGCTCAAGTAGTGAAGTCAGCGTTAGGGAAAACTCTGCGTGTAATCCACTACTGAATAGCAGTGTCATGGTCACCAGTAATACCTTGGCATTTGTAAACAAAACCCACCTTCCGTTAATGCGAAAACACAAATCTAAACTATAAGATTTCTAATATGCCGCAATCGGATAAAAGAGTTATTTTTAATCAAGATATAGTTAATTCTTAAATAATATTAACCATGAAAAACATAATCTTAAATAACCATCCGTAACAATTGCACCTCCCAATAGACTAGTTCATTTGTACTAATTTATACTGAATTCCATTTCTTAATTCTAATTTATGGTATTGATTACTAGTGCTAAATAAAGCGCAGCTTTTTTACTATAATGAAAAATTAAGGTACTCATCTATGCGACAATTCAAAAAACTGGCCATGGCTGTTTCTGCAGCACTGGTCGCAGGAAGTGTAATGGCTGCACCACAGCAAGCAGCCGATGATTCCATCTTAGTCGTATTCAAACCAGGTGTCGGTAAAGCAGAACGTGAGCAGGTTATGCGTCACTCCGGAGTGTCATTACGTGAGCTGGATGCACAGGGCCGCGATATCCGCATGAAGCATGTTGCCGATGGGCGCATTGCCAAAGTCCGCTTACCAAGCGGCGTGCAGCGCGATCATCTGATTAAAAAATTAAGTCAACACCCCGCTATTGAGCTGGCAGAGCCCAACTACATAGTACAATCCATGGCATCTCCACTTTCTCCGGACGATCCACGTTTTAACGAGTTATGGGGTTTGCACAATACCGGCCAGAGTGGCGGTACCCCAGGGGCTGATATCAGCGCTTTGGAAGCCTGGGAAATCACAACGGGCAGCCGCGATATCATCATAGGCGTTATTGACAGCGGCATGGATTACAACCACCCGGACTTAATTGCCAATCGCTGGGAAAATGACGGCAGCTATCCTGGGCATCAGTTCGGTTGGTCTACCCTAAATGCCAGTGGCGACCCGATGGATAGTGGCAGTCACGGTACTCATGTCGCAGGTACCATTGGTGCAGTGGGTGACAATGGTATTGGGGTGGTAGGTGTGAGCTGGAATGTAACCCTGATCCCATGCCAATTTCTAGGCCCCACCGGCGGCAGCACCGCTGGTGCTATCGAGTGTATCAGCTACTTCACCGATTTGAAGCTTAATCACGGTGTAGACGTAAAAGCAACCAACAACTCCTGGGGTGGCGGTGGTTTCTCTGAAGCCTTAAAGCTTGCCATTGAAGATGGTGGTGATGCAGGTATTCTGTTTATTGCCGCTTCCGGCAACGATGGCCGTGATGCCGATCAATTCCCGATGTATCCGGCTGCCTACGACTCGGATATTATTGTTTCAGTCGCATCGACTGACCGCAATGATAATATGTCTGGCTTTTCGAACTTTGGCCTGGAAAGTGTTGATTTAGGTGCACCAGGTTCAGCCATTTTATCCACAGTGCCAGGCGCTGGTTACTCCACCTTTAACGGCACTTCAATGGCGTCTCCACATGTAGCAGGAGCCGCGGCATTAGTTTGGTCATTGGATCCAAGCATTTCAGCACTTGAAATGAAAGATATCCTGATGCAATCAGGTGATACTCTTCCAACACTAGATGGTCGAACTGTATCAGGTAAGCGCTTAAATGTGGCTCGTGCACTCGAAGAGGCCGATCCTGCTCCAAGTTTCCGTATGAGTCTGGCTCCGCGTAATCTGGAAATTGTAGCCGGTGAGCAAGCCAGCTACAGCCTCGAGTTCAGCTCGGTAGCTGGTTGGAACGATGAAATCCAGTTGTCTGTCGATGCCACACCAGCGTTACCAGGCGTGAGCTTCTCATCGGATTTGGCTTTCCCGGGCGATACCGTATCTTTACTGGTTGATACCGATGAAGAGACTCCATGGGGGGCTTACCAGTTCCTGATCACGGCGACAGACAGTGCCAGCGGTGATATTGTTCGGCAGACAACCGCTAATCTGACGGTCATTCCGCAAGGCTTGATGGACTTCCCATACGAGAATACAACGCCTGTGGCCATTCCGGATAACAATGCAGCCGGCATTGAAAGCATTATCTCTGTAGCTGAATCTGGCCATGTATTTGGTACCGAAGTCGGTGTCAATATTACCCATACCTGGCGTGGTGATTTGATTGTTCGTCTGACCTCTCCGGAAGGCACTGTGCATACTCTGCACAATCGCACCGGTGGCAGTGCAGATGATCTCATTCAAACCTGGCAGTTGGATACTTACAACGGTGAAGCCATGCAAGGTGACTGGACACTATTTGTCTCAGATAATGCTGCGCTGGATACCGGCACCCTGAATAGCTGGAACCTGACCCTGACCGCTTTGCCTGATGGTGGCATTGTTGATCCGGATCCAACAGCACCAGAAGCTTCCTTCAGTTATTCAGCATCTGGTCTGATGGTGACCTTCAGCGATGAATCAGCAGAAGGGGATGAGGCCATTGTGAGCTGGGACTGGAGCTTTGGTGATGGCAACAGTTCCACCGAGCAAAGCCCCACGCACCTTTACAGTGCCGCCGGCAGTTACAATGTCACCCTGACAGTTGCTGACACGAATGGTGTGACTGATAGCACCAGCCAAACAGTAACGGTCGCCGATGTAATCAGCTCTATTGATTTGTGGGTACATCGCGCTCAGCAAGCCCGCACCGGCTCAAGCATTGTAGATTTACGCTGGTCTGGTGCTGAAAGCCGGGTTGATCTGTACCGTAATGGCAGCAAAGTAGCGACGCTGGAGAATCAGGGCAGTTATCGTGACCGCTTCAATACCTCAGCCGATCAGGTCGTGTACCAGTTGTGTGCTGAAAACACGGAGCAATGCTCTGCAGAGATTGTGGCACAATTCTGATAAGCCATTAATCCATGAAATCAAAGGCGATCCTTAGGGTCGCCTTTTTTATTGCGCTTTAACTTGCTATCTTAACTTCACCAGAGCGTAAAGTTGTAAGGAGCTGCTGTGCTCGCAGAATTTCAGGCTATTGAACACCACCTCAACCAGGTTATCCTAGGTAAAAGCGCTCAAATCAAATTAGCGCTCTGCTGTTTGCTGGCTAAAGGACACCTGTTACTGGAAGACTTACCCGGAATGGGCAAGACCACATTGGCTCATGCCTTGGCCGACAGCTTAAGTTTATCCTACCGCAGGGTGCAATTTACCAGCGATTTATTGCCAGGTGACTTGCTTGGTATGAACATCTATGACAGCCGTTCGCATCAATTTAGCTTTCAACCAGGACCAGTGTTCAGTCATTTACTGCTAGCGGACGAAATCAATCGCGCCAGCCCAAAAACACAAAGTGCTTTATTGGAAGCCATGGAAGAACAGCAAGTCTCGATTGATGGTGAAACCAGAGCTTTGCCCTCGCCTTTTTTTGTGATTGCCACCCAGAACCCTTTGGATCAATCAGGCACCTCGGCGCTGCCTGAATCACAACTGGATCGCTTCTTGATGCGGATCTCGCTGGGCTTTCCTGATCGGGCAGCTGAGTTTGAGCTTTTGGACTCGGATCGCGGTCAATCCAGGCTAAGTTTATTGCAACAACACATCAGTATTGAGCAGTTGATGGAATTGCAAGCTAAGGTACCCCATATTCACGCATCGGAAGCACTCATCAATTACCTGCTGGATTTGGTCGCCCACAGCAGACAGCATCCGGATATGCTGCCTTTATCACCACGAGCTGCCAAGGCACTGCTGCAAGCCGCAAAGTCCTGGGCACTATTGCAGCAACGCGACTATGTGACTGCCGATGATGTACAAGCAGTCTTTCCCAGCGTGACAGAACATCGTCTGGATCCTAAATCGCATGCTGCAGAGCCTCGCTGGAGCCTTCTGCTGTTGCGGGAAACGCCCTGCAATCTATAAAAGGAACGGCTCGTGGTGCGAGATAAAATCTCCAGGATGTTGCAACGCTGGCTGGCGCGAAAATTTACAGCAAGCAATGATTTTCAGTTAAACCACGGCAACCTGTTGGTATTCCCCAGTCGCTATGGTTTTTGGTTTGCTTTATTGATCTTACTGCTGTATCTGATGGGGACCAATTACCAAAACAACCTGATTTTGTTGCTGGCGTATTTACTGCTAAGCGTATTTCTGCTCTGTATCTGGTTTGCCTGGCGTAATCTGGCCGCGTTACAGATCCGGCTACAACCACCACAGGCTGTTTTTGCCGGCCAACAGCTTAGGCTACAGCTCGACATCACCGCAGAGCATCCTTTCCAGGCAGTGCAATGCACATCAGGCCCGGCTAAAGCATCAGCCAGTTCTGACCAGCCGGTTTGCCTGCAATGGACAGCGGCAAAACGTGGCTACTACCCTGTCACCAGCCTGCAGTTACAAAGTGACTATCCGCTTGGCATTATCCGCTGCTGGACTTATCTGCCGGTACAGTTACACTACTGGGTATACCCAACACCACTTTCACCGGTTACCCCCCAATGCTGGCAAGCTGGCACACCCGAGATCGGGCCGCGCAGCAGTACTGAACACCCAGAGCAGCTCAAAGCCTACCAACAGGGCGATCCGATCAAGCGTCTGCATTGGAAACGCCTGGCACGTCAACCTGATGTGCCTGTGATTAGGATTTCAGAGCAGCAGGCAAAGCAGGATCCTCGCTGGTTGCTGGTACCGCCCTTGCAGGGTGAAGCTCTGGAGCAATGCTTGTCAGAGATTTGTCACCAATTACTTGAACTCGAGGCAAAGCAAATGGAGTATGGTTTGCAATCCCCTGCCGGCGATGTGACGCTCGGTCAGGGGGCTCACCATTTACAGCAATGCCTACAAAAGTTGGCGCTATGCTAAATCAGTCGCGCTTTATTTACTTAGCAACCATCCTGCAGTTGCTGCTTATTTTGCTGATGCTGCCAGCCTGGCAATGGTGGAGTCTGGGATGCTTCCTGCTGCTCAATGGACTGGCTTTTCTACAGGCCTTTGATAAAGCCCCAGTGCTTAGTTTACGACTGGTCAATATTCTGGCTGCACTCTGTGTGGTGGCCTTGGTGCTGGCAGGACGGCAACTTGGTGCTATGAACTTTTTGATGCACATCCTGGTGTTGTCTGCCCTGCTGCGTTTGCTGGCGTTATCCAAACAAAAAGAAGCCAGGCAGTTGGTATGGGTCCATTACTTTATCCTGGGGTGCAGCTTTTTATTCCATCAATCGATAGCCATGGCCAGCTTAATCCTGCTCGCATTTGTACTGAACCTGCTGCTTCAATACCTGCTATTTGCGGTACAGATGCCAAGCAACCGCCAGCTGCGAGCCGATAGCCGCTTCCTGTTATTGTTACTGCCACTTTGGCTGGGATTGTTTTTGTTGTTTCCCCGCCTTGCCCCGCTATGGCAACTGCCCTCGGCGCAGCAAGCGATTACCGGCCTTGCCAATGAGATTGAACCCGGGACCATTGAACAATTGGTGCAAAGCAATGCCACAGCTTTTCGGGTACGGTTTGATGGTCCCTTGCCGCCGCAATCCGAACGCTACTGGCGGGCCAAGGTCTTTGAACACTTTGATGGTCGGCGCTGGTCTGTACAGCAAGGGTTTCATCATCCTGGCCGTCCGCGCAGCCGGGACTACCCTAACCAAGCGACAGAGCTCCGGTACCAGATCATTGCCGAGCCAAGCTTTCAGCGCAGTGTCTTTACTTTAGGGGTGCCTACACAATGGAGCCCTGAACTGGAAGCTTTGCCTGCTGCTCTGTTGGGCTACAACAGAACCATCAACCAACGCATCAGTTATCAGATCAGCAGTGTGACTGCTGCCGTGCCACTCACTGATGTTCAGGAAAAGCACTGGAATTTGCTGACCGGAGACCATAACCCGCGCAGCCAACAACTCGCCTCTGTGCTGTTGGCCAACCACCCAGAACCGCACGACTTTGCGGAGGCACTACTGGCTTATTTCCGTCAGCACGCCTTCTTCTACACCTTAAACCCGCCCCCTTTAGGCCAAAATAGTGTGGATGACTTTTTATTTCAAAGCCGGGCCGGTTTTTGCAGTCACTATGCATCGGCCAGTGCTTTATTATTCCGTCAGGCGGGGATACCGGCCCGGGTTGTCGGTGGTTACCTTGGTGGGGACTGGTATCAGGAGCAGCACTATTTACTGGTACGTCAGCGAGATGCACATGCCTGGGTCGAGTACCTGGTGGATGATGTGTGGCATTCCCTGGATCCAACGGCAGCCATCGCCCCCGATCGGGTGTTGAATGGCCTGGACAGCGCTTTGTCCGATGCGGACATGGCGTTCCTGACTGGAGGCCTGTTTGGGCAACTGCCTTTGCTGTCTCAACTGCGGCTGCAGCTGTTGCATCTGGACTACTATTGGTCGGTTTGGGTACTGGGCTTTAATCAGCAACGCCAGGATGCACTGTGGCGATCATTTACGGCATTCTGGCAACAATGGCGCCAGCTGTTGTGGCTTAGTCTGCTGATAACACTTAGCCTGGTGCTGCTGGCAGTGGCATGGTGCTGGCACCGCAGAAAAAAGCGATGCAGTGTAACAGAGCAATTGCAAAAAAGCATACCCGATCTGGCCAACAAGCTGCCTCAGCAAAGTATCAGCAAGGCCTTGCAAAGTCTTGCGGAGCAGGCTCCGTCCCAGCAGATGTTGTTGCACCGTGTGCAGATCCTGTATGAGCGCAGCATTTTTGCCTCAGATCAGTCAGCACAACAAGAACTGCTCAGACTGCTCAAACAGCACCGGCGACAGCTGACACAACTGGGCAAAAAGTAAGGGCAGTCACAGACTGCCCTTAGTATCATCGGCGAATGTCTGCCGCCGGCCCCGGTTGCAAAGGATCTGCTTTTAGCTCCGGAACAGGCGCACGCTGCACTTTGCCTCGCAGATAATCAATGGCAAAATCCAGCTGGGCATCCGTGCCATTGAAGGTCGCCACCGGCATATTGCGTACTTCGTAATCCGGTGCTACACCATAGCCTTCAATGATGTAGCGCCCATCCATGGCAAACTGAGGCGTTTCAGCCACCCGGGCGACACCCCGATCGCTCAGTAAGTTGCGTCCTGTCAACCAAACGCCGGCTCCTGCGGTACGCATGCCCACCAAAGGCCCAAGCTCCAGAGCTTTGACACCGGCGGCAAAAGTTTCGCCGTCAGAATACGTCAGTTGATCGGTTAACACGACCAAGTGACCGCGGAAGGTCTGCTGCATATTGGTATAAGCACCGCCCTGGGTAGGCTGCCAGAAAGCCCAGGCTCGACGCAGTAGCTTCTCGATGATCCAGCTATCAATATTGCCACCACGATTGCGCCGCACATCAATGATCAGGCCATCTTTGTCAATGTTGGCGTAGAACTCCCGGGCAAAGCTGGCAATATCATTCGGTCCCATGGCATACAAATGCAGGTAACCGAATTGGCCTTCAGAAGCCGTTTGCACCTTGGCAGCATTGTTAAAGACCCAATCCTGATAGCGCAACTGATGATCGCGCCCGGCATTCACCGGCACGGCTACCGTTTGTAAGCGGCTGCTGCCCCGCTGCAAGTCCAGCAATACCTGACGCCCCACCTGGTTACGGAGTTGCTGCTTCACATCGGCTACCGTTTGCACGGCTCGGCCATTCACCGCACGGATCAGATCACCGGCCTGAGCATCAACCCCAGGCTGTGCCAACGGAGCCGCCTGGCCAGGTAATTCAGGATCTGTTTGGTAAATATGTGCAATACGAACGCCATTTGCTGTAGTTTCCAGGCTGGCACCAAGGCTGGCAGCCACAGCCGCAGGGCTTTGTCCGGGATAATCACCACCCCGCACCTGTGAGTGCAGTGCATCCAACTCTCCCATCATCTGGGCCAGTACATCGTCCAGCTCGTACCGATCAGACACCCGGTTTACCAGCGGCAAATAACGCTCCCTGGCATCTTGCCAGTCTATCCCACGCATGGCCTTGTCGAACAAAAACTCACGCTGCATCAACCAGGCATCGCGGAACATCTGCTGCCATTCCTGCTTTGGATCCAGCGCCAACTGCCACTGTCGACTGTTTAATAATGCAGAGCTGAGATCACCAGGCTCCTGATCGCCGATAGCCACCACATACATAGGGCCTGTGCCATTGCGCTGCTGCTTGCGAAAGTACAACTGCTTACCATCGGTGGAGATGCGATAATCGGCAATAGCTGAACCGTAATGTTCAACTTTCGCCTCCCGGTTATCCACTTTGATCACTTTCAGGGCGGGCAAAATATCGGCATCATGACTCCACTCCCGCACAAACAAACGCTGTTCAGTGACGCTTAGCTGGGTGTAGTTCCCGGCCGGAACCGGGACCTGCCATAAGCGTTGCTCCAATCCCTGCCAATCAACCCGGCTTTCAGGAGCTGATCTGCGACCTCGTCGTGCCGGCTCTTCCACCGGCTTTGCCGCCACTACTAGCTCGGTTGGTGGCTGAAACGGGAAAGTGGCTCCTTGCTTCAGATTGACAGCGAAAATCTCACTGCGGCGGTCAAACATCGGACCAAGATTGCGATCCCCCCATGGATGGCCAGGGGTAGCGCGGAAATGACGGTTGGATAAAAAGTACAGCCAGTTGCCATCCGGGCTAAAAGCAGGTGAAAACGACTCGTACTTGCTGCTGGTAATCCGTTGATGCTTTTGCTCTGCCAGCGAGTACAACAGTACCTGGCTTCTTTGCTGCCGGCTTTCCAAATGAGTCACTGCAATAAGTTGACTGTCGTGCGACCAGACAATATCCGCAAAGGGGGAAAGCCCAACACCGCCACTGAATGCCAGACGGTTTTCCAGTGTTTGCAGATTAAGCAGCCACAGGTTACCAGCTTTATCATCATGCGCCAGCCAGTTGCCATCCGGTGACAAAGCCAGTTGCCAGCGAAAATCAGTCCCATCTTTGGTCAGTTGCTGTGCTTCATCCCGGCCGTCGGCGGCATAACGCCAAATCTCCAGCTCGCCGCTTTGATCACTGATCGCATACACCCAGCGTCCATCATGACTTAAAATGGCTTCCCGGATTCGGCTGTTGGCTGGAGTCGCAATTTCTACCAGCCGTGCCGGTGATTTAGCGGCAATCGCCACCTTGCCCCGGGCGGTTAATACCACCTGATCGCCAAAGCCAGCGTAATGGGCACTGGTCAAATAGTTCAGAGGTTGATCCAGCCAGCGTTCACGCTGATGCGGTCGGTCGGATTGAATGCTCAGTTCAAGCAAACGCTGATGCCCTGTTTGCACGTCCAGTAAATGAATATCAGCACCCAGTTGATAAACAATACGGCCCTGGTTCAAATACGCTTGCCGTACTTGCCAGTCCTGATGGTCAGTATGTTGCTGCAAATTGCTGCCATCGGTTTGCATCGACCAAATGTTTGGATTACCGCTTTGATCACTGACAAAATACAAGCGCCCCTGCCAGTACATTGGATGACGAATGGACCCCTGGTGCGAAGCACTTAGCAGCTCGGCTTCCTGTCCGGAACCAAGCTGGTAGCGCCATAGTTCTCCCAAAGCCCCACCACGGTATGTGCGGGCGTTGTCACCGGTGACCTGCAAGCCATGTTGTACAAAATACAACCATTCACCGGCATCGTCCATAACCCCCTCAATGGCATCCGCGACCGGCAAGGTTTCTGTATGCAGATTGGCAGGATTGACTGTTTTTAACAGCCAGAAGTTAGCCGGGCCTGCCACCTGATCGGTGGCATAAAGTAACTTGCCATCAGCGGTCCAACCCTGCAGCCGAACCCGGCTGTTTTCATAAGTAACACGCTTGGCTAGCCCACCATTGGCCGGCTTTACATACAGCTCTGGAGTTTGCTCGTAACTGGCAACAAAGGCCAACCATTCCCCATCGGGCGATAAACGGGCTTGTGTTTCCTCAGCCGGGTGGCTGGTAAGTCGCTGGCCACGCAGCTCGGTCAAATCGGCACGCCAAACACTGCCTTCAGAAGTAAACAGCAGCGTATCCTGCTGCAAAGATGGTGCCCGGTAGTAACTATCGGACGCAAATGCAGAAGTAGCGCAAGCGGATGCAACGGCCAAAGCCAGTAGCGTACGTTTTATCATAGCAACCAAAATTATTGTGTAATAAGTGTGAACTAAGCTACCAGAAGTCCACACAGGGAGCCAGATAGAATACGGCTAAAGCTGGGTTTTTAGAGATAAAGTAACATCTTGTCATAATACGTTTTGGTAGTAGTTAATGCTGTATCCAATGCCCCTAGATCTGGTCATCAACCGCCACTTTGTCGGCGGCTATTACTTCCACCAAGCGGTAATGGTACAAACTGGCATCGGCCGGCACGGTTTCGGGGGTAAAGCGCTGTTCCCGTTCAATCAGCAGTTGGTACTGATAACCGGGTACAAAGTCGAAGCCTTCGATGCTCTGGTAGAAAAACGAGCCATCCACCACCAGGCAGCGCATTGGTGCCACACCAACACAGTCTTGCTGGTAGGGCCCAACCGTAACGGTATAACGTTCTGCCAGCGGCAGGTTTGTCTCGGGCTTGTCAGCACTACCACAACCAACCAGTAGCAGGCCGCACAACAATCCAGGAATGATTCTCATGTTAGATTCCTTCTTTATTTGATTATGTGACTTTAACTTGTTCTGCATCGATAGGTCCAGATGGCCCTTTTCAGGAAGCTCGATGGAAAAATCTCTCTCCTGTACAGCTCACTGACCCGGCAACTATAATTCACGGTATGATTTTTCGGCTGATAATTCAGCCAAAAGAGATAATTTGCATCGCTTTTCGGCAAGCCTAGGTAACCTTTTCTATAAGCATGAGCAAGCAAGTATTGCCAGTTAGTATTGCCGTGTTCAGCAGCCAATTGATAAAAGTTTATTGCCGTAATCAAGTCCTTATCGGTGCCAAGCCCAAGCTGATAGGCTTCCCCTAGCTTTCCGGCAGCAAACATGGAGCCAGTCAGGTATTCATCGTTCAGGTAATCAAAACCAAGTTTTTGCAGCTCAACATCCCTGACATAAAAAAGCCGCAGACTCGCCAAGACATGGGCACTGGTAGTATTCCCAAGCTCTGTGCCATACTCAAAATATGGGATGGCTTTATCAACATTGGGCGTAGCCCCGGCCAAGCCATCCATATAGCATTCACCAAAACTAAAGGCCATTTGGGCCTTTAGCCAGCCAGCTGGCATATTCCATTCTTGAGGAGTGGGAGCGTTTGCGAAGAGTTCACTCCAATATTCGTTGAGTTTAGCCTCCTGTTGCTCCATGTTCTTAGCTCTGAGTATATCAATCGGCAAAATACTATCGCATTGATTTGGCCTGGCTTTACCATCACCAGAGAAAAGAATGAAACAGAATGCTGTCATTAAAATGCGGCTAACTTTAAGCACCGGAATTCCTCATTACAGCCACTGCAGCTGTATTTTATGCAAAATCGATAGCTACCATGCACTGCCTATCAGTCTGAATCACAGTGAGTTGGAACCTCGGCATTGCGTACAAAAGCAGACGTAATTTGTACAAAGCATTCAGGGGCTACCATCGCTAAAAAATAGGCGCCATGGGTCACAGTCGAGAACTGCACCGCACCGGCCGGTTTTAGCAACTTCGCATGAGCCAGAGCCCCTTCGTAATGCGTGTTCGGATCCAAAGTACCATGAATAATTAACGTGCGCGGTAGTTGCTTTGGTACCTGACCGAAGTATTTATCCCGTTGGTACAGTGGCGCGACACTGTTGGTCAGCAGGCCAGGTAGTGGACTGATAAAGAGCGCATCTTTGGCTTCCTTAGCCACTATTTCAGTGCTCAAATCAGGCCGGCTGTTGTTCTCCGATGCACTGATTAGCATCACTAATGGCAACGAGTTGGCCGACTGCGGATAAGGAGTTAATTCTTCATGGCTTTGCGTCAATGCTGTGGCTGTTTGTTGCAACAGGGTTGTGTCTGCTCTGGTCAGTTCATTGATAATCGCCGGAATACCAGCTCGCAAGTCAGGGTAATTTAATAAAGCACCCAGAAATTGGCGCAAATCCGTGCGGCCTAACACCTCTTGCCAGGGTTTAGTTTCATTGGCTAACAGAGTTTTCAGGCGCAAGGTACTTTCATTATCCAGCAACTGACGACCCACAGCATCGACCATGGACGTGCGATAACTTAGATCCCATTGTGCTGCCGACTCCGGCGGTACCAGGCCATCTAAAATCAAAGCATCCAGTTCTGGCTGGGCCACTTGCAGCAGGCGTAGCACCAACTGGGTGCCATAAGAGACGCCATACAGTTTCACCTCGCCTGGCTCACGATACAGTGTGATCAATGCAGCTAAATCCTGCGCGGCATTGGTAATGCTAAACGCCTGGGTTCGCGCCGGGTTGGCAAACAGATAGCCAATACAAGGGCCCCACTCAGAGCCGGCCAAGGCATAGCCGTCCTCACTTTCCAACGCCTCTTGCACTGGACATAAGCGGCTGGACTCGCCAGTGCCCCGGTGATCCGGGATCAGCAAATCATAGCCAGGAAACGCAGCGCGAAATACATCGATAAAGGGATAAAAAGCAGCACCCGGCTCGCCTGGCCCACCGGCTATCAACCAAATCTGACCACGCCTGCTGGTGGGGTCTTCCACTGCAAACTTTCGGATGGCCAGCTCCAGCTCGCCTTCAACCTGCCCGGCATAATCCAGCGGTACGCTCACTCGCGCGCAGCTCGATGCAGCCAGAGTGGCGTCCGTAACCGTGTCCAGGCAAGGGCCAAAAGAGGCCGCAGCTACAGCATTGGCATACAGCACTGCCAGGCCAAAGAAGGTAAAAATGGTTTTCAAAGTTAGATCCCTTAATCGAGTATTGTCCGTACGCAACATAAAACACAAAATTAACAGTGACAAGTTCTTTGCAGCTTATAGCATGACCTTAGCGATCTTCGTTTAAAAATACCTGTTTGAAAGGCTCCCCGTCCGAGATACGGTCAAGATCTGCATAGAACTGCTCAGGGACGATCAATGGTTCGACCGCCAGCCTGGCGGCCTGATAATTTTTGCGGATATCGCCGGAAAAGAATGGTTTGGCGCTTGAACGCTTGGTAACCTCTGCCACCTCTGCCTCGGTCAGTTCGATATTATCCGGTAAAAAAGGCGGCCGGTGATCGACCGTTAATGCTGCCCCTTCATCAAACCATACCGGGATGTCTTTTAACAAACGGACAAAACCCACCCGTTGCTGAATTTCAGCATGCAGCCATTCATGAGCAAGGACATCGACATTCAGCCCTTGAGGGCCAACAACAATGCAGGCCCGCCAGGGCAGCCGGTGCATTGAGGCGGTCTCGTTGGCTCCCCACGCCAGAGCTGCCTCAGCACTTGGCACAATAACAATACGTGGCTCAGATACCGGAGTGCCATACAAACCTTTGATGCGTTCAAAAGCCAGCTCCAGCAAGTCGCTGAAGTGCGCCCTTTGCTCGTCCGGCATTGCTTTGGCATAGACGTTGGTGCTGATTTGCTGGTAACTCAGCACCGGCAACAATTCACACGCCAGCGCATGGCGCTGCAAAAATGCACCGCACAAACACACCAATATTAAACTAACACCCAAGGCCCAAAGCATTTTTCGCAGCATCCAGTTCCATTCCTTATTGTTATTTCAGCGACCAGAAAAAACGGCCCTTGCCTAGCCCATTTAACATCGCGCACTCGGAACACAATGATTACTGTCTATCTTGCCAATACAAAGGTTTACGGCTTTGATGCATGACCGCAAGAACAAAACATGTGTTTTTATCAGATTTGTACACTACTGCATAAGGAAACTTTGTAAGCACAAAGCGGCGAGTATTTTTGCTCAACTTAGGCCAAGTGGTTGGCAACTGCTTGATAAATTTATAAGCAGATTCCAGTTCAGTGATAAAATCATCACCCAACCCAGTTGCTTGCTCTTCGTACCAAGTATAGGCTGCTTGCACTTTCGACAAGACAGATGGGTGAAAAATCAGCTCCGTCATGGAACTTATTTAAGCTTACTTTTGATTTCATCCCAGGAAATGCCCTGAACCTTGCCTGTTTCAAGTTCTTCCAGGCGCTGCTCAGCTACCTGGCTCCAGCTAGCATCCACATCGTCATCCTGCGTTTTTTCCAAGCTTGAAATCAGACAATGAGCCAGCAAGGCTCTATCATTGGCGGAAAGTTCTTTGGTAACTTCAATTATCTGCTCAAGAGTTACACTCATAGGGAAAGCACTCCATCAATACTTAAACCGAGTGTAGCATGCTTATAGCTTTGTACCGACAAGTAGCGCCATATGCAGCAGCGGGTAAGGCTTACCTTGTCCATCAATTCGGTGCCAACGCTGCTGTTAGGATTTGCCATTCACTGCCAGTAAATTCAAAGACTATATAACTGCTTTTCGTTCTGAACAAAAACCTGGAACCATCATGACTTACTCGTGTAGCAGGGTCAAAGGGTGAAATAACCGCTTCCAACCAATTCAACAGCGGTTGATCAGCGGTCGTTGTGTAACTATCACCTAACTGATAGTCAGCAAGGAATTTAGCGAAGTCCGCCGGGAGCATGCTGTCTTTCACTACACGCTGATTGATGTAATCAAACCCTGTGCAATCCGAGTAGAGGACGGTATCTTGCCTAACTTGATGCATCTCTTTGCAAACAGCAGCAGGATTTAACAGCTCAATGTATTCAGTCATCAAATCCAAAGCGCTGAGACTGCCAGCAGTTAAAGCCACTAAGCTCAGCGTTGCAGTAGGAAATACTTTCAACCCACACCTTCCTTAACACAAAATATCACGAAAAATTTCAAGTTTGCAGCAATTACGATAGCATGTTTTATCTCAATACAGACATGGATTTCTAAGATGGGTTGGAAAGATGCAAGGTATCCGATGCGGCTGATGAAACACTGGTGGCAAGGCTTCGCAGGTGGTCCTGATTTTAGCCGGCTGCAGAAACTAACCTTTCAACTGGATGAGTTTCAGTTGGACGTTACACTGCCCTATTCCAATATTGCAGCAGCAGAGCCTCCGCGTCTGCTGAATATCCCTTTTCGGTCTGAAGGCTGGTTTGAACAGCATGCCAAACAACAGATGCATAATCATCAGGTGCTTATTCATACCGAAGGCTGGTGTTACCTTGCCCCTATACAGCGCGGTGAAAACAGCGAGTATGGCGTGCTATGGTTGCAACTAGCGCTGCAAAAAACACCTGAAGGCGTCAATGCGCTGAACAGGCAGCAACTGGCAGACTATGTCATTGCCGCTTACGAAGCCCATTACAACTCCGATACCATTGGACCGGACGGTAATTGTCATGGCCTTGGCTGGAATACCCACCAACGGCTTCGGTTAAAACAAGAGGCTGAAGCAGCAGCACGAGGCACAACCGGCCGGTTAGAGCGCCCGGCTGAGGATTGTCAGTTGCAGATAGAACGCTTTGGCTACCCCAGCCTGGCTCCAGCCGAAGTCGTGTCAATGCATGGTTTTGATTGGGTGTTTTATCAGGAACGTAAAGGCCAGGATGCTACACACTCCGATATTTATTGCCTGCCACTGGATGAGCATTTTTACCTGACAATTAAGTTTACTCATCGGATCGACAAAACTGCTGAAACAGCCTGGCAAAAGCATGCCCAAAAGGCCCAGAAACACATTTTAGATTCTCTCAATGTATCGGTTTACGCCAATAACCTTCAGCCGTTATTGCCTGTTTGAGCGTATGCGCTCTTACAGCTAAAAATTTAAAATCAGCTGTGGTTTAGCTCCGCCGCAATGCTTTGTTAATAGATTTCCGATACCATCTCCTAGATAAGGCTCTATAAAACGCATCAATCTTAATTGGTCTGATCACTGAAATCACCAAGCTTATCAATCCGAAAAAACCAAATATTATAGAAAGCGTTGTGTCGGACTCGCCATATGCATGATAAAGAGCTAACAATAAAAGCATCGGAATAATTATATACGTAAAAATCCTAGCGGATACGTACCCTATATGGGCAGCAGCCTTATACTTAAGTAGTTTTCTCAGCTTTTCCCTACGCTTTATTTTTATTAACTCTTCTTTAGCTTTTCTACCCTCAGAAGCTTCACGCTCAAGAAAGCTCTTTTCGCTTATAACATGTTCTATGTATGAATCACTTAGAATGCTTTTAGACATTGAAATTGATTCAACTGAAACATCTTCCGGTCTTGATGGCGCCCTGTTTATTTCATAATGAATTCGCGCAACGGTCTCTTTATCCAACAACCCCTTATCAAATTGGTCTGATAGTTTTTTATATATACTAGAAACTGACCTGCTTATTTGACTAGAGATAGCCAATTTTGCCCTAATAACAGGGTCAAATGATGCTGGTTTTTTTAGCTCCCCCCCAAAGCCTTTATTCAACTTGAACCACATTTTTTCTGTCAAAAACTCAATATTGGTTGCAAATGGTATAGCACCATTACCATCAAAGACATGATCTGAAAAAGCTATTTTTTGAGGAAGCCAGCTTTCTGTAAGAAATATTGAAGAAACTCTATCGATACCTACATGACTTTCGCCATTTCTAATAAAGTTGATTTTTGTAAAAATTTTCAGAATTAATGAAATAACATCTTTGTCTATAGATGAATCTTTAAGCTCTAGACATAATCCCTCCAGAGCACTATTGCTTTCCACATTTAACTCTGGTTTGGCGTAATAATCAGTAGCTGTCTCTTTAGTTATCTTCAGCTTAGACAGTTTGGTCATGAAGTCTGCTTTTTTTGTTAGAACATCACTTTTATATTTACACCCATTGCAGATATTTATCATTGCTGTTTTAGATGGATCTATCACTCCCTCTCTTTCAACTATTTTTTGTGCAGCAAAAAAGAATGACTCGATATCATTCTCAGTTTCTTCCAAGTATTTCAATGTTATTCTGCCGCCTTTTCTACTTCGATTAACCTCTCCAACAAGATTATTGAAATCATCAAATAGTCTTTTGTATAGGTTACCATTTAGACCCGTCGCATTGAAAAGGTGCTCTGAATCGAGAAAAACCGTTAGTTCCCCCCTCCAACTGCCCAGTGTGGACAAGTCCGGCGAGTATCTGATACCAGTATAAATTATGAGGCCTTCTTCAATCTTTCCAAGTTTCTCTCGGAATCCTTGCTCGTTTTCAAACGTTACAATAAATCTTGAAATATCATTTCTATACCTATCGTTTTTATCTGGCCTGGTTAAATACATTTCAAGGCTTTTTTCAATATCTACTTTATCTACGGCAAGTAGTCCATTGTCAGAACAAAATGCATGCAACCTCCCAACTATCTCATCATACTCATTGCGAGAAGCTTGAAAGTCCTCATCAAACCCAACGCCGGGTGATAGCATTTGAGTGACGGAGTAAACCCCATTTTGCAAACTAAGACAATTGGTTTTAACGAGCCTGTTTTTTAAGCAACTCCTTATTACAGCTTCAGGGAGACTGAAACCAAAGTCTTCCTGAAGATGCCCCACACAGTCCGTTGAACTAAATGCAGCAAGATTTCTTGAGCCAATTACCGCCTTAATAAACTCACTTAAGATGTCATAAATATCTTTCTTTTCATCATATAAGGCGCGTAGCACTGCTGCGGATGATAATAGCTTTACCTCTTCCAATGTCTTGCGCTCCTTATACGATTTTCACTATAGTTATAAGCCAACTCGTTTCCCGCATCTGATTCTTGTTTTGCCGTCATACACTTAGCAAAGCTCCTAACCTAGCCCAGTTTTTATTCACTGGCAAGTTGCAATTCATGCAAGCTTTGCTGACATTTCGTGCTGTTATTGAAACGGTGCTGGAAGCTAGCAACTGCCAGACAGAAAAAAACCGGCCCTTGCGGAGCCGGTTTTTGGTTTTTTTTACGCCTTGAGGCTTAGAACTCGCGGGTGTTTTGCAGCGCGGCGATGCGCTTTTCCAGCGGTGGGTGCGACATAAAAAGTTCGGACTTCTTGCCGCCACCAGCAATACCGAAAGCGGCCATGCTGCCCTCTAACCGGCTTTCGTGGTTGTGCTGCAGCCGCTTCAGCGCAGCGACCATCTTATTGGCGCCTTCTAAGCGAGCGGCACCGGCGTCGGCACGGTATTCACGATGACGCGAGAACCACATCACCACAATACTGGCCAGTACGCCAAATAACATTTCCAGCACGATCACGATACCAAAGTACGCAATAGTGCCCATTTGCTGGTTATTCTGCCGGATAATGCCGGCAATAAAACGCGCCAGGAAAATAACAAAGGTATTGACCACACCCTGGATCAGCGTCAGCGTGACCATATCGCCGTTGGCAATATGGGACACCTCGTGCGCCAATACAGCTTCCACTTCGTCTTCACGCATATTACGCAACAAGCCGGTAGACACCGCTACCAGGGCGTCGTTGCGTTTCATGCCAGTGGCAAAGGCATTCATCTCCGGCGAGTCGTAAATCGCGACTTCCGGCATACCTATGCCTGCTTTACGAGCCTGGCGGGCTACCGTATCCACCAGCCATTTCTCAGTCGCATTACGCGGTTGCTGGATTACCACAGCGCCAGTAGAGCGCTTGGCCATCCATTTGGACATTGCCAGCGAGATAAAGGAGCCACCAAAACCAAACACAGCAGCAAATACCAGCAAGCCGCCGATACCGGAGCGATCAATGTTAAACACACTGAATATAATGGACAACGCAATGCCCAGGACAAAAAGAACAGCCAGGTTCGTCAGCAAAAATAAGAACACTCTTTTCATCGTGTACCTCAAAAGTAATTGAACTCTGTGTAATATAAGGGCATCGGCTGAATTTTCAATGAATACACGACCAAGACCCCAGCAAAAGAGTGTAAGCAAAGTTGTCAGGATGGGCCGGCTTTCGTAGACTAAGCCGCACTTTGCAACAGACACCCACGGAGATCCCGATGCAACTTCTTGCCCTGAGCAGTTCCAAAGTCAATAACAGCGACTACCTGACACCTTACCTGGACTGGATGAGCCAGCACCTGTCCGGCTGCAGCCGCTTGCTGTTTGTGCCTTATGCCGGTGTCAGCATTGATTTTGATGCCTATCAGGCCAAAGTGGCTGCGGCACTGGCCCAGCTTGGTATTACGGTCGATAGCCTGCATCGGTTTGACAACCCGGCCAACGCCATCGAGCAAGCTGAAGCGATTCTGGTAGGAGGCGGCAATACCTTTGCCTTGCTGCAACGGCTGCAGCAGTTGAATTTACTGGGCTTAATCAAAAAACGCGTAACCGAAGGGCTACCCTACATCGGCTGGAGCGCCGGTGCTAACCTGGCCGGCTTGAGCATTCGTACCACCAACGATATGCCGATTGTGCAGCCGGATTCATTCGATGCTTTGGGTTTATTGCCGTTTCAACTAAACCCACATTACACCGACCAGCACCCGGCCGATTTTCATGGCGAAACCCGCGATATGCGCCTGGCAGAGTTTATGGTGTTAGAGCCTGAGATGCCGATCATTGCTTTACCGGAAGGCAGTGCTTTGTTGTATCAGGGGGAAGAGCTCACTGTACTCGGTGAGCCGGGCGCTTATCAGTTTAAAGGCGGCCATAAATCCCACCTGGCAGCAGGTAGCGAGCTATCGGCGTTACTTTAGCTTTAATACGTTCAGTAAGGCGCCAGCCAGTTGCTGCTGCAGCAACGAGCTGGCCCCTGCTGGCTGATATGGTAGCACGCCCAAACAAGGCGCCGGGATGCGCTGCTGCAAATCGGCAATATTTTCCTGCAATAATTGCATGGTCGGATCGACGCCATTGGCGACCCAGCCGAGCAAGCGCAGACCAGAGCGCTCGATTTCGCGTACTGTCAGCATGGCATGATTCAAACAACCCAGCTTCATCCCTACCACCAACAGCACTGGCAATTGCTGCTCTATCACCCAATCGGCCAGGTAACGCGTAGCCGATAACGGCAATAGCCAGCCACCAGCCCCTTCCACCAACACCCACTCAGCTTGCTGCTGTAAGGCGCTAAGCTGCTGGCTAAGCACTGTTTCATCCAATGGCTGCTGTTCGATTGCAGCAGCAAGATGCGGCGCTACCGCCGCTTGCAGCAAGATCGGATTGATGGCCGCATAATCCAGTAGCACCAAGCTGGCTTGTTGCAGCGCCAGCGCATCCGGGTTTTTACCACTGGCATCCACCCCGGCGGCGATTGGTTTGGCACCAATGGCGCTAAAACCAGCCTGGTTTAAGCCCTGCAATAAAGCGGTGCTGACATAAGTTTTGCCAGCATCGGTGTCGGTGCCGGTGACAAAGAAACTGGCCATCAGCGCTTAACTCCGGTGAGATAAGCCACCTGATAGCTGGCCACTATTGTTTTGGTAGCGGTCTCTGCAGCGCCGTTTTCTAACGGCTCTTTTTGCGTAGTGCCAGCCCCTTTGGGGTAGGCCTGCTGCAACTGCTGCCAGTAGCTGCGCCCGGTCAGGCCTTTGCGGGTTTTATCCGGCACATAGTTGGCTCCCAGAGATTTCAGCTCCCGGCCAAGCGCCAGCACATCCGGATAGCTAAGTTGCACGGTTTCTATTTGCAATTGCCAGTCCATGGTAGGTGCCCCCTGCTGCATCGCCAGCAGCAGCGCATCGGCTGTCAGAAACTGATTCACATGCGGCGTCAGCTCAAGCGCTAAAAAGGCCTGACGTAACTCAGCCAGAGTACCCTGCAGCAAGGTACTCAGCAAAACCATACCGCCGCTTTGTAGCACGCGTTCAAGCTCTGCTGCAACTCTGGCAGGCTTGGGACACCACTGCAGCATTAAATTAGAGAACACCTTTTGCACCGAAGCTGCTGCCAGCGGTAAAGCCGCGGCATCGGCCTGAATGTAGTCCTTCGCCAGCGCCAGCTGCTGTGCCTGTTGCAACATGCCGGCACTTAAATCAACCGCCAGCAGTTGCTGGCAGCGCTGGACCAGCTCCGGGTGCAGCCAGGCCGGGCCACAGCCCAGATCCAGCAGGTTGCCCTGTGGTGCCACCGGCAATGCATCAAGTAACGCATAACCAGTTAAGCGCTGCAAACGGGCCGCGTTACTGTAGCTTTGGCAGGCTTTGCCAAAATGGCGGGCAATGGCTTGCGCCTGAACAGACATCAAAACAGCTCCTGCAATGCAGCCACCAGGGTACGGATATGCTCTGGCTGATGGGCCGCGCTTAAAGTAATTCGAAGCCGGGCTTTGCCGGCAGCAACGGTTGGTGGCCGGATGGCCGTTAACCAGATGCCCTTCTCTTTTAGAGCCTGACTGAGCACCAGACAGCGACCGGCATCGCCTACCAGTACCGGCTGAATGGCCGAGCCGGAAGCCATTAAGGGCAAACCGGCTGCTTGTGCCAACTGCTGAAACAGGAAAAGATGCTGCTGCAAGCGCTCACGGCGCCAGTCATCCTGCCGGCACAGTTGCACCGCTTTCTGCTGCGCCCAACAGAGCGCCGGCGAAAACGCCGTGCTGTAGATGTAATGACGGCCGAACTGGCGCAGGTAATCAATCACAGTGGCAGAGGCGGCAATAAAACCACCCGAGCCACCCAGGGCTTTGCCAAAATTCGCCATCAGGGCCTGCAACTGCTCGGGTACCAACCTCTGCTGTTGCCAGCTACCTCGCCCCTCAGCACCAAAAACGCCCAGGCCATGCGCATCATCCAGCAGCAACGGGGCCTGATGCCGTGCACAGAGTGTCGCCATAGCAGCCAGATCGGGGCTGTCCCCATCCATGCTGAAGACCCCTTCCGTTACCACCACCGATTTACCGGTAGCCTGTTGGCTCAGCAACTGATGTAACGACGTCAGATCATTGTGCAAGAAACGCTTAAACCCACCTGCATGGTGTTTGGCCGCATCAATCAGCGAGGCATGGCTTAACTTATCCAGCAGGATACGCTCATCGTGCCCAGCCAGAGTTTGTAGCATCGCCTGATTGGCGGCAAAGCCAGAGCTGAACAGCAGAACCTCATCAAAGCCCAGCCAGTCACAGAGTGCATCGCTAAGCGCCTGATGCGGATACTGATGCCCGGTCACCAAAGGCGAACCGGTACTGCCAATACCAAAACGGGCGGCTCCCTCGGTCAGTGCCGCCAGTACGGCAGGATCCTGCGCTAGCCCCAGGTAATCGTTGCCGGAAAAGTTCAGATAGTCTTTGCCCTGCACCCGCACCATGCCATCCGGCAATGGCTGCATGGCGAACTGGTTACGGTGCAATTGCTGCTGCCGGCGCTCACTAAGCGCCTGCTGCATGCTGGCCAGGTCCATCGGTATTAACCGGCAGCGTGATACAGCGGCGTCTGCTGCTGTTCTTTGATGGCATCGGCCAGTGCCAGAGCATGGGCTTCGTCCGACACATCCTGACGCTGCTCCGGCCGAATGCCAAGCTTGGCAAACAATTGCATATCGGCATCGGCTTCCGGGTTGTCGGTGGTGAGCAGCTTATCGCCGTAGAAAATCGAGTTGGCACCGGCCATAAAACAGAGCGCCTGCATTTGCTCGTTCATCCGGCTGCGACCAGCGGATAACCGCACATGGCTGGCTGGCATCATAATGCGGGCCACGGCAATGGCGCGGATAAACTCAAAAGCATCCATATCCTCAACATTCTCCAGCGGTGTGCCCTGCACTTTCACCAACATATTGATCGGCACACTCTCCGGATGCTCCGGTAAATTAGCCAGCTGCATCAGCAAGGCCGAGCGATCATTGGCCGACTCGCCCATGCCAAGAATACCGCCACAGCAGACCTTCATGCCGGCATCGCGCACATGCTGCAGCGTATCCAACCGATCCTGATAAGTACGGGTGGTAATGATTTCACCATAAAATTCCGGTGAGGTATCCAGGTTGTGGTTGTAGTAATCCAGACCGGCAGAAGCAAGGCTTTGCGCCTGCTCGGGGTCAATCATGCCAAGCGTCATGCAGGTTTCCAGCCCCATCGACTTCACACCACGGACCATTTCAATCAGGTACGGCATATCCCGCTGCTTCGGGTTGCTCCAGGCTGCGCCCATGCAAAAGCGGGTGGCACCTTTCTCTTTAGCCGCCTGAGCCTGGCGCAGTACTTTTTCCACTTCCAGCAGGCGCTCACGCTCCAGGCCGGTGTTGTAATGGCCGCTTTGCGGGCAGTACTTGCAGTCTTCGGCGCAGGCACCGGTTTTAATCGACAACAAGGTGCTGACCTGCACCTCGTTCGGGGTAAAATGCTGGCGATGCACTGTTTGGGCCTGAAACACCAGATCATTAAACGGCAAGGCGAACAGAGCATTGACTTCGGCTAGGCTCCAGTCGTGACGAATGGCTGTAGACATGAGGATCCCTGTTTGGATTGTGGTTCGGGTTATTTTTCGCTAGTCTAGCCGCCAACCCTGACTTGTCAATCTGATTTGCACACACAACTTTACTGATGGTTATTTTATGAGCATTGATTTAGCCTTTGACCGGCAGCATATCTGGCACCCCTATACCTCGATGATCGATCCACTGCCGGTGTATCCGGTGGTGGCCGCCGAAGGCTGTGAGCTAATGCTGGAAAATGGCCAGCGGCTGGTGGATGGCACCGCCTCCTGGTGGTCGGCAGTGCATGGCTACCGCCACCCGGTGCTGGATCAGGCAGTCACCTACCAGCTTGGCCAGATGGCCCATGTGATGTTTGGCGGCATTACCCATCCGCAGGCAGTGACACTGTGCCAACAGCTGCTGGCCATCACGCCACCGGCATTAAACAAAGTCTTTCTGGCCGACAGCGGCTCGATTGCGGTGGAAGTAGCCATTAAAATGGCGCTGCAGTACTGGCAGGGCATCGGCCACAGACAAAAAACCGAGCTGATTAGCCTGCGTAAGGGCTACCATGGCGATACCTTTGCCGCCATGGCGGTGTGCGATCCGGTCGATAGCATGCACAGCATGTTCAGCAAACTGCTGCCGCAGCATCATTTTCTACCGGCCCCGGACAGTCCGTACCACAGCGAATTCCGGCCAGAGAGCCTAAAGCCCTTGCAACAACTGCTAGAGCAGCGCCATCAGTACATTGCCGCCCTGATCCTGGAGCCCATCGTGCAAGGCTATGGCGGCATGCGTTTTTATCACCCCGACTATCTGGCCGGTTGTCGTGCTCTGTGTGATGAATTTGACGTACTGCTGATTGCCGATGAGATTGCCACCGGCTTTGGCCGCACCGGCAGTCTGTTTGCCTGTGAACAAGCCAAGATCACCGCCGATATTCTGTGCCTGGGCAAAGCCTTAACCGGCGGTTACATGACGATGGCCGCTACCCTCTGTACCGATCAGGTGGCGCTTGGTGTTAGCCAGAGCGAGGCAGGTGGCCTGATGCATGGCCCGACCTTTATGGCCAACCCGCTGGCCTGTGCGGTGGCCAATGCCAGTATCGGTTTGATCCGTACCGGTGACTGGCAAGCGCAGGTCGCAGCGATTGAAACTCAGCTAAAAGCCGAATTAGCCCCCTGCCAGGCCTCGCCTTTGGTAAAAGAAGTGCGGGTACTGGGAGCCATCGGTGTGCTGGAGATGCACCACCCTGTGGATGTAGCCAAGCTGCAACAGCATTTTGTCGGTGATGGGGTTTGGATCCGGCCTTTTAACCGGCTGATTTATCTGATGCCGCCCTATATTATCAGCGAGGAGCAAATCAGCCGCTTGTGCTGGTCGATGCGTCGTGCGGTTGGCGTCTGATAGCATATCGCAGGATGCTACAGGCGAAGCAGGTAAAGCCCCAGCGCTATCGACGCCAGCAGCAACAGCACCAGATTAAAATGCAGCCGGTCGTCTTTACGGCGTAAGCGCAGCCGGTTGAGCACCAGGCTAATGGCACTAAGCAGCGCCGTGCCATACAGCATGGCCTGCAACCAGTTGGTCAACACCGGGTGCCAGTCGCCACGCACTTCAATATCCCAGTAGCGCACCAGGCCGGTATCCATTTCCGGCCGGGCAAAGTGCACAAGTAGCAAAGCCAGAATAAAAAGCACCCACGCCAGCACCGCCAGCCAGGCAAACAACTGGCGCACCAGATCCGGCCCCTGACGACGATCATTTTTAAATGCACTGTGCTCTGTGGTCATATTCGCGCTAAAAACCTAAGTTTTACTTGTGTTCAGTCACTGCGTCAGTATCATTACATGTCTTATTGATTTGACCAAGTTTAACCGCCAGGTTTCCAATTTTACACGGAGCTTTCAAGCATGTCCGATGCTGTGATTCATGATGTTTTAAGTGGTCGCTACGCTGTAGGCGATACCGTTACTGTCAAAGGCTGGGTCCGCACCAAGCGTGACTCCAAAGCCGGTATTTCTTTTGTCGCTGTGCACGATGGCAGCTGCTTTGATGCGGTGCAGGCGGTAGTACCGGCCGCGCTACCCAATTACGAAAGCGAAATCAAACGCCTGACTACTGCCTGCTCCGTGGTAGTGACAGGCACCATTGCCCGCTCTGAAGGTCAGGGCCAGCAGTTTGAAATTCAGGCCAGCTCGGTGGCCGTGATTGGCTGGGTGGAAAACCCGGATACTTACCCGATGGCGCCAAAACGCCACTCTATGGAGTACCTGCGTGAATTTGCCCATCTGCGCCCACGCACCAATATCCATGGCGCTGTAACCCGGGTACGCAACTGCCTGGCGCAAGCGGTACATCGTTTCTTTCATCAGCGCGGCTTTTACTGGATCAGCACCCCTATCATCACCGGCTCGGACACCGAAGGCGCTGGCGAAATGTTCCGGGTCAGTACGCTGGATCTGGAAAACCTGCCACGCACCGATGATGGCAAAGTGGATTACAGCAAAGATTTCTTTGACCGCGAGACCTTCCTCACCGTTTCCGGCCAGCTGAACGTAGAAACTTACTGCTGTGCCCTGTCCAAGGTGTACACCTTTGGCCCGACTTTTCGTGCGGAAAACTCCAATACCAGCCGCCACCTGGCCGAGTTCTGGATGATTGAACCGGAAGTGGCTTTTGCTGAACTGGCCGATGTGGCGCAGCTGGCCGAAGACATGCTGAAGTACGTGTTTAAAGCCGTGTTGGAAGAACGTGCCGATGACATGGCCTTTTTTGCCGAGCGGGTAGATAAAGACGCCATCAGCCGTTTGCAACAGATGGTGGATTCCAGCTTTGTGCGGATGGATTACACCGATGCCATCGAGATCCTGCAAAACTGCGGCAAGACCTTCAATTACCCGGTGGAATGGGGTATTGATTTGCAGTCCGAGCACGAGCGCTACCTGGCCGAAGAGCATGTGGGCGCACCCATTATTTTGCAAAACTACCCGAAAGACATCAAAGCCTTCTACATGCGCTTAAACGAAGATGGCAAGACGGTAGCAGCGATGGATATCCTGGCCCCCGGTATTGGTGAAATCATTGGCGGCAGTCAGCGCGAAGAGCGGCTCGACAAGCTGGATGAGCGACTGGCTGCGATGGGCCTGAACAAAGACGATTACGGCTGGTACCGCGATCTGCGCCGTTACGGCACCGTACCGCACTCAGGTTTTGGTTTGGGCTTTGAGCGCCTGGTCAGTTACGTGACCGGTATGGGCAATGTACGCGATGTGATCCCCTTCCCGCGCACCCCAGGCAACGCTGACTTCTAAGCCGTTGTCATTAGACCATAAACGAAACAGCCCCGCTAATGCGGGGCTGTTGCTTTTAAATCACTTTAAAATTCGGCAAAGAAGTCGGCCGGATCAAGGCCAGCACGAATACGGACTTCAGAGGCCGGTGTGCCCAAATACAAAAAGCCGACAATTTCATCGTCTTCGCCCAGCTCAAGCGACTGTTTGACAAACTCCATCTCGGCATACATGCCGCTGCGCCAAATACCCCCATAGCCCAGTGCAAAAGCCGCTTGCTGCATCGCCATCACCGAGCAGGCTGCTGACTGAATTTGCTCGTGCAAAGGTATTTTCGACTCGCTGTTGCAACGGGCAATGCAAACAATCACCATAGGTGCTCGCAGTGGCAACTGGCGGGCTCGCTCCAGCAGATCATTGGAAATGGTGGGATCATCCTCAACCGCAGCTTCGGCGAAAATATCCCCTAAGCGCTCCAGTGAAGATCTGCCCTGCACTATCAAAAAGCGCCAGGGCCGCAAAGCACCATGATCCGGCACCCGCAGCGCGGCCTGCTTGATCAATTCCAGCGCTTCACCTTGAGGAGCTGGCTCAGTTAAACGCGGACAGGATTGCCGCGTAGTCAGTAGCGTGATCGCATCCATGATAAAACCCTTCTCAGAGCAAAAAAAGCGACAACTTAGAATAGCAACAAGGCTATCAGAAGTTTTTCAAGCTGCCTATGGCTTTATTGCGATTTCAGCGCAATCGCTTGGGAATTGATCAGAGCGCTTAGTATTGCTGCAAAGCCGCCTGATACAACAGCTCGTATTGCTGACAAGCTTGCTGCCAACTAAAGCACTGCGCCATTGCGCGTTGTTGCATCGCCTGATATAGCGCCTGGTCCTGATAAATAGCATCGGTTTGTTGCAAAGCTTGCAGTAAGGCAACCGCATTCGCTTGCTCGAAATGGATGCCGGTACAATCGGCTTCAGGGTAAGGCACTACAGTGTCTTTCAGGCCCCCGGTAGCACGCACCAAGGGCAAGGTACCATAACGTAAACTATAAATTTGGTTCAGCCCACAAGGCTCAAACAATGAAGGCATCAGAAAAAAGTCACCAGCCGCTTCAATTTTATGCGCCATCGCTTCATCAAAGCCCATCACAAAGCTCATCTGGCCTTTAAAGCGCGCAGCCAATGCAAATAAAGCCTCGGTGTAGTGCCGCTCACCGGTCCCCATAATCAGCACCTGAGAGTCGGTGGTGGGCAGCCATTGCGCCAGTGCCGGTAGCAAATAATCGAAGCCTTTTTGGCCGGTAATGCGGCTTACCGCTACATACAACGGAACTGCTTTGTCGGGCAATTGATGATGTTGCCGCAACCAGGTTTTGCAACTTGCCTTGCCAGTCAGATCCGGCCAATCGTAATGGGCTGGTAAGTGAACGTCCCGGCCAGGATGCCATAACTGGTAATCACAGCCATTTAAAATACCGCTAAAGTCGGTCTGGCGCTGCTGATACAACCAAGCCAGTCCATTGCCTGCCGGCTCTGACAGCAGTTCATCCCGATAGCCACTACTGACGGTGTTGATTTTGCTGGCACTGGCGATGCCTTGTTGCAGCAGATTGACCGGACTGCTGGATGCTGGCAGCTCCAGTTGTTTCGCCCAGTCGGATGCGACCACTTCCTGATAAGCACCATTATGAATGGTAAAAACGAAACGACTGCCGGAAAAGAAATCATCCTGCGCTTGCTCATGCTGTAAATAGACACCAGCCAACGCCGTTTGCCAATCGTGGCCATGGATAATATCCGGGCAAAAACCCCGCTCCTGACACCAGGCAAGCGCAGCCTTGCAAAAGAAAGCGAAACGCAGCGGATTATCGGCATAGCCATATTCTCCATCGTCGTATGGCCGTATGCGCTGAAAAAACTCATGATGCTCTACCAGACCAATGGCAACGCCATCCAGCGTTAGCTGTCGGACAGCACAGCCAAATGTACGACCGCCCAGAGATACATAGACCGATTGCCAATCCCTGGTTTCAAATTCATACAAGCTGGCATAACGCGGCACTAACACCATCACCTCATGCCCGGCCTCGACCAGAGCTTTGGTCAGGCCACGGCAGGCATCTGCCAGACCGCCGGTTTTAATGAGGCCTTCATATTCACTGCATAACATCAAAATACGCATTCAATGAACCTTTGTTGTTGTTCAATCCTGGCTTAATCAAAGCCAACCCGGGCTCCTTTGGGGATCACAATAACGCCTTCTTCTGACACATGAAAGCGCTGTTTATCCAGGTTCACATCTTCGCCAATCACTGTATTCGGCGCTATCTTGACATCTTTATCAATGATAGCACGACGGATGCGACAGCCCCGCCCTATATCGTTGTTGCCCATCAGCACACACTTTTCAATGTAGGCATGACTGTGCACATGCACGTTGTAACCCAGGATCGAATGGTACACGATGGAACCACTGATAATACAACCTGAAGACACCATAGAGCTAATCGCCTGACCAGTACGGTTGGTTTCATCATGCACAAATTTAGCCGGCGGCATCGGAGGCGTATAGCTACGTAGCGGCCAATACCGGTTGTACAAATCAAAAGGCGGAATCACCGCAATCAAATCCATATTGGCTTCGTAGTAGGAGTCGAGCGTGCCAACATCGCGCCAGTAACCGCGGGAGATATCTTGTTCACCACGAATGCTGTTGCTGGAAAAATCATACACATAGACGTCGCCAGACGGATAGAGTCTGGGAATAATGTTTTTACCAAAATCATGACTGGACGCCGGATCGGCAGCATCGGTTTCCAGACACTCGATCAGGCAGTCTTTTTCGAAAATATAATTGCCCATCGAAGCCAACACGTAATCAGGCCGGCCAGGTATCGTTTTTGGATTGCTAAGTGGTTTTTCTTCGAAACCAATCATTTTACCGCTGGCATCTACTTCTATCACACCGAAGTGATGGGCATCAGCGACCGGCACAGGAATGGCTGCAACCGTCATGCTGGCATTGTTTTGACGGTGAAAATCCAGCATTTGCCGCACATCCATTTTGTAGATGTGATCACCACCGAAAATACAGACCTCTTCAGGATCCAGGCCATGGATCAAGTGCAGATTTTGGTACACCGCATCGGCAGTGCCCAGATACCAATGCTTGCCGGTTTGCATCTGAGCGGGTATTGGATCAATAAAGCGGTTGGTTAAACCCGAGACGCGCCAGGCCCGCCCCAGATGCTTCATCAGGGAGTGTGATTTGAACTGGGTAATCACAAAAATCTGCAAAAAATCAGAGTTCACAAAGTTATTCAGTACAAAGTCTATAATGCGGTAATTGCCACCGAAAGGCACCGCAGGTTTGGCGCGGATACCCGTTAATGGCGCCAACCGAGTTCCTTCACCACCGGCTAAAATCATGGTTAACACACCTGACATACCAACTCCCTGTGAATCAAAAAATAATGATAGTGATGTTTCGATCTTTGTAATGCAAGGTAAAGGCCATTGTGAAGTCATGCCCTGGCAAAGCTGCATTCGTATGCAACAGGTTATGACGCCAGTATGGCGATAGCATGACAAAGGCACCAATATGGAGCAAAAAATAGCTGGCGCCACACTCATTTAGTGCAAAAAAAGCACAAGCTGGTTTCAGGCTAGCAAAGCTTTGCATCAGCGACAAGAGATTCAGGAAGGAAAGGAGCAGATATCCCCTTGCTGGTGCAACCAGCAAGGGGGATGAAACAGAAACTAAATACGGGCAGCCAATTCAGCACCCTGCCGGATGGCTCTTTTGGCATCCAATTCAGCAGCAACATCCGCGCCACCAATCAGATGCACCGGCAAACCAACATCCTGCAGTCCGGCTTGCAGCTCACGCAAAGGCATTTGTCCGGCGCAAATAATGACATTATCTACTTGCAGACACCGCTCCTCACCTGCAATTTCAATCCAAAGACCATGATCATCAATCTTACGGTATTGCACACCAGCAATACTTTCTACCCCTTTACTTTTAAGCGAGGCGCGGTGCGCCCAGCCGGATGTTTTGCCAAGGCCTGCACCCACTTTGCTGCTTTTGCGTTGCAGCAAATAGATTTTGCGCAATGCAGGTTCAGGCCGATGCTCTGGCAACAAAGCACCTCGTGCCTGGTAGGCTTTATCAACGCCCCACTCTTTGAGCCAGGCATCTGGTTGCAGCGTCAGGGAATGGTTCTCGGTCAGATACTCGGCCACATCAAAACCAATGCCGCCAGCGCCAATAATAGCTACATTCTTACCGACCGCTTTGTGATCACGCAATACATCCAGATAGCTGAGTACCATCGGGTGCTCAATGCCTTCAATATCGACAGGCCTTGGTACAATACCGGTCGCAAGGATCACTTCATCAAACCCAGCTTGCTGCAGAGAGTCTACACTCTGTTCGCTGTTTAAGCGCAGTTCAATATGATGCAGTTCCAGCATCCGGCCAAAATAACGCAGGGTTTCATAAAATTCTTCTTTACCAGGAATTTGCTTGGCGTAGTTAAACTGACCACCTATCTGATGCGATTTATCAAATAAGGTCACCTTATGACCACGCTGCGCCGCATAGACACTAAAGGCAAGGCCAGCCGGACCGGCACCGACCACCGCCAATTTTTTAGGTGTAGCTGCAGACTCGAAATTCAGTTCGGTTTCATAACAAGCCCGCGGATTGACTAAGCAGCTGGCGCGCTTTTTCTGAAACACATGATCAAGGCAGGCCTGGTTGCAGGCAATGCAGGTATTGATTTCATCGGCTTTATTAGCGGCAGCTTTATTGACAAAATCTGCATCGGCTAAAAATGGCCGTGCCATACACACCATATCCGCCTGACCATTGGCCAGGATATCTTCGGCTACCTGCGGTGTATTGATACGGTTGGTCGCCATGATTGGGATAGTAATTTCCTGACGAACCCGCTCTGTGATCCAACTAAAAGCAGCCCGGGGCACCCGGGTGGTGATGGTTGGGATCCTCGCTTCATGCCAGCCAATGCCGGTATTGATGATGCTGACACCTGCGGCAGATACAGCTTTGGCAAGTTCTACCACTTCCTCGTAGCTATTGCCGTCTTCTACCAGATCCAACATGGAAAGACGATAGACAATAATAAAATCGTCCCCACACCGCTCACGCACTGCTTTAATGGTTTCCAATGGGAAGCGGATGCGGTTGGCAAAATCGCCCCCCCATTCATCAGTGCGTTGATTGGTCCGCTGACAAATAAACTGGTTAATGAGGTAGCCTTCAGAGCCCATGATTTCCACCCCATCGTAACCAGCCTTTTTCGCCAGCACTGCCGCCTTAGCAAAATCACGGATGGTGCTTTTAATTTGCCGGCCGGACATTTCGGATGGGGTAAAAGGGGTAATAGGTGATTTGATTTTACTGGGAGCTACATTAAAAGGATGATAGCCATAGCGACCTGCATGCAACAACTGCAAACAAATTTTGGCCCCATGAGCATGCACTGCCTGGGTGACTTCAGTATGCTTTTTTGCTTGCCAGCCAAAGCTAAGCTGGCTACCAAAAGGCACCAGATTGCCCCGGAAATTCGGGCTAATGCCCCCTGTAATGATAAGACCAACCCCTCCTTTAGCACGCTCAGCATAAAATGCAGCAAGTTTACTAAAGCCGTTTTTTTCTTCCTCAAGGCCAGTATGCATGGACCCCATAACTACGCGGTTGCGCAGCTGTGTAAAACCCAAATCCAAAGGCTGTAATAAATATTGGTAAGCCACATCGCCCTCTCTGGTCATACCTGTTAACTTGTCCGTTAGAGGGTAGCTGTTTTACCCCAGATACGCAATATGTACATTTACTTACAAATTGCAGTTATCTTTAGTGCTTAAATTCGCTAGCATAGTATCACCAAGATCAGATTTATTGTTGTGTAGGAATCCATCTATGTCCGCAACCAACCCTGGAATAGTCCGTCGCTTCTTCGGAGGCATTTGGCATGGTTACAAAGTTTTTCGTTCTATTATTTTAAACACCCTGTTTATTCTGATTGTGTTGATCCTGCTGATCAGCATTTTCAGTGGCAAAGATAAGGTACAGGTCCCGGCAACCTCAGCTTTGGTACTGAATTTACAAGGTGACATCGTCGAAGAAAAGCGCTTTGTCGACCCCTTCTCCACCATCGTCAACGAAAGCTTGGGTGGCCAATCCGATCCGGCTGAAATTCTGCTGTCCGATGTATTGCAGGTGATTCAGCATGCGACCAAGGATGATCGTATTCATGCCATGGTGTTGGATCTGTCCGGCCTTGGCCGTGCTTCGCTGGACAAATTACAGGCCATAGGTAAAGAACTAGAACAGTTCAAAGCTTCGGGCAAGCATATCTATACCCGAGGTGCCTATTTCGGCCAAGGGCAATATTTCCTTGCCAGCTACGCCAACGAAGTACATCTTGATCCTATGGGTGCAGTGCTGCTGGAAGGCTATGGTAGTTACCCCATGTTCTATAAAAGTGCCCTGGAAAAGCTGAAAGTAAACACCCATGTCTTCCGGGTTGGCACCTACAAATCTGCTGTAGAGCCTTTTATTCGCGACACTATGTCTGACGAAGCAAAACAAGACGCTTTGTTCTGGTTAAACGACTTGTGGCATAACTACAAAGTAGAGGTGGCTGAGCGCCGCGGCTTCGAACCGGCAAGCTTTATTGAAACACGTGATGCTTTCTTTGAAAAGTTGCAGCAACAAGATGGTGACTTAGCAAGTATGGCGTTGGCACTGGGCCTGGTAGATACCTTGAGCACCCAGCAGGAGTTTCGCCAGAAAATGATCAGCCTGGTTGGTGAGAACGACAACCAAACCTACAACCATGTCACCTTCGACGACTACCTGAGCCTGGTAGTGCCACGGCAGTCATTTGATAACCCACTGACTGACAAAGTTGCGGTCATCGTTGCACGTGGCATGATTGTCGATGGGAATGCCAAAGCCGGCACCATTGGTGGTGATAGCACAGCTGCCATGCTGCGACGAGCCCGTAACGACGACAAAGTAAAAGCAGTGGTGCTTCGCATTGATAGTGGCGGTGGCAGTGCCTTTGCTTCTGAAATTATTGGCCGTGAGGTTATGGCTTTGCGTGCGGCAGGGAAACCAGTCATTGCTTCGATGGGTGCGGTTGCAGCCTCTGGCGGTTACTGGATTGCAGCACCTGCGACAGAGATCTGGGCATCCCCGACCACCATCACTGGCTCCATTGGGATTTTTGGCTTGTTTCACAGCCTGGAAGATAGTTTTCATGCGCTGGGAATTAATGTAGATGGCGTCGGTACTACCGAATTAGCCGGCTTTAGTTCCGGGCTGCCATTTTATAAAGGCCTGCAACCACGCGAAAAAGACATCTTCCAATTGCTGATCGAGCGTGGCTACAAAGACTTCCTCAGCTTGGTTGGTGAACATCGCGGTATGAGCCTTGAAGAAGTAGATAAAGTAGCGCAAGGGCGAGTATTTACTGGCCAGCATGCCCTGCAATACGGCCTGGTCGATAAACTGGGTAGCTTTGACGATGCCATTGCTGCTGCTGCAGAGCGGGCAGGATTAAGCAACTACGATGTAAAAATCATTGGGCACGAGCTGTCACCATTTGAACAAATGGTCATTGAGCTCTTTGGTGGTGCCGCCAACCAGGGCTGGTTGCCACAAATTGGCACGAGCCCAGAACGCCAGGCGATTAACCGTATGACTCAACAACTTCGGCATGACTTTGTCACCCTGTCCAACTTTAACGACCCACAGGGGCTCTATGCTTTCTGCCTGATGTGCCAAATCGACTGACACTCAGCATGATCTTAGCTACAATGCCCGGCCTGTGCCGGGCATTTTTTTATGAGGCCTTCGATGAATAAAAAACGGATTTACGTCGCTTATACCGGCGGTACCATTGGCATGCAACAGTCCTCCCAGGGTTTCGTTCCTGCCCCTGGCTTTTTAATTAAAACAGTTCAGGGCATGCCGGAGTTTTTCCGGGCTGAAATGCCAGAATTCACCATTCACGAGTACCCGGAGCTGATTGACTCCTCCAATATGACACCCGCCCACTGGTGGCAAATTGCCAAAGATATTCAACAAAACTACCAGCAATACGATGGGTTTGTGGTATTGCATGGCACCGATACCATGGCCTATACCGCCTCGGCCTTATCTTTTTTGCTGGAGAACTTAAGCAAGCCTGTCATTGTCACTGGTTCGCAAATTCCACTGGCACAGTTGCGCAGCGATGGTCAGGTCAATCTATTAAATGCACTCTACCTGGCGGCAGAGTACCCTATTCATGAAGTCTCGCTGTTTTTCAATAATCAGCTATTTCGGGGCAATCGCTCAACCAAAGCTGACGCCGATGGCTTTAACGCTTTTGCTTCACCCAATTACCCACCTCTGCTGGAAGCTGGCATCCAAATACGGTTGCAGGCTGGAGCCTTAAGCACCACAGAGCGACATGGCTCTCCACTGCAAGTAGCGACAGTGCTGCCACAACCCGTCAGTGTGGTTACTCTGTATCCTGGTATTAGCGTTGATGTGATTGCCAATATGGCAGCAGCTCCGGTCAAAGCATTGATTATTAAATCTTATGGGGTGGGCAATGCTCCCCAGCAAGCAGAGTTGCTGGCAACATTGCAGCAGGCCACTGAGCGTGGCACCATTATTGTCAACTGCACCCAATGCTTCCGTGGCCGGGTAAATATGGATGGCTATGCCACCGGTAATGCCCTTAGGGCCCATGGGGTGATCAGTGGTTATGACATGACTTTGGAAGCGACCCTGACAAAGCTGCATTATTTGCTAAGCCAACCAATCAGCATCGACCAGGCACGCCTTAAAATGCAACAGGATTTACGGGGAGAGCTCAGCAAAAGCTGAGCTCAGGATGCCGTAAACAGTGCCGCCACCCGGCTAAGCAAAGCCGTCTCATCCGGTTGCAAAGTACCATGACTTAACCAGCGCTTGAGCAAATTTTCTTTGGTTAAATTACTACTTTGATTGTGCTTTTCAGCCAACAACTGTAATTTTAATGCCGAAATATGCTGTGCTGGGACCGTGGCATCCTGAACCTGTCCGGTAGATACCAGCTCAAGTATGATGGTGAGATCTGCTCTGCTCATGTTATCAGCTTGCTGCGCCAAAGCATCACGCCAATAACCAGGGAGTGACTCCATGCTTGCACCGCTTTGCAAGGCAGTAAACAACTGATGGTACCATTGCTGTTGTTCATGTTGGACAAACTGTTGTTGCTTTTGCTCCAACTGTTCCAGCAACTGCTGCCGCATACGGCTGAGGGAAGCAAAACTGCTTAAATCCAACGCCAGCAACTGTTGCCGTATAACACTGAGTTGCTGCGGCTGTTCACTTTGCTGTAGCTCATGCTCACATGCCGTTAGCTGTTGTTGGCATTGCTGCTGCTCTTGCTGCCGTTGCTGTTGCAACTCCTGATGTTCCGACTTTCGTTTGGCAAAGAAATCATCACACAGCGCACGGAACGCACGCCATAATTCAGTATCCTGCGTTTTGCCGGCAAAAGGGATCTGTTTCCATTGCAACTGGCATTGCTTCAAAATAGCCGCCGCCTGACCGGTATCACTTAATTGCATCGCAGCCTTCACTTCTGCAATCAGTTGCTGCTTACTGGCAGCATAACCGGCTTGCTGGTGTTTCACCCGCTGCCATAGCTCCCGGCACTGTTGCTGATAGCTATGTTGCAGCGCGGTAAAAGCCTCTTTGGGCACCTGACCAACACGCTGCCATTCTTGCTGTAATTGCTGTAGAGTCTGCGCCAGATCTTTACTATCGTCTGCGGCGGCTAGCTGTTGCAGCCGGCTCAGCAAGGCTTGCTTTTGTTTTAAGTTATGTTCGCGCTCAGCTTGCTGCGTAGCAAAAAATGCGCGGCAAGGAGCAAAAGCACGCTCACAGGCATCATCAAAGAGCTGCTGCCAGTTTGCCGCTTCATCCTCTTTCACCTTGCCAAGTGACAGCCAATCTGAGCGGGCTCTTTTTACTTCAGCAGAACGCTGGGAAGCATCCAGCATAGGCTCTTCAGCCAGTTGCTGCATTTGCTGCAGCAACTGCTGCTTGCGCGGCGTGGCAATAAAAGCTTGTAAGTCACTCAGCGCTTCCAGTTGCTGCCGGGCCTGTTGGTACAAAGTATCCAGTTGTTGCTGCTGCTCCGGCAGCAATTGCTGGTAGTCCTGTTCAATGCCCTTAAAAAGGCCAAAAAGCACCTTAAATTTACCGGCCTGATGCAAGCGTTTAAACTCGTGCAATTTGCTGCGGCACTGACGATAGGGTTGCTGCGAAGTACGTTCCAGCGATTCCAGCCTGGATTGCCACTGCTCTGACAGCACTGCAAAAGACTGGTTTAATTCACTCGGTAGTGGCAGGGACAAATCTGCTGACAGCTGTTGCCAACATTGCTGCCAATCTTGTAGCTGTTGTTTTGCCTTGGCAATATCAGCAACCTGGCTCGGTAAGTTTTCCTCCCGCCACTGTTGCAACCATTGCTCAGCCTGACCAAATCGCAAGGCCACCCTGGGCAAATCAACCAGCTGCTGCTCGAGCTTTGCCAGCGTCTCTTGTAACGCCAATTGTTCAGCAGCAGCTAACTCAGCCTGTTGCAGTTGCTCTTGCAAAGCATAAAACTGGCTCTGCAGTTGCTCGGCTTGTTGCAAGTTGGTATTTGCCAGGCTTTGACGTAAATCGATTTCCAGTGCTGCGATGGCTTTGCGGATCCCCGAACTGAGCAGTTGCTGCTGTTGCTGCTTATCTTCAGCCGCCTGTTGTTGTTTTGCCTGCTGCCAGCTGCTGGCGAAAAACGCCTGCACCGAAGATTGCAGTTGTTGATATTTTTCTTCCAACGCCGGCCAGTCATCCAGACTTCGCAATGCATCGGTAAGCTCAAGCCACTCCTGCTGGTACTGCCTAAAACGCGACTCACTGTCTGGTGGGTTGCGATCTTTTAATGCATTTATTTTGGATACAATCAGGCTGGCTTGTTTGCGCAGCTTGGCAGGCAATTCTCTTTGTTGCTGCCGCTTTGACAGCAATTGTGCCACTAGCTCTGCAAGCTCAGGTTGCAGCGACTTATGCAAGCGCTCCAACTCTTTATCGTCCTGAATGCATGACAGCAGATTCTGGCGGGCAGTCAGTGCAAGCGTTTCATCATGCAACGCGGCACAGTACAGCTCTTGTTTGTTCAACCGCTGCAACAAATTAAGTTTAATATCGCTGTCTTGCTCCATCCGCAAAATTTGCTCCAGCACACTGCTGCGCTGACACTGCTCAATAAATTGTTGTTTTAACCGCAACGAAATTTGATTGGTGATCACCATCTGAACCACCCGATTTTCGGCTTCCAGCCTCAATCGCTCGGATGCTTCTTTTTTGCTGGCTTGCCACCATAAAGAAAAGTCATTCAGTTTTTCAAGAGCCGCCTGACGCACTTTGGAGCTACCATCATTAAATGCCAGCTCGTGCAGGATTTTTTTGTAATCACTTTGCTCTGCAACCAGTTGCTGAATGGCTTCTATGCGCTTTGCGCTATCCGGGTGCTGCCATTTGGGCTGCAGCAGGCGTTTAAAGATCATCATGGTTAAACCGTGCAATAGGAGTTTGCATTTGCCAGGATGCTTTCATCTCGGCTTTGCTTTTTTGCACCATCTGGCCATCGGCTCCAATGGTGAAAGGTTCGTTGCTTTTTAGTACTTTGGCCTGATAGGCCAGCACCAACTGCATGCTGTGTGCACGCTGCTGCTCCGATAAGAGACTGCCATCAGCCCAACGACCGGTCGCTACGGCCTCTGCCAGCTTTTCATAGGTTTCCGGCGAGAGTGCACTAACAAGAGAGTCAAAATCCATGTTTAGATTTTCGCTTTAACATCATTATCCGCACCCGGTTTACCAGATACCAGATAAAACCAACGCCAATGGCTGCTATAGCCGCGTAATACTTCCAACCATAAGGCGGCAGTTGCCAATAAAAAAAGAAACCCGCCAGAAACAACACCATTGCAATCATCGATTGGGTCATCAAGGACTGACTCAGGTTTAAACGTCGATCGCGCTCCATCACAGCCAGTTTTTCTTTGTCCAGCCCGGCTATGGCAGCACCACATTTAGGGCAACCTGGTGCCTTATCGGATACTTTCTGCCCGCAGGACGGGCAACTGATAATGGCCATGAACTCCCCTTTTGTAAAGGCCAGTTGCAACTGCAGCTGGCCTAGTTTCAATCAACGCAATTGATCCACAATCGCCAGTACGGCGGTCAGACTGTCTGCACCAAACTTCATCGAGCGCACATCGCTCCAGCCATACAATTCATCCGGTAGCTTGTCGTTGTCTTTGAATGGCATTTCCAGGGTAAAGGCCATGCAGTTAAACTGCTCGGCAACCCAATTGGACGCCACTGTCATATTGGCTGTACCCGGTGCATCTACCTGGTAACCATGCTCATTTTGGAACTCTGGCGATGCCATAAGCAGGTACTGCCGAAAGTTTTGCTCCAGCTTGCCCATACGCTCATCAAAGCAAGGCACCCCTTCACTGCCGGCGAGGAAATTGTAAGGAATATTTTCATCACCATGCACATCCAGGAACATATCAACGCCCAGCTCAAGCATTTTTTCCCGCACCAGATAAACCTCCGGGCTTTGCGCCATAGAAGGTGACTGCCATTCACGGTTCAGGTTCACGCCAACAGCGTTGGTACGTAAGTGACCACGCACAGCACCATCCGGGTTCATATTTGGCACGACATAGAATACAGCTTTATCCAGCACACTCCGAGCGACAGCGTCGTCATCATCCAGCAGGCGATCAAGCAAACCTTCCACATACCACTCGGCCATGGTTTCGCCCGGATGCTGACGGGCTGTGATCCAAATTTTGCGCTTACTATCATCTGGTTCACCAATGACCAGCAGGCTCATATCACGCCCATCCAGCGTTTCACCCAGCTCAACCAGTTGGCAACGCTCATGAAACTGAGCTTGTTGCAATAAATCCAGATGCTGCTCGTAACTGTAGGGAGCAAAGTAGGCAAAATAAATCGACTCAGCTTCCGGGTAGTGGGTAATCACCAACTCCTGGCCATTGTATTCAGTATCAACCCGAAACCAGGTTTGGCGATCGTAAGAAGCAACCGCCTGATAGCCTTTCCAGCCATCTGGGTAAGCTGAGCCATTCACATTGGTGATTTTGATGGTATGTGCTTCAATGTGCGGTGTGTGCAAACGGAAATGAAACCACTGATAGAAATCGGATTGGTTATCTTTGCGAATTTCAAGGCGGATATCGGTTGGATCGGTGGCACTAATCACATCAATATTGCCACTGTCGAATTGAGCGGTAATTTTCATACAGGTTTCCGTGGTTGTCGTGAAGTAAGCAAGCAGCTTACTGCTATTTATGCTGTAGCTTTTATGATGCTAAGGGTACCATAAAGTTGTGCTATAAAAAATCTCAGCGCACTCTGAGCTCAAGACCAAGCCTGCTGCTCCATCCCAACGACTTGCGCTGCACCCTGGCTTCGCTATCCAATACATAGTAAGTAGGGAATCCCTTGATCTGGTAATCTTGGGCCAATTGATCATTGCCCAGCACAACCGGCATACTGAGCGCTAAGTCTGCCACAAAAGCTTCCACTTCCGACCGATCTTCATAGCTTAATGCCACGGCCACAATGTTCCAGCCATCACGCTGCATCGCTTCGAGATTGGGCATGCTGTATTTGCAAACGCTGCACCAGGGAGCAAAAAAATAGAGTACAGTGGGTTTTCCCTGCAGATCATCCCGACTCAGCCAGCCGTGCTGAAGAGTGCTGTGATAAAACATTGGTGCCATGGTCTCTGTCGGCAGCAAAGAACGCTCCCGGAACCAGGATACTGCTTGCACTGTCAGAACGACAGCTATCAGATGCAGTAATAGAGATCGAGTCATAACCTACTTACTGCCCTAGCCCGCCACAGCGGACTAGGGCTGGTCACTTAATTAGTGAGCTTTACGCTGCGAACGCCCTGTGCGCAGACGCATCAATAACAGTAACGATAACCCAAGAGCAGACCACAGCGAACTGGTGGCACTTTTACGCTCATAGGTCGACTCATCCACGCCACCACACTCGCTGGGAGTACCATTGGCAATCGGGGTTAACTTGACCGCTCTGGCCTGGAACTCAGTTCGCGGGTTGCCATCCTCATCCGTTAAGACTTCCCCCCAAGAGTTACGCAGGGGTACTTCAGTCACCGCGGTAGCCAGAATTTCATTGTTATTATTGATGCTGGTTGCATCGACTAGCGTATAATCGCTATCGCATGCAAGGTAAGTGTTTAAATCAATAAAGCTGCCATCATCAATGCTGTACATAAAAGCCCGCTGCCGTTTGGCCGAAGAAATAACCACCTCCGTCCGGCCGACAATCACGCCTTGATCATTGATAGCGCGTGGTATGGTGTTGGCAGTAACAAAGAAATCCTCCGGGAACACCAGTTCAGCGGAATTGTAATCGTAATAAAACATGCGGTTACGCTGCTGGCCCGTAATAAACCTGGTTGCGAAGCCAGCAATAATGTTGTTATTGTTAATTGCCGTCGCATTGCTTGCCAACCATTCACGGTCAGTTTCCGGAAATATCGGGTGTACTTCATCACCAATAAAGATGGAAGCCCGGTTGCTGGCATATATGTTTTCCTGGGTTATGCGCTGACCAGTCCAAGGGTCAATCCGTTCCGTTCGAATAATGTCGCTGGAGTCGGAGTAGGTTGAAATGCCCACAATAATGCCCTGATTGTTCACTGCATTGGCCAAACTGCTGTAAGGCACGTCTGGTAACTCAGTCTCCGGATGCGGTTCATTACTGCCTTTATCCCCCAGAAAACCAAGTATTTGTGGCGAAGAAACGCTATTATCATCATTGAGTTGCCATACCATAGCACGGCTTACATAGCCATCAGCTATAGTGTGAAGATAGTGCAGACAGTTTTCGACTGGAGCTGAAAAACCACCGCAGTTATCTTCAACTAAAGTGATGAAGCTTTCACTGATATCGACACTACCGACGCCAATAATTAAACCTTCATCACTAATTGCCTGAGCAATGCTTGTACCACCGCCATACTCAGAGTATACCGGTGTCAGAGTGAGAACTTCATTCCCTATCCGAACCACGCCCAGTTGTTGCGCGCCAACAGGACGCCAAATCATATGCTCTGTTGGTTCAGGCACTTCGCTGCCTTCTTCAACACTTTCAGGGTCTGTCGTGCGGGTAAAGGCTGTGTACTCAAAGGTGGGCGTCGCATAACCAACCTGCATATTGCGATTATTTTGCCCCAATACCTGCTCATTATTACCAATCTGAGTGTCCGTGGTTAAAAAGCGCAGCGGCTGAACCCCTTGCCCTTGCTCAATAGAGGCTGCTACCGTACTCACCGGTTGAAACTCATAACGATCCACTAAATTGGCAACTCGGGCGCTTAAAGAGGTATGGATGTTGTTGTAGCTGTTTGGCCAGCCTGACAAAAAAGAATACAAAAGACCATGGGTGGTTGCCGTCAACTCGCCATTTTTCAACTCTGCCAACTGATCTTCAGTAAACACGTTTTCAAACACTTCTTTATCAAAGTCTATCCGACTGATGTCTATATCCACCGAGTACAACTCACGGCCATTCAGGACAGAGACACCTTGATCATTCACCGAGTTTGCATAGGTTGCACGCGCATCGACAACTTCGCCTAAGTCAACCACCTGGTACACTGCAGCTGAAGCACTCATGGCAGTTAAAAAAGGCACCATGGCCAGGCTGATGGGTGATAATTTCATTCAAAAACCCCTATAAATACGTCTGTTTATTATGCTTCTAAAATTTCCCAACGCTCGTACGCGTGCGCCAACTTCGACTCAACTTCAGCAAGTTGGTTCAACACCGCTTGTGTTTGCTCGATCGGGCTGGCAAAGAATTCCGGTGCATTGACTTGTTGTTGCAAAGCTGCCAGCTGAGTTTCCAAGGTTTCAATCAAGGCAGGCAATTGTTCCAACTCGCGTTTTTCCTTAAAGGATAACTTACGTTCTGTGCTTGTGGTGACTTTGCTGCTGTTGCTAACAGGCGCAGGCTCTGGCGTCACTGATGATTTGGCAGGTTTTACCGGCTCTTCGGCGAACTGCGCCTGCCAGCGTACCACATCATCGTAGCCACCGGTAATATCCACGATGGTAGCACGACCAGCAAACAACAAACTACTGGTGACGGTATTATTGACAAACTCCCGGTCATGGCTGACCAGAATAACAGTGCCTTGATACTGCTGTAAAATATCTTCCAGCAGCTCCAGGGTTTCCACATCCAGGTCGTTGGTAGGCTCATCCAGGATCAGCAAGTTACTGGGCTTGGCAAACAAGCGCGCCAGCAGCAGGCGGTTTTTTTCGCCACCAGATAATGCCCTAACCGGCGTACGGCTTCTGGCTGGTGGAAATAAAAAGTCCTGCAGATAACTGAGGACATGGCGGCTTTGGCCATTTTGCATCACTTCTTGCCGGCCATCTGCCACATTGTCCTGCACGGTCGCATCCAGATCCAGTGCCTGGCGGTGCTGGTCGAAATAAGCTACCTCAAGGTTAGAACCCCGTTTGATGCTGCCTTGCTCCGGCTCCAACTCGCCCAGTAGCAGTTTTATTAACGTTGACTTACCAACCCCATTAGGACCAATCAAGGCAAGCCGGTCACCTCTCATAACCAGTAAGTCCAAATCTTTTAACAGCGGCTCACCACCAAAGCTATGGCTAATCTGCTTGGTTTCAAACACCAGTTTGCCAGAGCGATCGGCCTGCTCGATAGCAAACTCGACTTTGCCTAAGCTTTCTACCCGGGCAGCCCGCTCTTTACGCAACGCCTTCAGCGCCCGTACCCGGCCTTCGTTGCGGGTGCGGCGGGCTTTGATGCCCTGGCGGATCCAGACCTCTTCTTCGGCCAGCTTTTTATCGAACAGTGCATTGTGTTGCTGCTCATCTTCGAGAATTTTTTGCTTACGATCCAGGTACTGTTGGTAATCACCGGGATGTGAAGTGAGCTGGCCACGATCTAAATCTATGATACGGGTAGCTAAAGCGCGGATAAAAGCCCGGTCGTGCGAGATAAAAATAATGGCACCTTTAAACTCTTTTAAAAAACCTTCCAACCACTGTATGGCAGCGATATCCAGATGGTTGGTTGGCTCATCCAGCAACAAGATATCAGGCTTAGCCACCAAGGCTCTTGCCAGCGCGGCTTTACGCAGCCAGCCACCGGAAAGTGATGCCAGGTTGGCTTCGGGATCCATCGCAAACTGCTGACAGAGTGCGGTTACGCGTGCTTCTAAGGACCAACCATCGCGGCTATCGAGCTCAGCCTGTAGCTGCTCGAACAAACGCATTTGCTGGGGATTTTCGGCATCGAGCGCTTCCGATAGTTGATAAAACTGCTGCAGCTTATCGGCTAAATCGCCGGCACCTTCCCGGATAAAATCGGCAATGCGGGTGTCCATTTTAGCAGGTGGATCTTGCTCCAGCCTGCTTAGTACCACACCGGTTGGCAGTACCACCTGGCCGTCATCCAGACTTTGCTGGCCGGTCAGCACTTTTAAAAAGGTCGATTTGCCGGCGCCATTGCGCCCGACCAGGCAGACGCGCTCGCCACTGAATAAGCTAAAATCCACCTTATCCAGTACCGGATGGGTACCAAAGGCCAGACAGGCCTGCTGAAAACGTAATACTTCCACCGTTATTGTTCCTGTTGTTGCAGCCAGGCCATCAGTTGCGCCTGATCAAAGGGCCAGCCCAGTGTGGCCTTGTTGTTACGGCAGGCCACGACTGGGATCAGAGCCCGGTATTGCTCAAATAAGTGCTCGTGATCCACGATATCCAGCACCTGATACTGGCCGGCTAAGCCTGCATCCAGTAGCATCTGCTCTGCTTGCTCACACAGATGACAGCCCCAGGTGCTGAAGAGTTCAAACCGTGCAGTCATCGGTTCAACTCAAAACAGACATGAATGTGCGGATTGCGTTTAAAGTCTTCCGGCAAGGTTGCCGCCGAAATATCTTTCACCTGCCAACCATCGGCTTCAAGCGCCTGATAATCCAATTTAAAGCGGCGCTTGTTGTTGGAGAAAATAACCACACCGCCATCTTTCAGCCGGTATTTGATAAGCTCCAGCAGTTTGACATGATCGCGCTGCACATCCCAACTATCCTGCATCCGCTTGGAGTTTGAAAATGTCGGAGGATCGACAAAAATCAGATCGTATTGCTGCTGGCAACGGGTAAGCCACTGCAAACAATCGGCTTGCTCAAACTGGTACTGATGACCGTGCAAACCATTCAGTAAAAAGTTGCGCTTCGCCCAATCCAGATAGGTATTGGACATATCCACGGTAGTGACCGAGCTCGCGCCACCAATAGCCGCGTGCACCGATGCAGTACCGGTGTAGGCAAATAGATTCAGTACCGACTTGCCTTGGGCCATCTGCTGAATGCGCTTGCGGGTAATGCGGTGGTCCAAAAACAAGCCCGTATCCAGATAATCACGCAGATTCACCCAGAGTTTGGCACCGTACTCCTGCACTTCTTTGTACTGGCCTTGCTGTTGCAAGGCCTGATACTGTTTGGTGCCTTTTTGCCGCTCCCGTACCTTCAACACCATTTGTTCCGGCTTAATGCCAAGTACCTGCGGTACCTGATTCACCACATCGAACAAACGCTTTTGCGCCAAGTCCTCATTCACTGAGGCTGGCGGTGCGTATTCATGCACCACCACTTCTCCGTCGTACCAGTCGACCGCCACGTTGTATTCCGGAATATCGGCATCGTACAGCCGGTAGCAACGGATATTTTCCCGCTCAGCCCACTTTTTTAGCTGCTTACGGTTTTTAGTAAGCCGGTTGCCAAAAGAGCTGCTTTCGCTGAAAAATAACGCCGGCGCTTCGACATTGCGGCTTTGCACCTGTTTTTCAGTCAGTTCAAACAGGCTGAACTCGCAATCGAGTGGGCCATTACTAAACTGGTAGCTTTTGCTGCGTGCCAGCTTCAGGGCCCGCAGTAAATCCTGATTGGAGGTAATGATCGCCAGCCGCCAGCCCACATAATGCTGCTTTAACGCCACCGAAAAACGGGTATAGAGTGGGATCAGCGCCGGTAAGTCCCCCAGCCGCTCGCCATAAGGCGGATTGGTGACAATTACCCCTGGCTCTTTGGATACGGCGACATCCAGTGCCGTGGCATCGCCTTCCATAAAAGTAATCAACTCAGCCACACCGGCATTGCTGGCATTGCGCAACGATTTTTGCAGCACCTGCGGATCTTTATCCAGCCCATACAGCAGGCCAGTGGCCAGTTCTGTTTTAGCGGCCAACGCCTCTTTACGCAGGCTTTGCCACAGTGCCGGCCGATGGCCGGGCCAGCCTTCAAAAGCAAAGTGCTGCCGCTGTAAGCCCGGTGCCCTGTTGGTAGCAATAAGCGCAGCTTCAATCAATAAGGTACCGCTGCCACAGAAGGGATCAAACAGCACCTGATCATGCTTCCAGCCGGAGCGCAATACCAGGGCAGCAGCCAAATGCTCTTTCAGTGGCGCTTCGCCCTGGCCAAAACGGTAACCGCGCTGATGCAACGATGGACCGGAGAAGTCCTGCAAGAAATGAAAGGCTTTGTTGCTGATACGCACCTGAAAGCGCACATCTGGCTGTTGCCTATCTACATTGGGCCGCTCATTGGTTTCACGGCGAAACTGATCGACAATGGCATCTTTTACTCGCAAGGCACCAAACTGGGTATTATCGATGGTTGGGTGCTTGCCCACGCAGTCAATGGCAATGGATTGTTGCACCGACATTAGTTCAGTCCAGTTCAACTGGCTGGCAACCTGATACAGATCGGCGCTGTTATCCACCATTTCGGTATGCAGGTGCCGTAAAATGCGGGTAGCCAACCGCGACCACAAACACAGCTGATAGGCCGTTTTTAAGTCAGCTTTAAACCGAACAACACCCATGGTTATCTTAACCACTTCGCCCTGATGCTGACGGATCTCATCCGCCAGTAATTCCTCCACACCTTTGGAGGTTAATGCCCAAAATTCCAGCATGCTTTGACTGCCATGAAAAAAATCGATGGCTAGTATATCAGAAGCGAACCCCGAAGACGCGCCTGAAGGGGTGAATCTTTGTTACCTTTGCAGTGGCTTTTAGCAGCAGATGCCGAATAAAGCAGCAAACGATTGCCATCGATTAAATTGGTGCTTGCGTAGTTACCAAAAACCCCCTATCATTCGCCCCGCAATGACGGACGCGGGATGGAGCAGCCTGGTAGCTCGTCGGGCTCATAACCCGAAGGTCGTCGGTTCAAATCCGGCTCCCGCAACCAATTGTGACCAACTTATTCCAGAGGTCATCAATTAACGTCTTGCAAATCAACCAATTATCTCTACTGCTCGGGGATAATTCACGGACGCGGGATGGAGCAGCCTGGTAGCTCGTCGGGCTCATAACCCGAAGGTCGTCGGTTCAAATCCGGCTCCCGCAACCAAATTGATTGTAAACATGGTATAGTGAATCGCCCTCGGGCTCCTCTCTATAACCGTGGGGCGAAGGTCGAAAATCCGGCTCTCGCAACCAACATCTTAACCAGCCATGTGCTGGTTTTTTTGTATCTGGACTTCAGCAACCCGAAGGTTGCCGGTTCGCTCTTCAATCGCTGTTTTTTGTGTCTATGATTACCTTTGCTTCTTCTATATAACCGCTATTGCCTCTGGTACGCAGCGTTGTTTATCTTTTGTGGTACATTAGAATACTGCAAGAGCGGTTCATAGATGGTGCCTAAGGGGGAATACAATGAGAAGCTGCTGGTGGAGTCTAGTACTGAGTATCTGCCTGGGAACCAATCTGGCTTATGGCAGCACAGCCGCAGTTGCCAGCCCAGATCGCTATGGCGCTGAAACAGCCCAACTTATTCTGCATCAGGGAGGCAATGCAGTTGATGCTGCCATAGCAACCGCTTTTACACTGGCCGTCACTTATCCTGAGGCTGGGAATATTGGCGGAGGCGGCTTTATGGTGATCTGGTTTGAAGGCAAGCCTTATTTCCTGGATTACCGCGAAACAGCGCCATTGCAAGCGAGCCGGGACATGTATCTGGATGAAGATCGGCAAGTCATTGATGAACTTAGCCTGATTGGTCATCTGGCTTCCGGTGTTCCTGGTACTGTCATGGGACTGTGGCAGGCACATCAGCGCTTCGGCACCCTGCCCTGGGCCGATTTGCTGCAACCTGCCATTGCTTTAGCAAACCAGGGTTTTGTTGTGCCAGAGAACCTGCAGCAATACGGCGGTAACGCACTGGAGCGCTATCAGGGCAAAACCAATTTCGCCGATTATTTTGCCGCCATGACCGCAGGTCATTTGTTTAAACAACCAGAGTTGGCCGCCACCCTGAGCCGTATCGCGAACCAGGGAGCGGCAGAGTTTTACATGGGCGAAACTGCCAGCCTGATTGTGGCTGAAATGCAGCGCGGGGCCGGCTTTATCACGGCCGACGATTTGGCACAGTACCAGGCGGTATGGCGAGAGCCGCTTATTTTCCCATGGCGAGATTATCAATTAGTCACGGTCGCTCCACCCAGCTCTGGCGGCATAGCGCTTAGTCAACTGCTTGGTTTAAAGCAACTTCGGCTGGATGATTTTAAAGCACAGCAACACAATTCTGCTGGCTATGTGCATCTGTTGGCAGAGATTTACAAGCGGGTTTTCGCCGACCGGGCCGATTACCTGGGTGATCCTGCCTTTACCAAGGTACCGCAACAAGAATTGCTGGCAGCAGACTATCTGGCGCAACGAGCCAGTGAAATCAATCCGCAGGCAATTTCAGCTACAAAGCAAATCAGGCCGGGGCTCGAATCGGCACAAACAACTCACTTTTCCATTGTCGATCATGCCGGTAATGCAGTGTCCAACACCTACACCCTGAACCTTGATTTCGGCAGTGGTGTGGTGGTAACAGGCGCAGGTTTTCTGTTGAACAATGAAATGGATGATTTTTCCATTAAACCTGGCGTACCGAATGCCTTCGGTGTGGTCGGTGGAGCGGCCAATGCGATCGAACCTGGCAAGCGAATGTTGTCGTCAATGACACCCAGTATTCTGGTGCAGGATAATGAAATTCGACTGGTAATTGGTACACCAGGCGGCTCTACTATTTTCACCTCGGTATTTCAGGTGATCACGAATCTGTATGACTTCGGCATGTCACTGGCGGATGCTGTTGCAGCCCCCCGCTTTCATCATCAGTTGCTGCCCAAAAACCAGCTTGCCATGGAACCTTATCAGCCGTTAAGTGATGAGGTACAACAGCAGTTGTCCGCAATGGGCTACCAGCTTCATCTGCAGCGCTGGAGCCTGGGTGATATTCAGGCGATCCAGCTGACAGATCGGGGCATCGAAGCCATTGCCGATCCCCGAGGTCGTGGCAAGGCTCTGTTGATTGAGCCTGTTGCCACAGAGCAACAAAGTCAGTTGGACGGCAGTACTATGTAAACATTCTCAAAATGCAGATCATCAGCCTGGGAAGTCGCAACCAGTTGAATATGCAATGTGCCAACCTGGCTGATCTCAAGACATTGATCCAACTCGAAAACCCGATCTGTATGTGGCTTATCCCAACTTGACAACAGCCTGGCTTTGGCCTTTTGTTTCGCATCCGCTCTGTCTGTAGCCACCACAAACAAATAACGATGGTCTTCGCCAAATACCCCATCGTGATACCCACCAAGATTTAAAAAGAACAGTTTATTTTGCTGAGGGGCAGGCTCAGAAACCAGTTGCAGCCGATACCCATCAACTACCCGCACCCGCATCCAGGCATCCATATGCAGGCCCTCAGGCTCAGCAAACCATAAGCGCTGAAGCTGCGGGTAGCACTGCTCCAGCTCGGTGCCTGCCACAAAAACAACATCATGCAACTCGATGTTAGCTTTGGGATGGCTTCCTCCCAGCATCACCATAAACAGATCCACTCCGGTCGACATCGCGCTTCCCCTTCCTTTTTGCGGCAGTATAGCCAGTAAGGGGAAGCCTGCCAATGTTAGCCGTTAGGGTAAATGCTGGCGTATTTCTTCCAGACAGCTTGGATCTTCAATGGTAGAAGGCACCTGAGGCGTTTTACCATCGGCAATTTCACGCAACACCTTACGCAGAATTTTGCCAGAGCGGGTTTTTGGCAACTTCTGTACAATTTTGGCTTGCTTAAAACAGGCCACAGCACCGATGTCTTCGCGCACCATGGTGACCAATTCCTGCTCCAATTGCTCAGGCGAAATCGTGCTGCCATTTTTTACCATCACCAGACCAAAAGGCAACTGGCCTTTGAGTGCATCGGCAATGCCTATCACACAGCACTCAGCAACCGCCGGATGCCGGGCAATAATCTCTTCCATCTCACCGGTCGATAAACGATGGCCAGCTACATTGATCACGTCGTCAGTGCGCCCCATGATAAACACATAACCATCGTCGTCAATAAAACCACCATCACCACTGCTGTAGTACCCCGGAAAACTGCTGAGATAACCAGCTTCGAACCGGGCTTCATTCCTCCAAATGGTTTGCAGACAGCCGGGTGGCAATGGCAATTTAATGGCAATATTGCCTTGTTGATTGGCAGGCAGCCGCTGGCCAGCATCATCCAGCACTTCAATGCAAAAACCAGGCACCGGCACCGAAGAAGAGCCGGGCTTGACCGGCAAAGCCTCAATGCCCATCAAATTGGCACAAATTGGCCATCCTGTTTCGGTTTGCCACCAATGATCAATGACTGGCTTGCCCGTTTTGGCTACAGTCCAATCATAGGTTGCAGGATCAAGCCGCTCCCCGGCCATGAAAATGCATTGCAAGCTACTTATATCGTAGTGTTGCAGCCATTGCGCTTCCGGATCATCTTTGCGAATAGCGCGAAAAGCGGTTGGCGCTGCAAACAGGACTTTGACCTGATACTGTTGACACAATCGCCAGAAAGAGCCTGCATCGGGTGTCATTACCGGCTTACCTTCATACAGCACCGTAGTGCAGCCAGCAAACAATGGGCCATACACAATGTAGGAGTGCCCTACCACCCAACCCACATCGGATGCGGCAAAAAATACATCGCCGGCCCGCACATTGTAAATAGCACCCATGCTGTAATGCAGTGCCACCGCATAACCGCCATGATCGCGCACCACCCCTTTGGGCTTTCCAGTCGTACCAGAAGTATACAAAATATACAGGGGATCATCGCTTGCGACCGGGACCGCAGCCGCCGGTTCGGCAGTGGCTAAAGCCTGCTGCCAATCATGATCCCTCCCTGGTTGCAATGCCGCAGCTAACTGTGCCCGCTGAACAATTAACGTAGCAACGGGTTGATGCGATGCCTGCGCCAAAGCTTTATCAAGCAGTGGTTTGTAGGCAATGACTTTATTAACTTCAATGCCACAGCTGGCACTGATAATTACCTTAGGAGTGGCATCATCAATTCGGACCGCCAGCTCATGCGCAGCAAAGCCTCCAAAAACCACCGAGTGAATAGCTCCAAGTCGCGCCACAGCCAGCATAGCGATCACGGCCTCTGGGATCATCGGCATATAAATCACCACCCGATCGCCCTTAGCCACCCCAAGCTGCCGTAAAGCTCCGGCACATTGCTGCACCTGTTGCAGTAGTAGCTGGTAGCTGAAGTTTTGTCTGGTATTGGTGACCGGAGAATCATAAATCAGTGCTAGCTGGTTTCCCCGTCCGGCAGCTACATGATGATCCAGTGCCAGATAGCTGCAATTGAGCTTGCCATCGGCAAACCAACGGTAACGATGGTCGGATAAAGGCTCTAAAGCCCGGCTCGGTAGCTGATACCAGGGCAGTTGCTGCGCCTGCTGTAACCAGAAAGATTCCGGGTCGGCCATAGCCGCCTGATAGTGTGCCTGATAACTGGTCATAGCCCTGCTCCTTTCATACGATTTGCCCTTACATAGGGTAAGGAAATAGATCACTACTGTACTGCAGAAAGGCTTTGTTGAAACTTAGACTATGGGCGAAGAAGTTTGTCTTTTAACCGCATCCGCACCAAGACTGGTGCATGATCACTGCTGTAGGCATCCTGGTTGTAATCTGGCCGCCTCAGGTGTTGATCCAGGGTCTGATACCCCATTACATCGGCACGACAGGCTGGATGATGGCTATCGAACTCATCCGACAGCAGAATGTAATCGAGCACCTGCCCCTCTGCGCCATAGTAATGGGTTGCAGGTCGTTGTGCTGTAGTTGCAAGCAGTTGATTTGCCAGCAAGTAAGCATCATGCAATCTGGCTGGGTTAAAGCTGTGCTGATTCAATGCTTGGCTGTTGGCCTGCTTTTGCCACAGCAGACCTGCTTGCAGTAAAATCGCCAAGGGTGATTGCTCACTCAGCGTATCATTCAAATCTCCCAGCACTACCAGTGGCTGTTGGTGTTGTTGCCGACGTAGACAGAGCGCATGCGCTAACAACTGCGCTTCCGTGCCTCGTTGTACCGTCGAGGCCCAATAGCCGAACGCATCCTGCAGGGGGGAGGCATGACCCAAAGGGGTTAACAGGCTGCTATCTAACTGAGATCGCTTCGATTTTAAATGCACCACACAACAATCCAAGGCACCAAAATCCGGTACTTGTACGGTAGCACGTAGAGGATGACGGCTAAATTGCATACCACTTAAACCAGCTGCATTTAGTAAGGCAGTATCCGGCATCAAGGCAGCATACGAACTAATTTTAAAACGTGACGCCAGTGCAACCACGGGTTTATGATAAATGTAATCTGCAACCAGCTCTGGCTGCTGCACCACTACAAAATATGGGTAGCCTAAAGCTTGCACTTGTTGTTTCAGCGCTTCACAGCTAAAAACCTCCTGAAAGCCAATAATGTCAGGTTGTTGTTGTTCGATAATACGCTGTAACCATTGCTGTTTTTGCTGCCACTGTGCTTTGCTGTAAATAGCATCATACTCATAGCAGGCCAGTGGCGGCTCGATGTAATTAAGCAAATTAATGCTGGCAATACTAAAGGTAAAAAGCGACTGCATGAATCACTGTTATCCTGTTCGTTGAATGCACCGGGATCCGGGACAAGGCATTTGCACCACTGTGACAGACTGGGTACCATGCTCAAAGACACTATAACTATAAAGGAAATATTTTCATGGTAAAACGACTTGCACTCAGTGTTGCTCTGGTAGTCAGCAGCCCGCTTTATGCCCAAACTGTGTCGGTTCCGGCTCAGGATCAGTTTTTTGACCACATTGCAGCTTACTGCGGTCAGGCCTTTGAAGGTCGGGTCACTGAAGCCAACTTCACCGGTGTTGAAACCTTCACCGAGAATCGACTGGTGATGCATGTACGTCACTGCAGTGCTGACCGGCTGGAAATTCCGTTTCACGTTGGAGATAACCATTCTCGCACCTGGATCCTGACCAAAACTGGCTCTGGTATCCAATTAAAACATGATCACCGAACCAAAGAAGGGCTGCCGGATAACGCCACCATGTATGGTGGTCATACGATCAATGCGGGTTGGCCACATGCACAGTCATTCCCGGCAGATGACTTCTCCAAACAAGACTTTTTGCGACGCCGAATCCCTCAATCGGTTGGCAATACCTGGCATATGTACATTTATCCGGGTGAGTTTTTTGCTTACCGTTTAACCCGTGAAGGCCGTGAACTTCGGGTAGACTTCGATTTAACCAAGCCAGTTGCCCTGCCACCTACGCCCTGGGGCTATGAAGGTACCGAGTAACAGCAATAACTTCAGGTTAATGCTAATACACAGATAAGCCCAATTGCTCTGCCAGCCGGGTTACCATAAACATGGCCCGGCAGGAGTTGCCAAAGCTGTTCAGCCTGGGGCTCCAGGCCGCTATCACCCCGTAATTGGGCACGATGGCGGCAATACCACCACCTACCCCACTTTTCGCCGGCAAGCCTACGGTAAAAGCAAACTCACCGGACTGATCGTACATGCCACTGGTAGATAAAATGGCATTGACCCGGTGTGCATCACGCCGGCTGCATATTAACTGCTCTGTGACAGGCTGTACGCCGCGATTGGCTAGAAATACCAGACTGCTGGCCAGTTGCTCACAACTCATTTCCACTGCACATTGATAAAAGTAATGATCCAACACCTGCGGCACTTCCGCTTCGATGTTGCCAAAGCTTTTCATCAAGTAGGCCAGAGCCGCATTGCGATTACCGTGTTCTTTTTCCGACTGATAAACCTCACTGTCAGCCCATATTTGTTCAGTTCCTGCCAGTTTACGAATAAAGTTTAACAAGGCTGCCTTGCTGGCCGAATAGTGACTAACCAGCATATCGGCCACCACAATAGCACCGGCATTAATAAAGGGATTGCGTGGTATGCCATGCTCCCACTCCAATTGCACAATGGAATTAAAAGGCTGGCCGGACGGCTCCATATGCACGCGCTGCCAAACCTCTTCTTCCAGCCGGTTCATGGCCAATACCAGGCCAAAAATTTTCGAGACGCTTTGAATGGAAAAGTTCTGACTGGAATCACCAGCTGTGTGTAGCTGGCCATCTAAGGTCGCTACTGCGATGCCGGTTTGTTCAGGGGCTACAGCAGCCAGAGCCGGAATGTAATCAGCAACCTTGCCTTGCTCAGGCAATTGCCTGGCCTGTTCAACCAGGCTTTGCAGCAGTAATGACAAGTTGGATGGTTGTTTTGGTGTGCCTTCCATGTACTTCCTGGTGTTATAAGGCCTGTGCGCTTTGGATAGCGAACAGGCCTGGCATTAAGATGGGAGCTTATTGCTGAGCAGCAATCCATCGCTCAACGCGACGCTCCAGTAAATCCAGTGGCAAAGCACCGCCACCAAGAATGGTGTCGTGGAAGCCACGAATATCGAACCGATCACCCAGTACTAGCTCTGCCTGCTGGCGTAACTGCTGAATACGGATCATACCAATTTTATAAGAGGTGGCTTGCCCGGGCATCACCAGGTAACGCCGAACTTCCGAGCGCACAGCCTCCAATGGAATGGGTGTATACTGTTGGAAGTAGCCAATCGCATCTTCCTCTGTCCACCCTTTCGCATGAAGACCGGTATCCACCACCAGACGGACAGCACGCCACATTTCCGTTACCAGCCGGCCAAAGTCGGAATACGGGTCCTGGTAGGCTCCCATTTCCTTAGCCAGCAGCTCGGAATAAAGTGCCCAGCCTTCTACATAAACCGTAAAGCTGGCTTGGGTACGGAAACGAGGAATGTTCTCCAACTCCTGTGCAATGGAAATTTGCATATGATGCCCAGGGTTGCCTTCATGGTAAGCAATAGCTTCCATTTCATTTTTTGGCATGGCACGCATATCCGACAAGTGCGCGTAATAGATCCCAGGCCGAGACCCATCGGGAGTGCCAGGGAAATAATGCTGTGCCGCACCGGCTTGCTCACGGAAAGGTTCTACCCGCTTTACCACCAAATCGGCTTTGGGCAGGATGCCAAAATAATCCGGCAAGCGCTCATTAATAAAGGCCAGAAAGGCTTCTGAGTCGGTAATATAAGCTTGACGTCCTTCATCAGTATCTGGATAAAAAAACTGGTCATCGGTACGGATAAACTCAAAAAACTGATGCAGATCACCATCAAAACCAACTTGCTGCCTTATGGCTTCCATCTCTTTTGTCAGACGCTCCACCTCCTGCAAACCCAGTTGATGGATTTGCTCTGCGGTCATCTCCGTGGTGGTTGAAACCTGCAGCATATGGTTGTAATAAGCCTTGCCATTCGGATGGGTGGAAACGCCTGTTGGATTCACTGCAGCCAAAGCCACCTCTTGCTGCAACCAATCGAGCAACTGCTGATAAGCCGGTTGAAAATAGCCAGTAAGTGCCGCCCTTGCCTGCTGTTGCAGCGCTTTTGCTTCCTCATCATTTACCACTTGTTGTTGCTGCAACTGGCTGATTTTTTGTTGGGCATTTTCCCATAGCGGAGCGACCTGCTCCGACTCCAGGGTGAAAGGCTGGCCACGCAATAAGTTTTCAACCTGCTCGATCACGCCCTCATAGGCAAAACGTGGTGGCCGGATTCCTTGTTCAGTAAATTGCTCAGCTTGCTCCAGTAACTGCACCAGAGCATGACTAATGCCCTCCAGACGTTGGATATAAGCAAGCATATCTTCTTTGCTTTCCACCTGATGAAAATTCATCATAATTTGAGGAAGCAAGCTATGCATGCCCTGCATTTGATTGAATAAATAGTTGTGATGCCGAAAATCTGCGGCCGCTTTCATCTGCTGGTATTGATACAACCACAAATCGTAAGAATCCTGAGCCTCTTCTGTCAGGTTCTGGTAATCAAACTGGCTTTGCAATGCTTCTACCGTCGCAGCTTTCCATGCCAGTTGGGCATCCTGAGCCGCCAGGCTCATATCATCCACTTCGAATTGACGATCTTTGCGGCCAAGAAAGGTCAGCATCAGCGGGCTTTGTTGCAGCTGTTGTTCGTACTTTTCATCAAACCAGCGGGTCAATCGCTCACTTTCTTGTTGCTGAAACTCTGCGCTGATGGGTTGAGGTAAACTGCTTGCATGGTCCTGTGCAGGCTGACAGCCTGCCAACAGCAATGACAGTGAAACAGCAAGAACGGAATAACGCACCATAGTGGCTCCTGTATCGGATTCGTTGCTCTGCATCTACCGCAGTGGCCCGCTTACAACTTAATACAACATGCCAGCTTTAGGGTTTAATACAGAAAGAAGGTAAAGCGCTTCACTATTACAGAAATCCAGGGCGGCACGCAAGTCTGGCTCAATAATTCCCAGGACCTCCAGCACAAAGGGATCGAGTAAATTCGCTTGCTTGTAGAGATCCGCATGAATATTGGCCAATGCCAGGCGGGTTGATATATTCAACAACAGAACCGCAGGTTGCCTCAGATGCTTATCTGGCTGATGCTGCAAGGCTATAGGTTCAATGATAGAGGGTGGCAATTGCCATAATCGCAATAATGCGGCACTTAACTCGGCATAGGTAAAGCCCAACAGCCGGCGTTGGCATTGCCAGGGCTTCTCAGTTGCAGAGTACTGCTCACAGGCCTTGGCCAGTTCAGGATCCAACTGGCACAATGCCAGCTCGCCAATAGTGTGCAGCAGGCCAGATACATACAGCTGTTCACTTTGCCTTGGCACCACTTTATTGCCTAACGCCCTCGCTATTAAAGCACTGTGCACACTTTGCGCCCAAAATCTGTCCATATCAATGGCATTGGTGGTGACCTGTTCGCAGACACTGATCACCGCCGAGCTGACCACCAGGTTGTAAACTGTTTCGGCTCCCAATACCACCAGAGCTTTCCCAATGGTGTCAATTTTTTTGGGTAAACTGTATATCGCGCTGTTAGCTAATTTCAGCACTTTGCTGGCTAGTGAAGGATCCAGTTGGATAACTTCTGCCACTTCATCCATATCTGCCCGCTCGGACTCCAGCAATTGCTTGACCCGCAAATAAGCATCAGGAAAGACAAAAACTTCGGTTACGTTCTCGGCATACTGTAGAGCGTTCATCAAACGATGTCTCAAGTTGGTTTGTCTGCTTGCTATTAGTATAGCCGGCAAGCACATAATTGGAATATTGACTGAAAGAATAACAGATTAGCTGGGATAGGCGATACGTTTTACTGCAAAAGTAACGGGCAGCAGTTGGCTGCTGCCCGTTGGCCTTTTAATCGTAGATATGGAATAAATCAGCGTTTAGCCACAAATGTACAACGATGCTGGCGATGTAGCCTAGCAAAATAACCGGCGCCCACTTCAGATGCCCAAAGAAAGTATAATACCCCCTGGCCTGCCCCATCAGCGCCACTCCAGCCGCAGAACCAATGGACAACAAGCTGCCCCCAACGCCTGCAGTCAGGGTAATCAACAACCAGTGGCCATGCGACATCTCCGGCTGCATCGCCAGTACAGCAAACATCACGGGAATATTATCGATAACAGCAGAAATCATCCCCAACAGAATATTGGCAGAGGTGGCATTCCAACCTTCGTACAGCAGGTCGGACATTAAACCGAGGTAACCAAGAAAACCCAATCCGCCTACGCACATAACGATGCCATAGAAGAATAACAAGGTGTCCCACTCGGCCCTGGAAACCCGGCTAAACACATCAAAGGGCACCACACCACCCAAGCGCTTTAACTTTTCCTGATCCCCTTCCCGCTCAGCCATCGCTTTTTTACGAGCCAGTGAACCTGGCAGAGTCATCCGCAGGAAATAACCAAAAAACTGCAAATAGCCAAGCCCCATCATCATACCCAGCACCGGCGGCAGATGCAGCAAGCTGTGACACAGTACAGCCGTTGCTACAGTTAGCAAGAACAAAGTTAGAATTCGCAGCGCACCACGTTTTAGCTCCACCTCTTCATAGACAGCGCTGGGCTGTTTCTTTTCAACGAAATAGCTCATCACCGCTGCTGGTACCAGGTAATTGACCAGAGCAGGCAGGAACAACACCAGGAACTCATCAATACGAACCAAGCCAGCTTGCCATACCATCAGTGTAGTAATATCACCAAAGGGGCTAAAAGCACCGCCTGCGTTGGCAGCAATAACGATATTTACGCAACAAATATTAATAAACCGCTTGTCACCTTCGGCAACTTTCATCACCACGGCACACATCAGTAAGGCCGTAGTCAGGTTATCGGCAATAGGCGAAATAAAGAACGACAAAAAGCCAGTGATCCAAAATAAATTCTGGTAACTAAAGCCCTTACGAATCATCCAGGAGCGCAGCGCATCAAATAGGCGTCGCTCTTCCAGCGCATTGATGTAAGTCATAGCAACCAGCAGGAACAGCATCAATTCAGCGAACTCGAGCAGGTTATGACGAAATGCCGCCTCCGTCACATCGGGAATATCCTGACTGATGTAGACCCAGCCAATCAAAATCCAAATAAGGCCCGCCGCGACCAATACGGGCTTGGATTTACGCATATGGAGTTTCTCTTCGCCCATTACCAGAATATAGGCAACAACAAAGATTGCGATACAGACAAAACCAACGAGAGAGCTTGTTAAATCAAGTGGAGCAGCGGATGCAGCAAAAACCGGAGTGCTGAACAGCAGACACAGCAAACCAGCCAACCACGACACGCAACGGAGACTTTGCATGGCCAGACCTATCTAGTTACATTCGGATTAAAGGGAAGCTTTTACCTATTGCAGGCGGCGGCATTGTAGCATAGCAGATAAAGAAAAATCAGGACAAAATGCCAGAAAATAGCGTTAAATTGCGAGGTTGCGACTAAAGTAGCAGAAATAAAACATCTGTATGCACTAAGGGCTAGTTCTTAGTGGTTAAGTATGCAAAAAATTATCGGTAGTTAAGGTGTGATGATCAACATTTTCGGCTTAAACAGCCGCAGCTCAGTGAACTGGCCGGCTTAAGCCGGCACAGTTGCCAGGTCTCAGTGGGTCTGCACCTGCGCCAAAGCCTCCTGACACAAGGTTGTGACTCTTTGCCAGTCTCCTGCGGCAATGGCATCGGCCGGCAACACCCAGGAGCCACCCACACACACCACATTCGGCAGTGCCAGATACTCAAGGAAGTTTTTCTCATTGATACCGCCGGTTGGGCAGAAACGAACTTCTGAGAAAGGACCATGGATGGATTTCAATGTTTTAACGCCACCAGCAGCTTCTGCGGGGAAAAACTTGAAGTGGGTATACCCAAGTGCCAGCCCTTCCATCAACTCAGAAATGCTGGCAATGCCAGGGATCAGTGGGATCACAGAGTCCTTACCTGCCTGCAATAGCTCACGGGTCATGCCCGGACTGATGGCAAAACGGGCACCAGCGGCAATGACCTGCTGCAATTGCTCCGACGAAGTGACGGTGCCGGCACCAACAATCGCATCCGGTACTTCCTGACTTAGCAAGCGGATCGCATCCATTGCCACAGGGGTTCGCAGCGTCACTTCAAGAACGCGCAAGCCGCCAGCAACCAGTGCTTTCGCCATAGGCACGGCTTCAGCCAAATCATTTATGACGATAACGGGTACCACAGGGCCTTGAGCAAACAAGGTTGCAGGATCTAATTGCCAATTTTCAAATGCCATAGTGCTTACTCGCCCTGAGTTTGTTGTAAGATGGTTTGCTTCAGATACAAAGCAGCGCCAATAAGGCCGGGTTGCTCTGCTGTGATTACATAAGTTGGAATGGCCTGATTAAAGGCTGTAAAACGCCCTTTTTGCTCGAAGCGGGCACGAAACTCACTCTGCGGGAGCAGCGGTAATAGTTTCGGCACTATGCCACCGCCAATAAAAACGCCTCCCGTGGTGCTTAATGTCAATGCCAGATCACCGGCGATACTGCCAAGGCTGGCAAAAAACTGCGCTATGGTGGCTGAAGCCAGCGCATTGTCAGCGGCCAATGCCTGCTGTGAAATAGCAGCTGCACTGAGTGGTTCAACCTGCTGTTGGCGATACGCTGCCAGTGCCAGGTACAAGTCTTCCAACCCAGGGCCTGATAACAAGCGCTCTGGGGAAACATGGCCATATTTAGCGCTTAGCTGCTGGTATATTGCCCACTCCTGCTGATTGGTGGGAGCCCAATCGACATGGCCACCTTCTCCGGGCAGTGGCAGATAACCTTTTTCTCCAACAGGCAACAAATGGCCAACACCCAGACCAGTGCCTGCGCCCAGCACTGCCATCGGCTGCCCGGCAACAGCGGTACCTGCGCCTACCTGCACACAAGCCGCAGCTTGCACCGCAGGCAAGCTCATCGCCACCGCGGTAAAATCATTCATCACCAGCAAAGTGGAAAGCTCCAGTTGCTGCTGCATCGCGCTGATGGAAAATTGCCAGTGAAAGTTGGTCATTTGCACCATATCACCTTGCACCGGGCAGGCGATGGCAATAGCAACATCGCTTAAAGCATGCAACTGCTGATCTGTACGGTAATGCTGCAGTGCATCCGCCAGACTGGCAAAATCGGCACAACGATACTGCTGGACTTTATCCAATGTCAAAGCCGATAAATCCACCCGGCTGAAGCGGGCGTTGGTGCCGCCGATGTCTGCCACAATGGCGTAACGCACATCAGTCATTGCTACCTCCAGCGGCTACCAGATGATCTTCGGTCGAGAACAAGGCGCAAGCCCCCTCTTCTGCCCCGGTTAACTGAGCACGTAGCCCGCCAAAAATTTCCCGGCCCATGCCTGCGTAGCTATCGGATAAATCGATGGTTTCTGCCTGACGCTTGGCCAGCTCGTCCGCATCAACCAGCACTTCCAGTACACCTTGATCAGCATCTACCCGCACCAGATCACCGTTTTGCACTTTGGCCAGTAAGCCGCCTTCTACCGCTTCCGGTGTCACATGAATGGCTGCCGGAACCTTACCGGAAGCACCCGACATACGACCATCTGTCACCAGAGCGACTTTGTAGCCTCGGTCTTGCAACACGCCAAGAGGAGGTGTCAGTTTATGCAACTCCGGCATTCCAATGGCTTTTGGTCCCTGAAAACGAACCACCACAATGCAGTCTTTATTTAAATCTCCGGCTTTAAAAGCAGCGTCCAACTCGTGCTGACTGGAAAAAACTACTGCAGGAGCTGTAATCGCAGCAGTACCGTCACGCAAAGCGGAGGTTTTCATGACAGCACGTCCCAGATTGCCAGACAGCACCTCAAGCCCGCCATGGTTTTTAAAGGGAGCTGCGGCAGAAGTTAAGACACTTGGGTCAAGCGATTCGGTCGGGCCATCTACCCATACCAGCTTGCCATCTTGCAATACCGGCACCTGGGTGTAACGGCGCAAGCCAAAACCAGCCACGGTGTGCACATCTTCGTGCAGCAGGCCTTCATCCAGTAAAGTGCGGATCAGGTAAGCCATACCTCCGGCTTGTTGAAAATGATTGATGTCTGCCTGGCCATTGGGGTAAATACGGGTTACCAGTGGAGTCACACTGGATAGTTCGGCAAAATCATCCCAGTTGATCAGAAAGCCAGCCGAACGGGCGACCGCAATCAGATGCATAGTATGATTGGTAGAGCCGCCGGTAGCCAACAAGCCGACCAGACCGTTGACGATGGATTTTACATCCACCATGCTGCCGATGGGCAGGTACTCAGTGCCTAAGTCGGTCAAACGAGTCACTTGCCGGGTAGCGGCTTTGGTCAGCTCATCACGCAGCTCGGTTCCTGGATTTACAAATGAAGAACCTGGCAAGTGCAGCCCCATCATTTCTACCACCAACTGATTGGAGTTGGCTGTGCCATAAAAGGTACAGGTACCTGCTGAGTGATACGACGCTGATTCGGCCTCCAGCAATTGCTCTTTGCTTGCTTTACCTTCGGCATACAACTGGCGTACGCGCGCTTTTTCTTTATTGGGAATACCGGATGGCATCGGCCCTGCGGGTACAAACACAAAGGGTAAATGGCCAAAACTAAAAGCTGCCATCAACAGTCCGGGCACTATTTTGTCGCAAATGCCAAGCATCAGACCACCATCAAACATATTGTGCGATAGACCAACCGCTGCGGCCATCGCAATAATGTCGCGGCTCATCAAGCTGAGCTCCATCCCAGGCTGCCCCTGAGTGACACCATCACACATCGCTGGCACACCACCGGCAAACTGAGCAACACTGCCTACCTCTTGGGCTGCGGCTTTGATCAACGCCGGATAATGCTCATAGGGTTGATGTGCTGACAGCATATCGTTGTACGACGAAATAATGCCTATATTGGCTTTGGTCAGGCTACGCAGATCGGATTTATCCTGCTTGCCACAAGCAGCAAAACCATGTGCCAGGTTACCACAGGATAAGGTACCGCGATGGGGTCCTTTTAGGCGTGCCTTTTCAATCCTGGCCAGATAAACCGCCCGGCTGCGCTCACTTCTGGCGGCAATACGATCGGTGACTTGTTGAATGACAGGGTGCATAAATAGCCTCTACTCGGTAGCAAACATCACCTGGATATCAACACAGGGATGGTGTAAGAAAGCGCGGATTGGCATCTGCAGCACATCATCACCGGCTATGGCTTGGTTCAATACCGGCAGTTTACCGGCACCAACCAGATGCAAAAACAAGTGCTGCGTGTTCAGCAAACGCTGTTTGGACAACGAGATCCGCTGGTAAGGTGCTGTAGTCGGATGAACGGCCAGTGCATCCTGCGTCGTGTTCAGCCCCAAAGACAATTCCTGGCTGCAGGGAAACAGTGAGGCGGTATGGCCATCCTCCCCCATGCCAAGAATAACGGCATCAAACTTTGGTAACGATGACAGCCGCTGGTTAATCACAGCAGCTCCCTGCTCAGCGCGTTCATCTGTAGTCACCAGACTTACAAAGTGAGCCGCGCTGGCTTTGTCTTGCAGCAGTACCGACTTCACCAGACGCTCATTGCTGTCCTGAGCATCCGGAGCCAACCAACGGTCATCCGCCAGGGTGATGGTAACTTGCTGCCAGGGCAAGTCAGTCCCGGCCAAGTGTGCAAACAATGCCTGCGGTGTACGGCCACCGGACACCGCCAGGTAGGCATGGCCTCGCTCGGCAATGGCATCTTTAACTATGCGAATTAACCACCTGGCAAAGGTGCTGTTTAGCGCGCTACTGTTTTCAAAACGATGAAATTGCATCCTGACTCCTATTCGTCCCAATTGCGGTCATCACGTGCCAGCAATGAAATGGCAGATACAGGCCCCCAACTGCCGGCCTGATAACTTTTAGGGGTTTCGCCTGTTGCTTGCCAGGCTGCCAAAATACCATCCACCCAACGCCAGGCATGCTCCACTTCATCGCGACGTACAAAGAGGTATTGATTGCCAAGCATGGCTTCAAGCAGTAAGCGCTCGTAGGCATCGGCAATGCGCTTGGAACTGAACGTTTCATCAAAGCTCAAATCCAGCTTGGTTTGTTTCAGCTGCATGTGCTCACCCAAACCTGGAATTTTGTTCATGACCTGAACTTCCACACCCTCATCAGGTTGCAGACGAATGATCAGCTTATTGGCTGGCAACTGCTTGTAAGTTTCATGAAAAATATTGTGTGGTTGCGGTTTAAAACTGATCACCACTTCGCTGCGCTTTTCCGGCATACGTTTACCGGTCCGCAGGTAGAAAGGAACTCCGGCCCAACGCCAGTTATCGATATCCACTTTAATCGCAACAAAAGTTTCTGTGCTGCTATTGCTACGCGAGCCCTCTTCATCCAGGTAGCCCGGCACAGCGCCGCCGGCAACATAACCACCTGCGTATTGACCACGTACCGTCTTTTCATGCACATTGCTGGTATCAATAGGACGCAAAGCCTTCAATACTTTAAGCTTTTCATCCCGGATGCTGTCGGCATCCAGGCGTGCTGGTGGCTCCATCGCTATCAGCGTCAGTACCTGCAATAAATGGTTTTGCACCATGTCACGCATCTGACCGGCGTCGTCGTAGTAACTCCAGCGCCCTTCGACTCCAACTTCTTCAGCTACAGTAATTTGCACGTGATCGATGGCATTATGATCCCAGTTCGAAGCGAAAATTGCGTTCGCAAAACGCAGGGCCAACAAATTAAGCACCGTTTCTTTACCAAGGTAGTGATCGATGCGGTAGATTTGGCATTCGTTAAAATACTGAGCCACTTGCTCATTGATAAGCCGGGATGATTCTAAATCGTGACCAATGGGCTTCTCCAGCACAACCCGGGCAGGTTCGGCTGCAAGGCCGGCGGCGTGCAAGCCAGCACAAATCGCGGAAAACAACGCCGGTGGGGTAGCAAAATAGCTGACCGGAATGCGCTGGCTACTATCTACTACAGCACTGAGTTTCTTGTAATCCGCAGTCGCGCTTAAATCCAGTTGCACATAATGCAAACGCTCTTTAAAACGTTGCCAGACTTCTTCGTCAATCGGCTCTTTCTTAATAAAGGTTTCCAGGTTTTTCCGAACCAGTTGCTGATAAGCCTCTAACTCCAGCTCATCTCTGGCCACCCCTATTACCCTGCTGTCATCCTGCATTAAACCGGCTTTTTCCAGTTGATACAGAGCCGGCAATAACTTACGACGCGCCAGATCTCCTTTGGTGCCAAATAAAATAAGATCACAGGCTTTTGCTGCAGATGACATAGTTTAGTCCCGTTCTAAAGATGTAATTTTACAACAACCACCGCATACTAGCGCAGCATTCCGGCGTTGTAAACCCGACTTATTGTAATTAAATTACATTTATGCTTAAGTATCCTATTATACGCTCAGCTGCAGTGAGTTACAGCGTGCTACAGGCTCTAACTGTGGTAAAATAAATACTTTTCTGTAACCGGGTTTGGATGTATAACAACAAGATTACATCGGATCTCTGTATCATCCGGTTGCATAACCAGGAAGCTTGGAATGAATGTACTCGAAAAAATAGTCAACAGCGTGGCAAACTTCAGCAAGTCTGAACGTAAAGTGGCTGAAGTGATCCTGGCTAACCCACAAACCACCATCCATAGCAGTATAGCTGCCCTGGCGAAAATGGCTGATGTCAGTGAGCCAACAGTTAACCGCTTCTGCCGTCGCCTGGATACCAAAGGCTTTCCGGATTTTAAGCTGCATCTGGCGCAAAGCCTGGCCAATGGCACTCCCTATGTGAACCGTCATGTAGAAGAAGAAGATGGTCCTGAAGCCTATACTGCAAAAATTTTTGAATCCACCATGGCAGCGCTGGACTCTGCCCGCCACAATGTAGATATCAATACCATTAACCGCGCGGTGGATGTACTTACGCAGGCGAAGAAAATTTCATTTTTTGGTTTGGGCGCATCAGCCTCTGTGGCGCATGATGCTCAGAACAAGTTTTTCCGCTTTAATGTACCGGTCGTTTGCTTTGACGATATCGTGATGCAACGTATGTCGGCTATTAACAGCGCAGAAGGCGATGTAGTGGTATGCATCAGCCATACCGGCCGTACTAAAAACCTGTGTGATATCGCAGCCATTGCACGCGAAAACGATGCTACTGTAATTGGCATTACGGCCTATGACAGCCCATTGGCCCGCGAGTGTACACTGGTGTTGTCGCTGGATGTGCCGGAAGACACCGATATGTACATGCCCATGGCTTCCCGGGTTGCTCAACTGGTACTGATCGATATTCTGGCTACAGGTTTTACCTTACGCCGCGGCTCCAAGTTCCGTGAAAACCTGAAAAAAGTAAAAGATAGTTTACGCGGCTCCCGCTTCGAAAAGAAAGACTTTCCTGCCTGAATCAGCACAACGACCGCCTGACTTGCTGTACGGTCGTTGTTATTTAATTTCTCCATAACGCTGTATTCTGTAATAAAATTACATTACACTGTTTGTTATTCGTCCATAGCTGCATTCAGGAGCATTTGATGCCAAGAAGAACTAAAATTGTCGCGACCCTAGGCCCTGCCACCAATACCGAAACCGCAATAGAGCAACTGATTAAAAAAGGGGCCACGGTATTTCGCTTCAACTTCTCTCATGGCAGTGCCGATGACCATCGCCAGCGCGCTGCCATGGTTCGTGCTGCCGCCAATAAAACCGGGACTCATGTCGCCATTCTTGGTGATTTGCAGGGACCCAAAATTCGTGTCTCGACCTTTGCTGAAGGCTCAGTGCAGCTAAAACCTGAGCAGGCATTCCTGCTGGATGCCAGCTTACCGAAAGGCGCCGGCACTACTGAGCAGGTAGGGATTGATTACAAAGAATTGCCACAGGATGTACAGCCTGGCGATATTCTGCTGCTGGATGATGGTCGCATCCAATTGCAAGTTACTTCGGTCGATGGCAGCAAGGTACACACCAAGGTCACCGTGGCCGGTAAGCTCAGTAACAACAAAGGCATTAATCGCCAGGGCGGCGGCTTATCAGCCCCGGCCCTGACCGAAAAAGACAAAGAAGACATCAAGCTGGCAGCTGAAATTGATGTAGATTATCTGGCAGTTTCTTTTCCGCGCTGCGGTGACGACCTGCGTCTGGCACGCGAGCTGGCTTTGGCTGCAGGCTCTGAAGCCCGTATCATGGCAAAAATTGAACGGGCTGAAGCCGTGGCAGATAACCCTACCCTGGATGACATTATTCTGGCTTCCGATGCCGTTATGGTGGCCCGAGGGGATTTGGGGGTAGAAATAGGCGATGCTGAGTTGGTTGGCCAGCAAAAGCGTATTATCGCCCGCAGTCGCCAGTTGAATCGGATTGTGATCACAGCAACTCAAATGATGGAGTCGATGATCGAAAGCCCAATGCCAACCCGGGCGGAGGTGATGGACGTGGCAAATGCGGTACTGGATGGTACCGATGCCGTGATGCTGTCTGCTGAAACCGCAGCTGGTGCTTATCCGACAGAAACAGTGGATGCGATGGCACGGGTTTGTCTTGGAGCCGAAAAGCACCCCAGCATTAAAGTATCCAAGCACCGGATGGAGGAAACCTTCAGTGATGTCAGTGAGACCATAGCCTTGTCCGCGATGTATGCAGCGAACCATCTGCCTGGCATTAAAGCCATCATCGCGCTGACTGAATCTGGCTATACCGCCAAGCTGATGTCACGAATCACCTCCACCCAGCCCATTTATGCCCTGTCACGCCATCAAAAAACACTGAACAAACTGGCGCTGTACCGTGGTGTGTATCCAGCATTTTTTGATACCAGGGCTATTCCGGCACAGGAACTGGCTCACAGTGCAATTCAATGCATTGCCAGCCAGGCTGGTTTAAAAAGTGGCGATCTGGTGATGCTGACCCATGGTGATCAAATGGAAACTATCGGAGCCTCTAATACCTGTAAAATCGTGCAGGTTAAATAACGGCTACCAGTACCAGCCTGTTTTAACGCCGTAGTTGCTGACTACGGCGTTTTTCTTGGAATTTAGCGTGATACTGCCCCCACAACGGTGATAATGCGGTTGTCATGGAACCTACCACCACCAAACAAGCTCCCAGCATGGCCCAGCCATTTAAAGGTTCTGGTGTCAGCCATTCTGGCTGCCATTGATGCAAACCTTTGGCAACCAGTATGGTGATCAAAGGCGTAATAGCCAACACAGCACTGACTTTTGAAGCCTCCCAATGATGCAAAGCCTCCGCAAAAGCTCCATACGCTACCACGGTATTTAAGCAACAAAACAGCAAAAATGCCCAATGCCACCCCGTCAGTTGCAGCAAAGGCTGCAGATCCGACAAAGGCATAAATACTACAGCTCCGGCACAATAAATAAGCACCATAATTTGCTTTGAACTGTAATGCACCAACAATTGCTTTTGTGCCAGAGCATAAGCTGCCCAGGTGACAGCCGCTCCAATGATCAGCAATAAACCAAAGCTTTCTTCGCTCAATTGAGTCAGTAGCACCAACAAGCGTGTATTAAAAAACAGCAGCAACCCAACCACCAACACCAGAGCACCAATTTTTTGCCAAAACAACAAGCGCTCTTTAAAAATCCAGACCCCTCCTAACATCATCAGAAAAGGGGCCAACTGGATTAACAGTTGAGCTGTTTCTGCGGTCAGGTAATTTAAACCTGACATATACAACAGATAATTGGCCAACAGGCCCAGCACAGCAATCAACAACAATACAATGCCTTGCCGGCTTAACAAACTGAACCGGGGCCATTGCCGCTGCCACCACAATAAGACACCAACCATAACAGCAGCTACGAAAAAACGAATACCAGTCAAGGTACTGGCGGTCAGAAAATCAAGCAGCACCTTCAGTACTATCGGTAAAACCCCCCAGAGCACCGCCGTGGTAAAAGCAAGGCTGAAACCTAAAATTGCGCGACCGGAAACCTGATGCATGGAAGGACTACCTGTAAGGGCAAAACAACAACCACTATTTTCGCTTATTCAAAGACAAAAGTCCTGCAGTTTCCGCCAGCCAGCACTTTATTGCGTTATGTAGCGTTATGCGGCAGATCAAAGTGTTGCAATGAAGTTTTGCTATACTGCTGCTCTGTAGATAGCAATGGAGCAATCAGATGGCAACGATACGGCGCATAGGTGTTTTAACTTCAGGTGGCGATGCGCCAGGCATGAATGCCTGCATTCGTTCGGTGGTGTTAACGGCTGCAGCTCACCAAATTGAGGTGATTGGCTTTTCTCATGGTTACAACGGCTTAATAGAAGGCGACTATACCAAGCTGCTGCCTTATCATGTGCAGCATATTATTCAGCTGGGCGGCACCATTTTAAAAAGCGCCCGTTGCCCTGCTTTACAGACTGAAGAAGGCGCAAAAGCTGCCGCCGCCACACTGCGTCAACTGCAGCTTGATGCGTTGCTGGTGATTGGAGGTGATGGCAGTTTTAAAGGTGCCCTGGCCATCGCTCAGCATTACAAGGGGCAAATTCTTGGCTTGCCGGGTACCATTGACAATGATGTGGATGGCACCGATGCCACCATAGGCTATGCCACCGCCATTGATACGGCGCTGGATGCCATTGATAAAATTCGGGATACTGCCGATGCGTTCGAACGTATCTTTCTGGTAGAGCTGATGGGACGCCACAGCGGGTTTATTGCACTGTCTGCCGGTATCGCATCCGGCGCAGAGCAAATTATCTGTCCGGAGTTCGGTACTCTGGAACCAGGCCAGCTCGATACAGTGATTCGGCCCATTCAGAATGCCCAGGTACTGAAAGGCAAAAGCAGTTACATCATTGTGATGGCCGAGCATTGCTACCCTGGTGGCAGCACCACGCTGGCAGCGGACATTACCGATGCGATCGGCATCGAATGTCGTGCTTGTGTGTTGGGGCATATTCAACGCGGGGGATCACCCGTTGGAGCGGATCGCATCCTTGCCACTAAATTAGGTGCCTACGCAGTGGAGCAGTTACTTGGCGGTGCCCACCTGATGATGGCTGGTGAAGTGAATCATCAGGCTGGTCTGTACCCGCTGCAGGCCAGCGGCGAGCGGAAAAAACGCATTGATCCTTATCTGCTTCGCTGGCAGCAACAAGTCGCCAATGACTGACTCAGTTCGGTTGCCGTCCTGCTAAGGGACGGCAAGCTACCTACTGAGGTGATGGTTTATGCTCCTTTAAAGACCTGTTTGACCCTGTCTTTGTAGCTACGGCTGACTTTCACCGTCTGATCATTGCTTAACATCAACTGATGCTCGCCATTGGGTAACATCTGCAGCTTTACGATGGTATTTACATTGACAATGGCTGAACGATGCACCCGGACAAACAAGCGCGGATCCAGTTCTTGCTCCAGCTCCTTCATGGTTTTACGCAGAATATGCGTTTGACCATCACGGGTATGGATACACATGTAATCACCGGCTGCATCCACCCAATCAATATCAATCACCATTACCCGGGTAATTTCGCCACTGTCTTTGATACTAATGGCATCCGGATAGCGTGAGTCAACCACTGGCTCTTCGTTACTCAGCCGCTCCAAAATAGTGTCGGCTGCATCACCGGTTAAGCGGGATACAACCTGCGCCAGTTGCGATTTGTGCTTCTGATCATCCCGGCTGTCAAACACCTTGATGGCTTTATCCACAGCCAGCTTTAACCGCTCTGCCTCAACTGGCTTTAGTACATAATCAATAGCATTGACATCAAAGGCCGCCAACGCATAGTGATCGTAAGCGGTGACAAAAATAATGTAAGGCATTGGCAATTGTTGATTTTGCAAATGTTCAATCACAGCAAAGCCATTAATACCTGGCATTTCTACATCCAGAAACACCAAATCGGGCTGATGCGCAGCAATGGCATCAATCGCTTCTTTACCATTGGCACATTCAGCGACTACCGTCAGCTCCTTAAATTCTCCCAGCCGGTACAACATCCCTTTGCGGGCTAATGGCTCATCATCGACTACTACTACCTTCAGCATGCTCTTTATTCCGTTGTGTCCAGTTCATAAGGGATACGAATATTGACCTTCAGTCCCAATGGATCGTTGTGCGTCAGCACCAATGAAAAATTATGATCGTACAATGCCGCTAACCGCTCACGGGTATTGACCAAACCAACCCCACTGTTTTCCGACTTGGGCAAACCACCATCCAGCGGCACACCTGGTCCATTGTCGGCTACTTCCAACAGCAGATCATGACCAAACTTTTTCGCTGAAATTGCAATTCGGCCACCTTCTACCTGGGTTGCTACTGCGTACTTTATGGCATTTTCAATCAGGGGTTGCAAGATTAAACTGGGTACTAATGCCTGGCAGGCTTCATCACTGATTTCAAAACTCACCTTCAACCGCTCTGAAAAACGTACTTTTTCAATTTCCAGATAAAGCCGAGCCGCACTGATTTCCTGTTGCAGGGGGACTTTTTTGATCGGATCTTTGTACAAAGAATAACGCAAAAAGTCACTGAGCCGGGTTACCATTTTCTCCGCAGTATCATTTTCTCTGGTCAACACCAGCGTAGAAATTGCGTTTAAGGTATTGAATAAAAAGTGAGGGTTGAGCTGGTAGCGCAACATCTTTAACTGAGCTTCATGCGCTCTGTTGGTAGCAGTAAGCAGCTTCTGCTTTTCCCGTTGCAGGGTCTGGTAATACTTAATACCAAAATAAAGGCCACTCCAGCTTAGGATCACATAAAAAGAGACCGGCGTATGTCGCAGGTACAACTGGGCCCAACTCCAGCTTTTTGGCTGAAAGCCATGGCGGTAGATTTCCCAGTAGGAATGGTTTTTAAAGATGGTCCATACCACGGCAACCACAGTGGCCAGCAACAAGACCGTCAGGATCATTTTTAGTGGATGCCAGTACCAGGCACGTTGATACACATAGCGCAGGGGTATGGTCAGTAACCAGCCCACAAAGGCATCCAGTAATACCACCCATAGGTAAGCATCGCGCATCTCCTGCACCAGAGAGCCCAGATAATGCACCACGGCAAAACCTATCCAACCGAGCGTGTGCAGTAGCCAAAATTGCAGATGTCTTTTATCGTCTAAGTTGTGAAGCAAGGCGCCACCAGAACTGCTTGAGATAGCTGAAATTATACCCGAGTGCAGCCAGGCTGCAGCTCAGTTAAACCTGAATCCCGCTACATTAGTCGCAACGGCGCTGATAACGGATGCCAAGGCGCTGCAACACAAAGCTCAGTAGCCAGGCCGGCCCAATCAGCAAAAAGAAAATATCCTGAAAAAAGGACGGTTTTTTCCCTTCAATATGATGCCCGATAAATTGCAACAGCCACATGACTGCAAAGAGTACCAGGCTACTGAGCCAAAGAGGCCAGCCAAGCGCCAGTTCGTGCCAACGCAACACAGAAAATACCAGAGCGGTAAACAAGGTCATGCCCGCACCCAGTGCAAAAGATAAACTAAAATAAAACACCAACACAGGTACAGCCATTAACATGGCCCAATTGATTTGGCTGGCAGCCAGACCGGACAAAGGCATCGGAATGGACCATAGCAAACCAAAAACAGTGCCATAAATGATTGGCACCGCTAACCAGTGAATGGCCTTATTTATTTTATTTTGATGGCTTACCGCGTATGCATCAAACCACTGCTGTGCTGTTTTCATTGTGTCACCTGGCGGCTGCTAACTGCTCTTACCAGATTAATCCAACAGCACACAAAGTCAAGTAAAGGACCTAGCCATCAAACCCTGACAGCACCGGCACAGGTTTGCGATCCGGCCCAAGCGCAACAAAGGTAAAGCTGCCGGAAATGGCTTTGTGCTGGTCATCCTGGTACATGTGCTCCAAAAAAATATCCACATGCACCCGGATACTGGTACGCCCGACATGATCAATCTTTGCGACCAGTTCAATCAAACTGCCAGCAGGAATGGCTTCTTTAAAATCAACCCGGTCAGAAGACACAGTTACCAGGGGTTTACGGCAAAAACGGGTAGCAGCAATAAAAGCGGCTTCATCCATCCAGGCCAGCGCCTCACCACCAAACAAGGTGTTGTGGTGATTGGTGCGCCCCGGAAAAACGGTTTTAGTTACCCGGGTGATGGCATGCTGCATGCGTTTGGCAATAAGTGCGTCTTGGTTGTCTGTGCTCATGCTCGCTCTGATCTGTTGGTTGTATGTGCGGGCGCGCATTGTACGTGAACGCCCGGCAAATGCAATGCTGCCAGCTTTAGTAGCTTAACATGGGGCCTAAGGGGCGCCCGCCTACCAAATGCAGATGAATATGGTACACCTCCTGACCGCCATGCTGATTGCAGTTCATAATCAGCCGATAGCCATCCTCAGCAATGCCCTCCTCTGCCGCCAGTTTACGAGCCACGGTAAAGAGGCGACCCAGTGCTTGTTCATGCTGCGGCTCTACATCATTGACTGTTGGGATCAAGTGATTGGGGATAATCAAAATATGGCTGGGTGCTCTGGGATGAATGTCCCGAAAAGCAGTCACCAGTTCATCCTGGTACAGGATATCGGCCGGAACTTCGCCGCGTACAATTTTGCTGAAAATCGTTTCTTGCGCCATGGGGATTCCTTGTCATGTTACAATCAACAGAGTCTATCTGCAGGAGACCTCAGTATATATGAAGGCTTTCATTCAATACCAGCTTCGTTGTGTCGATATCGCGGCCCATCTGATTGAGATGGAACTCACCATACAGCCACAAGACAACGGCCCCCTGCTGTTGCAATTGCCGGCCTGGATCCCTGGTAGCTACATGATCCGGGACTTTGCCCGCAATATACTATGGCTGACAGCATCGGATCAGCAAGGGCCTTTACCGGTCGAAAAAGTCGACAAACAAAGCTGGCAACTGGTGCACCGCAACCAAAGCGTTCAGATACGCTATCAGCTCTATGCGTTTGATCGCTCGGTGCGGGCTGCTTATCTGGATGATGAAGTCGCGGTATTAAACCCAGCCTGTCTGTGTTTGTCGGTCGCCGGTTATGAACAACTGCCGCATTGCCTGAAAGTACATGCCCCAACAGATGCAGGTGCGGCCGATTGGCGACTGGCTACCGCTTTGCCTGCGGCAGACGATACCCCATGGCTGGGCTTTGGCACCTACCTGGCCAGGCATTACCAGCACTTAATTGACAGCCCCTTATTAGCGGGCCGCTTTCAACTGAGCGAGTTTCACATCGACGATGTACCGCATTACCTGGTGGTGACCGGACGTAATTTATTTGATGCCAGCCGCTTTACCGCCGATCTGGCCAGGATTTGCCAGCAACAACGAAATGTCTTTGGCGCTTTGCCTGAGGATTTAAGGGCTTATTGGTTTTTAACCTGGGTTACTGACTCCGGCTTTGGTGGTCTGGAACACCTGGACTCGACCTTGCTGTTGTGCAGCCGCTTTGATTTACCTGCAGTGCAAACGGACAACGCCGATCTGTCGGAAGGTTATCAAACCTTGTTGAGCCTCTGCAGTCATGAATATTTCCATACCTGGTGGGTAAAACGATTAAAACCGGCCGAATTTCATCCTTATCAACTGACACAGGAACAATACAGCCGACAGTTATGGATCTACGAAGGCTTTACCTCCTACTTTGATGATTTGGCCTTGTACAGCAGTGGTCTGCAAAGCACAGAGCGTTATTTAAAAACCCTGGAAAAAACCATCAGCCGCGTCACCCGTAACCCAAGCGATACGGTGCAATCACTGGAAGACAGCAGTTTTGATGCCTGGACTAAATTCTATAAGCAGGATGAAAATGCCGTCAATGCGATAGCCAGTTATTACGCCAAAGGTGCTTTGGTGGCACTTTGTCTTGATGCCGCTTTAACCGCGAAAGGTCGCAACTTGCCAGAGCTGATGCAACAGCTATGGCTAAAGCATTTAACTACCGGGACTCCCCCTGGCGCCATCGCAGAACAATTAGTGGAGTGGCAGCTACCCGAGCTGGCAACACAACTGAACCACTGGGTGCAAGAAGCCGAACCTATCCCTTTGGCCGATTACATACCAGCTCTTGGATTAACACTGAACTGGCGTCAACCGACCAGCCCTGACGATCTGAACGGAACAGCTGAATCAGAGGGTAACGTCTGGCTTGGTGCCCAATATCAGAGCAGTGAACACAGCATCAAACTCACCGCTGTCTATCACAAAGGACCCGCGCATCAGGCTGGCCTGATGGTAGGTGACGAATTGCTGGCTTTGGATGGCTACCGGCTGACTACCAGCAGCCTGCCAGAACTGCTTAAACGTTTGCCTGTACAGCAGCCCTTGACCCTGCAGTTGTTTCGGCGTGACCGCTTGTTAGAGCGACACATCACGTTAAGCGCGCCACCCGCTACAGTGGCACAATTGCGTATGACTGCTGAAGATGCACTTCACCCCTGGTGGGCCGCCCCGGCAATGGACCATTAAAGCTTAACGACGATTTGGATCCTGCCTTGGCGGTGCAGCTTCCGGCATAAGCAAAGCGGGATCCAATCGCTCTTGAAACCAGTTGATTCGCCAATCCAGATGAGGCCCGGTCACCCGGCCGGTAGCGCCCATATCTGCCACTAACTGGCCCTGAGTAACTTTATCACCAACGGTTACATGAAAAGCATTCAGGTGCATCAACGTACTGCTTACACCATATCCATGGTCGATGATGAGGGTTAGCCCCGAGTAGTACAAGTCGTCTGCCAGCGTGACTATACCGGTCATCGGGGCGTACACCGGGCTACCAACCGGGCCGGCAATATCCAGCCCCAAATGTGGGTTACGAGGCTGGCCATTAAAAATACGTTGTGACCCATAAACACCACTGATGCGGCCATAGGCGGGCCATACCGGCTGTTGGAAAGCATACGGCAAGTCGGTCATCGTTGTCCGTGCAGCCTGCACCTGCTGGCTATCACGACGGATCCTGGCCAGTACTTCAGCCGGAGGGCTGACAAAGCGCTGCTCTACCCCTTCAATCCGTTGAATGTCGTATTCCCGGCCACTGAATGTTAATGGCAGGATAAGCTGCTGGCCATTTAGCTGAACACGCAATTGATGCTCAAGCGCAGCATCCCGGCCAATGCCAAAAACCACCTGGCCGCTTGGGCTTACTGCAATTTCAGTATCATTAAACCAGACCTGGCTGCCAGCCGGCACTACAGCACGGATCAGGCTGCCCTGCGTCAGTTCCCCGCGTAACTCAATGCTGTCTTTTGATAATTCAGTTGCCTGCAGCGGCAAACTAACTGCAAGCAATAGCGCCTTTAGCCACACCTTCATAAGCAACCACCTTGTAATGATGTTCCGCATTCAATGTTTTCAATGCACCGGCTATGTAGTCAGCCAGGCATTCCACAGTGGTATCGCAAGGCACCACTTCGCAATGGCTGGCGGGTAAACAAATTTCAAATTGGCCCTGGCCCGCCTGATAACGCGAACAGAGATCACCGGCATTGGCCTGCAACCACTGCAAGTCATCCGGCTGACATAGATCCTCGGTGGTGATCAGGTAAATATCCTGCCAGCGATCAGCCCAGAACTTATTTAACCGGGGAGACAACATGCCATCCTGATAGATCTGAATGGTAGAGCGATGACCATGTGCGATACGCTGGCAGTTACCATCGTGCTTTTTCAGGCCATGACTGTAGTGATAACTAAAGCCCTGACTGGCTTCCGGCCTTAAGGTTAACTGCACTTGTTTCACATTGTCTGGCAACTGGCCATGCAACTGCTGCAGAATAAATTGCTCTATGGACTGCAGATCTACCTGCTGTGCCTGCAGTAAAGCAAAGGCTTGCCCAGGGCCAGCCACCTGAATGGCACCACGCGCACTGTTAAAATGCACCCTGGTGACAGCATCTTGCTGTTCCAGCCTGGAGGCAGTCGAGGCCACAGGCACAGCCAACGCATGATCGATGCTGCTATCAATGACTTTTTTGATCACTTTTTTGACCAGGCCAAAATCAAACACCATGGAGGCCTGATCTAAATCACCGTGCAGCTCAACATCCACAATCAGACTTTCACCCAATAAACCACGCTGCGAACAAAGATAAGAAAAATCGATGACCGTCAGATCACGTACAAATAAAATCATAACAACTCACAGGACGAACAAGGTTCGTGCATTATACGGCAGCAACCGGCTCAATGGCAGAGGCTGTTAGCGATCATGCTCTTTTAACCAGGCATAAAGCAAACCGACCTGGCCACACTTATGGGCAGCATACATCAGTCGTAAAGCATTGCTGACCAGGGTGCTATCGTTCCAATCTGTTTTTTGCTGGATATCTTCATAGCAGCGCAAAGCTTCTGGTGACAGATAACCACGCAACTCTTTTCTACCAGCTTCTTTTTGCCGTTCGCGGTATCGCCGCTGCTTTTCGGCATTGCTTAGCGCTTGTTTGTCTTGTTCGCTCATGCGGTACCTCAATGCTGGCTGAATGCTGGTGTTTGTGCTTATTTTACACTAATCGGACTTGCTTAGCGTACAAGTGTTCGCTAAGCTCCCACCAGAAAAAATCAGACCTCGTTAACTGGAATCAACATACATGATGAAGAATAGCTTTACAAAAGAAGAATTGGCGGCCTGCGGTCGCGGTGAACTCTTTGGCCCGGGCAACAGCCAGCTCCCCATCGATCAGATGCTGATGATGGATCGCATTGTACATATTTCTGAGCAAGGCGGCGACTTTGATAAAGGTGAAATCCTTGCTGAACTGGATATTACCCCAGAGCTTTGGTTCTTTGCCTGCCACTTCCAGGGCGATCCGGTCATGCCAGGCTGTTTGGGACTGGATGCTATGTGGCAACTGGTTGGTTTCTTCCTTGGTTGGTCTGGTGGCCCTGGTAAAGGTCGGGCTTTGGGGGTAGGTGAAGTGAAGTTCACCGGCCAGATCCTGCCAACAGCCAAAAAAGTAACCTACCGGATCAACATGAAACGCGTGATAAAACGCAAGCTGTTTATGGGAATTGCAGATGGCTCAGTCAGTGTGGATGGTCGCGAAATATACACTGCCAAAGATTTAAAAGTAGGCCTCTTTACCGACACCTCCAGCTTCTGAGGCTCAGGTAAAAACGCCAGCTTTACAAAGCCACAAGCCCCGGTGATCGGGGCTTGTTCTTGTTGATATTCGGCAATTACATACCCTTGTTATAGAGACCTGTGCCACGGTCTTCCATGGCTTCGCGCCAGCCTCCTAACCACTGGGAGCGTACATCGAGATTTTGATAAGGACAGATTTCTTTTGAGCGGCCAGTGACTCCGGCCCGGTAACCTTGTGCGTGTGCACGTTCAAGACGATCACGTTTTTGTCTTTTCATACGGCAGTCTTCCTCAATCGTTTTTGATGACAACACTGGATGAATGCGTTCAGCCAGTCCGCATCTAATAGATAAGGCAAAGTTGCGAAAGGTTCAACCCTGTTTTAGTCGCAATTGCAACCTTTCAGAATAAGCGCCTGATATGACAATGGAATTACAAAAAAAAGAATCTGCTCATTTTTTGCAAGCAATCAAGCTGGAAAGCGGAATATAAGTTGCAGTACAAACCAGTTCAGGAATAAGAAACCCGGTAAAGCAATGACTTTACCGGGCTACTCCGAACTGGGCGTTTAACGGCTTTGTGGCAAGGTGGGATACTTGATGCCTGCCATTTCGTACATCACCCGAATCACCTGCACGCTGTAACCAAACTCGTTATCGTACCAGACGTAAAGCACGCAACGATCGCCATCCACGATGGTAGCCTGAGAGTCCACCACACCGGCATAGCGCGAACCCACCAAATCAGAAGATACGATTTCAGTTGAGCTGGTGTAATCAATCTGATCCTGCAATTCAGAGAACAAAGCCGTTTGCTGCAAGAAGGCGTTCAAACCATCTTTGCTGGTTTCTTTATTCAGGTTTAACGACAGGATAGCCATCGACACGTTCGGCGTTGGTACCCGGATGGCGTTACCGGTCAGCTTGCCTTTTAATTCTGGCAATGCCTTGGCTACAGCACTGGCAGCACCAGTCGAGGTAATAACCATGTTTAAAGGAGCGGCCCGGCCACGGCGCTCGGCTTTGTGGAAGTTATCGATCAGATTCTGATCGTTGGTATAGGAATGCACGGTTTCGACATGGCCATTGCGAATACCAAACTCATCGTTGAGTGCTTTCAGCACTGGTGTAATAGCATTGGTGGTACAGCTGGCAGCCGACACAATTTTATGCTCTGGCAAGATCATATCCTGATTCACACCATAGACCACATTTGGCACTTCGCCTTTTGCCGGGGCAGTTAACAACACCCTGGCCGTACCTTTGGATTCAAAATGAATGGCCAGAGCTTTGTCATCTTTCCAGACACCGGTGTTGTCCACCACCAATGCATTGTTAATACCATATTGGGTGTAATCAACATCGCTTGGTGAGTTGGCATAGATGATCTTAATAAAAGTACCGTTGGCTTTAATGCCCTGATTCTCGTGATCGACGGTGATGCTGCCATTAAACAGGCCATGAATGGAGTCGCGGCGCAACAAGCTGGCGCGCTTTTCAAGGTCCCCTTCTTTGCCACCACGCACCACTATTGCACGTAAGCGCAGTTTGCTGCTTGGGCCACTGCGCTCCAACATCAGGCGTGCCAACAAACGACCAATGCGGCCAAAGCCATAAAGGACAACATCAGTTGGCTGGACTTTATCTGGGTTATCCAACAAATCGGCCAGCTCTCGCTTTAGATAGTCTTGCAGGCTGGCGCCATTGGAAGAGTTTTTGTACTGATAACCATAAGCCAGTTTGCCGATATCAATGCGCCCCGGGGCCAGCTCCAGCTGACTGATGGCTTCAAGGATAGGAAAGCTTTCCCGCAAACGGAGTTTTTGTCCTTCGTAACGCTCCACCATTTTATGGGCTTTGATCAGCTCAATGGTGGTTGCATTGACCAGAGGCTTGCCATAAACAACCACTTCCACGCCTTTGTTGCGGTACAACCGCCCAATCAAAGGAAGCATGTTCTCGGCAAATTCCTGGCGCTCCTGCCAGCTCTTCTGGTACTGTTCTTCGTGTGATAGGGTCATAGTTCGGCCTTTTAACTTCAGTCTGCTGAATGTAATGGGTGTTCAGATACAGAGGCCGCCCTTGCGAGCGGCGGCCTATTGTAATAGAAACTGAAACCTTACCACAACAGTTACAGCTTTTTTTCAGGACTAAACTGCAAAGAGACCGAGTTTACACAATAACGCTGACCCGTTGGTGCCGGCCCATCGTCAAATACATGGCCAAGATGGGCATCACACTGAGCACAAAGAATTTCCGTGCGGCTCATGCCATGGCTCTGATCATGCTGATAGCGTACTTTGTCAGCCAACGACTGATAAAAGGACGGCCAGCCGCAGCCAGCGTCAAACTTGGCCGCTGAATCAAACAGAGCAGTACCACAGCAAATGCAATGATAGCTGCCTTTAGCTTCCTGATAGAGTAACTCACCACTAAAAGGCAGCTCAGTCCCTTTAAGCCGGGTTACCCGGTATTGTTCCGGGCTTAATTGTTGTTGCCATTCAGCATCGCTTTTTTTCATACTTCACTCCCGTATTAAGCACCGAAAGGTTTCGCTCCAATCAACAACTGATGCAAATAAAAAGCAAACAGCCAGAACAGCAGTATACCGAGCAACAGCGACACCAGATCACGCCACAAAAAACCGGCTCGCTGAATAACTTCAGCCCGTCACAACATCGACTGATGGCATAACAAATAGCATCAGCTTGCCCTTTTATTGGTTAAATATTCAATGCATGGTCGCTGTATGGATAATCATGCGCTTCCAGACTTTCCTGATAGCTTTCAACCCGATCAGCAACAATATCGGTGCGGTAAAACTGAGCAATGTGGTATACCGCATCGCCTTCATTCACCAGTGGCAGCTTCAGCAAACCAATGATAATCCCACTGTAAGGGGCACGGATTTCCTGCTCCGACTCGCCAAAAGGATCCGACACCACTCCCAGCACCGTCTGGTCTTTCAGCACCCGGCCTCCTTCACGTACAAAGGCCCGGAAAATACCGCTTTGAGGTGCTCGTACCCAGGCACTGGAGCGAGCCATTACCGGCTCTTTCGGCTGCGGGCGCCTTGATGGCGGTAGCATATCAAGCGCCCGCATCACCCGTAAAATGCCCTCAACCCCACCGCGAATAGCCACTTCATCAAAACGCAACGCTTCGCCGGCTTCATACAACAAGGTTGGGATCTTGTTTTGACCTGCGGCTTCCCGCAGTGAACCTTCACGCAACTCGGAATTAAGGATCACCGGGGTGCCAAAGGCTTTGGCCAGACGCAGAGCTTCCGGATCGTCCAGATCGGCCCGGATTTGTGGTAAGTTAAAGCGGTGCAAAGCACCTGTATGCAGATCAATGCCATGCGTTGACTGGCTTACCACTTCACTCATAAAAAGGCGCGCCAGCCGTCCCGCCATGGATCCTTTGTTTGAGCCGGGGAAGCTACGGTTTAAGTCACGCCGATCCGGCAGATAGCGGCTTTGGTTGATAAAGCCATGCAAGTTCACCACAGGCACCGCCAGTAAAGTTCCTTTTAAACGCTTTAATGCTGGCACTTTCAGCAGACGGCGGATGATCTCGACTCCATTGATTTCATCACCATGAATGGCTGCACTGATAAAGAGCACAGGTCCTTGCTGACGACCACAGAGTACCTGTACCGGCATCATCACTGGTGTATGGGTATAGAGCTTGCTGCCACGCACATCTATGGTTTTGCGCTCCCCAGGCCTCACCTCAATCCCACCAATGCAAATGCTGCTGTTACGACTGCGAACCTGTGTACTCATTCAGCCACGTCCCTTGGTTTTCGTACGATTGGGTTTGGCATTTTTCTCAATAAAGTCAATGATAGAGCCAGCAATGTCTTTGCCGGAAGCCCCCTCAATGCCTTCCAGGCCAGGAGACGAATTCACCTCCATCACCACAGGGCCATGATTCGAGCGCAGTAAATCAACCCCGCAGACGTTTAATCCCATCACTTTTGCCGCCCGAATGGCAGTGGCGCGTTCTTCCGGCGTAATGCGGCACAACTGAGCAGTCCCGCCACGATGCAGGTTGGAGCGGAACTCCCCCTCCTTGGCCTGACGCTTCATGGCCGCCACCACCTTGCCACCAATGACAAAAGCACGAATATCAGAGCCCTTCGCTTCTTTAATAAACTCCTGAACCAGAATATGTTGCTTTAACCCCATAAATGCCTGGATCACGCTCTCTGCTGCCTGATTGGTTTCTGCCAGCACCACCCCTATGCCCTGAGTCCCTTCCAGCAGTTTGATAACGGCCGGTGCACCACCGACAATACTGAGCAGATCTTCAATGTCATCCGGCGAGTGGGCAAAGCTGGTGACCGGCAAGCCAATACCGCGCCGTGATAACAACTGCAAGCTACGCAGTTTGTCACGCGAACGGCTGATGGCAACCGATTCATTCAGTGGATACACATTCATCATCTCAAATTGACGCAATACAGCCGTGCCATAAAAGGTAATCGAAGCACCAATTCTTGGGATCACTGCATCAAAGCCGGTCAGGACTTCCCCTTTGTAATGAATTTCCGGATTATGGGAGGTGATGTTCATGTAACAACGCAGCGCATCAATCACCCGCACTTCGTGACCACGTTGCTGCGCTGCTTCAACCAGCCGCCTGGTCGAGTACAGCTTGGGATTACGGGATAATATTGCGATTTTCATACCGGCTTAACCTTCTCAGAACACTGCTCAATCGGTGACAATGGTTGCAAATAAGACGCTTCCGGCACCACCACAAAACGGTGACGCAGCGCTTCCCGCCCTAACAACATTCGAAATAACATGCTGTCACGGCTAGTCAGAGAAACTTCAATCGGATAGCTTTGCTGCCCGACCACCACCTCTGTTTTAATAAAATACCGTTCGGTAGTATGCCCGCCCGAATCAGTAACAGCTCGTTTGTCATGCACTTTGGCTTCACACCAGACAACCTGCTCTGTATCGTGTTGCCGTGGGTGCATCCCAAAACGCACCCATTCCTCACCCTCTTTCTGAAATGGCTCCACAGAGAAAGTATGCAACGCAGAGCTCCGTGCCCCCGTATCCACTTTGCACTTAATCGCAGGGATCTGCAGCTCTGGCAGTGCAACCCATTCCCGCCAGCCAATTGGCCGGGCTTTTACATCAGACTTGTTCAAGAGTTGTTGCTCCCTATTGCATTGCTGGCAACGCTGCCGGCACCACTCTTAGCAGGCGCCCCTGGGGCTCATCGGTCAGCAGATAAACAGCACCATCCGGCCCGGTTCGCACATCTCGAAACCGCACCTGTAACTCGGTAAATAATACCTCCACCACCTCAGCGCCTTGTGAAGTCAATCGCACCCGTTGTACCTGGCGGGCAGCCAAGGCTCCAACCAACAGCTCACCTTGCCACTGAGGAAATAAATCACCCTGATACAGCGCAAGACCTGAAGGCGCTATCGAAGGTGTCCAGTCCAGCAACGGAGGTTCCATGCCCTGGTAGGCGGTAAAAGGTGTGATGCGGGCACCGGTGTAATCGATGCCTTGGGTAACGACTGGCCAGCCATAATTGCGCCCTGGTTCGATGCGATTGAGTTCGTCACCGCCTCTGGGGCCATGCTCATGACTTAGCAGCTGATTGTTGGCGCTATCATACACCAGTCCTTGCACATTTCGATGACCATAACTGTAGATTTCTGCTAAAGCACCACGCTTGGCGGCAAAAGGATTGTCTGCAGGTACCGTTCCATCTGGCCACAAACGAACCAGGCTGCCAAGATGGCTGGTCAAACGTTGTGCCTCTTCGCGGTAATCAAAACCATCCCCCAGGCTGAGCACGATACTGCCATCACCCAGCCATACCAGACGACCACCGTAATGCGCATTGCCGCTTTTCGCCGGATAACTGCGAAAGATCTCGGTTAAGCCGGTGAGCTCAAGCCGGCTGAGATCCAGACGGGCACTCGCCAGGCAGCTATGATTAGCGCGTCTGCTGCCACAGGCATAACTTAAGAAGATCTGTTGCGAGCGGGCAAAGTCTTGTGCCGGCAACACCTCAAATAACCCGGCCTGGCCCGAGGCAAACACCTCCGGTAAGCCAGCAATGGGTTCTGGCTCCAGCCGGCCATCGGCGTGCACCAGGCGGAGCCGTCCCGGGCGCTCTGTCACCAGCATAGTGCCACCTGGAAGGAAAGCCAGTGACCAGGGATGCTCCAGCCCTTGAACAACCGTATCTACCCGATAATCGCTATTGGCACTGGCAGGCTCGGTATTTAACACTGTCAGCAACAGGCATGGTAGCAGCCATACCGCCGTAGATGTCGGACGCGCGGGCCCGCCGCGGCTGTTTTGCAGGCACGATCTAGCTGCAACTGCCCGGCCAAAAAGTGCCCCTGCCAGAGCAGCAATCAGCAACAACACCAGCATGCCCATCAGGCTTCTGCTGGCTGCAATCAGCGTAGGCATCGGTGCTACAGCGTTCACCAGCAGCAAGGTACACCAAAGGCCGGATCCTGCAGCCAGCGCGAATAAAGCCGGCTGCCAGCGCAAGACAATAAAACGACGCAAGCCAAGTGCCACCCCCTGAGAAATGCCATAACTGACGGACAACAAAGCCGCATAGACTGGCGCAAAATGACGGATATCGTGCCAACTGGTGGCCCATCGCTCGCTTGCAGGAATAACAACACCCAGTTGCTGCAACGCCAGTAAATTCAGTTGCGTTTGCGCCAGCGTGCTGAGCACCACCGCCAGCAATAAGGTCCAGATAAAATGCAGCAGCAGTTTGTAGCCCTTTGCAGTAATCAACATCAGGTTTCTCCCAAGCCAACTTATCGAATAAACTGAAAGCCTTAATAGTAGTGCAGCAACACTGCAACTGCTATGATTTTACCGTAAAACCAATCACCTGCTGCAACATAGGATCCTGAACGTGACCGATTGGACCGATCATCTTAACAGCCTGGCCAACCACTTGTGGCGACTGAGCCCTGGCTGCCGCACCGGGGTAGATCCCAGCATGGTCAGGCTGGTTGCCCACCGAGGGGCTCACCACGGACAAACCGGAAACCATGGCGACAATGTTCTGGAGAATACCCTGGCCGCATTCGACCGCTGTCTGCTGCATGGCATCTGGGGCATTGAGCTTGATATTCGTTTAACTCTGGATGGTGAGCCGGTGGTACATCATGATCCAGCTTGTGGCCGTTTATTTGGCCGGCCGGATCTGGTTATTGCCGAAACCCGTTTTGATGTGCTGCAACGCGAATTGCCAGCCATCCCGCATTTGCAAGACGTCATTGCACGCTATGGCCGACAACTGCATCTGATGCTTGAGATTAAAGAGTCCTGGCGTGAACGCCCTGACCTGGTTCGCAGTCTCAAACCACTGCTGGCAGAACTGGAGCCGGCTAAAGACTTTCATCTGCTTAGTCTTGAGCCAGATCATCTGGAAGGTTTTCGTCATTTGCCGCATACGACTCTGGTCGATGTGGCGTTAACCAACACCAGACAGATTATCCGTCAGAACATCGCGCTTGGTCATGGTGCTGTAGCCGGTTCTTTTGCCCTTTTGTCCACCGCAGTGCTCAAACAATTGCAAGCGGCTGGTAAACAAACCGGCACCGGCCAGGTGAATCACCCGGCAATTCTAAACCGTGAAGCCAATCGCGGCATTGACTGGATTTTCACCGACCAGCCACTTCGCTTGCAATACGCGTAAAAGTTCCGATAATAGGCTGTCGAAAACAACAACTTACCAAAGTCTACCGACCACCAACCATAACTATGAGGTTTAGCATGAAAACCCTGCTCGCGCTTAGTATCAGCACTCTGTTAGCTGCCAGCCCACTGCTGAGCAATTCGGCCATAGCGGTCACGCCAGCTCCTTACATTCATACCCAGTTTAATGTCACTGAGTCTCTGCAACAGGCAGACTTACTGGTAGTGCTGGTACCACAAGACTCCGGCGAGCTGCGTTTAGCAGGCTGGGATCGCGCTACCCGCAATCATATTAATCGGGCCATCAACATCGCTGCTTTTAGCGGTCAAGCCGGCTCCCAACTGGAAATTGTGGCGCCGGTTGGTTTGAACTATGGCCGCCTACTGCTGCTGGGTGTTGGCAATGCAGCCGAACTAAGCCGGGCTTCAGCAGAAGAGATGGGAGCAAGTTTAAGTCAGTGGGTGAATGGAACCCAGGCTGACACCGTCCATGTGCATAGCCAGTTAATTGCCAATGCCAACGACAATCATCGTATCACTGCAGCCTTGTCGCATGGCGTTGAGCTGCGCAATTATCGTTTTGACCGCTACAAAAGCACACCGGACGCCCGCCCTGCTCAACGCTACAGCTGGCAAGTTGCTCTGGCAACAGATGCCCGTGCTAAGTTCGAACAGAAGCAGGCTCTGGCTCAAGGTGTATTTACCGCCCGTGAGCTCACCAACCTGCCTGGGAGCGATGGCTACCCGGAAGCTTTTGCCCGTTACGCTAAGACTGTATTGGAGCCATTAGGAGTAGAAGTCACGATTTTAGGACCCGAGCAGGTCAAAGCACTGGGTATGGGCTCTTTGTATGGTGTTAGTCAGGGCAGCCATATGAAAGCTCATTTACTGGTTGCACGCTGGCGCGGTGCCGACGATGAAGCACCAATCGCCCTGGTAGGTAAAGGCAATAGCTTTGATACCGGTGGTTACAACTTAAAAACCCAGGCAGCCTCTATTTTACGGATGCATACCGACAAAGCCGGTGGCGCTGCGGTGGTTGGTGCCGTTAAAGCGCTGGCAGGCCAAAAAGCCCCCGTACACGTTGTTGGCGTAGTGCCACTGTCAATCAATATGATTTCCGGTGATGCCTATTTGCCCGGCGATGTCGTGACCGCCGGAGACGGTACCACCATTGAGGTAGGCAATACCGATGCCGAAGGCCGGTTGATTCTGGCGGATGGCATCTGGTACGCCCGTGAGCACTTAAATGCCAGAGTCATCGCCGATATCGCCACCTTAACCGGGGCCAAAGTTGGCGCTCTTGGCAATGCCTATTCAGCCATCTTTACCAAGCATGCAGCCATTGAGAACACACTGCGCGAAGCCGGAGAGCTGGTCGAAGAGCGTGTCTGGCCTTTGCCATTGGATGGTTATGAAGGCATTGTCAGAAGCCGGATAGCCGATCGTATCAATACCGGCTCACCTGGTGCTCAGGCCGGGGCAATTTTCCTGCAGCATTTTGCCGGCGAGACCCCCTGGGTGCATATCGATATGGCAGGTGAAGCCTTTACGGCCAGTGCCAGCGGCATTCACCCGGAAGGCAGCACCGGCCATGGTGTGCGGTTACTAACCGAGTGGGTTAAGCTGTATCAGGCACAACACCAATAAGTGCTGTTGCTGTCTGGGTGGCTGATACCACTTATCAGTCACCCAGTGGCTCCTGCTCTTCTTCTTGCCAGGCTTCTGCCACTGCGCTGCCCCGGCTTTCATTCAGCGGCAATACCGCCACTATCGCCAGCACAAAAAGCAACAGGCAAAAAATGATGGCATCGGCCAGGCCAAAGGCCCATTGCATCAGGCCAAGCCCAACCATGCCAAACACAGCCGCCAGTTTGGTTGTCATACTCCAGAAGCCAAAAAACTCCGCGGCTTTGCTGTTTGGTGTCAGGACTCCCACCAAAGCCCGTGCAGCTGATTGCGAGGCCCCCAGACTAGCTCCGGCCAGCACACCGGCAAATAAAAACACATACTGTGCCTGCCAATCAACATGAAACCATTGCCGGCACAAGGCGGTCAGCCAGGGCGTTTGCCAAATGGCCAGAATAGCCAACAACCACAGCAGCAGCGTGCAGACATAGGTAAGACGGGCACCCAGCGCACTTTGCAAAAAACCAAAACCAAGAGCTCCAAGTGCTGCGGTGATTTGCACAGTCACGAACATCAGAACCCGTACTTCTTCATCCCAGCCAATCACCTGAGCGCCGTAGATAAAGGAAAAAGCGATGATAATGTAAATACCTGCCATCGCAAAGAACACAGAGGTCAACAATGTACGCAGATCGCGAAACTGAGGTAAGTGCCGCCAGGTTTGCTTTAACCGCCCCAAGCCGACAGTCAGCAACCCCTGCCCCTCAGGTAAAGCACGCTTTTTTCCGCGCTCACGCACAAACAAAAACGTAGGGATTGCCGCCAACAAGAAAAACACCGCAGCAAAAGGCCCGACATAACGGATAGTGGCATAGTTCTCCAGCGAGACCTCTCCGAGGAAAAACAGGGTAAACGCTGTGGCAATAAGACCACCAACATAACCCAGGCTCCAACCAAGGCCAGAGATCCAGCCCAAAGCTTTACGTGGCCCTAAGTCAGTCAGAAAGCTGGCAATAAAGCCTTCACCAATGGCGTAAGCAAAATTAGAGATAATAATCAGTAGCATAGCTGGCACTATCCAGCCTGGTTCTACCAAAAACAGCAAAGCAGTGGCGCCAACAGTGAGCAGGTAACTGATAAACAAAAAGCGTTTGCGGCTGGCTGAATAATCCATCACAGCACCGCAAATCGGGTTGGTCAGTACCACCAACAGGTAGCTGATGGCCAGCGACACACTCCATAGCAAGTTGCCCATACGGTAATCCGGTGCATCCCCAACCACAATGCGGGTAAAGAGATCGCCGTAGATCACGGTAATAATAAGCAAAGTGTATGCCTGATTGGCGAAATCAAACATCGCCCAGCCAAAGATTTCCCGCTTCGGTGCCAGCTGTTGGGGTGTCATAAAGCACTCAGATGATGATGTGTCCAGCTCACTCTAGCATGAAAGTGAGCTGGAAATCATGTCGCTACCGCCGTTTCAACAACGACAGGCTCAAGCCAAAAGATAACGGCCTTAACGTAGCTCTGTCCGAATGCTTGCTGCACTGGCCTTGGCTTTGTTTACCGCCGCTTCAATGCTCTCATCCAGCGCCAGCGCCACCCCCATTCGGCGCTTGCCCTGTACTTCCGGCTTGCCGAATAAGCGTAGCTCGGTATCCGGCTTAGCCAGTGCTTCCTGTAAGCCCTGGTATCGAATATCGTCACTCTGTCCCTCTACCAGCAGCACTGCAGACGCAGCCGGGCCATACTGGCGGATCTGAGGAATAGGCAAGCCTAAAATAGCTCTGGCATGCAAGGCAAACTCACTGTATTGCTGCGAAATCAGGGTTACCAAGCCGGTATCGTGCGGACGCGGCGAGACTTCACTGAACCACACCTGTTCGTCTTTAATAAAAAGTTCAACGCCAAAAATGCCGTTGCCCCCCAATGCCTGCACTATCTGGCTGGCAAACTGTTGCGATTTTTCCAACGCAGCTGCGGACATGGCCTGCGGCTGCCAGCTTTCGCGGTAGTCGCCATCTTCCTGGCGATGGCCGATAGGTGCACAAAACTGAATACCAGCTACCGATTGCACGGTGAGCAATGTGATTTCGTAATCAAAATCAACAAAGCCCTCAACAATGACATGCCCTTTGCCGGCCCGGCCGCCTTCTTGCGCATAGTCCCAGGCAGCATCCAGATCCTCTGCACTTTGCAACACCGTCTGTCCCTTACCGGAAGAGGACATGATAGGCTTGACCACACAAGGGTAACCAATAGCGGCTACCGCGGCTTCAAAGCTGGCTCTGTCCTGGGCAAAACGATAAGCCGACGTAGGCAGTTGCAGCTCTTCGGCCGCTAAACGCCGGATCCCTTCACGGTTCATAGTTAAATTAGCGGCCCGGGCGCTGGGTACCACGGTAAAACCAGCCTGCTCCAGTTCCAACAACTCGGTGGTAGCAATGGCTTCAAGTTCAGGCACAATAAAAGTAGGCTTTTCTTTGATCACCAGCTGCCGCAAGGCGGCATTGTTCAGCATGGATATCACCACCGCTTTGTCTGCCACCTGCATGGCCGGGGCATTCGGGTAGCGATCCACGGCAATGACTTCGCAGCCATAACGTTTTAATTCAATACACAGCTCTTTACCCAACTCACCACTTCCAAGCAGCAGTACTTTGGTAGCACTGCAACTACCGGGTGTTCCAATGGTTGTATTCATTATTTGATCCTCGTCATTGGCCGGCCCTGCTCGCTCCACAGAACATGGAAAGTTTTGCCTTTGGGCTGATCGGTGCGCTCAAAGGTATGAGCCCCAAAAAAGTCACGCTGGCCCTGCAGCAAGTTGGCCGGCAAGACCGCAGTACGGTACGCATCGTAATAACTCAGGGCTGAGCTTAGGGCAGGCACCGGAATGCCGGCCAAGGTTGCATTGGCAACCGCCTGACGCCAGTGCTGCTGAAAACTGGAGATTTGCTTGGCAAAAAATGGATCCACCAACAGATTATCCAGCTCTTCATTGCGCTGGTAGGCTTTGGTAATCGACTGCAAAAATACTGCCCGGATAATGCAGCCTGCCCGCCAAATTTTGGCGATCTCGGCAAAATTCAGTTCCCAGCCTTGTTCGGCTGCGGCGGTTTTCATCAGGTGAAAGCCCTGGGCATAGACACAAACTTTGGCGCAGTACAGCGCATCGTGCAGCGCTGCCACCCTTGCTTGCTTTTGTGCCTCATCCAGTAGCTGCGGGCTTGGCCCCGCTAATACGCTGGAAGCTTTCACCCGCTCGGCTTTTAACGCCGACAACGAACGGGCATAGACCGCTTCAGCAATGCTCGGCGCTGGGCTGCCCAACTGCAGGCTGCTAACCGCCGTCCAAAGGCCGGTGCCCTTTTGGCCGGCTTTATCCAGGATCACATCCACCAGCGGCAAACCAGTTTCGGAATCCGCTGTCGCCAGTACCTCTGCACTGATTTCCATCAGGTAACTGTTTAAAATGCCCTGATTCCAGCCTTTAAATACCCGGGCTATTTCCTGCGGATTCATATCCAATTGATCGCGCATCACCTGGTAGGCTTCGCAAATTAATTGCATATCCGCGTATTCAATACCGTTGTGCACCATTTTGACATAATGGCCAGAGCCCGTCGGGCCTATGTAACTGGCACAAGGTTCGCCTTCCTGCACCGGTTGACCAGGTACTTTGCGCTCAATTGGTTTACCGCTCACCGGATCGACTTTGGCAGCAATGGCCTGCCACACGGGTTTGATGCGGGTCCAGGCGTAGGGATCGCCACTTGGCATCAGTGAAGGGCCAAAGCGAGCTCCTTCCTCCCCACCAGACACCGCAGTACTGAAGAAGATAAATTTCCCTTCGTAGGACTTTTCCCGTTCTACCGTATCGGTCCAAAGGCTGTTGCCGGTATCAACCACAATATCGTCGGCCTGGATGCCGGCATCAATCAGTTTATGGCAAATATCATCGACTGGCTTACCTGCTGGCACCGACAAGACAATAAGGTGCGGAGCCGTCAGGCGCCCTAGCAGTTCAGTATACGAGCTACATGCAACCACCCGCGCTGGCTGGTCGCCACGCTCAGCAGCGTCCTGCGCCAGCAAAGCCTCCAGCCGCTGATGATCCAGATCGAAAGCGGCCACCCGATAACCGTTATCGGCCAGATTAAGAATAAGGTTTTTGCCCATAACGCCGGCTCCAACGAAGCCGATATCGCAGTGAATGACTGGTTCTGACATGAGAGGTCCTGTTTCAACCGGAGAAATCGGCGCGAAGTATAGCAAGTTCACGCCATAAATGCAGTCTCCGTCTTGTGTCGGATCTTTTGACAGCTGCCATTGACCCTTGAGGTTGCTTTTCCTGTACTTTGGCAGCTTTCTACCGCACCACAAGGCCACTCTCAATGGTACCCCTGTGCCTGCTAACGTCTATCACGCCTCTCTATGGTTAACGGTAGAACACCCCGTCCATTTCGCGCTCAAGTTCCCGCAAAGTAGCCGCTGGCCCCACATAATAGCCAACCTCTATCATGAAATAGACGCCAGGGCTGGGCTCAGACATACGCCAATCAATATGTTCAATATGAGAAACACCAAATTGAACTTCCAGCTCTGTCCGCTTTGCATTAAGAATATGCTCCAGCCCATCTTTTGAGCGGGCGGCAGCCATCGCAGGCAAAGCAATATACCCATCCCGCCGTTCGATCTTAATATCCAAAGCACGCAGCAGGTTTCGAAGCTCGTCTTCAGCAACTGGCAACAGGCTTGCCACCAGTTCGTGACTTTCTTGTATGGCTTGATGGAATGATTCAGACTGAGAGTCTGTGACTTTCACTCCAGCTTCGCTATACAAAGCATCGGGTACACGACCTGATGACCCACCGCCCGTGCCAGCAGGACCAACACGGGTATCATAAAACTCAATTGAGATATACTCTGGCGGTCGTCGCATTGTTGCAATAAAGGCAGCATCGACTAATTGTTCAAGTTGGCTTTGGTTGAGACCCAAACGGTTGCTTGACAAGGCAAGCGCTATCTCGATGACTTGATAGGCTCCATCCTGACGTAACGGGCCCATCAAAACACGAATGTCATCATTTGCCAGTTCTGTATTGGTGTTGGTATTGTAAAATCGCACCCCAAGGTACTCGGGTTCAACCCGAATAGTTGAGCCAACAGCTCGCTGAAAGATCTCGTCAGCACTTGCCCCCTGAACCAAAAGTTCGGCTATATCAAAGGGTGTTTGCTGGCGTGTTTGAGCCATCGAAGCAGGGCTGAGCATAACCATGCAGAATACTAAAAATGCTAGTATGATGATTTTCAAAACATATTTCCCCTTGCACTCGTAGCGGGTATATGTAACATATTATGCAATTAGAGTCTTACCTTTTCATCAAGGATATGCCATGCAGTGCCTATTGCGGGTTAGCTTGCAGCTAGTTACTTTTGCTCTCATTGCAGCTTGTGCCAACTACCCACTTGGCATGACTGAAGATGAATGGAACCGACTATCACCCCAACAACAACTTGATGCACGCGAGCGTCAAGCCCTGTTAAACCAGGCTGAGCATGCCCGGCGTGCTGAAGCCGCAAGACACAAAGCTGAACAGGAACGTGAAGAACAACAACGCTATCAAGCTATGCTGGCAAATGCCGGGCCAGGTGACATTGTGCAATGCGTACTGCAAAACGGCGAAGGCTATTATGGCAGTAGTTGGCATCCCGCCGAGCCGGTTGGCTTTTCGTTACTGCGCAATTACACACAAACAGTCAGTTTTGCGGAACAAGGCCGCCCTACCCGCAGTATCACCACCGAATTGACCTACAATGGTGCCAATATACGAGTGTGCCGCCTCAACAACCGTGACTGCTCCAATGTCGCAGCCACACAGAATCAGTTACGCAATGGTATTTCTCAAAACATTCAGGTGAATCGAGCTATTCGTGGCACACTGTACTGCGATATTCCAAACCACGACAGAGTAAGATATCGTCCACAGCAATAACGTCCAAATGGCTTTGATGAAGCAATGGGTTAAAGGCTTAGTTCTTCTTTGCATCGATCCGATTGCGCAAAAACTAATTGCGATCTAATTCCCTACCCCGCTCATCAATAACAAAGTTAGCCTTCTCCATATCCTTGATAATTAAAACGTAATCCTGTTGGTTGTCATTATTCAGATCGCCCTGAATTTGTTCGAGAACAACATATCCAGCAGGAACAAACTCGATAGGTAAATTTGCGGTTATAGAGCGTGCTTGTCCGTATACGCTTGTTCCAAACACCAAAGAAAAGATAACAACAACGCTTTTCATTTCAAACCGCGACTGTATGTTGCAGACTAACGACGCTACGATAGCTGCCGCCCGCGACACAGCCTGTGAAACGGTGGCACACCTGCGGACGCAATCCTCCATCAAAAACTTTCTCCATAGCGGCTTTTGTTGAGTATTTGATGGGCATCGGAAAACCCCACAAGCTCACGTATGGCTTGGCTTTTGTCCTCAGAATGATGGTAATAAGCCTCAGCAATACGCTTTCCAATCCAGTACGCCATGTCTGCAGGCTTTCCATCCGATGCTGATTGCGGTTTCAATGGTAAGTACAGGTTCCAATGCCTGTTTTGCTCGGATTACGTCCGTATAGTTTTCCTTTATCCAGCGCTCGATATCATCTTCAAAAATGGTCATGGAATTGCCTAAAACTCAAAGCAACTGCGCGCTGTTCAGCATCGGCAGCCTTTACTTGTTTATGAGCTACCCTTTCTTTCACAAAAAGATACCACAGATCACTCTCACTCTTTATGATTTCCGCCGAGTGCCCATGTCCTGGTGATTCGACAAAAATTAAGTACCGTTCACCAGTAGTAAATGTTAATGATGGTGAGCAGCTCCCATTTGGATACGGAGCTCGATATGCCTCTTGGCTCCAAAACTCTGGTGAACGGTGTTGATCAAAGTCATTCACGATGTGCGATTGCCTCGCTCTAAACTTTACCCACTGAAACTCAACTGGTGGCTGGCCTTTTATTACCTCAATAGTCCTGAAATAGGACAACATGGCAGTATCAACTAGTTCAGCCAACACAATGGTATCCGTTGTATCAATAAGCTCTTCATGACTTAACATAGCGCCGTGCATCCTGGCAGAGCATGAAAATGCAGGCCAAGAAAAGAATATGAGCAAAACTATCGTTGCTAACTGTTTCATGTCATTACTCATATTCGGGATCGGGAGACACTTCACAGCACCTCTCCTCCCACAGCACCGTGGATACGGATCACGTACGCGGTAGTTCATTTGCATAACCCTAATCGTACTGCCAGGGTCGGCAGCCCCAAGCTCAGACCCCGGCGGAAGAGTTATTTTGCTTGTACTGTCTAACTAACCAACTTTGCATAGCTGGCTCGTTCAATATCCACGACTTCAACGGTTAAAGAGCAAGTTTGAAGCTCAAGCTTTTGAAGTTGAGCTAATACTGACTTTGAAAGCAATTGCTTCTGCTCGAGGGTTCTACCTGACAATATTTTTACAACCACATGCACAAAATCAGCTTTCTCTGGCCCAGTTACATAGCTGTAATAAGTAATTGCTCTCACTTTTATATCACTCCCATCAGTCTCAAATAGCTCTGACTTCAGGGCTCCTGAGAATACCAGCGGCAATATCAACTCACTATCCAAGGATGCCGAATGTTCAACTATGCAATGTGGCACGAATTACTCCAAAAATATAACGCCCGCTGCAAAAACAAGCAACTTGTTACGAGCTGAGCGCCCAGCGGGCGCGTTGTGCATGTTATGCTTGCAGCTCATCTAAGCGCTTTTTTACTGACTCAATGTCAACATACTGACTTAGAACTGACATGCTCGCATTACTTTGCGAAAACATTCCTGCAGCCATGAACGCTGCACCAGCTAAAGCGGCACCTAAAAATAGGAAAATTGTATCAATGAGTTGGTACTTATATGCGACGACAACAAAAACTGTGCTAACAAGCATTACAATGAGCCAGATCATTCTGCAACGAGAGCATGAGGCTAAAGCACCGTTTGATTCATGCACTTCAACAATCCATTTAAGAGCTGCAATTTCGGTATAAACAGGGCTATCGTTTGACACTAAATTCTCCTTAGACATAACGCCCGCCACAAACGCGAGCAACTTGTTGCGAGCTGCGCGCTGAGCGGGCGTGTTTTTGATAGCGCTTGTTAGGCATCTTTGACCAATTCATGCTGCGCCCCACATTTCACCAGAAACTCGGCCGTGCGATCGAAGTGCTTTGGATTTCGTGTAGGGTCTTCTTTCGATCCGGAGGGCACCCATATGACCAACCCCTCACGACCTCTAGTCATTAAGACCCGGTAGGAATTCTTAATAAAGCGCTGGCGCTCACCACTTACATTGGCCCAACTATTACCGCGGAATTGTCGGCACTTCCAGGAGTCGTCATTCCAGATCAAATCTCCACCCCAGCACAATCCCACGAAATCGAGCTCAAGTCCTTGTGTTGTATATTCGTTGGCAGGGACTTCTAGTGCGAAAGAAGATCGAACATCTCCGGGCTCATTAAGATACCACTGAGCAATAGCACTACCATCCGTGGCGTTTAAGGTGACGCCGAGCCCTTCTGCTCGAAGACGGCGGGCTCCTGAGCTGGCCACGAGTCCGAATCGTCGCTCCCCGCGAGAGCTATCTCTTAGCCACTGTCGGGCGAGATCTGGCGAGCGAACAATAATGATTGGATACTCGCCAAGTTCACTTGCCAATGCCTTAGCTTTCGGAGCATCGCCATCGAGGACTAATGAAACCCATTGACTCAATGACGGCGAACGAAAGCTGCGTAAAGGAACGGCGAGTTCCAAATCAGGCTCTATAACTACTCCATCAACTCCTGGGAGGCGACCAGCTCCAAGGTTGGCAGTGGCGGCGGATCCTTCAACAAAGTTTGGCGGACCATACACGCGCCAATCCGCAAGTTCGGTCGGGGATAAGCCTCGCAATGCTTTGCCCCACTCTGCGATTCCGTTCTCTCCGGTATTGATTTCTTGCCCTCCGCCGACCAGTGCAACTATTGAACACCAATCGGGATGCCGTCCCATTATGTCTAGTAGCAAGCTAGGCTCAGATGCTGCTCGCCCAAATTTTTTTCGTCCGTACTCCTCGTCCCAAGCGCGTTGAGCCTCGTCGAAAACTATAACGTGTTCATGAGGAGCAGATCCATCATCGTTCGTTAAGTATTCTCTTAGGAAGTCAATTATGTGCTGGATTCGGGTTCGTACCGAACTCCTCGCCTCAGCAAGCTGAGGCTTTTCACCCCTCGCCTTTCTGCGTCGTGCTTCATCGCGTGCTAGCGCCTCGCGTAGGACCACCACTAACGGCGTATTTCCAGAGAGATAAACAATATCCCCCTTGTCTTCGGCTCCTGACTCCACTGCACCGTGAACTACCTGTAATCCAGCGAGCGTTTTACCTGAACCGGGAACACCCGCAACAAAAATTATTGACCGGCGTTGGTTTTGTTTCGATTCTTGAATAATTTCGACCACGCGCCTCGCTGACGCATCAAGATTCGTTGCGTCGGCTTGAGCGATTTCACGAACTCCATGCCCCGCAAAAAGAGTCGTCGCAGCTTCAACAACGTTAGGTACAGGCCGATATTGACCAGCCTCCCATTCATGAACTTCATAGTGTTTTGTAGAGGCAATACGGCTTAGCTGGGTCAGAAATCCAGCTAAGCCGTACCTGCCAACGACACACACTTCTGTAACTTCCCCTGCATTGATCTTTGGAAGATATGATGTGATGTCCGCCTCCGTACACCAAAGCACTGGCAACAAACATAGCCCCCTGCTTTTAGCATGAAAATCTCTCAGGTCGAGAGCATATTCTTCGACTTGCCGTCGATCTAAGGATCGAAAGCTTGTCTCTCCAACCTTTAATTCTACAACGACAATCGCGGCCGGACATAAGATCAAGACATCTATACGACGTCGCAACCTGTAAAGGGGATACTCGAGTAATACAACCCATTCAGCCGCATTTGGACTCATCTGCAGCAGCGATTTAAACTCTCTTTGAAGTATTGGAATAGTTATATTCCAGGCTTCAGTCTGAGTCGTGTATTGCGAAGAAAAGCCATCGGCGGCGTATTTGGCATGCAAAGCAGCCGAAATTTCATTCTCGGGAATTTTGATGAAAGAGCTAACAGTTGATGAAAAGTATGCCGTCATTACGTCCCTTTAAAATGCCTAATCGGGATAGGGATACGCCTCTCACGATTTGCGTCCCGGACCCAGAGGTGCTTCGTTACGTTGTCCGAGCCGCTTCTTTATTCAGGCTCGTAGGTTCACCCGGTGATACGGGTGGTTCCGTCCAATCCTGGCGGAACAGCTTCATTGCACGACTTCGTGTCGCACAGGCTCATATGTGTTAGGGCTCAAGCAGGACCCAACTATGATTTTTCCGTACATACGCAATCTCTGAAATAAAATAAGACCATTCGTTATTTCGAATTATTTCCTGGGCCTTTCGAAGTCCCTCTCTATCATCTGAACCTGTTACTAGTATGATATCGCGCGATGGTACGAAGACAACTATTTCACCTCTGACACTAAAGTTGTCTTTCGTCCAAATATCATCCAACAATAGTAATGACGCTTCGTAATTCCCGTCCGCGATTAACATAGATAGCGTTTCATCGCCTTGTCTCTGTATTGGAGGAAGATAACGGCTCAGGTTTTCTGCCGCGATTTTTCTCAACTGACTTGGATGGATTCCAAGAGCTTCGATATCTTTTAGTTGAGCTAGGCTCATAGATTTCTCTGAGTCGAACGCATATAAGACAACAAGTTCTGGATTTAATTGTTCGTAGTAATAAGGAAATTGTCCCGTTTTTTCATCGCTGTCAAAATTATCTTGCAGTCGTTGAATTTCGGTGATGTATTTTCTATTTTTTATAATAGGGTATATATTCTCGACCACCTGTTTTATTTCCAACTCATCAGGCACATAAAGTGATTGCAAGGAGTCTACATACTTGCTGATAGTTTCATCTAAGGCATATGGTTCATTTGAGTATTGAATGTAGGCGTTTTCTAAGAATGCTTTTGACTCTGTACCATCGTTGCGTGTAAAGCTGATTTCGAGCGGACCAACTATTTGACCTTTGACACCAGGATAAGTTGCTTCAACCTTCGCTACGTATCGCATTGTGAAGTCTAACTTCGAGATAAGCTCAGCAGCATTCAAAGTTGTGACGAAAAAAACTAAAGTCACTGCTGCAATGATATTTTTCATTTCTTCCCCCTTCAAAGCTCGCAATACATGTGATCATATTGTTACGCTCAAAGCGCACACCGGACCAGACCTCGATATCTTTTTATACAATTCTAACACCATGCTCACCAACAAATTCTTGTAAGACGTCTTTATTTATCTTTGCAAGAAAAGCAAACTCTCTGAAGTTTGTACCTACGTTTGATTTGAAATCAATCAGAGTGCCAATAGGGCCAAGATTATAAGGCCTAATTTCAGCTAGAGATGCAAGTGCTAAGTGATCAGGAAAAAAGCCATAGCTATAAAGCGTCAGTTTTTCTTTGGAAAGGACAAAAACAGGCATAGTTAAAGCTTTGATAGTTAGCAGCCACAGTAAGCATCCTACGCCTGAGAGTGATAATACTGTAAACGACTGTTCGATATTTAAAATAGAGAGTAGGAAATATTCCTTTTCCGCTCCCCAACGATTGCCTCGAGCATCTATATAAAAAGCAAAAGCATAGACGCCTAAAGGAACCGCAGGAACCAGCCAAATATGCAGGAAAATAGATTTAAAGAGAGAGATCTTTTCTGTTTTTCCATTTCGCCAGATTTTCACAAATCATCCTTAAGTTGTATAGCACCTTGCTCACCAGAAAATCGGGAGCTTAGCGAGTAATTTTCCCGCATGCAGTAATTTGTTATTCATTTTTGCTGGATAGCTCTGGAAACTCTGCTGCAGCTACCAAGGCTGTAAACTCGTGCCTGAACTCATAGTCGCCCACATAGGCCTGGGCAATCGCACCCAACCACCTAATCTTGAATTGCATAGACTTGCCGATCCGCTCAAACCTGATCCGGTGCTTGCCGACCGCATCATGGCCAAGCAGGTAGATATGAAATGCAAGGTCATCCCAGTCCTTTATGGTTTCGGGGTTCGGATCAACTAGTACCTCAAGACCATCCAGCAGCTCCGGTGTATATTCGGCGACGGTGCATACTCTAAATCCACCATCGTGCCAATAATTGGAAGACAGTGTGCATGAGTGATAATTACCCCAGACGATCGGGGCCGCCCAGTCAGATGTATAGTCGACATCCTCATCATCTTCTATGTCGCGCTCCGCATAATAATCGGCTGATTTAAGATGCAGATCGAACCACACATCTTCACCCACCACTTTCGCCGACCATGAGAACGCTTTAATTGGATGGCCTTCTGGCCAGGGATTGTCCTTGAAGTAAATTCTGTCAGGTTCCATGTGTAAATCCTGTTGATGCCTAACATCTTACTGTTTTATCCAGCACGTTGTTCAGTGATAGCTAAACGCCTGTTGAACGGGCCGGTTCACTTCATTGTTGGTATCACTGATGCTAATGGAATTTGTTTTTTAAGGGAACAGCTTATTTACAGTTTTTTATGACTTAAGGGGCTGGCGCAACAAAAGCAGTACTCCACTTGCTGCTGGCAACTAGCGCGTTGCCATAACGGCTGCTCTAAAGCAGCAGTGCAGCTTATGCGGTGTTACCCGGCCTGGTGCAATTGCCACAACGAGCTACTAAAAGCCGCTTGCTGATAATGGCCCTGTTGTTGGTTGGGAGCTTGCAGCAGGCCTTTGTCGCGGGCAGTATCGAACAACTGGCACCAGTCCCCTGCTGGCAGTTGGATCGGTTGTTCCTTCTGGCCGGCATTGAACACAAAGAACAAGGTTTCGTCGGTGCGGGTGTTCTGAATGCTGAACAAACAGCAGGCCCGCTCCGGATCGTGCCAGTCGTGGCTTTGTTTTAGCTCACCGTCTGGCAAGTACCATTGCACCAGGTGTTTATCACCGTGCAATTGGTAGCGCTCATCCAGTAAAGACAATTGCTGCAAACAGGGGTAACGCTTACGCAGTGCCATCAGTTGCTGCACAAACTGCAGAAAGTCTTTTTGCTCCGTATCCAACTGCCAGTTCAGCCAACTAATGTCGTTGTCCTGACAATAGGCGTTGTTGTTGCCCCGCTGGCTATGGCTAAGCTCGTCCCCGCCCAGCCAGTGGATCATGCCCTGACTTAGCAGCAAGGTCGCTACCAGATTACGTTTGTGCTGGTAGCGTGCCGCTACCACCGCAGGATCCCGGCTCGGGCCTTCCACACCATGGTTGCAGCTGAGGTTATGACCATGACCGTCGCGGTTTTCTTCGCCATTCAGCCAATTGTGTTTTTGCTGGTAACTCACCAGATCCTGCAGGGTAAAACCATCGTGGTAACACAGATAATTCACGCTGCAGCTAGCCGGCATGCGGTGTTTTTGAAAAATATCGCGTGAACCAAGCAGCCGGGTAGTAAATTCAGCCAGGCTGCCTTTATCCCCGCGCCAAAAAGAACGGAAGCTGTCGCGGCATTTGTCATTCAACTCGGCCCAGTTGGCTGGAAACTGGCCTAAGTGATAGCCAAAAGGTCCAACATCCCAGGGCTCTGCAATTAGTTTGGCTTCACTAAGCACCGGATCCTGAGCAATGATTTGGAAAAAAGCAGCGTACGGATTAAAGCGTTTGTGCTCACGTCCAAGGGTGACCGCCAAGTCAAAGCGAAAACCATCCACCTGCATTTCAGTAAGCCAGTACCGCAGAGCATCCATCACCAGCTTTTGTGTGACCGGGTGTGCCACATTTAGTGTGTTACCACAGCCGGTGAAATTGCAGTAACTCTGGTAGTCGGTAATATCTGCATGATTATGGAACAGGTAATACTGTCGGTTGGCCAGGCCTCGAAAGCTTAGCGCAGGCCCATCCTCCCCGGCTTCGGCACTGTGGTTAAACACCACATCCAGCAGAACCTCTATGCCATGCTGATGGAAAGTCCGCACCATGGTTTTAAATTCCAGCACAGCATCTTCCGACTGATAACGTGGATCCGGTGCAAAAAAATTCACCGGATTGTAGCCCCAGTAGTTGCTCAGTTGCATCTGCTCCAACCGGGGTTCACTCATAAAGCTGGCCACCGGCAGTAACTGGATGCTGGTGACACCAAGCGTCTTTAAGTGATTGATAATAGAAGGATGGCATAAGCCAAGATAGGTTCCGCGTAACTTTTCAGGCACCTCGGGGTGCTGCATGGTCATGCCTTTGACATGGGCTTCATAAATAATGCTTTGCTCAGCCGGTATCTGAGGCTTGGTTATGCCTTGCCAGTCAAACGGGCAGCTACTAAGGACTCCCTTGCTGATAAACAGGGGGCTCTTTTCCTGGTACAAGTGGGCCTGGAAACGCTGAGGCCGGTTTAACTGCTTGCAATAAGGATCAATCAGCAACCGGCTTGCATCAAAGCACAAACCTTGCTGCGGATTATTCTCGCCATCGACCGACAGCGCATACAAAGTGTTGTTGGCAATGCCATCGACCTGCAGGTGCCAGACCTCACCGGTGCGCCCTGCAAATGGCAGTTCTGCAATAAGCTCCTCGGTATCCGGCTGAAACAGGCACAAACTAACCAGCTGCGCATCCGGTGCATAGACGGCAAAATTCCACAACTGCGGGCCAGCCTGGCTTGGGCCAAGCGGCTTTGGCTGGCCAACCGAGGTTTTTAACAGCGGTACCTGTAAGCCCATGTTCAGTTCCTGCACCGGATATACAAGGTAGACAATGGAGGCAAATCCAAGCTCAGACTGGCTGGCTGATTTTGATGCGGCAGGTTTTCAGCCAGCAGCGCAGCCCCAACATGGTAATTGCTGCCCCAGTAGTAGCTGCTGTCGGTATTGAGGATCACTTCATAGTCTCCAGCGGCAGCAACACCTAACCGATATTGGTTACGCGGTACCGGCGTAAAGTTACTGACCACGTAAATACGGGCCGCTGATGCATCCTGCCGGTAAAAGCTTAGCACTGAATGCGCTGCATCGTCGTGATCAAGCCAACCAAACCCCTGCTGCTCATAATCCAATTGATACAGTGGCGGACAACGCCGGTAACTCAGGTTCAAATCACGAAACAGCTGTTGAACACCACGGTGCTTGTCGTAATCAAGCAGGTGCCAATCCAGGCTGCGCTGATGGCTCCACTCTGCCGCCTGCGCAAACTCCATGCCCATAAAATGCAACTTTTTGCCCGGGTGTGCAAACATATAAGCAATGTAGGCTCGCAGGTTAGCCGCTTGCTGCCACTCATCGCCAGGCATTTTATGCAGCAAGCTGCCTTTGCCATGCACCACTTCATCGTGCGACAACGACAGCACAAAGTTTTCGTTGTAGTGATACACCATGGCAAAGGTCAGATCGTTATGGTGAAACTTACGATACGCCGGATCTTTGCTGATGTAACGCAGGCTGTCGTTCATCCAGCCCATGTTCCATTTAAAACCAAAACCAAGGCCGCCCTGATCAACCGGCCTGGACACACCAGCAAAGGAAGTCGACTCTTCAGCAATGGTGATGGCCTTCGGGAAATGCCGGTAAACCTCGGTATTCAGCCATTGCAACAAACTGATGGCTTCGTAGTTGTGATTGCCCCCATCCACGTTGGGCACCCACTCTCCGGCCTTACGCGAGTAGTCCCAGTACAGCATGGAAGCCACAGCATCAACCCGCAAACCATCAATATGAAAATGCTCCAGCCAATACAGCGCACTGGCCACCAGAAAGTGCCGGACAGTGTCTTTGCCAAAATCATAAATGCAGGAATTCCAGTCCGGGTGCCAGCCCCGGCGTGGATCTTCATACTCATACAATGCTGTACCATCAAACCGGGCCAGGCCGTGGCCATCGTCCGGAAAGTGTGCCGGTACCCAGTCCAAAATAACCCCAATACCAGCCTGATGGCAGGAATCGACCAGTGCTTTAAAATCATCCGGGCTGCCAAAACGTGAGCTGGGTGCAAATAAACCAAGCGGTTGGTAGCCCCAGGAGCCATCAAAAGGATGCTCCATCACCGGCAACAACTCAATATGGGTATAACCCATATCCAGTAGATAAGGGATTAACTGCTCTTTCAGTTCCAGGTAACTTAACGGTTCGTTGTTCTCTTTGCGTCGCCAGGAACCTAAGTGCAGCTCGTACACACTCATCGCCGAACGGTACAGCGGCTCGGCCTCACGTTGTTGCCAGGCCTGATCCTGCCACTGATAGCGACTGTGATCGTATACCTGAGAAGCGTGCGATGGGTATTGGTCGGCCAGAAAGCCGACCGGATCTGCCTTGTGTGGCAGCAAATGTCCCTGACTGTCTTTGATTTCAAATTTGTAGCGAACACCGGCCGCACTATCCGGCATCACTAACACCCAGTGCCCGCAGTCGGTTTTTTGCATCGGGTGGCAACGGCCATCCCAATCATTCATATCTCCAATCAGGCTGACACTGCTGGCATTGGGGGCATACACAGCAAAACGGGTTGCGTGGAGCTGGTGTTTTCCAACATCCAGTTGTATCAGTTGTGCCCCCAACTGCCGGTACAGGTTTTGCGGCTGGCTATGAACAAAATGTACCGCATGGTAGGCCTCGTCCTGAAACTGGTACGGATCGATGCAGCGGTACTGATGCTTGCCCCGAGTGACCAGCAACTGATAAGGCGTCGTTTTTCGTTTACGGGGCATTCGTAGTGTGAAAACACCCGCCACCGCAGGATCCGGCTGGCACACGCCAAGGGATTTTCCCGTGGTTAAATCCAGCACCTCGACCTGCTCTGCTTTTGGCAGAAAACAACGAACCAACCAGCCCTTTTGCTCCCCATTCACCAGATTGGGCTGCCAGCCCAGCAAAGAAAATGGTTGTGCACAGCGTACTGCTGCCAAGTCTTGCACTTGAGTCATCCTGCTTCCTTTTGCGTTATTCCTGTGGTTACCGGTACAGCCAATCGCAACGGGCCTGGCTAAGTTGCTGCATTAAAGCCAGCTGTTCTGGTTGCTGGCTTAACTGCTCGATTGTCTGACTAAGCTTGCGTCGCCAGTTCGGGTACTCATCACTGGTGCCTGGCACATTGACCGGTTGCGTCATATGCATCCAGTCTTCCAGTTGTAAAGACACCAACTGACTGTGTCCCTTCGCCAGATGCAACTGCAAGGCGTGGGCCAACACCGGCTCCATTCCAACCTGATCCACCTGCCTTGGATAGTCCTGCGGTAAAGCGCCATGGCCATGCAACGAATCCAGAATGCGCTGTTTATTGCGATGGCGCTGCTCAAACAATTGCTGCAACTGGGCTGCATCCGGATAAAGGCCTAACTGCTCGCCCAGCTTTAAATCATCGCAATGCCAAAAGCCGATTAAAGTCGGCAAATCATGCGTGCAAAGAGTAGCCATGGCCTGTAAAGGGTAATGCGCCGGTGAAATAAAACCTCCATCGGCGGCCTGTTCAAAGAAAAACACCCGGTACGAATAAACGCCATGCTGCTGCAATAAATCGCGAATACCATCTGGCACTGTACCAAGATCCTCACCAATCACCACCACCTGGTTGCGCTGACTCTCCAGCGCCAGTATGCCCAGCAAGTCCATAATGGGGTAATACAAATAGGCACCGCCTCTGGCATCAGCCGCGCTCTTGGGCACCCACCACAACCGCAGCAATGCCATCACATGATCAATGCGCAGTGCACCAGCATGTTGCATATTGCTGCGAAACAGATCAATCAGCGGCTGATAGCCCTGCTGAAACAATGACAGCGGCGACATCGGAGGTAAGCCCCAGTTTTGCCCTTGCGGTCCCAGCGGATCCGGCGGTGCACCAACGCTGGCATCGCGACAGTACAAAGCCGGATTAGCCCAAATTTCCATGGATGCTTCACTAACGCCTACCGCCAGATCACGATAGAGCCCCAGCAGCATGCCAGATGCTGTGGCCAATTGCTGCGCCGCAGCCAGTTGCTGTTCGGCACAAAACTGCAGGTAGCAGTAAAAATCCAGATCAGCAGCATGGCTTTTGCTAAAGGCTTTTACGGTAGCAGAATCCGCAGCCTTGTACTCCTGCGGCCAGTTTGGCCAGCCCCAGTAACTGCTATCCATCGCATACAGGTGTGCATGCAAAGCATCGTACAAGCCCTGTTGCTGCAAGCTATCCCCACCAGCCTGCTTAAAGTTGGTAAAAGCAGCCTGCTGCTTCGCCGTAGCATGCTGCACAAACCATTGATACAAAGCACGCAGCGCAGGCAACTTTAACTGCATCACGCCAGTGTAATCCACCCAGTCCAGGCTACGCTGCAGCGCCAGTTGCTCCTGAAAAGCTGCTGACTTGACCCATTGCTGGCATTCGGTTGATTCCGTAAAACCAGGCATGGCGGTCACATCAAGGTAGATACAGTTCAGCCAACGCCTGGACGAAGGACTGTACGGACTGGCATGTTCCGGCATGGCCGGGTACAGAGCATGGATGGGGTTCAAACCGACAAAATCAGCACCCTGGCCTGCAAGTAACCGAATCAGTTGCTGCAGATCGCCAAAATCGCCAATGCCCCAGTTACGCTCTGAACGCAGGCCGTACAATTGCACACTGACGCCCCACTGTTTTTTTTCTGCAAATGCCGCTGGCTGATAACAATGAGGTGGAGTGACGATCAAAGACTGCTCGCACTTGAGTGTGGCCGGGCTGGTCAGCCGCAAGCGGTGATAACCAGGTTTGAGGTGAGGTACAATCGCATGCTGGTAAAGCTGGTACTCGTGCTCATCCTGCTGATACACCTGCAACAGCTCACCATCTACCGGGGTTAGCGTAAAGCGATGCTGCTTCCCATCTTCAGTGATCAGGTTCAGTTTCAGAGGCTCGTTTGCCAGCGCCAGGGGTACGCGAAGCTCCAGATGCAACGGTTGATCTTGCTGCTGCACCGACACCGGCAATAGCAATTGTTGCCATAACGCCTGCTCCTGTTGCTGCAGACTAGCAGCCAGCCCCGCCTCATCACGGGTGTCAAAACCCTGCGCAGCCAGCAAGGCTAACAAGCTTTGTTCACTCACCTGCTGTGGCTGACCGTAAGCATCAGTGTAACTGGCTTCAATACCAGCAAACTGCAAAGCCTGTTGCATAAGCACTGTATTCATGGCGTCCTTCCTGCTGAGTTTTTATTTGCTATGCTGAGATTACCTTGAACCCGGGCGATTTGCGTTATTTAATTACAAGAATTCGTATGCAATTGCATTTATCGCTTGAAAATTTCGCCAAACAATGTAATTTTACTACAAAATAACGTTTAACCAAGGGGTGCTTATGACCATTCGTGTTGCTATCAACGGCTTTGGCCGTATCGGCCGTAATATTTTACGGGCTTTGTATGAAACGAATAAGTCGTACGACATAAAAATTGTCGCAATCAACGATTTGGGCGATGCCGCCATCAATGCGCACTTGCTGAAGTATGACACAGCTCATGGCATTTTTCAGGCCCAGGTCGAGCATTCAGACCGTGCCATCTATGTCAATCAGGATGAAATCCTGACGTTAAGCGAGCGTAACCCAGCCAAACTTCCCTGGCAAGAACTGCAGGTCGATGTGGTGCTGGAGTGTACCGGTCTCTTTACCGATCGCAACAGTGCAGGTGCGCACCTTGAAGCCGGCGCCAAAAAAGTCATTATTTCAGCACCAGCTAAGAATGTGGATGCAACCATTGTCTATGGTGTAAACCATAACATCATCACTCCGGATATGACCATTATCTCCAACGCTTCGTGCACCACCAACTGTTTGGCTCCTATTGCCAAGCCACTAAACGATGCATTGGGCATTGAGTCCGGCCTGATGACCACTATCCATGCCTACACCAACGATCAGCGACTGAGCGATGTTTACCATACCGATGTTCGGAGGGCCCGTGCTGCGGCCATGTCGATGATCCCAACCAAAACCGGTGCAGCTGCCGCTGTTGGTCTGGTGGTGCCTGAACTGCAAGGTAAGTTCGATGGTCTGGCGGTACGGGTACCAACCCTGAACGTCTCACTGGTCGATTTAACTTTTATTGCCGGTCGTCAAACCTCAGTGGACGAAGTCAATGACATCATTCGGCAAGCGGCTGCAACCTCACCGCTGAATGAAGCCCTGGCCGTGAACGACTTACCGCTGGTATCGGTAGATTTCAATCACAACCCGATGTCATCCATTTTTGATGCCAGCGAAACCCGTGTCAATGGCCGGCTGGTCAAAGTCATGTCCTGGTACGACAACGAATGGGGCTTTAGCAACCGTATGCTGGACAATACTGTACAGATGATGAAATAACAGGCCGCGCCGCCCTATGCTAAGCAGTATCCGGCAACAGACTGGTTTTGCCCACCTGCACGACCTGCCGTGCTGGCTGCTGCACTGCGGTCCAGCCCGTGCCGTGATCAGCAGCTACGGTGCGCAGGTTTTATCCTACCAACCCAGTGCCGGAGACGAACTGCTCTGGCTCTCTGAACAGGCTGGCTGGAACAACCAGGCCATTCGTGGGGGCATCCCTATCTGCTGGCCCTGGTTTGGGCCAGCACAACCGGAGCATATCCCTGAGGCAAACCAGCATCCCAGCCATGGATTAGCCCGAACCCGTCATTGGCAGTTGCTGCAACAGCAATGCACCGCCACCGCAGCCATACTGCATTTACACTGTCTGTTTGACCGTTTACCGCAGCAAGCGGCAGCTACCGAACTGCAACTTGAACTGCGTTTAACCAGCCAGGAGCTACAACTGACATTGCGCTGTGCACAAGCCTTGCCCCAACAAGCGGCTTTGCATAGCTATTTTCGGATCCATCAGCCCGGGCAACTGAAAGTCCACGGCCTTGGAAGACCATATCTGGATAAAGTACAGCAGCGACCTGGCAACGATGGCCTGCAAGGTGCCCAGCTTTACGGTGAAACCGATCGTATTTATCAGCAGCCAACGGACAAATTACTCCTTCAAGATGGCGAAGTAGCTGTTAGTCTGCAGCAGGCAGGCCATGACAGCTCGGTGTTATGGAATCCTGGCCCGGTTAAAAGTAAGCAACTGAGTGATGTAGCAGATGATGGTTATCAGCAGTTTGTTTGTGTGGAAACCGCCAGACTCCATTGGCAAGCGGTTCCCCTGCACTTAGTCCAGCGCATCTCCCGCCGCTAACTTAACGCCAACTGCTTTGAAAGGTTTGATGAATCAGCACCTCACGGCCATCCTGATAGCGTATCTTAACCATCAATCGCCACCGCATGTTCGGATCGGTGCAGGCGCCTAATAGAAACTCCGCCTGCCACAAATTATCAGTCAGCGGATCAAAGCGAACAGGTACCCGTCCCATATACATCGAATCACCGGTCACCTCCGCACTGATGTCAGCTATAGCTGCCAAAGCCTGCAGTTGCATAGTTAACAAAGACTCCACCGGAACAGTTGCAGGGCTTATCGTCAGGCGCTCGGCTGTGCTATCATAGAGCAAAAGCTCGGATTGATCAGTGTGTTGCGCAGGCTGGCACCCCAGTTGACAAGACAACAGAAACAGCAAAGACACCCATCGAAGCTGTCTGGCTTTGAGCATAAGTGAATCAAACCTTTTAATCCTGACAAGACGAACAATTCTACATGGAAGACAGCAAAATGGGCAAAGACAACCTACACTTGTTTACTTAGTAAACAAGGACTTTGTTCTAAATCATAAAACCCGCGGATTCAACTATCTTTTAGAAAGTGAACACTTTATCATCCGCAACCAGAATAGCCCAGAGTGGGTACAGTGAGGTACGTACCGGCTTGGGGTGATAAAAAAAGGGCCACTTCCCGCAAGTGGATAATTTGTAACCAGCGAAACTGCAGTGGAACTCGATATGAGCCAGACTAAATCGTTAGAAGTTGACTACAACTATAGCGTTGTCCGTCTCTTTACCCTCGCTACCATTCTTTGGGGTATTGTGGGTATGGGGATAGGTGTACTGATTGCAGCCCAATTGTATTGGCCTGCCCTGAACTTTGACATTCCATGGCTGACCTACAGCCGCCTCCGTCCCCTTCATACCAATGCAGTCATTTTTGCGTTTGGTACCAGTGCCTTAATGGGAACGGCTTACTACATCGTTCAACGTACCTGTCAGGTCCGCCTTTTTGCGGAAAAGCTGGCGATGTTCACTTTCTGGGGCTGGCAAACAGTGATTTTACTGGCGGCCATTACGCTACCGCTTGGTATTACCCAATCCAAAGAATACGCTGAGCTGGAATGGCCTATTGATATTCTGATTACCGTAGTCTGGGTTGCCTTTGCTGTGGTGTTCTTTGGTACGCTGGTAAAGCGTAAAACCAGCCACATTTATGTCGCTAACTGGTTTTATGGTGCTTTCATTATTACGGTAGCAGCCCTGCACCTGGTTAATAACATGGTGATACCACTGAACCTGGTGAAGTCTTACTCGATTTATGCGGGTGCTGTCGATGCCATGATCCAGTGGTGGTATGGCCACAACGCCGTAGGCTTCCTGCTGACTGCTGGTTTCTTAGGCATGATGTACTACTTTGTGCCCAAGCAAGCAGGCCGTCCGGTTTATTCCTACCGCTTATCGATTGTACACTTCTGGGCACTGATTGCTCTGTACATCTGGGCCGGTCCGCACCACTTGCATTACACAGCCCTGCCAGACTGGACCCAGTCATTGGGTATGGTAATGTCAGTAATCCTGTTCGTGCCGAGCTGGGGTGGTATGATCAACGGCATTATGACGCTGTCTGGTGCCTGGCATAAGCTAAAAACCGATCCTATCCTACGCTTCCTGATCGTTTCTCTGTCCTTCTATGGCATGTCCACTTTTGAAGGCCCAATGATGGCGATCAAATCAGTAAATGCTCTGTCGCACTACACCGACTGGACCGTAGGTCACGTGCACTCAGGTGCTCTTGGCTGGGTTGCGATGATTACCATTGGTGCCACCTATTACCTGATCCCTACGCTGTTTAATCAGGGCCGTATGTACAGCATTAAGCTGGTAAACACCCATTTTTGGCTGCATACCATTGGTGTCGTACTCTACATTGTGGCCATGTGGATCTCCGGTATTATGCAAGGCATGATGTGGCGCGCGGTCAACACCGATGGCACCCTGACCTACAGCTTTGTAGAAAGTGTCGAAGCCTCTATGCCGTTCTATCTGATGCGCTTTATTGGTGGTGTGTTCGTGCTGGTTGGGATGTTTGTGATGGCTTACAACGCTTACAAAACCCTGCGTGCAGAGAACCACTCTCTGAAGCCTGTTGCTGAAGCCATGGCGTAAGGAGCAAGCAATGTCGAATAAAAATCATCACGAAAAAATTGAAAAAAGCGTTGGCTTGCTGGGTATTTTCACCATCATTGCCATTAGCTTTGGCACCATGGTACAAATCACGCCGCTGATGTACTTAGAGGAAACCACCACTCCGGTCCATGGCTTACGCCCTTATACTGCACTGGAGATGGAAGGCCGTGATATCTATATCCGTGAAGGCTGTAATAACTGCCATAGCCAGATGATCCGTCCGTTCCGCTCAGAGGTAGAGCGTTATGGTCATTACTCAGTCGCTGGTGAGCATGTGTGGGAACACCCTCACTTGTGGGGTTCGAAGCGGACCGGGCCTGATCTGGCACGTGTTGGCGAACGCTACAGCGACGATTGGCACTATGCGCATATGATGGATCCACGCTCTGTAGTACCGCAATCCAATATGCCGGCGTATCCCTGGTTAGCAGAGCGGGTGTTGGATGGTCGCTACACAGCCCGTAAGCTGGAAATCTTCCGTAACCTGGGCGTGCCCTACACCGACGAAGACATCGCTGGTGCGGCAAAAGCCGTTCAAGGTAAAACCGAAATGGATGCTCTGATTGCTTATCTGCAATCGCTGGGCACACACTTGAAGTGATTACGATGGAATTTGCAACCTTACACAGCATATTAACCGTCATTTTATTTGTAGGTTTTGTCGGCCTGATTATCTGGGCCTACGGCAAAGGTCGGAAAAAAGACTTCGACGAAGCGGCGAACCTGGTGTTCGACGACGAGCCTGAGCAGATAAAGCCTAAACAAAAACAAAAACAGGAGTCCGATCATGAGTAGCTTCTGGAGCGCTTGGATCATAATTTTCACCCTGGTGGTTTTGGTTGGTTGTTTCGTATTGCTGACCTGGAACCTGAAGAACTATGTTGGTGTTTCCGAAGATGAAACCACCGGCCACGAGCACGATGGCATCTCGGAACTGAACAACCCACTGCCAAAGTGGTGGACCTACATGTTCTATATCACCATAGCCTGGTCACTGCTGTACCTGGCGGCCTACCCTGGCCTTGGCAATTACAAAGGTTTTTTAAACTGGACCAGTTCCAATCAGGGTATTTTGTCGCTGGAACAGTCTGAGCAAGCAGTTATCGCGGCGCGTGAAGCCGGCATGAATGTGCAGCTGGATCGGGAAGTTGCCCGGGCTGATGAAGTCTATGGCCCGGTGTTCCGGCAATTTGCTGAACGTGATGTACTGGATCTGGCCTACGATCCGGAAGCCTTACGTATCGGCCAACGCTTGTTCTTGCAAAACTGTGCGCAGTGCCATGGCTCAGATGCCCGTGGTCAGCGTGGCTTTCCAAACCTGACCAACAATGACTGGTTGTGGGGTGGTACGCCAGAGAAAATCAAAGAAACGCTGTTGTATGGCCGTAAAGCTGCCATGCCAGGTTTCAAAGATGCACTGGGTGAGCAAGGTATCCGTGAAATGACGGCTTATGTACTGAGCTTATCTGGCCGTACCGTCAATCAACGGGATGCTGAAGCAGGCCAGGCCAAGTTTGCTATGTGTGCAGCCTGCCACGGCAATGACGGTAAAGGCAGTGTGGCCCACAATTTACCTTTTGGTGCCCCGAACCTGACCAACAACATCTGGTTGTATGGTGGCTCTGCTGCCGATATCACCGAAACCTTGACGCAGGGGCGCTTTGGCGAAATGCCAGCCTTCCGTCACACTCTGGGCGAAGATAAGGTGCATATTCTGACCGCTTATGTCTACCGCTTATCCAACCCCGAGCCAAAACAAGACTGATCCCCTGGCTGGATTAAGATAGAATAAACCCCGGCTTCGGGGTTTATTTTTACGAGGAACGCTTTCATGCATACAGATACCAAACCCTGGTACAAACAACTCTGGCCCTGGATCTTAATTCTGCTGCCAGTAATTGCTTTTGCCCGTGGCGGTTGGGCCTTTTACATCATGCTGCAAAACCAGCCGGAAATGGTAGTCGATGACTACTACCGGGAAGGCCGGACCATCAATAACCGGTTGGAAAAATACCGTGAAGCGGCACTGCGCAATCTGGAAGCCCATGTACTGGTGATTGGTAATCGTGCCGTGGTGCGCTTTGAGGAGAACGCCGTTCTGGGTGAAAGCATCCATCTGGATTTCTATCATACCACCTTAGGTGCCAATGACTTTGAAGTGGATGCACAGCGCAGTGGCGAGTTGCTCTATGTTGCCACCCTGCCGCACACCCCGCGTGGACGTTTTCGCTTAGTGGTGTCTGACGACAGTCAGGAGTGGCGTTTGCGGGTAACGCTGGATATCCCTGCCGAGCAGGAAGTGAAGCTAGGCTATTAACCACACTATGAGTACTGAGCGCTGCTTTCATTGCCACGAGCCGGTTCTGACCGGTCAGCAATTTGTATTATCCTTTGAAGGTGAACAACGCTCTTTTTGCTGCGCGGGTTGCCAGGCGGTAGCCGATACCATTATTCAACAGGGGTTGGCTGACTATTACCGTTTTCGAACAGAACCCGCCACCAAAGCCGATGCGATGCCCGCTGATCTGGCCGCAGAATTGGCCAGTTACGACAGCCCGGATGTGCTGGCTGATCTAAGCAGCATCGAGGGAGAGCGCAGTAAAATTGAGTTGTCCATTAGTGGTATTAGTTGTGCCGCTTGCGCCTGGCTGATTGAACGACGCCTGAAGCAACTGCCGGGGATCGCCAGTATCAGTGTGAACTCAGGCACGCAGCGCGCCCAGATCGAATGGCTGCCTGAACAGCTGAAGCTCAGTCATATCCTGCAAGACATTGCCCGACTGGGTTATCAGGCCAGCCCTTTTGCCGCCGATCAGGAAGAAAAAACCCATAAAGCAGAGCTCAGCCGTTATTTAAAGCGGTTGGCCGTCTCTGGTATCTTGTCGATGCAGGTGATGATGCTGGCAATAGCGCTCTACTTTGGCGAATGGACCGGCATTGATCCCGAGCATCAGGATTACCTGCGCTGGATCAGCCTGCTACTGACCACTCCGGTGGCCTTTTATGCTGCCCTGCCCTTCGTCACCAGCGCCTGGCGTAGCATTGTCAATCGTAAAATGAATATGGATGTGCCAGTCAGCCTGGCCATCTACTACACCTACTTTGCCTCCGCCTATGCCACGGTCACCGAAACCGGTGAAGTGTATTTTGAGTCGGTCTGCATGTTTGTATTCTTTTTGCAACTGGGCAAATTTTTTGAATACAGGGCCAGAGCAAAAGCTCGGGATGCCACCAGTAATCTATTAAAAATCATGCCGGTCACGGCCACCCAATTGATCGATGGTCAGCCGCAGAGCACTTCAGCCAGGCGACTGCAACCAGGCGACCTGATTTTGGTGAAAGCCGGTGAAACCCTGCCAGCCGACGGCGAAGTGATCGACGGCACCAGCAGCGTCGATGAATCCATGTTAACTGGCGAATACCAGCCTATCGCAAAAGTTGCAGGCAGTACTGTACTGGCAGGCAGCGTTAATCATGATGGTGTGTTGCAGGTTAAAGTCGGTCAACCACTGGCATTATCACGGCTTGGCCAGATCATTGCGTTGCAACAAGAGACGCTGAATCAAAAACCCAAACTGGCTGAAAAAACCGACGAACTGGCTCAGTATTTTGTCGAGCGCTTACTGTTGATAGCGCTGGCCACCTTTTTGGTGTGGTTCTTCTGGATTGATGCCAGTCGTGCTTTTTGGGTCACTTTGTCGGTTTTGGTTGCTACCTGCCCCTGCGCGCTGGCACTGGCGACCCCTACTGCCATCACCTGCTCACTGGCACAGTTAAACCGCAAGCATATCCTGATTAAAAACAATCAGGTATTGGATCGATTGCCCGATATTCAACAAATCGTATTTGATAAAACCGGCACCCTGACCCAAGGGCGTTTTAGTGTGCATCAGGTTCATCTGCTGCAGACAAAGCAGGATAAAGCCAGCTTGCTGAACCTGATCGCCAATCTGGAACGGCATTCCGAGCACCCAATTGGCAAAGCCTTTCAACCTTATCTGCAACAGGAGTTGACACTTAGCAAGGTACAAATCAGCATAGGCGCCGGTATATCAGCTTTGTGGCAAGGTCAGCTCATTCAGGTAGGCAATGCCGCATTCTGTCGGGCGAAACCAATCCGGGGTGCAATGGTGTACCTGACCATTAACCACGAACTGCAGGCCGCCATTGAATTGCAGGACGAATTACGGCCAGAAGTTCCAGCGTTGCTGCAAACCCTCAAAGCCAAAGGCTATCAACTGGGTCTGTTAACCGGCGATAGTTCCAGCCAGGCGGAGCGGGTAGCGCAGCAGTTAGGCTTTGATTGGCTGGAGAAAGGTTGTAGCCCGGAGCAGAAAGTAACCGTGATCCAGCAACTGACCGCTCAACAACAGAAAGTTATGATGATTGGTGATGGTATTAACGACAGCGCCTGTTTTCATGCTGCCGACGTCTCAGTCACACTGCAAGGCAGTACTGATCTGGCGAAGAATCAGGCCGATGTGCTGATCCTGCGCAATGATTTAAGCCTGTTGACCACGCTTTTGGCAGGCGCAGAGCAAACCGCCCGCACCATCAAACAAAATCTGGCCTGGTCGGTGGGCTACAATGTGATCATCATTCCACTGGCGGTGGTCGGTCTGGTCTCCCCTTACATTGCCGTGTTGGGGATGTCATTCAGCTCCTTGTTGGTGGTATCCAACTCACTAAGGTTACTCAAATCATGAGTGTTATTTATGTTCTGATCCCAATAGCAGTACTTTTTGTCATGATAGGGCTGGCTATTTTTTTCTGGGCAGTGAAAAGCAAACAATTCGACGATCTCGATAAACAGGGCTTTAGCATTTTGTTCGATGACGAGCCCAAGGCTCCGGCTAAAACCGAACCAACCGAGCAACCTGACCACACAACCAACAGCAGTGACCATGAACCCCGCTGACCTGGCTGCAGCTTTGATGATTGGCCTGATAGGCAGTAGCCATTGCCTGGTAATGTGTGGCGGTATTGTAGCTGCTTTGCAACTATCCATGCCCGCTATGTCGCCAAGCCGTCGCTTTGGTTACCAACTACTACTAAGCCTTGGCCGGTTAACCAGCTATGCTTTTTTCGGTGCTGTCGTGGGCTATTTTGGTGTTGTTGCACTGCAAGTGACAGGGGCCTCAATGGTGTGGCTGCGCTTGCTGGCCGGCTTATTGCTGATTGCTATGGCGCTGTACATAGCAAAATTATCCACCCTGCTACTGCATCTGGAACGGTTGGGGCAAGGCGTCTGGCGGCGGATCCAACCCCTTAGCAGCCGGCTAATGCCACTGAATAGCCCTTACAAGGCCTTTGGCTATGGTCTGTGCTGGGGCTGGCTGCCCTGCGGACTGGTGTACAGCACCCTGAGCTGGAGCCTGGCCAGTGGTAGTGCCACAGCCGGCGCCGGTATTATGTTGGCTTTTGGTGCAGGCACCCTGCCCGCTATTTTGCTCACCGCGACTCTGGCAACACGACTCACCCAGCTGAAACAACAAGGTTGGTTCCGGTATGGCACCGCCCTGCTGCTCGGTGGTTACGGTTTTTATACGGTTTATCTTGCCTTGGCGCGGCTAGTTTCTTAAGCTATCACCAATATAGCGACAACTATGGATCTGTTATGGCCCACTCGTCAATCAACTGTCAGGATTGTGGTTTCAGTCAGCTTTGCTTGCCTTTTACATTAAACGACAACGAGCTGGATACGCTGGATGACATTATTCAACGCAAAAAACCTTTGCACAAAAGCGATTATCTGTACGAAGCTGGCCGGCCTTTTCAGGCGCTCTATGCCATTCGTACCGGATCCTTCAAAACCTTTACCCTGACCGAGCAGGGCGAAGAACAGATCACGGGTTTTCACTTACCTGGCGATGTATTGGGCTTTGAAGCCATCAACACCGAGCAACACGTCAGCTACGCTCAGGCGCTGGAAACAGCTATGGTCTGTGAGATCCCTTATGCGAACCTGGAGCAACTACTGGGCGAACTGCCCAAACTGCGTCAACAGCTGATGCGTCTGATGAGTCAGGACATCTCCGCCGATCAGCAACTGATGTTGCTGCTCAATCGAAAAAATGCTGAAGAAAAGCTGGCCGCCTTTTTAACCAATCTGGCGCAACGTTTTCACAGCCGTGGCTTCTCAGGCAAAGAGTTTCGCCTTACCATGACACGGGGTGAAATTGGCAACTACCTGGGCTTAACGGTGGAAACCATCAGTCGGATCCTGGGGCGTTTTCATAAAGAAGAGCTTATCCACGTTGATGGTAAGTTTATCAGCATCAGTAATGCAGCAGCCTTAGCAAGCCTGGGTGGTATGGCCGGCATCGCCAGCTAGCAAGGCGGCAGCCAGGCCGCTGCACTTTATTTTGTTTCTGTTTGATACAACGCATGTTTTTCACTCGGCATCGCTGTGTTTTTTGACTACACTGAATGAAGTCAAAGCACCATAAGGAGCGATGCTGTGTCCAAACCCCAACATATCATGGTAGTGATTGATCCCACTACCGAACAACAAAAAGCACTCAACCGGGCTGTTGAGTACGCCCGCTATCAGGATTGTAGTCTTACCGCCTTTTTATCGATATATGACTTTTCCTACGAAATGACTACCATGCTGTCTGGCGAAGAGCGAGAGTCTATGCGTCAGGCGGTGATTAAAGATCGTGAACTGTGGATCAGCGAACTGGTTGCCCCCTACCGCGACAAAGGTCTGGTCGTTGATATTCATGTCGAATGGCACAACAGGCCCTTTGAAGCCATTGTCAAAGCCGTACTGGACGAGGGTTACGACATGGTATTTAAAGGTACCCATGACCACGATGTGCTCAAGTCCATGATTTTCACACCAACCGATTGGCATATCCTGCGAAAGTGTCCTTGCCCTGTACTCCTGGTCAAAGACCACGATTGGCCGGAAGGTGGCAATGTGCTGGTAGCGGTCAATGCTGGCAGTGAACAAGACTACCATAAATCGCTGAATAGCCGCCTGATCAACAAAGCCAAAAAAGTGGCAGGCATGCTGTCTGCAGAGGTGCACCTGGTCAATGCTTATCCGGGCACTCCGGTCAATATTGCCATTGAAATTCCAGAGTTCAATCCACAGGAATACAACAGCACCATGAAGCGTCATCACGTCGATGCCGTAAAAGACTTGGCTCGTCAGCATAACATAGGCGATGATCATACCCATGTACTTGAAGGTATGCCCGAGGATGTGATCCCAAAAGTTGCCCGTGAACTGGATGCTGAAATGGTGCTGATAGGCACCATTGGCCGTACCGGCTTTTCCGCAGCCATCATTGGCAACACAGCTGAGCATGTTATTGATCGGCTGGACTGCGATGTACTGGCAGTAAAACCAGAGGACTTTGTCAGTCCGTTGCAGAAGTCTTAATTAAGCCTTGCTGAGCACTATGGAAACGGCGCCGGATCCGCTATACTGAGCGCCGTTTTTTTTCAGGGTGGTGTTATGTCGCATTCTGCTCAAGCCAAAGCTCAGTACAGCCTGAATAAGCTGCATAAGAAACTTCGCCGTGGAGTTGGCCAGGCCATTGCCGACTTCAATATGATTGAAGCTGGCGATAAAATCATGGTCTGCTTATCCGGCGGCAAAGACAGTTATACCCTGCTGGACATCCTGCTGAATCTGCAATTGTCGGCCCCAATCGACTTTTCCATTGTGGCGGTAAATTTGGATCAAAAACAACCAGGCTTTCCGGCTGAAGTGTTGCCCAACTATCTAAGCCAGCTTGGTGTCGACTATAAAATTGTCACCGAAGACACCTACGCTATTGTGAAAGAAAAAATCCCCGAGGGCAAAACCACTTGCTCACTGTGTTCGCGATTACGCCGTGGTATTTTGTACCGTACAGCTAAAGAGCTGGGCGCTACCAAGATTGCGCTTGGCCATCACCGCGATGATATGCTGGAAACCTTGTTTCTGAATATGTTTTATGGCGGCAAGATGAAATCCATGCCACCCAAACTACTGAGTGATAATGGTGAACATATGGTGATTCGACCTCTGGCTTATTGCCGGGAAAAGGACATTAGCCGTTATGCCGAAGCCAAAGCCTTTCCTATCATTCCCTGCAACCTGTGTGGCTCGCAAGATGGTTTACAGCGCCAGGTCGTGAAAGAGATGCTGCAAGACTGGGATAAACGCTTTCCTGGTCGCATTGAAACCATGTTTCAGGCACTGCAAAATGTCGTTCCTTCGCATCTGGCTGATGCAAGTTTGTTTGATTTTAAACAACTGTCCAAAGACGATGCAGCTTATGCCAGCGATACTGCCTTTGACCCGGTTAGTTTACCGGCAAAGCTACCGATAACCGACGATGAAGAGCACGAAAAGGCCGCTGCAGCCGTCCAGGTGGTCGAACTGAGTTAGTACCGGCCGACCACTGCAGTTTAGTGCAGTGCTTTGCTGCGAAATAAAATAAAAATAGCCAGTCTGCACTGGCTATTTTTTTGTACCTGCATGGCTGACTAGCAAGCCGGCGAGATGGTAACAATGTGTTCCACTTCCTGCAAAATCGGGCAGTTAAAGCGGATCATGCCACTGATTTCGGCAATGTAATCCTCCCCTCGCTCCGAGTAGCGGAGTAAGCCCCGGGCCAGCTCCTCGCCTCGAACCGGCTTGTTATGGCTGCGCAGCTCGGCCCGGATATCCCGCAGCTCTTCATAGCTATGGAAGGTATTCAGGTTGTAGAAATAGCTGCGGATACTGGCACCGGCCGAATCAAAGCGAGCGACCTCATGAAACTGATCTTCACCACGGTACAATGGCACCAAACCACAGCCTTCACGGAAACACCATTGACCAAAGAAGTTCAACCCCTCCACCGCAAAGCGGCTGGTCCCCCATGCCGACTCATTGGCCGCCTGCATTAATACCAAAGATGCAGGCAATATATCGACCCGCTTCAAGAGTTCAGTGAAACTGTCGTCATCCGTTTGAGCAACGTCCATGCGAAACTCATCGTACAATGCATACAAGAATGCATAATCCTGCACGGTTAATGGCTGACGATTCGTCAGTTGTGCTTTCATTTCTAGCAGTTGTTTTCTGAGAAACCGCAAACGGGCATTTTCCCGTGCGACATGAGGGCCAAGATAGGCAAAAAACGCTTGCTTCTTTTCATTTATATCGGCAATGGCATCAAAATCCGGCAATGGTTTTTTGGCCGGTGCCGATGTTGGATAAGCCAAACGTTTACGCACCTGCTCAGATCGCGCATAACTGATCACATCCGAGCGTAAGGGGTGTTCGATTGGTTCTTGCGATACAACAACCTCTGGCTCAGTCACTGTTGATTCCATAAAAGGATAATACAGTGCATACAGCACTAACATTGTAACGGCCGTTAGTAGTGGGAACTTCAAAAATCGCATCTATCACCTGTAAGCTGCTTTCATTCTTTTGGCTTGCCGATGGGCCTGCTTGCCAGCCTGGCTCTTTTGCTTTAACGTAAAAGCCATCTGCAACCACCTTTTATAGTGTATTTTACCCTTAAATCATCAAATGCACGAACTTTTCTGTACACTTGATGTGCACATTCCAGCCTTATACAGAGCTAAGTTCTTGATAATAAATAACAAATATTTTTTGGCATAATTAGTGCTTTAAAGCTGTAAAACCTTGCTTTTATGTATGCAAACGAAAGGAAATTACCATGAAAAAAGTGCTTTTAATCACCATGCTCCTGCTATTTAGTGCGCTAAGTCCCAGCCATGCAGACGAAAAGCGGCTTGAACTTGAGCTGGATGCCTCATCACTGCAACAGCTGCTGATCGAAGTGGGTGTTGGTCAGATTCAGATCACGCCGGCAAATACTGATCGCATTCTACTCACGGTGGATGTGCGTGGAGAAAAGCGCTGGTGGTTCTTTAGCTACAAAGTTGGCAATGCCGAGCTGCGTCAACAGCGAGAAGGCAATACTTTGCGCCTGAGCATTCCTAAAGACAACACCAAACAACACTGGCAATTGACCGTACCTGCTGAACTGGCTGTAAAAGCTGATCTTGGGGTAGGCCAATTTTATGCCAACAACATCAGCAGCAGTTATGAAATTGATGTTGGGGTCGGCCAAATCAGTAGCAGCTTGAATGCTGAGCAGTATCAGCGTATTGAATTATCGGCTGGTGTTGGTAATGTCAACCTGCACAATGCTCCCAGTAACTTCAAAGCAGACCGCCATTTGGTCGGCGGCTCCTTGGAATGGACCGGGCAAGGTAACACAGAGTTCAAAGCCAATGTTGGTGTCGGTGATATCAGCCTGACGCATCTGAACTAGTTTTACTGAAGTAATGGGTTTAGCGGTTACGCGAAAAAAATAATCATTTTGCAGCCAAAAGCCCTGCTTTTGGCTTTCTTTTGCCGGTTCAGATCAGGTAGTATCTGGCTATCCAGACGTATAAACCAAGAAGCAAAGTAGCCCTTATGAAGCCCATCCAACGCTCAAGCAAGCTCGAAGGGGTCTGTTACGATATCCGCGGCCCTGTGGCACAGGAAGCCAAACGGATGGAGGAAGAAGGCCACCGTATTTTAAAACTCAATATCGGCAACCCTGCCCCCTTTGGCTTTGAAGCACCGGATGAAATTCTAAAGCATGTGATACACAACTTGCCAACAGCCCAGGGCTACTCCGACTCTCAGGGTATTTATCCGGCCCGGGTTGCTGTGGCGCAATATTATCAACAACGTGGAATTCGTGGTGCCGATGCCGATGATGTGTTTATTGGCAATGGGGTGTCAGAACTCATCCTGATGGCACTGCAGGGATTACTCAATAACGACGATGAAGTCTTGATCCCCTCGCCTGATTACCCGCTTTGGACAGCGGCGGTGAACTTAGCCGGTGGCAAAGCCCGGCATTATCGCTGCGATGAGCAACAGGATTGGGCGCCGGATCTGGATGACTTGCGCAGCAAAATCAGCAAAAAAACCAAAGCGCTGGTGCTGATTAACCCAAACAACCCCACCGGAGCGGTTTATTCAAACGAAGTGCTGCTGGCCTTGCTGGAAATTGCCCGTCAGCACCAGCTGGTGGTGCTTAGCGACGAAATCTACGACAAAATTCTGTACGATGGGACCGAGCATACCAGCACAGCGGCGTTATGCGATGACTTGCTGCTGCTCACCTTTGGTGGTTTATCAAAGAATTACCGTATCGCCGGCTTTCGCGTTGGTTGGTTATTTATTTCCGGTGCCAAACGTCAGGCTCAGCACTATGTCGATGGCCTGCGTATTCTGGCTTCTATGCGTCTTTGTGCCAATGTGCCATGCCAGCACGCAGTGCAAACCGCACTCGGTGGTTACCAAAGTATTTTTGAGTTAACAGCCCCGGGAGGCCGTCTTTACGAACAGATGGATGCCGCCTGGCAACAGATCAATCAAATACCCGGGCTAAGCTGCACCCGCCCCAAAGGGGCCATGTACCTGTTCCCGAAGATCGATCGCAGTAAAATAAAAGTGAGAGACGATGAGTTGATGGTGCTGGATTTTTTGCGGCAGCACAAAGTTCTGTTGGTGCATGGTCGCGCTTTTAACTGGCCAGAACCGGATCACTTTCGTATTGTTTTTTTGCCACACAAAGAGCAGCTGGAACAAGCCATTGACCGCTTACAGCAGTTTTTAGGCAGCTACCAACAATAGGGTTTGCCATGACTACTGAGCCCGGCTTTCGTCACGCCTTTGAGTGGTTTACCAACCAGTTATCGTCCGCGGTATTCTATGCCATCCCGGTTGGCGGCGCCGAGCTGCCAGTGGTGGTGCTCTGGCTGATGGCCGGCGCTTTGTTCAGTACCTTTTATCTGGGTTTTATCAATGTGCGTGGTTTTGGCCATGCATTAAACGTAGTCTCCGGCCGTTACAAGGACCCACGCCAGCAAGGCGATATCACTCCGTTTCAGGCGTTATCCACCGCCTTATCGGGGACCGTTGGTACTGGCAATATTGCCGGTGTTGCTGTGGCCATTACACTGGGAGGTCCAGGCGCCACTTTTTGGATGATCCTGGCTGGCTTACTGGGGATGTCGCTGAAATTTGTCGAATGTACCCTGGCCGTTAAATACCGCCATCAGGCAGCCGATGGCAGCTACTCTGGCGGCCCTATGTACTACATTGAAGTGGCACTTCGCAAATTCAAGCTGCCACGTCTTGGTAAGGCCCTGGCGATTTTCTTTGCCATGGCCTGTGTCTTTGGCTCGGCCGGTTTTGTCCATGTCAATCAGGGCTATGCTCAGGTCAAAGGCGTCACGGGCTTTGACAATGCCTGGCTGTTTGGTGCTATCTACGCCCTGCTGGTGGCGGTAGTAATTATCGGCGGGATCAAAAGCATTGCCAATGTTACCAGCCGGCTAGTACCCCTGATGTGCGCTATCTACCTGCTGGCGGCGCTGGTGATTATTGGCAGCCACCTGGATGCCGTGCCCGCGGCTTTGATGACCATCGTCTATGGCGCCTTTGCCCCTGAAGCCGCCTATGGTGGCTTTATTGGGGTGCTTATTCAGGGATTTCGCCGGGCTGCCTACTCCAACGAAGCAGGGATTGGCTCTTCACCGATTGCCCATGCAGCGGCACAAACACGGCACCCGGTGTCACAGGGTTTTGTCGCCCTGCTCGAACCCTTTATTGATACCGTGGTGATCTGCACCATCACTGCTCTGGTGATCATTTTAACCGGTGCTTACCTCGGCAGTGATCTGGATGGCGTGCGCCTTACTTCCAGTGCTTTTGCCAGCGTATTTGACTGGTTTCCACTGGTGCTGATGGTCGCACTGCTGCTGTTTGGCTTTTCCACCGTCATCAGCTGGTCTTACTACGGCCTGAAATCCTGGAGCTATATCTTTGGTGAAACCAGCCGGGTACAAAACCTGTTTAAAGTGCTGTTTTGCCTGGTGGTCTCCATTGGCGCCGTACCCAATATCCTGGCGGTGTTTAATTTTATCGACTCGATGATTTTCCTGATGGCAGTACCCAATATTCTGGCTATTTACCTGCTGATGCCCGAGGTGAAACGCGACTTAAAAGAATACTTGCGCCAGTTAAAGTCCTAATTGATGGAGGGCTCGACCCTAAGTAGGCTTTAACGTAAGATAGTGTTTGAACATAAGGAAGATGGCATGAGTACACCCTGGCTGGAGCGGCGCTCTGACCGCTCGTTGAACCGGCAGCATGATCAACGCACTCCCTGGCAGCGCGATCGCGCTCGCATTTTGCACTCAGCGGCTTTTCGCCGTTTACAGGCAAAAACCCAGATCATGGGAGTCGGCCAGAATGATTTTTACCGCACCCGCCTGACGCACTCATTGGAAGCGGCTCAGATCGGCACCGGCCTGGTCAATCAGCTAAAGCGCCGGTACCAGCAACAGCCAGAGCTGGCCAAACAGTTGCCAGAAGAAAGTCTGATGGAAGCCTTATGCCTGGCACATGATATTGGCCATCCACCTTTTGGCCATGGCGGCGAAACGGCGCTGAATTACAAAATGCTGCATGCCGGGGGGTTTGAAGGCAATGGCCAGACCTTTCGTATTGTCAGCAAACTGGAACCCTACACCGAACAGCATGGCATGGATCTGACCCGCCGTACTTTACTTGGCTTGCTGAAATACCCGGTGCTGCCGCCTGAGCAGTTGGGGGATAACAGCGAACCGTCACCGCTGAGCCTGACCCCATGGAAAGCGGTGAAATCGGTATTCCATGAAGACTCCGATGTGCTGGATTGGGTGCTGGCTCCGCTTAGCGCCACTGATCGTGCTTTGTTTCAGCAACTGGAACGGCTTGGGCAAAGCCCCTGGCAAAAGTCGTGCTATAAATCGCTGGATGCCTCCATTATGGAGCTGGCCGACGACATTGCCTACGGTGTGCATGATTTGGAAGATGCCATCGTCACCGGCTATGCCAGCGAAGAGCAGTGGCGCGCTCAGATCCCGGCCGCGGTTGCTGCCTTACCACAAGCCATGCAGCAACTAATGCAACCGGTCACGGATGCGCTGTTCCGGCCTGAGCATCATCTGCGTAAAAATGCCATCGGCGCTTTGGTCAATGCCTTTATTACCTCGGCAGAGTTGTATGAATGCCTGCCGGATGCGAGCGAACCCCTGATCCGTTTTAATGCCAGGCTGCCAGCACCACAGCAACAACTGCTGGAACTGCTGAAAGGTTTCGTGTTTCGCAATGTCATCAGCCAACCCGATATTCAACAAGCCCGCTTTCGTTGCCAGAACATGCTGCTAAAGATGTTTGACGCCTTTGCCTCGGATCCGAGCCGTTTGCTGCCACAAAATACCCAGCAACGCTGGCAACAGGCACAAAAGGATGGCCTTGGTTTGCGGGTGATCTGCGATTATTTGTCGGGTATGACCGATGAATACGCCGAAACCATGTACCAGAAGTTGTTTGGCGCTTTATGAGGTTACGTGTTTTAGCCGGGCCCACTGCTCTGGCCCATATTCAGCAGCATGGCTTGAATGCCAACGACATCACCACCTTGGTTGGTGCCAGTGGCGGACCCAAGTGGTTTAGTTTATTTGGGCTGGACCAGTACCTGACCGGTGAGTTTTTCCAAGGTCGTCAGCAACCACTGCAGCTGCTGGGCAGTTCGGCCGGTGCCTGGCGCTTTGCCTGTTATGCTCAGCAAGATCCGGTTGCAGCCAGCCAGCGCTTTTGCGATGCCTACTCCACCTTGTGTTACCCGGCCAAAGCCAGCAGCAAAGAAATTACTGATATTTCGATGACGGTGATTAAGCGCGTTTTCCCGGATCCCGATAAAATCCATGAAGTCATCAACAACCCGCTATTTAAGCTGAACTTCACGGTAGCACGCGCCAGAGCTTTGACACGTTCACGTCATAAAGTTGGGCAACTGGCAGGCTTAAGCCTGACTGCAGCTGCTAACTTAGCCAGCCGTCGACATTTACGCTTTTTCTTTGAGCGCTGCTTGTTTTATGCACCCGACAGTCAGTTAGCCAAAAACCCACTGCAGGACTTACCTACCCGCACCATTCAACTGAGTGAACAAAATCTGTTACCGGCATTGCAGGCCAGTGGCTCCATACCGCTGGTGCTGGACCCAGTGCAGGATATCCCCGGCGCAGGTCGGGGGCTGTTTTACGATGGTGGCGTCACCGATTATCATTTTGACTGGCCTTTCAGCCAGCACGGTCTGGTGCTTTATCCACACTTTTATCCTTACATTGCCCCAGGCTGGTTCGACAAGTCGCTGCCATGGCGGCGTAAGTTCTCTGCTCACTACCACAATGTCGTGCTACTGTGCCCTACTGCTGACTGGGTGGCTTCTCTGCCTGGTGCAAAAATCCCTGATCGCAAGGATTTTAATCGGCCGGATAAAGCACGGATCCATGACTGGCGGGAAGTGATTGCCCGCTCTCACGAGCTGGCAGAGGATTTTAAAGCAGGCCATTACCAGTTGGAGCCACTCTGCTAGTCATTGCATCTGCAGCTCCAACCATGAGACGCAAAGTTATGGGCTGCCAGGGCTGAGCTCGGTAATACTAAAGCGGCTTGGCACCACATCCAGCAGCACAAAAGCAGCACTGCTGTTGTCTTTCATGCCATCCAGGTACTGCCAGTAGCCCTGTGTTTTGTCATCCTGACGAAAGCGCAGTGTGAAACCCAGTCCCTCGCCTTGGTGCAGATAGCTCACTACTTCACTGGCTCCTTTGTTATCCACCAAATCAAAGCCAATTAAATCCTTTAAACGACTGTTCCGGCTGAACACTCCCGAGACCACTACTGGCTCAGCAAGATCCAGGTACTCACGGCCAATGGTCGCAGATTTAGCCGGGTGCGGAATAAAACGATGCTCACCAACATGGTATCTGTCACCACCCTGAATAAAGCTAATACGGACGTCTTCCATATGGTAACCATGCGAATTGTTGATTTTACGTGCTTCGCGGACATCGATAATGGTGACACCACCATAGCCCAGGGCTTCAATTTCACGACGTTGTGGGTAATAGATCAGAGCAGCGTCTTCATCAACGCCATAACCTACCGGGTATAGGGCACGATTTTGCTGCACGGCAACCAGCAAGCGGCCAAAGCGCGACTTGCGATCAAAGTGCTGGTCGATGATGCCGTCTTTAAAAAAGCCAAGACCGGTACGCAAAATCAGAGGGCCGGCTTCCTGATCCTGCATGCCCTCATAGCGCTCAGCTGGCGGCTGCATCAGGGCATGCCAGGAATCACCACCGGCAATCATCACATCACTCATCATCGCTGCACCGGCACTGGTGCCCGCTACCACCCCTCCACGCTGATACAAGTCACGTACAGCCGTCAATACCGGCGTGGCTTTGTTATCAGGCAACAGCGTTTTGGTAATTCGGGTCTGATCGCCTCCCAGAAACCAGACGGCGGTGTATTGCTCCAAAGATTTCGCCAACTGCTTATCATGCCCACCCTGTGCCCAACTGCTTTCATCGACATCGGCGGTACTGCGATCATCCATCACAGCGATAGGTAATAAGGTCACTTGATCTTTGGTAAGGCCGTAATGCAGCATGTCATCTCGGAACTGCTCAAAATAGTGCACAGGTTGGCCACTGGCTGCCGGGATTACCGCAATGCGCGCTTGAATAGGTCCACCCGCCAGCTCTATAAACCGTTGGTAGACTGCTGCATTACTGGTACTGAGTGCCCCACCTACTATCACCAGTGCACCTTTCTCAGTGATACGGGGTTCGGGATCTTTTTTTGAACAACCAATTATCGCCAGGCAGGCGACCAGCATTAGGATTGAATACTTCACTTTTTTTGCTCCATTGTTATCTTTGTAATTTGGATACCCTGTTGCTTTTATTATCGGGTAACGGCCTGTGGCCAGCCAAAAGCTTAGCAAAAAAAACCTGGTGATTGCAGTAAAATCAATCGACCCTGTGTTGACGAACCTGGTCTATGCCCTCACAAAGCGCTTGGATCCCATCCAGACTCCGCCGGGTAAAGCGATACATCAGATCAGCATCGACCGCCAGAAACTGCTGTTTTTGTACCGCAATCAGACTGGCGTACTGCTGCCATTGTTCAGGCCGGATAGCCTGCGCACCTACCGAAGGTTGAATGATCAATTCAGGATTTGCCAGCAGCAATTGCTCCGGCCCTAATTGTGGATAATCAGCGCTATTGACTGCGAAGGGATTCTCGGCAGCGCAGACCTCCAGCATCAACTGGGGCCAGGCGGCATTGGCTACGGTAGACAGTGGTTGCTGTGACATCGCAAAAAATACCCGTACCGGGGTCAATTGCTGGTACTGCTGCCGCAGTGCTGCCAAAGCCTGTTCATAAGCAGCAGCCCGCTGTTCGGCCAGTTGTTCGTTGCCGGTGATGGCTCCTAAACGGCGTAACTCAGGCGCAATGTCGTCCAGTTGCAACGGATCGGAGTAAAACACCCGCACACCCAGTTGTTTCAAACGCGCAAGATCGGATTGCGGATTTCCCGTTCGCCAGGCAATCACCAAATCAGGCTGCAGGGCCAAAACCGCCTCCAACTGAATATGCGCGTAGTTAGCAACACTGGGTAAGGCTTGAGCAGCCTCAGGGTAGTTGCTAAAGTCACTGACCGCCACCAACTGATCACCCGCTCCTATATCATACAATAACTCGGTAATATGGGGAGCCAGCGAAATAATACGCTCTGGTTTTGCTGCAACAGGTGCCAGCAGTAGAAAACACAGCAACAGTGCAAACCACTTCACCAATCCACCCCCTGCTGCGCACGAATGCCGGCATCAAACGCATGTTTAACCACCTGTATATCGCTCACCGTATCAGCCAGCTCCAGCAAGCGGCGATGGCAATTCCGACCAGTCACCACCACATGTTGACCAGCTGGCCGCTGGCGAATACAGGTCAGGACTTCATCCAAATCCAGATAGTGATAACTCAACATGTACGTCAACTCGTCCAACAACACCAAGTCAATGCTTTCATCCGTTAAAAAAGCTTTTGCTTGCTGCCAGACACTGTTTGCAGCGGCCATATCAGCAGTTTTATCCTGCGTATCCCAGGTAAAGCCAGTGGCCATAACAGCGAAAGGCACGCCATGCTGCTGCAGCAGGTTACGCTCCCCGCACGGCCAGTCGCCTTTGATGAACTGCACCACAGCCGCTTTGTAACCGTGGCCGACGGCACGTGTCACTGTGCCAAAGCCAGCCGTTGATTTGCCCTTGCCATTACCGGTAAGCACCAATAGCAGGCCTTTATCCTGATCGGCTTTAGCAACCGCCTGGTCTACTTGCTCCTTTAGTTGCTGTTGCCGGGCTCGATGCCGCTTTGCTTTGTAATCGTCTGTCATGGTTCATCCCGCTTGTTGCCGCCGTAGTAGCAGCAGAAAAAACACGCTCCCCAGTAAGGAAGTAATAACACCCAGGGGAATTTCTTGCTGCATAAACAAACTGCGCGCAAAGTTATCCACCCAGATTAAAAAAATGCCTCCCACCAGGGCAGAACCCAGCAACAGAGGCAGCATGGTCACTCCAAACCATTGTCGTACCAGGTGAGGAATCATCAAGCCGACAAAAGCGATACCACCGCATTGCGCCACAATAAAAGCAGTGACTGCAGAGGTGCCAAGTAAGAAAAACAATCGCACCCGCTCTACCGACACACCCAAAGTACGGGCACTCTCGTCATGCAGTAACATGGCATCCAACTGCCGGCGAAAAGCGAGTGCCACCAGCAAGAGACAGAGCACAGCTGGAGCTACCACTGCCACACCGTGCCAGTCACTCCGGCTTAAGCTCCCCATCAACCAAAAGATCACCCTGTTGGCAGCAAAAGGCTCTGCAAAATACAAAATAAAGCTGCTGATCGCACTCAGCATAAAAGACACAGCAACCCCGGCCAGTAACATCACCTGCAATTGCTGCCAGCCATGACGAATACAAACCAATACCACCAGCAGCACAGCCAGGCTGGCTCCCACAAAAGCCGACAACGCCAAGGGCAACTGCTGCTCGGGAAAAACAATCATCGACAAGCTGGCTCCAAGACCGGCACCGGCTGTCAGGCCAAATAAATAGGGGTCCGCCAAGGGGTTTCGGCTCATGTTTTGCAACAAAGCCCCGCAGATGGCCAGGCCTGCCCCGGCAAAAAAGGCCATGGCTATGCGTGGTAAGCGAATTTGCCAAATAATCGCCTGAAAGGTGGCATTGCTATCTGACGTAGTCAGAATATGCCAGATTTGACCATAAGACAGGGCGGCACTGCCAAGACGGATGCTCATCAATAAAGTGAACAGCAAGGCAACGAGTGCCAGCAGCCAACGAAAATAGCCAGCCCTAGCCATGGTGCTCTCCGGGCTTTTTAGCATAAAAATGGATCACCGGTCTTTCCAGCTGCGCATGAGGCAGCATCAGACATGGCTGCTGAAACACCTGGCTCAACCGCTCAGCGGTCAGCACCTGCTGTGCAGTACCAAAGGCCTGCAAACGGCCGTTATCAAGCAGCAAAATGTCATCGCAATAACTGGCTGCCAGATTCAAATCGTGCAGGCAGCAAACAATGGTCAGATTAAGTTGGCGGATCAACTGCAAAATTTGGTGTTGATAGTGCACATCCAGATGGTTGGTCGGCTCATCCAGCAGCAGCACCCGGGCATTTTGTACCAAAGCCCTGGCAATAAAAGCCCGTTGCAACTCACCGCCGGAGAGTTCTGCCAGCTTTTTATGACGCAACGCCAGCAAACCGGTTTTTAACAAAGCCAGTTCCAGTTGATGGTAATCCTGGCTGGTGGTTGGATCAAACCAGCGTTTGTGCGGTACCAGTCCCAGCATCACCATTTGCTCGGTGGTTAGACTAAACACAGGCATAGGACTTTGCATCACCACCGCCATCTGCCGCGCCAGTTCAGCCCGCCGATAACTGCTGATGGCTTTATGGTGAAATAATACCTGGCCCTGGCTGGCCTGCAACTCGCCATACAACAATCGCAACAAAGAGCTCTTGCCGGCCCCGTTGGGGCCAACGACACCAAGCACCCGGCCAGCAGCAACACTGCAGGATATCTGGTCCAGCACGGTACGCTGCCCTAATTGCAAGGACACATTTTGCAATTGCAATACAGCTGATGCCACCTTAGGATCCACGATTGAGGTAAGTTGACGGATTGTAACAGAAAATCATAGAAATGGATTGCGGTTTTCAGAAACAACAAAACCAGCCGTAGCTGGTTTCACTTGCTGCAGATCCGGTTTAATTTAAGACGGATAGCAGGGTCTCATCCAGACCTTCAGTACTAAGAATCTGCACAATGGCCTGACAATGATCCACCGTGAAATCATTGTCTTCAATTTGATCGTTCAGCATGGCACGACGACGTAGCACAATACCAGCCAGCATGGCGGAATCAAAATCATTGGATGCTTCAATCTTCGTTTGAAGTTTATTCAACCAGGGGTACAGTTGTGCTTCCGCCTGATAGGCCGATTGCCGCACTGCCGGATGAAAATCCTGGCAGGCATTTAGATTGAGTAAATAAAAGTTCAGATAACCCGCAACCGTCAGTAAGCGGTAATCCTTGGTCGAAGCATCCAACTGCCAGGAGCTGGCTGCAATTGCACTGAATACAATCGCTATCAAGCACTTTTTCATCCTACGTCATCCCTATCTTATTGCTGTAGATTCAATCTAAACAGAAACCGGCGTTTTTTCAACGTTGCCGACCAAATAAGCACATTTTTTTGCTGCCTTCCAGCCTGCCACTGTTACGATAAAAAACATTGTAAATTTATGAATACAAAAAAATTAACAGGTAAACACCCAATTTATTGCCATATTGTTTCCTTTGTCTAGTATGAAACCTGGTGCACCAATAAGGTGACACTAAAACATCAATTAAATTTAAAACAATAAATAATGATAACAACTACGGAGGAATTATGCGTTATCACTACAGTGGGATCTTTCTGGCACTCAGTGCACTCAGTACTCTGCCCGCCAGTCTACAGGCACAACAAAGGGAACAAGCAACGGATGTCGAGCGCATCCAGGTGACCGGTAGCCGGATACGGCAATCCGAACTGGAAGGACACAATCCGGTGCAAATATTGGACAGGGATTACATCGATCGCTCGGGCATGAGTTCGATCGGTGACTTACTGCAGTCCATTACAGCCTCTGGTTCAGCATTAAATACCCGCTTTAATTCCAGCGGAAACTTTGGTTTTCCACCCGACGGTGGTGGTGTTGGTGCCGGTGCCAGTACTGTAGACTTACGGCATCTGGGTACCCAGCGGGTGCTGGTCTTAGTCGACGGCCTGCGGTGGGTCAATGAAAGCTCTGCGTCGGGTGTTGGCGGCGTTGTTGATTTAAATACCATCCCAATGGCGATTGTTGATCGCATTGAAGTGCTGGAAGATGGTGCATCATCCATTTACGGCTCCGATGCCATTGCCGGCGTGGTCAATATCATTACCCGTCAATCACAAAACGGGGCAGCATTGAATGCACGCTTTGGGCAGTTTACCAAAGGGGATGGTGATCAAGGCCAGCTAGAGCTTAGCTTTGGCGGCGAGGTTGAACGGCACAGCTTTTTCATTGCGGCCAGCTTTTTTGACCAAAAAGCGGTAGCATCCAATACACGTGCCCAATCCAGCCTGCCCTACCCTGGTACGGGCAATGCGCTGGGTAGCGCGGCCATACCAGCAGGTTTGATCGATTTTATTGATCCGAACACCAACCAACGACAAGCGCTATTTCCTACCAGCAGCAGCCCAGCCTATGATCCAGCATTAACTGGCTGTGAGCGTAGCGATAATTTCAGCTGCTTTAGCGACGATGATCGCTTTAATTATGCCGAGTACAACTTGCTACAAACACCAAACAAACGCTCGTCATTATTCGCACAACAGCGTTACCAGCTAACAGCACAGACCCAGTGGTATCTTCGTGGTCTTTATAACCAACGCAAGAGCACCAACCAGGCCGCCGCAGAGCCACTCTTTATCGGCACGGCTAACCCTACCAATTTCTGGGCCGATAATCTGACCATTGCAGCCGACAACCCCTACAACCCCTTTGGTTTTGATTTGGTGGCTGGCGGTGAGGATCCAAACCTGCTGATGCTGGCTTACCGTCCGTTAGAGGGCGGCCCGCGCCGTTTTGAGCAAACCGTCGATACCTTTTATCTATCAACTGGTTTCAGTGGTGATTTTATTCACAGCGACCGTTGGTTTAACTGGGATATCAATGCCGCCTATAGTACCAACCGGGCCGAACAGCTTAACTTTGGCAGTTACAATGCCAGACGCTTGGCGACTGGTTTAGGCCCTATAGCCAACTGCCAGGCCGAAGCGGGCTGTGTCCCCCTGAACCTGTTTGGTGCCAATGCACTGACTCCGGACATGTTGACTTATATCCAACCAGTGGTGCGGGATAACAGTGAAAACACTCTGAATCTGTTCTCGGCCAACCTGAGCGGTGAGCTCGTCAGCTTACCTGCCGGCGAGCTGGCTTTTGCCACCGGCTGGGAGTACCGCAAATACCGCGGTAACTATCGCCCTGATGGCTTAACCGTAGCTGGTGAATACAATGGCGTCGTTTCCTCCCCCACCTCGGGAAGCTACCATGTTAATGAAGTCTATGCAGAACTCAGCATTCCTGTGTTGCGTGACCTGGCATTTGCCGACCAGTTGGATCTGAGCCTGGCAAGCCGTTTCTCGGATTATTCTACCTTTGGCAGCGAGCTAACCAGTAAAGCTGGCCTGCGCTGGCAACTATCGAGCCAACTGTTGTTACGGGGTAGCTGGGCTGAAGGATTTCGGGCACCTAATATTGGTGAATTATTTGGCTCTGCCAGTGGTTTCGATGCTGTACTGACCGATCCTTGCTCGGCACCAACTGATGCGGGCATTCAAGCCAATTGTGCTGCGCTGGGAGTCCCTGCCAGCTATGAACAACCCAACCCACAGATCGGCATCATCACAGGCGGTAACCGGGAGTTAGAACCGGAAACCTCTACCAGTAACAACTTCGGCTTGGTCTATAGCCCCGAGTTTGCCAGCCAAACCAGTTGGTCGGAGCGCCTGGATTTCAGTGTCAGCTGGTATCGGCACAAACTGAAAGGGGCGATTCAGGCATTGGATGCACAAACCCAGCTCAATCTTTGTGTACAAACCCTGCGTGATGATTTCTGTGGGGGTATTCAGCGCAATGCCTTAGGTGCCATTGATAACTTTAGCAATGCCCTGACCAACATCGGTAAAATCGACACCTCAGGTGTGGATTTTGACATCAGCTGGCTGCAGCCAGCCACCGACTATGGCCAACTCCGGGTCGACTGGCGCACCACCATGATGAATTATCATCGGGTATTTGATGCCAACAATGAGCGTCAACCAAGAACCGTGGCTGTGGAAGTAAACAACAGTGGTATTCCCCGTTTTAGCAGCAACCTGAACTTTAACTGGGGCAACGACATCCTCAATGCCAGCTGGACCATGCGTTACCTGAGTGAATTAACAGAAAGTTGTGGCCGCGCTGCCAGCTTTGCCGTTTGCCAAAATCGTCCGGAAACAGGCAAAAACCGCCTTGGCTCTGTGGTCTACCATGATGTGCAATTTAGCTGGCAGACGGATGAGCTACTCAGTGGTTTGCAGGTTGTGATTGGACTGAACAACCTGTTTGGCAAAGAGCCACCTATTTGCCTATCCTGTACCCTGAATGGTTATGATCCTTCCAATTACGAGATGCCTGGCAGCCGTTTCTGGTACTTGCAAACCAGGCTTCAATTCTAAAGCCTGTTCACATCGGGGGCTCGCGCCCCCTTTATCGTTTTACAGCCGATCAAACACCGAGCCCATATCCGGGCTGAAAATTTTCTGGTACAACTTAATGGCATAGCTATCCGTCATGCCAGCTACATAGTCACAAATTACGCGATCTTGCTGGGCTGTCTGCTGATAACGCGCCAACACCACAGGCGGCAACAACCGCTCCGGATTATCCCTAAGCACCGCAAACAGTTTCATCACCAGTTGCTGTCCTTTGTATTCCAGGGTTTGCACCTCTGGCCGGCGGATCACATGTTTGTAAACAAAGTCTTTTAAGATTTGCAACGGCGCGCTGGCTTCCGCCGATAACTGCACCTGCAGATCCAGCAAAGGCGTCGCAAAACGCTGCTGTCTGACAATGGATATTTCCGGCAAAAAATAACCGATCAACCGGCTGATGGCATGCTTACGATCGGTGCTCGACTCAGAAAACAACTTACGATTGTAGAAGTCCAACGCTTTTGAAATCACATCATTGCCACTGAGTTTATTCAGCACATCCTCTTGCCAGGCCCGCTCTGTGACCAAACGCAATGCCAACACATCCTCCAGATCGTGCACCCCGTAAGAGATATCATCGGCCAGCTCCATAATGGCGGTATCAAAACCTTTGAAACAAGCCTTGGGCCTACTGCCTTCAGTGTTGATGCTGCGAAACAACTGTGCATCTTCAGGCGGCAAAGCAGACAGTACCCAGGCCAGCACGCTGTCATCATCATCATGAATGCACTTAGGGGGCTTGTAGCTGTCAATGTTGCTGCTGCACTCAGCCAGTTCGATCGGGTAGCAAGCCACGTCACGATGCAACACCGGGTACTTGAGTACACCCAACATGGTACGCCGGGTTAAATCCAGGCCATGCTGGGGAGAGTACTCCCCAAGGTGGGCCATAATGCGCAAAGTCTGGCCATTGCCTTCAAAGCCACCCTTTGCATGCATGTAGTAATTCAGCGCTACCTCTCCACCATGACCAAAAGGTGGATGTCCCATATCGTGCGCCAGACAGATTGCTTCAATCTGGCTCAGGCTTGGCAACCATTCCAGATAATCGGCATGATCCGCATAGCGTTCGCGCAACTGCTCACAAATACCAGAGCCAATCTGGGCAACCTCCAGCGAGTGTGTTAATCGCGTGCGATAAAAGTCATGCTCGCCAACACCAAGCACCTGGGTTTTAGCCTGCAGGCGTCGAAAAGCTTCCGAATGAATAATACGGGCACGATCACGTTGCGCGTCCTTATCTGCAGAATTTGAATTAAAAGCTTTCGGTGCATTGCCGTGCTGATAACTGCGCCTGCTCTCCCACATCTTGTCTTCCTGTCATTGGTCAACGGATGATGCCTAATCTACCACCAGATGCGGCAACAAACAAAAAGCGGCCAATGGCTGGACATTGGCCACCAACAACTGTATAAATAGACAGTTCGTTATCATCAACCTATCTAAGGAGACAAGATGGCGGTTATCGTCAAGTACGTGGTCGAGCGAAACGGAGAAGAAAAGATGACTTTTAGCTCAAAAGCAGAAGCAGATGCCTACGATAAAATGTTGGATATTGCAGATGAGTTAACCGAATTTCTCGAGCACAGCACTCTCATCCCTGAGCAGGCAACCCAGGAAGCTTTGGCCTTGTATCTGGCACAACATAAGGATGAGCTGATAAGCCTGCTAAGCAATAAACGCAAAGCAGCACCCACCAAAACAAAAGCCACGCCAAGCTCACCGGCAACGACCGCCAAAGAGCAGGCAGCCTAAGCTTTTCCCCTCTTGCCCTGTATAAACTAACACCTGTTGGTGTTGGTTTAGACGTCATTTTTATGCTGGATAGGCTATGCTTGCCACCATACAGGCAGTATTTTATAGGGTAAATCAGCAGTTATGCCCTGTAATGTCATGGCCAAAGTAGCGATTAAACCAACATCTACTGTGTATTTTTCTTTAGAATACCAGCCATACGTCACGAAAAACTGCAGTCGTGTTGCAAGCGTCTGCGCCGCAGAATGAAAGGACCAAGCTATGCTATTTCATGGTGACCTGACCACCGATTGCCCCATCAGACAAAAAATCCGTGATTTTTACCGCATTGATGAGAACGAAGTCATCAACCATATCCTGCCGCTGGCCGAGGTGGGTGTAAAAGCCCGCAGCCGAGCCTGGGAGCGGGCACGACAAATTGTGCACAACATCCGTAAAGATCAGGATGGCCAGGGCGGTATTGATGCCTTATTGAATGAGTTTTCCCTCTCCAGTGAGGAAGGAGTGGTATTGATGTGTCTGGCCGAAGCCCTGTTACGGGTGCCGGATAAACGTACTCAGGACTTGCTGATCCGCGACAAGCTGGCCAAAGGCGATTGGAGCTCACATCTCGGTAGCAGCGACTCCTTATTTGTCAATGCATCCTCCTGGGGCCTGCTGGTCACCGGCAAGATGGTAAATTACAGCGATAAAACCAAGGCTCAGCAATTTGGCATCCTGAAAAAAACCATTGGTCGCCTTGGTGAGCCAGTGATCCGCAAGTCGGTCAACTTTGCCATGAAAATCATGGGCAAGCAGTTTGTGATGGGCCAAACCATTGAAGACGCCATTGAACGAGCCGCGGACAAAGAGCAAAAAGGCTACGTCTACTCGTACGACATGCTGGGCGAAGGGGCCCGCACCATGAAGGATGCCGACTTTTACTACCAAAACTACCTGGACGCAACCCATGCCATTGGCAAAGCTGCCAATGGCCGGGGGCCCATTAAAAGTCCGGGAATTTCCGTTAAGTTGTCCGCCATCCATCCGCGCTATGAGTTCAGCCACCGCGATCGGGTGATGAATGAGTTGGTACCCAAGTTAAAAGCTCTGGCTTTGATCGCCAAACAGTACGACATTGGTTTTACCGTGGATGCCGAAGAAGCCGATCGGTTGGATATGTCACTGGATGTAATTGAAGCCGTCTTCAGTGACGATGCACTGGGTGATTGGAATGGCTTTGGTTTAGCAGTTCAGGCCTATCAAAAGCGGGCTATTTTCGTTATTGAATGGGTCACGGAGCTGGCCCGCAGAGTGGGCCGTAAACTGATGGTCCGTCTGGTAAAAGGAGCCTACTGGGATACTGAAATTAAAACAACCCAGCAGCTTGGTTTAGCGCATTTTCCGGTCTTTACCCGCAAAGCGACCACCGATGTTTGCTACAAAGCCTGCGCAATAAAGTTGCTGGAAGCCCGCGATGTGCTCTACCCGCAATTTGCCACCCATAATGCCTACACTGCAGCCACTATTCTGGAAGTAGCGAAAGGCAATAATGTCGGCTTTGAGTTCCAGCGCCTGCATGGTATGGGAGAATCGCTGTTCGATCAAATTGTGCAAGAAGAAAAAATTCAGTGCCGCGTTTACGCACCTGTTGGTCAACACGAAAACTTGCTGGCCTATCTGGTGCGGCGTTTGCTGGAAAATGGCGCTAACTCGTCTTTTGTTAACGCTATTGTGGATACCAGCAAGCCGGTAGAAGCTCTGCTGCCCGACCCGGTTGAAACCCTGCAAGGCCTGCGCAATAAGCATAATAACCAGATTAGAATGCCCATCGATTTGTACGGAGCGGAGCGTGCCAACTCCAAAGGCATGGATCTGACCGATATCAATACCATCACGCCCTTTAAAGAGAACCTGGCGCGCTGGTTTGAAGAACACCGTATTGATGCCAGCCAGCTAGCTGAAGATGCTTTGCCGGTAAAAAACCCCGCCAATCACCAGGAAGTGATAGGTTCTGTCCGGCTGCACAGCGCGGATGAAATGCAGGCTTTGCTTGCCAATGCCGAAGCTGCCTTTCAAAGCTGGTCTGCCACGGATGTTAAAGAACGGGCCAACCTATTGCGCCGTATTGCTGATATTCTGGAGCGGCATCATGATGAGTTGGTAGCACTTTGCATCAAAGAAGCAGGTAAAGTTGCCCAGGATGGGATCGATGAAGTGCGGGAAGCCGTTGACTTTTGTCGCTACTACGCAGCCAGGGCTGAAGAGCTGGCTACCGATGAGCGCTTTGAAGCACGGGGCGTTATTCTGTGTATCAGCCCCTGGAACTTCCCGCTGGCGATTTTCCTGGGGCAGGTTGCTGCTGCCATCGTTACCGGTAATACGGTGATAGCAAAACCGGCCGAGCAAACCAGCCTGATTGCACTGCGAACCATAGAATTGATGCTGTCAGTTGGTATGCCAGAGCACGTTGTCCAGCCGGTGATTGCCCGCGGCAGTGAGGTGGGGAAAGTGATAGTGCCCGATCCCCGGATTCAGGCTGTAATGTTTACCGGCTCCACCGAGACAGGGACCATTATTTCGCAAACACTGGCTGCCCGTAGCGATACGCAAGTGCCACTGATAGCCGAAACCGGCGGTCAAAACTGCATGATTGTCGATTCCACCGCCCTGCCGGAACAGGTGGTAGATGATGTGATTAGCTCCGGTTTCCAAAGTGCAGGTCAGCGCTGCTCTGCACTGCGGGTGCTGTTTATCCAGGATGATGTGGCCGATAGCATTATTGCCATGCTGATAGGAGCTTTGAAAGAGCTTAATGTCGGCGATCCGTCTTTATTATCGACCGATATTGGCCCAGTCATTGATGCCAAGGCATTAAAAAGCCTGACCGAGCATGTCAATGACCTGCAAGACAAAGCCAAGTTGCTTTACCAATGCCCTATCCCGGACAACACCACCAATGGCGCCTTCTTTTTTGCTCCCCGCTTGTATGAAATTAAGGACTTGTCTGTCCTGAAGCGGGAAGTATTTGGTCCTTGCGTGCACATCATTCGATACAAAGCCAATGAGCTGGACCAGGTGATTGATCAAATCAATGGTACCGGCTACGGACTTACCATGGGTGTGCACTCACGGATTGAAGACCGTTGCGAATACCTGGCCAGGATGTCACGGGCTGGTAATGTTTATATCAACCGCAATATGATTGGTGCCATTGTCGGCGTGCAACCTTTTGGTGGCCGTGGTTTATCCGGTACTGGCCCCAAAGCCGGCGGCCCGAACTACCTGCAGCGACTGGTGAAAGAGAAAGCCTCACCGGATAATGTACAAATGACCAGCCTGACTCCAGACGAGCTGGACTTGCACCATACCGAGGATGCGGATGAGCAGGTAGCTATTCTGATGGCAAACTCGCTGCGTGATGAAAAAATCTGGCGCTCCACCCCCTTGAATGACCGGGTTTCCGCTGTTCGCCAGCTTTTAGCAAAAATCGCGACGGTAGATATAATCGACGAGCTGGCGGATGATCTGGCCATGACGCTGGCCGATGCCCGCGCACAGCTCAACCGGTTGGAAAAACACATGCGCAAGTCTATCACCTTGCCAGGACCGACCGGCGAATCGAATACTCTGCATATTGAACCTCGTGGTTGTGTGGTCTGCTATGCCGATAAGAGTACTTCTTTTAACTTCTGGGCGATATCTATTATCACCGCCCTTGCGGCCGGTAATACAGTCATCACTGTTGCATCAGAATTGTTTTACGAAGAAGCCGTTGCCTTTAAAGACAAGTTTATCGCCACCGGTGTTGCTGAGGGCGTCTTTCAGGTTGCCAGGCCCAATCAGTTGCAAGCTATTTTGGCCCACCCACACCTGGCAGGGGCTGTGGTTGCCGCCCGCTCCTCACGCTTGGGCTACTTCAGCCAGCAACTGGCTCAACGCCAGGGTGCCATTTTGCCGGTGATCAGTGCCGAATATTACGATACTTTGATCAAACGCCTGGTCACAGAAAAGACCATCAGCATCGATACCACTGCATCCGGTGGTAATACCTCGCTGATGACGCTGGTAGAAGATGAAGAGTAAAGGCTACCACTAGCCTCTCTCAGCTAGCCGGACATGCTTTGATGGTCCGGCTTTTTTACACCAAGGTAGCCACAAAGCCATAGTCCGTAGACTTTCTGCGGCCAGCAGCACCCAACCAGCATGGGCTTTATGCCTTTATTTTGTTAACCTTGCTAAAAAATAACAACAATCATTGGAGTTTATACCTGCATGAAATACACCCTGCCCTTGATTACAGCTGCGCTGTTAACCGCCTGCAGTGGAGGCCAATCCATTACCGATGCATCCCAACACCACAACAGCCAAAGTCCACACAATCTAAGCTACCCAGAGACCAATCGCGGCTCAGTGGTAGACCACTACTTTGGCCGGCAAGTCGCCGATCCATACCGCTGGCTGGAAGATGATCGCAGCAGCGAAACCGAAGCCTGGGTAAAAGCCCAGAATGAACTGACCTTCGCTTATCTGGAACACATCCCTTATCGAAGCAACATCCGACAACGCCTGCAGGACTCCTGGAACTTTGAACGCTTAGGTGCTCCTTTTCAGGAAGGAGACTATACCTATTTTTACCGCAACGATGGCCTGCAAAACCAGTTTGTGCTCTACCGGCAAAAAGATGGTAGTGAACCAGAAGTGTTTCTCGATCCCAACACATTCAGTGCAGATGGCACCACCTCACTGGCTACGATTCGATTCTCCCGTGATGGCAGTCTGGCTGCTTATGCTATCTCCGAGGGCGGCAGCGACTGGCGTAAAATTATTGTAATCGATACCAAGACCGGCCAGCAAATCGGCGACGTACTGGTCGATATCAAATTCAGTGGTATCAGCTGGTTTGGTAATGAAGGCTTCTACTACTCCAGCTACGACAAGCCGGATGGCAGCGAGCTCTCTGCCATGACCGATCAGCACAAGTTGTACTACCACAAGCTTGGGACACCACAATCAGACGATCAGGTGATTTTTGGCGCTGCCGAAGCAGAGCAACACCGCTATGTCGGTGCCACCGTGACGGAAGATGATCGCTACTTGCTGGTCTCAGCAGCAGTATCTACCTCGGGCAATAAGCTTTTCATCAAAGATCTAACCAAACCAGCCGACGGCTTTACAGCGATTGTTGATACACCCACACACGATGTCAACTTCCTGACATCAAAAGGCGATCAACTGTTTTTAGTGACCAACCGTGATGCACCAAATCGCCGTGTGGTGGTTGCAAAAGCGGCCAAACCTCAGCCTGAATACTGGCAGGAACTGATCCCGCAAACCGAACATGTACTCCGAGCCTCTACCGGCGCCGGTTTCATCTTCGCCAATTACATTGTCGATGCTGTCGCTAAGGTAAAGCAGTTTGATTACGAGGGTAAACTGGTTCGCCAAATTGAACTGCCTGGCGTTGGCAGTGCCGGCGGTTTTAACGGCAAAACCGATGCTGAAACGCTTTATTTTAGCTTTACCAACTACATCAGCCCTGGCAGCATCTATCAACTGGATCCACACAGCGGTGAAACCGCTTTGTATAACCGACCAGACACCAGCTTCGATCCTGCCAACTACACTTCGGAGCAGGTATTTTACAGCTCGAAAGATGGCACCCGCATCCCAATGATCATCAGCTACCGTACTGATCTGCAGCGCGATGGCAACAACCCGACCATTCTGTACGGTTACGGTGGTTTTAATGTCAGCCTTACTCCCTCCTTCAGTGTTTCCAATGCGGTCTGGATGGATATGGGCGGTATTTATGCCGTCGCCAACATCCGTGGTGGCGGTGAGTATGGCAAAGACTGGCACGATGCAGGCCGTCAGATGAACCGGCAAAATGTGTTTGATGACTTTATTGCTGCCGCTGAATACCTGATTGACAGTAAGTACACCAGTGCCGAAAAGCTGGCGATTCGTGGTGGCTCCAATGGAGGCCTGCTGGTTGCTGCAGCTTCTACCCAGCGCCCTGAACTGTTCAAAGTCGCTATCCCGGCAGTTGGAGTGCTGGATATGCTGCGTTACCACACCTTTACTGCCGGCGCCGGCTGGGCATACGATTACGGTACCGCGGATCAAAGTGAGGCCATGTTCGAATACTTGCTTGGTTACTCGCCGGTACACAATGTGCGGGCAGGTGTGAATCATCCGGCTACCATGGTCACCACGGCTGATCATGATGATCGAGTGGTCCCTGCCCACTCGTTCAAGTACGTGGCAGAGCTGCAAGCCAAAGACGGTGGTAAGCACCCGCAACTGATCCGGGTAGATGTTAATGCCGGCCATGGTGCGGGTATGCCGGTATCGATGATCATCGATCAGGCCGCCGATGTATTTTCCTTTATCCTGTACAACATGGGGTATGAGGAACTACCGAAGCAATAACAGCGCACTCCGCCCGTAACAACGGCGCCCAAGGGCGCCGTCCTTCCGTTTGCTCCGATACCAACTGGTAACCACAACGTAAGTTCCGGTACAGCGGGACAGCGTGATACAATTTGGTGCTGGATCTAAAGCCGGCTTTACGGCATGCTAGCGCCCGCACTTTAACCATGCCGGAACACATAGCATGCTGTACCTTTGGGTCGTTACCCTGCTCTGGGCTTTTTCATTTTCGCTGATTGGGGTCTACCTGGCCGGTCAGGTGGATGCATATTTCTCGGTACTAAGCCGGGTCGTGCTGGCTGCGGTGGTGTTTTTGCCTTGGTTACTGCGCCATAAAGTTGCCCCGCACATAGCCGCTCAACTGATGGCTATTGGTGCCATTCAGCTTGGACTGATGTATCTGTTCTATTATCAGTCTTTTTTGCTGCTGAGTGTGCCCGAGGTGCTGGTGTTTACCATCTTCACGCCGGTCTACATTACTTTGCTGCATGATCTGCTGGAGGGACGCTTTCATCGCCGCTATTTGCTCAGCGCTGTGCTGGCCATCACTGGTGCTGCGGTGATGCGCTGGAACAGCCTGACAGACGATTTCTGGCTGGGCTTTCTGGTGGTGCAAGGAGCCAACCTCTGCTTTGCCAGCGGCCAGGTACTGTACAAATACCGGCTGGCACATTGGCCTGCCGCAACACAACCTGCGCAGCATACGATTTTTGGCTGGTTTTATCTAGGTGCTCTGCTGATTGCTCTGCCAGCCTGGCTGCTGCTCGGTACCCCTCAATACCCAACCACAGTATTGCAATGGAGCATCCTGCTCTGGCTGGGAGTAGTAGCATCCGGTCTGGGTTATTTTCTGTGGAACCTTGGAGCTACCAAGGTCAACAGCGGCCAGTTAGCAACCATGAACAATGTGCTGATCCCGGCAGGACTTATCGTCAATTTACTATTGTGGAACCGGGATACCGACTTACTGCGCCTGTCGGTAGGAGCAGGCATCATGCTACTGGCACTTTGGCTGGTCAGTTATCAGCGCCAGCCTGCTCAGCTCAGGTAGCAGCTTATGATAGGACCCGTATTGATTTTTGACTCTGGTGTAGGTGGTCTTTCCATTGCGCAGGCTTTAAGGCGGCATCACCCGGAGATGCCGCTCAGCTACTGCTGTGATAATGCCTGGTTACCTTACCCACCTGACAGATAGCTTTGCGCACCATGGCTTTCAAAGCACACAACGTTTGATCATCCCAGCTGATCACGAAAACTTACCTTGGTAGCCTTTCACTACCTACACTTTATGCTCAAGCAGCTCTCTTAAAGGCGCTGGTAAGATTTTTCGCAGTTTTTCAGTCAGCGACTTCTCATGCTTTTGCCATAGCACCCCCGCATAGATAATACCCAGACCGATCGCAGTCAGCGCTATTGGAAACAGCCAACTGTCTTTGAGTACATCGGATGCAAGGTAGCTCAGGTAAATAAAAACCCCCAAAGCGCCAAAAATCACAAAAACCCGACGAATCAGCATTACACCTACTCCTATCATCAACAGATTGATGCAGAAATAGAAAAACTTTGACCACTCATTATCCGAGTTTTGCAAGCTCAGTCCGCCCCAGAACGCTAACACACCGACAAGATACAACCAAAAAGCATAATCAGCTTTCCCCCTAGCTCGCAGATCAACCCAAAATGCCAAGGCGATGATGACTAACCCTGAGTACATTGAGACCAGCTTCCTTAATCTCCAGCTAAAATACTCATCTGAAATCAGTACCGTAATATCCATACTCAGATACCACAGAGTTACCGCAACAGGCATCAATAAAAAAGGGTATTTATAACGCCAGGCAACGATGGCTCCAATAGCTAAAGTGCCGAGCTCCATATAGAGCCAATTCCATTTGATGTAGCGATGGTAGTCCCGATACACGCTATCATCCGGCCAGAGCCCCAGCCACTGCTGCAGGCCATAGATAGCCAGTGGTGTTAAGCACACCATAAAAGTGGCACAGATACCTGCCGGAATAGCCAGCTGTTTCGCTGCAAAGTGGTTTGTAATAATAAGAGCTACTGCAGCGTACAAAACTGCGATAGATACAATGCCTGCACCACCAAAGCTTTCCCAGCCAAGAGTCATAAACAATGTCATGGCGCCGATGGCAATAAAGCCCCCGAAGTAATAAAGCACATGCGTGAAAGTAAAACGTGGGCTGTCTGCTGCGCTAGCTTGTAGAAAATCATACAGCTTCTCTGCTTGCTCAGATGAAATGATGTGTTGCTGCACGGCATCCGTTAATGATTTTTTGGTTATCTTCATGCTTTTTCTCGTCATCTGACTACTATGTCTAAAAAGGCTCTTGCATCAAGCAATTGCGCTCTCACTTGGTAGTGGCCCCTGCCAGGACTCACCACTTGGCGTAATGGTCCTCGCTAAAACCCCAGGCACCTTCGAGTTGAATGATTTCATCCGCGACTTGGATCTGGCCAGAATAGCGGCCAAAATGCTGAGTAAAATTGGAAGCCAGCAACCCCAGATTGATTTTTTCCTGGCGCCGGCCTTGCGGTTCAAACTGCAAACGGAGAATACCGTCGCTCGATACCATCGACCAAGGTGTGTCGGGCTGATAGCGATCAAACTGAAAATCAACCATAGCAATTTTTATTAAGCGACCATCCAACCAAAGCGCATTCTCCGTAAAGCCCGTCTCATTGACTCCTGCGGCTAAGTTAAAACCAAGGCGACGACCATCGGGTAAAAAGCACGACAAACTGCCCCAATTCCAGAAGGTTTCCCGCCGCATATAGCCAGCCGTCCAGTCGACGCAAGCAAGGGTATTAAGGGCTTGCAAATCATAGCGACGGTTTTGCCACTTCAGCTGACCATTGCAAGACAAGGCGGTGGCTTTTTGGGTAAAGACCCAGCCCTGATAGCCGGCGCGGGTACAAACAGCCAAAGGCTGATAAGTGGTGCTCTCATCAATGCAGGCTGTGAGTTGCAGCTGTTTTAATTGCACCTCGACCAGGCGCCTGCCTGGCTGCGACGAGGCATCTATGCTCAGGTAGTTCGCGCCTTTACGAAAAAGGGCTTTACCCTGACCGGGCTGAGTCTCTATCCGGGTGTTAAGCGCTAAGGGCTGCAGAAAACTGAACTCTTCGAACTGTTGTGTTTGCACATCGTAGCAATAAACAAAAGCATTGCTAAGCCACTTTAAATCCACAATAGCCACACCAATCAGCAAACTCTGGCTGCTAAAACCGATGAATTGAAACTGATTAAATTTGAAGTGCTTGGCAAAAGCGCCCAAGGGCTTATCCATGGTACTGCGCAAGTCATAATCAAGGTAGTTGATGGTCTCAACACCATCCGGGAAATAGCCAAATTCAGGCTGGCCATTGGTGCTGATTAATTGCGCTTTGCGTACCATAACTGCTTAGTCATCCGGATGGAGCATATAGAAACCCAGAAAGGCGTAGTCTTTACCAAAAACAATGGGGACCAGCGACCTTGCGATGTCTAGTCCGTTATCACCATTGGTCAGTACCACCATGGCTATCCCTTGCTGCAAAGAACCTACAGCCAGGGATTTATAACCTGGATTTGAGCCCCAGTGTAAGAACATTGGCTGCGATTCCTCTTGTGAAATAGCCCAGCCAAGTCCCCACCAAAGATGACGCGCCCTATCCACCTCGACCTGTACGTCCATCATTTGAGCTACGCGGCTGTTCTCACCAGAGATATACTCACGCAATACCAGACTAAGAAAACGCCCATAGTCCCGGGCACTTGTGTGCAAAGACGATGCTGCATTTGCAGATGGCCAAGCGGTTGGTTGTAGGCGCTGCCCTTGCCGATCATGGCCTTCAGCCAATAACAAGGCATCATTTTTCGGAGGAAGATACGAAGTCGACTCCATGCCGAGCGGGCCAGTGACGGTTTGAGAGACAAGCTCGTGCAAAGAACCCCGCCAAAGCTCCTCCGCAACTTGCTGCAGTACGATGAAACCTAATCCTGAATACTGCCACTGTGAGCCAGGTGAAAAAGCAAGATAGCGTCGCCCTGCAGATTCAGAGTATGCCAAGCCGGATGAGTGACTAAGCAACTGACTTGAGCTGATCTTCATTCCTTCGGGCTCAGCCATAAATGGCCTTGCCAAATAGTCAGCTACTGGGCTTTGCACATCAAAAGAAGCCGCTGAAGCATGATGCAACACCGTGTGAGCAAAGAGTGGCTTACCCAGTGATGCCCCTTCAAACAGGGTTGTCTCATCAACGGCTCTTGACCTGGATGCATCACTGTAGCCAAAACCAGCTTGGTAAATGGGGCCATTTGCATCCACAATGGCAATAGCAACCGCTGGAACCTGGTATTTTTCCATCAACTCAGGCACCATCCGGTCGAAATGCGCTTGAACTTCCTCGAATAAGGAAACCATGCGCTCAGCAGCGGATAGCTGTGCAGAGCCGGCAAAACAGCCTAACAACAAGAACAACGCAAACTTTGACTTGGTTTTTGTACGATGTGTCAACCTCAGGCTCCTCTGCCGGCCATCTGTAGCGTTTGGTTAATTGGATACTGGTGCCGCGTAAATCCAACACTCGATGCCGGATTTCAGGGTGGCCTTGGTGCGAACATAATCGGATACCTCGTAGTCGTCTGCTTGCGCCAACTCCGCATCCGTTATCTCAAACACAGTCCCAGCCACTTCATCGTGCATCTTACCGGTAAAACGCAAAATCGGATGCATGGCTTTGCCGCTTTCCCTAAGCACCCGCTCGTCGGTGATCTTGATTTCACCAACTCGGTATCCTTGCAGACAATCTTTCCGACCGGATAACACACGACCAAAATTCGCCAGTTGCACTTCGGTTTGCTGCAGGGTTCCGTAGGAAAATAGCAATGGCATGATAACTCCTGGTGTTAAGCCTTATTTAGCAATGCTAATAGTGATAACGGCATGAAATGATAGTAATAGCTGTATCGTCGACTGCATAGACCAATCGGTTGGTATCATCGATACGGCGGGACCAAAATCCAGCCAGGTTTTCTTTTAATGGCTCGGGTTTCCCAATGCCAGCAAAAGGAGTGCGCTTTGTATCCTGGATCAGCTTATTGATGCGTTTGAGGGTTTTCTTATCCTGGGGCTGCCAATACAGGTAATCGCGCCATGCTTCATCCGTCCAACAGAGCAAACGGCTAGTCATCCATAAGCTCTTTTTGGCTTGCTTTGCCTGCTTTAAATTGGGCTATCGAGCGCTGCAGGTGCTCAGCGTTAGCAGGTGATCGCAGTAAATGCACCGTCTCCATCAGGCTGTTGTAGTAATCCAGCGACATGACCACTGCATCGTCCGCATCACGGCGCGTGATCACCGTGGTATCGGCATTATTAACCACTTCATCCAACACCGATTTCAGGCTATTTCTAGCTTCAGTAAAAGAGACGATTTTCATAAAGATCACCTGTACAGTAAACAGAACAAGTATAAATAGCCAGCTCTGACTTGTACAGTAAGTCGCACAGAAATAAAAAACCCATGCCGGAGCATGGGTTTGATTGCAGCAGCTGTGCAGGTGTTACTTCATCGCCACCAGCATGGCTGCTGGTTGCTCCAGGTACTGTTTCCACAGGTTGCAGAAACGGGCAATGGTGCCGCCGTCAATCACCCGGTGATCGCCCGACCAGCTGATTTGCATCAGTTGCCGTGCTTCGACCTCACCTTTGGCATTAAAGCGCGGTAAGGTCTGCACCTTGCCAAGCGCCACAATCGCCACTTCCGGCTTATTGATGATGGGCGTTGCCACCGTGCCACCAATGGCGCCGATGTTGGAGATGCTGATAGTGCCGTCTTTGAGCTGATCCGGGCTAACCCGCCCTACACGGGCCTGATCGGTCAGTTCAGTCAGTTCTTTGGCAATATCGACAATGGATTTTTGCTCACAGTGCTTGATGTTCGGCACCAACAGGCCCACTTTAGAGTCCACCGCCACACCAATGTTGTGCGCTGCTTTGTAGATAAGCTCGCTGCAATCGGCATTGACCTGGCTGTTCAAAATCGGGAATTCCCGAATGGCCATCGACAAGGCTTTCATAAAGAACGGCATCATGGTCAGTTTCACGCCCTGCTCACGGTACTGATCTTTCAGCTGGTTGCGCAGTGCACTCAGCTCAGTCAAATCAATCTCATCGCAGTAGGTAAAGTGTGGAATGCTGCTGACCGACTCCATCATCTGCCGGGCCATCGCCGCTTTGACGCCTTTAATCGACTCGACTCTGTCTTCAGCTGTAGCCGTTGCCACAATCGTGCTGCTGGCTTTAGCCGGTGCAGCAGCTTTGCTGGAGCTGGTCGCAGTGGTTTTGCCATCGGCAAAGGCACGCACATCCTCTTTAAACACCCGGCCTTTATCGCCAGAACCTGGTACCTTGCTGATGTCCACATCCAGCTCACGGGCCAAACGTCGTACTGCTGGGCTCGCCACGGCTTTCCCCGGACGCAGCTCGGCTTGTTGCGTTTCGCTGCTTTGCACAGGGCAACTGGCGTTGCTGCTTGCGCTGGCTGCGGGCTTAACACTGGCCGCAGCCACAGAGCCGGCGATACGCATGCCAAACAACGGCTGATGCACCTTGGCAATATCGCCTTTTTGGTAATACAGCTTGGTGACGGTGCCGGAGTATTTGGCCGGGATTTGCACCAGCGCCTTGTCGGTCATCACATCACAGACGGGTTGGTCTTCTTCGATGCTATCGCCTTCGGCCACCAGCCATTCGACAATTTCACACTCGACAATGCCTTCGCCAATATCCGGCAGAATAAAGTCTTCTTCGGCTTCGGCCTGGCTGCTGGCTGGTGCAGCGCCGGAAGCTGGCTCATTGGTTTTGGCATCAGCAGCACCATCACTGGCCAGTTCCATTTCAAACAAGGGGCCATGTACCTTGGCGATGTCGCCCTTTTGGTAGTACAGCTTGGACACCACGCCATCATGTACTGCTGGAATTTGCACCAGCGCTTTGTCGGTCATGACATCACAAACCGGCTGATCTTCTTTGATGGTATCGCCTTCGGCCACCAGCCATTCGACAATTTCACACTCGACAATGCCTTCGCCAATATCTGGCAGAATAAAATCTTTTTTCATGCTGCCCTCGCTTAGAAGTTCATTGAACGCACAATGGCTTCGTAGGTTTTCAGATGATCGGCGACGTATTCTTTTTCCAGCGCCAGCGGGTACGGCGTATCCAAACCACAGACCCGCTCAATCGGGCTTTCCAGATGCAAGAAGCACTCTTTTTGGATGGTGGCGGCTATTTCACCGGCAAAACCACCGGTCAGCGGCGCTTCGTGGTTGATCACCAGGCGGCCGGTTTTTAGCACTGAGTTGGCGACTGTCTCGACATCCCATGGCAAAATGCTGCGCAAGTCAATGATTTCACAAGAAATGCCATCTTTTTCATTCGCCATATCAGCTGCCTTTTGCACGATTTCCATCTGCGCACCCCAGGCCAGCAAGGTCAGATCGCTGCCCTCTTGCACCACCTCGGCTTTGCCAATCGGCAGCTCGTAGTATTCTTCCGGCACTTCACCCACAGCGGCACGGTACAAACGCTTAGGCTCGAAGAAAATGACCGGTTCCGGGCTGTTAATCGAAGCCAGCAGCAAGCCCTTGGCTTGATAGGGATCGCGCGGTACCACTACCTGCAGTCCCGGCGTATGGGCAAAATAGGCTTCAGGCGACTGGCTGTGGTAATGACCACCGGCAATGCCGCCGCCATAAGGGGTACGGAACACCAGGCCACCGACATTGAACTCATTGCCGGAGCGGTAACGGAACTTGGCGGTTTCGTTGACGATCTGATCAAAAGCCGGGAAGATGTAGTCGGCAAACTGGATTTCAGCCACCGGTTTCATGCCCTGAGCCGCCATGCCGTTGGCAAAGCCAGCAATGCCCTGCTCGGTCAGCGGAGTGTTGAAACAACGATCACGGCCGTATTTTTCCTGCAGCTTGCTGGTGGCGCGAAAAACACCACCAAAGTGGCCGACGTCTTCGCCAAAACAGACGACGCTGTCGTCTTTTTCCATCGCCAAATCCAGCGCATTGTTAATGGCCTGCAATAGATTCATTTTTGCCATCAGTCGATTCTCCCCGCCGTCACCGGATAGGCATCCGGGTATTTTTTAATGTGCGCTTTTAGCTCCTTCAGTTGTTGCTGCAACTGCACAGTGGGCTCGGCGTACACATCGGTGATCATGTGTTCAATACCAGGTTTAGCGACTTTTTCGGCTACTTTCAGTGCATCCAGAATTTCCTGACGCAAGGCACTGGTTTGTTCAGTATCGGCGGCTTCATCCAGCCAGCCTTTGTTGATCAACCACAAACGGAAACGACTGATGGGGTCGTTCTTGCGCCACAACTCTTCTTCTTCTTTCGAGCGATAGCCACTTGGATCGTCCGATGAGGAGTGCGCCGCCAGGCGGTAGGCCATCGACTCCAGCAAGATAGGCTCGTTGCCGGCCAACGCCTGCTCACGCGCCATCTTGGTGGCCTGATAGACCGCCAGAATATCAGCGCCATCCACCCGCATGGTTTTAATACCATAACCAACACCGCGGCAAGCAATGCCATCACCGACAAACTGCTCATTGGCAGGGGTTGAAATGGCATAACCGTTGTTGCGGCAGAAAAACAGCGCCGGAGCCTTGTGCACCGCAGCCATATTGAGGCCAGCGTGGAAATCACCTTCCGACGCTGCCCCTTCACCAAAGTAGCACAGAGTGACATTTTTCAGGCCACGCAAGCGCTGAGCATAGGCATAGCCACTGGCTTGGGGAATTTGGGTACCCAGCGGGGATGAGACCGTCATGTAGTAAATATCTTTACTGCCGTAATGCACCGGCATCTGCCGGCCTTTGCCCAGATCTTTTTCGTTGGAAAACAGCTGGTTCATAAACTGCTCCAGCGAAAAGCCGCGGTAGCGCAAAGCACCCTGCTCACGGTATTGCGCCATGATCATGTCTTTATCATCCAGCGCCGCAGCGCTGCCAACGACAGCGGCCTCTTCGCCAAGACACTGCATGTAAAAGCTGATACGGCCCTGGCGCTGGGCGGCTAACATCCGTTCATCCAGTACCCGGATAAATACCATGGTATCGTACATTTTTAAGGCGGTGGCTTTATCCAGCTCGGGCTCTTTGGCCCCTTCATACAAGGTACCATCGTCTTTGAGTAAGCGAAGCGTGGGAATACTTAACGCATGACCGCTGGTGAATTCTGCCGAATGCACCGTGGTAATGGTGGCGTTATTTGGGTTGGTCATAGGGTTTCTCTTGGTTGTTTACTCCAGCCGACTTTACGTAGACGTAAAGCAAAGCCCGAGGTTGAACATGCTAAGCAAGCTCCAGTAAAGCTACGAAACGATTAGCCACTCACATTAAGCGGCTATAGTATAGCTGTACAGGCCTGCTCTTCCCCATTTCGTCTGCTACTTTAAGCAACAGATCACTGTTATGGTTGTTATTGTCGACGCCAACTTTACCTTTACGTAAACTGCATTGCAACTCCGGCCAGCGCCTTTTCTGTGGCAAACAACGGATTCAGTGTCAGTTTTGCTGTACTGTTTCTTGCACGTACGAACCCGGCCCCAAGATAGCACAATGCCCGGTAAAACCGGGCATTGTGCTTTAGATGGAGGCTTGCTTAGGCCAATTGCCCTTTGACCGAGCGCGGGATCACCATCAGCATAGCGCGTTGACCAACCGCCACTTTGGCATTGGGGAAAATCAGCGCCTCCCCCTCTTGCTCGACCCGGTATTCGGTATCGCCATCAGTCGCCAGCAAAGTACCCACCGGATAAGTAGTAAAGTTTTCCACGTCATCAGCAAAGTGCAGTTTAAAATCCTGTGTTTGCTTATGGATCGAGCGGTACACCTCGTACAGATGAAAGTTGGCTTCATCAAAATCTTGGGTTTTAAGCGCTGCATCAGCCACTAAAGCACGCAAACTGGTGCGTACTTCGCTAAAACGGTTCATATCGTTTTGGCCAAAAGGCCGCACCTTGCCAAGCTCGATTGTAAAGGCATCGGCACCATGGGTATTGGAGGCATAATAACTAAAAGTTGAAGCTGCCGTTTGCATCAACAGCACAGTACTGACACCACAGGCCTGTAAAAACTCCAACTGATTTTTCTGCCATGGCTTGCCGTGCAAAAACGGATACACCGCAAATTTCTCAAAGCGTGAGCCACGAATGGCGGTATGCAAATCGTACAGATAACGCTTGCGCGTGCCGTTCGGTGCCTGCTGATAAAAACGCGTGACGTATTGCTCCAAAGCCAGTGCACGCTTGCGTTCATCGTTTATCAGGCCAGCACCTTTGCTGTGATGGCCGGAGAACAAGCGATTGAGGTTTTCTTCCACTTCGCGTTTGCCGCCATTGATAGCGGCTGGGTTGCCAATCAACACCAGAGTACGCTGCTTGGGTGCTAGTTTTTGTTGCAGTATGTCTTGTACCAGCTCGGCACAGATCTCGATAGGCGCCGTTTCATTGCCATGCACGCCACATGAGAGCACGATGTCTTTGTCACCGGCCGTAGCTGGCTCAAAACAAATCACGCCGGTATCCCATACCTGCACGGTTACGCCATTATCCAGACGAAATTCACAAGGGGAAAGCCCTGTTGGGTTGTTCAGGGTATGACGAAGAAAGTCATCGTTCGGGATTAACTGCTGGCTCATGCCTGCTACTCCTAGAAATCAAATCAGCGTTGCTATGGCGAGGTTTTCGCAAACCACTATACCAGCGGTAAATAAAAACAACAGAGTAAGTCGGCTAACTGCTGCTTGTTCCAGCAACTGAAGATGGCTCGCTGGGTCCACTAAAAAAATGCACTTGATTACGCCCACTTTGCTTAGCCTTGTACATCGCCTTATCCGCATCTGCCAACAACTGTTTCAATTCAAAGCCTGAATTATCACTGGACGTAACCCCAAAGCTAGCTGTTAACCGAAACTCATAACTGCTTGGTTTTGTATTGATTTCCTCAATGGCATCACGGCATATCTCTGCCAGCATCAGGGCTTTATCCGCATGGCAGCCAGGCAGCAGAATGGCGAACTCTTCGCCCCCCAGGCGGCCAAACACATCATCCAATCGCATAAAGTTGCGGCAAGTACGTACTACTTGCTGCAGTACCCAGTCACCGGTGGCATGGCCAAATTTGTCATTAATTTGTTTAAAATGATCAAGGTCAAATAGAATGACCCCTACCGTCATATCACGTTTTTTACAGTGCTGCAGTGCCCGCTCTGCCAGTTTGTTGAAGTGATAGCGATTACTGATCCCTGTCAGCTCGTCGTTTTCGGCCATAAATTTAAAGCGGTGGCGCCCCATCAGGCCTTGATAGGCTAAACAACCAAGCACCAGCAGCAGCAGTACAAAGAGGCCTAGCAATAAACGGGCATTTTGAGCCTCTTGCCCCAATACCTGCTGCTGCAGGTATAGCAGTTGATTGTCTTTACTTAACAGTTCAATTTGCTGATTTTTGGTCTGAACTTGAGCCCGAGCTAGATGGTACGATATCTGTTGTTGTTGTTGCTGATCGCGATAACCACGCTGGATGTCTTTTAATTGCTCAAAAAACTGCAGTGCCTGCTGATAGTCACCCTCTGCTTTACTTACAAGATAAAGCGCTTCTAAAGAGAATATTTTTGCCTGATTAAAGTCACTGAATGATGCGTTCTCCAGAGCTTTAACTCCATATAAGCGAGCCTCGTCCAGTTGCTTAGTATTCAATAATGCCTTCGCCAATAAAGCTTCAACACTTGAAACCAGCATCATATAATTTTCTTCGATCACAACAGGATATAGCTCTTTCAGGAAATTCAAAGCGTTGCTATATTCTCCCTGTTCCAATAAATAACGGCTGTAGAACACTTTGGAAATATTTCGAAAAATAGAGTCATTCGCCAACAGGCAAGCTTGTTCATTTTTATCCATAAGTTCCAACATGTTATGAAACTCATTTAAATAATAATACGACTCAATTAATAACTGACTAGCGATGCATTGAAAGCGTGCGGAATATTGGGGGGCGTTAAAAACTGAGTATAGATACAATTGAGCTTCCTCATACAGTGCTGAACTGCTGTAAATCATTGCAATAGCTAATGTTGAGTATGCGTATAAATCGGGGTCATGGCTCTCGTTAAGGTGCCGAATGATATCATCGGATAAAATAAAGGCTTCGTGATACTTTTTTGCAACTACATAGACATTTAACAGTGTTGTTTTAGCCTTCAAAGTGATTTTAGGATCGGCTGATTGTTCGATGGCTTGATGCAGTCGTTCAGTAGACTCAGGGTATTTACCAGTAAAAGCATAGTAATACCCTTTTAGGTAGTAAAAATACTGACGTTCAGTTTTTTCAAAAACATCTTGCTCTAGCTCGAGGGCTTCCAACTCTCTGGAAAATCGTCTAAAGTCAGCAGTTTTAAGCTCATCCGCAATCGCAAGCCGAGTAACCAGTGATTGCGGTGATTCTGAAGCAGCAACATGGCAGGACACATTCAACAATAAAGTGAATAGTGTTGCAACACACTTTAAGCTGAAAACCCATAGTCGCATTTGTATTAAGCTATTTTTAGTAAGTAACCCTCAGTGTTGATACTTTCAACAGAATCTTGCTCCGGCTCCGGCTGAGGGTCTTGCTCCGGTTCCTCGTCAGGTTGTTTCTCAGGATCTTCAGCAGGCATGATCCCACAGACGAGATCCTGTCTCGCTTTCAGTTCGATGGCAAGTACCTCTAAATCACCGTCTAAAAGAGCTTTTTTCATCTCCGGCGTAAAGTCTGTATTACCGACGGCATTAAGCAGTCCGGCTCTATCGGGTATTAGCATAGGATCAACGGCGATTTTATCAAGAAAGCTAATAACGTCCGACATAGTTTGTTTCCTTATATAGATTGCAACTCGCTCTTAGTTCGCTACTCTACCCTTATTCTTTCTAATGAATCAATGGTTTTATGTAAATTTAAAACGCATAGCTTGTTGAAAAGTATTACTGAAAAAGATTGCTCTATCCACTAAGATATTCATGAAGGCGTAAATTCGTTCTGCATGGCTTAAAACCGACCCGATGGGCAACTTTCAGAGCTGCACTATTTTGCTCAGAGATATCAACCCAGATCCTCTTCATACCAAGCACCGCAGTAAGGTGATACAGGCAGGCCTGGGTGATTTCAAAAGCATAATTTTTGCCTTGCCCTGACCTCGTTAACATTAACCCATACTCGCAACTGTACTGCTGCCAGTCCAACGAGCTGATACCCAGGATCCCCAAAGCAACTTCATCTGCTTTGTGTTCAACTACAAAAAATAACCGCTGAAGTGGGAACTGCTCAAAGCAACGCATAGCACTACGAAAGCTCTTATTTGCAGAGGTTTTGGTTAGCGGCTTCATAATGTAACGCATAATGCTATCGCTACTGTATAAACCTCGATAAAGTGCTTCATCATCTTCGGATAGTAATCTGCACCGTAAGTGGGTTGTTTCAAAACAGAACTTACTAGCCTCGACCAAAGTCAAAGATTCAGACATTAGAGTTTGCACTCCTGCCCCAACAAAGCTTTTAATTTGGCCAGCATGACATCATTGGGTTCCATCTTTCGACAAGGAGGAATAACTAAGGTGGTTTTTAAATCCATTGAGGCCTCAGGCAGCGCATGCAAAGCTAAGCGCTCTATTCTGGGGGTTTGGATAGGCAAACAAACAGCCTCATACAGAATAACTTCATGCTCGGCAGGATAATACTCGGTCAATAACGAGACTAACAGCCGTCTGTAAGCCGGGCCAGTGGTAAATTTTGTCAAAGAACGATCGCCGGCAACTCCGACTTGCCACAGGATAAGATAGGCAGACGGATCAATAATACGCTTATAAAACATAAGCTGGCTGGCTTCGTAATGCTGGCAGCCGTAGGTGCCTGGATCAATCCCCAGATCGGCAATCAAACAATCTTCGGCTGAAATCCCCGGCTCCATATGAGCGTGATAGCCTTCGTCGCGCGCTGTGACAATGGCATTGTGCGGCACCCAGGCAAAGACCCCAGGGTGGCCATAAAAAGCACCGACGACTTTCTTACCAGCCCTCACTTCAGCCAGCATAGCCGCCACCATTTGCCGGTAGGTGATCATGCGGGATTGCCCTTCGCAGTAATACGGCTGCAAGCTGCGCACATCGGCATTCATGCCTTCAATCCATTGCTCGGTAATGCCATCAGCCACCAGCACAAAGACCACATCGGCCTGTTCAATGTAACTTCGATTGCGTGGGCTGATATGGGCCCCTAATGTCATGCCAGTACCGACACAGACCAAACTGCCTTGTTTCATTAGCGCTCCTTTTTTGCTCAATCATACCGATTTTTGGCGAAAAATACAGGCTTGGCTATAGCCTTAAGTGCGTCGGATGCGCCTCCTGCCCTGGACAAGGCCAAAGACAGGATGCATTGTCGGAAAAGTAAGCTTAGGCTTTATGGGCTGGACGGTGCTTGGCTTTACCCTTAGCAAGTTTGTGCTTACTTGCGACTCTTTTTGCCGGATCCAGACCGGTATGGCGGGTCAGGGCTTGCTGGCCAGGCTTGGGCTTGGCCGGTCGGCGAACCGCTGGCTTGTGATCATCCGGTGGAACCAGGCAATCTTTACCACGACCGATCAGATGCTCCATTTTATGCGCAACTAAGGCTTCGCGGATTTGCCCCCAACCAGCCGGATCGTGGTAACGCAGCAGCGCTTTATGCAAGCGCCGGTTGCGCTCGCCTTTAGGCACCGGTACATCGTCGGTGCTGGACTTGTGGATGTTCTTCAGCGAGTTCAAGCCCGTATGGTAGATGGTGGTGGCATTGGCCATTGGGCTGGGGTAAAAATTCTGCACCTGATCCAACTTAAAGCCGCGCTGTTTTAGCCACAATGCCAGATTGATCATATCCAGATCAGTGGTACCAGGATGCGCCGAAATAAAATACGGGATCAGGTACTGCTCTTTGCCCGCTTCTTTGCTGTATTGCTCGAACATGGCTTTGAACTTGTCGTAAGCGCCCATGCCCGGTTTCATCATTTTTGACAAAGGCCCCTCTTCGGTGTGCTCTGGGGCAATTTTTAAGTAGCCACCGACATGATGCTGCACCAGCTCTTTGACGTAATTCGGATCTTCCACCGCTAAATCGTATCGTACACCGGATGCCACCAGCACTTTTTTAATGCCCGGCAAAGCCCGCGCTTCGCGGTACAGCTCTACCGTCGGGCTCTGATCGGTATCCATATGCTCACAAATGCTGGGATAGACGCAGGATGGTCGGCGACAGGTTTGCTCGGCCCGTGGGTTTTTACAGCGCAGCCGATACATATTAGCCGTTGGGCCGCCTAAATCCGATATCACGCCGGTAAAACCCGGTACCTTATCGCGAATTTGTTCGACTTCCCGCATAATGGAGTCTTTTGAGCGGCTTTGAATCACCCGCCCCTCGTGTTCGGTAATGGAGCAGAAGCTGCAACCACCAAAGCAGCCACGCATGATATTGACCGAGGTTTTGATCATCTCATAGGCCGGTATTTTCGCCTTGCCGTAGCTTGGATGCGGCACCCGCTGGTAAGGCAAACCAAACACCAAATCCATTTCTTCGGTACTCAGCGGAAAAGCCGGCGGGTTAACCCAGATATGGCGATCGCCATGGCGCTGCATAATGGCCCGGGCGCAACCCGGGTTGGTTTCCTGATGCACGATGCGTGAGGCATGAGCATAGAGTGGCTTATTGACCGAGACCTGCTCAAAGGCGGGCAGCTTGACATAAGTAAGCTCCCACGGCTTTTGCTTGGCTGGTTGCACCACCACGGCTTTGGCCTCGACGGACTGTGGCTTGGTTAAGTCAATACCGGCTTTGGCAAATTCGGAGTAGCTGCTGCAACCAACATCATCGGCACCATAGGGGTTTGGGATGGGATCAATTTTGCCGATTTTATCCAGTGCAGTGGAATCAACGCCACGCCAGCCAGGCAGCGGCTCTTTACGAATGACAGCGGTACCACGCACATCCTGAATGCTGCTAACAGGCTCGCCAGCAGCAATCCGGCTGGCTACTTCAATCAAAGGGCGTTCGGCATTGCCATAAATCAGTAAGTCGGCTTTGGCATCGAACAACACCGAGCGACGTACTTTTTCCGACCAGTAATCGTAATGAGCAATACGCCGCAAGCTAGCCTCAATACCGCCAATGATCACTGGCACTTCTTTGTAGGCTTCTTTGCAGCGCTGCGAGTACACCAGCACCGCCCTATCGGGCCGCTTGCCGCCGACATCGCCAGGGGTATAGGCATCATCATGCCGGAGTTTTTTATCGGCGGTGTAACGGTTGATCATCGAGTCCATGTTGCCGGCGGAAACGCCAAAAAACAAATTGGGCTTACCGAGGCGCATAAAGTCGCTTTTGCTGTGCCAGTCTGGCTGAGCAATAATACCCACCCGAAACCCCTGTTGTTCTAGCATACGCCCGACCACCGCCATGCCAAAGCTGGGATGATCGACATAGGCATCGCCGACCACCAGAATAATATCGCAGCTGTCCCAACCCAGTTGCTCCATCTCTTTGCGTGTCATCGGCAAAAAGGGTGCTGTGCCATAACACTCCGCCCAATACTTCGGGTAGGAAAACAGATCACGCTCTGGAGCCATGCGGGCTACCTGAGTGCGGGGGCGGAGTGAAGGAGCTGATTGCGACATGAAAACGGCCTGGTAAATTACAGGCCGTTAGTATAGCGGTTTAATGGCAGAACTTACAGCCTCAGCCGGTTAACTCCGCCGTGCTTTCCGGGCGGTAATACCGCAGTTTTAACTCCTCCAGCACACTGTAAGCAGCCGGTACCAGCAATAAAGTCAGTACGGTTGCTATCGACATACCAAAAATCACCGTAATGGCCAAAGAGGCGTTGCCATTGCCACCTGGCCCCGAATCGAAAGCGGCAGGGATCATGGCAAGGATCAGGGTAAGGGATGTCATCAGCACAGGCCGTAAACGCACCGGACAAGCCGCTCTAAGCGCCTCATTGATGCTCATGCTATGTGTTTCCCGGTATTGGTTGGTAAGGTCAATCAGCAAAATTGAGTTTTTGGTCACGACACCAATTAACAGCACCATCCCAATCATCGAATAAATATTCAGTGAATAACCGGTCAAACCCAAACCAAGAAAAGCTCCCATCACAGCCAAAGGCATCGCAGTCATAATAATCACCGGCTGCAAATAGGAATTAAACTGGCTGGCCAACACCATGTAGACCAGGACGATAGCAATCATAAAGACAAACAACATGGCATTGACGGTTCGCCCTAACTCTTCGGCCTGACCGGTCAATGCAATGCTGAACCCATTCGGCAATGTTGTCGCTGCCGTGGTATAGAGCTGCTCAATCGCATCCGATAACGGCATATCCGGGGCGATGTAAAAGGGCACTGCATACTGCAAGTTGTATCGGCTGATCACGGCAGGTGCATGGCTTTGTTCAAAATGCGCCACTGCATCCAATCGAACCCGCTGTCCCTCGCTGTTGCGCAGCCAAATCCGGCTTAAGTCCGCAGGGGTAGTAAATTGGTCATCGCGGCCTTTTAAACGGATGCGAAAACGCTCCCCACCACCAAAATCATCATCAAAGCGGGCAACATCAGCCCCACCAATGAAAATATTTACTGCCTGCACCACATCAGAAGTTTGTAACCCCATAAAGTGGGCTCGTTCCCGATCCACCCGCAATTGCAGCTGAGGCTGATTCTGGCGCAAATCCATATCAATGCGGCCAAGTCCTCGTTGCTGCAACGCCTCGAACAAGCGCTCGGATTGAATAGCTAACTGCTCCTGATTGGTAGAGCGCACATTGAATTGTAATGCTTCGCCACGCTGGCCACCAAACAAGCCCTGGGAAGACGTAAAAATCCGCACCCCGGTTACTTCTGCAAATGCCCGGTCCAGGCGTTGCATCACTTGTTGTTGGCTAACACTGCGCTGCTGCCAGGGCAAGAGCCTCACAAAAGCCGTCGCTTCATTGACACCGGCACTGCCGGTACCAATGGAAACAAAGTAATTATCCACCAAGGCTTCCTGCGTCAGAATGGCTTCCATTTCAGCGACTTTCTCATCCATATAATGGATAGAAACGCCTAAAGGAGCCCGCATGGTTACCACAAACTGGCCTTCATCTTCTTCCGGAGCAAACTCTGCTGGCAATTGCATACCCAGCCATAAGCTGGCCAGTATGGCAAGGCCGGACAGGGTAATCACTTTGCTTCTATGGGCCAGCCCCCAGATAAGGATGCGTTGGTAATGATTATCCAGCCACTGAAACGCAGCTTCTAAACGATGGTAGGCTTTGCCATGTACTTTGGGGACTGATAAAAAGCGAGCGCACAGCATCGGAATTAAGCTAAGGGCAATGAAAGTAGATACCGCTACGCCAAACACCACCACCACGGCAAATGATTCAAAGAAACGCCCGATAATGCCTTCCATGAAAATGACCGAGCCAAAAATAGCAATAAGCGACAACGAGGATGCAATCACCGCAGTAAAGACCTCATTGGCACCAATACCAGCTGCAGCAACCGCATCCGTTTCCCCCTGCTCGCGGTGTCGCCAGATATTTTCCAGCACTACAATGGCATCATCCACCACCAGACCAATCAATAGCAGGATTGCCAGCATGGTCATCGAATTCAGGGTGTAACCCGCAAAATACATCACCGCAGTTACTGCCAGTAAAGAGACCGGAATGGCGACGATAATGATCAGTGTTGAACGCAGGTTTTTTAGGAATAACCACATAACCAAACCTGCCAACACTACGGCCAGCAATAAGGTTCTCTCCAGATTGTCAATCATGCTTTTAATGAAAGTAGACTGATCCGAGGTCACAGCCAGTTCGATCCCGGCCGGCAATGACGGCCTGATCTCTTCTGCCAATCGCCGCTCAATCTCCTGCACCACCTCCAGGGTATTAGCGCCTGCAACTTTAATAATTCCAAGCCCGACGCTCTCCTGGCCATTGAAGCGAGCCAGTCGCCGAAAATCGGTCAGACCATCTATCACCGTACTGATATCCTGCAAGCGGACCAAGCGTTCACCACTGCGGCGGATAATCAGCTCGTTAAGCGCATCAACATTGTGGTACTCCAAATCCAGCCGTAACATCCGTTCCTGACGGCCACCAACCAGAAAGCCCCCACTCGCCAACACATGCTCGTTGTTTATCGCCGAACGCACATCGGCAACAGTAACGCCTTCACGACTCATCGCATCAGCATCCAGTTCAACCCGGATCCGACGATTACGGCTGCCGCCAAGGCGAATTTCACCGACACCGTTGATTTGCTCAAGCTGAGGTCTGAGTGTTGTGCGGGCATACTCCGTCAATTGTTGAATGGTACGATCGCCTTTGACAATAAGCCACAGAACAGGCTGCGAGTCCGCCTCTACTTTCTTAATAACAGGCGAGTCGGCATCATTGGGCAAGCTGCCAACCACTTCACTGACCCGGGTTTGTACTTCAGAAAATGCGACATCGATGTCCTGCCCCATCATAAAAGTAATATTGACCGTCGAACTTCCAGGTGCGGAGACTGAGCTTATATTATCGATGCCTGGCACCGTATTGACAGCCCGCTCAATGAATTGAGTCACATTGGCATCCACCGTATCCGGATCGGCTCCAGATAAGGAGGTACTGACCGAGATCACCGGGAAGTCAACATTCGGTACCCGATCATTACCAATATCCTGGTAAGCAATCAGGCCAAACAACACCAGCACAGCGCTCATCATCACCGCCATGACATGTCGGCGAATAAAAAACTGAGGTAGGGACATATTAGCGCCCTCCCTGAATACGCACCTCGGCATCATGCGTCAGATAGGCACTTCCATCCACCACCACGCGCTCACCGGCACTGACACCAGACAAAACTTCCACGCGATCTGCTGAACGCTGACCAAGCTCGACCCGACGCTCTTCAACCTTGCCGTAATCCTCATGGCCAGGTAGAACATACACCACGGTCCGCCCTGGCCTGTCGACGACACTGACGGATGGAACCTGAAGAGCATTCGATCGCTGCGCTACTTCAACCAGACCTTCCAGCATGGTCCCGGATGGCCAGGATGATGGGGGAATAAACTCGACCACAGCCGTAACACCCATACCATCCTCGACCGATGGGCGCAAACGGGTTACCTTGCCATCAATCCAGTAATCATCGCTGCCTAAGCGGCGTAACTTCACTCGCATGCCCGTTTCAAGACGACCACCAACACGCTCAGGAAAGGGCAACGACACTCTGGCACTGCTTTGCGGGATCATCCGAAAAGCACGGTCACCGGCACTGACAAAATCGCCTTCGGAAATATGGCGCTCATCAATACGCCCGGCAATAGGCGCCTGAATACGGGTGTGAGCGACCTTCCGCTGTGCCGCTTCCCGCCGGCTTTCGGCCGCTTTCAGCTCCTGACGTGCGGTATACAAGTCTGCCCGGGCAGACTCCAAGTCCATTTGGCTAACGTACTGCCCACCGCCTACCATTTCCAGACGGTTGAGGTCTCGGGCAAACTGCTCTGCACGTGTTTTCAGAGCTGCTTCATCTGCCTGAGCAGCTGCTAACGCCAGGGTATAGGAGCTATCATCCAATCGGGCAAGAATGGCCCCTTCTTCCACTTCATCACCAATATCATGCAGCACTTCAACCACACGACCATCCACCTCGGGTGATACCTGCGGGCTGGAAAAAGCCTCGCTGCGCGCCATGGAGCGCTCTGTTTCTACCACCGTTGTGATGTGCACAGGTTGTACTCTCACAGGTGTACCCTGCTGAGCTTTGGCTTCATCACTATTAATGGGTGAACAAGCGATGGTAGATAAACCAAGAAAAACAGCTGAAGAAATCAAAAAAAACCGATGACTACTTGTCTGCATGCATACAACTCCATATCAACTCAGTGCACAACGTTATGCCAATCAAGCTGAGCCCAAGCTGAACTCAGTGAAAATAGTACATCAGATAACAAGTTAGCACCACGAAAACGCTGTCATAAATCAATCTTGGCAGCTCAGTTAGCACAGTAAACTTGAATTAACCTGTACAAAAAGTATACTGTAGGTTCAAGCAAAGTCGTTCTCAGGAGGTTTATCATGGCAACGGTGGAAAGTACCAACCCGGTCGCGTTCGAAGCCAGTCAATTGCTAGGTAACACCCGGCCTGAGCGCTCGGCAACCGCAGAGCAACCAGCCAATCAGCCTGACCTTAGGGCGAATGATACCGCCAATACCAACAACGATGTTTCTTCGGTCGATATCAGCCAAGAAGCCAGAGCCGCATTTGAACAGGACAATGCTGACTTTCAACAAGCTCTGCAGGATTTTCGCAACCAAAGTGCACAACAACCGGCACAACTGGTGGCTAGCTTGTTTGATGATGCTGCCGGCAGCGGCAATCAATCCCTGACCGATGCTCTGGCCCGATTAAACAGTCTGGCCGAGCGTTTGAATGACAACCGGCAAGCGCAACTCAGTGAGCCAGTGGAGCGTGCTGTTGCAGCCGAGCCTGAAGTAGCCCCGGCGACAGAAAGTGATGCACCTGACACAACAACTGCCGCCGAGCAAGAACAAACACCGACCACAGAAGCTGAGCCTGAAGCCCTTGCTCTAAGCCAGCGTAACCCATTGGATGAAACCGGCCTGAGCCAGGGTTAAGTCTAATCGTATTTTTGTTTAATCTTTTCAAGCTGCTGGAAAAACTCATCCAGCAGCTTTTCACTGTCGGCATTGCTGTGCCAGGTATTGTGAAAACCTAACGTTAGTTGCACCCGACTGTTGTCGAAAAACAGTTCGTAACCATCAAAACCAGAGGATACCTGCACGCCATCCAGCAAATACCCCTGACCCCATTCAGTTTCAGTAGCCGAACCATGCTTTTCAATTTTGCTGTAAACATCCATCAGGAATTTACTGTTTATTTTGTGTTCCATCGGCAACTCCAATAGTGACAACTTTTTTGTTTGGCAAAGATACGAGCAAGTCGTTCAACCAGTTTTCCTGTATTTGAACCTGAGTGCAGTTCTGGGTATAGTGCCTGCAAACCTACAAATCAATGGAACATACCATGACAAAAAAAACAACCAAACCTATGCTGCTTTCAGCTGCAGCTCTTGCCGTATCCTTTGCAACCCAGGCTAACATTGTTGCACCAGCGCCCTTGGTCTCCATTCCAACCCACGATGCTTTTTTTGATCATCTGCGCGCTCACTGCGGTAAAGCCTATGAAGGTCAGGTAACAGTTAACAATCCGGCATCATCTGGATTTGAGGGCCGTTTAATCATGCATGTCCGGGTCTGTGAAGACAATCAGTTGCAGATCCCTTTTCATGTCGGTGATAACCACTCCCGGACATGGATTTTAACCAAGACCGGCTCTGGCATCAGCTTAAAGCATGATCATCGCTTAGAAGATGGTAGCAATGACCCTATGACCATGTACGGTGGCCATACGGTGGATGCAGGCTTTGATCGGGTGCAATCCTTCCCGGTCGACCAATATTCGATTGAAGAATTTGTTAAAGCCGGCATACCCGCATCCAACACCAACACCTGGCAAATGTACATTTACCCGGAGCAATTTACCTACCGCCTGATCCGTGAGGGCCGCGAGTTCCGTGTTGACTTCGACTTAACCAAGCCAGTGGATCTGCCACCAACGCCATGGGGCTACCAGTAAAACGCCCAGAGCCAGCAACTCAGCCTGAGTTGTTGGCGCCTTTGTCCCGTTCAGGTTAGTATAGCTTTGCAGTACACCCATTATAATTACAACGAACTTCACTGGAGTCCATTTATGAAACCTACGCATTGGTTTTCAGGAACCCTGGCAGCCAGTTGCTGCCTTGCACTAAGTGGCTGTGGTCAACCAGCCCTGCAATCCGACGTCGCAGCAGCCGACGACACCCCCTGGTATCAGCAAGATACCGACATGAATCCTCGCCTGGCTGAGTACATCAAAACCCTGGCTTCAAATGAGTTTCAGGGGCGGGCACCGGCCACAGCAGGAGAAACCAAAACCGTCGCTTACCTGGAAGATCATTTTCGCCGCATTGGTTTAAAGCCGATTGATGGCGACAGCTACAAACAACCTGTCTCGCTGGTGCAGATTGATCCGGTACAAGTAAGCGGTATGACCTTAAGCGGCGCCCTGGATACTACCCTGGCCTACCGGGATGATATGATGGCCTGGACCACCCGGGTGGTGGATGGTGTCGAACTCAAGGACAGCGAGCTGGTGTTTGTTGGCTATGGTATCGTCGCACCAGAATACAACTGGAACGATTACGAAGGCCTGGATGTCGCAGGCAAAACCGTGGTGATGTTTGTCAATGATCCGGGCTACGCCACCCAAAACCCGGAGCTGTTTAATGGCAATGCCATGACCTACTACGGCCGCTGGACCTACAAATTCGAAGAAGCGGCCCGTCAGGGCGCGGCCGGGGCTTTGATTATTCATGAAACCGAACCGGCCAGTTATGGCTGGGGCGTTGTGGCGCATGGTTCCCCAATCAAGTTTGATTTGATCAGCGAAAACAAAAACATGGACCGCTCGCAAATCGAAGGCTGGATCACTGCCGAAACCGCAGGCCGCTTATTTGCCGCCAACAATACCGATATTGAGGCCTTACGGGCTCAGGCTTTATCAGGCGAATTTAAGCCGGTACCGCTGAATACCACAGCGTCCATTTCGGTGAAAAACAATCTGCGGGAGCTGACTTCCAGCAATGTGGTTGGTTTCATTGAAGGCAGTACCTACCCGGATGAAACCATTGTCTATATGGCGCACTGGGATCACCTTGGCATGGACTTCTCCAACCCAAGCAACCCTGTGTTTAATGGTGCCCAGGACAACGCCAGTGGCACAGGCGCCGTGATGGCCCTGGCCGAGTACTTTGTACAGCAGCCACAACCTGAACGCAGTATTGCTTTTGTATTGGTCACAGCTGAAGAACGGGGCTTGCTGGGTTCTGCCTGGTATGCTGAGCACCCGGTATTCCCACTGGAAACCACCGTTGCTGCCATCAATATGGATGTAATGAATGTGTATGGCCCGATGAAAGACATGGTCATCGTCGGTTTGGGTAACACCGATCTGGAAGAAATTCTGGTGAAGTACACCGAGCAACAAGGCCGTTATGCCGTGCCTGAGCCGAACCCGGAAGCCGGTATCGCCTACCGCTCGGATCACTTCAGCCTGTCGAAAAAAGGCGTGCCTATTTTGTATGCCAAAGGTGGCAATGACCACTACCAGCATGGTGCTGAATGGGGTGCCGCCCAGCGCGCAGAATACAACCGCTGCTGCTACCACAAGGTGCAGGATGAATGGAGCGATGATTTTGACTTGCGCGGTGCGCAGCAGGACATGTTCCTGTACTTCCGGGTTGGCAACGAGCTGGCAAATAGCCGCCAGTGGCCGAACTGGTACCAGGGCAATGAGTTCCGTGCCATCCGCGATGCCAGTGCCGATGCCCGTAATTAAGTAAAACTGATAAAACCAGGGCAGCTTGTGCTGCCCTTTTTTATACCAGTTAACCGTGCTTTATCTGCTAAAAACACCCGGACACAAAAAAAGCACCCGAAGGTGCTTTTTTAAAGATGGGTGCTAGCTTACGCAGCCAGACCTTCTTTTGCTTTGTTGACCAAAGCGGTGAATGCCGCCTTGTCGTACACAGCGATATCCGCCAGGATCTTACGGTCGATTTCCACAGAGGCTTTTTTCAGGCCTGCAATGAAGCGGCTGTAAGACAGACCGTTCTGACGGGAAGCCGCATTGATACGGGCAATCCACAGTTGACGGAACTGACGCTTACGCTGACGACGGTCACGGTAGGCGTATTGGCCTGCCTTAATTACCGCCTGGAAAGCAACACGATAAACACGACTGCGGGCACCGTAGTAACCTTTGGCCTGGTTTAACACCTTCTTATGACGCGCGCGCGCCGTTACACCACGTTTTACTCTTGGCATGTCAAGCTCCTATTCGTTATGCGTATGGCATGCAGCGGTCAAGACCGGCAATATCAACTTTAGCAACCAGGGTTTTAGGACCCAGTTGACGCTTACGCTTGGAGCTTTTCTTCGTCAGAATGTGGCGAAGGTGTGATTGCTTGCGCTTAAAGCTACCAGAAGCTGTTTTTTTGAAACGCTTCGCGGCACCTTTGTTGGTTTTCATCTTTGGCATAGTATTAAAACTCGCATTGTAGTTAACAACGAATAATAAGGCGTCAGCCACTGACCTGGGCCAGCGGCATGCGCTTGAAAGCCTTATTACTTCTTATTTGGGGCCAGCATCATGGTCATCTGGCGACCTTCCACCCGGCTGGGGAAAGATTCGCACACAGCAATGTCTTCCATATCGGCTTTAATCCGATTTAGCATCTCAATGCCGATTTCCTGATGCGCCATTTCACGACCACGATAACGCAGTGTGACTTTGGCTTTGTCACCCTCTTCAATAAAGCGACGCAGGTTGCGTAGTTTGACCTGGTAATCGCCTTCATCAGTTCCAGGCCGGAATTTTACTTCCTTAATCTGGATCTGCTTTTGCTTTTTCTTCTGCTCTTTCAGAGCCTTACTTTTTTCAAACAGGAACTTACCATAATCCATTAGTTTACAGACAGGAGGTTCCGCATTTGGGCTTACTTCCACCAGATCAACGCCGGCTTCTTCTGCCATGGTCAAAGCTTCAGCAGTCACCACAACACCCAACTGCTCTCCTTCGACACCTACCAAACGTACTTCACGTACATTGATTTCTTCATTTAAGCGGTTCGCCCGCGGTGCTGCCTGATTCTTTTTTCCAACTTTAATGGTTCGTTCCTCCAAGAAAAGAATAATTACGACTTAGTAGCAATTTCTGTCTGCAGCTTGTCAATAAAGCTTTCTACCGACATTTTGCCCAAGTCTTCCCCCTTACGGGTGCGCACCGCCACATCACCGGCTTCCATCTCTTTATCGCCGACAACTATCAGGTACGGGATCCGCTTTAAGGTATGCTCGCGGATTTTAAAGCCTATTTTCTCATTTCTCAAGTCACTTATCACACGAATGCCCTGAGATTTGAAAGTTTTTACCAATTTTTGCACATAATCGGCCTGATGATCGGTAATATTCATCACCACCACCTGGGTTGGTGCTAACCAGGCCGGGAATAAACCAGCGTACTCTTCAATCAAAATACCGATAAAACGCTCCAGCGAGCCTAAAATGGCACGGTGGATCATTACTGGCGGCTTACGCTCGCCATCTTCATCGACAAATTGTGCGCCCAAACGGGCTGGCATCGAAAAGTCGAGCTGTATGGTACCACATTGCCAGGCCCGACCAATGGAATCGTACAAAGTAAATTCAATCTTAGGGCCATAGAAAGCCCCCTCACCTGGCTGGTACTGGAACTCCAGACCATTGCGCTGCAAGGCTTCGGCCAATGCCTGCTCGGATTTATCCCAGCTTTCATCGCTCCCAATACGCTTTTCCGGCCGGGTCGACAGCTTGATATCGATGTTGTCGCTAAAACCAAAATCTTTGTAGACGTCATACACCATGCTAATGCAGCTGGTCACTTCATCCAGGATTTGCGCTTCAGTACAGAACACATGGGCATCGTCCTGGGTAAAGGAACGCACCCGCATCAGGCCATGCAAAGCACCCGACGGCTCGTTGCGATGCACAATGCCAAATTCCGCCATGCGGTATGGCAGGTCACGGTAGCTTTTTAAGCCCTGATTAAAAATCTGCACATGGCCCGGGCAGTTCATCGGCTTCACCGCGTAGGTGCGTTTTTCCGACTCGGTGGCAAAGATATTGTCGTGGTACTTGTCCCAGTGGCCGGATTTTTCCCACATTGAGACATCCATGATCATCGGTGCACGGACTTCTTCGTAGTCGTACTCCACCAGCTTGTCACGCATGTAGTTTTCGATGGTCTTGTAGATTTTCCAGCCATCATCGTGCCAGAACACCATGCCAGGTGCTTCTTCCTGCCAGTGGAACAGATTCAATGCCTTGCCAATTTTACGGTGATCGCGCTTTTCCGCTTCTTCGAGCTGCGTTAAATAAGCCGCTAATTGTTTCTTATCCGCCCAGGCAGTGCCATAAATGCGCTGCAGCATCTTGTTGTTGGAGTCGCCACGCCAGTAAGCACCGGCAACTTTCATTACTTTAAAATGCTGACAAAACTTCATGTTGGGTACATGCGGACCACGGCACATATCGATGTATTCTTCGTGGTGATACAGGCCTGGCTGATCGTCTTTACTGACGTTTTCCTGCAGGATTTGCAGCTTGTAATTCTCGCCACGGGCTTTGAAGGTATCAAACGCTTCCTGCCAGCTGACTTTTTTCTTGATCACGTCGTATTCGGTTTTTGCCAGCTCCAGCATGCGCTGTTCAAGCCGCTGTAAATCGTCGTGGCTAAGCGAATGCTCCATATCCACGTCGTAATAAAAACCTTTGTCAATCACCGGGCCGATGGCCATTTTTACATTGGGCCACAGTTGCTTGATGGCATGGCCAAGCAAGTGCGCGCAGGAATGGCGGATGATCTCCAGGCCTTCCTCGTTTTTGGCGGTGATGATTTGCAGCTCTGCGTCCTGCTCAATCAGATCGCATGCATCAACCAGCTGACCATTAACACGGCCGGCGATGGTCGCCTTCGCTAAACCAGGGCCAATGTCTTTGGCAACATCCATCACAGAAACTGAGTGGTCGAATACGCGCTGACTGCCGTCAGGCAAAGTAATAACAGGCATGACTTGTCCTTTTTCCAGTGGTGGCCCATACCAAGGGTCACATATGAATTCAATATAATGTTTACCCGTATCGGATGAAACACAACGGGTAAAGCTGAGACGATATGCCTTGCGGACCAGTCGATGACCCCTACAAAGAGCCATTTGATACACAACGCGGAATACCGCTTGTTTTCAGCAGCGTTATGATAACACCTGCACCCGCTAAGCTCCATACAAAGTCATGGCCATGGGTGAATTTTCTTGATTTTGCGCCATACTCAATACACCAAATTCAAGCCGGAGCGAAAATTATGTGGCAAGCCATTGCAGAACACATTAACAGTGAGCTGGATATCGACTTTAAAGTGGAAAAAAAACAGCAACTGAGTGGTGGTGATATCAATCTGGCTTACCATATATCGGATGATAAACACGACTTTTTCATCAAACTGAACGAAAAAGAACAATTGGAGCAATTTATCTCGGAAGCTATGAGCCTGCACTGCATAGAGCAGCGTCACGCCATCCGGGTGCCGAGGGTGATTTGCTATGGCCAAACGCTGGACAAAGCTTTTCTGGTACTGGAATATCTGCCTTTAGTCGATGAACATAATGCGGGTTGGGAGACTTTGGGGCTTGCCATGGCCAGGCTGCATGAAGACAGTGGCCAGGCCATGTATGGCTTTGATTGGGACAGCTCCCTGGGGCGTACCAGTCAGCCCAATAAGTGGCAAGGTAGCTGGAGCAGCTTTTTCTCGGAGCAGCGCCTTGGCTGGTTGCTGCAACTGCTGCAAGAGCAAGGCTTTGGCTTTGGTAAAATAGACTTTCTGGTCGAGCAGTGCCGGCAGCGACTGCACCACTATGAACCGCTCCCTAGCTTGGTGCATGGCGATTTTTGGCGCGGTAATGTCGGCTTTATGGCTGATGAAGCCGTCATCTTTGATCCGGCCAGCTACTATGGTGACCGGGAAGTCGATATTGCCTTTAGCGAGTTGTTTGGCCGTTTCCCCGAGCACTTTTATCACAGCTACCAAAATCAGTACCCGCTGGATAAAAACTACGGTGAGCGTAAACATTTATACAACCTCTACCATGTACTAAACCACGCCTATATGTTCCGCGGCAGTTACCTGCTGCAAGCCCAGGATATGGTAAAGCACCTGTTCTATTAATCACTTTGTATTGATCCAAAATACGATTCGACTGATAGAATACTGCCTTTACCAGCAAAAGTGATGTTTCAATGAGCTTAACAACTTCCCCGGTAGCCCTGATCACCGGCAGCGCCAAGCGGCTTGGTCGCGCCATGATAGAACGGCTGCATCGCCATGGTTATAACGTCGTTATTCATTACCACAGCTCTGAACACGAAGCACAGAGCTTCGCAGCCAGTCTGAATCAGCTGCGGCCGGACAGTGCCCATCTGGTACAAGGGGATCTGACCGACAACAACAGCTTGCTGCGTATTGCCAGGGAAGCAGAGCAGGCTTTTGGCCGGCTGGATGTACTTATTAACAATGCCTCGGCTTTTTACCCTACCCGGCTCGGTAGCGCCAGCTTTGACGACTGGGATCAACTGATGGGTTCGAATGCCAAGGCACCGTTTTTCTTAAGCCAGGCATTGGCTCCAGTGCTTTCAAAGCAAAACGGCTGCATTATCAATATGGTGGATATTCATGCCGAGCGCCCCTTGCTGGAACACCCGATCTACTGCATGGCCAAGGCTGCACTTTTGATGCTGACAAAGTCGCTGGCACGTGAATTAGCGCCTACAATAAGAGTGAATGGGATAGCACCTGGCGCCATACTCTGGCCCAGCAACGACATTGCAGAAACAGACAAACAAATGATCCTGCAGCAAATCCCATTGGAGACACTCGGCACTCCGGACGATATTGCCGATACCGCCTTGTTTTTGATTGAATCGGGTTATGTGAACGGACAAATTATTGCGGTCGATGGCGGCAGAAGTCTGGGGGGAACAAAAAAAGCCTAACAGCCTGTTACAATTGGAGGCGGTATGTCGGTATTACGTCGCACCATTGAATGTCCCTTTTGCGGTCACCATTTGCACATTAGTTTTGAGGTGACCGATGAGGATCAAGATTACATCGAAGACTGCAGCAATTGCTGCAATCCGATCCATTTACGCGTGCATAAAGACGATCTGCACCACAGTGTGCAATTGTTTGTCGATGCCGATGATGAGCAATACTACTAAGTCTGCTGCCGCTGCTGCATCACCCGCTCAACCGTTTGTACAATGGTGACGGTTTGCTGATCCACCTCAATATTGAGCCGATCACCTACTTGACGCTGCCCCAGTGTGGTGATGCTGAGCGTTTCCGGAATTAAGTGCAATTCAAAACCATCGGCATGCACCACTCCTACCGTCAGGCTGGCACCATCCACTGTAATAAAACCTTTGGCCAGAACATAAGGTAGATACTCTGCTTCCAACCGCAGTCGCATACGGCAGTTGTGCTTGGTGCGCTCAAGCTCGATCAGCTCCGCAGTGGTTTGGATATGACCAGACACCAGATGACCGCCAATTTCATCGCCAAACTTTAATGAGCGCTCAAAGTTGACCCAATCTCCCTGTGCTAAGGCACCCAGATTGGTTCTTGCCAGGGTTTCATCAATCACATCAAAAGTGACCCTGCCAGCGGCCTCATCAAAGGCGGTGACCGTTAAACAGACCCCATTGATGGCGATACTGGCACCCAAAGTTAACTGCTGCAATTTATCAGACGCTACAGCAAGAGTTAGCTGGCGAAAATTGGGGGCAGAAGCTATGGCGGCAATTTGGGCCTGACACTGAACAATACCTGTAAACATACACCCTCGGTTGTGCTAAAGTATGCGCCCGTTCCGATAAGGGCAACTCATTGATCACTATGCTACCTTTTTCCCGCTTTGAAGCCAGAACAATTTTTAAATTATCCGGCCCCATTGTGCTGGCGCAGCTGACACAAACCCTGATGTATTTTGTCGATACCGTCATGGCCGGCCGGGTCAGTGCACTGGATATGGCGGCAATCGCAGTGGCTTCTGGCTTATGGCTACCGGTGATGCTGACTTTGCAGGGCTTACTGCTGGCGCTCACTCCCATTATTGCCCAGTATTTTGGCAGCAAAAAGACCGAGCCAGTGACGCATTATACCGTGCAAGGCCTGTATCTTGGGCTAGCGCTGGCAGCTAGTTTATTCGTAGTGATGCAGTTTGCCGATCACTTGCTGGACTTGCTGAATATGGAAGCAGAGCTGCGGGAGAAAACCAGCTTGTACTTGACCTTTGTCAGTTACGGCCTGTTCCCGGCCGCCGGCTACATGGTCATGCGCAACCTGTTTGAAGGCATTGGTAACACCAAAGCCAGCATGTGGATCAGCTTTGTCGGTATTTTAGTAAACATTCCGGCCAACTATGTGTTTATTTACGGCAAGTTGGGCATGCCGGCCTACGGCGGTGCCGGTTGTGGTATCGCCACCAGCCTGGTACTGTTGGCGATGTTTATTGCCATGCTGGTCTATGGCTGGTTCAGTCGAAGTACCGCTCCCTACCGTTTCTGGCCCGCTCGCCTTACACCAGATTTTAAAGCCATCTGGCAGGTAATACGTATCGGCACACCGATAGCCATGTCGATCTTCTTTGAAGTGACCCTCTTTGCCTGCATTCCGCTGATGATCGTTCATCTTGGCCCTGTGGTAGTCGCTGGCCATCAAGTCGCGCACAACTACAGCGCCATTGTCTTTATGATCCCACTCAGCCTTGGCATGGCCGCAACCATTCGGGTGGGCCACCTGATCGGTGAGCGCAACCTGCAGGCACTTCGCACCGCTATCAGTACCATACTCATAGTTGCTTTTTTGCTAGCAGCCTGTATTGCCGCTTTCACCTACTTGATGCGTTTTCAGGTACCGCAAATTTACAGCAAAGATGCTGAAGTGCTGGCGCTGGCGGCAGGCATTATGGTGCTGGCTGCTTTGTATCAGTTGTCCGATGCCATTCAGGTGGTGTCGGCCTGCGCTTTGCGCGGCATGAAAATCACCAAGCCGGTGCTCTTTATCACCTTAATCGCCTACTGGCCGATCGGCTTTGGCCTTGGCGCCGTATTGGGATTAACCGACTGGCTGGTACCGGCCATGGGCGTAAAAGGCTTCTGGACCGGCATCATCGTTGGTTTGACCGTGGCAGCTGTGTTGCTATTCTGGTTGTTGCAGCATTCATTACGGAGGTTTGAACGGGATGGCTTACCGCTGGATCCTACTGATCAGCATCAGTCTGGCCCTGCTGGCATGCAGCCCGGCCAATGATCGCCAGTTAACTAATTACCAAAGCCGGTTGGAGCGGGTTGCTGGTATTGCCCCTGAGCGGTGGCAGCCTTTGCAAGTCGATACGCTGCCTGCAGCCCGTGATTTACTGCACCCGTTGCCGGATCTGCGGCTGGATCTGCTGGATGCCTGGGCCAGCCGCCAGTGCGGGCTGGACGCATTAATCGCTGAACGCAACTCCAGCCTGGGCCGGGTGCAAAGCCATAGCCTGCGGCTAAACTACGAACTGCGGTTACTGCAGCAATTAGAGCTCTGCCTGCAACAGAACAGCATCAGCGCCTCACTGCAACAACAACTTACCGATATTTTGCACAGCAAACGAAACAGCATTGAGCTGTCTTTTTTCAATATGCTGCATGCAGAGCAAACTCTGCGCCAGCAACTGCATGGCAAAACTCTGCTGTTGCCAATAGCCAGCCAGGAGGCACTGCTTGAGACTCAGGCAGCACTGCGACAGCTAAACCAACTGCAAAACGCTATCACAGCGCAAGACTGGCCAGCGGCCGCCGCTATCGACATTGAAGCGGCACTCAGCGTGTTGCATCGTTTCGATACCCTGGCGGTACTGCAATACAGTCAGCGTTACTTAAGCGGCTGGTTAAGCAGTCTGAATGAAGCTCTGCTGGCACTTAAGCCTACACAGTTTTGCCCAAGCCAGCGCTCAACAGAGCAGCTCAGCATCCTCACCACAGTGTTTTTGAAGTTTTTTGCTGAAGAGCTGCAGCCTTACTTCAACCAGCACCAACGTCATATGCAAGCACTTTGGCCCGAGCTGCAACAATTGTATCGGCACAGCCCGCTGCTGCCGCTCCTGGAGCAGCGCTATGCTGGCAGCGCAGCGCAATTACAACAGGAAATCCTGGCACATATTGGCTGGTGGCAGCAACTTAATGCTGAGTGCCCCGCGGGGCTAACCCAAAGAAATTAACCAATAGTCGTATTTATTTTGATGTCTACATGCCATAATAATTACATAGCAGGCAAGACGCCTTTTGTAGCTAAATTTGAGGGAACAAATGAATATAGGATTGGGTTATAGTTGTCAGGCCAGCTCATTGCATGCCGGGCAAGAAGCCGCCAATCTTGCTGGTCAGCTCCAGCAACACCCCGAGCTGATACTGGCATTCTGTAATCACCAGTTAAATCCACATGATGTCTATCTGGGTATACGAGCAGAAGTAGGCGATCAGGTCCCTATCATTGGCGGCTCTGTCATTGGCATTATTGGCAATGATTTCGTACAAACAGATGGCCCAGCTGTCTTAGTTGCAGCACTTCGCAGCGATCAGCTGCGTTGTCACTATGCCAGCAGTAAAGCGCTGTTTAAAGATGCCAAACTTAGCGGCATAGCATTGGGTAATCAGTTGTCTTCAATTGCCGATCCCAGTTGTTTGCTGCTGCTGTATGACTCAATCAAGCATCCAGCGACTAAGCAATGCCCTGCCGTATTAAACCCATCCAACCTGCTGCTACAAGGTCTGGCAGAGAGCCAGTTAAACGTTTCAACCATTATTGGCGCCGGCTTACTGGGCGACCACAGCTTTCAACGCTGTTGGCAATTTACGGGCTTCGGGGTAAACCAGCAAGAAGCATTGGGTCTGCTGCTTTCTGGCCCCCTGCACAGTCATACCACGGTACTGCATGGCTGCCACCCGGTAGCTGATACGGAGTACACCATCAGCAACATTCATGGTCAGTTTTTGTATGCATTGGACAACCAACCGGCAGTACAGGTCATTGAGCAAGCTCTTGGTACCAGCGAGTGGCGACAGAGCTCTCCGGTACATACCGTCTGCCTGGGCCGCAAAATAACAGATCCAGATAGTGGCCAGACGCATTATATCAACCGGCTGATCAGTGGCTTACTCCCAGAAAATGATGGCCTGATCCTGTTTGAAGATGATTACCAACTGGGTGATAAAGTGCTGTTGATGCACCATGATCCCGCAGCAATGTTGTCATCGGTCGGCGAGAAAACCAGTACACTGCTCAGGAAAATACAACAAAGTGGTCAAAAACCTTTATTTGCGCTTTACATCAATTGTGGCGGTCGCATAGAACTGGGCCAACCAAATGAGCGGGCAGAAACCCTGGAAATCCAACGCCAATTAACCGCAGCAGGGATCCCGTTGCTGGGATTTTATTCCGGTGTAGAGATAGCACCTGTGCTGGGAAAGCCCCGCGGTTTGGACTGGTGCGGTGTGCTGACCATTATTTGCCGACCCGGCTAATGTTTATTTTGAAACGGCTTCCATGCCGTTTCAAAACTTCAGTCATCAAAGTGAGTTTAGTCGTACGCCTGATACGGCATGCCCTGCAGCCACCACTCCGGCGCCGGCTCACCTTTTAGGTAATGATTAAAAAACTCCAGCATCTTGATGCTGTAATCCAGTTTGTTGGCAAAGCGCTGCAAGTGATGCCCCTCCCCTTCGTAATGCAGCATCACCACATCCTTCTGCAAACGGCGCATGGCTAAATACAGCTCAATGCCCTGCTCCCAGGGTACAGCGCCATCTTTATCACCAAATTGGATCAGCAACGGTGTGTTGATGCGATCGGCAAAGAACACCGGCGAATTTTTGATGTACGGCGCCCTATCTTCAAACATCGACACTCCCAAACGGCTCTGGCCGGTTTCGTACTGAAACAGACGTGCCAAACCGGTTTGCCAGCGGATGCCACTGTAGGCACTGGTCATGTTGGATACCGGAGCGCCGGCTACAGCAGCAGCAAAACGGTCGGTTTCGGTCACCACAAAAGCCGTTTGATAGCCCGACCAGCTGTGACCATGCAAACCAATGGCATTGGGATCAGCAATGCCAAGTTCAATTAAGCGATCAATGCCCGGCAGCAAGGACTCCGTAGCACTGGGCCCGGGCGCGCCTTCGCGAAAGCGTACATCCGGTAAAAACACCACATAATCCTGCCCCAGATAAAACGGGAAATTCGGCCGGTGATTGACTTTCATCTGATTAAAGTGATGCAGCCGCTGAGAAAACTGCTCGTAGTAATACACCAGCACCGGGTAGCGACGATTGGCGTCAAAGCCATCCGGCGTGATTACCACACCCTGCAAGCGCTCACCATCCTCAGTAAACCAGTCAATCAGATGGCTGTCGCCCCAAACAAACTGGGCTTTTTGTGGGTTGAGATCGGTCAGTTGCTGCCGCTTGGAAAAATCAGCAGTGGCAAACCAGATATTAGGGAACTGCCGAAAGCTTTGCTCGGTGAACAAGTAGCCACCCAGCTCAGGCAGCGCCTCTACCAGGTCAAAGCGTTTATTATCCGCCAGCAGTTGCTGCAGGTGTTGATTGCTCAGACTTAACTGATAAAAACCATAGCTTTTATCTTCTTCATCAAAGCGGTTTAGCAGCAGCCCGGCATCAGGTGCTATCGCAAAGGCTTTCGGATCGGTGCGCTCAACCCGAAAGCGCTGCCGGTTCTCCCGGCCGATTGCGGTCAGATTGGTACTGCTGCCATCAAGCGACAACTGCCAGATATCAAACCGATCATACACAAACACGGCCGTTTCATCGGCCAACCAGCCGGCTACGCCATAACTGGCCGCAGGCTCTGGCCGATCGTGGGTTTCATCCAGCCAGGAAACACCTGCATCGATGCCCAGAGTGCGCCGCTCACCGGTTTGGCTGTCAAACAACTGCCAGTTGCCTCCTTGCTGATAGGCCGCATAACGGCCCGTCGGTGATAAATGGGCCCGTTCAACAGTACGATTACGGGCGAACACCTGCTGGCGCGCTCCGGTGCGTAAATTGACGTGCCAGACATCATGAAAGCGGCCATCCCAGGTCATGTCCTGCAGATAAGGCCGGCCATTGCTGACCAGTGCCGCTTCACTGTGCTCGCTCTCATAGAGCCGGTCTTCCACATCCTCTCCCAGCATCACCAACTGCTCGTCTTGCAACCAGAATACCGCAGGTGCCGTGCGCCGCTGTGCTTGCTGGTGCTCGGCTTTTTGCTGCGAATTAATGCGATCGTCCTGGCCATGCCAAACCTGCAGGCGACGGTCACTTAGCAAACGTTCCGTATCAAAGAGCTCGGCTTCGCTTTGCGGCGGTTCAATATCTTGCGTTGCTGAGGCTGGCTCGGGTCGAAAGCCGACAAAAACCCGCTTGCCATCCTCGGAAAAACGCGGTACCTGCTGTGCACTGAGCTGCCAGCCTTCATGCTTTAGTTCATGCGGGGCGGCTTGGTTTTGCTCCGACGGCCAATGCCAAAGCTGCTGCGCGACTTGCTGATTTTTTTCAGCACGGTCACCAGCAAAAAACACCAGTTGGCTGCCATCCGCACTAAAGGTCAGCTGTTGGTACCGGGCGGCAGAAGGTGGTGTCAGTTCAAACCGGCGGTCAAATGCCGCGTCCCACAACATCACTTGCTGTAGTTGCAGACTGTCATCGTCTTTATCGGTAAATTCCAGCACATAGGCGACCAGAGTGCCCTGCTCAGCCACCGCAAATTCGCTGACCTGACCCAGCTCAACCGTCTTGCCTTGCTCCATCCGGCCCGTGTTGGTCAGCTGCAGCGCGCTAAGCAGCTGCGTTTTGTCTTTGCTGTCGGCTTTACGGGCCAGCAGCAGCGCCTGGTGGCCATCGCCGGTAAAGGCAAAGCGGTCGATAGCGGTAAACAGCTGCTGCCCGCCAGTCACAGCATTTAGCAACACCGCATCATGCGCCAAGGCATCACGGGCGGCTTTGTCGGTGGCTTGCTCGCGCAGCAGCAAGGGCGAGCGCTGACGAAACAAAGCAAAACTGCCATCGGCATTCAACTGACCACGATCGGCATAGGGCACTGAAAATTGCTGCCCGGTCAGCACATTCACCAGATAGCCGGTACTGTCGCCATAGTCCGGTTCTGCGGTATAGACCATCGCCTGCTGGTTGCTGCTGACGCTACGCTGTTTGATTTCACGAAACTGCATGATATCGCTAAAGCTAAGCGGCTTAAGCGCATCGGTCACCACAGCGCTGGATGGGATCACCACAGCAGTGGGTGCTGGCGTTACGCTGGTTGGTAACTGGCTGCAGGCAAAGGTACCCAATGCCAGGGCCAAACAAAGCGCCAAACGACGCCCAGGTTGCAAGTGTTTTTTCATGATGTTTTCTTATAAATAGTCATGATTCAACCTTACCACAGGCCAAAACCACCCGGCAGAAAAACCCCATCAAGCAGCAAAAGCACGGGATAAACAGCAGTGATGCGCTGCCAACCTCACAATCCCCAAGGTGACACGGGCAAAAATCCGCCAAACAGTTCAGTCTGTTAAAAAAACACTTGCCAAGCTACCGACCGCCCACTAAGATAGCGGCCGTTGTCAGCGACAACACTCTGCGTCCTTAGCTCAGTTGGTTAGAGCACCACCTTGACATGGTGGGGGTCGGTGGTTCGAATCCACTAGGACGCACCAAATTCCTAAACAAAAACAGCACCTTAATCGGTGCTGTTTTTGTTTGCGGTTTTGAACTGACAAAAATGGCAAATACAGTGCTGGTACTGTATAAACCTGCGCCCTACTTTTAGCCGCCTGTTCCCTTTCAGGCCCCGTTAGCAGCGCCATCATTTGCCAAAGCAATGGTGGGCAAAGTCACTATCTGACATCACGTTTGCCCAGGCATTTGACCACTTGCGTTGGTTGGGGTTAAAACTGTCTTGCTGATACAAACATCACAACAGGCCACTCAAAGCTGTTTTTCATTTCTTGCTGTGCAGTCAAGCATAATACGACGAACCTTTATCTGATATCGCACCAACTCTTTGAAACCTCTGGTCTTGAATAATAGCGTAGCGACCAGGCCTGCCAGACTCGCCAGTAGTGCAAGCACTGTAAATAGCTGCGAATGCAAAAGAAAATAGCTAACGGCCGCCCAAATCAGTCCGGCAGTGGTACACACAACGGCATAACCTTGTAACCAGGTGATGCTTGTTAGCGATGCCTGTCCTTGAATCGGTTTCAGCATCAGTGACATCACCACAAACAATACAGCCGTCATGGCAAGCATCATGAGTTGAGACTCGCCAAACCACACCATGCCACAAATTAATAGTATGAGAAAGCTGGATGCCATGGCAGCCAGGAATCCCATGGCCGCAATCGCAAAGTACGGAGGAAAAATACCATGGTATTCTGAGCCCATTTGGGCTTTAATTGCCTGGGCTAGCGACCTGCCAGAGAGCTTTTTTGTCGATGAATTGTTTACCGGCCTTGTCATTTATTGCTCCTTATTTAAGTAACGGGATATCCTGTCAGAGCCTAATTGATCCAGTGTGATTTGCCCAAATCGCTGCAACATTAACGCCTCGGCTTCATTCATCACATCTTTCAATGCAGCATTCACAGCGTGCTCAATCACACAATGACTGTGTTCATCGGTTAAGCCAATGGTGAACAGACTGCTCTCACCAAGAGCCAGGTGAATATCCAGTAGTGTAATGCTGGCCAAAGGCATGGCTAGTTGCCAGCCGCCATGGTGTCCTTTGCTTGATGAGACGTAATGAGCGGTGCGCAGAAGCGCCATGGTACGGCGCACCACTACAGGATTGGTCGATATCATTTCTGCCATTTCTTCGGACGTCACCGCCCTACCAATGGCCTCCATATGCACCAATATGTGCAATACCCTGGACAGTCTGCTGTCTTTCCTCATGAGCCACCTTGTATTCAAAAGCGCTGACAAGGCAATATTTTATCATGAAACTTTTGAGGTTACATGTATTGCGCTGTCCTGACACCTCATGTAACAATAAAAGTTACCTTAATAGACTGGAGCAGACGATGTTTGTTGACACGCTGAATAGTGGAGTATGAAAGCCAATTCTCCAATGATTGAATACTTTTCTGAAACCGCAGCTGTTTACGATAAAAGGAACCAGCCATTATCAGCCATTGCCACTACCCTGCACTTTCTGACTGGTCTTATTTTACAACAAGCACCAGTGCAGGCTCGTGTATTGTGTGTTGGGGTTGGCACCGGCGCTGAAATACTTTCATTGGCACAAGCAAACCCAGGCTGGTCCTTTGTCGGTGTTGATCCTGCTAAAGGCATGCTTGAAGTTTGCAGCAAACGCCTTGAGCAGGCAGGCGTGCTGGATCGCTGCGAGTTGATTCATGGCTATGTCCAGGACCTGCCTCAGCTTGCAAGTTTCGACATTGTTTTAAGTTTTCTGGTTGCACACTTTGTGGCACGCGAAGACCGCAGCGGCTTTTATCAGGCGATGTGGCAGCGTTTGCTCAATAAAGGTTTTTTTGTGAGTGCTGAAATCAGCTATGACTTGCATGCCGAAGCCTTTCCCTTGATGCTAAAAAACTGGGAAGCGGTGCAATCCCTGATGGGTGCCACTCCTGAGTCATTGGCAAAACTTGCAGTAGCTCTTCACAAGGAGCTTACCGTTATTTCGCCAGAGGAAACTGAAAAGTTGCTGAGACAATGCGGCATTGAAATACCAGTGCGATTTTTTCAGGCGTTTATGGTGACTGGTTGGTACGGAGTGAAAAGTTACAAAGATGGGTAACTGTCGTTTTAGCTGCAACCAAAAGCAGATCTCACCAAACAGAGACCACTCAAAGTCTCTGTTTGGTAGAAGAATCAGGCTTTGCGACGGCGGAATAACATTAAAGCGCCCAAGCCGAATAACCCCAGAGTTGCTGGCACTGGTACAGACGTCACTGGATCTGGTGTATTTAAAGGCACGCCCGAAAACACCAGTTGATTCTGGGACAAAGGATTGGTCAGCACATACAGGCTAAACTGACTTTCAATGCTATCCAGGCTGGCTAACCAATTCGTGGCTAAATCGCGCACTGCGCCACCGGTCCGTACTCTGAAATCACCGGTACGAAGATTCCAGTTAGCCGATGTTTCGTGCACAATTTCCCACAATGCCAACTGAAATGCAGCATTGCTGGTCGCATCACCCACTACCGGATGATAGGCAGTGTATAAACGCTCAATGGCTTGAGATTGAGTCGCTGAAAACACCTGAGAAGTTTCTACCAGATTATAGCTATGCCAGCCGGACCGGACACCTTGTGTAAACTCAACGCAAAAAGCATCAACCGACATACCATTCACATCAAAGGGTAGCGCCGAAAGATCAGTGTCAGCGCGCAAATTAAACTGCATCAAGCCAGCATCGACGGTTGAGTTAGCCCCTTTATGCCTCAATTGCACAGACTGGCCATTCATGTCCGCATAATTAGCTTCAACAATCAGACTTGCACTGGCCTGTTGGCTAACCATGGATGCAGCCAAAACAGCGGCGGCGGTGAAGCAAAAGCGAAATTTCATCTGGATCTCTCCTTGTCAGATGGTGAAAACCCAAACCTGAACGGAAGGGCTGTACAGCAATGCGGCGGGTCCTGATAGCAGAACTACAAACAACACTGCAAAATAGGTTTGCATTGCCGGAAACGCTTTTGCAAACAAGGGCTATGGTACAAGAATCACACAACATGATGCAACGCTAATTTATGCTGCTATTATGTTAACCGAACTTTGAGTTCACGGCTGAAAGTTCGGCTGACTTTAAGCGCCTTTTGGTTGCTTAGGATGGCATGATATTCAGAGTTGTTAAGCGGTTCTAAACGAGTAATGTGCTTAAGATTGACGATAGTGGATTTGTGGATCCTTAAAAAACAGGCTGGCAGGGTTTCTTTGATCAAGCTTTTCATTCGAGCACGCATCACAAAAGTATCGTTTTGAGTGTGTACACACATGTAATCGCCTGCGGCGTCTATCCACAAAATATCAGTATAAGGTATCAACTGCACCGGCTGGTGGCCATCCTGGATCACCAGCTTGTCCTGGTGAATGGAATAGTCTGGCTCTGTCCCAGGCGTTATTTGTTGCTCCCTTTGCTGCAACTGATCCACCGCGGCCAGCAGTTGTTGCTTGCTGGCTGGCCGATACAGGCTATCGCTGACCCTGGCGATGGCTTCGGCCAACCGCTCTGTTTTCACCGGTTTAAGCAAGTAATCCAGCGCCCGCACTTCAAACGCCTGCACCGCATACTGATGAAAGGCGGTGACAAAGACAATCGCCGGACAGGCCTCTGGTTGCAGCTGCCTGACCAGCTCAAAACCGGATTTGCCGGGCATTTCAATATCAAGAAAAATCAAGTCAGGAGCGCACTGATTGATGAATGTCAGGGCCTGATCCACCGTGCCGGCCTGACCGATGATCTCAACCTCAGCAAAAGCCGCAAGCCGAATAGCCAGCCCTTCAATGGCGCTGGGTTCGTCATCCACCAACAGGGTTTTCAGTGTGTTCATAGCGATTCTCTGGCGGTCAGCGCTGCTGCTTTTTGCTGATATGCCTGTTCACGCGGCAGCCGGATACGGATCCAGGCACCACCTTCAAGCTGATTGCCGCAGTGAAATTCACTGTGCTCAGGGTAAATCAGCTGCAAGCGCTCCTGACAGTTTTTCATGCCAATGCCGCCGACTTCAGAACCAGGATCACCAAAACCGCTGCCATTGTCGCGAATATCAATCTGCAAATGCTCACCAACACAGCCAAAGGTCACCGAAATCTCCATGCTGCTCTGCTGGCTCATGCCATGTTTCAGTGCATTCTCAACCAGCGGTTGCAGCAATAAGGATGGGATCAACAACTGCTCACAAACGGTGTCGCAGTGAATCTGGACATTCAAATGGCTTTGAAAGCGGCACTGCTCTATATCGACATAAGTTTGCAAAATGGTGACTTCTTCACGCACGGTAATTTTTGCCAGCGGATCAGTATACAAACTGTAGCGCAACAGATCGCACAGTTTTTCCAGCATGCCCACCGCCTGGCTATTGTGCTGCTTTAAAATCAGGGTGCAAATGGCGTTGATGCTGTTGAACATAAAATGAGGATTGAGCTGATAGCGCAGCATTTTTAGCTGTGACTCTTTGGCAAGGTGCATGGCTTCTGCTGCTTTGTGCCGCTGCTCGACATTGTCCAGATAAATCTTGATGCCATAATACCCTGCCGTCCAGGTAGCCAGCATGGTCAAGGAGGCCGAGGTCCAGGTACCAAAATCGAACCAGGTCATCGGCTGCCACCAACTGCCGTAAAACCCTTGCAGGGTGAACCATTTAAACTGCGTCCACAGCAAAGAGGCGGTCATCAAATAGCCCAGATGCAACGCGATGCTTAGGCGGGCCTGGTGTCGCCGGGCAGTGGCGTACAGCCGGCGCAGCAACAGGGTGATCAAAAAGCCGCAACTGGTATCGAGCACCAAGTGCCCAAGATGAATGTTCCAGGGCTCTGACCCTGGAATTTTTATCAATAACTCAGTTAAAAGCGCATAGGCCGCCCAGCCGCAGCACTGGCACAGCCAGAACAACTGATCTTTGGACTCCAGTTTTATCACTCTTGCTGTATTCCTTCGCCCGCCTTTCAGGACGGGCACTAGTTACTATTTACACGCCTGAAACAGCGCCGACTCTGCCGGGCTGTGCACCAAAGCAAGCTCGGCGATGGCCAGGCTAAAGGTGCCACCGGCACGAATGCGCAGCAGATCTTCTACTTTGTCCGGTGCTTGCGATGCTGCCGAACCTGAAGCTGCTGCTGCATCGCAATAAAGCGGCCATGCCATCCTAACCCATTGCCCACGCTCAAGACCAGCCAGCAGTGGCAACAAGGACTCGGAGCGGGCGCAATCCTGCTGCTGACACAACAGTTCCAGTTGCACAGCGGCCGTCGGTGCCTGATCCAGCCGGATGCTCATTTGCAGCCATTGAGCGCTGTCTGGCTCGCCTGACACCTGCAACACGCTAAATGGCTGTGGCATGCTGTACTGTAAGCTGGCCACGGCTGGTTGCTGCTGGCTATTCCAGACAAACTTGCGGCCATCTTCCTGATAAGCCAGGTTTACTGACTGCATCGAGAGACTGCGGCCGTCGGCACTGACGGCTGAGGAAGCCGTGGTGGCCACTTTATCGGCACTGCCATCGTTCAATTGCCAGCGCAGGCCCTCGGCCAGGTTGCGGACAAACAGTGCTACACCTGTGCCCGTTTCAGGCTCTGGCGCAGGGCTGGTCTTTTCGTGCAAAGGCTCAAGCTCCACCGCATCGGCGTACGTCAGACCATAGCCGTACGCGAACAGTGGCTGATAGTCGTCATCGTGCACATTCAGCAAGAACTGGTCGTCGTATTTCGGCCAGGAAAAGCTGAGGGTGCCGCTAAAATCGTACTGAATGTTGCCCTTCGCATCACGCAGCAATACATCGGCAATGCCCTGACCTTCCGAGCCTGGCAACCAGGCGGCAACAAAGGCATCGGATGCATTCAGCTCTTTATTGACCCAGAGCGGCCGGCCAGTCAAAAAGACCGTCACCACAGGGATCCCCTGGGTTTGCAACCGCTGCAACAATGCCAAGTCTTGCTTATTGCCGTACTGGTACTCCAACCGCTGAATATCGCCATACCACTCGGCGTAAGGCTCTTCGCCAATCACCACAATGGCAACATCGGGCTTTTCTTCAAAATGCCCATCAACACTAAGCTCAGCGCTGCCACCCGCTGCAATGATCTGCTGGCGTAGCCCCTGATAGATGGAAGTCGCATTGGGGAAGTCGGCATTGGTGTTGTCAGTACCCTGCCAGGACACGCTCCAGCCACCGGCTTGCTTGGCAATGTTGTCGGCGCCATCCCCGGCAATCAACACCCGGCTGTTTGGCGCCAATGGCAGCAGTTGCTGATTATTTTTTAGTAGGACCAGCGACTGGCGCACTGCCCGCCGTGCCAGCTCACGATGCTCCGGCGCATTTGCGAAAATCGTGGTTTTGCCACTGGCCTTTGTTGTCGTTTTCAAAATACGAGCCGTACAAAGAACTATCATGAAAGTAATCAACCGGCAGGTTGCTCAGCACAGTGCGGTTAAACCAGCCAGGCGCACAACCATCGGCATTGGAGCAACGATAGGTGCGGCCCCCCTTGTCTTGCTTGGTTTCATTGCTGTAGCGATAGCCAGGGTACCGTGTAGATTATCGGTCAGCTTGTAGGTGCCCTGCCCGAACACCGCATAGGCTTTGGTGGAACGATCCGGCTGATCCCAGAACGCCTTGTCATCCATCGGGTTGTCGTAGTAACCCAGAGTGGTGGTTTTTTCAAAGAAATAATTCACCCCGGCAATCCACACCAGATCGCTAAACTCATCGGATTGCAGCTGCAATTCAGTGGAATAGGACTTAGCCCCGGTGCCTTTTAAGAAATAAATGGCGCCATCCCAGGGATCCAGGCCAACTTCACTGTCCTGCGCCGAAGCGCGATCCATATTCTCGTAGCCAAGTTGCCACACCAGGCTCAGCTCATCGGTCAGGTTGTAATTCAGGTTATTGCGTAAATAGGTAATGTCCAGTTTCAACTCACCCGGCACATTGACCACCGCCTGATAGGTATTGTCACTGGGCAAAAAGGAGCTGCAATCACCACCAAACTCGTCGGGGCGGCCCCGCAACTGATCGCAGTTCACCAAATCCAGGCTGCCACCACTGTTGTTGCTGTACTGCTGAAACACAGTGTGGTTGCTAAAGCGGCCATGACTGGGTTCCCACAAAGCACTGATTCGGTAAGAGTACTCATTGGCGTTGTGGTAAAAATCTTTTTTGTTGGCCGGCGTTAAAGCCCGCACCCGCTGCGCTTCTGGATCGGTACCAGCACTATCAATCCACCAGTTCTCACGCTGGGTGACGGTAGAGCCAATGCCCTGATAGGAATTTTCTGAGATGACTGGTGCGTTCAACACCTCCGGACTTAAGCGGCGGGTATCGTACTGATTTGGATCCCAGTACCCTTCCAGGTAGGAATCGCGCTTTAAGCCCTTGGCGGCAATGCGAATAGCAAACTCATCATTCACCGGCAGATTGACAAAACCACCGGCGCTTCGGGTGTTAAAGCGGCCCGCTTCCAGATTGACGTTGCCAAAAGTACCGGAAAAATCAGGCTTGGCAGAAATCACATTAATGCTGCCCACCGTCGAGTTACGGCCAAATAGCGTGCCCTGAGGCCCCCGCAGGGCTTCAACCCGCTCGACATCGTACATCAGCGCTAAAGCACCCTGCATCCGGGGCGAGTAGATGCCATCCAGGTGTACGCCGACTGCCGGATCTCCGAGCTCGGTAATATTGGTTGAACGTACCCCGCGCATCGAAATAACCGGCGCGGCTTGATCGGTGGCCATGGAGATATCCAGCCCCGGCACCAGATCGGCCATGTCTTTGATGCTGTGGATACCGCTTTGCCGCAGTTGCTCCTGCGTCAATACCATGATGGCCACTGGCGTTTCCATCAAGGCAGTACGGCGCTTGGTGGCAGTGACTGAGATTACCTCAATGGCGCGATCACTTTCAGCCACTGGTTGATTGTCATTATCGCTCGCACTTTGTGCGGCCATGGCCGGCAGTGCACCGGCCATCAGCATGGCCAGTGTAATGGCGTTTAACTTGTACATGTCTACCCTCCCCGGGCTCTTGTCGTCTTATTGTTGTTTGGGCAAAAAAATTGTGTAGGCAAAGCTATGAATGTTCTGACGTTATTATTATCAGCAGTACTCTAGTGTGTTTTTTTGCCCAAAAACCAGCCAGATTCGGCAAGGCGAGCTGCAGACACTACAACCCGATAACTGAGCAGCCTGCCTTGTCCGAACATCGGATGGCAAGCTGTCAGGCTAAAACCTAAGCTTGATCCAGCACATTGCAGTTTGGAAACAGAGCCGTCACACTAAGGGATTCCGACTGATTTATCAGGAGAATGTATGCCCAACAAGACACCATCTGGTTCACCTGAGCAATCAGGCCGCCCGCCAGCTCATGCAGTTGACGCCAAAGAGTTGCTTGCTCACCAGCACAGTACTATCGAGGGGCTAAGCACGGCTGAAGCCGCCAAACGGCTAAGCAAACATGGTACCAATGCATTGCCCGAGCCCCCCCAGCCCGGTATCATGCAGCGGTTTTTTAAGCATTTCCACGATACGCTGATATACATCTTGCTGGCAGCAGCCGGCATTACCGCCTTGCTGGGGCACTGGCTGGACACCTGGGTGATTTTGGCGGTGGTACTGATCAATGCCAGCATCGGTTTTGTGCAGGAAGGCAAAGCCGAAAAAGCACTGGCCGGCATTCGAAACATGCTGTCTTTGCATGCCACCGTAAAGCGGGATGGCAGCTGGCAGCAGCTGGCAGCCGAGCAATTGGTGGTTGGCGATATAGTGCGGCTTCGCTCCGGCGACAAAGTACCGGCCGATATGCGGCTGCTGGAAACTAACAACCTGCGGATTGAAGAGTCGGCGCTGACCGGTGAGTCGGTGCCCACCGAAAAAAATACTCAGGCTGTAGCAGCAGATGCCGGTGTCGGCGACCGTTTTTGCATGGCGTTTTCCGGCACCTTAGTCGCCGCCGGGCGCGGTACCGCGGTGGTCACTGCAACTGGTGCCCATACAGAAATAGGCCAAATCAACGCCATGCTTTCATCGGTGCAGGCCATTGCGACGCCGCTGACCCGCCAAATGGCGCAGTTCAGTAAATGGCTATCGGTGGTGATTGTTGCTTTGGCGCTGCTGATGCTACTGATTGGCTATCTGCTGCATGATTTTGCCATTGGCGAACTGTTTTTAGCGGCGATCGGCTTTGCTGTTGCCGCTATCCCTGAAGGCCTGCCGGCCATTTTAACCATCACACTGGCGCTTGGCGTGCAGCAAATGGCCCGTCGCAATGCCATTACCCGCAGGTTAAATGCGGTGGAAACCTTAGGTTCCATTACCGTGATTTGTTCAGATAAAACCGGTACTTTAACCCGTAATGAGATGACCGCCAGTCAGGTGATCACTACCGCCGGAAACTACCAGATCAGTGGCCTGGGCTATCAGCCGGAAGGTGATTTCGAGCGGGAAGGCGAGCGCCTAACTGCGCTTAAACAGCCAACTCTGGCCGCGCTGATTGAAGTGGTCGCAGTGGCCAACGACAGCCAGTTGACCCAGCAGAATGAACACTGGGGCGTCCAGGGCGAGCCAACTGAGGGCGCCTTGCTGTGCCTGGCAGAGAAAGCCGGCTTTGAACGTGAACGCTACCAGCGGCTGGCGGTGATCCCGTTTGAGTCTGAAAACAAGTTTATGGCCAGCCTGGAGCAACGGCCGGATGGCAGCCGGCAGATTTTGCTGAAAGGCGCACCGGATCGCTTGCTGGAACGTTGCACAAGCCAGCTGGATGCCAATGGGGAAACCGAAGCGCTGGATAGCGACTTCTGGCAACAGCAATTGGATGCACTTAGCAGCCAGGGCCTGCGGGTGCTGGCTGCCGCCCGTAAGAGCACCGGGCACAGTGAGCTGGGGCTGGATGAATTGTGTGAGATGACATTGATTGGCCTGATTGGCATCATCGATCCGCCCAGACCCGAGGCTATTGAGGCCATCGCCCAGTGCCATCAGGCTGGTATTCGGGTCAAAATGATCACCGGCGATCATGCCGGCACCGCCGAAGCCATCGGCAAAGCCATGCAGCTGTCAGCCGATGGTGCTTTGTGTGTGGTCACAGGTGCTGAAATTGAGGCCGCCAGCGATGAAGAACTTCAAGCCATCGCCAAACGCAGCAACATCTTTGCCCGCACCAGCCCTGAGCATAAGCTTCGGTTGGTGAAAGCACTGCAAGCCAATGGCGAGGTGGTGGCCATGACCGGCGATGGTGTTAACGATGCCCCGGCGCTCAAGCGCGCCGATGTGGGCATCGCCATGGGCATCAAGGGCACCGAGGCTACCAAAGAAGCGGCCGATATCGTACTGGCCGATGACAACTTCAGCACCATCGCCCAAGCGATAGCCGAAGGGCGCACCATCTACGACAACTTGCGTAAAGCCATCCTGTTTATTTTACCCACCAATGGTGCTCAGGGTCTGGTGATGCTGGCAGCGGTGCTGTTTGGTCTGACCTTGCCGCTAACGCCGGTGCAGATCCTCTGGGTCAATATGGTGGTGGCGGTAACCCTGGCGTTGGCGCTGGCGTTTGAGCCGGCCGAGCCGGGCGTGATGAAGCGGCCACCACGCGATCCCAGAGCAGCCATTTTAAGCGCGATGTTTTTATGGCGCATCAGTCTGGTGTCGCTGATGATTGGTGGGGTGTCGATTTTGATGTTTTTATCGGCCATGGCTGCTGAGGTGGATCTCAGTACAGCCCGGACCCTGGCGGTCAATACGCTGGTGATGGCGCAGGCGTTTTATTTGATCAACAGCCGCTATCTGGCCGAGTGCAGCTTACGGTTTGGTTTGTTGTTTGCCAACAAAGTGGCCTGGCTGGCAATGGGAGTTCTGCTGCTGTTACAGCTCGCATTCGTCTACCTGCCCTTTATGCAGCAATTATTCGGCACCAGCGCCCTGCCCCTTGCTTACTGGCTGCTCCCGATCGGTCTGGGCCTGGCGATTATGCTGCTGATTGAGCTGGAGAAGAAATGGCTCTGGCGCTGACGCACTTTTGATGCCTGCTGGTGAATAAAAGTGAACAGGATACGGCATAAGGCCGTACCCTGTACTTTAGCACTTAAACACTTAACACTCAGGAGCAAAGCCGATGTTTGGATTATTTAAACGCGACCCTATCAAAAAACTGCGTAAAATCTACGATCAAAAGCTGGAGCAAGCCATGTTGGCACAGCGCAAAGGCGATATGCGGCTCTTTGCCGATTTAACCGATGAAAGCGAAGCCTTATGGCAACAAATTGAGCAGTTGCAACAGCAACAATCTTAATCTGCACTGCCGGGATTGAGCAGCTGCAGCTCTGCCAGCTCTTTGTAAAGCGGGCAACTGGCCATCAGCTCACTGTGACTGCCGCTGGCTATCACCCGGCCTTTGTCCAGCACCACGATGCGATCCACATGCAGCACCGTCGATAAGCGATGCGCAATGATCAGGGTGGTTTTGCCTTGCATCAGGTGCTGCAGCGCTTCTTTCACCGCATGCTCACTGACCGCATCCAGCGCACTGGTTGCCTCATCCAGCAGCAATACCGGCCTATCCGCCAGAATAGCCCGGGCGATGGCCAGCCGTTGTTTCTGCCCACCGGATAAACGCACCCCGCGCTCGCCTAATTGACTGTGATAGCCTTCAGGCAATTCCTGGATAAAGGCATCCGCCCTGGCCGCTTTGCAGGCGGCTATCACTTCAGCTTCGGTTGCCTCTGGCCGGCCATAACGCACATTTTCCAGCACCGAATCGGCAAAAATCACCGCATCCTGGGGTACCAGGGCAAATTGGGCCCGTAAGCTGGCCAGATCCAGCTCGGCAATATCGATGTTATCGAGCAAAATGCGGCCTTGCTGCGGCTGATAAAACCGTTGCAGCAACTGAAACAAAGTACTTTTACCGGCGCCGCTAGGCCCAACCAATGCAATGCGCTCACCTGGCGCTATGCTAAGATCAAGTCCGCTCAATGCAGCGCTGCTGCCAGCCTGCGGGTAGGAAAAGCTCAGTTGTTGCAGCTCCAAACGTCCCTGCACCAGCTGTGGCAATGCCTGAGGCAGTGCGACCGTCTCAATGTGCACCGGCACCTCTGACAATTCAATCAAACGTTCGGTCGCACCAGCTGCACGCTGCACCTCGCCAATCACTTCGCTGATGGTCGCAGTCGCGCCCGCCACCAAGACCGCATAAAACAAGAATGCCGTAAGCTGACCGGCTGACATTCGGCCTTGCAACACATCCAGCGCCCCTGCCCAGCCAATCAAGGTGATGGCACTGACGCTCAGCAGCATCACCAGCCCAATCAACAAAGCACGGTAAAAAATGCGCTTTTTGGCTGCCTGGATCACCTGCTCAATTTTGCCGGCGAACAGCTGCTGATCCAGCCGTTCATGGCCATAAGACTGAACGGTGTGAATTTCGTGCAGGCTCTCATCGACATGAGCACCAATATCAGCTAGACGATCCTGGCTGGCCCGCGATAAGCGCCGCACTTTGCGGCCCAGCACAATGATAGGCACCAACACCAAAGGCACTGCCAACAGCACCAAAGCCGTCAATTTGAAACTGGTTAGCAGCATCATCAGTAAGCCGCCGATGGCGCTCACGCCTGAGCGCAGTGCCATCGACAAACTGGAGCCCACCACCGATTGCAGCAAGGTAGTATCGGCAGTAAAGCGGGAAATCACTTCGCCGGTACGGGTTTCGCTGTAAAAAGCCGGTGAGAGTTTCAGTAAATGCCGGTACACCCGATTGCGGATATCGGCACTGACCCGCTCGCCCAGCCAGGTCATCAGGTAAAAGCGGCAAAACACCGCGCTGGCGCTGATGGCGCTGATAAGCAACACCCAGCCGACCAGCTGATTCAACCGCCCGGCATTGCCGGCGACAAAGCCTTCGTCTACCAGCAGCCGCACGCCCTGCCCCAGCGCCAGCCAGGCCAAGGAACCCACCAGCAGGAAAAACACCGCCGCCGCTACCTGCCAGCGGTAAGGCTTTAAAAAAGCCAACAGCCAGGGCAATACAGCCTTATTTGAGACAGTGGCGTTAACGGTGGAGGATTGAGACATTGTTAGTCCTTGCGTGATTGGATGAGCGTCTGACTTGCGCGAACAGGGCTGCTTTGGCTAGACTAAGCCACTTTTTTTAGCTTTCGTACAGGACTATTTATGGGCGCGCAGTGGAAAACCAAACACAAAATGGATGCAGCTGCATCCAAAGGACGTATTTTTACCAAGCTGGCCAAAGAAATTATGGTGGCAGCACGCAACGGCGCCGATCCGGATATGAACAGCAAGCTGCGCTCGGCCATTGATGCCGCCAAGAAGGCCTCGATGCCCAAAGACACGCTGGAGCGCGCCATCAAAAAAGGTGCCGGCTTGCTGGATGGCCCGGTCAACTACGAGTCCGTCACCTACGAAGGCTTCGCCCCACATCAGGTGCCGGTGATTGTCGAATGCTTAACCGACAATAAAAACCGCTCGGCCCAAAGCATGCGCTTGCTGTTTCGTAAAGGCCAGTTGGCTACCTCAGGCGCTGTATCCTGGGACTTTAAGCATCTTGGGCAAATTGAGGCCACCCCAACCAGCGACGATGCTGATTTAGAGCTGGCCGCCATTGAAGCCGGTGCGCAGGATTTTGAAGCCGGTGAAGGCAATGACGTGGTGTTTTTAACCGAACCGACCGATTTGGATGCCGTCAGCAAAGCCCTGCCGGAATTTGGCTACGAAGTCCAATCCGCCAAACTGGTGTACCGCGCCAACAATCCGGTTGAATTAAGCGGCGATGCGCTGGCCGAAGTGGAAGCTTTTTTGGATGCCATCGACAACGATGACGATGTGCAAAATGTCTATGCGGGTTTGGCTGGTTAAGCGCCTACTTATCACCTCATCAAACAAAACGGGGCCTTAGTGAGGCCCCGTTTTCTTTTGTTCCTTATCAGAACGATTACCCGTCCAACTGCGATCCATTAAAACTGATAACGCAGCCCCAAGGAGGCGGTGCGGCCATTGATGGTGCGGGCCGTGATAATGCCATTGGCTGGCACACTGCCCTGCTCGGCTTCGGTAATGCCGATGGTATCGAACAGGTTGTTGACGTTTAACGACAGCGTCAGGTTGGTTGCCAGGTCGTAACTGGCAAAGGCATTAACCTGAGTATAACCACTGAACTTCAGATCATTGTTGTCCTGAGCGTAGGCGGCCGTGGTGCCAATCAGGCTCAGGCCAAGCTGTGCCTGATCAAAGGTGTAGCGGGCAATCAGGCTGTAAATAAAATCCGCCTGACGCCGTGGCGTATTGCCCACCACATCCGGGTTCAGCGCATCACGGGTGATCTCGGCGTCGGTCCAGGTGACCGAGCCGCGCAGGTCAAAATCACCGATGCGGTAACTGCTTTCCAGTTCAATGCCCTTGGCCTGGTACACCCGGTCAAAAAACAGCTGGGTGGTGGCTTCAAAGTTCTGCTCTTCGGTTTTCGCAAAAAACAGCGTGGCAAACAAATTCAGATTGCCATGGCGGCTTTTGCTGCCAAGCTCGTACTGTTTGACTTCATCGATGGCGTCTTCTCTGGCCACGCTGCCATCGGCATTGACTTTGCCAAACAACAAACGGTCAGCATTGGCGCGGCCACCTTTACTGATTCGGCCAAACACAGCCCAATCATTATCCAATTGATAGTTGGCACCCACAGAATAAGAGTTGTAGCCCCAGCTGTAATTGACCAGGCTGGGATTGGCCAGATCAATGGCCGAGACACTTTGCTCTACCTGGCTGATGATGCCATCGCCATTCATATCGCGGCTGCTTTGCACGGCGCCGGCGTAGCTGCCACGCGCTTTACCAATATCACGGCGGACACTGGCATCCAGCGACAGCTCGCCCATGGCCCAACTGGCCGTCAGGTACGGCGCTCTGATGCTGTAGTCGGTATCGTAGTTGCGCTGACAGCAGTTGTCCCAGAACGGCACACCGTATGCCAGCAGACCCTGCTCGGAGAAAGCAGTGCCATCGGCCGCATACACATCCAGCAGCTCGGCATTGTCGCCTTTTAACGCCATCAGGTAAGAGTTCCACAACCAGGACATCCGAATGCTTTGATCGGCCAGATAGTAGCCAAAGGTGACATCCACTTCGCCAAAGCGGCGCGATAGCTTCAAATCATTGACGATGGAGCCAAAGTCATTCAGCTCCACATCAAAGGTGTGAATGCGCATGGCATTTTCTGCCGTGAAGCGCTCACCGGTATTTGGCCCGACCGCGTATCGCACCACCGCATCATCACCGGCGATGCTGTTGGCAATGCTTTGGGCGCTATCCACTTCGGCCGGGAACAAGGTAATAAAATTCCCGCTAACGGAATTGATGCGAAAACGGTTTTCCAGCGTCCAGTGATCGTCCAGATCAAAGATGGCTTCAAATCCAAAGCTGTTCACTTCCGGGTTCATGCCATTACGGATATCGCCACGCGAAATTTGGTTGTCGCCATTTAGCCGTACCGTTTGCGTCAGGTAGACCGATTGCAGGGTGTCTTTGCGCGCATCAAAGCCCGGTACCGAGCTGCCATCGGCAAACATCGGCATCGGCATGTAGCTGGCAACCCGGTCGTTTAAATGCTTGGCATACAAGCGCACATAGCCAGTGTCGAACTCTTTGGTCAGGTTGGCCTTAAGTTGATAGCCTTTCTCACCCTGATAACCCGGGTTACGTACCCCTTCGCCCTGGCGGACAAAGCCACCTATATGAAAGCGGGTATCGTTGTTGATATCGCCACCGTATTCAAAGTCGGTGCGAAAGCTGTCGTAATTCAGCCCCGTGGTAAAGGCAACACTCCCCCCCTCTTCCAGCCCGGTTTTACTGACAAAGTTGATAATACCGCCTGGTGAATTGCTGGCAGCGGTGCTGGCCGAGCCACCACGAATGACATCGAGCCGCGATATGGTCGAATCGGCCCGCAGAAAGATATCGGCATTACCAAAGGCAATATCGCCAAACTGCATTACCGGCAAACCATCTTCCTGCAAGGTTAAAAACTTGGCGCCACCGGCCGCGACCGGCAAGCCCCGTACCGCGATATTGGCATTGCCATCACCGCCGGTGGACTCGCTGCGCACGCCCGGCAGCATGCGGAAAATCTCGGCGGTACTGCGCGGCGCCGATACTTGAATGTCTTCAGTGGTTAAGGTGCTGACCGAAACGCTGGATTGCATCACCGTCTGGTTGCGCGCTACCGCACCGGTCACCACGATGCGCTCAAAACCAAGGCCGGTGCTCTCGCTGGCGTCGCTCTCGTCCGGCTCGGCCAGTGCCAACGAGCTACCGAGTGCCAGACTGATGGCCAGCGCCAGTTGTGAAGGGGTTGTCAGATTGTGTCTCATCGCTTGTCTCCCGTGTTGATCGTACTGTGTTTTAATTTTTAAAGGAACACGAACTTAAACGTTTAAGTTTTGCCAGCTGGGAAAAATGTCAGGACGACATTTTTTCCAGCTGCGCTTTGGCCGGTTGCGCCAGCCAGTTGTACAACATCAGTGCCGCCAATAAAGCCGCAAAAAAAGTAGCCAGGTAAAAGCCAGCCACCACATCGCCGGCCAGATCGCCCAGCAGCGCCATCAGGGCTGGAGCTACCGCAGCCGCCAGTGCGGTAAAGGCCAGAATAAGTCCCGCCACGGCACCATGCTGTTGCCTTGGAAAACAGCTGATGCCCTTGGAGTTCAGCGTGGGGTAAATCATCGACATAAAAAGCCCGGACAGCGGCATCAGCCACAACGCCCAGTCGCGGCCAAGCAGCATGCTAAGCGCGAAGCATAAAAAGATCATCGCCGTGAACACCGCCATCACACTGCTCCAGCAAAAATGGCGCAAAATCAGGCTGGCTAAAAAGCGGCCCAGCGCGCGCAAAATAAAGAAGATGGTGACGGCATGCAGCGCCAAGAGCGCAAAACGGCCGCTGTAATCGGCCAGCAGGGTTGGCAGCCAGACAAAGATAGCCACTTCGCAGCTGACATAAAGCGCTATCGCCAGTGAAAAGCCCATGGCGTAGCGATCTTTTAGCAGCCGCATTGATTGACGCAGTGATACTTGCTCTGCCGAAGCCTGATACGGCGGATACGGCATGCGGGCGGCGATAATCACCAGCACCGTGCACAGCAATCCTGCCAGCAGATACAACTGCTTCCAGTGGATGGAGGCAGCGATCATCAGGGTCACCAGCGCCGGGCCGGCAATGGCTCCGAGCGCAAAAAATCCTTCTACCGTATTCATGGTACGGGTATGGCTGTGACTGTCACGGCTGATATCCCCAATCAGCGCCAGTGCCGCCGTTTTAAAGATACCAATCGCCAGACCGCAGAGACCCATCAGCAGAATAAAAAACAGCGCGCTGTCGCCGGCGATAAAGGCGTAGCAGGACAGCGAATAGAGCAGCAAGCCGGCGATAATCAGCTTTTTACGCCCCAGTTTATCCGCCAGGCGGCCCAGCAAGAGCCCAGCCAGGCCTATCGCCACCATCGGCACATAGTGAAAGGCGCTGGCTTGAAACATCGAGAGCTGATAATCGGCCATCACCTGGGGAATAATCACCCCCACCGCATCGGTGGTCATAGCAAAGACGAAAAACATCAGGTAGGTCATCCAGCGCACCTGGCGCTGAATGCTTTCAGTAGTGACGCCAACAGCAAGCCCAGAATTTAACTGGGTCGAGCTTTTGGCCGTGCTGTTGGCATGGCTTTCTGTATTCATCAAATTGTTCCCTGTCTTTTCTGCTTTCAGCTGGCCGGATGGCAGTCGGTGGTTTGCCTGAAGCAAAATCACCGCTGCATTTTATTGTTGTCCGGCTATTGACAAACTGAAGCATTCCCATAAAGCTATATCTTAATCGTTTAAGATGCAAATTTTTTTTCAGGGTAATGACAATGAACAATCAGCCGGGCAGCAATCAAATTCAGTTAATCACCTACATCGACCGCTTAAGCGGCGGCGATATATCCGAGCTGCATCAGTTGCTGCAGCAGGAGCTAAGCGGCTTGTTCGATGGGGTGCATCTGCTGCCCTTTTACACGCCGATTGATGGCGAAGATGCCGGCTTTGACCCTACCGATCACACCGCCGTCGATAGCCGACTTGGCAACTGGCAAGACATCGCCAGCCTTGCCAGCGATTACCCGGTGATGGCGGATATGATTGTCAACCATGTCTCGGCGCAATCGGCGCAGTTTCAGGATGTATTGGCCAAAGGAGAAGCCTCGCCATACTGGCCGTTGTTTCTGACCCGCGACAAGGTGTTTGGCCAGGCACCAGAACCAGCTGAACTTGCAGCCATTTACCGGCCAAGGCCGACCAGCTGTTTTACCGAGCTAACACTTGCCGATGGCCGCAGCCTGCCCTTTTGGACCACTTTTACTGCCAACCAGATCGACATTGATGTGCAATCCGAGCCGGGCCAGGCCTATCTGGATGCGATTTTGCAGCGTTTTACCGAAAATGGCGTCAAGCTGATCCGACTGGATGCGGCCGGCTATGCCATTAAAAAAGCCGGCACCAGCTGCTTTATGTTGCCGGAAACCTTTGAATTTATTGCAGGCCTTAGCAGCAAAGCCAAAGCGCTCGGCATGCAGTGTCTGGTCGAGATCCACGGTTACCATCAAACCCAAATCGACATTGCCAAGCGCTGCGATTGGGTGTACGACTTCGCGCTACCGCCGCTGGTGCTGCATACCCTGTTCAGTCGCGATGCCAAGGCGCTGAAACACTGGCTGGATATCGCCCCGCGCAACTGCATCACGGTGCTGGATACCCACGATGGCATCGGCATTGTCGATGCGGCCGATCATCAGGGCCAGCCGGGCTTATTGACCGATCCAGAACTGGATGCACTGGTGGAACAAATTCACCACAACAGCGGCGGCAGCTCCAAACTGGCCACCGGCAACGCCGCCAATAACGTCGATTTGTATCAGGTGAACTGCAGTTTCTACGATGCGCTGGCGCAGCACGATGAGCATTATCTGCTGGCCCGGGCCATTCAGCTGTTCTGCCCGGGTATCAGCCAGATTTATTACGGCGGCCTGTTGGCAGCAGAAAATGATGTCGAGTTACTGAAACGCACCCAGGTCGGCCGCGACATCAACCGGCCCTATTACACGGCGGAAAAAGTACGCCAGGCGCTGCAAAAACCGGTGGTGAAAGCGCTGTGTGCTTTAATCAAACTGCGCCGCAGTCTGCAGGCCTTTGATGGCGACTTTAGCCAACAGCTTAGCGATGGACAGTACCAGCTCAACTGGCAGCATCAGGGCCATAGCGCCAGTTTACGGATCCGGCTTGCTGATCTATCGGCTGAACTGGTCTGGCAGCACAGCGGTGAGGTGCAGCAACAATGTCCACTCAGCAGTTTGTTGGCGGACTAAGGGCAGCAGTAAGTTGCAGCTAAGCGCACGGCTTAGCTGCTTTCACCGAGCCTAAGCTCATAAGACAGCAGCTGGTTGTCGTCCTGGCCGCTTTGAAAAGCACGGGCCGCGGCCTCGCCTTTTTGATCGCTGAATTGCCAGACCGAGCTCAAGGTTGGATGATAGCGCAGCGTCTCTTCAATACCATCAAAGCCCACCACCCGCAGCTGTTCGGGAATCCGCAGGCCAAGCGCCAGCGCCACCCGCATGGCACTGAGTGCAATCAGATCGCTCATGCACAGCAGCACCGTTGGCGCTGGTGACTGGCTTAGCACCGCTTTGGCGGCGGTTTCAGCGCAGGCCTGATTGCTCTCGGGCAAATGCCACAGCAGCTCGTTCGACAGTGTCAGCCCCAGCTGCTGCATGGCGCGCTGATAACCATCCAGCCGGCGATGCGACACCGAGCTTTGATTGTCCCACAGCGGCGCCGTGCCCACTGTCCGGCTATCGGCTGCGTCTATCAGCCGTAATCCCAATACCGCCACTCTATCACCCGGCTTTAACACCGCCATGGCGCTATCGTAAGCCGCCTGCTCGTTATCAATATTGACCGAGGGTCGGCCCGGTAAATCAAAGTCGACCGTCAGCACCCGCTTCGGGCAACGTTTCAATTGTTCAATCAACTTCAGGTTGCGCGGCGCGCCGTAGCAGATAAAGCCATCAACAAAGTCGGTGATGCTATCCAGATTGTCGGCACTGCCCGAATACAGCAGCAGGTGTTTACTCTGACGCTCCAGCTCGCGGGCCACGCCCTGCAAAAACTGGCTGGCGACCGGATCGCTGACCATGTACTCCAGCGAGTCCGATAAAATCACTGCGACGATGCCGGAGCAGCCCTTGCGCAGCGATTGCGCTGCTTTGTTGGGGCCATCGTAGCCAAGTTCGGCGCAGGCGCTTAAAATTTTCTCTCGCAGCGCCACCGACAATTGATCCGGCCGGTTAAAGGCATTGGAGATGGTGGCAGTGGATACCCCCAGGGCTTTGGCGACACTTTTTAAGGTTGGTTTATTCATCTTTCCAGTTCGCTTTTACTGGCAACTTAATGCATTAAGATATATGATTTCACGGCCAATTGCTTGGATTTACCGAAAAATACTGCCGGAGCCTGTTATGCTTGCCGTGATCGGAGAACATGTTGTTGATCTGCTGCCCACCACCGATGGCCTGTACCGGCCGGCGCTTGGCGGCTCGCCCTTTAATGTCGCCATAGCTGCGGCTCGTCAGGGCATTGACGTGCGCTACTTAAGCCCGTTCTCCGACGATCGTTTTGGCCAGCAATTTCTGCACTACTTGCAGCAGCAAGGTGCCCAGTATGGCCTGTCTTTTTTTAGCCGGCAACCCAGCTCGCTGGCACTGATCAGTTTTGATCAGCACCAACAGCCAGCTTACAGCCTATACCGCCAGGGGGTAGCCGATCGCGCTGTCACCTCAGAGCAACAAATAGCCGCCCTGCCCGCCGACTGCCGCCTGCTGCACCTGGGCTCGCTGGCATTTGAGCCCGAGGATGCCAGCCGTATTCTGGCGGTAATGGCCCATGCCAGACGTCAGGGCATTCAACTGGCGGTTGATATCAATGTTCGGCTATCGGCGGTGTCCGATGCCAATTTGTACCGGGAGCTGCTGCTGAAAGTCATCAGCAAAAGCCATTACATCAAAGCCAGTGATGAGGATCTGCAACTGCTTTGGCCGGAGCTCAATGGCGATGAGGCGATTCAGCGACTGCAGCAACTGGCCCCCAGCGCACTGTTGGCCCTGACCAAAGGGGAGCATGGCGCCAGCCTGTACTGGCAAGCGCATCAACTGCATCAGGATGTGATCAAGGCCGAACCTTTTGTCGATGCGGTGGGCGCCGGCGATACCTTCTGGGCCAATTTGCTGGCAGCTTTGCTGCGCCTGCAATTGCCGGACGCCACAGACATCAGTGAGGCAGCCCTTAGCCAGTGCCTGCACCGTGCCATGCTGGCAGCCAGTCTGAATATCCGCCAGGCCGGTTGCCAACCGCCAACGCAAGCTGCGTTGGATCAGGCACTGAGTCAGCCTTAATCATTTGGCTCTAAGGTTTTTTGCTTGATAACTGCTGCAAGCGCGTTTTGGCTTCAATCCACTGCCCCATAAACTTGGTGCTGCGATGGGCATGATGGCGCAGCATCTGGCCGGTAAAGTTGCGTTCGCGAAACTTGGTAAGCTGCTCTCGCCGCTGCTCCAGCTCTGCCCAGACCCGCGCTTGCTCTGTGGTCGCATCAAAACGCTGCTTTAAGCAAACAAAGCCTTGCTGCTGTGCCTGCTGCCACAGGTCTTCATTTTGATACAGCGCTACCGCAGCATCCACCAGCGCAGCCTCATCATTGGCAATGCTGCCGGGCCAAGGCAAATCGCCGTGCATGCCCTCAGCCCCTATCGGGGTGGTGACACTGGGGGTGCCTTGTTGCATCGCATCAAGCAGTTTGCCTTTTAAACCGGCGCCAAAAGCCAGAGGAGCCAGACAAACCCGGGCCTGTTGCATCACCAGCGCCGCATCATCGGCCCAGCCTTTGATGTAAAAACCTGCTTTGGGCTGATGCAAGGCCGTTGCTTTGGGCGGTGGGTACGCGCCGTAGATATGCAGCTCTGCGCCGGGCAATCGGGCCCGGATGGCCGGCCATAGCGTGCGCAGCCACAACACCGACTGCCAGTTGGGCGCATGGCGAAAATTGCCGATGGCAATAAAGTGCTGCCGCTTTGAAAAGCCCGGGCTGCTAAGATTTGGCGCTTCGGCAAAAAACGGGCAATAGCACAGCAGTTCAGCCGGCAACTGGTAATGCTGCGTCAATAGCTGTTGTTCAGCCTCGGAAATCACCAGAGTCAGGTCACAGCGGTAGATGGCTGCCACTTCGCGCTTGGCCAGTTCAGTATTTAACTGGTGAGGGGCAAGCGTTAACACATCGCCCTGCCCGGCTTTAAAGGCTGTTTGCCTGGCATCGCGCAGCGCATGCAGGTCTTCCATATCCAGAATACGCATTGCTTGCGGGCACGCCTGCTCAACCCGCCAGCCAAATTGCTCTTCCAGCATAAAGCGGTCGAACAGCACCGCCGTTGGCTGCACTTGCGCTACCCAGTCATCAAAACTCTGGTCATTAAGCTGTATGCTGTGCTCTGTCACCTGCCAGCGGCTTAAATCAACCCGGTGCGGGCTTTTTTCCGCCGCACTGGCAAAGATCACCTGCCAGCCCTGCTGCCGGTACATCTGAATTAAGCTGAGCATCCGGCTGCCTGCCGCCGAGGAGTTGGGCTCTGGCCAGACATAGCCAATCACAATCAGTAAGGGTTCGTTCATTTCATTGGCTTTTTTGCTAACACCTTGAGCTCACCGGCAAAGCTGGAAGCGCTTTAACCAAAGTTGCAAGGCGTTCAATCACTTATTGCTTTCGATCATTTGATCTTATTGCATCCAGCCTGCAGTATAACTGAATACGAACAGGAGTTGGCTATGACTTACATTCACACCATTATGGAACGGCTGCAGCACAGCAGCCCGGCACAAACCGAATTTTATCAGGCCGTGGAAGAAGTGTTGCAATCACTTGATCCATTGCTGGAAAACTATGATCGCTACCATCGCCATGCCATTATCGAACGCATGGTAGAACCTGAGCGACAAATCATGTTTCGGGTCTGCTGGATGGATGATGACGGCCAGGTCCAGGTCAACAAAGGCTATCGGGTAGAGTTCAGTTCTACCCTTGGCCCATACAAAGGCGGACTGCGCTTTCATCCCAGCGTCAATGCCAGCATTATTAAATTCCTTGGTTTTGAGCAGGTATTTAAGAATGCCCTGACCGGCTTGCCATTGGGCGGTGGCAAAGGCGGCGCCAATTTTAACCCCAAGGGCAAGTCGGATGCTGAGATCATGCGGTTTTGCCAGGCCTTTATGAATGAGCTGTACCGCCATATAGGCCCAACCACCGATGTGCCAGCGGGCGATATTGGCGTCGGCAGCCGTGAAGTCGGTTACTTATTTGGCCAGTACAAAAAGCTGGTAAATCGTTTCGACGGCGTGATTACCGGCAAAAGCCTGAATAATGGCGGTTCTTTGCTAAGAACGGAAGCCACCGGCTATGGCTGCGCCTATTTTGCCAACTACATGCTGGAAGACCAGAAAACGGGCCTGGATGGCAAAACCTGTCTGGTATCCGGTGCCGGCAATGTTGCGCTTCACACCATCGAGAAGCTGTACCAGTTGGGGGCAATCCCAGTCAGCTGCAGCGACTCCAGTGGCACTTTGTATCATGCCGATGGCGTTGATCTGGATTGCCTGCGCCAGCTGAAATCCAGTAGTGATGGCCACTTGCAAGACTACTTGTCCAAACACAGCAAAGCACGCTTTATTGCCAAAGAAGACAATCCCAAAGATGGTCACGCCATCTGGCACTTGCCCTGTGACTTAGCTTTTCCCTGCGCCACCCAGAATGAACTGACTGAAACAGATGCTAAAGCCTTGCTTGATAATGGCTGCCAGGCCGTAATTGAAGGTGCCAATATGCCCTGCACCAGCAAAGCTGTGCAGCAGATCATTCAAGCCAAAAAATTGTTCGCGCCGGGCAAGGCGGCCAATGCCGGTGGCGTGGCGACCAGTCAGCTGGAGATGGCGCAAAATGCCAGCATGCAACGCTGGAGTAGCGATGAGGTCGATGAAAAACTGAAAGACATTATGTGTGGCATCTACACCCGCAGCCACCAAGCCGCGGCCGAATTTAACCAGCCTGGCAACCTATTGCTGGGAGCCAATATCGCCGGCTTTCGACGGTTGGCGGATGCGATGATTGAGCAAGGAGTGGTTTAAAGGCCAAACAACGCGGCGATGCATTGAGTGCTGTCGCGGCTCGTCGTACAATACCGCATTATTTTTAACAGGTATGAGATGTTTTGGTATGGCAAAGTCTCTGGCAGAACAATTATTGGGCGCAGGCCTGGTCAATGAAAAAAAAGTAAAGCAGCTTAAACGCGAGAAACATTTGGAGCGCAAGCAGGACCCTAAAGGCAAAAGCAAGCCCAATGCCGAGCAGCAGGCAAGGCTTGATCAGCAGCGGGCAGAAGCTGCCGAGCGTGATCGTGAGCTAAACCGCCAGCGTAAAGCCGAGCAAGATGCCAAAGCCATGCGCGCCCAGGCCCTGCAAATGCTGCAGCACAACAAACAACCGGTGGATGGCGATATTCGCTTTAACTTTACCGATCCGCGCAACAACAAAATCAAATTTTTGTTTGTCAGCGACAGAGTGCAACAGCACTTAAGCTCGGCCAAACTGGCCATTTGCGCTTACGATGAAGACTACTACGTGGTGCCGCGTCATGTGGCGGAGAAAGTGGCGGAGCGCTTTGCCGAATCATTAATTTATCTGGCGGATGAAAGCCAGCAGCAACCGGATGAAGATGATCCGTACAAGGACTTCCCTATTCCGGATGATTTAATGTGGTAGTTGCAGTTACGGCTCGAAGAGTTATCATTGGAATAGCCTACTTGCTATTGCTATTTTTTTGGCCCAGAGTTAAGCAACAAATAAAGATAACTTTGGGTTACTGGTTGGACACTGAATGAGCCGATCCGCAGGTCGTAGTTTGACTCTGACATTGCTGCTGCTTTTACCACTTTGTTTGGCTGCAGAGATGCATCATGTGTTTCGCCTTTCACCGGATAATGGCCTGAGCCAGGGGCATGTTAACCGCCTGCATCTCGATGCACATCACCAATTGTGGTTGGCGACCGATGGCGGTCTGGATCGTTTCGATGGCTATCAAAGCAGGTCCGTGCTCACTGAGCATTTACCTGCTAACACCGTGATTTACGATATGCACTGGCTAAGCAATCAGCAGGTGCATCTTGCCACCGCTCTTGGTTTGGTTGCGTTGGATTTGAGTACAAACCATAGTACATTGCTGCAACAACCCGACAGTGATCTCACCGATTACAGTGCGGAAGTAGTCTATCTGATCCGCCAGGACAAGAATGGCCGGCCACTCTATGCCGACTCGAGCCGGGTTTTTTCCTTACAGGATGGTCACCCCCATATTCATTTTACCCTGCCCAGTGTCGATATTCATCGTCATTACATAAGGGATGTGCTGGCGTTTGAGCACTATCTGGTAGTAGCCACCAGTCAGGGGCTCTGGTTGCACGATCGGAAGCTGAGCCATAGTTGGCAACTCGATTATCTGCCAGAAGCCGAGCGTGATCAGTTGGATAGCAAAGCTTTGGCTTATCACAACCAGCAACTGTACCTTGGAACAGTTCAAGGGCTCTATGCCATTGCCACAAAGAGTTTTTCCAAACTGCCGCCAACTGAGCTGCGCCATGCAATTACAGCACAAGTGCTGTTACCAGAACACAATATCTGGCGGATCCAACCGGAGCATGACCAATTACTGCTTGCTACAAACCATGGCTTACTAACACTGAACCCACTGAACCTCGAACACCAGTTACTCTTTCAACCTGGTAGTACCCGCTACGGCTATTACGACAACAGCATCATCGATTTTATCCGCGACAAACATGGCAACCTCTGGCTGGCTACCCGTGGTGATGGTGCCTATTACTGGCAATCTGCTGATGCCGTTTTTAGTAGTATTGTTAATACAGCGCAGCAGCAAAGCTTAAGTCATCCGTTTATTTTTGCCATGCATGCAGATACTGATGCGTTATGGATTGGTAGTCAGAATGGCTTGAATCGACTGGATTTAACAACGAATAAACTGGACTGGTACCTTGTTAACCCGGATGAGAAAGCAACAGAGTCAGAATCAAGCTTTTACAGTTTGCAGGCCTTACCCGATGCCGATGCACTCTGGCTTATGCATCTAGATGGCATTGCTTTGTTTAGTCGCAAGAAGAGGCAACTGCTACCACTACCAGCCGAAACACAGCAAGTGTTGGCGGCCCAACCATACAGCATGCAGCTAAGTCCAGAGGGTGTACTCTTTGTGCATAACCAGGCTGGATTATTTCAAATCAGTCCAGAGTTTGAAGCCAGTCGATTGTACGAGCTGGAGCAAGGCTTTGTCGGCGACTGGGCCAGCCACTGGATTGGCGCACACCCGCTGCGACAACAGCAAATGCTGCTGTATGACAATTTTACCATCTGGTCTGTCGATACCAGCACAGGTACGATGCAACCTTTATATCAACTGCCCAAAGGGCACCAGCAAAGCAGTGCTTATGTGGAAGGGTTTCTGGTGCGGGGCGACAGCATCTGGATCCTGTTTCATGGACTTGGCCTGGTAGAGCTGGATAAAGACACCTATCAAACAAAGCAGACGCTATTTGGCAGTGCAGCTATGCCTACCAATATCCTCTATCAATTGCATCAGGATACCGCTGGTATGCTGTGGATGAGTAGCCATTCCGGTTTGTGGCGCTTTAATCCGGAGCTTGGTCATTTCCGTCAATTCACCAGCCAGCAAGGGCTTGGTTTTCATGAATTTAATGGTTTTAGCAGCACCCAACTGCCCGATGGTAAGCTGGCTTATGGTGGTGTCAAAGGGCTGGTTTGGTTTGATCCTAAAGATGTGACAGATCAGCAATCACCCCAACCCAGGCTGGGCTTTTCTCACCTGTCGTTGTTATCCAGAGAGCTGCCAGCATTATTACATCCGCAACAACAGCATGCGCTTGCCTTGCAGCATGATGACTATGGACTGCAAATTCATTTTTCCACTTTCAGCTACCGCCAGCAAACGGATATCAGTTACCGTATTCAGTTGGACGGCCCCAGCAGGATCCCGACCTTCACCAGTAAAGATCCATACCTGCTGTTACCTCAGCTATTACCAGGCAATTACCTACTGACGGTCACAGCTTTTGACCCGACATCGGAACAAAACAGTGAGCCAGCCCAACTCTCATTGCAAGTAGCTTATGCACCATGGAATAGCCCGCAAGCACGACTACTGTATTTACTTTGTTTCGTGGCAATAGTGCTGTTCTGGTTCCAGTGGCGGCAAAAACAAAAACTTCGGCTCATTCAGAAAAACAAAGAACTGCAGCAATCGAAAGAGCGATTGCAGTTAGCACTGGATATCGCCGACAGCGATGTCTGGAGCTGGAGTGCTGTCACCAATAGCTTACAACATCCGCAACGACAACAACTGCTGGCATGGTCAGCAGACGCAGAGCCATCCTTCGAGCACTATGCAGAACACATACACCCAGACGATAAAGCCGATTACTTGCACGCTTGGAAAGAGTTATGCGCAGGGCTGAATGATCATTTTCAACAAGTCTATCGGGTACGTGATGCCGATCACAAGTGGCACTGGTTCAAGGACATTGGCCGGGTAACTCAACGGGATCAGGGGCAGCTTATGCATGTCTCGGGTATTTACACCAACATCACAGCACAAAAGCTCACCGAGCAAGAACTGGAACAACTCATTCACTTTGATAGCCTGACGCAATTACCAAACCGCAGTTACCTGCTGCAACAAATGGATACGCTGCTGCAAATTGCCCCTGCAACAGGCTTTAGCGTGTTATTTATTGACCTGGATCGCTTTAAACACATCAATGACAGTATGGGGCATGAACATGGTAATACGTTGCTGCAGGTCATTGCCGCTCGCTTGCAAAGCCAGTTGCAACCAGGCGAAATTCTGGCTCATCTGGGCAGTGACGAGTTTGTCTATATCATGCTCTCCAGTGAGCAGGCACAAATTGCAAATAAATCAGGAGCTTTACATCGTCTCATTGCCAAGCCAGTGATGCTGGATCAGCAATTGGTCCGCATCAGTTGCTCTATTGGGATTGCCTGCTATCCAAACCATAGCTCCGACAGTTACGAGCTGCTCAAATTTTCTGATATCGCCATGGCCTTCGCCAAACGACATGGTGAACTGGACTTCGCTATTTTCGAAAGCTCAATGCCAGAACGTATCAAAGCAAAAATGCAGCTGGAATATCAGCTAAAACAAGCCATTCAACATCACCAACTGCAGAATTATTACCAGCCCATTGTCGACAGCAAACAACAAAAAACTGTCGGTGTTGAATTGCTCCTTCGGTGGAATAATGAAGGGCGCATGGTGTCGCCGGAGCAATTTATTCCGATGGCTGAAGAGCTGGATTTGATGGGGGAACTCACCTGGGGTTCGGTACAAAAAGCACTGCATGATTTGCAGCGCTGGCATCAAATGGGTTTTCCTTTGTATCTGTCCATTAATTTATCGGCCAGTCAACTCAGTTCCGAGTTACTGGCTGAACGGCTGGATAGCCTGATCCAGCAGCAAGCCCTCAATCCGGCGATGTTACGATTGGAAATTACCGAGTCTTCATTGATGAAGAACCGACGACAGGCCATTGACAATATGCAGCGGTTAAAACAGTTGGGTATACAATTGTATCTGGACGATTTTGGTACAGGCTACTCATCCCTGACCTACTTAAAAGATTTCCCGATTGATTTGATTAAAATTGATCGAAGTTTCGTATCTGGTGTGCAACAAGGAAGCCAGAATGCCATTTTAAACACCATCATTGCCCTGGCGCGCAATATGCAGCTGCCTTGCATTGCCGAAGGTGTTGAAACGCAGTATCAGTTGGAATACCTGCAACAGCAAGGCTGTCACCTGATCCAAGGCTACTGGTATTCACCGCCTTTGCCAAAAGATCGTCTGGAGCAGTTTTTACGCGCCGAGCAGCAAAGGAGTTAATTACCCATTTACTCAAGCAAATTGGCACAGTAAAAGTAGCCTTTGGATGGCTCAGGACATTTTCCATGAAAAATCCAAAATTGCCTCACAAATGGAAGGAGTCATATTTAAATCCGCACAGTAATTTCTTACCGCCAATGGTTTTTGATTGTGAAATAAAATCTGCTTAGCAATAAATAAAATCTGATGTTGAGGCTTAAGGTGCGGCTCTGTCACAGCCGTTGCATCGTGACATTTCATGATCAATTCACAGAGCTCCGCTTTATAGCCCCATAACCGCATAACATAGGCTGAGATCAGTTGGTAATCGGCACCATATTCTTGCAACATAGCCTCGTTGTGCAGGGTGCTTTCATCACTTCCTTCAGCCAATAAAATCATTTTGCCAATAAAGCTTAGCAATGCAGTCGCAAACAGCTCTTCTTGCGCATCGCGGTTAAGACCGCACGCTTTGGCAAAGGCTTTCACGCAACAAGCATAATCTGACGCAATGTCGAGCTGTCGTTGATGGCTTTCAGCCGACACGGACGTTTGGTAATTTTTAGAAATCGCCATTGAACTGTACTGAGCTTAAGCGCCTTTGCCAACAATTGAATGGCGCAGCCAGTATGTATGGCTTTAAAGCTGTCGCCAATAGTGCCAACCAGTTTTTTGATGCCTTATCCAAGCCATACAGTGATGAGTTAAGTCAACGTATTCAGGAACACAACTGCTTTGAGGTGCTATGGCAACAACTAACTGATGCTTGTCAAAGTAAGAAAAATACCTTGTCAGAGTCCCCAGTGTTTGACATGCCGCTATCTGCTCAATCTGTACTGATCTTTGATAAAAATCAGCGTCAGGCAGACCATCTGGCAGCAGAGCTCAGACGTCATCACGTCACCGTTGTCACAGAAACCAGCCCGGACGCCTTGTACGACACACTGCTGCAGACTAAACCACAGGTGATTATCTGTGATATTCAGCTCTATGATCAGCATTGCGACACTGCCGAGACCATCCGAAACAGCTGGCAACAACTGGGGTATCAACCGCCCGCTATTTTCCTGGCCGAACAAGACAGCTTTGAAGCACGACTCGCTGCCACCAGAGCTGGCTGTCACCACTTCATGCTCAGGCCTTTGGATGCAGCACAATTGTTAAGTCATTTGAACAAGCTGCTTTGCAAAGAGCAAACTGAGCCCTATCGGATTTTATTGGTCGATAGCGATGCCGATGCGCTGCGCTTTTACCGCCAGGCGTTGAGCATGGGGGGATATAAAGTATATTCCGCTAAAAATGCAAAACATGGCTTCGAGCTGCTACAGGAAGTAAGCCCGGAGTTAATGCTGATTGATTTGAATTTGCCTGGCTGCAGTGGCCTGGAGTTAGGGCAAATTATTCGTCAGCACCCTGGATTAGCTGATACAGCATTGATGTTTATGGCATCCGAGCCAAAGACCGACGAAAATATGGCGGCCGCCAATCTGGCCGGTGATGACTTCATCCAAAAACCAATTGCCCCCTGGCGTTTGTTGATGACGGTTGAAGCGCGAGTCAAACGAAGCCGGTTGCTTAAACGCCAGAAAAGAGCCGTTATCCAACGCCCTGAGTTGATGCAACACATAGACACGCTGACAGCTCTGCCAACCTTATGGCAATTAAAGCGCGATCTTGAATACTGCACCACGCACCAAGACACTTTTTGCCTGATAAAAATGGACCTGGATCAGTTTCATCGTATCAACGATGTGTATGGTCGGGAAACCGGTGACCTGGTCTTACAAACCATTGCCTGGCAAATGGCTCAGCTGCTGCATGAGCAAGATCATTTGTATCGGGAGTCTGGTGATGAGTTTTGGCTGCTGTGCTGCCACCTTACCACGTTAGAGCAAGCAGCCGAGTTCACCGAGCATTTGCTATTAATGCTGGAGCATATCTCCACCAATTTTGATGTCAGTATTCATTTTACTGCCAGTGTCGGCATCTGTCTGGTGAGCGAACAGCAGCAGCCGGATGAGTTATTGCAATATGCCAGCTCAGCACTGTACGAAGCTAAAAAAAAGCCGGCCATCAATACCGTTTCTATGATCCAGAGCAACAGCATAAAATTGACTTGCGCCAACAGCTTAGTCAGACCATACGACAAGCGATTAGCAATAAGCAGTTTAGTTGTGCTTATCAAGCCATTTTTACTGCCGAAACCCAATTAGCCAGCTTCGAATTGCTTGCTCGCTGGCTTCACCCACAACTGGGGCCTATTTCGCCAGTGTTGTTTATTCCTTTGCTTGAAGAACAGGGCCTGATTAGCTTTTTAACGCAGCAAATGCTGGAGCTTGGACTGTCGCAAATAAAGGCCTGGCGCCAGTACTGGCCAGAACTGCGTTTAAATATAAATTTTAGTGCCCAGGATCTGGCTGATCCTGAATTATGCAAGCAATTAATCGAATGCATGCAACACCACCAATTACCCAATGATGTCTTAGTTATTGAAATTACTGAGAGTATTCTGATCCAGGCAGGTTCCAGCTCATTCGAGCAATTACGTCAATTGGCAGAACAAGGCTTTTCGATTTCTTTGGATGATTTTGGCACCGGCTATTCATCATTGAGTTATCTGGATAAGTTGCCCGTAAGCCGCCTTAAAATCGACCGCAGTTTTATACAGCGTATTGATGAAACCACTCAGGACAAATTGCTGCCTGCCATCATCCATCTGGCCAATGATCTGGAGTTGGAAATTACCGCCGAAGGCGTTGAAACTAAGGCTCAGTTTGACTATCTAAAAAGCTTGGGTTGCCAACGCTATCAGGGCTATTTATTGAGTAAACCTTTGCAAGCTGAAGACGTGGAGCGAACCCGCTGGTTTCAGAGCAGAGAATCAGTATTATCCAGATAAATGCAATCAATCGGGCAAACCGCAATGCAAGTAGGCGCCTCGTAAAAACCTTCGCACTCGGTGCAAAGCTCCGGATCGACCTCATAATGGTGAACCCCCAGAGCAATCGCCTGGTTTGGACACTCTGGTACACACATGTCGCAATTGATGCAGGAAACTTCGATAACTGCTGTCAAACCCTCAGCGCTCCAGCTTTGAACCCCTATTAACCACACAGGCTGCATTCAAACACACAAAGCCAGACAGGTGCTTGATCTTTATCAACCAAATGTCAGAGCCTGGCTCAAACCACCGTGAAATCGGGCACTATTCAAAATCACAGGGTATGAACAAACACTTTGCCGGAACTGCTGACAGAGGAGGTCACAACACCCTCCTCTGATTTTAAAACCTTAACGTGCCAGTCGCCGCTCCTCCACCATCGCATACAGCACCGGCACCATAAAGACACTCAGTAGCACAAAGAACATGCCTCCCAGTGTCGGGATCGCCATCGGGATCATCAAGTCCGCGCCACGACCTGTAGCGGTGAGGACCGGCAACAGCGCTAACATCGTGGTAGCCGAGGTCATCAGGCAGGGACGGATCCGCTTTAAGGCAGCCTGCATCACCAGAGCCCGCACCTCATTGCGACTTTGCGGTTTAGCCGCACTAAACTGCTGCTTCAGGTAAGTGGCCATCACCACCCCATCGTCGACCGCGATACCAAACAGCGCCAGGAAGCCAACCCAGACGGCAATACTCAGATGATAGCTTTGCAGCTGAAACAAAGACCGTAGATTGGTATCGAACCAGTCAATGTTTAAAAACCAGGGCTGAGCAAACAAATCCAGCATGATAAAACCGCCCGACCAGGCCACGGCAATGCTGCTGAAAATCATCAGCGCTGTGCTGACCCGCTTAAACTGCAAATACAGCAGCATAAAAATCAGCACCAGCGATAACGGCACCACCCATTGCAAGGTTTGGCTGGCGCGCTGCTGATGCTCGAAGCTGCCGGCAAAGCTGTAACTGGCTCCGGCCGGCAGCTGCCAGTCGCCGCGGGCAATGGCTGCATCCAGATAGGCGGCGACTTCATCCACCACATCAACTTCAGCCCAGCCGCTTAAGCTGCCAAAGGTGACATAAGCGGTTAAAAAGGTATTTTCCGAGCGGATCATCTGCGGGCCGCGCTGGTAGCGAATCTCCGCCAGCTGGGTTAACGGCACCGGATAGCCCGATGCGGTATCAATCAGCACCTCGGCCAGCTGCTCCAGACTGTCGCGACGCTCTCGCTGATAGCGCACCGTAATACCATAGCGCTCGCGCCCTTCCACGGTACGGCCAACCTCCATGCCGCCTATGGCCGTCGCAATGGCCTGCTGCACCTGTTGCATGCTCAGGCCATAACGAGCAATGGCCGCGCGATCTGGATGGATCTCCAGATAAGGCTGACCCACAATGCGCTCGGCACTGACCGAAGCGGCTTGTACGCCGGGTGCCTGGCGCAGCAATTGCTCCAGCTCAAGCGCCAATTGATCCAGTGTTGCCAGATCCGGCGCCGATAATTTCACCCCCATCGCCGCCCGCATGCCGGTTTGCAGCATCAGCAAGCGGGTTTCAATCGGCTGTAACTTGGGTGCTGAGGTCACGCCCGGCAGCTGGGCGGCTCGCACGATGTCCTGCCAGATGTCATCCGGCGACTTTATATGCTCCCGCCATTGCCGGTAAGGCCGGCCACGCGGATCTTCAATCAGCTCGCCTTGCTTATCGCGCACGAAGTCGCCGGCCCGGTTGTCATAGCGAAAAGCCAACCGCCTACCCGCAGCATCGGTTTTAAACTCGCTGTGGTATTGGATCACCGTTTCAATCATGCCAAGAGGGGCCGGATCCAGGGCGGTTTCGGCCCGGCCGATTTTGCCGACCACCGAGCGCACTTCCGGAATGGCTGCAATGGCTGCATCTTGCTGCTGCAACACCGCGAGCGCTTCGCCGATGGAGGCATGCGGCATCAAGCTTGGCATCAGCAAAAAAGCCCCTTCATCCAGCGCCGGCATAAATTCGCGGCCAAGGCCGGGGTATCGATGAGTTAGCTCTACCCAACGATCACTGTGCTGCCAGTGCCCTGGCAACCAGCCCAGCGTCTGCTGCGCGCCCAGCCAGACCATCAGGCCAAAGCCTACTACCAGCACAGGCAAGGCTAAGAACAGCCATTTCAGCCGCAAAAAGGTGGCCAAAAGCCAGGGGTAGCACCATAAAAACAGCATAAAAAAGCCCAGTACTCCTGCCAGCAGCAGGGTGACAAAGCCCCAGTTGGCCAGGCTACCGGCCAAAGGCCCGAGTGGCAGCCAGACCTGACTGAGCAAAGTGACCGCCGCCAGCAGCACCAGGATAACCAGCAGACCATGGCCAAGCCGCCATAGCTGGGCTGCCGGTAGCGAATAGCGCTGGCCAAAAGTGCGCAGCCTTCGCTCGATGCGTTGACAAAGCGGGAACAGCTGCAACTTTTTCCAGATACTTGCCCGATAACCGGACCAGAGCAACACCGCAGCATAAAACAGACTGGCCAACCACAGCAGTGCCGAGCCAAACCAGATGGCCAGCAGCACAAATGCCGCCAACAGCCACCAGCGCGCACTGCTAATCAGATGCTGCTGCCAGGTTTGCCAGGCATCGGCTTTGCGCCAGCGAAACAACAAGGCCAGCAACACCGGCAGCACTGTTAATGCAAGCAACGTCGCCGATAACAGCACAAAGGTTTTGGTGTAAGCCAAAGGCCCGAACAACTTGCCCTCGGCACCTGTCATGGTAAAGACCGGTAAAAAGCTAATCACCGTGGTGCTGATGGCCGTTAAAATGGCCGGACCAACTTCGTGCCCAGCCCGCCTGACCGCAGCGATGGCGGTTAAATCCGGTTGTTGCTGGCGCTGCCGCAGCAGGTTTTCACTGACAATAACGCCCATATCGACAATGGTACCAATGGCAATGGCAATACCCGCCAGCGCGACGATGTTGGCATCGACCGCCAGCCACTTCATGGCAATAAAGCTCAGCAGCACCGCCATCGGCAACATCAGGCTCACCGCCAACGCCGCCCGAAAGTGCAGCAGCAAGGCCAGCACCACCACCACCGTCACCAGCAATTGCTGGCTGAGCGCATCCTGCAAGGTGCCCAAGGTTTCATCAATCAGTTCACTGCGATCGTAAAAAGGCACCACCGTCAGTTGGCTTAAGGTCAACCAGCTGGGCCAGCTATCGGCTGGCTGGGCCCGTAAAAAACCAAGCCAGTCGGCTTGCACGGCAGGATCCCGTCCCTGCCAGGCAGGCAATTGCCAATCGCGGGCAAAGGCATCGACTTCAGCCGCAGTCACCTGCTGCCAGTCAATCACCGCCTTGGCCGGTAAGCCGCGTTGCACCTCGTCAAGACGACGCTTGACATTGGTTATCGCCTGACGCGGGTTGTAGCCCTCACGTACCGTGACCACACCACCGACGGCCTCGGCGCCATTGACATCCAGCGCCCCGCGCCGCTCCGCCGGGCCAAATTGCACCCGGGCCACATCGGCAACCCGGATCGGGGTGTTGTCCGGTGCCAACCGCACCACGGCCTGCTCGATATCGCTTAGCTGTTTGACAAAACCAACGCCCCGGATCAGATACTCGACCCCATTCAGCTCCCGGCTGCCGGCACTGACATCCAGATTGGCTGCCATCACCGCCGAGGTCACTTGCGACAGCGTCACCCGATGCATGCGCAGCAGATCGGGGTCCACCTCCACCTGATATTCCCGCTGATAGCCGCCGATCGAAGCCACTTCGCTGATGCCTTCGGCAGCCAGCAGGCCGGTTCTGAGATACCAATCCTGCACGCTGCGCAGTTCATCCAGATCCCAGCCTCCGGTGGTGTTGCCCGCCGGATCCCGCCCTTCTAAGGTGTAGAGAAACACCTGCCCCAGTGCGGTTGCATCCGGCCCCAACGTGGGCTGCACCCCATCCGGCAAGGCATCGGGTGGCAGACTGGCCAGCTTTTCCAGCAAACGGGTGCGCGACCAGTAAAACTCAACGCTGTCGTCAAAAATCACTGCGATGCTGGAAAAACCAAACATCGACAAGGAGCGCACATCCTTCACGCCGGGAACACCCATCAGCGCCACACTCAGTGGGTAACTGATTTGATCTTCCACATCCTGCGGCGAGCGGCCTGGCCACTCGGTAAAGACAATTTGTTGGTTCTCACCTAAGTTTGGAATGGCATCCACCGCGACCGGCTCCAGAGGCATGCCGGTTTTCCAGCCAAATGGCGCGAAGGCAACACCAACCACCAACAATAGACCAGCCATCAGCAGCACCAGCAACTTTTGCTGCAGGCAGCTTTGCATCAGGCGATCAAACCAAGGGGAGCGGCCAACTGAGTTCGTATCAGTGTGCATGCTGTTTCTCCCCGGCAAACTGCTGCTGGATATCACCACAGCGCAGCATCATGGCGCCATAGTAAGGATTAAGGACACTGTCCTGAGGCTGCAACCAGGCCGCGCCCCGGCCGCCTCGGGCCATCGGGCAATAAGCCCGGTACCAGCCGCCGGCCAGCACGCCTTGCTCGGCCAGTGTTAGTATCGCCTGTACCTGAGGGTAGTACAGCTCGCGCGCCTGCTCTAAAGAGCCAACATGATGGCTATGACCTTTGCCCTGCTGCATCGCCTCAACCTCTGCCTTCAGTTGCTCTGGCCAATCAATGGCAGCGACAGCCCGGTGAAAATCAGCAGCGCCTTGCTGCCAGCCGGCTAAATCATCCTTGGTCAGTGCCTGGTACAGGCTTTGATACGCCTGCAGCACGGCTTCTTGCTGTGCATCTGTCAGCGAAAATGCAAGATGCTGGCTGGTATCCGACGATGGCTCATTAGATGGGGCGGCCTCACGGCTTGGGAACTGCGTTTCAACATCGCCACAACGCAGCATCATGGCACCATAGTAGGGGTTGAGCACGCTATCCTGAGGCTGCAACCAAGCCGCGCCCCGGCCGCCTCGCGCCATCGGGCAATAGGCCCGGTACCAACCGCCGGCCAGCACACCCTGCTCGGCCAGTATTAGTAGCGCCTGCACCTGAGGGTAGTAGAGCTCACGTGCTTGCTCTAAAGAGCCAACATGATGGCTATGGCCTTTGCCCTGCTGCATCGCCTCAACCTCAGCTTCCAGTTCCTTAGGCCAGTCAATGGCGGCAATGGCCTGGTGAAAATCGGCAGCACCCTGCTGCCAGCCGGCTAAATCATCGTCAGTGAGTGCCTGATACAGCTGGCGGTAACTCTGCAGCAGCGCCTGTTCATCGTCAGCTTTTAGCTGAAAATCAGTGACCAGCTGGCGGCTACGGGAGCTGGCGGTTGAATCTTCGGTGCGCGGCTCCTCAGCATGAGTGCCATGGTGATGAGCGTGGGGATCGCCACCCTCACCCGCTGCCGCCATCATGCTGGACAAGCCGCGGATTTGCAGTTCACTATCAAGCCGCATCGCGCCTTTGCTGACCACCAGCGCCTGCTCATCCAAACCGGACAGCACTTCGTAATAGTTGCCAAAGCGCCGGCCTAAACGAACCTCACGACCGGCGTAAGTCGGGCGTTCATCGTCCAGCTTCACATAGACCAGGGCCCGCTCGCCGGTCAGTAAAGCGGCCGACACTGGGATTAACAGAACATCATCCTGCGTGCTTTTTAGCTGGGCCCGGGCCAGCATGCCCGGTTTTAAGCGACCATCAGGATTCTGCAGCAAGGCCCGCACCCGAACCGTACGCCGGCTGGCGTCCACCACCGGCTCCAGCAGCAGCACTTCTGTTTCGAGCGTCTCATCTGGCAGGGCCAGCAGTTCGACCTCAATACGCTGGCCAGGCTGTATCAACGGCAATTGATGTTCAAAAGCCTCCAGTTCCAGCCAGAGCGTTTCCAGATTAAGGACGGTAAACAGCGGCTGGCCGGTGCTGACATAGGCCCCGGCATTGACCATTTTTTCCATCACCCGGCCTGAAACCGGCGCACTAATAGTCACCGTATCCTGCAGGGTTTCACTTTGCAGAATGGCTTCGATTTGCTCGCCAGGCACGCCCAGTAAGCGCAAGCGCCGGCGGGCGGCGTCCAGTGTGGAACTGGCCGGCAGACTACCCGCACGAGCACTGCCCTGAACCGCCGCAAGCTGCTTAGCCTGCACCAGCTCTTGCTGGATCACGATCAAATCCGGGTTAAAAATTTCTACCATCGGCTGGCCGGCCTGTACATCCACCGCCGTGGTGTCCAGGTACAACTGCTCAATCCGGCCCGAAGCCCAGGCGCTGATGGTTTTTAGCTGGCTCTGATCGGCAGCCAGCTGCCCCACCAGCGACAGGCTGGCGGTGGCCTGCTGCCGCCGAACCGGGGTTAGCTCCGGTTGCAGCAACGCATTGGCTCTGGGGCTTAACCGGATCACGGCGTCATCCCCTTCTGGCAGGGGATCATCGTCCTGCTCGACCGGGATCAGTGCCATGCCACAAATCGGGCAGCGATCATTCGGATTTTCGGAACGTACATGCGGATGCATGGAGCAGGTGTAAATAGTGGTTGCCTGGTTACGTATCGATGAAAGTACATCATCCTGCTTGGCCGCCGATTGCGCCGGGGCATGATCAGCGTGGCTGCCATGCTGATGCGGTGTTGCAAAAACACCATAAGAAACAATCAACAACCAGATAAAAAGCGCAGAGCGCTGCTTTGTGAAAGTGAACATAGAAAAAGTCCTGCCAGATTAAACGCCAAAGCAACCACATGCCACAGCATGCAGCCAAGGTTCAGATAATCAGCAGCACTCAGATCAACAGTAAGGATTTTTCCAGATAAAGCGGGGTCGTTCGGGGGTAAGGCGGGCCTTGCGCCAGATACAGGCTGTGTTGCTCAGCAGGCAGTTCAGCCAGCACCGGCTCAACCACAGCCTGCAACCATAGCACCACAGCAGGCAGCTCAGGTGTAGCCGTTTGCACCGCATCCAGCGCACAGCCAGAACAGAGATCATGCTCTGGCAAGAGTTCATGCACCTGGGCTTCAGCAACAGTTCTATCAACAACAGTGCCATGGCAAGAAGGCACTTCTGCTTGCAACTCTGCGCCATGGCTGGCTGCAAACAACTGGCCACAAAACAGCAAACACCAGGACAAAGCAAGGCTGACCATCATCGGGATGGCCCAGATTTTTTGCCGTTGTACCAGGGTGCTAAGCATGTGCAGTCACCAAAGTTAAGATGCAGCGAAGATACACCGGTTATTCATATTTGTCAAAAACATCTGAGGGATCCCCACGAATTTAAAGCCCATAGTATCAGCTCTTTTCCAATTTGATCACAGCCCAATCCAACTCGCCAACCCAAAGCATGATTTGCTCTATGGCAGCTGCTATCTGTGCAGCACTTAGCCTGAGCCGTTCGAACTTACATTGCCGCATGCCCAGATAATTGAAGGATAGCACCCGCCTGTTTCGCACCGTATTGGCCTGAAACTGCCAGTGTAGGCCCGCCATCTCTGTAGCAACTCCCAGCATGTAATGCAGCCAGTTCGCCAGCGCGGCCAGTAAAATCAGGAGCGCCAAACGCGTTGGCTCCGTGGTGCCATGCGCGTTGCTGCCCAGCCCATAGGTGCCGCTTTTTTGGTCCCGGAAGCTGGCTTCGATTTGCATGCGTTTGCCATAGCAAGTTGCGATTTTATCGGCGTAGTTCAGGCACTTTGGCAGGGATGACACCAGCAGCCAAGGCTCTTTGTATTTTCGCTTTTTATCCCGCTTCCTGAGCTTCCAGCCAGTGCCGACCAGCACCGCCTGAGCTTGATAGCACTTGGCTTTGGTGAGCTCAATGCGCCCCAGGTGATTCGGATTGCAGCGGGCTTTTTTGAACAGCTCTTGCACACTGATAAATTCATCGTGCTCAGGCAGTTTCACATGCTGATTGCCGCGAACCCGGCCGATGAAGTGCCAACCGTGCTTGCGTACTTCTTTGAACCACGGGACTTTAAAGCCTGCATCGGTGACTATGACTGGCTTACAGTCGTCAGGAAGCATGAGTTTCAGGCGCTTCAGAAACTGCCTGTGTACCCGTGGACTGTTGTAATCATCGGTGGATGCGACCATTTGCAGCAAGGTCAGTGAGCGGCCTTCCAAGGCGAGGCTGGCTCTTAAAATGTGGTTCTGCTTCCTGGTATCGGCATTGCTCCAGTCCACCAGGATGATGGAGTGCTTACTGTTTGCCAGAATGGCTCTGGTCATCAATGCATAGATGCAAGGCATTTCAGCCAGGAGTTTGTTGTTGCTTAGCAGCCGGTCTGCCCGTTTGATGCTGTGTTTTTCGCAGGTATCGCTGTCAATGCCCCGGCCAATGGCGGTAACCGTACAGCGCTGATGCTGCAGCAAGCTTTGTGTTGCTGAAAGTAGTGATGAAAATCTTGCCTTATGCATCCGTGTAGGGGTGACAAAAGAGAGAAAATGAGCGAGCATAGTTTTCACATTCATGGCTGTTAGTGGTATGTTTTTTTTGGCGAAAGATCAGATCGTGAACGGCCATGAATGTTCCCTTCTCGCATAACTTTTTGTTTTAACTAGCCCATTTGTGGGGATACCTCAGATAGAAAACTCTCCTTTTAAAAAACCACCATAACAAACAAACAATTATCAAATTTTTCATTAGAAATCCATCTAACTTTTATGGTTATCTCAAAAGCTTAAACTGCCTTTTACCGTTGACTGCAGTGCTTGTCAGCCTTTAAAAAGTGCGCTAGAGTAAAAAAGTGTTGAATCTGTAGGTGCCACCATGCGCTGTACTGCCCTGCTGCTGATTGCTGCCTTGCTGCTGAAAAGTGTGGCCGGCTTTGCTATGGCAGGCTGTCATATCGGGCACCACCCGGCAGAATCTGCCAGCGAGCAGGTTTTTAGCCATGTACCAGTCGATGACAACAGCTCAGCTCAGTCAGACAACGCAGAACAACTGAACAGCACAGCGGAATTGATAGGCCAAGCCGATGCGTCTCAACCAGAGGCCACAGCCAAGTCCCTGACTTCCATCTGCAGCCTGTGCGCCAGTTGTTGTGTCACCGCCACGCCCGCAGTTGATCAGAGCTCCTCTCAACCAAGCCCGGTAACGGATCCAATCCATAGCCCGGACTTTATAGACTTAAGCGTTTTGCTAAGCCGCGCTACCCAACCTCCCAAAGCCTCCTAATATACTCTTCGTCTTTCAAGATACGCGGGTGTTGGCTGCGTTCGTGAACCCCAATCACTTAGTACGGCTAAGCTCATGGGGATTCACGGCCTTGCCGCCTACGCGTATCTTGAAATCCATTGAGTATAGATTCGAATTAAACCCATTTTAGCTAAGCGGTCCTGGTGAAAACCAAGATCTGCTGTTGTACCCCACGCAACACCAACTAAATTTTTGAAGGAAATGATGATGAAAACTTTAACCAGCCTGATGGCGGCCCTGTTCTTCTTTGCCCTGCAAAGCACTGCAGCTTTGGCCCATACCCCACTGATGTTCTCCATTCCGGCAAAGGACGCTGTGCTCACAGAATCCCCAAAAGTGGTGATGCTGCACTTTGGTGATCCGGTGCGGATGTTATCGCTGGAACTTACCCTGGATGAAGAGGCCATTGAATTTGGCTTTCGCCGCAACACCGAGGCCACCGATCACATTGAGTTTGAACTGCCGGTACTGCAAGCTGGCAGCTACCAGTTTGCCTGGGCGGCCATCGGCGCGGATGGACATCGGGTCAGTGGCGAGATTGCTTTTACCCTGGATCCGGACGCAACTGAATCATCCCCTGGAAAGCAACCTGAAGCGGATGAGCACCAGCACCACCATCACGCCAGCCTGCTGCCATTGCAGTTACAGGGCAGCTAAGCATGACCTGGGAGGAGTTGGCTGCCGCCAGCCGGTTTCTGCTTTATCTGTGCACGGCCATCACGCTGGGACTGTTGTTCTGCAACTGGCTGGCACAGCAGCACCGGCTTAGCGCACCGCTAGGCCGGCCTGGCCAGGCACTGCTGTTTGGCCTGGGTGCTTTTAGCGTGCTAAGCGGCTTTCTGCTGCAGGTAGGAACGATGGCCATGGCAGGCTTTGGAGGCATGTTTGACTGGGAGCTGATGCAATTTCTGTGGCCGGATGCTGCAGGAAAAGCGCTGCGCTTTCAACTGCCGGCCTTTGGCTTGCTTTTGCTAAGCCTGTTGCTTGGCAAAGTAAAATACCTGTCAGCTCTGCTGCAGGGTCTGGCCCTGCTGATGCTGCTGCTCGGTTTCTTGCAAGGCGGCCACCTGCTGCGCTTTGGCTTGCTGGGGCAGTTGCTGCTACTAATACACCTGTTGGCTGTTGGCCTTTGGGCAGGCTCCCTGCCACTGCTGTGGCGGCTGTGCCGCCACAGTCCAACCGTGCAGCTGCATGCGCTGCTGCACCAGTTTGGTCAGATCATGATTGGGGTCTTGCTGCTATTGCTGCTGAGCGGCGCCAGCATGCTGTGGTTGCTGCTGTCCGAACCAGGTCAACTGTGGACCACCAGCTATGGCCGGCTGCTGCTGGTGAAAATGCTGCTGGTGGCGGCCTTGATGAGTTTAGGCGCATTGAATAAACTCAAGCTGGTACCAGCGTTACAGCAAACGCCAGATCCTAAACGGCTGCAAACGGCCATTGCCTTAGAAATGCTGCTAGCAGGCCTTATACTTATGATCACTTCAGTAATAACCATGGTGATTGGGTGGGCTTAATAGGGAAGCAAATATGAATATCGAAATGCTACTTACCCACCTTGCGTTGGGGGTTTATGGCCTTGCCATTGTCGTTGGGATCTTTGTACATCATCAACTAAAACAACAAGGTCACTGTTTACAACACATAGCGCTTTTGATCTTAACTATTATTGAAATAGCTGGGCTCTTATGTATTGGTTACCATTTGTTCTTACATTTCAACAGTTAAATTTTAAACCAATGAATGTAGTTTCAACGGCATTCTAATCATTACGTGCTATGGACAAGCCTCTAATCCTCAGCTCGCAACTCAAAGGTAATGCGATTGCTGTCGCCATGTGGCGTCCGGACGAAAAACTCTCCACGGCTTTCCCGGGCCGGCAAACGTAGCCGGATTTCATTCGGGCGAATTCGGCTTGGATTCACTGCCCTGTTGTTCAGCATCACGCGGGAGCCCCGCACAAAGCCTGCTCCCTGAATCACCAACTCTTCACCTGGGTTCAACATCCGAAAGCGGCTACCAGCAATCACCGGTGAGTTGGCTGCTTTTGTATTCAAACGGAAATGCCCGGTCCTGCGATCGCCAATCGCCACAAATAAGGTTGAGCGCTCTGCGTCCGGCATGGTGAAGATTAAACCCTCTTCACTGACACTTTCTGGGTGTAAATTGATTGGGGTACCACCACCAAAAATCGCGATGATGATATCTTCGGGCGCAGCCTCTAAGCCAAAACCCCGGATCTGAACCTTATCGCCATACCGGTAGTACTCGGAACGCTCCGAGCCATGCACACCAAACAGGGTTAGAATGGTCCGCCGCTCTGGACCCATGTAAGGGGCTTCCGCAATTGGGTTAAGGCGGTCATTATCCCAGGTATCCAGCAAACCATCACCATCATCATCCAGATCCAAAAAGTCCGGAATGCCATTGCGGTTGGTATCCACTGGCCGCAGTGGGTTTGGCCCTACTTCGATACTATCTGGTATGCCATTGCCGTCACTGTCAAAGTCCAGGAAATTGGGCACCCCATCGCCATCAGCATCGCCAATGCCTTTGATCCGATCAGGAATACCATCGCCATTGCTGTCGGTATCCAGAATATTCGGAATACCATCACCATCGAAGTCCAGTTCATCACAGGTGGTGGCAAAGGCAACTTTCCATAAATCCAGAATGCCGTCGCCACTGGAGCTTTGCACGGTTGGCTCTACCCCCATGGCCCGCATTTGCTGGTCATCCACACCGTTCCCGTTAGAATCCAGAAAGACCGTCACGGTATAACCAAAGTCCGGGCCTCCCTTAGCGTTTTGATCGGCAATAAGAAAAAACAACTCCCGATCCTCGCGCACAACATAGTTAATGGCAACAATGCCATAATGCGCTGGGGCACCTCGGGATATACGACCAAAATTCAGCGCATTACCATCTAGGCCGGCGAAGCTGAGCAAAGGCTCAAAGGCCGAGTCCAGATCCGTTTTTCGCAGTAAGGCGGTGATGGATTGCCCTTGCTTTGCGGCAAAACGAAACATATCGGCATTGTCCGAATCTGACGAGAGAGCCCCGGAGATCCTAAAACCCGGATTTGCCAGACTGAGCTGATGGTTGGTTTTAACTGCCACAGCCGGGTTATCATTGGGTTCGGTATCGGCATATTCCGGATACCGACTGCGGCTAGGATCAAACGGAAAGTCATCCAGGCAATCTGGCACACCATCCCCATCTTCATCCTGGTTCAGCCAACTACCCAGCGGCTGCTCTGACGACACCGAATAGCTACTAACCAAGGCCGTAAACAACCCTAATGCCAGACAGCAAGGCGCTAACTGCATAAAACGCATAACTTACATCCATTTTACTATATCAGGTTACTTGAACAGACATGCAGCCATGCTATACGCATGTTGCAAAATAGAAGCTAGATTCGCACAGTACTTGCCAGGTGTCTAGCGATAACAAGTCACTTTTTGCTTTCAGCCGGCGGCTGCAATATGTTATCAAAAAGCTACTTAGGATCTAACTTTAGCGAACAGGAGAATAGATTCGGCTTTTGAAGCCATACCTGTGATGCGGCCTTACTGCCTGATTCTCAATGACGATTCGATAATATTTCCTCCGCCCGACCAATCGCAGGAATAGGCAACCCCGAGGTAGTACTGCTCCCTCAACCATTGCTCATTAATTTCATTACGATTCTGAAATTTATATAAAACAGTTACCTTATAGTTGTATTTTAGCAAAGGCGTCTCCAACATGATTAGCTCTCCCTGCAGGCGTTCTGCGCAGGCCTCTGCATGTTTTCTTTCTACTGTATAAAAATCAAGCCCGAGCACTATAGGTTGTTCTGTCGGCAATGTTAGAATTTCTTTAAAAAACCATCTACTGGAATGTCTTAAACCTGCTTCATAATCGACAGCTAAAGCCGGAAAAAAAACGAACAAGAACAATAAATAATAAGCTTTCATATCAACCTCACAACCAATGAATGTGATGATCTAATCGGCAAAACTCCGCCAAACTCATTCCAGGTTGCTATGCCATCATAGTATTTTAACGAAGTCCCATAGAGCACGATAGGCCAAGCGGCTTATCGATAAAACACCCTCCCATCATCCACAACATTACAGCCTAATCCGCCAGCTCGCACACTCTACCTTGTGTTGCTTGCCTCACAAAATCGGTCGAAATAACCGTATTGTCTGCAATAGTAAAACGAGCTGCTGTGTAGGTTGTTTCATCACTGAGATCATTGAGTAAGCAAGTGACTGTTACTGTGAAAGTATTTGCAATCGCATCAACTGAAACCAAAGGGCTGGAAAAGCGAGAAAAATTCAAACCTTGCTCCTTGATGCTTCTGGTTACATCAACCAGATCGCCTGATGCCATCACTAATTGATAGTCTGTCACCAAACCATCATAAATCTTATTTTTAATGGTCAATGCTGCGAAGCCTCCGGGAAGTTCATAATGAAATGACCGGTTATCGGAGTAGTAATTAGGGAAAGAGAAATTGGGGAATGATGGCATAGTGATATGTTCCTGAACATCAGATGCTGGAGCTTCTGATGGTTGCTCTTTAAACTCAATAAGAAACTCTTGCAGCTTTAACCCTACTTGATACATATCTTCCACTGTGAAATCAAAATCGCCTTTCTCTGTAATCTTTAAATCCACATGTAAATTAAAACCTGTTGTCGTACCATCAGCAAACGTTATGTACTGCGGTTCCCCTACAAACCATCCAAAAGAAATACAAGTCTGCTGAAACTCAACGCAGACTTTCTGAAGTGGTATGACATTAATATATAATAAACTATCTATCGGAATTTGATTCAGTTCTGAATGTGTATACACCCAGCGCCCCGCTGGATTAGACATCTCGATTTTACTAACTATCTGTGCTTCCCCCTGCTCTGTAGTTATAAAAGCCACTGTAGTCTCACCAAAAGGGGCTGGTAGATCAGCGGTAATCTCCATCTTAAACCAAGGTACATAGTGCTCTGCATAACTACTTGGGCTGAAAAATATACACAGCAGGCATCCCAAGAAAAAAGTTAGTATCTTCATAAACAATCACCTGCAGTTGGGTTCATAGAGCAATGCATTGCTTTCATTCGATACTGTTCGACCGCACGCCTGAACTGGTAATTAGAATCGAAAGGTTCTTTACTTACTATACCAAGCTTAGCAAAGTGATTGACCTGCCATGTTGTAGCATTAATCTCACTCTGCCACCTAAACCGGTTATCAATAGCCAAACCAAGTTGCTTCCGGTAATTGATGTCATAAACATGAACGATTTCATGACCAACAATTGAGGCCAAATGACGAGCTTCTAATAAGTTATCTGGCCCAGTTAACATATCAACATTTACAAGGATTGTATCCGGATCTGGCCGGGCTGATTGAGCAACTGCCGCCAAAGCTAAGGTAGCGATGCCTCGCCTCGCACCAATCGGACACCAAAACGCTCGTAAGGGTTACGCCGATATTGCATGACACTGCCACCTCTGAAGTTGACAATAAAGACTTGCTCAAAATCGCTTTCAGACTTTCCGTTTTGAACCGAAGTAGACGTCCAAAACCTTTCGCTGGGTGTATCCGGGAAAGCATTGCTATTAATTTTCGGCCTGTCAAAATCACTACCATGGCAGCTGCCGTCTGTGTGAACAACATAACGCCCATCTGGCCGCGCTGATAGGCTGCGGCCCGCCGGACACAGCACCAGTGTATCCAGCTCATCCGCTGTAGGTAATCGCCAGTCGCTATAACCAGCAAAGCTGACATTTTTTGCAACGTTTTGCGCTTCTTCCCAACTCATTGCCCAGGGTGTTCTTTTATCCACTCTGATGCAGGCACTGCCTGTCCACTCATGCAGCCCCTGAACGCAACGCATCCAGGTGAGGTTAGTCTGAATATCGGTAACAGTGCCATCGCCATTATCCCGATAACGGTCATCTATCAGCCCGTTCGCGGAGTTGGTTGCCGCCGGTGGAACAAAAGACTGCGACTCTGCCATTTCCACCGCTGCCGGCAAACTGAGTAACCAGTCCTTGGCATATCTTTGATTCGCCCACTCAAGCAGTTCTGGGCAAAAATTGTTGGTACCCGCCTTTAAGCTTGCCTGCAATGGCCCGTGATCTCCATACCGCGCCCCGGTATCACTTTCACTACCAGAACTCCATACTTGTGTAAGCCGTTTGCCTGAAATAGGGTCAAAGATGGCGTGAATGTAGCTAGCCTCATAGAATTGACGTGGCATATGACGATTCTCGATCGAAATCTCTAGAGCCACAACCAGGACATCTTGATGACAAAGCTGAGTGTAAAATGCCTCAGCCAGTTTTCCAGATATACGGGGGGCGTCACTAATCAAATGTCCCTGCTGTTCACTGCGGCTGTTCCGCAAGCGTAAATACACTACCTCTAAATCATCCAGATCCTGCTCCACACGCAGTCGCTGCTGCTCCTCTGACAACGGTATCCTCATTCCTTCTTCATTGAAAACTTCACCGCTAAACACAGTGATATCGGGAAGTTCCCGGTTTGGTAAAAAAGCAGGCTCGGGAGCCTCCTTATTCGCCATGTTCGCTGGCGTATCTAGTGGCTGACAAGCAGCAAAAAAACACAGCACAGGCAACGCAAGCAAAAAATTTCGATAAAACAAACTCATTTAATCTCTCCTGTTTACCGGGCCTATCCTATTTGGCAATTAATGCCGGGGCAAAGCTGTGGCGGGCAAGGTTTATAGTGTTAAAACACAGCTCCCTGAAAGGAGCTGCCTAAAATCCACTGACTCAGCGTTACATCCACTTGAAAAATAAAGGAAATGTTCTTAAACAACCGTAGGCTGGCCTGCAAGGCGGAGGGAAGGATAACCCAAAGTAAAGATGGCTATATTCCGAAATAATTTCTAAAAAACACGGCTTACATCCTGCACCAACACGTTCAGCCAACCTATTAACACTTAAAAGTATCACTTCGCTAAGTGTTAACAGCCTGGTTCAACATAAGCCCAATTGGATTGAATATCAATTGCCCGAACTCCACGATTAGACGGAATCATCGCATCAAACATATCAAACTTGATACGCTTCAATTGCTCAGGCCTGATATCAAAGAAATCATATAAATTAAAGCGGTTGGTAATGGATTGCCCCGGCGCTAATCCTATGGTTTCTAGTCCATCTTTATTAAGGTCAAATACTAGTGCCTCCCCCTGAAACATCGCCAAGCTATCATCACTATTCTGCACCAGAAACTGATTTGCAATATATCGCCCATCGCCACCAAATTGCTCTAATGGCAACTCAAAGCTGGTAATTAACTGAGGCTGGCTTTCATAGGCTATATGGCTAACGTTCGTGAGTGTCAAACTGACCATTAAAACTTTGCCCGGTACCTTGCAGTGCACAACCAGCTCTGCAGATAATGTCACCGGGTAGGCTAAATTGTACTCCTGCTCTTTTGCTTGCACTGCAGTAGCCATCAGTACCAATAACAAGATTACCGTCCATTTCATTGAAGTTGCTCCCTGATGCAATGGTCATCAAATATAAACGCATCAGACTCAACCCTCACGTGACGCATACTGCCATCAGCTAAAATAACGCCATACCATAAGGCGCTGTATCTGACAGTTTTAAAACCCGACTCTGGAATCACATAACGCTGCTCCAAATTCATGATGCTTTTGAGTACCCCACCTGCAGGCAGCACCACACTGATATCTTCCAACACACGACTTTGATAATGCAAACTATTGGTCATCTTGCGTTTTGCAATATCCTTTCCAAGGCTAATTGTAACGTCATAATCATTCCAATACCCAGCAGGGTCAACATAAGCCCTTGATAACCTTATAGGCTCCGCTGAACGGTTGTAAAAGTGTACTATCGCTATATAAGGTCGCTGACAAGTTACCTCCAGTTTAATATCGACAACATTTTCCAGTATAGGTAAATCATCATTGTAAGCTGCAGCGACTGAGGCAAACAGCATAAGTAAAACACCGCTAATTCGCATGTTAACTCCTACCATACTTCGAGAAACAACAGCTCGAGAAAGTATGTATCCTGAATGTTTTTTATAAGCTCGCTCTCTCGCCCGGTTTCCCAAGGAGGGATACTGAATACGGCTACGCGACGACTCTCGACATACACTCTTGCCTGCGGCAACGTGTAACGACCATCATGGTCCATACCTATCTTATGAGAAAATTCATGCACAATAGTTGACGCTTGGTATTTGGCCGTCATATCCCAAAATGGGGTATTCAGGTAAACTTTGCCATCTTGATGCATGGCATCATGCCCAACAACATTTTTTTGCCTAAACACCGCTGATGGATCCTCCTTTGCAGCTCTGAGCTCAATATCGATGGCATGAATCAAGGGTAACAATTTGCTTTGCAATACATGAAAAAGTGCGTCATTACTGTTTTCCAAGCCATAAAAGTACGCAATTTGATCACGCAACTCGCGATCTTCAGTACTTAATAATGCGCCATCGCCCGATAGCACAGCGACCATTTTACCCAATACAGGCAATGCCAAAGTTACCCTGTCAGAAAATTTATCTTTCTCTGTTGAGATTAAAGGCGATACCAGGCCAGGAACATTATTCGGATAACCTTTGTGAACACTCCACTCCCGACACTCCTCTTCACTTTGCGCCGCCCACACATACTGGGTCACAGGCTCTTTGGGAGCTGCCCACACATAGTTCGTCCCCGAAGCCTTTTGGGTGGCACTGGCCGGGCTGATTGGGCAA
>NZ_JBDIUV010000007.1:0-277265 GCF_039631345.1 Alkalimonas sp. NCh-2
ATGAAGAAACCGGGCTGCATTACAACTACTTTAGGGATTATGATCCGGAGACTGGGCGGTATCTACAAAGTGACCCGATTGGGTTGGCTGGTGGGATTAATACTTATGGGTATGTTGGGGGGAATCCTGTAAATTTATTTGATTTCTTTGGTTTAAGCCCTGAAGACGTGCGCCGAATTAATGCCATATTTAAGGATGCCGTTAATAGAATGACAAATAATGGGCAGCGAATTTCTCCCGGCCCATGGAATAATTTTAATCGCAGCATTTATGACGTTACTGGTGGTGCTATGGGGAAACCGTATTTTGGATGCTGGGAGCAAGCCAATGAGCTGCTAGATCAGTTGAACGATATGAGTTTCGATGATGATTGGAGTTTTAGAAGAGTAGATAGGATTTTTCCCTTTCCGCATTCTTGGGTAGAAGGAAGCTCAAGTAACCCAACTGATCCTTATGTGACTGCTGATCCGTGGAGAGATACTATGGTTAATCAATATTGATGAAGAGGATACATATGAAGAAAAGTGCCTTCAGTGTATTATTTTGGGTGGTGTTTCTATCATTGATTGGTGCTTTTTTCCAGATGAAATCTGCCATTATCGAGGTCGATGAAGTGTTTTATGGGGCATTAGTTGGCGGTGCAATTGGATTCTTTTTAGGCGTTTTATTCAATCTGAAACGGAAGAATAATTAGTGCAGTAATTATTTTGAAAGAGTGAAAATTATATGAATAAAATTGCTTTGGGCGGATGGCGGAAGTCAGCACTCTTGAGCGTCAGCTAAGTTACCGCTATAGCTTTAAAGGACAGCGTGCTGAAAAAATAGAGGATGGTCAAAGCTGTGCACCAGTTTGTTCTGGCTGGCGGTTGGATTAGCGTTAGCACTGGATTGTTATCGGTAGTACCAGTGCTCTATGGGGCGGGGTATATGGCACCGCACCTGCTGTAACAGGTCGGCGGGGCAATCCCGCCTCCTATCAATAAGAGATAAAATCTTAACTGGAGCGACCGACCGCCAAATCAGCCAATTGCAGCAAGGCCGCTTTGTAGGGGCTATCAGCAAGCACATTAAGCGCTTGCTTGGCTTTTTCTGCCTCTTGCTCCGCTTTACGGCGGGTGTAACCAAAGGCATCGGTTTGTTGCATCGCAGCCATAATGGCTTCCAGTTGTTGCAGACCATTGCCATCCGTGATGGCAGTGCGAATAAGAGCTTGTTGCTCTAGGTTGCCATGCTTGAGGGCATGGATTAATGGCAGGGTTGGCTTGCCTTCAGCCAGATCGTCGCCAATGTTTTTACCAAGCTCTGCCTGATCGGCCTGATAATCCAATACATCGTCAATCAATTGGAAAGCGGTTCCCAGATGCACGCCATAAGCTCGCATGGCATTCACGATGGGTTCAGGCTGCTCGGCCAAAATAGCAGCCAGCTCAGTCGCCGCTTCAAACAACTTAGCTGTTTTGCAGTAAATCACCTGCAGATAATTTTCTTCACTGGTATCGGCGTCGTGCACATTCATCAGCTGCAGCACTTCACCTTCGGCGATTTTATTGGTGGCGTCGGCCAGAATGGACATTACTTCCATTCGCTGTAGCGAAACCATCAACTGAAAGGCCCTGGTGTAGAGGAAGTCACCGACCAGCACACTGGCCTGGTTGCCAAACACCGCGTTGGCGGTTTCTTTACCACGACGCAATGTGGATTCATCCACCACATCATCGTGCAGTAAGGTCGCGGTATGAATAAACTCAATAATGGTCGCCAGGGTAATATGATCCTTACCCTGGTAGCCGACAGCACGGGCAGCCAGCGTGGCTAATAGCGGGCGCAACCGCTTGCCACCGCTATTGACTATGTAGATGCCTAACTGGTTGATCAAAGCAACATCCGATGTCAGCTGGGAAAATATGTGATGATTGACTGCAGTCATATCATCCTGAGATAACTGCTGGATCTGCTCTGGTAACATCAAAAAAGCCGCTTTGCGTAAGGGTTTGAATTAGCGCAATTCTACACCAAGGTTTGGAGTGTCTCCAAGCGAAACGGGATCCTTTTACAGGGACAGGGATCTTTTTCGAATTTGCACTTGCGGGCCTAGGGGAAATTGCGTACAATTCGCGCCCTGTGAATTGAATTAACACGCCTCTCTTTTATGCACAGGCGTGCTTTGTACGGAGTTAACTATGTACGCGGTTTTCCAAAGTGGTGGTAAACAGCACCGTGTGACTGAAGGTCAGACCCTGCGTCTGGAAAAGCTGGATTTAGATGCCGGCGCCACAGTCGAATTTACCCCTTTGATGGTAGCAAATGGTGAGAATATCAGCATTGGCACCCCTGTTGTCGAAGGCAGCAAAGTGGTTGCGGAAGTGGTCAGTCATGGCCGTCATGATAAAATCAAAATCGTGAAATTCCGTCGTCGTAAGCATTCACGCAAGCAGATGGGCCACCGTCAGTGGTTCACTGAAGTGAAAATTACCAGCATCAGCGCGTAATCGAGGAGTACTGAACCATGGCAAGTAAAAAAGGTGTAGGTAGTACCCGTAACGGTCGCGATTCAGAAGCTAAACGCTTAGGTGTTAAGCGCTTCGGTGGTGAGTCTGTGTTAGCGGGTAACATCATTGTTCGTCAGCGTGGAACCAAGTTCCATGCCGGTAATAACGTAGGTATTGGCCGTGACCATACCTTGTTTGCCCTGTCTGACGGCAAAGTGCAGTTTGAAGTGAAAGGCGAGCACAATCGCAAATACGTCAGCATCGTTGCTGAGTAAGCTTCCTGCTGCGATAAAACCCCGCCCTGGTGCGGGGTTTTTTGTATCTGCTAACCGTGAAACAGTCTTCAAAGGTTTTGCTGCGGGTACTTTGGTATATACTAGTGCATTGGCATAGCTCGATGCACCCAATATTCTTTGAATCAGGTAACCACAGATGAAATTTGTTGATGAAGCCGTGATCCGGGTTGAAGCCGGTGATGGTGGGAACGGAATAATCAGTTTTCTGCGTGAAAAATTTATTTCCAAAGGTGGCCCGAATGGTGGTGACGGTGGGGATGGTGGCGACGTGTATCTGGTGGCCGATACCAACCTGAACACCCTGGTGGATTATCAGTTTGAGCGCTTTCACCGTGCTGAACGCGGCCAAAATGGTATGAGTAAAAATTGCACCGGCAAGCGCGGTGAAGATTTGGAATTGCGGGTGCCGGTTGGTACCCGTGCCATTGATATTGATACCAATGAAATCATTGGTGACTTGACCAAAGCAGGGCAGCGACTGCGGGTTGCAAAGGGCGGGTGGCATGGCTTGGGCAATGCCCGTTTTACCAGCAGTACCAACAGAGCTCCGCGTAAAAAGACCAATGGTACCCCTGGTGAGATCCGCAATTTGCAACTGGAATTGATGTTGTTGGCGGATGTTGGTTTGCTGGGTTTGCCAAATGCGGGTAAGTCTACCTTAATTCGCTCTGTATCAGCTGCTAAGCCAAAAGTAGCCGATTACCCATTTACCACCCTGGTGCCAAATCTTGGCGTGGTGCGCGTTGATGCACACCGCTCTTTTGTTATTGCGGATATTCCTGGCCTGATTGAAGGTGCTTCCGAAGGGGCCGGTTTAGGGATCCAGTTTTTACGCCACCTTGAGCGTTGCCGCTTGTTGATCCATTTGGTGGATGTTTTGCCGGCGGATGGCTCTGATCCGGCAGAAAATGCCAAAGTCATCGTGGAAGAGTTGCAAAAATACAGCAGCAAGCTGGCGGAAAAACCACGCTGGCTGGTGTTTAACAAAACCGACTTGGTACTGGACGATGAACTGGCAGAGATCCAGCAACAGGTAGTGACTGCGCTGAACTGGCAAAGCCCCGTATACAGTATTGCTGCAGCCAGCAGTACCGGCACCAAAGAACTGGCCAAAGCTGTGTTCGATTATTTGGATGAACTGCCAAGAGATCAAGAGCAGACAGATGCAGCTGATCCCGAGCAATTCAAGTGGCATGATGACGAGCCGGTCCATAGTCAGGCTGTGCATCAACCCTATGATGATAGCGACGATGATGATGATGATTTTGATGACGACGACTATGACGTTGAAGTGATTTACCAGCGTTAGTGGGTACCAGCATGATTTCGATGATTGCCGCTATGGCGCACAACCGGGTTATTGGGCTTAACAACAGCATGCCCTGGCATATGCCTGCTGATTTACAGCACTTTAAGCGCCTGACCACGGGAAAAACTGTGCTGATGGGGCGCAAAACCTATGATTCGATAGGTCGCGCCTTACCCAACCGACGTAATCTGGTGGTTAGCCGCCAGCCAGCACCTGCAGGTTCGGAGGCTGAGTGGTTTACCAGCCTGGAAGCAGCTTTGGCTGCCACCACTCCTGATGAAGAAGTGATGATCATGGGGGGGGCTGAAATTTATCGTCAGTGCCTGCCAAAAGCAGAGCGGCTGTACTTGACCGAAATAGATGCTGAGCTTCGCGGCGATACCTGGTTTCCTGATTATCAGTCTGAGGCAGACTGGCAGCTTATCAGTGTGGAGCAGCATCAGGCTGATACAAAAAATCCGTTTGCGTATCAGTTTATTACTTTACAACGAGTGGTTTAGCCGCACAAGATTTGCGCAGGCTGCTACATATTGCTACTATCATTTTAATGCTGATGTGAATTTGAGGAGACGTAGATGAAGTTGTTGCCTACTATGGCTTGTGGCGCGGTGCTCGCCGGAGCTGTGTTGTTTGCACCGGTTGCTTCGGCAGATCAGCAACTGGCAGCCTCCATGTGTGACTATGTGGCGGCGGATGATCGTAATCGCTTTCGTAAAGTGCTCAGTGATTACCGGCTACGCTTGCGTAATATCTACGATGGGGTGGTCTGCAATGGCGAGAGTCTGGTCCGGCATGCATTTCGAAGCGGTGCCAACGATGTTGGTGAGTTTATTATTCGTCAGTTGCCTGGATCGCAACTGGCCGAATCTGGTGATGTCGAGTGGGCGCAAGCCAACGGCTTTGGCGATACACCGCTGTTTGCTTCTTTGCAGGAGCGGGCTGGCGATTAACAGACCAGTGTTAGCAATAAAAAAATCCGCCAGTTGGCGGATTTTTTTATTGCTAACACTGGCTTGAATCAGACTTTGAACTGATCGACCGATTGGCGCAACTCTTCAGCCAGGCGGGCCACTTCATGGCTGGAGTCGGAGGTTTGCTCGGCTCCAGAAGCCGTTTCTTCGGCAATAGAAACAATGGACTCTAGCAACTGGCTGATGTCATTGGCCACCTGATTTTGCTCTTCTGCCGCGTGTGCAATTTGCTCACTCATATCCCTTGCCTGATGGACGGCATGTGTAATGGAATCCAGAGCTTTGTCCTGAATATCGGTTTGTGCTACACAGTTTTCAGCTTGCTTTTTGCCTTTCTTCATTGCTTCAACGGCATTCTGGGCACCTTTTTGCAGCACTTCAATCATCGCCTGTATTTCTTGTGTTGATGCCTGAGTTTTGCTGGCCAGTGATCGTACTTCATCGGCTACCACCGCAAAGCCGCGGCCCTGCTCACCAGCCCGCGCTGCTTCGATGGCTGCATTAAGCGCCAGCAGGTTGGTTTGCTCCGCAATACCACGGATTACATCCAGAATACTGCCGATGGAAGCACTATCCTGATTCAGCTTATTGATGACCAGTGAAGCTTGCTCCACTTCGTGCGACAGCTCAGTGATAATTTGTTTATTGGCTTGCGAGATCCCTTTAACCCGCTCGGCTTCACTGTCGGCATTTTTGATCTCTGCCAGCGCATCACCGGCACTTTGCATCACGCCCTGCGAAGTGCTGCTCATTTCGGTGGTAGCGGTTGCCGCCTGAGTCACCTGAGACTTCTGCTCTTTAATAGCACCACTGGTTTGTACCGTAATAGCCGATGTTTGTTCGGAAGCAGCAGCCAGTTGGGTAGAGCGCGAAATGATGCCTTTGATCAACAGTTGCAAGCTATCGATCACCTTATTGCAGTTCCGGGCCAGCTCTGCAAACTCATCAGTGCCTTTGGCATCTAGTTTGCGGGTAAGATCGCCTGAGGCGACCACACCAAGAATTTCGTTCACCCGGTGCAGTGGTTGCGTAATGCTGCGTACTGTCCAGATGGTAATACCTGCCGCCAGCAGCACAGAGATAAACATCACCACGAAATTGAAGTTAACGGCGTTACTGACATTGGCGGCGGAGGTACGTTGAATATCATCCGCAGCACTTCGGGCCAGGGCTAACAGAGCATTGAGTTGGCTTAGACCAGCTGTGGTGTGTTGTTCGGTTTGCGCGAGCAGTGCCTCTGAGGCTTCGATGGATTGCAGGTGTTGCTCTTTAATGCGAGTCAGACCGCTGTTGCCGGAAAGCAGCTGTTCAATATCATTCACTTTATCCGCTAAATCGGACACCAGATCGAGGCTGCCAGCCTGTTGTTGTATACGAGCAAAATTTTGCGTTAGCTCGCCAAGCCGAAAGGTCAGCTCATTCGATACGGTATTTGCAATCAGTGCATTTTCGGTGCGAATGAGATCCACGGCAGTACTGACCAGGGTGTTCAGGCCCATCTCAATCTGAGTTGCGGCTTCATAGGCTTCCGGGAAGCGTGTCCGAACATCACGCAGATCAGTAAAATCAAGAATGAACATGGCGGCATCATCGGCAGCCGTTTCCAGTGCCTCCATGCGTTGATTCATGGTATCGCGCAGCGTTAAGCGATTGGTCAGTTGCTCAAACAGACGGGTGCTGGCCGGTAGGTAATCAGCATACACCGTGCTGACTTTGTCAAAGGCCGCGCGCAGCTCTGCTTCATTTTGCAGCGCCTGCTGCAAGCCTTGGGCTGACCGTTCGTAATTTGCTTGCTCTTGATTAAACTGACGCCGGAAATTCGCAATCTCGTCCAACTCACTGGCATAAAAGGCCTGCAAGCTGATTTTGCTCATAATGCCGAATTGGCTTTGCAAAGCGCCACTGTTTTCCAGAGCCGGAATGGTAACCTCGTTGACCTGGGTGGTGGAGTTGTTGATGCTGTTCAGGCTAAGGTATGCAGAGATACCGATGATCAGCAGCAGTAAGGAAATGATGCCGAAGCCACCAATGACCCTAAGCGCTACAGTTAACTTCATAAAAACTCCCGATGGACTGGTCTAGAACACATGTTCGGATTAAGCCAGTTGAATCAGCCATTTGTTTAGCCAGGTTTGGACTAAACGCCACATAGAAAGCCTGGGCTCATAGTGAGTCAGGGCCTGATGATGGCTGATTTTTTTTGGTATCCCTGAACACTATACCGCTGTTTTGTCTGAATACAATAGGCGCTGAGCAGATTCCCCCAGACACAGCCGGTATCCAGCGCAATTGCTTTTGAATGTGGACACTTACCATTGAGCGCAGCCCAGTGACCGAACAAGATGGTGGTGTTTTGCTGTTGCGGCCAAAAATGGTACCACGGAACTAAGGAGCTGTTGTCGGGCCCACTTTTTTCTTTTAACTCCAGGCTGCCGTCTGGCAGACAAAAACGCATCCGTGTCAGTGCATTAATGGTAAAGCGTAGCTGATCGGAGGGGCTGTCTGTGGGCGACCAGTGGCTAGGTTCGTTGCCATACATAAAGGCCGTCAGACTGGCCGGATCTTGCTGCAGCCATGAGGCGACTTTTTCCGCTTGCTGCATGGCGAATGTTCTGCTCCATCCTGGTGGGATACCCGCATGCACCAGTAGGTAGTCTTCATCGGGGCTGTGGATAAGGGGCTGCTGCTGCAGCCAGTGAATCAGCTCTGGAAAGTCTGCTGCCTGCAACAGCGGTTCCAACTGGTCTGCAGGTTTAATATGGCCATGACCATAGTGGCTGGCGATCAGATTAAGATCATGATTGCCAAGCACCGTGATGGCGGCAGAGCCCAGACTACGGACGAAACGAAGCGTTTCAAGTGACTTGGGGCCACGGGCTACCAGGTCGCCACAGAACCAAAGTTGATCCTGCTTTTCATCGAACTTCAGCTCTGCCAGCAGATGTTGCAGTTGATCATAACAGCCCTGAATGTCTCCAAGCACATAACTGGCCATGGTAATACCGGTTAATTCAGGATATTCGGTAGTGCCAGGCGAAACAGCGGAATAGCCACCTGGAACTCATTGCGCTTGTTATCCTGCATAATGTAATGCCCCTGCATGGTACCGACGGGTGTTTCCAACACGGCACCGCTGGTATAGCTGTAACTTTCATTCGGTGCCAGCTCAGGTTGCTCACCAACAACCCCTTCACCATCGACTTCAACCTGCAGTCCATTTGCATCGGTAATCAGCCAGTGACGACGCAATAACTGCACTTTCTCCAGGCTGTTATTTTGAATGCGGATGGTGTAGGCGAATACAAATTTATGTTGTTCTGGTTGAGACTGCGCAGCAATGTAAAAGGTTTCGGCAGAAACTTCTATGGCTGATGGATTCATGACTTGGTTGTATCCTGTTGCGTCGCTAACCACTGGGCTATGCGGATAAAATCATCCACTGACAGCTGTTCTGGACGTTGGCCTGGATCCAGTCCAAGCGCGGCGAGTTGCTCGGCAGTAGCCAGATTGCCTAAACAATTACGTAAGGTTTTTCGGCGCTGATTAAAGGCTTCAAGACAGACCTGGTTCAGTATCTGTACCGGCACTTGCTCGGCTTCAGGCCTGGTTCGCGGCAGCAAGCGCACTACGGCAGAGTCTACTTTGGGAGCTGGCTTAAAGGCGCCAGGGCCTACCTCAACCACAGGCAAAGCGTCACAGTAGTACTGAGTCATAACGGACAAGCGGCCAAAGGCCTTGCTGCCCGGAGCTGCTGTCATACGCTGTACCACTTCCTTTTGCAGCATAAAGTGCATGTTCTCAATCAGATGGCTGTATCGGAACAGATGAAACAGCAGTGGAGTGGAGATGTTGTACGGCAGGTTGCCGAAGATTTTCATGTTCTTACCGGGCTGCGCTAAGGTTGAAAAATCAAACTTCATTGCGTCGGTTTGAATGATGGTCAGTTTATCTGCCAAGGTCGGGTGCTGTTGCAAGCGGGCCGCAAGATCGCGATCCAGCTCAATGACGGTCAGGCGATCGGTACGTTCCGCTACCGGCTCGGTAATGGCACCAAGACCAGGACCTATTTCAATCAGGGTTTCGCCTGGTTGTGGTCGGATAGCTTTTACGATGCGCTCAATCACGACGGGGTCGTGCAAGAAGTTTTGGCCAAAACGTTTTCTGGCTTTATGTTCGGGTTGGTTCATGCGTTTGTGGATGCTCCGGCTGACGTTTTTTTGGCCCGCTGAATAAGTTGAATGGCTTGCTCGACAGCATGCAACAGGCTGCCTGGATCGGCCTGGCCAGTGCCCGCCAGGTCAAGTGCAGTTCCATGATCGACGGAAGTACGAATTAAAGGCAAGCCCAGGCTGATATTCACAGATTTGCCGAACCCCATATGCTTAAGGACCGGCAAGCCCTGATCGTGGTACATGGCGAGTACGACATCGGCATCGTTCAGATACTTAGGCTGAAATAAGGTATCGGCAGGCAGGGGCCCAACCAGGTCCATGCCTTGCTGCCTTAAGGCATTCAGGGTTGGAATGATGATATCCAGCTCCTCGCGGCCAAGGTGGCCGTTTTCACCAGCATGAGGGTTTAAACCACAAACATAGATGCGGGGCTGAGCAATGCCAAATTTCTGCTGCATATCCTGATGCAGTACCTGCAGTACCACTTGTAAGCGCTCGGCCGTGATGGCTTTAGCTACATAAGCCAGGGGAATGTGCGTGGTTGCAAGTGCCACCCGCAAGCCCTCTGTGGCCAGCATCATCACTACATGACTGCTGTTGCACTGATGGGCGAAAAACTCGGTATGGCCACTAAAAGGAATACCTGCCTGGTTGATAATTCCTTTATGGACAGGGCCGGTCACTATGGCTGCAAACTGGCCCTGAATAGTGTGCTCACCGGCAAAACGCAGGGTTTCTACCACGTAAGGGCCATTGGCTTCATTCAGGATGCCGGCTTGCACTTCCTCGGCTGTTTGAAATGCCGCAAGTGTCAGACTACCTGCACGTTGTGGTTTTGCTGCTGTCTCTGGTTGATAAGGCAGCAACTCTACCTGAATACCAAGCTGCTTAGCACGCTGCTGCAATAGCCTGGCATCTGCACAGACTACCAGTTCAACCGGCCAGTCACGACTGGCCAGTTGCAATACCAAATCAGGTCCTATACCTGCTGGTTCACCTGGAGTGATGCCAAGACGTGCTGTCATGACTTAATCCACAATTTCAATGTAGGCTTCATCTCGTAGCTCACGTAAGAAGCTGGTGGATTCTTCATTAAAACGACGATTGAAAATCATCCGGTAGATTTGTTCACGCTGCCGGTCTGCCGTTGCATCAACGGAGCGACGATCCAACAGTTGTACAACGTGCCAGCCATGCTCTGTCCTGAAAGGCTCACTAATTTCATTGAGCTCAAGCCTCAGCAGGGTGTCACGAAACTCGGGTACGAAGATATCGGGTTCCGCCCAGCCAAGGTCGCCACCGCTATTGCGGGAGCCCGGATCTTCGGAGTGTTCCCTGGCAAATTCAGCAAAGTCAGCGTTGCCGGCCCGGAAATCGGCAACAAAGCGCGCCAGCCGATCCCTTGCCCGTTCTTCGCTCACAATGATGGAAGGGCGGATCAACACATGGCGGGATTTTGTTTCCAGAATTTCAGCGACATTTTCGCCACGGATATCAAAAATGGTCAGGATGTGGAAGCCGGCACCGGAGCGTAGCGGGCCAATCAGATCACCGCGCCGTTTGCCGCGAATGGCTTCTGCAAACAAGGTAGGCATTTCATTGATATTCATCCAACCCATATCACCGCCTTCCAGTGCCCGGCTGCCAGATGATGAGGTAATGGCTTGCTGGCGGAAGTCTGTACCATCCTTTAGCAACTCAAGCACCCGCTCAGCCTGACGGCGAGCCTGCTCAATGTCATCGGTACCTGGCTGGCTTGGCAAACCAATCAGAATATGGCCGATGTTGTACTGCTCGGACGTTGCACCTTGCTCCTGCATGACGCGCAACAGGCTTTCCACTTCTTGCGGGCTGATGTAAATACGGCGCTGGACTGCATTGCGCATTACTTCACTGGTGGTGATCTCTTCACGAAGACGCTCACGGAATTGCTGGTAGCTGCCTTCTTCCCGCTCTACCTGGAGCCGGAACTGGTCTAGCGTCATGTTCTCGCCTGCGGCAATACGTTGAATGGTTTGATCAAGCTGAGCATCACTGATCTGCAGGCCCATCCGATTGGCCATTTGCATTTGCAGACTGGTTTCTATCAAGCGCTCCAGTGCCTGTACCCGCAGTACTTCGTCGGATGGTAAGCCTTGTCCCTGAGCCGAAGCATTGCGTTTTACCCGCTCTACGATTTCACGTACTTCGGATTCCAGTACGACACCACTGTCAACAATAGCTGCAATGCGATCGATTTCTCGTTCAGCAGCATAGCTTTGCGGCAATGCCAGCAAACTACCGAGCAGTACAATACAGAAAAGTAATCTCATAAACCCCTACACTAATTATTCAATAAATATGGACGACGATAATTGAAGATGCCATTAGATAACATGTCTGTGACGCCAAAACCAGTGTTATCGCCAAAGCCTTTTAACACAAATTGCAGCGATATCCCGTGATCAAAACGGCTAGGTGCCACCAAATCGAGCTGATCCCTGCCAAGCTCTGCTACAATTTGTCGTCTTGCCACAACACGGACCGCCCAGCAACAGGATTCATATTGTATTCCCAAATGGGCATCCAGCATGCGGCTGCGTTCTAAATCGTAGTAATAGCTACTCACAACTTGCCAATCATCAGCAATCGGCATGGTGCCTAGTATGCCAAGCTGGCTTATTTCGTAATCTGAGACAGCCCTGCTGTAACGATGGTTCAATTGGAACAGTTTTTTATCATCACCCCGGTAATCCAGGGTGGCGTTACTTTTGATCAGATTCCGGCTATCGCTGTCATATTGCACGCCGGCACTGACGAACCAACGACGATGCCATTGCCACATCGCTTCTGCAGCTAACATCGACTCGATACTGGTCAGGTTTTGCTGGTGCGGATCAGTTTGCTCGGTCGGTGGTTGCAAAAAGATGATCTGGCCTAAACTAAAACGAAATTGCTCCCGGTCGGTTGCATCGTAAATACGACTGGTAGCACCTATCGTCAATTGATTGGCTTCATTGATACGATCAATACCGGAAAAACGGTTTTGCCGAAACAGGCCAAAGTAATCGTCTTGCAGCCGGGTAGTATCGAATAAACCAATATTCGTTTGATCGCGATAGGGGACATACAAATACTGCAATTGTGGCTCAAAGGTCTGATGTGAGCCTATTGCTTTGCCTGTTAAGGCCCGCTCAAAATTTAACTGAGCCCGCAAACGAAACTTAGGTAGAGTACGTTGCAACCTGTTGTGTTCTTCCGGCAAGCCAGATTGGCTGTTTTGCTGGTAGCGTGTATGCATTAAGCTGGCTTCTGCCACCAGTTCGGCACCAGGTGTGATCAGAGGAAGCCTGATTTCTGGCTCCAGATGCATTCGGTGCGCTGATTGGATCAAAGCGGCATCATTACGAAAATAGGCGTAGTTGGCATGCCAGTCAAACTCAAGCATGGCAACTGGCAACGGTGCTGGTGCTCTTAACTCAACCTGCGGTAAGGCAGCATAGGCTTTGTCGTGATCTCCGAGTACCGAGAACCCCTGCAGCTGGATAGTGGCCTGCAATTGCTCACCAAAGTATGTCAGGTTAGCCTGTTTCAGTAACTGCGTATCCGAAGCGTTGGCGTAATCGGAGCCTAGCTCCGTTAAATAGGCATCATCACTGACATCTGTCAGATCCAGGGTTGCACGCCAGCGTGGGGTAAAGTCACTCAACTGCTGATAGTGCGCCAGGTAGCGCTCTCCAAGATCCGTTCGTTCGCGATCTTTTGCCATGTATTCAAACTGCATCAGCCCTTGATGTGCCTCTGTCAGGTACCTGAACTCGGTTTTTAATTGGTAACCCCTATTGGTCATAAGGCGGGGAGCCAGTGTCATATCGTAGTTCGGTGCAAGGTTCAGATAATAGGGCAGTTCTAAATCTATGCCTAACCGCTGCGAGTTGCTTATTTTTGGTAACAACAAGCCGGAGCGTCGTTCATCGGTGATCGGGAAGGACAAATAAGGCAGATACAGTACAGGAACATCTTTTACCCGAAAAACACTATGCCAGGCTTCACCCCAGCCCTCATCGGCATTCAGGTGAATGCGCTGTGCGTGCAATGCCCAGCTGTCATCACCAACCGGACAGGCGGTAAAACTGGCTTGTTCCAGCTGGAGCTGATGCTCTGTTGCCGACAAAACATGGGCTGCGCCCCGGCCTGCCTGGTTAATCAGGCGGTAGTCGGCTTGTTGCAGCTCAACACGATTGCTGGCTAAATCTGCCTGAAACTGCTGACTACGTACGGCAAGGGCGGCACTGTAATAATCAATACCACCTTCGGCAAAGATTTGTTGTTGGCTCTGATCAAAGCGTGCCTGAGGCGCCTGTAATAAGGTATCACGATAGCTGACGCGAACATCTCCCAGAAAGCTCGCTTGCTGGTTGGCGTTTAAATGCAACCCATCCGACTCAATCAGGAGCTGGTTGTTACTTTTATCCAGTGGTCCTGTGGCTGGTGGTAGCTGTACAGGAGGGTAACAGCTCAGTGGCAAAGCGGCATCAGCAGGTTCAGCTTCCGCGGCAAAACCATTCGTTCGTACACAGAGCGAAGCCATCAGACAGGAGATCACCAGGCTGGTCAAGCGGAATGTCATTTGTTAGCTAAACCTTGATTCATCATAGAGGAAAGCGCAGCGGCATATAATAAAGCAAATTTCGAATGGCTGCTATGCTGATCTCTGGCGTCATTATAGAATACACGATCTCTGTGCTGGTGCGCTAACTGAGTGCTGGTATAATAGCCGCTAAAATTTATACCAATGAGGGTGACTTTCTGAAAACGCCAGTTTACTTACTGTATCTTAACTTCGCGATGGTAGTGTCTCGTGTGGGGTAAAATTCTTGGCGCTTTGTTTGGGATGGCGATACTGAAAATCCCCGGGCTTTGCATTGGTTTACTCATCGGTCATTGGTTCGACCGTGCGCTGGCGAGGCAATTCGAAGGCCGCGGAGGTTTTCAGGGGTATTTCCAAAGCCGGCAAGAGGCCCAGGGTATTTTTATGTACAGTACCTTTGCTGTGATGGGGCATCTGGCCAAGTCAACCGGAGTGGTTACTCAGGCCCATATTCGTCAGGCGCAACATTTTATGATGGAGTTGGGGCTTAGCAGCCAGCAACAAAAAGAGGCCCAAAGTGCCTTCCGGGATGGCAAAGCAACAAATTTTGCCTGGGACAAGCAACTGGCAGAGTTGAAAGAAGCTTATCACCAACGGCCGGATGTATTACTGCTGTTTCTGGAAATCCAATTAGGGATTGCTTTGGTTGATGGCAAGATTACCAGCACCCAGCGGCAGCTGCTTAGCAGCATGGCCCGGCAGTTGGACTTTTCTGAGTTTGAGTTTGAACAAATCCTTGGCCGGCATGAAGCCGAAGCACGTTTTAATCAACGTCGCCCGCATCGGCCAACTAAAGCTTCGGGATTGGATCTCACCGATGCATTTACCTTGTTGGGAGTGAGTAAAGATTGCACGCCCCAACAATTAAAGAAAGCGTACAAACGCCGGATGGCTCAGCATCATCCGGATAAGTTGATGGCACAGGGCATGCCGCAGGAGATGATGGAGTTAGCCAAGCAAAAAACACAAGATATCCAGGCTGCCTACGAGCTCATCAAGCAGCAGCGCGCCCTCTAATAACTTTTTCATGCATTGTTCTGAGGTACTTTCATGCTTATTGACGGAAGCTGGCTGCAACGATTAAAGCAGATTGAGCAAAGCCATTATTTTCAGGGCTTTGTGATTGCAGTCATTGTGATTGCTGCCCTGACTGTGGGTGCAAAAACCTATCCTTTGCCAGGCTGGCTGGAGCAAGGCATCTCAGTGCTGGATGTCGCCATTACTTTATTTTTTCTGGTTGAGATTAGCATTCGCTTCTTATCCTCGGAGCAAAAAAAGCGCTTTTTTCATGACGGCTGGAATGTGTTTGATACGCTGATTGTGGTGGCCAGCTTAATTCCACTGCCAGACAGTGAAATGGTGGTGATTGGCCGTTTGCTAAGGGTATTGCGGGTGTTGCGCTTGGTCTCTATCGTGCCTGAGCTGCGATTCTTAATTAATGCTTTGCTCAAAGCTATTCCGAAAATGGGCTATATTGCCTTGTTGATGTTTATCATTTTTTATATTTTTGCCGCCGTCGGCTCCATCTTTTTTGCCGAAATTGATGAGTTCTTATGGGGTGATATCTCTATTTCCATGCTGACTTTGTTCCGGGTAGCGACCTTCGAAGACTGGACCGATGTGATGTACGATACAATGGCGGTTTATCCGTTAAGCTGGATTTACTACATCGTATTTATTTTCCTGACCACTTTTATCTTTTTGAATATGATGGTGGGTGTAATTCTGGAAATTATGACAAATGAAACCCGGAAAGAAGATCATCAGCAACAGGAAGATCATCATACTGAGTTGCTGGAGCAACTGACTGCGCTGCAGCAACAGGTGGCTCAACTGAATCGCCGCTTGGATCAGCAGCAGGATACGGCAGGCAACACCGGAGAGGGTTGAGCCGCTGTTGCGGCTGCCGGCAGCAGATAATTATCGAAGGTGAAAATTTCGCTGCTCTCGAGGGAGATTTTCCGGTAGCCCTCGGCTTCTTCCAGTACCACCACTTCACTGGTGACTGTATGAATGGTGCACTGATCGGTAGGTAACAGTTCTGCCAGATAGCGGGCCATGGAGCGCAGTTGAGCGCTGGCTGCCAGGCGACGGGTTTCAGCTTCATCGTGGCAAATATGCGCCTGTTCTACCAGCACCATGGTGCTGCCGACACTGGATACGGGCTGTTCAATCATCTCGACTGCTGGTGGCGCTGGTTGTCGCGGGGTTGAGCAAGCCTGTAAAAGTCCAAGGCTAAGGATGGTGACGATGGCACAGGTTTTTACATTCATAACAATTACCAAATGATGAAAGTCGACGCAACAGGGATTGATTATAGCCCGAGATAATTCAGCCAGCCATAGACTTCTTTATACATGCGTTGCTGACTTATTTCCAGCTCTGGATAACCTGTAAGCAATCGTTGGCGATATAATAAGTTGGCCTGTTTTTGCCCCCATTGCCGACGTATTTCAAAGGTTTGGCTGATATGCAGGTGGTCGGTATCATGCGCCATATCCAGTACTGGCATACTCAGCTGTGCAATACGTTGCGCTAGTTCACGGTTGTTTGCTGGTTCCGGATGATAACTGCTAAGAAACACTATGGCTTCAGGTTGCCTTGGTAGTGTTGTCCATTCAAGCTGGCTAAGCAGGTAGCCACTATAGCCCTGTGCCAGCACCACCAAGTGTCCTTGCTGCCAGTCTGACTGTTCTAATACCAAGTGCAATTGTTGCCGTAAAGCAGCGAGCGCAGCTTGATCTGTTGTGGTTGTAGCGTCTGGTAGCAAGGCCAGTGTTGTCCAGCCATGCTGGTTCATAGCCTGACGCAGAAAGTTGATATGGCGCGGTGATGCAGGGTGCTGCGATGGATCGGGCAGCAGCAGCAAAGTCCCTTGCACAAAAGGGGTCATGGCTTCACGATGCAAAACCCACAATGGGGTGCTGTCTCCTAATTGCTGTATTTCCCACTCCGGGAGTTGTCGCTTTAAGTCACCGGGCAGCCAGTTGGGAACTGGCTGTGCTACGACTGCCTGGCTGTAAAATAGCATCAGTGATAGCGTCATTGAAGCAACACTGGGCATGGCGGATACCTGTGGTTTGGTAAGGACTATTTTGCTTTATCGGCAGCTGGAACTATTAAATTAAAAAAAAGCCGCTGATAGCAGCGGCTTTTTTGACACATTTGATGAATTAACGCATCACGGGCTCTTTGATACGAGCGGTTACCAGTGCTTCAATACGCTGGTTAGCACGATGCGCTTCACGGGTTGCGCCTTCCATCCGCGGACGGCTGAAGCCGTAGCCTTTGGTGGTGATGCGCGAAGCTTCGATACCATGAGTGTTGACCAGCAGATCAGCGACCGCTTTCGCGCGACGCTCTGACAGACGTTGGTTGTAATCTGCTGCACCAATGCGTGATGCATGGCCTTCGATCTCAACGGTAGCTGTTGGATAACGCTTCAGGTAATCCGCCAAGCGGGCAACATCAGCACGTTGCTCACGAGAAACTTCAGCAGAGTCAAATGGGAACAGTACACGAATTTCTGCACTGCCAACGCGCTGGGCAACTTCAGTATACACAGTACAGCCGCGCTCATCGACTTTGTGGCCGCGAGGTGTGTTCGGGCACTGATCCAGATGATCTGGTACACCATCACCATCGGAATCTACCACTGCTGGCTGAGTAGGCGTTGGAGCTGGCGCAGGCGTAGGAGCCGCTGCAGCAGCAGAGCCAAAGTAGTAGCTAACACCTGCTTTGATGCCGGCATCTGCCCAAGTACCTTTGTTCAGGCCCTGGTAGCGATTTGCTTCAGCAAATAAAGAAACGTTCTCGTTTAGGAATGCGCGATAACCTACACCCACATTCAGCGAGTTGGTTTTATCAATGCTGTGGCGATTAAGACCGGCCAACAGGTAAACACCGCTGTTGTTCAGGTGATAAAGTGCATCTACACCGTAACGGTTACCAGAAATGCGATCGCGGGTTAATTTGTTTTTCAGGCGATCCCGGGCAAACTCAGCACGTACAGCCCAGTTTTCATCAATGCGATAGCCCAGATCAAAGCCTAAGCCTTGGCCACGGGTCAGGTAATCGAAATCCGCATCACGGGTTTTTTTCCGATCGGGCATGTAATACTCTGCGAAAACAGAACCAAACATCCGTTCTTTCAGCTCGGCCGCGGAAGGGGTGTTAGCATAAGCGTTACCAGCCATCATCGGCAATGCAACAGCAACTGCAACAGAACAAATTTTACGTTTCATCCATTTCTCCTTAAGGTGGAAGTCCAACATGCCAATTTTATAGGGAAATTGGTGAACAAACAAACCAATCTCACAATTAAAGCCGACAAAGGTACAAAAGCAAGTTTTTTATTAGCTTGCATATAGGATAAACAAGTTAGCTGAACGCTAGGTTAATCAAGTGAGTGTGTTTTGCCGAGGGACTTTGAAAAAGAAAGGCTGCAGATCCAGGGCTAAAAATCAGCGGTTAACGTAAAGCTTACTTGCTCGTTGGTCATAGGGTGGTGGAATTGCAGATACTCTGCATGCAACAGCAATCGTTGTTGTGAGGTTACTGGCTGACGGGCGTAAAATTTATCCCCGATAATGGGATGCCCCAACCATTGCATATGGACCCGCAACTGATGAGAGCGGCCGGTGATGGGGAACAACCATACCTTGCTGGCATCCTTGGTTTGCTCTAGCAGTTGAAAGTGGGTACAAGCCTGTTTCCCGGTGATAAAACAGACTTTCTGCTTTGGACGGTTTGGCCAGTCGCAGATTAATGGCACTGCAATGGTGCCTGCGCAGTCAGTTAACAGGCCATCCAGCCAGGCAACATAGCGTTTTTGTACTTGTCGTGCAGCAAATTGCTGGTTCAGCTGCCGCTGTGCCGGTAGATGCATGGCCATCACAAGCAAGCCTGAGGTGGCCATATCCAGCCGGTGTACCACTCGGGCCTGGGGGAAAACCCGTTGCACCCGCAGGCTCAGGCTATCCTGGTGTTCGGGTGCTTTGCCAGGTACTGACAATAAACCACTGGGTTTATTCAGGACCAGGATATCGTTATCCTGGTAGCGAATATCCAGATAGGGTGACAGTGGTGGCTGGTAATGGATCAGCATGGCTATTTAGGGTTTATCATGACTGACGACTACCAGGCGAATAGCATCCAGTTTTAAGCGTGCTTTGCTTATGTAAGTAGCTAACTCCGCTTGCTGTTGTTGTAAAAAAACAATCTCTTCTGACCGGACTGCCGGATTGACCTGTTGCAGTCGGATCAGGCGGTCGGCTTCTGCGCTTAAGGCCAGTTGCATGGACTGGAGCGCTTGCTGCTGAATGGCTGGTAGTTGCTGTAATGCCTGCTGTTCCGCCTGTGCCAAAGTGTTGTCCAGCTGCGCCCGTAAGGCTTTTACGACCTTGCTTGCGGCCTGTTTTGGCAATGGCTGTAGCTGCTTTTCCAATTGCGCGAAGGAAACCGCTTTGGCCAGATCCCTTGCCTGTGCATCCAGCAGCAAGCGGATCGGAGTCACAGGCAGATAACGGCCGAGTTGCAATTTGACCGGGGCGCTGGCTTCGACCAGATAAATCAGCTCCAAAAACCAGGTACCCGCCGGCAAGGCTGGATTATACAGCAGGGCGACGCTGTTGTTGCCGCGCTGTTGTTCGGTCAGATAATCCAGAGTACTCAGTACCATGGGGTGATCCCAGCTTAAAAACTGAATATCTTCCTGCGCCAGAGCTGTATCGCGGTCAAAGGTTATGCTGATACCGTCCTCGCTTAAACCCGGGTAGAAGCTGTCTTCCAACTGTTCGGACGCTTTAAGTACCAGGCAGGTATCGGAGCGTTCTTCTTGTTGTACACCAAGCTGATCCCAGCTCTGGCACATGAACAACGCTAAATCCGGTTGATTATCTTGTTGTGTCAATTGATGGCAAAGAGCTGCAGCATGGTCACCACCCGCTGAATTGAGTTCTAGCAGTTGATCCCGGCCTTGCTCAAGTTGCTGCTCCAGCTGGCGCTGCAAGGTCAAACTGTGCTCCAGCCAATGAGCCAGTTCGGTTGGCTGCCATTCTGGGGTTGCCAGCAAAGACCAGAACAAGGACGCAGTTTGCTGCAACACTGCGGCGCCGGTTTGGCAGGTGTGGGCAAAAGCGTTGAGTACCTGATGGTACCATTGACGCTGATAATCCTGAGCGGATTCTTTGAAATAAAGAATGTGCAGCTGGATATCTTGCTGTTGGCCAATACGATCCAGCCGGCCTATGCGTTGCTCCAGCAAATCCGGGTTCAGGGGTAAATCAAACAGCACCAGGTGATGAGCAAACTGAAAGTTACGACCTTCGCTGCCTATTTCCGAGCAAAGTAGAATTTGTGCGCTGTAATCTTGCTGGGCAAAGTAAGCTGCTGCTTTATCCCGCTCCAGGATACTCATGCGTTCGTGGAACACGGCAGCCCGGATGCCTTCGCGCTGCATTAAGGCTTTTTCCAGCTCAATAGCGGTACTGGCGTGGGCGCAAATCAGCAAAAATTTCTCGGTTTTATGGTGCTTTAACAACTGGATCAGGGCATCTATGCGGGGATCCAGTTCTTGCCAAGGCAGGGCTGCATTCTGCTGACTGTACAGACGTTCAGGTGTGAGGAGAGCTTGTAGCTTGCTCGGAACTATTTCTTTGCTTTGCACTAGTTCTGCCGCACTTTCTCTGTAGGCTGCTGGCATAGCCAGCTCGATAAAATGCGGGATACGTGCCGGGAAACCGGCAATAGTACGGCGGCTGTTACGAAATAAAATACGGCCAGTGCCATGGCGATCCAGCAGAGGCTGTACAATCTGTTGCTGCATCGTCTGGCGTTCGCTTTCTGACAGCTCAGGCTGTTGCAACTGCTGTAGCGCAGGGTGCAAGTTCGGATCTTGCAGTAGCTGCTCCAGAGCTGCAGCTGTGGTTGCCGATAACGGGGCTTGATGCAGCAACTGATCGGCCAGGGCTGCTACCTGCTGGAAGTGTGTTTCTTGCTCTAAGAAAGCATCGTAATCATAAAAACGATCCGCATCCAGTAGTTGCAGCCGGGCAAAGTGACTGCGGTGGCCTAACTGATCCGGTGTTGCGGTTAACAGGATGACTCCGGGGATCCGCTGGGCTAATTGGGCCACACACTGATATTCCGCGCTCGGAGTGATCGGATCCCATGCCAGATGATGCGCTTCATCCACCACCAATAAATCCCATGATGCTGTGATGGCATCTTGTTGCCATTCTGGCGATTGGCTAAGAAATTCCAGGCTGCACAATACCAGTTGCTCGGTCTCAAAAGGGTTCTGTTGATCGGCTGCACTTTGCTCACAACGCTCCTGATCAAAAATAGCGACCGAAAGGTTAAAGCGGCGCAGCATCTCAACCAACCATTGATGCTGCAAGGACTCAGGCACCACAATCAAAATACGTTGTGCCCTGCCACTGATCAGTTGCTGGTGCAAAATCAGGCCGGCTTCAATGGTTTTACCCAGACCAACTTCATCGGCCAACATCACGCGAGGTGCATGACGCCTGGCGACTTCTTCAGCAATATACAACTGATGGGGGATCAGGCTAATGCGTGCCCCTGAAAGGCCACGCAATGGATTTTGTTGCAGGCGATGCAGTTGCTGCTGGCTTTGATAGCGTAAACTGAAAGCATCCAGCCGGTCGATTTGGCCGGCATACATTCTATCCTGAGGCTGGCTGAAGCTAAGAAAATGATCAAGCAGGATTTCCCGCAGTTCGGCCGGCTGTTGCGTATCGGTTCGGAGACCGCGATACACTAAGGTGTCTGCGGTTTCATCCACCTGGCTGACATCCAGTTCAAAACCTTCCGCACTTCGAATGCGGTCACCTGGCAGAAAACGGATTCTGGATAAAGGCGCCTGCTGCCGCGCGTAACAACGCTGTTCACCACTGGCTGGAAATAATACAGTAACCGAGCGGGGGTCCAGGGCTACGATAGTCCCTAAACCTAAATCTGATTCACTTTCGCTGATCCAGCGCTGACCTAAAGCAAACGACATGATGCATCCAGTAACAACAAGGGGGCGCTATGGTACAAGGAAATGCGCTGCTCTGCATCCAGATTTGTTGCTTTGTCATACCATGGTCATGCATTTGACATAGGATTGACCTGAACTGTTTGCTGGTTTTTTGTCCAGCAAATCACAAAAACAGTCGGCGATATGACCAGTTTCCACTATGCTTACTATGCAATGACCCACGCTGCACTGTGCGCCAATCAAGGAGACCTTTATGGCGAGAAAACGAAGTAAAAAAGTTTATGTGCTTGATACCAATATACTTTTGCATGAGCCCTTCGCGTTTTTAAACTTTCAGGAACACGATGTTGTTATCCCGATGACGGTGCTGGAAGAACTGGACCATATTAAAGACAGAAACAAAGATGTCAGCCGGGATGCCCGGGTGGCGATTCGGGCGCTGGAGGATGCGTTGCGTGATGCAAGTCCGGAGCAAATGCTGCATGGGGTTGCTTTGCCATTGCATGGCGAACAAAAGGTGTCCGGTCACTTGACCATTATCAATGATCACCACCTAAAAGATGAGTTGCCTGGATTGCCCGGTGGCGAAAACGATCATCTGATCATCAATACCGCTTTGTATTTACAGCGGGAACGCAGCCCGCAGAAAGTGATCCTGGTTACCAAAGACATCAATATGCGGTTGAAAGCCAAAGGGGCAGGTTTAAAGCTGGTAGAGGATTACCGCACCGATCAGCTGATAGATGATGTACGCTTCCTGTACAAGGGGTATTACCGCTTTCCCGGCGAGTTCTGGAGTCAGGTCAAAGAGTGTCAGACTGAGCAAAAAGAGCGGGATATCTTGCATTTGCTGGAGCGAAAGCTATTACCGGATGCTTACATCAATGAATTTTTGATTGATGAGGCCGAGTCGTTCGCCGGCCAGGTAGTGGCTATGGACGAGCAGCAGCTCCGGGTCAAGGATCTGGGGTATGAGCGCATGATGCACCGCCATGCCTGGGGCATTACACCCAAGAACATTTATCAGGCGATGGCGCTGGAGGCTTTGCTGGATCCCTCGATGGATCTGGTGATCCTGACCGGGCCAGCCGGCTGCGGTAAAACGTTGATTGCCTTGGCTGCAGCCTTGGAGTTGGTGATTGAAAAGGGAGTGTACGATAAAGTGATCGTCACACGCAATACACCAGAAATCGCCGAATCCATTGGCTTTTTACCTGGCACGGAAGAAGAAAAAATGGCGCCCTGGCTGGCAGCCATTACCGATTCGCTGGAAGTGTTGCACAAAACGGATGAGCATCCACACGCCAGCGTCAATTACATTATGGATAAAGCCAATATTCAGTTTAAATCGGTCAACTTTATGCGTGGTCGCAGTATCCAGAATGCCATTGTTATTTTGGATGAGTGTCAAAACTTAAGTGCTGCTCAGTTGAAAACCATCATCACTCGTTGTGGTGAAGGCACGAAGCTGATTTGCTCTGGCAACCTAAGCCAGATTGACAGCAACTATCTGACGGCAGTGACGTCGGGACTAACCTATATTGTGGAGCGCTTTAAAAACTTCCCCGGCAGCGCCACCATTAACCTGAATGGTGTGGTGCGAAGCCGGTTGGCATCTTTTGCCGAAGAAAATCTATAGCTTGCGGTAATTGACGATACCCGGTTGCAGATAGAGCTGATAGCGTTCAGCAATCTCGCCAATCGGTTGCAGTGCCGGCCCGGTTGGGTCGGCCAGCACAAAGTTCTGCCCATCCAGTCGCAGCTGTTGATCACTGCTTTGGCTTTGCATGCCAATACCCAGTACGGCGTGGTTGGGCAAGTATAGGATCACCAGCGAGACATCCGGTAACAGCAGGCGCAGCAAAGTGGCCATTAGTACTACCTTACTGTCGCAATCCCCCCGGTGTTGCTGCAGCAACTGCAGTGGAGGCAAGAAGCCGGCAGCGGAACTGTTGCTGCGGCTATCCAGCCGTTGATAAGGAATACGCTGTAACCAATCCAGCAAAAACTGGCTTAGCTCTCTGGTGGTGGTATAGGGAAACTTCTGTTGCAGCGCCTCTGCCACCGGCAATAAATCCTGCAGGCTATCCGCCAGGATGCGCTGATGATCGACCATAATCACCTGTCGGCCAGGATTTATCGAAAGCTCGGTGTGGTAGATGCTGGTCAGATAATCTTGCCGGGCCTGCAGCATGTGTTGTGTGAGGTGTTGCCGATACTGTTGTGCATCCTGACTCGTTTGGGCAGTAACACGAATGGGCAAGGGATTGCCTGCCGACAAGGCGTCTACCCGCAGCATGGGAGCATTCAGTTTCGCAAGCTCTTGCTGCAATGCTTGCCGCATGTAGGTGTCTGCCAATTGTGGCGAATAACGACGAAAACTGCGCAGGTGCTGCTGCGTGTTTTGCTCTGGCAGCTGAAACGAAAAGTCAACCCTCTGACCGTTTTGTTGCCACCGATAGGAAAATAGTTGATTGCCATCTGTCAGCTGCTGACGCTGCAACTGCAGTGAGGCTGCTGCTGGTAATGCACTCCATAGCAGCAGCCAGCAACTCAGGGTGAAAATGCTTGTCCGGATCACTGATGCCTAATTGCTTGTCGCCGCCAAAGTAATAAGCTTAGCCCGAGTAGCGCTAAAATACCAAGACTACCACCATAGCTTTCGACCACAGTTACTACTTGTTGGTCCCGCCGGTAATCTTCCAATGGCAGATCTGCCAGTATGACTTCATCGTAGCCGGAAATTTCGGCCAGCAACCAGCCGGTACTGGCATCATAGAGGCGGATCGTGAGATCGTAATAATCGGTGGGGTAATTTTCTTCCAACAGCGTATCAATGGCAAACCAGTCGTTCCGGCTTTGTCGGTACAAGGTGAAGATAGAGCTGATATGCAGCAACTGTTCAGGCCTTCCTGCACGGTTTAAGCTGAACTCTGCCCATACGGCTTTGCTGGAGCGGTTGGTGTCAGCATCAAACCTCAGGTACAGCTGGTGATAAAAACCATTGGCATTGTGATCACCGCTTAGCTCCAGCTCAATGCGCTGAAACCACACATCGGTACTGTAACTCTGAGCGCGAACCACAGGCATCGGCTTACTGGTTACCTCAGCGTGATCTGTACCACGCTGCTCTGTGGTACTGCTTATTGGTTGCTCCACGCTGAAGCTGGCGGCAGAAACCAACAGCAAGGCGCTCAGTAACACTCTCATGGCTATTCCTTCATTCAACTCTTGCGTACAATAAGGTATAGAATGAATGGCATGAATGTTTGCTGAACTGCTAAGGATCTCAGGTGACGAAGTTTAGCCGTAGCTGGTTGATAGAGAAAAAAGAGATAGCGATTCAGTTGCTGGCAGAGCAGGTGCCGGAGCTGTCAAAAAGCCGTTTGAAAGATGCGATGGCGAAAGGAGCGGTTTGGCTGCAGCAGGGGAAAAAACAAAAACGTTTACGAAGAGCGCAGGCAGAGCTGTTACCTGGCCAGACTTTAGCACTGCACTACGATGCAGCTATCTTGCAGCGTGAAGTGGCGGGCAGTCAATTGCTGCTGGATCGGCGAGCCTATTCGGTGTGGTGGAAGCCTGCCGGCATGCTGTCGCAGGGCAGTCTCTGGGGCGACCACTTATCGTTGTTACGTCAGGCAGAGCAGCAAACAAAACGTGCTGTGCATCTGATCCATCGGCTGGACCGGGAGGCCAGTGGCTTGCTTTTGCTGGCTCACGATGCCAGGGCCGCTGCGCATCTGAGCCAGCAGTTTCAGAATGGACAGGTCGAGAAGTTGTACCATGTTGCGGTACAAGGCCAGCTGTCTGAAGCGCTGCAATATGCAGCAGAACTGGCAACGCCACTGGATGGCAAAGCCTGTGTTACGCGTTTCCGCTTGCTCAAACAGTTGGAACATCCAGATATCAGCTGGCTGCAGGTAAACTTGTTGACTGGTCGCAAGCATCAGATCCGGCGGCATTTTTCTTTGGTAGGTCACCCGGTCTTAGGGGATCCCCGTTATGGCAATAGCAGCACAGCGGCAGCAACGCTGGCTTTGCAGGCTGTGTCACTGGGCTGGCAGTGCCCGCTAAGCGGGCAGCCCATGCAGCATCAGTTGCCTGAGTCGTTACGGTTATTGCAGGATTAATCCAACAGTGCTTTTAGCTGCGGATTAAGCAACCGATCCTGCTGCCATAGCTCAATGCTGCCAAGCTGCAGCGCATTAAGTAAGTCCTGGCGGATATTTTCGGTCATCCATTCACAGGGCCTGCTTTCCTGCACTTTAAGTTGCAGGTACATATGCTGCTGGGCCGGGTTCAGTTGGTTGGCAAGATACCAGCTTAACCAGACCGCCTCACGTAGCGCCTGAATATGGCCGCTCTGGAAGTCTTCACCCAACAACTCCTGCAGCGGCAGAATCAGGGTTTGCAAGTGAGGTTGTGGCTGCAACTGAGTGCGCTGCTGAGCAAGATGACAAAGAATTTTACTTTCCAGAGCGGCGAGCTCTGAGCGCTGGCAGCACAGACCAAGCCATAACACATCGCTGTGAATGGTGAGCTGTACAATCTGCGGCAACTTAAAGCTTTGCAGCAAGCTAATCAGTACCCGACGCAATTGCACTTCCCCATAGAGTTGTTTGTATTGCTGGCAGTCCCGTAGGGTGATCGCCATTAAGTGTAAGGGTAGCTTGGCACGTTGCTCTGTGACCAATCGGTCGCTAAATTGGATCCACTGACGGGAAAATATTAACTGACTGGCAGGTGATGTCTGTTTCAAACGCTGCAAACGATGCACTGCCAGCAGTAACAAAAGCAGTAGTAGTGCAGACAGAGCCATCAATCCCCAGCTATACATGCCAGCGGCATACCATTGCGGTTTGCTTTGCTCCGGTTGTGGTGGTTGCCTGAATTGCAAGTAATCCAGTTTAAGGTTGTATTGCTCTTGCAAGTCATTAAAACGCAAGGCGCGGGCTTGCTCGCTGAAGTGATAAGCCTGCTGCCACTCAAGCTGCCGTGCCGCAAGCCCGGCACCAAGTTCCGCAGAACGATAACGAATAAATAAGGGCAGGTTGGGGTTGTCATGCTGAATGTTCAGCTGTTGAAACAAGGCTATGGCGGCTGCTAGCTGCTCTTGTTGGATAAAGCTTTCAATCAAAGCTAACTGGACTTGCCGAAGGCTTTCCTGCGCGCCAATTTGAGAAAAAAGCGCCTGGGCTTTTTCAAAATAATAGTGTGCTTCATTCAGTTGCTGGTGATAGAGATGCCATTGCCCTATTTGGAACTTGGCTTCCGCGAGCCTCATTTGATCAGGCAACTGCTGACTGAATTGTAAAGCTTGCTCCAGATAGCCGTAGCTTTGATCGTCCAATGCATGGTTCTCTAATTGCAAGCTAACGATGCGCAGCAGGGTATTGATGTAATTGCGTTGCTCTTGATGCTCCGCAAAACCATCTTTGGCCCGAAAAAAGGCTTCCAACGCTTGTTGGGGGAGCCCCATTTTCTGGTAGGCCAGTCCATAGCGTAAATGAATTAATGGATAGGCATGAAAAGCCTGTAGTTCGGTGGCAAGTTCTGTGGTTTTGTCAAAGTGTGAAAATGCCTGGCTGATGTGGTTCATTTGCAGATAAAGTCTACCCAGCAAAAAATGTGCGTTAAGTTTTTGCCTGGGTTGCATGGCTTCCGCCAGGCTTTTTTCGGCATAGTAGACGGCTTGTTGCAAGCTGCTATGTTGATTGTAGGCTTGGGCCAGGCTTTCGTAGATTTCGGCCTTTTCGGTTCGGGCGGCATCACTGGTTAATGGCTCCAGCCAGAGTACCGCTTGGTGCAATGCCTCGATACCAAGCTCGGTATTGCGATACAGGCGGCCTAGTATTTGCGCTTTGACGTGCTGCAGCTGTGCCTGGTACAGCGGCTGATCGTCCAGTAAACGGGCCAAATCGATGGCTTGGTTAATACTGTGCAAGGCATTTTCTTTTTGATAAAGCTGCAGATATGCCAAGGCCAACTCCATCCAATAGCTGCTGGAGTTTTCATCCGGGTGCAAAATTGCTTGTTCGAGAAACTGTTCAGGATCTTCGTTAATCAATGCTTTCCGCAGCTCGGGTGGAGCACTGGATGCAACAGCACTACCAACATAGATTAAAAGCAAAGCGAGCAAAAAATAGCGCATAGCCGCTCAGGGTATTTGTAACAAAATGTATGCTCTATTCTGCGTGACTTTCCGGCTGCTGTACAGTTCATTCCTTCGAGTCTGCAGGGTGTTGCTGCAGCCAGCTGTTCAATTGCCTGGCGGTATATGCTATCAGCCGGTTTCTGGCTGCGAGGCTGGCCCAGGCAACATGGGGGGTAAGTAATAATCTCGGGTGTGGTTGCTGCAAGAGCCGGTGCTGTATTGGCGGCGGCTCCTGCTCCAACACATCCAGTGCTGCAGCTCCTAACTGATTTTGTTGCAAAGCTTGCAGTAAAGCGTGCGAATCAACCAACTCGCCACGGGCTGTATTAATCAGGATGGCGGTTGGTTTTAACAAGGCCAGTTGTTCAGCCCCAATCAGATGCTGATTGTCTTCAGTCAGCGGACAATGCAGCGAGAGCACATCGGCTTGGGCCAGGGCTTGTGCAAAAGGCAAGCGCCCTGGCCGGCACCGGGTGGCCTCGGGGCGCTCAGCAATACAGACAGTCATACCAAAGGCATGAGCCAGCCGTGCTGTTGCCTGGCCTAAAGCCCCATAACCTACGATAGTCATGGTTTGATCGGCTAACTCTTGCATAGGATGTGCCAGCAAACAAAAGTGCGGGCTGTTGCTCCAATGGCCTTGTCGGATACTCTGATCAAAGGAGAGGCATTGATTGGTAAAATGCAGCAGCATGGCAAAGACATGCTGCGCGACTGAAGCTGAGGCATAAGCATTGACATTCTGTACCTTAATTCCGGCTGCCTTGGCTGCGTTAAGATCAATATTGTTGGTGCCGGTAGCTGTTACCGCAATGCAACGTAACTCAGGCAGTTGTTGGATGGTGCTGGCATCCAGCGGTACTTTATTGACCAGAGCAATATGACAGCCTTGCAATCTGGCAAGGATCTGTTCAGGCCTGGTAAAAGGGTACAGCTGCAACTGAAGATTTAACTGCTGTAAAGGTGTCAGATCGGCATCGCCGACTGAGCCGGCATCAAGGAAAGCGGCCTTGTATGTCATAGTTACCTACTCTTTGTATACGCGCATTGATCCTAACTGCTTTATTCACCGTAGGCTACCATTGCACTAGTTGCATCTTTTCTTCAATGGCGGCAATAGCATGATGCATCAGATGTTGGCGGATTTTCTTTCTCGCAGTGGCGATGGTTATGGCATTTTTAATGCCGATGATCGGCTGGTGTTTTCCAACCCGGCCCTGGCAGAGATTTTCGCCATTGAGCCAGAGCGATTACACGGCATGTCGTTTGAGCAAATTATCCGTTGTTGCCATCAGCAGCAGCAAGGATTAAAAATTGAAACCACCGATCTAGACCACTGGCTGCTGTATGCCAGTCAGCGTCGGCGCAGTGTGCCTTTTCGCATTTTTGAGGCTGATACTGTCGATGGCAATTGGTATTTGATGTCAGAGCAATGCAATAGTGAAGGTGCTATTTTGCTGCATGCCAAGGACATTACCGAGCAAAAGCGATTGCAACTTGCGTTGTTGCAGACCGAGCAGCGTTTAAAAAATCAGGCCAATACTGATGAGCTGACCGGTATCGCCAATCGTCGCTTTTTTATGCACCAGGCTGAGAAGATACTCAAGCATCAGGACAGGATCGGGGCCAAATGCAGCTTGCTGATGCTGGATATCGATCATTTTAAAGGATTGAATGATCACTACGGTCACCTGGCCGGTGATAGAGCGCTGCAATTTATCTGCGAGCAAATCCGGTTGCAACTCAGAGAATATGATCTTTTCGCCCGCTATGGCGGCGAAGAATTTGTGATCGTATTGGCGGATATCCCTGCCCGGGAAGCGGTGTCGGTTGCTGAACGCATTCAACAGCAACTGGCAACACATGTACTGCATTACCGGCAGGCGCCAATCCGTCTGCAGGTGTCGATTGGTATTGCCGAGCATGAACCAGAGCAAAGCCTGAATGTGTTACTGCAGCGAGCGGACCAAGCTTTGTACCAGGCAAAAGCAGCCGGTAAAAATTGCTGTGTTGTTGCCAGGGCGTCCACGTTATAATTGCCTTTTTATCAGGTATTTCTTATGTTGCCCGCAAAACTTCAACCTTTGGTGTTTGCTTTTATTATGTCCGGCTTTATGGCTTTTTTGATGTCTGGCATTCTTACCTTATTAAATCTTGGTTGGTTCAGTGGTTTTGTCCTTAGCTGGCTGAAAGCTTATCTGGTGGCCCATGCCTGTGCTTTTCCGCTGGTGTTGATTTTTGCGCCACTGAGCCGGCGCTTAACAGCCTTGCTGATCCGCCCGTCTTGAGCCAAGCTTTAGCGGCCAATAACTTCAGGGTACATAGGGGCGAGCAAAGCCAGTAGCTGATTTTGCGTGCCATAGGGAATGCCTTGCTGTTGCATGGCGCTGATCAGGTGATTGACCAGCCGATCAAAATCCCGGGTATTCAGGTTCAGACCGGTATGACTTTCCTCCATTGTTGCTCCGCTGTAGACACAAGGGCCTCCGGATAATTCGCACAGTTGCTCAATCAATAAATGCCTGAAGCGGGGGATATCGGTGTCGCGAAAATGATTGACGATCAGCGGATCATGCTCAATCCGATAGAGCAACTGATCAGTAATGGCTGTGATGCCTGCTTCTTCGCCCAGCTGTTGATACAAACTAGGCTGAGGAGTTTGACTGCAGGCTAATAGTAACAAGGCCGTACTGAGTAGACTAAGCAGTGACTTCATTACCAGCTCCCTTCTAAAGCAAGATACCACCCTTGTTGCGAGGGCAGGCCTGCGATACTACCTAAATCGACATAGGCAGCGGTTACGGACAGGTTTGGGTTAACAAACCAGGCTACAAACAGATCGCGCCAGTGCTGTTCATCGGCAAATGCCAGCCGATTCGGTTTTTGCTTAAATTCGACCCCAACGGCCAGATGATGGGTCAGCAACAAAGCTGCTGATCCTTCAAACATCAGTTGATGGCGTTGATTTTCTGTGTTGCCAAAGCCAAGCAAACCCGTCTGGTTCGCTTGAGTAGCACGGATGGTGCCGTTTAGCAGTAAGTTACGGCCAGCTATGGCATCCAGCCAAACTTTACTGGCAGCTACATAGGCATCAACCCCGCTTCGCGATCGGGCTCCAACCAGAGATGGCAGCTCAAAATCCAGGTGACGTTTGTAGTGCAGGCCCAGGCTGATTTGTGGCAGATTGGTATAAAGTAACTGACCAGCAAGCCGGTACTTAACACCGACAATATCCTGCCGCAATTGACCACCGATGCTATCGAGCTTAAATTGTTGCCGGGCATAAGACAGCTCCCAGCGATTATCAACACTTAATCCGATTCCGGTTGAATGCAAGGTAAAGTCATCGACCCCGACCCAGCTGCCAAAAGCCTGCAGGCTCCACTCTTCATTACTCCCGTAACCGTTGATCACTGCCCAGGGCACAATGCCGCCACCGGCACTGCCTTCAATGGTGGTGGCTCCACCCGTTGCCAGCACTCTGCTTGCGGCATGAACTGGCAAAGCCAGCAAAGCCAGTAGCAACCAGATCACTGTTTTATTCATGCATTTACCTCACTAAAATAATCGGCTCCCGTCTGCTGGAATTGCTGTAGCCAGTGGTCAAAGTCTGTTGCTGGCATTGGTTTGGCAAAGTAATAGCCCTGAACGGTATCGCAACCAAGCGCCAGAAGTTTAGTAAGACCCGCACGGTTTTCCAGCCCTTCGGCAGTGATCTGAAACCCTAAGCCTTTGGCTAAGCGGCTGGCTGCTTCGACGATCAGCTCATCATCGCTGTTGTGCTCAATATCTTTGATAAAAGCCCGATCAATTTTTACTTCATGAACCGGCAACAACTTCAGATAGGCCAATGATGAATGACCGGTACCAAAGTCATCGATTGCCAGTTCAACCCCTAGCGCTGCCAGTTGATGGAGGTTCCGAATCACCCGCTCCGGGTCCTGCATTACGGCACCCTCGGTAACTTCCAATGCCAACACCTTAGCAGATACTCTGGCCTGGTTTAGCAATTGCTGGATACGTGTTGGCAGTTGCTCATCGATCAGATCCAACGGTGAAAGATTCACAGCCAACTTTAAACCCGGATGGGAGCTTTGCCACAGTGCTGCTTGTGTAATCACCTGGCTTAGCATCCAGTCGGTGACCAACTGAATATGGCCGCTGTGCTCGGCTAAGCGAATAAACTCATCCGGTGGGATAAAACCAAGACTTGGATGCTGCCAGCGGATTAAGGCTTCTGCTGCTAGGCAGTTTTGATGCTGCAGTGATACTTTGGGTTGATAACAGATACTCAGCGTATTGGCTGCCAGAGCAACTGGCAAGTCCTGAATGATGGTCAGTTCGCGCAGATGACGTTCATCCTGACCTGCTTGATAACCAGCAACGCCTTCGCTCAGTTGTTTAGCTGCGGCGCTGGCGATATCAACCCGGCGTAGTAAGGTGCTGACTACAAGAGGTTCAGCTATCGGCACGGCAAAGCGATAATAGCCCAAGGTGAGCTGTAAGCTGATACTGCTGTGTTGCAGTTGATAAGCAGCCTGCAAAGGAGCTGTTACTGCTGTCAACTCAGTGGGTAATTCGGCATAGATCAACAGGAACTCATCGCCGCCAACCCGCGCACTAAATAGCGGCGCAGGGGCCAGTTGGCGAATACGCTCCGCCAGAAGTTGCAGCAGTTGATCGCCGGTATCCAGACCAAAGGCATCGTTGATATGGCGAAAGTTGCGAATGTTCAGCAACAGCAAGACGCCGGCTTGCTGCCGTCCATAGTTTTTCAACCAGCGCTCGGCTGCGCTGCGGTTAGCAAGGCCGGTGAGAGGATCTTGCTCAGCTTGCTCGATCAGTAAACGCTCCCGCTCGGCCAGCCGCTGCTGCATCTGGTTAAGGGTTTTACTAAGGACGCCGACTTCACCGCGAGCCTTTGGTAAAGCTGGGGTGGCTTCACCTTCCCCCAGTTGCCTGGCAAATTTGCTGAGCTTTTGCAATGGTTCGGTGATGCTGCGGCCCAGCCAGAATGCGGCCAGCAAAGATACCGTCAGCGCAACGCCAAAAATACCGACTAACTGGCTTCGCATACTCTGGTAGTTTTGTAGCCAGCGGCTGTTCGGTAAGTGCAGCAATGCCCAGAGATCGGCATGTTCCAGTGGCCTGCTGAGGGTCAGGTAACGCTGATCCTGACTGGCGGAGGGGTCATTGGTTAACTCTGTTAAGGCGATGGTTTCAGGCAGCAGGTCTGACAAACTCTGATTGCTTAGTGTCGAGGTGAGCAAGTGTATTTCCTGCCCTGTTTGGTACTGAATAAAACTGATGTCCAGACCTGTAATGGCTTTTAACTGCAGTGCTAATGTTTCGTCCAGCACAAAACCCATGCCAACCCAGGCGATGATATTCGGTGCTCGTACCGGGACCAACACCAGTTGGTAAGCTTGACCGTCCAGCGGAAAAATAGCGCTGTGCCTGCTGAAAGCTGCTTGTTGGGCCGCTTGCAGTAATGGGCTGAGCTGGTCTTCGCTTAGTTCGCGGCGACTGCTGGCCAATAAGTTCCCTTGTGGGTCTAACAGCACCACCAATTGTGCTTCGATGCGGCTACCATGGTTCTCCAGTACCGACTGAATAGTGGCGGACTCGGATGTTGCCACCGCCTGTCGGAATCCAAAATCAGCGGCCAGTACCTGCACCGATTGACCAAGTTGTTGCGAGCGTTCATTAAGCAATTGCTCAAATACATTGGCGGCAACCGTCAGAACTTGCCGGGCTTGTTGCTGACTGTCTTTTTTCATAGCACTCAGACTGGCCAACGCTGTGGCCAAAGCAAGTAAGCTCAACAAGCCAATGATTACAAGCAGTAGGCGGTGACGTAATGAGTTGAGTATTCGCATCGATTCAGGAGCCAAAGCCACGTTGTGGGGTGGGTTGCTTCGGGCGGTGTTGAACAGTCAGCTGGTACTGGCTTTGGCTATTACCTTTGTGTTCCACCTCAATCAGCGCCCAATCTTCCTGTTGGAAAGGGTGCCACAGCCGGAGCTGATAGCGACCTGCCTCCAGACTCTGGAATTGAGCTTCTCCCCTGGCGTTGGTGACTTGCAACAAGGGACTGTTGCTAATAAACACATAAGCTTCCATGTAATCGTGAATATTGCAACCCAGGGCGACGATACCGGCTTGATCAAAGCGTACCGGCTGTTCTGGCTGGCCATGATAGAGCTGAATTTCAAACACCTTGGCTGGTGAAAAGGAATAGACATGGTGACGGGTGCGATCCATATTTGGAAAATCAACTGCAGTACCGACCTGAATGGCTGAGACGAAAGGCACAAAGTTCAGCCCCTGCTGCTTAACGGTCACGGATGCCGGAAGTTGGGGGGGAGTCGGCTGGGGGGTATCCAGCACCACAAGTTCGACCACCGCATCCTCTAATGGCTTACCATCTTGATCCAATACCAGAATTTGCCAATCTCCGGCAGTTGCATTTAGGGTAGTTACACTGCACAGTAAACACAATGCGATAGCAGTAGCGACGAATGTCATGGCAAACAACCTCGGCTCACAGGTGATGCAAACCCAATGTTTTGCATCTGCTTTAACCTTAGCAAGGTGTTGGGCTGGACTCAAACAGATTCTTAAAAGGAGCTTGGATCAGGCATGAAGCAACAAAAAAGTCGCACAGGCTGGAGCCGGCTCGGTTGGCTGCTTTGCTGGTGGCCAGCTTTACTTTCTGCGGAAACGACAGAACTTAGCGGTCCTTGCGCAATGGTGACAGATAGGCCTTGCGTTGCACTGGTTTTAGGTGGCGGTGGTGCCAGAGGCGGTGCTCATCTGGGAGTGATTCGTTATTTGGAGCAGCAGCAAATCCCGGTTGATTTGGTGATAGGAACCAGCATTGGTGCTTTTGTCGGTGGCTTGTATGCCAGCGGCAAAGGTCCGGAGCAAATTGAACACATACTCACGGAGTTGCCCTGGGGAGAGGGCTTTCAGGATCGGGTACGGCGTCATGAGATGCCGGCCAGAAGGAAGCAACAGGGCGATGCTTACCCGATCCAGCTGGAATTGGGTTTACGACTGGATGGCGTGCACCTGCCCAAAGGCGTGCTGCATGGTCAGGCCATGGCTCAGTTGCTGCAGCAAGCTTTTGGGGTTCAGGCCAATCAGCTGGATTTTGATGAGCTGGCAATTCCGTTTCGAGCGGTAGCCGCCGACCTGGTGACAGGCGAGGCCGTGGTACTGAATGAAGGCAGTTTGCTGCAAGCGGTGCAGGCTTCCATGTCGATCCCCGGGGTGGTCAGGCCGATGGAAATCAATCAGCGTATTCTGGTGGATGGGGGCGTTGCCAATAATTTGCCGGTCGATGTTGCCAAGGCGCTTGGCGCTGAACGTATTATTGCCGTGAGCATTGATGCGCCTTTATTGCAAAAGGAGGACTTGACCGATGCGTTTAGTGTCTCTGAACAATTAACCAATTTTTTGGTTCGCCGTGGCCTGGCCGTTCAGTTGGCGTTACTGGACGAGCAGGATATTTTGCTGCAACCCGGTTTGACCGGCATCGGCACCCTTGACTTTGATCGCCTGATGGAGGGAGCTGATATTGGCTACCAGAGCGCTCAGGCGGCCTCCGAGTTGCAAGCGCTATCGGTATCGGCCGCAGACTATCATCAGTGGCTGTTAAGCCACCGCTTACCCGATCCATCCGGTCAGCATATCGACCAGATAGTGTTGCACAATCACTCTGCACTTGCCGATGACATCCTGCTAAGTCGCCTCGGTATTAAGCCTGGAGATCCATACGATAGTCAGGTGGTAGAGAAAGGTATCCGGCGTTTGTATGGTCTGGATGTGTTTGAGCGTGTTTCCCAGCAACTCACCATTTTAGACGACGACAGTACCGAACTGCAGGTGCAGGTGCAGGAGAAAAGCTGGGGGCCGGGTTACCTGAATTTCCGTTTGCGTTTTGAAGATGATTTTCAGAATAAACACCATTACCAGCTTGCCGCCAGCTATCTGTATACCAACTTAAGCCCGCTGGGAGCAGAGTGGTATTCAGAGGTCGGTATTGGCAGCGACAAGCTGATTAGTAGTGAACTGTACTGGCCGGTGTTTAGCCCGGCTACTTTTGTCAGTGGCAAGTTTTCGGCGTTCAGTGATCGTCAGGTGTTGGAGGATGAGAACCGGCGTTCACTGGGTGATTTGAATCACAGTGAGTTCAATAGTACGGTGCTGGCCGGTCTGAATGTCAGTGACCACCTGACGCTGGCCAGCGGTTGGACCCGTAGAGTGGGCCGCTACCGCGCACCAGGCTCTTTGCGTGAGACTGAAAGTGGGGTGCGTTTATCCTATCAGCGTTATGGACCTGTGTTGCAAGGACACTGGGACACTCTGGATAACATCAACTTTCCGGGCCGGGGCATTCGGCTGAGCAGTGAAGTGCAGTGGCTGCAGGATCGCTCCGGTGTCAGCCGTGGCAATAGCCAGACACTGAACCTGGATTTGTTGGTTGCTAAAAGCTGGCAGGCGCACCGGTTGCATAGCCGTTGGAGTTGGCAGCGTTATCGCAATGACGATCCAGAGCTGATTTTAGAGCAATTTAGCCTGGGGGGCTTTTTGAATTTATCGGGGTATCCGCATCAGTATCTGTACGGTAGCACCGTGAGTTTTGGTAGCCTGGTCTATCAGTACCAACTGACACAGTCCCAAATGTCATTTTTAAATATGCCCTGGTTTATTGGTGGCTCCATTGAGCGTGGCCGGGTGCGGGATGATTTGCTGAACCTGAATCAGGCGCAGCAAACCGATGCCTGGTTATGGGCTGGCAGCCTGTTCCTTGGTTGGGACAGCCCACTTGGTCCACTGTTTTTTGGCTATGGCCGAGCCGAGGGGGACAACCGCAGTCAGGTTGACTCCTGGTATTTATCGCTGGGGCATAACTTCTAACTGGTAACCCCAGCGAGTAGCGGTTCGTTTGTTATCACCAAACTTAGTCGGCGTAACGCTCAAACCATGCCAGGATGCGTTTGAGCCGCTCCACCAGATTGATGGGCGTGCCATTCCTGGACAGGCTATGGCCTTCGCCTTTGAACACCACCATCTCCACCGGCACATCGTTGGCTTTTAGTGCATAAAACCACTCTTCGCCCTGGCCTATTGGCGTGATGTGATCTTCAGTGCTGTGAATGATCAGTGTTGGTGTACTGACCTGATTGGCATACTTTAACGGCGAGCGGTTCCAGTACAGCTCGAAATTCTGCCAGATGGTACCGGAAAATTCACGGCGCATCGAGTTTGGCGGATATTGCTGGGTGCCGGCTTCGGATAGCCAGTTACTGACACTGCGTTGGGTTACCGCGGCTTTAAAGCGGTCGGTTTGTGTGGTAATCCAGTTGGTTAAAAAGCCGCCGTGGCTGCCGCCGGTAATGTACAGACGAGAGCTGTCCAGCCATTCGTACTGCTGCAACACATGGTCCAGCACGGCCATGTTGTCGCGGAAATCGACGCCACCGTAATCGGCATGCACTGCATGCTGATGGGCATAACCATAGCCGGTACTGCCGCGGTAGTTGGTAAAGACGACCGCATAGCCAGCAGCAGCCATCATTTGAAACTCATGAAACCACTGATGGCCCCACATGCCGCCCGGCCCGCCTTTGATATTTAGGATCAGCGGATAAGACAGGCCGGCTTGCCACCCAATAGGTTTGAGTAAGAAGCCCTGGCTTTGGCCTTGCTCGTGCTCAAACCAGAACGATTCCAGTGGCTGCAACTTGAGCTCGCTCAGTAGCTGCTGATTGAATCGGGTGAGCTGCCGTGGTGCTTGGTTGGCATTTTGAAACCAGATTTCTGGCAGGTGCTGCTCATCTTGCCAGAGGTAACCCAGGCGTTTGCCATCGGCAGTTAAGGTAAGCTGTGAGGCACTGCCTTGCTCGCTTAAACGAATACGGGGAGTATCGCGGCGCAGATCCAGTTCAAAAACCGGCCGTGAGCCCTGATGATCAGCACTCAGTAAGATGCGATCCTTGCTTTGCCAGAGTGCATTGCTGGCGTTGCGATCCCAGTCCTTAGCTATCAGGCGGTTGCCACCAGTGCGCAGCTGATGCAGCACCAACTGCTGTGGTTCAAAATAGTCGGCCTGATGCTGATACAGCAACTGGCTGCCATCCGGCGACCATTGCGGGGAACTGGCCTGGCCTGGCAGGGTATCCAGCCGGGTGATGGAGCCATCATTCAGTGCAAGCAAGAATAAATCCTGCTGCATGCTGCCCTCCAGTGCATCCTCACTGCGATCAGAGGCAAAGACAATCTGGCTGCCATCGGGAGAAAACTGTGCCGAATGATCATGCCAGCGGGCGTCACCGGTTAGACGGCTGAGTTGCTGCGTGGCGATATCCAACAGCCAAAGACCAGAGCGCCGCTCATTCAGATAACCGCTGCCATCACTTTTGTACAGCGCATGGCGGATGACCACCACATCAGCCTCAGGGGATCCATGGTTGGCTTTCTCAGCCGTGGGGTCCTCAATGGCCGGATCCACCGACAAAGTCAGCAGCAACTGTTGGCCATCGGGCGACCAGCTGAAATCACGAATACCGGCCTGCTTGAGCGAGGTGATTGCCCGGGCCTCTCCCCCCGCTATTGGCAGCAGGTGCAGCTGCTGGCCATCCTTGCGGCCTGAAAGAAAAGCCAGTTGGCTGCCATCCGGCGACCAGCGTGGGCTGCGGTCATGGTTGCTAAAGGTCAGTTGGCGGGGATCTGTCTTGCCATCGGTTGCCACCAGCCAGAGATTGCTATGGCGGCTGCGTTTATCCTCGCCAATGGTGCTGTGCACAAAAGCAAGCTGCCGGCCATCCGGTGCCAACTGTGGATCCGCCACAAAGACAAAACGGTAGTAGTCGTCTGGCAGCATGCCACGAGGCTCGGCGCCCAGTAGCAGTGGCGTTAATAAACACAGTGCAACAAAAAGTCGAAACATCGGTAAACTCCTGGAACGGCATGCAGGGATTGCAGCGCACTAACAGCACACGGGCAAGTCAAAACCGGCGGCCAGCATGCTGGGCGAGATGGTTAGCGAAATAACATGTACAGCAGCTGAGCCAGCAGCACGATACCGACTAGTGGAAAAATATAGCGGGTAATTTTACTCAGTTCTTCCTCACTTCGGCGCTTGCCGTACTTTTCCAGTACCGTTACCAGAATAAATAAGGCAACAAACAGCAAGGCCAGAATGATAAAAATAGGTGGCATAGTTCCATCCGGTTTTGTCGGTGATGGTGCAGTGTAATACGAAAAATGCACAGACGAAACCGGCAGAGTCTATCAATGCTTGTTCCTAAGGCCAGGATAGGTCAGCATAGGCCTTATCCGCACTAAACGGAATGCGATCGCATGAATGAAATGTCCATCTATGTTCTGTCGGGAGTTGCTGTTGCGCTGTTATTGCTGCTGCCGGCCCTGTTGTTTTTACGGCAAAAGTCCCGCTTGCTTTTACAGACCATGCAACAGCAACTGGAGCAAAGTCAGCAACAGGCACAGCAGTACCAACATGAGTTGAAAGCACAAATGGAGCTGGCAGCACGCAGCCGCGATCTGTTGCAGATACGGCAAACCGAATTGCGTGAGCGCGAGCTGCAACTCGCTGAGCTGAAACAAATGCAGCAGCAACACAAAGCGGAGCAGCAGACACTGCACAGCAACTATCTGGCGATGAAAGAACAACATGATCGGCTGCACAGCACCCTCGCTGCCAAAGAGCAGCACTTTGCTGAGCAACTGGCTTTGCTGAAAGACAGCCGTGATCAGCTGAAAAAAGAGTTTGAGTTATTGGCGCAAGACGTGCTGGAGCGCAAGGGCAAGGCGTTCAGTGAGCTTAGCCAGCAGCAGTTGCAGCAGTTGTTGTCCCCACTGCAGCAGGACATGAAGGGCTTCCGCGATAAGATGGAGCGTATGCACAGCGATGAACTGCAACAACGCAGCGCCCTTAAAACCGAGCTGATCAATCTGCAGCAATTGAATCATCGCATCACCGACCAGGCTGAGCAATTAACCAAAGCATTGCAGGGACAAAAAAAGGTACAGGGTAACTGGGGTGAGTTAATGTTGGAAAATGTGCTGGACAACTCTGGTTTACGTGCCGGTGTGGACTATCAACGCGAGGTAAGTTTTGACAGTGACGATGGCAAGCGGCGGCCGGATGCTATTGTGTACCTGCCGCAGCAGCGGCATATGGTGATTGATGCCAAAACCTCGCTGGCTGCTTACACCCGCTTTGTTAATGCGGATGATGACAGCGCGCGCGCGCAGGCCCTGGCAGAACATTGCCAGGCTGTGCAAGATCGCATCACTGAGTTGGCGGATAAAAACTATTATCAGCTGGCAGGATTGAATTCGCCGGAAGTGGTGTTTTTGTTTATCCCGATTGAATCGGCTTATGTCGAGGCACTGAAATCCGATCCCGAGCTGTACCAGCGGGCATTGCAACGCAACGTGCTGGTCGCTACACCGACCACCTTGCTAACCAGCCTGAATATTGTGCGCCAACTCTGGCGTTTTGAAGATCAAAGCAAGCACAGTGCCGAGCTGGCCAATCGAGCCGAAAAATTTTACAGCAAACTGAAACTGTTTTTGGACAGCATGCTAGGGGTGGGCAAGCAATTGGACAAGGCTCGCGAAAGCTATGACAAAGCGTTTGGTCAGTTGTACAGTGGGCGCGGCAACCTCATTAAACAAGCGGCTGAGTTTAAAGAGCTGGGCGTGGCAGTTAAAAGCGAACTCGATGCCGGGCTGCTGGAAAAAGCCCGGCTGGAGTTGCATGCAACAGCGCAGCAAAATAGCGCAGAAGATGAGCTATCAGACGACAATAGGCTCAGTGGTAGCAGAGTGCAAATAGCATCATCGCCAGAATCGCAAAAGAGCCTGCGCTGAAAATACCGAACTCAATACGAGCCTCCATGCGTTGTTCCGGGCTGAGATTCGCCGGTAGTACACAGGCATAGATCAGGCAGCTTAACCCCAACGTCAGGCTAACAATGGTGACAGCGAACAACAAGGATGAGAAAAGCAACTCCACAACAGACTCCTTACAACAAGCAGAATGTGGCCATAGCCAGCCAACAAGCGACATATTCTACGGCAAATTCGCTGGCGTTGCATAAAAAGCCGCTCAGTTGGTACAAAAAAAGCAGACTCATTCTGGGATACCCGATTAGCCCAGAATTTTTTATATCTTTTATTCTTAAATTAAACATTGGGTTAGATTTATTTTGGAATGAAATATTCTGAATTAATAAATTATTCAGCATAATTTATTTCAAATTGATGGAATCTTTGCTATGTTAAAACTGTTCGGAAAACGAACAACTAATTAGAAGAAAATCCAGGTGACCAGTTAGGAGAGATGCACGTGAAGTTGAAACCATTAATCGGGTGTTTAGCCCTGGCCGGGCTAGGCACACACGCGATAGCGAATGATAATCTGTCTGTTGCAGAGGCCGATGAAGCCGTTGAACGAATTCGGGTCACTGGCTCCAGCATTAAACGTACTACTTTGGAAGGCGAGTTACCGATCACCGTGTTTACCCGCGAGGATATCAATGCTGCGGGTATTACCTCAGGTGAACAGCTGTTGATGCAATTGAATATTGCAGGCAATGGCATGGACAATATGGCCAGTAATGAAGGCATCACTACCGCGGAAAACCGCGGTAACTCAGGCAACTCCGGTGCCAATTTACGTGGTCAGGGGGCGGATGCCACCCTGGTGTTACTGAATGGCCGTCGTTTGGCACCGCATGGCTTAAAAGGCCGTAGCGTTGATCTGAACTCCATTCCATTTGCTGCCTTGGATCGGGTGGAGATCCTGCGTGATGGCGCTTCTGCAGTGTATGGAACCGATGCCATCGGCGGGGTGATTAACTTTATTACCCGACGTGATTACACCGGTGCCCAGGTGTCTGGTTTTGCAGATATCACCGAAGCAGGTGCAGGCCATATTTATCGCGGTAATGTGCTCTTTGGGGTAGGTGACTTTGATCAGGATGGCTGGAATGCCTTTGCCACTCTGACGGCTAAACGAAACTTGGGTATTCGTGGTACTCAGCGTGATTTTACCTACTCTTTCCGCGAAGATCGCGGCTTATCGCCGGATACGCGTGGCACACCCTTTGCTACCATTTTTAACCAGAACTCCGATACGGCTCCTGGCTTAATTGGTGGCGGTTTGCTCGATCCGGATCCGGCGAATGAAGGCGCCCTGATGGCTGCGATCAATATCCTGGCTTTACCCGGTGCGGAAGGTTGTGCGGCGGGTGGCGACTTTATGGACCGCTTCGACCCGAATCTGTACCCCTGGTCGGCAACGTCCAAATATGCCTGTGCCTGGGAATATGCCCGTCATCGTATGCTGCAGTCACCTCTGGAAAGTCTGGATTTCATTGGCCGGGTGTCTTTTAACTTAGGCGATGGCCATGAAATGTTCTTTGAACTTTCTGCCGCTCATGTCGAATCCAGAAAGAGTTTTGAAGCCTATCAAATTAGCTCCAGTACGCTTGAGAATGCCCAGTACAATCCATCCACCTGGTATCCAAGCACCGGGGCAAATTATGATCGTATCTACAATGCCTTAGGCGAGTACTTTGGTTACGATGATTTGAATTACGGTGCTCCTATTGCCTATCGTTGGCGCTGTATGGAGTGTGGGCCTCGTACTTTTGATACCGATACCACTTCCTACCGTGCTTTGTTGGCATTTGAAGGCATGATTGCCGATTATGATTACACGGTTGGGTTCTCACGTTCAGAGAATACCTCTAAAACGACTCTGGTTGATGGGTACTATTATCTGGATCAATTACAAAGCTTACTTGGCAGTGGCACCCTGGATCCTTTTGCATCGCCAGGGCAACAATCCCAGGCGGCTTTGGATGGTCTGACAGCTGCTTCAGCGGCGGGCCTTAAGCTGTATAAGGGGACGACCACTTTAACCCAACTGGATGCTGTTGTGTCCGGTGATCTGGGGCTGGAGTTACCGGGTGGTTTCATTCAGGCCGCTGTCGGAACCGACTTGCGTCGTGAGGAGTACAAGTTTGATGGCTCCGATTTAGAACCCGGTAAAACAGTGCCACTGGCACCTTTCGACGATCAAAATGCGCTGGATAAAGTAAGCCGCAATATCAAAGCTGTCTTTGCGGAAGTTTATCTGCCATTGCTGGATAATCTGGATCTGACTCTGGCCGGCCGTTACGATCATTACAGTGGTTTTGGCAGTACCACCAACCCGAAAGTATCGCTGAAGTACCAGCCTGTCGAGCAAGTTATGGTGCGGGCGGCATACAGTACTGGCTTTAAGGTGCCGAATTTTAACCAGCTGTTTGAAGGGGTTCGTGCAGAAGCCAATACCGTGGATACCTGGTTTGACCCGGCTACTTGTCCGGATGGCCAGGTCAGCGATACGCCGGGTTGTGAATCTATCCAGCCAGATATTCTGCGTGGCGGTAAAATAGACTTGCAGCCTGAAGAGTCTACGCAAAAGAGCATTGGTGTGGTACTGGTCCCTGTCGATAACTTCAATATCAGCATTGACTGGTGGGAGATTGAACGGACCAACACCATCCGTACTGCAACACAAACTGTGTTGCTGGAAAACTATGACGCTTTTCAGGACAACTTTATCCGTGATGCTTCCGGCCAAATCACACTGATTGATGGACGTTTTATCAACTCAGGGGGCACCTTGACCAGGGGCATTGAATTGGATGCTAACCTGTTTGGAGAGCTTGCTGGCGGCAGTTGGCGGGTACGGTTAAATGGTAACTACCTGCAGAGCTTTAAAACCAAAGCGCTCGACACACTGCCCTACAGTGAAAATCTGGTTGGTCAGTTTGTTTACAACAACAACTTGCCTATCAAATGGAAGCATACGCTGAATTTCAGCTACACGCATGGCGACTTTATGCACAGTCTGACGCAGATATATCGGCATGGTTATGAAGGTGCCATCTTTGCACGGATTGCCAGCGGTGCCCATACTCCCGAGAACTGGGATCAGCGGGTGAGTAGCTATACTACCTACAATTACAGCATGACGTACCGGGGCCTGGAAAATACGTTGATTACACTGGGAATTAAGAACCTGTTTGATCAGGATCCGCCGTTCTCATCACACAATATGGACTCGGCAGCTGGTTCTGCCTGGGAACCGCGTGTGGCTGATCCTCGTGGTCGGGCTTATACCTTACTGGTGGAATACACCTTCTAAGGTCGAACCGTTATAAAAAACCGCAGCCAGGATGCTGCGGTTTTTTTGTCTGCAGCAGCGCTTTATTTACATTGGTACAGGCAGCAGGGGGGATGTGTTTTGATGTTGCCAGCCTAAGCGCAGGCCTGGAGCATAAAAAAACCGGCAACCATACGGCTACCGGCTATGCTATCGGCAGGGAGAATGCCATTTAAGCGAGCATGTTCAGGCCTTTGATACTGCGAATACCAAGGCCTGGCGTATCTTCAATGCTGATATCCGCACCTTCGAACAGCACATTGCCTTCGACAGGATCAAACGAACAAAGCGAAGGGCCATCCAAGTCCACCTTGGTAATCACATCGGATTTAGCAACGGCCAGGTGCACAGCGGCAGACACACTGATGCTGGTTTCCAGCATGCAGCCAATCATGCACTGCATGTCGTAGAACGAGCAGATATCTGCGATTTTAATGGCATTGGAGATGCCGCCGGTTTTCATCAGCTTGATGTTGATGATATCGGCAGCGCGCATTTTGATCAGTTCAATAACTTCGCGCGGACTGAAGGTGGTTTCATCGGCCATGACCGGGGTATGCACCCGATCGGTAACGTATTTCAGGCCATCAATATCCAGCGCTTTAACAGGCTGCTCCACCAGTTCCAACCGGACACCGGCATCTTCCAGTTTATGCAGTGCATAGACGGCTTCCTTCGCCGTCCAGCCCTGGTTCGCATCAAGCCGGATCAGTGCCCGGCCTTCAACGGCGGCATAGATGGCTTTGACCCGCTCTATATCAACGCCTATGTCTTTGCCAACTTTGACTTTTAGTGTCTCAAAACCGCGGTCTACAGCATCCAGCGAATCTGCCACCATCTTATCGATGTAATCGACGCTGATGGTCAGGTCCGTGGTGAGTTTAGGTACACCGCCACCGAGCATTTTGTACAATGGGGCGCCATAAAGTTGCGCAAACAAGTCGTAAACCGCTATTTCTACCGCTGCTTTGGCGCTGTAGTTTTTCATAATGCAGTTTTGGATCACCCGGGTGACATGATTCAGATCGGAGATATCCAGGCCCACTAATTTGGGCTTAATCACGGTGCGGATGGCTTCGATAATAGAGCCATGAATATCACCGGTAATTACGGCCGTCGCCGGAGCTTCCCCATAACCTACATGGCCGGTATCGGTTTCTACCATAACCACGACATCTTCAATTTCATGCACGGTACGTAGCGCCGTTTTAAAGGGCGTTTTCAATGGCACCTTCAACATGCCCAAACGGATATCAGTAATCTTCATGTCTAACCTCGAACGCAAGAAATCGGTGCACTTGCACTATAATGGCTGTCTGGTTGTCAGGCTAGCCAGAACAGCATTTTACCTACCAGCAGACCACCTGCCGTGCCAACAACATAACCCAGCATCGCCATCAACACCCCAACGGGGATCAAGGCTTTGGAGTAGGCGGCTGCCAGTATAGGGGCTGAAGCGACCCCGCCGATGTTGGCCAGGGAGGCCACACCGCAGGTGAATAAATCAAGTCGGAATAGTTTGGCTACCAAAGCCATCAGCAGACCATGAATACACAGAATCATCAGGCCAGCGGTGACATAAATCGGCGCTTTGACTAAATCGGCGAAATCAGCTCTGGAAGCAATCAGCGCGATAATCACCAACAGCATAATCTGAGACAGCTCGACAGAGCCAGCCAGTCTGCCAAGCCTTGTCATCGCAGCCAGCACACCGGCCAGTGTGACCAGCAAAATGGTCCAGGTCATGCTGGTTAAGAAAGCGGTTGTTGGTAACAGGCTAGCCAGGTGCTGACTGACCGCCGATACCAAAAAACTCAGGCTGAGTAACACCAGTAAGTTCAGCTGGGTCACAGTCGTACCTGCTGCCTTTGCTTCGTGCTGTTGTGCCAGTCGCTCACCGGCTTTAGCCAGCAAGCTGCTGTCCGCATTGGTCCAGCGATTGAACAGGCCGGCAAAAGGCACCAACGCCAGCAGGATCATCACCCAGATAGCGTAATCAATGGAGTCCATCAGCAAGGTGTAGCCCATGCGGCTGTCTGGCACATCCAACGCCGACTGAATGGCCGCCATATTACCGGTGCCGCCCATCCAACTGCCCGATAAGGCGGCAAAGGTTTTCCAGCTATCGGGTTCCAGCCAGCGATGAAAGATAGCAAAAGTAATGACGAAGCCAAGCATAATCGTGATCACCGCAGTAAAAAAGGCCCCCAACATGCGGGGACCAAGGTGGGCAATCGCTCGTAAATCGCTTTTTAGCAACATCAGGAAAATCATGGCAGGCAGCAGGTTGTTTCGTACCACACTGTACGTTGCGCGAATACTGTCGCTTTGGCTCCAAAGCCCTAAACTGGAGGCCAGCATCACGCCAAAATACAACAGCACAATGCCGGGTAAAATAGCAAACAAGCGCCAACCACTGTGTTTCTCCAGTAAGCCGAGCCCGGCTGCCATCAGCAACAAGACAGTCAGGAATAAAAAACCATCTGTGATCATCGGGTATCCGCAACAAAGTAATTAAATATTCTACAATGAAATAAACATTAGCATAAATTATTCCTTTGTAAAATGCCTTCTTGCTGATCCTGTCAGTATTTTCTGACCAACCTGCTGTAAGGGGTTGCTAACCCTGGGCTTTATGTTGGAATAAATAATTCTATGTGGTCGTGGATTGGGAATAATTTAGTTGTCGATTGGGGATGGCTTTGCTAAGGTGTGTTGAAACTTTCAGCAAAAGGGTGGGCCAACTGGCCAGGTTCTGCATGAAAAAAAATGTACTGCATTTGAGCTGGATTGTTACTATAGCCTGTATTGGAATTTATCTGGGATGGACGGCTTTGCGCACTGAATTAACCCTGGAACAAAAAATTGCCCAGAAGCTGATGATCGATGTACGGTACTTTTGCCCGGAGCCCGGTGAGACACCATGTCGCTCGGCTGTGACCCATTTGCCGCACGAGCTGGCACAACTGATTACAGAGACTGGCCTGGGTGGCGTTATTTTGTTTGCGGAAAACCTGCAAACACCAGAGCAGATTATTGATTTGACACAGGATCTGCAAAAGGCTGCTTTGCAATCACCTGTTGGCCAGCCACTGTTTATTTCCGTTGACCAAGAGGGTGGCCGGGTTTTTCGGACACCACGCCATTTTAGCACTGGTTTTGCCGGCAATATGGCCATAGGCGCGACCTATGCACGCCATGGTGATTTTTATGCCAGCCAGGTTGGCCGCGTGCTGGGGCAGGAGCTGGCAGTACTGGGTATTAATACCAACCATGCGCCGGTGGTTGATGTGAACAGCAATCCCGACAATCCGGTGATCAATGTGCGCTCTTTTGGTGAGCAGCCGCAACAGGTGGCTGAGTTAGCGGTGGCGATGCTAAGCAGCATGCAACAGCAAGGTGTACTCGGTACGCTAAAGCATTTCCCAGGTCATGGTGATACGCATTTGGACAGCCATTTGGCATTGCCATTGGTGACCCATTCGCGTCGTCAGATTGAGCGTGTTGACTTGGCCCCATTTCAGTGGGCCATTGAGCACACTGAAGTGCCAATGATCATGACAGCACATATTCAGTACCCAGAGCTGGATAACAGCCAGATTGAAAGCAAAGATGGCAACCGGATGCTTCGGCCGGCGACGATGTCGCGGGCTATGCTGACCGATTTGTTAAGGCAGCAGATGGGGTATCAGGGGCTGATTATTACCGATGCGCTGGATATGGCTGCCATCAGCCATTACTTTTCACCAGAGCAGGCGGTGCTGGAAACCTTCGCCGCTGGTGCTGATATTGCGTTAATGCCTTACCCTATTCGCGAACCTGAGGATATCAAAGCCTTCAAACAATTGATCAGCCGGTTAGCAACTGCTGTTCGGCAAGGGCAGCTTAGTGCAGCAGAGCTGGAAGTTTCCTGGCAGCGAATAAGAAAGCTAAAAGCTGGCTGGCTCCATACCACCACTGTACAGGATGATCGAACAGCCCTGTATCGGCTGGCAAAGCAGCAATTGGGCCAGCCAGCCCACCAGGCGCTCGAGTTGGAGCTTGCCCGCCAGGCTGCCACCTTATTGCAGAACCAATCCGGGCTCTTGCCATTACCAACAAAGCGCATTGCCCATTTGCATCTGTTAGCAGCTACACCTTTGCAGGCGCGGATGCTGCAACAAGCACTGAGCCGGCAATGGCCGCAGGAGGAGTGGCAGCGGCTGCGCTGGACCCAGAGCACGTTCGATGACTGGCAGCCAGAGCAGGCACTGCAGCTTAGTCAGCAGGCGGATCTGGTGATCCATGCCGGCTGGCAGCGGCTGGCCAGTCTGGTGGATGCCGGAGGCATGGCGGACCTTGCCAGTCAACCGCGTCCGTCCATCAGTTATGAGGCTGCTATGCAGGCCAGTCAGCAGGTGCTGCAGGCTACCAGGCAGGCAGGGAGCTCTGTGGTATTGTTAGGTTTTGGTACCCCTTATGAGCTGATTCCCTTATTGCCGTTCAGTGATCTCAGTATAGCGGCTTACCATCATGGTATTGAGCAAAGCCAGGCTGAGGTACTTTATGGGCCGACCTATCAGGCGGTTGCTGAGGCTTTGCTCGGGCATACCGCCTTGCATGGTACTTTGCCGGTGCAACTGATGGTGCCTGAGCTGGCTGCACAGGAGGTTCCATAATGGCACGGCGGTATCCGCTTTTAATCACCACAGTGCTGGCTCTGTTTTTACCGCTTGGTGCAGGCATGACGTTTAGTAGCGACTGGCCAGTGTCGGTGCGTGAGCCGGCCCAGCTTAGCATCGAACTGCCGGAGCAACGTAGCCAGCGACGCTTGGTGAATGACCGGCGAATTTTTTACAGTTATCAAGGCCAGGGCGCGCTCTGGCTGGATTTACAACAAGCCAGTTCAGCCAGTATTCTTATCAATGGTCGTGAACTGGCCTTGCCACCACAGCTGTCAGAGCAGCCGATGATCTTGTCGCTGGCGGATTACACCCGGGATGGATTGAACCAACTGCGGCTGGCGGCTGTAGAGCCGGCCGATGCCAGTATTCGGCTGCGGTTCAACTTCCCTCTGTTGTTGGATGGAACGGCCGCAGACGCGGGGTTTTCGGCCCAGCGGTTGGCAGAGCTGGATGCCATGATAGAGCAGGAGGTTGCTGCCGGCTTTCCCGGTGCGGTGTTGTTGATTGCGAAGAACGGCCGGGTGATCAAAGAAACAGCCTATGGCTATGCCAAGCGGTACGATCGTCATGGTCAGCAGTTGGCACAGCCTGAGCCAATGCAAACCGATACCTTGTTCGATATAGCTTCCAACAGCAAGATGTATGCGACTGTGTATGCGGTAATGAAACTGGCTACGGAGGGGCGGCTGGATATCAATGCGCCGATAGCGCATTATCTGCCGGAGTATCAGGGCGATGGGCGTGAGCTGCGGTTGGTGCGGGATTTATTGGATCACAGTGCAGGCTATGGTCCGGAGTTGCATTTTTTCCGGCCAGATAATCGCTTGGGCGCTGACTTTTATTCGATAGAAGCGGAGCGTACCAAGCAATTGCTGATAGAGCAGGTACCTTTTCAGCGACCGCGTGGACAAAGTGCGGTGTACAGCGATACCGGCTTTATGTTGTTGGGGGCTCTGGTAGAGCGGGTGGCAGGTATGGCGCTGGATACGTATCTGGAGCAGCAGCTTTACCAGCCGCTGGGGCTTAGCAGTACCTTATTTAATCCATTGCAAAAAGGCATTGCAGCCAACCGTATTGCAGCGACGGAATTGGATGGCAACACCAGAGGTGGCTTGCACCAGCAATTTCCAGCGATGCGTCGGGGGGTGTTGCGTGGTGAAGTCCACGATGAAAAAGCTTTTTACTCGCTGGGAGGGGTGGCTGGCCATGCCGGTTTGTTCAGTACTGCCCGTGAGCTGGCGGTACTGATGATGCTGGCGCAACATGGTGGTTATGGCGATGTTGCGGTATTCAGCCAGCCGGTGATCCAGCAGTTTGTCCGGCCATCGGGCCAGGATCACCGCTTTGGCCTGGGCTGGCGCACGGCGGTTGGAAGCGATCTGGACTGGCATTTTGGTCCTTATGCCAGCCGTTATGCTTTTGGCCATACCGGTTGGACTGGCACGGCTACCTTGATTGATCCATACTACGATCTGCTGGTGGTGCTGTTAACCAATAAAAAGCATTCACCGATCCGGCAGGATAGCAGCGGTTATTACTTCAGTGGCGATCGTTTTGAAACCGGCATGTATGGCAGTGTGATGAGCAAGATTTACGAGGCCATGCTTGGTTTATAATGCACCACAAACAGCGCCGGAGGCGCCATGGAGATAAAACTGACGGCGCTGGATTGGCTGGTGTTTGCTGGTTACTTCCTGCTGCTGGCGGCAATGGGCTGGCTGTTAAGTCAAAGACGCGCCGGCAATGCCCGCGACTACTTTCTTGGCGGCAATCAGATGCCAATGTGGGCCGTGGCTATTTCGGTGATGGCCACCTCGCAGTCGGCAGCAACCTTCCTCGGTGGGCCTGATCAAGGATTTCGTGGGGATCTCACCTATCTGGCTACCAATCTTGGCGCTTTTATTGCTGCCTTTGTGGTAATGCTGTATTTGATCCCGCGCTACTATCAGGCCAGAGTCAGTACGGTATATGGCTTGCTGGCGCAACGCTTTGGTGATAGTGCCAAGCGTCAGGCCGGAACTATGTATCTGTTTGGTCGAGTCTTTGCCAGTGGGGCGCGCCTGTACATGGCTGCCATTGCGGTATCGATGGTGATTTTTCATAACATTGATGCCAGCAGCGTGGTGTTGTCGATCATCGTGCTGGCTTTTGGTGCCTTGGCGTATTCTGTAGCAGGAGGGATCCGCTCGGTTATTTACACCGATGCCTTCCAGTGTGCTGTTTATGTGCTGGCGGCCATAGCGGTGTTTATCTATCTGCTGTGGCTGATCCCGGCCGAGCCGGCAGCTATCCTGGCGGCGCTGAGGGAACCCCTGGATGGTTCCGGCTCGAAGTTGCAGTTACTGGATTTTTCACTTGATGTCAGTTCCGGTGGCGTTTTTACATTTTGGTCGGCCATGAGTGGTTTTGTGCTGCTGAATATTGCTGCTTTTGGGTTGGATCAGGATATGACCCAGCGGGTACTCAGCTGTAAAACGGCCAGGCAGGGTGCCAGCGCTATGCTGTTGTCGGTGGTATTGATTATTCCGGTGATGTTGCTCTTTATCGCCATTGGCATGTTGCTTTATGTATTCTATCTGCGGCCTGACTTGATGCAACAAGGTGGCGCAGAGCTTGCCGGCAGCTTTGCCGGTGAAACCGTGACGGTTTTTATGCATTTCGTACTCAATGAAATGCCTGCTGGTTTGCGGGGGCTGGTGACGGTTGGTGTGGTGGCGGCTGCACTTTCTACCATGACCTCCGGACTCAACTCCATGTCTTCGGTGCTGGTGGAGGATTTGTATCGCCCCTGGCAACAGCGTCGCAGAGCGGCCACATCTGAACGACACTTTGTCCGGGCCGGTCAGTTTGGCATGTTGCTGACTGCAACAGCACTATCGGCGATGGCGGTACTGTGTTTTTACTGGCAGCAATTTAGCGATATGCCATTGCTGGCTTTTGCCCTTAGCGTGATGGTGTTTTCCTACAGTGGTCTGCTGGGGGTTTACTTTACGGTTCTATGCACTAACCGCGGTAATGCCCGCAGTGTGGCTGCCGCGTTGCTTTGTGGTTTTCTGGTGCCTTTGTTTTTCCAGCCTTATGTACTGCAGTTCTTTGGCCCTGTTCTGGCCACATGGGATTTGGGCTTTACCTGGCAGCTTTGCTTGGGTACCTTATTTGCTTTTGTGGTCTGTTGTTTAGGCAAGCCTAAACAACAGCAACCATCTTCATTCGCAGTCACAGGAGAGACAGAGTGACGGACTATATACTTGGTATTGATGCCGGTGGCACCAAAACCCTTGGCCGGCTGGTGCATCTCGCCAGTAATCGCAGCTGGCAACTGAAAATGGGCTCGGCCTCCCTGACCAACGACTACAACAATGCTGCGGCGACGCTGTATCAGTTGATTAGCAATTTATTTGAGCTGGCGCATTGTCAGGGCCGTGAAGTGACTGTAGTGGCTGGTGTGCCTGGTGCAGGTAATTTGCAGCTGCGCAGATCATTGGAGCTGCATCTGGCTGAACTTTGTCCACAGCTTTGGATCACCACCGATGCGAAAACATCCGTCTGGGGCGCGAATCATGGTCAGCCGGTGGCAGTGGTGGCTTTAGGTACCGGTTCTGTTGGTATGCGGCTGGAGTCCAATGGTGTCGAGCGACAGTTTGGTGGTTGGGGCTTTAACATTGGCGATGAAGGCAGCGGAGCTATTTTAGGGAAGATGGCGGTGCGTCAGGTGTTGGATGAGTTTGATCGCAGCCGTGCTTTCAGCTCCCGGTTGGCGAAGGCTGTGACTGCGGTGATTGGCACCGATCCGGCCAATATTCTGGCCTGGTTGAAACATGCGGTTGTGAATGATTTTTCCCGACTGGCCCCTCTGGTATTGCCTCTGGCAGCGCAATGCCCACAAGCAGCCAGAGTGTTTGGACGCTACCTGGATGATGTGGTAGAGCTGATTGATTTGACGTGCCAGGAGGTGGATTTACCGATAGTGATACTTGGCGGCCTGGCTGCAGGGACTATCCCGCAGTTGCCAGAGCGCATCCAACAGAAAGTGATTCCGGCGGCAGGTACTTCGGTGGATGGTGCATTATTGCTGGCACAAAAGTGGCGCAGTGGTGAGCTGGAAAAGACGGAGCCACGAGTATGATGGGGGAAAAGAAGCCGCCGGTACTGGATAGTGGTCAAGAGCAACAACTGCTGCGTGAGCTGAGCAGCTTTTTATCCGAGAGTCGCAACCCGGATAGTATGGATTTGGACCAGTTGGATACTCTGGATGTTTTAAAACGCATTAACCAGGCTGATCAGCAAGTAGCACAGGTCCTGGCAGGGATCCTGGAGCAGGTAGCGCAGGCCGTCGATGCCATAGTGGCAGCTTTTGCTGCCGGCGGGCGTTTAATCTACATCGGTGCTGGCACCAGTGGCCGGCTGGGTATTCTGGATGCGGCGGAGTGCCCCCCTACTTTCAGCACACCGCCAGAGCAGGTGCAAGCATTAATCGCCGGTGGGTCAGCGGCCATTTTACAGGCGGTAGAGGGGGCCGAAGACGATGCGGACCAGGGGATCAACGATGTGCAAGCCATTCATTTATCGGCCAGTGATGTGTTGGTGGGTATTGCCGCCAGTGGCCGCACCCCTTATGTGGTGGCGGCCATGCAGTATGGGCGTCAGCTTGGTTGCACCACCATAGGTATTAGCTGCAACCCGGATACTGCGGTGTTGCAGGCCGCGGATATCCCCTTATGTGCCGCTGTCGGGCCGGAGGTACTGACAGGGTCTACCCGAATGAAATCCGGTACCGCACAAAAATTGCTGCTGAATATGCTATCCACTGCCAGCATGGTACGTAGCGGGAAAGTGTATCAGAACCTGATGGTGGATGTGCACGCCAGCAATCAGAAGCTGTGTGTTCGTGCTGCCCGTATTGTGGCCGAAGCCACTGGCTGCACGCATCAGCAGGCGAAACAGATGCTGACTGAATCCGATAACAGTGCCAAGTTGGCCATTTTACGGCTGTTGACTGGTCTTGGCAAAGAAGATGCCATTGCTTTGTTAGCCGCTAAAGCTGGTTTTCTGCGCCAGGCACTGGCCAGCTTCCAGTCCAGCGATCACTAGGCGCTAGTGCAAAAAAGTGCAAAGCGCCCAAGAATGGCTGGAATAATTTATTCTTAACGGCTATTATCGTGAATAAACAATTCTGTTTGTTCAGGAGTCCTTTTATGGCCATTGGCTATCAGCAGCAAGAGTTGCACATTGAGCAGTTGCCTGCTGCTGCTTTGCTGCAGCAATACGGTTCCCCTTGTTATGTCTATTCCAAAGCTCAATTACTGACGAATTTGCAGGCTTACCAGCAAGCAGCAACTGGATTGGATGCTTTGATTTGCTTTGCGGTGAAAGCCAACTCCAACCTGGCGGTATTGCAGTGTTTTGCCAAAGCCGGTGCAGGGGCTGATGTGGTCTCCATTGGCGAACTGCAACGGGCGTTGGCAGCTGGTTTTCCAGCCAATCGTGTAGTGTATTCCGGGGTAGGTAAAACCAGGGCCGATATGGCGCTGGCACTAAAAGCCGGTATCTTGCAGTTTAATGTCGAGTCCATTCCAGAGTTAAAACGATTAAGTGAGGTGGCAACCGCGCTTAGCCTGGAAGCCGCAATAGCGGTACGGGTCAATCCGGATGTGGATGCCGGTACCCATGAAAAAATTGCCACCGGCAAAGCGGAGAATAAATTTGGCATTAGTTGGCAGCAGGTAGAGCAGGTGTATGGGTTGGCTGCCAGTTTACCGGGTATTCGTATCCAGGGCGTTGATATGCATATCGGCTCACAAATTACCGATTTAGCACCGTACCAGGCTGCATTTGAGCGCATGCTGGAGCTGGTGGATCGTTTGCAGGCGCTCGGTCACCCCATCGATACCATTGATCTGGGTGGTGGCCTGGGCATTTTGTATCCGGATGCCAGCCAGGCAGTTTCGATTGACAATTACATGGCGCTGGTACGTCGGCACTTTGCCGATAAAGGTTGCCGACTGATTTTAGAGCCAGGCCGCTCGCTGGCCGCCAATGCTGGTGTGTTGCTCTGTCAGGTGGAGTATGTAAAACAGGGACCGGGCAAAACCTTTTTGATTTTAGATGCGGCCATGAATGATTTGCTGCGTCCTGCCATGTATGGGGCTGTGCATGACATCTGGCCGGTACAGCAACAGCCGGACCGAGCCAGCTTGCGCTATGATGTCGTTGGCCCGGTGTGTGAAACCGGCGATACCTTCAGTATGGGGCAGTCTTTGCCTGAACTAAAGCCAGGGGAGGCTGTGGCAATAGGCCAGGCCGGTGCCTACGGTGCCGTCATGGCATCCTGTTACAACACCAGAGCTTTGGTTCCGGAGGTATTGGTATCCGGTATACAATCGGCCCTGATCCGACGTCGTATCGAGGTTGCAGAGCAACTGAGCTGGGATCAGATGCCAGATTTTTAACATTGTTTACCAGGGCCGGCTGTTCAGGTTATAGTAGTGCCGCTGGCCTTGGCTTAACACGAGTACAAAAACAATATGGTGTGTCTATTGAAAATCAGAGGTTTGCAAGACCAGATGTCGGCCATTGAACGCAAGCTTGCGGACTTTATTCTGGATAACTCGCATTTACTTCGGGATTACTCATCGCAGCAATTGGCGGATGCCGTGGGAGTGAGTCAGTCCAGTGTGGTGAAATTTTGTCAGAAAGTCGGTTACAAAGGTTACCCTGATTTCAAACTGGCAGTCAGCGAAGCGCTGGTAGCTCAGTCGAACCTGAACCGGGATGACAACAGCGATATTAAGAAAATGCCGCTGGCAGAAGTTGAGCAGTTTCAATTGCAGTTGCAGGCCAGCTATCGCACCTTAACTGAAATCAACGAACAAAAAAACCTGGATAGGGCCAGCCAACTGCTGGATGCGGCCGATAAAATTTTATTGGTTGGTTTTGGAGGCTCTGGTCTGGTGGCGGCTGATTTCGCCTTTCGTTTGCGGCAATTGGGCAAAACAGTGTGTTATCACCCCGATCCTGCGGTGCAACTGCAATACAGTGCCCAGCTCTCTGAGCAGAGTGTGTTGTTTGCTATTTCGCACAGTGGTGAAAATCAGGATGTGCTGCGGCTGGCCCGAGAGCTCAAGTCACAAAAAGTCCAACTGATATCACTGACGGCTTTTAAAACCAACCCGCTTAGTTTATTGGTACAAACACCTTTGTATGTGCTGGCCGGTGACAGCAGCCCCCGGCTGGATCCGCTGCTGGAGCAATTAAGTGCGCAGCATGTATGCCATTTATTGTATTTGCAGCTGAGCAAAATTAACGCCAATGCCAAGATGCTGGAGCACAGCCAGCGGCTGTTGCAACAGCTGGCACGCCATTAAGCCTTTCTTCTTTTTCAGCTAAAAAAAAGCCAGCGACAGAGTCGCTGGCGTGGGCATGGACCAGGCAAAACCCCGGCCCGAAGGAAGCTTAATCTGCTATCACCTCTTCGTTGTTGTCGGGATCTGTGCGCAGATCCCGGGCAAGCAGCAAATACATTGCAGGTACCACGAACAGAGTAAAAGCGGTGCCTATGGTCATGCCACTGGCAATTACCAGGCCCATGGCATAGCGGGAAGCCGCACCAGCACCGCTGGCCATTAGCAGCGGGATCATCGCCAGCACCGTCGCTGCTGTTGTCATCAGAATTGGCCTTAAGCGCACTGAGGTAGCTTCTTCAATGGCTTGTCGCTTGCTGCGGCCTTCTTGTTGCAATTGATTGGCAAACTCCACTATCAGAATACCGTGCTTGGCTATTAAGCCGACCAGGGTCAGTAAGCCAACCTGGGTATAGATATTCAGGCTGGTAAAACCAAGGCTGATAAAGATCAGAGCGCCACACACACTCATGGGAACTGTGACCAGAATAATCACCGCATTCTTGAACGATTCGAACTGAGCCGCCAGCACCAGGAAAATCACAATCAAAGCAAAGAAGAAGGTAATCACCAGTTGCTGGCCTTCAGCCTTGTACTGACGGGACTGACCAGCATAATCGACACTGTAACCGGCAGGCAGTACTTCTGCTGCGATTTGTTCCAGCACGGCTAAGGCTTCACCCAGTGGTACGCCGGGACGGGGCAGGCCGGAAATTTTCACGGCATTCAGCTGCTGAAATCCCTTCAATGCTTGTGGCTGCACACTTTCTTCCAGTGTGATCAAGGTGGATAAAGGCACCAGTTCACCATCCCGATTGCGGGTATAGTAGTTCTTCAGCTGTTCCGGGTTTAAGCGTTCAACCCGCTCAACCTGTGGGATCACGCGGTATGAACGGTTATCCAGCGCAAAGCGACCAGCATCGGCCCCAGCCAGCAAGCTGCCCAGATCTGCAGCTATTTGTTGCATGCTGACACCCATTAACGCTGCTTTATCCCGATCGACATGCACCGTCTGACGGGGCCGGTCTATTTTCAAGTCGTTGTCGACAAAGATAAAGCGGCCACTGGCCATGGCCCGTCCCATCACTTGCTGCGCAACTTCCTGCAGGGCTTCAAACGGCTGAGTGGAGCCAATCACAAACTCGACTGGCAAGCCGCCTCCTGGTGAGGGTAGTGATGGTGGCACCAGCGCAAAGCTGTTCAGGCCAGGCAGGCTGTCCAAAAAGGGCTGGATCTGTGTTTCCAGCACTTGCTGCGTGCTGCGGGTACGCTGATCCCAGGGGGACAGTACCATACCGGCAATAGCGGTATTGGTTCCACCCATGCCATTGATAATAAATACATTATCCAGTTCCGGGATATCATCCAGCAGCCGGTTCAGCTCTTTGGTATTGCGTTCCAGATAGTCCAGCGTGGCGTAACTGTCAGCACTCAGGATGGAGAACACAAAGCCCTGATCTTCAGCAGGCTCCAGCTCGGATGGGCTGGTAATAAACAGGAAGTAACAGGAGACCAGTACGATGGCACCAAAAGTGAGCAGCACAGGCAGGTAATTCAGCGCACCATGCAGCTGCTTTTGATAACCATTGCGCAGGCTGGCAAAGCGTCGATCCAACCAGGCTTCGAGGCGCGGTTTATCAGCTTCGGTTTTGTGCGCTTTTAAGATATAGGCACACATCACCGGTGACAGGGTCAAGGCTACTACACCGGATAGAATTACCGTAGCGGCCAGGGTAAAGGCAAACTCGACAAAGAGAACGCCGGTCAGGCCACCAACAAAGCCAATGGGGATGAAAACCGCCACCAGAGTGGTAGACATGGCAATGATCGGCCAGGCCAGTTGGCGGGCACCCAGGATCGCTGCTTCAGTGCGTGATTTGCCCTCTTCCATAAAGCGGTGGATGTTTTCCAGCATAATGATGGCATCATCTACCACGATACCAATGGCCAGTACCATCGCCAGCAAAGTGAGGAGGTTGATGGAAAAGCCCAGCAGCCACATCAAAAAGAAAGTACCTACCAGCGAAACAGGTATAGCAACTGCTGGAATAATCACACTGCGCATCGAGCCAAGGAACGCGTAAATCACCAGGACAACGATCAGCAGTGCCAGCACAATGGACACAACCACTTCGTTGATAGCGTTTTCAATGTACTCGGTAGAATCGTATGGAATATCGGCGCTTAAACCTTCCGGCAATTGCGGCAGTATTTCGCTGTCCCAAATGCGGCGTACATCGGCAATTACATCCAGCGCATTGGCATCCGGCGCAATCTCAATGCCCATAAAAGTAGCCGCCAGCCCATTGAAGCTGACGGAGCTTTCGTAGCTTTCGGCACCCAGCTCTACTTCAGCGATATCCATTAGCCGGATCAAGGCATCGTCATCGGTACGGATCACCAGTTGTTCAAATTCTTCGACGCTGCGTAGATCGGTGGCGGCATTTAAGTCGACAGCCACCATCTGGCCTTTGGTGCGGCCCAGTGCTGCCAGTACGTTGTTGCTTCGCAGCGCCTGATTGACATCACTGCCGGTGACACCCAGAGCGGCCATCCGGTTTGGATCCAGCCAGATGCGCATAGCAAAGGTGCGGGCACCCAGAATTTCAGCCCGTTGTACACCGGGGATAGTGGCGAGTTGAGGCTCGACCACCCGTACCAGATAGTCGGTGATCTGGTTGTTGCCCAGCACTTCGCTGTAAAACGACAAGTACATAGCGGCCACGTCCTGGCCAACTTTCAAATTGACTACCGGATCACGGGCATTTTCCGGCAACTCCGAACGCACCTTGTTCACCTGAGCGGCGATTTGGGTCAGGGCTTCGTTGGGATCGTAATCCAGCCGCAGGTAAGCCTCAATGGAGCTCATGCCTGCTACAGAGGTTGATACAATGTAGTCAATCCCTTCGGCTGCCGCAATTTCCCGCTCCAGTGGGCTGGTGATAAAACCCTGGATCAGATCGGCATCGGCACCGATGTAGGTCGTGGATACTGTGACCACGGCATTTTTAATTTCCGGGAATTGCCGCACATTCATATCGAATATGGAGCGCATCCCCAGCAGAATAATAAACAGGCTCACCACCGAAGCCAGTACAGGCTTGCGGATAAAGACGTCGGTAAAACGCATCTTTGGGTTCCTTATTGGTTGGCCGGTTGTGGGTTCAGTTCGGCACTGGGTTGAGCGTTGCCATTTTCACTGACCTGAACGGCGGCTCCGTTACGCAGTTTCAACAAGCCAGACGTTGCTACCCGATCCCCTTGTGCTAAACCATCCGTAACATTAATCAGATCACCCCGGCTTTCACCGGTCTGAACAAAGCGTTGGAAGGCTTTCAACTGACCATCCTCTTCGCGCAAGACGAAGACTGAGTTGCCGTAGGTGTTAAACTGGATGGCCGTTTGCGGTACCAGCAAAACATCGCGTGCTTCGCCGGTTAATACTTCTACCCGGCCAAACATACCTGGTCGCAATTTTTGCTCCGGATTTTGCAAAGTAGCTTGTACTTCCACGCTACGGCTGGAAGCACGAACGGCTGGTGCAATGGCTGTAATCACACCATCGAAGCTTTGCTCTTGATGGGCATCCACCCGGACCCGCAACTGTTGGCCTTCATGGATCTCTGCCAGGCGTTGTTCAGGCAGGGTAAAGTTCAGGTAAATGGGGTCCAGGGATTCAATCGAGACCACGGCAGAGCCCGGTGAGACCAATTGGCCTAAATTCACCCGCCGAATGCCAGTGATACCACTAAAGGGGGCCCGGATTTCTTTCTGGGCAATACGCGCTTGCTGGATACGCACTGCCGCTGTAGCCTGCTCTGCTTCGCTTTCACGACGACGTAAATCCAGCTCCGAGACACTGCGCTCCTGGAACAGGCGTTGATTACGGTTTAACTCGATTTGCGCCAGCTTCTCAGCCGCTTTTAAGCGGGCAAGTTCAGGCTGATCGATGCTGTCATCCAGTTTTACCAGGAGCTGTCCTTGCTCGACAGCGGTACCGCTTTCAAACAATATTTCCCGAACGATGCCACTGGTCTCTGCGGTTAACTCGGTACCTTGCATGGCAACAAAGCTCCCTACTGCGGTAATAGAGGCTTCCCACCGATCAGCGTTGGCACTGGCGGCGGTAATATTTGCTACAGGCATGGGCATATTATCGAAAAACTCATTCATAAAATGATTGCCGATAGCTTTGTAGCCAAAAATGCCGCCAAACACGATGATGGCGGCGAGTAACATCAGACTCATGCGCTTAAACATGATTGCTCCTTGATAGACTGCTGTGCAGTCTGCTGTTTAGATGAAAGCCGTTGCTAAGGTTGTCTGCTGCCCTTAGTTAATCTGTAAATGTCGTTCTATGTGTTGTACCAGCCTGGTCAACTCCGCGGGCTGGGTTAAATCCAGCAGTGGTTGCCAACCCATGCCATTCAACAGTCGGTGCATATTGCGGTACATGGTCGTAGGGCCGAGTGGAATGGAAAAAGCCTCCAGCAGGCCTTGTGTATGCTCCAGGCTATGACTGCCCTGGCACAAAGCCCAGGTTGCGTAGCCCAACTCCATGGTGCTGGCACCTTGCGGATCCAAATCCCCGTCATCAATGGCCTGTTGCACTATGCTGCTGACAATATGACAAATGGGCTGACCACACTGCAAAAACTGTTGCCGCCGTGCTTCGGAGGCATTCTCCCAGACGGCTTCGGTCATCACATATTGTGTCAGTTTGACGTAGTTGGCCTGACGCTGGTTGAAATCCTGCTCGGCCACACAAATGGCGAAAATTCGCTGGCGTGACGGAGCCTGCCATTGCTGAATTCGTTCAAACATTTCCAGGTGCAGGGCTGAGTGACGAACCAATAATGCCATCAGCAGATCCTCTTTCGAGGTAAAGTGCTGATACAAGGTACCGGTCGCGTAGTCGCAGGCTTTCGCCAGCCTCGCCATCTGCAGCTGAATAAAGCCTTCTTCTGCAATTAATTGTTCGGCAGCATCCAGAAACAGTTGTTCCCGCTCTTCCCGTTCCCGTTGCTTGCGTTCCGATGTACCCATAACCACCTCAGTTGATAAGGTGGCATATTTTGAATCAGATTCAAAAAACGATCAAGCGTTCATTTTATGAACCTTTGTAACAAAACATGTGCAAGGCTAAGTCGCGGCAGGCAGGCGCTTCGCTGGTTTGATGCGCAGCCAGAGCTGTTTCAGTTTGTCAAAAGGAGTGAGTACCAGCGCATTGCCGATCAATACCAGGCAGAAGCCGGTCACAGTGCTTAGTTGCCATTGAAAACCTTCAAACAAGGAGCTAAAAACTACCGCCACTAAAGGAAACAGTACGATAACGTAGCTGGCTTTCTCCGGCCCCATCCGTTTTAGCAGCGCAAAATAGCTGCCAAACGCAATCACAGAGCCAAACACTGATAAATAAAGCAGTGACCACAGATAAGCCGGTTGGCTGCTGATGGTAAAGGTTTTGCCATTCAGCAGGGCCAGGGCTGCCAGTGCCAGGCTGCCATACAGCATGCCCCAGGCATTCATGGGCAAGATCGCAAGGCCGCGTCGGGAGTTACGCACACTGAGCATATTGCCAAAAGAAGCGCTTAAAGTACCGGACAGTACCAGCAGCAATCCCAACAAGCTGGTATTGGCCAGTGACAACTCGGTGAGATCCGGTGCAAACAACACCGCAATGCCAGCAATACCAAGCAGAGCCCCTGCATAAATGCGTTTGGCAATAGCTTGGCCAAAAAACAACCGGGTATTGACGATGTTCATCAGCAACATGGTGGAAAAGGCAATGGCTGCCATGGCTGATGTCAGGTACAGCTGAGCCTGATACAGCAGGAAGTAATTCAGGGCGAAGTTCAGCACAGCCATCAGAGCAACACTCAGGTGCATCGGTATAGGCATTTGCATTGGTAATTTACGCCACAGACACCAGAGCCAGAGCAGCAGCGCAGCCAGGCCAAAGCGATACACCAGGGATACTTCAACTGCTACATCGCCCAATTGAAACTCGATAGCAAACCATGTGGATCCCCAGATCAGTACGGTCAGCAAGTACAGCATGGCGGTTTGCATAAGTATCTCCAAAGCGGGCTAAGCAGGCCTGTGTATGGTAGCGAATTTCTGTATACTCACCATGCACAGAAAATAAAAAATACGACCTGTACAGTTGAGGTGATGATGAACCCTGCGATTCAACGCGACCAAACCGAATTCTTGTACCAGCAGGTGGTGCGGTTGGTGCGGCAGCTGCAACAGCAGCAATTGCTGCGGGTTGGTGACCGTCTGCCCTCCTTGCGTCAGCTCAGTCAGCAATTAGGAATCAGTATTCCCACGGTACGGCAGGGCTACGAAGAGCTGGAGCGGCTTGGCATCATCGAGGCCAGAGATCGTTCAGGCTATTACCTGAAGGCGGAGAACCGGCCACAATGCCGGCCAGTGCGACTGCCACTTAGTACTGAGCCAGTACCGGTCCGTCAGCAAAGCTTGCTGGAGCAGTTTTATCAGGCGGTGCATCAGCCTGGGATTTTGCCGCTTGGCATTGCCCAGCCCAGCATGGCGCAGCCTTCCGAAAAAGCTTTGCTGCGTACCATGCGCAGAGTGACCACCCTGGCTGGTCAGCAGGTTATGCATTACGGGCCTATTGATGGCTTTGCGCCGCTCAAGCGTCAACTGGCCTTTCGTTATCTGGATGTTGGTTTATCCTTACAACCGGATGAGTTGATCATTACCAATGGCGGGCAGGAAGCGCTGGCGATTGCTTTGCAGGCCGTGGCCAAAGCAGGTGATGTGATCGCGGTAGAGTCACCTACCTACTTCGGGGTGCTGGAACTGATTGAAACCCTTGGGATGATGGCGGTGGAGATCCCGGTGTGTCCGGACGATGGCATCTGGCTGGCCGATTTGCAGCATGCGTTGCAGCATCAGCCCATTCGAGCCTGCGTCTTTTCTTCGTCCATCAGTAATCCGATGGGCTCTTTTATGCCGGATGCACAACGTGAAGCATTGGTGCAGCTGCTGGAGCAGCGCGGTATTCCGTTGATTGAAGACGATGTCTATGGTGAGCTTTACTTTGGCGCAGCCCGTGGCCGGCCAGCGCAGTGTTTTAGCCACCAGGGACTGGTACTGACCTGCAGCTCTTTTTCCAAGACCGTTGCGCCCAGTTATCGGGTCGGTTGGCTGCTGCCCGGACGATTTGGTTCGGAAGTTTGGCGTTTAAAGCGAGCTTTGTCTTTTGCCTCTTCTTTGTTAAATCAGTGGACTATGTCGGAGTTTATTGCCAGTGGCGATTACGATCGCAATCTGAAAAAACTGCGGCAAGTGCTTGCATTGAATAAAGAGCGGATGATGGCGCTGGTGCAGCAGTATTTCCCGGCGGGAACTAAAGTCAGCAATCCGCAGGGTGGTGCTGTGCTCTGGATAGAGCTCAACGAGCAGGCCGATTGCAGCGACTTGTTTCAGCAAGCCCTGCGGCAGGGCATCAGCATAGCGCCAGGCACCTTATTTTCGCCTTCGCAAAAGTTTCGCAATTGCTTTCGGCTTAGCTTTGGTGTGCGTTGGCAGCCAGAGTTGGAGCTGGCTATTCAGCGATTAGGTCAGTTAGCCATTCGGGCGTCGTAATGCTTGTTCCACATCGATACCTAATGTCAGCACGCCGATATGCTGGTTGTTGCTATCGCTGACCGCGATACTCAACTGTACCTGGAAACGTTGGGTCGAGGCATCAAAGACTACGGCATCCAGAAAGTAAGGCGTGGCTTGTTGGTATACATTGAGAAACTTCGCTTCATTGCCTTGCCAGTAGTCCGAGGTAATAGCACTGATAGCAACATTCTTGCCCTGCTGATCGGTCAGGATAAGCTCGGTCACCAGACCTTGTTGCTGCTGTTGCCAATGCAGCAAGTACTGCGATAATGGCTGTTGCAGCATCTGCTGGCCTAACTGAGGCTGCATTTGCTCCACTTCGTCCATCCATTGTTGATCCAATTGCATAAGTTGACTCTGTGCCATCGGCTGCTGATTGCTGGCCTGTACGGCATCAAGCAGATGTTGTTGGCTGGCCAGAGCTGTGGCCAATGGCAGGAAAACATGCAGGATCTGCTCTTGTTCTATCGGGGAAAGGGTGAAGGGGCTTTGGGCACAGCTGTGGATATGGTGATTGAATTGCTGCAAAAAATCAGGCCGGGCTTGCAGATACTGGTGAGATACAAAGAGCCCCAGCGGTACATAGCGAAAAAAGGTGCGCTGGTAGTTGCTGCTGTCCAGCGCCAATTGTTCTGCGGCGAATTCAAAATCCTCCAGGTCCAGCAATACTTTATCAATTCGTTGGCGCCGCAGGATTTGTATCAGCTCTGACAGGGTATTGACCTCAACCTCTGGCCGAATTCCCATGACATCGAACCAATTGGCTTGATGACTGCCGCGAATGACCCCATATCGGGTAGTAGCACTGCTTTTACCAATGCTATCCGGATGCGTGAACCAATACCAGTTTTCCAGAAACATTGGTGCGGATAGCTCGCCATAGTGCTGCATTTCAGCCAACAGGATAGCCGTGAAATAGCCATCCAGCCGCTGCATCTGGACTTCCCGTTGCGCCCGTAGCCAGGGCAATGTTTGCAACTGGTAAGGAGTGCGCATCTGTTGCAAAATACAATGGACCTGGCGGGTGGCATTGGTTGGGGATGTCACAGGCACATTGGTGCCAAGCTGCAGAGGCTGGTTGACACTGAGGAGTAAGCTGAAAAACGGAAGTGTAAACATTTACCGTTTATCTGTAATTAAATCGTAGGGCAAGTATAGCAGGAATGAGTTATCTTGCTGTTGTTCAGTTTCTGCTCAGTCTGAGCTGATTAGTATGCAATGAAAGTGACGCCAGCGGGACTGTTTACCGCAATGGGCGGACACTAAGGAATAGGTATGATCATGTTTTCATTTCAGCGGCAAAACAACCAGTGGCAACGGCTCTGGCGGCAACAGCAAGCAGCAGGCCCATTGCAGCGTATTTTGGCCTGGCTGGTAATGGGGGTTTTACTGGTCGCTGGCTTTTTCCTGATCCTGTTGATGCTGTTACTCAGTTGGCTGCTTATCCCACTGTTTTACTGGCGTTATCGCCGTAAGCTGCGGGCTTTTCAGCAGGCAGCTAGCCAGGCACAACAACAGTACCAGCAACATAGCGAGCAGCCACGCCGATCTGGCCACCGGGTGATTGAAGGTGAAGTGGTTGATAGAAAAGAAGAATAGAAAACGGCATGCAAGCCGTTTTCGTTACCGTTGCGCCGCCAGTTTGCATTGAATGAAATCGCTGTGGCGAATAAAGAGCAAGTCGGCAATTTTACGCAGCATGGCTTCTTCATGTGGGTCCAATTGGCCATCATGGTAGGCAATACGCCAGAGCTGCTCCAGTAACTCCAACCGCTCTGGGTAGCTCAGATCTTTCATTTTGGAAGTAAAGCGGTGCAGGCAAACCGAGTCACTGCTGAGCTGCTTGGCCCGGCTGAACACCACTTCGGCATCTGAAGCAGCTAATTGATACTCATCAGTCAGGTAATTGAGCACCACATCGTGTTCGGCGCTGGCATCCTGAAAGTCAGCTGCAGCCACTTCCAGCATCAGCACTACCGACATCAACTGCGCTTCGCTGACCAGCTTTAGTGCCGGGCAATCGGCGACCGGCTCTGTACCACTACGCTCCAGTAATTGCTTAAATAATTGAAACATACCTGCTCCTGTCTCCAGCTTTTGCCGTGATTGGCCGCTTGATTTTTTTACTCTGCTACCCAATTGTACAGATCAGTTCACTTTTATCTGAGTGCTTTTTATGCCAATGGTTCTGCTGGCGCTAATTACCTTGTTGCTACTAGGCTGGCTGCTGGGGCAACCTTACTGGCGGCGCTGGCAGCGCCAGCGGTTATTGAAACAGCCTTTTCCACACAGCTGGCGGCAGATTTTAAAACGCCGGCTGCCTTATTTTCGGGCCTTGCCGGCCGACTTGCAACTGAAGCTAAAAAAGCTGATCCAGTTGTTTATAGCAGAAAAAGACTTTGTTGGTTGTGCTGGCCTGGTGATGGATGATGAGATCCGGGTGACCATTGCCGCACAGGCTTGTTTGCTGCTGTTGGGCCGGCCGAATGATTTGTATCCTGGTTTGCGACAGATTCTGGTGTATCCGGCGGCCTTTGTGGTGCCAAACAGGCAGCCGGATGCTGCCGGTGTGGTGCACCATGGGGCCGGGGTATTGCTGGGCGAGTCCTGGGGCCAGGGCCAGGTGATTTTATCCTGGCAGGATTCGCTACAAGGCGCAGCCGATCCCTTTGATGGCCATAATGTGGTGATCCACGAGTTTGCCCATCAGCTCGATCAGCAAAAGGGCTATGCCAATGGTGCTCCCGATTTGGGTGCCGGTCTGGATGTAAAGCGTTGGTCTGAGGTATTTCAGCGCGCTTTTGATCGCTTGCAACAGCAGTTAAGCCGTGGGCAGCCTGGTGTATTCGATCCCTATGCGGCTACCAATCCGGCTGAGTTTTTTGCTGTTGCAAGTGAGGTGTTTTTCGAGCAACCCCACAGCATGCAACAACAAGAGCCGGAGCTCTATCAGCAGTTACAGCAGTTTTACCGGCTTAACCCAGTGTTGTGGCTATGAGGGCTGGCACACAACTGTGTGCCCATCCAACTGGTCGTGCTGCAATGGCCAATTGAGTTAAAGATGCTGTTTTAACCAGGCTACTGTTTCAGCATTGGCTTCTGCAGTGTTGGGGGCGAAGTTGTGATCGGCACCCGGGTATATCACCAGTTTGTGAGGCTGGCCATGTTCTGCCAGAGCCTTGGCCAGAGCTTGTGATTGAGCCACTTCTACCCGTCTATCATTATCGCCATGCAGCAATAGTATTGGGAGTTGTGGTGGTAGTTTATCAAGCCAGTGCAAGACAGAGCGGGCTGTTAACTGCGCGCTTTTTTCAGTCGCATAGTTCGGAATAAATCTGGTATAGATGTTCTCCATCTCTGGGCGAACGGCCAGGCTAGCTTCTAAATCAGCAACACCGGCCAGGACAATTAATGCTTTTATCTGTGGCATATCGCGCACCGCCAGATAACTCATCATACCGCCCCGGCTGTACCCAACCATGGCTATACGCTCGTTGTCGGCTTCTGGCATACCATGAATAATTGGCAGCAGGTTTTTAATGTCGTTCACATCATACCCGCCAAACTGATCCAACTGCATATGCGCGGTAACCGAGGTGGGAAAGGTGGTTGCACCGCGGTACTGGCTGGCAATTACAATATAACCCTGCTCTGCCAACGGCATTAAGCTGTGCTGAATGCTACCATAGACCAGAGTCCCCCCTTTGGCATTACCGCCGCGGTTGTAAATCACTACGGGCAACTGATTGGTATCAGCGGTTGTTTTTTTGGGGCGAACCATCACAGCCTCCACCAAGATGCCATCGGACTCATAGGCGAAGATACGGCAATCCAAGGCCTGCTGACGCCGCTCCACATCGGCTCTTGGCAAAAACTGTGCAAAGCGTTCGGCATTAAACTGAGGATTTCTCCCCAGCATGGCCAGCCAGCTGTCATAACTGGCAAAGGGGCCGTGATAACAGCTAAAGTTTTCTTTTAGCGATGGTGATGTGGAAAAAGCCGGTAATAACTCCGGGGAGGAAGCAGCATAGGTTGGTTCAGCCCAGCTGCTCGCTGCGAGCAATAAACCACTGAGTAGAATATTAAAAGTTTTCATAGTGACTCCAGGCAAAATTGAGATACACCATAAATTGACTGTCCTGTATTGGCAAGCTGCATGGCGCAGATCGTTGCTTGATCCCAACTACTGTACGGGCAAAAGTGTTATGTTTTAGCAGGCTGTAGTCTGGATCTACATCAAAGAGTTGACGGATTCATGATGGCAAAGCTTGGAACTGTTAGTACAGAGCGTTACAGTAGAGCAAAGCTACTTTGGATGCAGCTATGAAACCAATAACAAAGCAAGCAGCGGCGAAATCCTTCAGCTCCAAGACCTTAGCCTTAAAGCGGGTAGGGATTGATACCTACTATGAAAACGTGGCCTATCTGCATCGGGATTGCGAAATTTACCGTGCCGAAGGATTCCAGGCATTAGCAAAAGTAGAAGTGGCAGCCAATGGCAAGCGTATTCTGGCCAGTTTGAACGTGGTGGACGATGCTGGCATCGTGGATGGACAGCAACTGGGATTATCGGAAGAAGCTTTTGCCATGCTGGGTGCACCGGATGGCGATGCCGTTCGGGTTGCACCGGCCGAGCCACCACACTCCATTCCGGCTTTGCATCGTAAAATTGCCGGCGAACGGTTAATCCGGGAGGATTTTACCAGCATCGTGCAAGACATCGCAGCTCACCGCTATTCCAAAATTGAACTGACAGCTTTTGTGGTGGCCTGCAATCAGGGCGAGCTGGACCGGGAAGAGGTGTTCTTTTTAAGCGATGCCATGAGTAAAGTAGGCCGCAGACTGGATTGGCAGGAGCATCCGGTGGTGGATAAACACTGTATTGGCGGCATCCCTGGCAACCGCACTTCCATGTTGTTGGTGCCGATTGTGGCCGCCCATGGCATGCTGTGTCCCAAGACATCATCCCGCGCCATTACCTCGCCAGCAGGTACGGCCGATACCATGGAGCTGTTAGCTGCGGTGGAAATGCCCTTTGAGCAACTGACCGAGATTGTGCACCGGCACCGCGGCTGCCTGGCCTGGGGCGGTACCAGCGATTTATCGCCGGCCGATGATGTGCTGATTTCGGTGGAGCGGCCCTTGTCGATTGATTCGCCCGGCCAGATGGTGGCCTCTATTTTATCGAAAAAAGTAGCTGCAGGCTCCAGTCACTTGCTGCTGGATATTCCGATTGGCCCAACGGCTAAGGTGCGTAGCATGCCGGAAGCCCAGCGACTGCGTAAACTCTTTGAGTTCGTGGCCAAGCGTATGGGCCTGACCATCGATGTGGTGATTACCGATGGTCGTCAGCCGATTGGCAATGGCATAGGCCCGGCCCTGGAAGCGCGCGATGTGATGCGGGTGCTGCAAAATCACCCCAAAGCGCCCAATGATTTGCGACAAAAATCCTTACGCCTTGCTGGCCGCATGCTGGAGTTTGACCCCGATGTGCGTGGTGGTGATGGTTTTGGCATTGCCCGCGATATTCTGGACTCGGGCCGGGCGCTGGAAAAGATGCAGGCGATTATTGCGGCTCAGGGGCAGCGTGATTTTGATCCGGATAAGCCGCCTCTGTCGCCGTTGTCGTTTGAAATAGCTGCAGCAGAGTCCGGTACTGTGGTAGCGATAGATAACATTCAGCTGGCTCGTATTGCCCGCTCGGCCGGAGCGCCGCGCGCTAAGGGTTCCGGGGTTGATCTCTTGGTCAAGCTGGGTGAGTCGGTTGTTGCCGGCCAGCCGCTTTATCGCGTGTATGCCGCTTACCCAACCGAGCTGACCTTTGCCCGCCAGGCCTGTGAACGCAGCTCTGGCTACCGGATTGGTGATGCCAGTCAGCTACTGTCCCTGCATGTGGAGTATTGAATCTGATGACGATTTTGTTGTGTTCCCCTGATGAAAAAGCTGCCGCAGAGCGGCTGGCCAATGCCTGTAAGCTGCCGCTGCTGTGCTACCAGCAGCATCGTTTCCCGGATGATGAGCTAAAGCTGACCCTGCCGTTTGCCGATGGCGATGCCCCAACACAACTGGTGCTGTATCGCAGCCTGGATCGGCCAAACGATAAGTTGGTCGAACTGATTCTGCTGGCAAAACACCTGCGAGGCTGCGGTGTAAAGCGTGTGCTGTTGGTCGCGCCTTACCTGGCGTATATGCGCCAGGACATTGCGTTTTACCCTGGTGAAATTGTCAGCCAGAAAATCATTGGCAACCTGTTGGCGGAGTTATTTGATGCGGTGATCACGGTCGATCCGCATCTGCATCGCATCGAACATTTGCGTGAAGCCATCCCAAGAGGCGACGCCATTGCGCTGAGTGGCGCCCCCAGGCTGGCGGATTTAATCGCGGAAAAATGTCAGCAGCCTTTGCTGATTGGGCCGGATGCCGAGTCGCGGCAATGGGTCGAACTGGCCGCAGCCCGCATTGTCTGCGATTATGGGGTCTGTAGCAAGGTACGGCATGGCGATAAAGAGGTGGTCATAGCCTTGCCAGATGTGCCGGTTAGCGGGCGCCAGGTGGTGTTGATGGACGATGTTGCCAGTTCTGGGCGCACCATGGCCAGAGCCGCCGAGCAGTTGCTGGCGGCAGGTGCCGCCTCGGTGGATGTGGCGGTGACCCATGCACTCTTTGCCGGTGATGCACTGGCGACTATCCAGCAGGCTGGTGTACGGCATATCTGGAGTACCGACTGCATTGCGCACGATAGCAATGCCATCAGTATGGCACCCATATTAGCAGAGGCCTTAGCGCCCCTCTTGATTTGAATTAAAGTGCACTACGACACAACGATCACCCTGGATCAGCAATATTTTTCGATAGTAAGGAAGCGTTTATTTCATTAGAGATGTTTTAACTAAGCATGTATTGTGCACGCTATTACAGGCACTTCGCCTTTAAGCTGTAATGAGGTGTGCAATGCAAAAAAAACAATCGATGACGGTGGCCAAGCGGCTGGGTTTGGGTTTTGGCATCGTGCTGCTCCTGATGGTGGGCCTTACCCTGATTGGGGTGGAGCGGGTTCAGCGAATTAATCAAACATTGACTGAGATGACCGAGCTGAATTCAGTCAAACAACGCTACGCCATTAACTTTCGTGGCAGTGTGCACGATAGGGCTATTTCACTGCGCGATGTCACCTTGGTCGACAATGCGCGTGATATCCCAGCGTTACTGCGTGATATTGAACAACTGGAATCATTTTATCTTAACTCCCGTCACCTGATGGATAATATCTTCCAGCAGCGCAATGGCGTTAGCGCAACAGAGCGGCAATTGTTGCAGGCAATCGATGCGGTGGAAGCGAGAGCCTTGCCGCTGGCAAATCAGGTCATTCAATTACGGCAGCAAGGCCAGCAAAGCGAGGCACAGCGGTTGTTGCTGGCACAAGTCGGCCCAGTCTTTGTCGATTGGTTGGCCAGCATCAATGCCTTTATTGATTATCAGGAAGCAAAAAATCAACAAGCCACCGATAATGCCCAGGGTATCGCCGGGGCTTTTGCTCTGACCATGGTATTGCTGACTGCGGTGGCAATTTTCATAGGTATTGCCATGGCCGTCTGGATCCTGCGTTACTTACGTCAGGCACTGGGAGGTGAGCCGGATGAAGCAGCCGAGCTGGTGAGCCAGATTGCAGCCGGTGATCTGACGACGCAGATCCGCGACAGCCTGCCAAACAGCATGCTGGCGGCTGTGGCGAATATGCAGCTGCAATTACGGCAGACCCTGAGCGAGGTAGTAGGGGCAGCAAACACAGTCAAGACCCAGGCCGATGAGCTGGATCAGGCCGCACTGGAAGCACTGGAAGCCACCGAGCGACAGGCGCATTCATCCACAGCCTCAGCTGCCAGCATTGAACAAATGACGGTGAGTCTGAAGCAGGTGGCCAGTGTGGTCGATTTGACAGAACAAAACTCACAAAAAACTGCAGATTTGTCGGATCAGGGGGCGCGCCTGGTACAAGACGCTGCCACTGAGATTGCAGTCGTTGCCGAGACCGTTGAGCAGTCAGCAAGCAAAATAGGTGAGTTGCAACAGCGCTCTAAGGAAATTGCTGGTATCGCCAATGTGATTAAAAGCATTGCGGAACAAACCAATTTGCTGGCACTGAACGCGGCCATCGAAGCAGCCAGAGCCGGTGAGTCTGGCCGCGGTTTTGCGGTGGTTGCCGATGAAGTAAGGCAGCTGGCAGAGCGCACTAGCAAGGCGACCACTGAGATTGCCGGTATGATACAGCTGGTGCAGGATGATACTCAGTTAGCGGTTGCCTCGATGGAAACGGCAGCGCCGAGGGTGGCGGAAGGATTATCCAGAGCCAATGATGCTGCCAGTATGCTGCAACAAATTCGCAGCCAGGCGATGGACTCGCTGAACAATGTTCGCGATGTTGCCCGCTCAACCAATGAACAATCGATGGCTGTCACCGAGCTTGCCAAACACATTGAGCAAATTGCCAGTATGTCGCGGGATAATGCGGTGGTGATGCAGCAAAACCGTGGTGCTGTTGCGGCGCTGCAGCGCGTTGCCACAGGCTTAGGGCAGCAGGTAGCCCGCTTTAGAACCAGCTGATTGGCAAGGCATACAAACGTTTTCAGCCAGGCTTATGCCTGGCTTGTTGTTAGCTGGTGGCCAGTACCACGCAGTTACGGCCTTTTTTCTTCGCTTTATACAAAGCCTCATCGGCCCGCTTCAGCAAAGGCTCGGGCTTTTCGCTACCCTGTCGGATAGCGCAGCCCAGGCTGATGGTAATTTGCACGGTTTTACTGCTGCTGTTGTTCTTGGCCGAGCGCTGCTTTTTGCCGGCCTCGTGATCTTTGGGGCGGCCGCCCTGGCGCACCACCAGTGGGTAGTCAGCCACTTGCTGACGCACCTGTTCCAGTTGCTCTTTCAGCTTGTTCGGATTGGCATGGTGAAATACCAGGGTAAACTCTTCACCACCGTAGCGATAGGCGGTCATACCGCGTTGTTTGGCCAAAATGGCACCCAGCAGCCGCAACACCTGATCGCCCACATCATGGCCATAGGTGTCGTTGAATTTTTTAAAGTGATCGACATCCAGCATGGTCACGGCACTTTTCTTACCAAGCCGGTTTAAATGCCCCATCAATGCCCGGCGCTGTGGTAACTGAGTCAGCTCATCGATGTAAGCTAGTTGCAGCATTTGCAAGGCAAGGGTCAGCAGCAAACACAAACTGGCAGTTAAGGTTGCCCAGCCAGACAGATGAGGCTGCGCCAGCCACAGATAAAACAGCGTAAGACTAAGCAGCACCGCCAGTTGCCCCAGCATAGGCTTGGGCCAGTTGCGGTAACTGAGCAATGCCAGCCAGATAGTAGCTACCAGCAAGAGTGTTGCTGCTTGTAGCCAGCTTAGCTGACTTGTACTCAACACCGGCTGCAGTAGCCAATGGTAATCGGGCAGGTTGGTTTGCCAGTTGGGTAAAGGCAGATAGAGTAAACTCACAGGCAGCAAGGCACAGCTTAGCAATAAAGCGATCCCGGCTTTGGTAAGAAGCGGGGGGCGGGGCAGCAGCACCAATAAGCCGAGCCAAAGTGCACTAACTACAGGAAGATAACTGTACAACAAGGCAACATCAGGCTCGCTGATTGGGCGTTGCAAGCCCTGTTGCACAGTAAAATAATGCCCGGCCAAAAAAGCCAGCCAATACAGCCAGTCGGTTTGGCGCATTAGAAGTGCCAGCGAAGCAACAAAGGCCAGTGTAAGCCAGGCTGCAAGCGGAAAGGGCAGTGCGGTGAACAGCACATGGTCAGGCCAGCCAGTTAGCAGCATGGCTAATAGTACAACAGGAGTCAGGATCAAAAAGCGCACGCCATACCTCTGAGGGGTTACTTGGGTATCCAGCGTCCATGCTTTTGAGAAAGTCTAACAGGGATTTTTTGTTGGCAGAAGAGGTTTACTTCAAGAGCAAAATATCCCTGTTTTTTCCATTAACTTTTAGTTGAGCCCAGGCCACCGCTTAACACCAGCTGCAGTGCTTCGGCCGGTTTCATCTCCAGGTTTCGGGTGCAGCTGCGCGGTACGATGATGGTGTAGCCGCCGACGTTGTAGGCCATTGGAATAAACACCGCCAGTTGTTCTTCATTCATTAAAGAGGACATGCGATCGCCATCAAGGCCACCTTTTTTGGTGACGATACCAATTAGTTCTATATCTGTGCCCGGCAGTTTGACCATCACCACCGACTCATCGGCAAAGTTTTTGCCGGACATTACATCCATTAAATCCTGCAGCATGCCGTAGATTTGCTTGGTACCCGGCAGTTTGAGCAGCAGCTTGCCGGGCAACTGCCACAACCAGTCAAAACCGCGCCAGCGGGCGCTAAAGCCAATCACCACACACAGCAGCACAAAGGCAGCAATCGCCATGCCCGGCAGATACCAGCTCGGCGGCAACACCAGCTCCAGCACTGGAGCCAGCCTGGACTCAATGGTCACCAGCAACCAGCGGATCAGCTCGATGGTAATGACAATGGGCAGAATAATGGCCAGGCCTTTAGCCAGGCTTTTAGCGATAATTTTCATAGGGTATTCACGGTTGAAAACGAAACTACTGAGCAGCATACCAGCTGAACAGGCGCTAAAGCGAGCAGACTAAGCTCTTTTGTACGCATATATCCCTCCTGCACTTTATGAGCTTTAACTGGGCCTACCTACTATGCCGACATCAATTTTTGTGGCGTTGGTTTGCTACTGGTGCTATTGATATAACACGACTGCTAAAAACCATAACAAAAACCGGAAAACTGGAAATGATCCGAACACTCACTTCGATGAGGATATTGTTGCTGTGCGTTCATTTACACAGCACCGGCTTCGTGCGTTGAATGAAAAGCTGTTGCAGGCAATTAACGTCTACGAAGCTGAGAAGAAGAATGCGTTTAACCACTACCTAAGTGATGTAAATATCAGCTATGGTAATTTGACCAATCGCAGACAGCGCGAATTTAAAGATGAGAAATTTGACTCTATCTGCGAGCAATTCCCCGAATACAGATCTGCTATTGAAACCCTTACTAAGCGATTTCAAGACAATACCTCCGTGTAGTGATTAAAGCCACTTAACTGCTCTTAGAAGCTGTGGGCGAAACCATAGCTTATCTGTGGTTAGCTGTGGCCTTGGTTGGCCAGTAAGTTTTGCATGAAGCAATTTTGCGACTCAAAGCTCGAATGTACTGGCTAACCAGAAATTCTTAGTGAAATACCCGAACCAAACAAAGCAATGGTTGTGCGAATAAGTAGCGACATCAGGCACATCTAGACACAGGAATAAGGCTGGGATAGGATATAAAGGCACGATAGAAGGCACGACAGAAAAACAACTGCCCCTTTAAGTTATTGATAATAAAGGAGAAGGTTGAGGGAAATGGTGGCCCCAGCTGGACTCGAACCAGCGACCGATCGATTATGAGTCGAGCGCTCTAACCAACTGAGCTATAGGGCCATGGTGTGGACATTCTTGCTAAGCAAAAACGGCTTGCAGTATAGAAAGTTTTGCTGCCGTTGTCATCTGACTTTGCTGGCTTATTGCTATCAAGCGGTTATTTTTTCTGCTAAAAGTAAAAGGCGCCGGGTAGGCGCCTTTGGTATTTACTCGTCGAGGAAGCTTTTTAGTACTTCCGAGCGCGATGGGTGGCGCAGTTTGCGCAACGCCTTGGCTTCGATCTGCCGGATCCGCTCCCGGGTAACGTCGAACTGTTTGCCGACTTCTTCCAGGGTGTGATCGGTATTCATGTCGATACCAAACCGCATCCGCAGTACTTTGGCTTCACGGGCGGTAAGGCCGGCCAGTACTTCGTTGGTGGCGTTTTTCAGACTTTCCATCGTGGCTGAGTCCAGTGGTGATTCACCGCTGGTATCCTCGATAAAGTCGCCCAGATGCGAATCTTCATCATCGCCAATCGGGGTTTCCATCGAAATTGGCTCTTTGGCGATTTTCAGCACCTTGCGGATTTTGTCTTCTGGCATTTGCATGCGTTCGGACAATTCTTCCGGTGTTGGCTCCCGGCCCATCTCCTGCAACATCTGCCGGGAGATCCGGTTCAGTTTGTTGATGGTTTCGATCATATGCACCGGAATACGGATGGTACGGGCTTGATCAGCAATGGAGCGGGTGATGGCCTGACGGATCCACCAGGTGGCATAGGTCGAAAACTTGTAACCACGACGGTATTCGAATTTATCGACGGCCTTCATCAGACCAATATTGCCTTCCTGGATCAGATCAAGGAATTGCAAACCACGGTTGGTGTATTTTTTCGCAATCGAAATAACCAGACGCAGGTTGGCCTCGACCATTTCCTTTTTCGCCCGGCGGGCCTTGGCTTCACCAATGGACATCCGACGGTTGATGTCTTTAATTTTGGTAATGCTAAGGCCGGTCTCTTCCTCAACTTTCTTCAGCTTTTCAACACAGCGATACAAATCGTCTTTGAAATCGCTCAGTTTTTCAGAGTGCGTTTTTTTGGCTGCAATTTCAGCATCGATCCAGGCGGTAGAGGTTTCATTGCCAGTGAAGGCTTTTACGAAAGCTTTCTTCGGCATTTTGGCATGTTCGACGCTGTGCTTCATCAGCAGACGTTCCTGCACCCGCACCCGGTCCATCATTTCGCGCATGTTTTTGACCAGGCGATCGAATTGCTTCGGTACCAGGCGGAAACAGCGAAACACTTCACTCAGCTTCAGAATTTCTTCTTTGGTGGTATCGTGCTCACGGCCATTGCTGACAATGGAGTTACGGGTAACATCGTATTGCTGACGCAATTCACCGAATTTAATGCGGGCAACTTCCGGATCCGGACCGCTATCACCATCATCGGCATCGTCGCTGTCGTCGTCATCGTCGTCATCGTCGTCATCGTCGTTGTTGGATTCCGGCACATCTGAACCAATGTTGGTTGCAATTACCGGTGCTTCATCCAGCTCATTCGGATCGACGAATGCGGTGACGATGTCACTCAGTCGCATCTGGTCGGCTTCGAATTTATCCCACAACTCAAGCAGGTAGGTGATAGCTTCCGGATATTCAGCAACCGAGGTTTGTACCTGGTTGATGCCATCCTCGATGCGCTTGGCGATTTCAATTTCGCCATCCCGGGTTAATAGCTCGACGGTGCCCATTTCCCGCATGTACATCCGCACCGGATCAGTGGTGCGGCCGAGTTCTTTATCGACACTGACCAGCGCCTGAGCAGCTTCTTCAGCGGCATCATCATCGGCGGCGGCATCGGCCATGATCAGATCATCGGCATCCGGGGCGGATTCAAACACCTGGATCCCCATGTCGTTGATCATGCGGATAATATCTTCGATTTGCTCCGAGTCGATAATGTCTTGTGGAAGGTGGTCATTGACTTCCGCAAAGGTGAGGTACCCTTGCTCTTTACCTTTCAAGATCAGGAGTTTGAGTTGCGACTGAGGACTTTGCTCCATAGAGGCTATGCTTCCACTCAAGTTAATTAATAAACGAATTGCGAACTGGCAATTATAACAAACTGCGGCATTTCTAGCCAGCAATTAGCTGGGTGCCGATCGCGGTTTTCTGCTTTTTAGTGCTGTAAGTAACAATACGTATTCCTGTTGCTCTACAGAGGTCAACTTTTGCAGTTTGGCTGTACGCTCCAGCGCCTCCAGGCGTTGTTGCAGGTAAAGATCTTCTATCGCGGCAAAGGTATCCACAAATTCTGGCTCGATTTGCTCGGGTTCCAGTTGAGGATCCCACACTGCCAGTTTATTGAGTATCGGATATTCCTGACTATTCCGCCAATGTTCTAACAGCTGGGCAGTGCGAACCCCGGGGATTTCCAGGATTTTTTGTTGCAATGCCAGCAATAAATCAAAGCCCGGTAACTGGGCTCCTGCCAGCTCTTGTGCTTGCGGTATGCTGTTGGCCAACGCCGGGTATTGCAGTAATAAAGCAATGGCTCGGCGCATTGGGGTCATGCTTTGTGCTTTGGGCAGATAACGGGCGGTTATGCCTTTGCCCGGAGCTGCTTTGACCTCTTTGGGCTTGCCAATCAGGTTGTGCAGCTTATCACTGAGTTGTTCCCGGTAAAACTCACTGGGGATCTGACCGATCAGAGCTTTTCCTTCTGCCAATAGCGCTGATTTTCCAGCATCGGAACTGGCATCGTGTTGTGTCAGCAGGTACTCAAAGAAATAATGCTGCAAGCTGGCGGCTGCGGCAACACGCGTTAGAAAAGCCTCTTTGCCTTCTTTTTGTACCATGCTATCCGGATCTTCGCCATCCGGTAAAAAAACAAATTTAAGCTCCACACCATCTTTTAATTGCGGCAGGGCATTTTGCAGGGCACGCCAGGCTGCGTCACGGCCGGCACGGTCACCATCGTAGCAACAGACCACGGATCGACAATAGCGAAACAGCGTTTGCATGTGGTCGTTGGTCGTCGCAGTCCCCAGGCTGGCGACAGCAAAATCAATGCCTTGCTCCGACAGAGCCACCACGTCCATATAGCCTTCGACTACCAGCACCTGCTCCAGTCGTTCCTGCTGCTGACGGGCCTCAAATAAGCCATAGAGTTCACGGCCCTTATGAAACAAGCGGGTTTCCGGTGAGTTCAGATACTTGGGGGTGCCGTCATCGAATACCCTGCCACCAAAAGCAATCACCCGGCCACGACGATCACGAATGGGGAACATCAGCCGGTTACGAAAAAAATCGTACTCGCGGCCTTGCTCATTGCGGCTGGTCAGTTTCAGCTCAACTAACTGATCGCGTACTTTCTTGTCCTTGCCCAACTGGCGCAGCACAAAATCCCAACTATCCGGTGCGACACCAATACCAAACTTCTGTACCGTGTTGGCACTTAAACCCCGGCGCTTTAAGTAGGCTTGCGCCTGTGCACTGGCAGGACCATGCTGCAATTGCTGTTGCCATAAGCTACTGACTTTTTGCATCAGTTCGTAATCATCGGCCTGACCACTGGGGCGGGCAGGACCACCGCCTTCGCGTGGCACTTCAAGATGATGCATTGCCGCCAATTCTTCAATGGCCTCAGGAAACTCCAGTTGCTCGTACTCCATCAAGAAGGTGATGGCGTTGCCGTGTGCTCCACAACCGAAACAGTGGTAAAACTGCTTGTCTTGGCTGACAGTAAAAGAGGGCGTTTTTTCGTTATGGAAAGGGCAGCAGGCAGAATGATTCCGGCCTTTTTTCTTCAAAGGCACACGTTGATCGATCAACTCGACAATGTCGGTTCGAGCCAGTAAATCATCAATGAACTGTCGCGGGATCTGTCCGGCCACTGGATAGTTTCACTTTGCTCAGAAAAAGACAAACCGTGCCTGAAAGCACGGTGTGGTCAGCATATGCCAGTTCCCGACTCTTTGCATTCTAACAATCAAGAGTTGGGGGGCGTTTCATTGCAATCAAAAGCTGTTTGAAAACAGCAGCTGCCTGCCTGGCAATGAAACGCAGCCGTCGCTGTGACGTCTTTAGTACAAATTAGTACAGACGGATACGACGTGCATTTTCGCGAGAAAGCTTCTTAGCGTGGCGTTTTACCGCAGCTGCTTTCTTACGCTTACGAATCCAGGTTGGCTTTTCGTAGAATTCTTTCGCACGCACGTCAGCCAGGATGCCAGCCTTTTCACAAGAGCGCTTGAAACGACGCAAAGCTACGTCAAAGGGTTCGTTTTCTTTTACTTTAACAACAGGCATTAAATTCTCACCTCGGTTTATCTGGTCAGTCAGCGACCAATACGATTAAAAATGGTGCCGCATTTTACTCAAAAGCCGGGGCCCTTGTAAAGGGATTCTGTGGATCGCTGGTGATTTATCCTGGATCCCAGTACAATTCGCGGGTTTTCGGCCGGAGGTAACGATGCGGGTACTGGGAATTGAGACATCCTGTGATGAAACGGGCATTGCCATTTACGATACTAAACTTGGTTTATTAAGCCATCAGCTGTATAGCCAGATCAAGCTGCATGCCGATTATGGCGGTGTGGTACCAGAGCTGGCATCGCGTGACCATGTCCGCAAAACGCTGCCACTGATCCGGGCTGCACTAAAAGAAGCCAATTGCAGTGCCAGTGATATCGATGGCGTGGCCTATACTGCCGGGCCTGGCCTGGCGGGAGCTTTGTTGGTGGGCGCTTCCATTGGCCGTAGCCTGGCCTTTGCCTGGCAAAAACCAGCCATAGGTGTGCATCATATGGAAGGCCATTTACTGGCACCGATGCTGGAGGCTGAGCCGCCAGCCTTTCCTTTTCTGGCGCTGTTGGTGTCCGGTGGCCATACCCAATTAGTTGCGGTGGCCGGCATTGGTCAGTATCAGTTGTTGGGCGAGTCGATCGATGATGCCGCTGGTGAAGCCTTTGATAAAACTGCCAAACTGATGGGACTGGATTATCCGGGAGGGCCTTTGTTGGCGAAGATGGCAGCAGCAGGCAACCCGGCAGCACACCGTTTTCCACGACCGATGCTGGACAGGCCCGGGTTGGACTTTAGTTTTAGCGGCCTGAAAACTGCCGCGGCTAACGTAATTGCAAAAGCCGGCACGGATAGCAGTGCCCGGGCCGATATTGCTGCTTCGTTTCAACAGGCGGTAGTCGATACTTTGGTGGCCAAGTGCGAACGGGCACTGGAGCAAACAGGTTTAAATCGACTGGTAGTTGCGGGAGGGGTCAGTGCCAATACTTCGCTGCGTGAACAATTAGCGGCTTTGTTGCAACAACGTGGTGGCCGGGTCTTTTATCCACGCAAAGAGTTTTGTACAGACAATGGTGCCATGATTGCCTTGGCTGGGCATCAGCGCCTGCTGGCAGGTCAGCAGCAGGACCTGGCCATTGCCGTGCAGCCACGCTGGCCGATGCAGCAGTTGTCGCCACTTTAAGCCTTGTCTACTCTTTCAGATTGTTATCTTTATCCCAAACCCGGCTTTCGTTGCCCCGCAGCAGCCGGGTGATGTTTTGGTGATGGCGGGCAATAATCAGCACGCTGAGCATCAGTACCGGCAGGGTATACATCGGTTTGATAAACCAGGTAAAGACCGGTGCCAGGCCAACGGTGATAATAGCCGCCAGTGATGAGTAACCGCTGATTGCCAACACCAGTACCCAGGTTGCCAGTAACAGGCCGGTTAGATCCAGTCCAATCGGCATCATGGTACCTAGCGCGGTGGCGACAGCTTTACCGCCTTTAAAACCAAAAAACAGCGGGTAAATGTGGCCAAGGCAAGCGCAAATACCAATCAGACCCAGATAAATGGGCTCAATGCCCAGAAAATACGAGCCCCAAACGGGTATGGTACCTTTAAGAATATCGAACAGTAAGACCAGGGCCGCTGGCAATTTACCACCAGAGCGTAACACATTGGTGGCGCCCGGATTGTTGGAGCCGGTGGTTCTGGGATCTGGCAGCCGGAACAGCTTGCTAATCAGCACCGCCGATGAGATGGATCCCAGCAGATATGCCAGCAACATAAGTGTCAGGATCATAGGTGTCATCAATGCGGTTCCTCAGCCTGGCTTTTTACGATAAGATCGGCCTCGCCTGATCTTAAGGTGGCGGCAATCTACCCAATTGGCTTCTGTCTTCATCTTACCCTGAACCTGCTGCGGAATGAACTGATGGATACTGTTTTTATTAAAAAATTGTGCATCGATACGGTTATTGGTGTGTACGAGTGGGAAAAGTCCATCCAACAGCGGCTGGAGCTGGATTTGGAGCTGCAGTGCGATACCCGCCGGGCTGCTGCCAGCGACGATATCCGTCAAGCACTGGATTACAGTGTGATCGCGACCCAGGTGACCGAGCTGGTGCAGCGCGAACCCATAGAGCTGATAGAAACCGTGGCAGAGCGGGTGGCTGCTTTGTTGTTACAAAATTTTGCTACCAACAGGGTTCAGGTCACTGTCAGTAAGCCCGGGGCAGTACCTACAGCTGAAACGGTGGGTGTATGCATTGAACGGGAGGCTGGTTGATGGCCTTTATTCTAATCAGCATTGGCAGCAATATTGAGCGCGAAAAGCATGTTCGGCTCGCTATCCGTGAGCTGAAACAAGCGTTTGGTTCCTTGCAAATTTCCTCTGTATACGAAAGTGAGGCGGTCGGTTTTGACGGCGAGCCTTTTTACAATCTGGTGGTCGGTGCCAACACCGACTTATCAATTGAGGCCTGCGTTGAGCTTTTTAAAGGCATTGAAGATCGTCATGGCCGTAAGCGCAATGTGGCTCGTTTTTCCGGTCGGACACTGGATTTGGATTTGCTGACCTACGATCAGATTATTTGTCAGCAGCCGATTGAACTTCCGCGTGATGAAATTACCAAAAATGCCTTTGTACTGCTGCCGTTGGCAGAGTTGGTGCCGGATCAAATCCATCCGGTCACCGGGCAAAGCTACCGCCAATTGTGGCAACATTACCCGAAACAGCAAAAACTGTGGACGGTGCCTTTTTCATGGAGTGAAGACTAAGTGAGTACCATAGAAATCCTAATTTTATCCATTATTCAGGGCATTACTGAATTTCTTCCTATATCCTCTTCGGCGCACCTGATTTTGCCTTCGGCCATTTTAGGCTGGGAAGATCAGGGGGTGGCTTTTGATGTCGCCGTGCATGTTGGCACTCTGGCAGCGGTGGTACTGTACTTTCGTCGCGATGTGGGGCAGATTCTGCTGGGTTGGTTCAATTCCTTGCGCGGCCAGCAAAGCACCCATGGCACTTTGGGATGGATGCTGATTGTGGCGACCATACCGGCAGGGCTGGCAGGTTTGCTGTTTTCCGGTCTGATTGAAACCGTGCTGCGCTCGCCTTGGGTGATTGCCTGCACCACGCTGATTTTTGGTAGCTTGCTCTGGTACGCCGACCGTACTGCTAAACAGCAAACCGATGTGATGCATTTAAGCTGGCGTCAGGTGCTGGTGATTGGGGTGGCGCAGGCTGTGTCGCTCATTCCGGGCACGTCGCGCTCTGGCATTACCATGACGGCCGGCCTGATGATGGGGTTGGATCGTGCCAGTGCCGCCCGCTTTTCGTTTTTAATGTCCATTCCTATTATTGTGCTGATTGGGCTTTATCAGACCAGCAAATTGATTAAAAACCCGGAGATTTACGACATTCCGGCGCTTGGTATGGGCATGTTGCTATCGTTTTTCAGTGCCTTGGTGTGCATTCATTTGTTCTTAAAAATCATTAGCCGGATGGGTATGCTGCCCTTTGTGATTTACCGGCTGGCCTTGGGGATAGGTTTGGTTATCTTTTTAACCTGGTTTGCAGCTTAACGTTTAGGAGATATTTGGATGAACAAAAGTATGCTGACCAATGGTGTGGCGCTGGCGATCACCATCGCTGGTTTTGGTCTGGCGCAGCCCTGGTTGCTTACCACCGGCTTATTTGCCTTGTCCGGCGGTCTGACCAACTGGCTGGCCGTGCATATGTTGTTTGAGAAAGTGCCTGGTCTTTATGGCTCCGGCGTGATCCCGGCCCGCTTTGAGCAGCTCAAACAAAGCCTGCAGCAGCTGTTGATGACGCAGTTCTTTAGCAGCGACAACATCGACCGTTTTTTGCATCAGCAAAATGAATACGGCGAGCCGATGAAGCTGGAGCTTGGCCCGGTTATTGAACAGGTGGAGCTGGATCCGGCTTTTGATGCACTGCTAAAGGTGGTGGAAGAGTCGTCCTTTGGCTCGATGCTGATGATGGTGGGTGGTAAAAAAGTGCTGCTGCCACTGCGCGACCCCTTTATACAAGAACTCAAAGCTGCTCTGACCGAGATTGCTGACTCCGATGCCTTCCAGCAGCAAGTCTTACTGCAACTGGAACGCCCAGAGCAGATGCAGCAAATTCAGCAGCACATTGAAACCATTGTCGAAGCAAGACTGGATGAGCTCACGCCTGAGCTGGTGAAGCAGATGCTGCAGCAGATGATCAAAGAGCATCTGGGCTGGCTGGTGGTGTGGGGTGGTTTCTTTGGCGGCCTGCTGGGCTTGCTGGCCGCTTTGGTACTGAATGGTTTGTAATCAGCAGGCGCAGGCCTGCTGATTATTTTTATCCCCGTTAGCCCGGGTGCTGGTGCTCGGCGGCGGTTTCCTGGTGATGGCCCGGTGTGGCCATCGGTTTGTTTTCATGACGCCATAACAACAGCGCAAACACCAGGCCGGTGACGGCCAGGCCGGTGTAAAACCACATACCAGGCGCATAGCCGGCGACATTGTCGGCACTGGCCTGATTCAGATCATTCAGATAGCCAATTACCGGTGGCACGATGGACCAGCCGATTTGCTGGCACAGCGTCATAGTGGCATAGGCGGTGCCTAAACGGCGCTGATCGACGGTATAAGCCACCGAAGGCCACATCGCCGCTGGTACCAGCGAAAAGACGCAGCCAAGCAGCAGCATCACCAGCAACAAGGTCAGTGGAATGCTACTGCCAAACACCATCACCGGTGCGCCGGCTGGCAGGTAGGTGACTGCCAGAAACAGTGGCAGCATCATCAGACAACCAACCGTCATAAAAAGACCACGCCGGCCGACTTTATCGATTAGCAAACCAAACAGCGGGGTGGCAATAATGGCGGATACCATCATCATGCTGTTCAGCATACCGGCAGCTTCCCGCGCCAGGCCATGCGCCTCCTGAAAGTACATAATAGCAAAGGTACGGAACGGGAAAATGGTGGAATAAAACACCACGCAAAGCGCCACAATAAACCAGTAGCGCTGGCCAAAGAAAAATAACTCTTTGAATTTCAGTTTGTCGGTCTGGCCGGTGGCGCCCAGATCAAAGCGCCCTTCGCAGCGTTTTTCCTGCAGCCAGTACAGCATGGCAGCCGTCACCGAAATACCGGCAAAGGCGGTGGCAAGCCACAGCGGGTCCTGCCAGTTGCTGTACAGCGGGCTGGCAAAGTTGGTCGACCAATCGGCCGAAGCCGATCCTAAGCGTGACAGCGATAAATTGATGCCAAAGGCAAAGCTCAGCTCTTTGCCTTTAAACCATTTGGCCAGCACGGTGGTAGCGGCCACAATCAAAGGCTCGGAGCCTAGCCCCAGCAGCAAACGACCACTGGCAATGATTTCATAGCGGGGGCTGATGGCCGTGATAATGGCGCCAAGCAGACAAATGCTGGCAAACAGCAACAAAGCGCGCTTGGTGCCGTAACGGTCGATAATAATACCGCCAATCAACAGCGCTGCGATGGCGCCCAGATTGTAGATGGAAATCAGAAAGCCTGTTTGCTGATTGCTAAAGCCCAGATCGCTTTGCAGTAAATCAATCACCGGACCAAGCGAGTCGTAGACATAGTAATTGCCAAACATTGCCAGGCTGACAAACAGCAGCACCAGCCAGCGGTGCAATGGGGTAGGCCGGGGTAGGGCCTGATGGGTTGGGTTCATAGTGGGTGGTTTCTCATGCTGGGTGCATCTGGGGATGCTTTGTTATTTGGCTAATACTGTAACGGAGCTGAGCTTGTCAGGCAATGCCGGCAAAAGGGTAACAGGGTTGTCAGGTTTTGTTACAAAACATGTTTGCACTTGCAGCAAGGGCTTCGTACTATGCATAGCGATAACCACTTTCGACCACAGGATCTTACCACGATGAAAAAGAAAATCAGTGTGCTGGCAGCCAGTGTGGCATTGGCACTGGGTTTGGCTGCCTGCGATGGCCAGCAACGCGTACCGGCAAATGAATCAACCACAGCGACTGTTCCTGCTCAGGTGGCATTAACCTCTGGGGTAGAGTTGGAAAATTTTGATAGCAGCGTGCGCTTTCAGGATGACTTTTACTATGCCGTCAATGGCAAATGGATAGAAAATAACCCTATCCCGGCCGATCGCTCACGTATCGGCTCTTTTGATATTTTGCATCAGCAAGCACAGCAAGCAGTGTTGGACATTATCGAAGCCGTGGCAGCCCGCACCGATTTGGTTGAAGGTTCGAATGAGCACAAGCTGGCCAGCTTCTACAACAGCTTTATGGATCAGGACAGGCTGAACCAACTGGGTATTCAGCCAATCCAGCCTTTATTGGAGCGCATTGCTGCTATGGAATCCACTGAACAGTTAGGTCAGGTGCAAGCGGAATTGCAACGTGATGGCGTAGCTGGTTTGTTTGGCTGGTACGTCAATAACGATGCCCGTGAGTCGACCCAGTACGGAGTGTATTTGTTTCAGGGCGGGTTAGGTTTGCCGGATCGCGATTACTACTTTAACGAGGATGACGACTCGCTGCGTTTAAAAGCAGCCTATCAGGAGTATGTCGCGGATATGCTGGCCCTGGCAGGCGTGGCGGATGCGGCTGAAGCCGCCGAGCAAATCCTGAAGCTTGAGCATGCGCTGGCCGAGCATCACTGGACCCGGCTGGATAGCCGCAATGCCGACAAAACTTACAACAAGAAAACAGCAAAGGAACTGAGCGTTCTGCTTGGTAACTTTGACTGGGCTGCTTACGCCACTGTGTTTGGCGTACCTGTTGAGCAGGATGTGATCGTGGCACAGCCATCGTATTTCTCTGGCTTGTCGGACATTATTGCCAATACCGACCTGGCGACCTGGCAGGCCTATCTGACCTACCGCACCATCCATAGCTTCGCTCCGCAGCTGAGCGAAACCGTGGCCGATCGGCGTTTTGCCTTTTACAGCCAGACACTGCAAGGGGTCGAAGAGCAGCAACCTCGCTGGCGGCGGGCGGTCGATACTACCAACAGCGTACTGGGTGAGCTGGTAGGGCAATTGTATGTCGAGCGGCACTTTAACGAAGCCGCCAAAGCGCGGATGGAAGAGTTGGTAGAAAACGTGCTGTTGGCGTTTGGCGAGTCGATCAAAGAACTGGAATGGATGTCGGAAGCTACTAAGGTCGCGGCGTTGGAAAAGCTCAGTACCTTTACCACTAAAATTGGTTACCCGGATAAGTGGGAAGACTATTCGGAGTTGGTCATTAAAGCCGATGATTTGGTTGGCAATAGCATTCGCGCCAGCCACCGTGGCTATGATCAAATGGTTGGGAAACTGGGTGGTCCTATCCAGCGTCACGAATGGTTTATGACGCCACAAACCGTAAATGCCTACTACAACCCGGTGATGAACGAAATTGTCTTCCCGGCCGCTATTTTGCAACCCCCTTTCTTTGATATGAATGCCGATGATGCGGTCAACTATGGTGGCATTGGCGCTGTCATTGGCCATGAAATTGGCCATGGTTTCGATGATCAGGGGGCCAAGTACGACGGTGATGGCAATCTGCGTGACTGGTGGACTGCCGAAGACTTAGCGCGTTTCCAGCAACTGGGGGCTCGTTTAAGTGCACAGTACAGCCAGTTTGAGCCTTTCCCTGGTGTCTTTGTCGATGGCGATGTGGCCCTTGGCGAGAATATTGGCGATCTGGGGGGCATGACGGTGGCACTGCGTGCCTACAAACTGTCGTTGGGCGGTGAAGAAGCACCGGTGTTGGATGGCTTTACCGGCTTGCAGCGTTTCTTTATTGGTTGGGCGCAGATTTGGCGTTCGAATTACCGCGAAGAAGCCCTGCGCCGTCAGTTAAGTACCGGGCCGCACTCACCACCGTACTACCGGGTGATTGGTGTGCTGCCGAATATCCCGGAGTTTTACCAGGCCTTTGATGTACAGCCAACCGATACCATGTATCTGCCTGAGGAAGAACGCGTCAAGATTTGGTAATCATTTTCTGTTATACTTTCATCGGTTAACGGGCAATCGCAATGCGGTTGCCTGTTTTCGTGCCAACACGCCCTGCAAGCATGCTACAACTGGTCTAACCATTTTATTCAGCCAGTTTATACCGGCTATAACCGGATACGACTGCAGGCGAATGTTAATCCGGCAGCTAATTTCTTATAATCACGCAGGTACAATTCCAGAGTCGACGCCAGCAGGCAGCGCAGTTCCGGCCTGAACCATGCAGCGTCACCAACGACCAAGAGGACATTACAGTGCTACAAGAATATCGTGATCACGTCGCCGAGCGCGCGGCAGAAGGCATCCCGGCCAAGCCGCTGAATGCTGAACAAGTGGCAGCCTTAGTCGAGCTGCTGAAAAATCCACCTCAGGGTGAAGAAACCTTTCTGGTCGAGCTGCTGGAAAACCGTATTCCACCTGGCGTGGACGAAGCTGCCTATGTCAAAGCCGGCTTTTTAGCTGCGGTCGCTAAGGGCGAGACCAAATCCCCTTTAGTCACCCCAGAGCGTGCCACTGAGTTGCTGGGCACCATGATGGGTGGTTACAATATTGAGCCCCTTATCAGCCTGCTGGACCATGCTACGTTGGCACCGCTGGCTGCCAAAGCGCTGTCGCACACCCTGCTGATTTTTGATGCTTTCCACGATGTCACCGACAAAGCTGAAGCGGGCAATGCCTTTGCTAAGCAAGTCCTGGCCTCCTGGGCCGAAGCGGAATGGTTCAAAGCCAAACCAGCGCTGGCAGAAAAAATTACCCTGACAGTGTTTAAAGTCACCGGTGAAACCAATACCGACGACCTGTCACCGGCACCGGATGCCTGGTCACGGCCGGATATCCCGCTACACGCGCTGGCAATGTTGAAAAACAGCCGCGAAGGCATTGAGCCGGAAGAGCAGGGCGTGCGTGGCCCGATCAAGCAACTGGAAGCCCTGAAAGAAAAAGGTTTCCCACTGGCCTATGTTGGTGATGTGGTCGGTACCGGCTCGTCGCGTAAATCCGCCACCAACTCGGTGCTGTGGTTTATGGGCGACGATATTCCCTACGTGCCCAACAAGCGCGGTGGTGGCTTCGTACTGGGCGGCAAGATTGCGCCGATTTTCTTCAACACCATGGAAGACTCTGGTGCGCTGCCAATTGAAGTCGATGTATCCAACCTGAACATGGGTGATGTGATTGATATCTATCCGTATCAGGGCAAAGTGTGCCGTCATGGCAGTGACGAGGTGGTGGCTGAATTCAGCCTAGCGACCGAAGTGTTGCTGGATGAAGTACAAGCGGGTGGTCGTATCCCATTGATCATCGGCCGTGGCCTGACCGACCGTGCCCGTGAGTTCCTGAAGCTGGAACCATCCACGGTGTTCCGTCGCCCAAGTGCGAAAGACGACAGCGGTAAAGGCTTCACCCTGGCGCAGAAAATGGTCGGTAAAGCCTGTGGCGTAGCGGGTGTTCGCCCTGGTACTTACTGTGAGCCTAAGATGACTACGGTCGGCTCCCAGGATACCACTGGCCCTATGACCCGTGACGAGCTAAAAGATCTGGCCTGTCTGGGCTTCTCGGCCGATTTGGTAATGCAGTCGTTCTGCCATACCGCAGCCTATCCAAAGCCGGTCGATGTCGATACCCACCACACCCTGCCTGATTTCATTATGAACCGTGGCGGTGTGTCACTGCGTCCGGCCGATGGCATTATCCACTCCTGGTTAAACCGCATGCTGATGCCAGATACCGTGGGTACCGGTGGTGATTCACACACCCGCTTCCCGATCGGTATTTCTTTCCCGGCAGGTTCTGGTCTGGTCGCTTTTGCGGCGGCAACCGGCGTGATGCCACTGGATATGCCAGAGTCTGTGCTGGTGCGTTTTAAAGGCGAAATGCAACCGGGTATTACCCTGCGTGACCTGGTGCATGCGATCCCGTACTACGCCATTCAACAAGGTTTGCTGACGGTGGAGAAAAAAGGCAAGAAGAACATCTTCTCTGGCCGTATTCTGGAAATCGAAGGCTTGCCGAACCTGACCGTCGAGCAGGCGTTTGAGCTGTCCGATGCCTCTGCAGAGCGCTCTGCCGCCGGTTGTACCATCAAGCTGTCGGAAGCCTCCATTGCCGAGTACCTGGAATCCAACATCGTGATGCTGAAGTGGATGATTGCCGAAGGCTATGGCGATCGCCGCACCATCGAGCGTCGTATTCAGGCGATGCAGGAATGGCTGGCCAAGCCAGAGCTGATGGAAGCCGATGCCGATGCCGAGTACAGCGAAGTGATTGAAATCGACCTGAGCGAAATCAAAGAGCCGATCCTTTGTGCACCGAACGATCCGGACGATGCCCGTCTGTTGTCGGAAGTGGCTGGCGATAAGATTGATGAAGTCTTTATCGGCTCTTGCATGACCAACATCGGTCACTTCCGCGCCGCCGGTAAGCTGCTGGACAAACACAAAGGTCAGCTGCCAACCCGTTTGTGGATTGCTCCGCCAACCAAGATGGACCAGGCGCAGCTGACCGATGAAGGCTATTACAGCATCTACGGCAAAGTCGGTGCCCGCACCGAAATGCCAGGTTGCTCGCTGTGTATGGGTAACCAGGCACGGGTGGCCGAGAACTCCACCGTGGTCTCTACTTCTACCCGGAACTTCCCGAACCGCTTGGGGCAGGGCGCAAACGTCTACCTGGCGTCGGCCGAACTGGCTGCGGTCAGCTCCATTATCGGCCGTTTACCAACGGTGCAAGAGTATCTGGAGTACGCCAAGCAGATCGATGCGACAGCGGCCGATACCTACCGCTACCTGAACTTCCACAAAATGCCGCAGTACACCAAAAAAGCGGACAATGTGATTATTCAGCAAGCAGTGTAATTAGCACCTGCAATCCTAAAAGACCTGCTGCGGCAGGTCTTTTTGTTTCAAACGGAACCACTCAGCTGCGAAGGCTATTGCACTATGCGGTATTCACCGCGCTGCTCTTTTATCTGTTGCTCTATTTTGCGCCGTTCTCGTTCCAGTTCACGCTGCAACTCTTCTTCACTGGGCAAAATAGTAAGGTAACGGGAGGCAAACAACTGCTGGCTGTCTTTTAACACCGAATACTGCGCCACGGTGTGGTTGTGTTCGCTGCACAAGATCAGGCCTATGGTGGGGTTGTCGTCGGGCGAGCGTTTTTGTTCTTCGTACAGACGCACGTACATATCCATCTGGCCAACATCCTGATGGCTGAGTTTGTTCAGTTTCAGGTCGATCAACACAAAGCATTTCAGCAGGTAGTTGTAAAACACCAGATCGATGTAATAGTCGCCATCGTCGGTGCGGATGCGTTGCTGACGCTCGACAAAGGCAAAACCCTTACCCATTTCCAACAGAAACTGTTGCAGGTTCTGAATAATGCCGCGCTCCAGATCGGCTTCTTGATAGCGACTGGTATCCAGATTAAGAAAATCCAGAATATAAGGATCGCGCAAGTAATCTTTGGGGGTGTCGGCTAACGGCAGGGTATTGGCTTGTGCCTCCGCTTCTACAGTGGGTTTTTCACGGCTGGATAGCAAGCGTTCGTAATAGAGGGTGCCGATCTGACGCTCCAGAGCACGCACACTCCAATGTTGCTGAATGGCTTCCTGTTGATACCACTGACGTGCCGCCGGATTTTCCAGCCGGGCCAGTTGGTTGTAGTGCGACCAGCTCAATTCGGTAGACACTGTCTCTCGAATTGGAAAGGCCTGATAAAACCGGCGCATATTGCGCAGGTTGGTTACATCAAAGCCTTTGCCAAATTCACCGGTCAATCTGCTAGCCAGTTGCTCCAACTGTTGTTTACCATAGGCTGCGCGTTGCTCACCCTGCTGCTCGTGTTCGATAATCAGCCGGCCAATCTGCCAGTAGGTGTGTACCATAGCGCTGTTGACCTGGCGCTGGACCTGTTGGCGTGCTTGCTGAACCAGTTCACGGATGATCTGGTACAGCGGATCAGTGTCAGCGTGCTTGCTCATAACCCAACTCCTTTAGGTAATCTTCCATTTCGTGGCATTTAGCTGGGCTAATTCATTGGCTGGCCTGGCTCAATGCTTACCTGCTTTGTGTTGGTTGTTTAGTGGCCGTGATGCAGAAATAATCGGTTGATGCTGGTTAAATGTCAAACCAAAGTGGTTTCATCGCTGCAGTACCTCGCTGCTAAAGCGCGCTTTTAAGTAGGCTTCATTCAGTGTGCTATGCCAGAGCCCTTTTCTCTGACCCTGATCAGCGGCGATTTCACCAATTCTGCCAGGGTTGAAGGTGAATAAGCGGCTACTTTGGTAACTGAGTAAAGGATCCTGATAGGCTTGCTCCATCGGGATGATTTCCCAGCCTTGCAATCGCAACTCGGCTATCAGATCGCCGATAAATAAGGCCGCCAGGTCATTCTCATGCAGCAGTAACACATGCTGTGGCGAGCGATTAAGGTACTGCAGTGCAAGTTCATGGTAGTAGTGAATACTTGCCATTAGGGTATCCACGTAAAAATTGCGCATGGCTGCGAGCTCAACCGCTTCCCCTGCCTGAATGGCCTGTTGAAACAACTGGTTCAGATACCAATCGTAATTGTTAAGGGTGATGTAAGCATTGATGTAGTGATTCTCAGCCAGGTATTGCCTGACACCATCACGTTTTTCCAATGTATCGCCTTCCCTCAAATAGGGAAATCGGAACCACCTTCTGAACGTTGGGTACTGCTGCAAAGCGCTATCGGCTTGTTCGATGCCGGCGATAAAGTCGGCAAGGCTGGTGCTGTTCAAATCCGGATGGCTGTGGGTATGGTTTGCGATAATATGCCCCGCTTTGCTGTAAGCCAGTAGTCGCTGATGTCCCTTTGGCGTGATGTGTTGACTAACAGCAAAGAAGGCGGTTTGCTGTATGCCTGCCTTTGCCAGGGACTCAAGCAGCAAACTGGTTCTTTCCTCGCCACTGAAGTAACCGCTGCTGGGGGTTGGCGCATCATCAAAACTAATGGCTATGCGTTTGGGCGCTGTCTGCGGCTGCACAGCCAGCTGTTCTTTGGCCAGCAGGCCTAGGCTAAAACAGGCCAGAATGGCGAAAAATAATTTCATCAGGATCCCTGTTGTCTAAGTGAGCGGCTAAGCCGTGCAGCGGTCTTTCAACGCTGCTGTGCCAGTAAGGTTTCTTCTTCCATCTGCTGCACCAAAAAAGCAACCCGGCTAAAAAAAGCGTCCCGACCTTCATCCGGCAGCGGTTGTGCCATCGGGATTGAGGCAGTCATGGGGTTGACCGGGCGGTTGTTGCTGTGCAATTCGTAATGCAGATGAGCTCCGGTGACCCGGCCGGTAGCCCCCGACAGCGCAATGCGCTGGCCACGGCCGACGCGCTGACCTGCGCGTACCAGTGCCCGGCTCAGATGCAGGTAGCGGGTTTTGTACTGACCATGATGCTGAATTTCCACGTAACGGCCAGCAAAAGGATGGTTTTCAACCCGGATCACGGTGCCATCGGCTGCTGCCAGCACCGGGGTACCAACCGGGGTGGCGAAGTCGGTGCCATTGTGTGGCCGTACCCGTCCGGTGACCGGATGCAGACGCCGAGGATTAAAATCATCGCTGATTCGATAGCTGCGCTCCAGTGGGATACGCAGAAAGGCTGGCTCTAAGCTTTCGCCATTAGCATCGTAGAACTGGCCATTGTCGTGCAGGAAGGCGCTAAACTGCTGGCGGCGATTAAACAGCCGCACAGCTTCAATCCGGCTTTGCCCCGTCGCTTGGTCAGCAACATAGTTGTCACCGCGCACGATCTGAAAACGGGCCCCGGCCTGAATGTCGCGGGAAAAATTAAGCTGGTTTCGAAACAGCTGCTGGACAGTGGCAATGTCCGCATCGGTTAAGCCGGCATCTTTCGCCGAGACGTAAAAGCTGCCCTGAATGTCACCCACCAGGGTGGTGCTGTGCCAGTCGCCGGCATCCAGCAGTTCCTGATAGCTAAAATCACCATCGTCGTCGCGTTGATACAGTACTCTGTGGCCAGCATGCACCAGCAACTCCATCGACTGCAATTGCTGCTCGCTATCCAGTTTAAAGATCAGTTGATGGCCCGGGCGCAATACATCCAGTGCCAATAAGGATTGATCGGCGGCCATTAACTGGCGCAGCTGCTGTTGATCCAAACCATGGTGGGAAAAGATCCGGCTTAAACTGTCTCCGGGCTCAATGGCATAGTGGTGAAGGTGATTATCCAGAGTGGGCAACTCTGGCTCTGTCGTCATCGTCAACTGTTGCAGCTGCTGCTGGACTTTTTCTTCCAGTTGCCAATGGTGCCAGTTTGTTTGAAGCTCTGCAGGTTGTAAACCAGCGGGCAGCCAAGCGGCCGAAGTGGTGGCTGATTGATCCGGTTGGCTGGACCAAATCACCAGAGCCGCAGACAACAGCAGCAGCGACAGCAAGGCTCTGCCATGATGCTTACTACAATGTGCTAGCAGCGGAGGCAGAGAGGTAAGCATCCATAGGTTTTTCATCACGTAAGGCTCTTTTGCATCGTTGTTGTCCAGGCGAAACATCGCCTTCCTTAATTTGCTTGGGAATAGGAACGTTTGGGAAGTGCCAGATAAAGAGCCGGATCCTGATGCTGACCATCGAGCAGCAGCTCAAAATGCAAGTGTGGCCCGGTGACCTGCCCGGAAGCGCCAACGGTGCCTATCGGCTCACCGGCCGCGACACTTTGGCCGGCCGTGACGTAAAAAGCATCCAGGTGGGCATACAGCGTCTGGTAGCCATGGCCGTGGTCAATCAGCACCACCTTGCCGTACCGGCTATGCAGGCTGGTTGCATCGGCAATCAACACCTTACCTCGTTGTGCTGCCTGGATATCAGAGCCCCGAGCAGCACCAAAATCCACCCCCTGATGCGGCCGGTTTTGCCGCAGCGGATGCTGGGTCGCATAGGCGGAGGTGATCGGTACCTGGCCAACGGGCAACAGCCACTGTGTTGGCGGGGCGCTGTAGTTTAGTTGGGCGTAGCCTATATTCAGCAACAAAGCAGCGAAGCCCAGTAGCAGAGGAATACGCCAGCGCTGCCAGGAGGATAGCGCCGGAGCCGGGTGAAACAATTGCTGCAAACGTTGCTGATAGAAGCTGTGCCCACTGTTGGCGTGCATAAAAGCTGCGTTAAGTTTCGGTTGGGCTTGGTGCTGGCAACGCTTCAGGCTGTTTAGTAAGGTCTGGCCATACAGCAGAGCCGAGCCGGGTTCATTGGCCAGTACGGCCCGATCCACCGCCAACTCCACGCTTTGAATAAAGGCCTGCTCCAGTTGGCGCAGCAGCGGGTTAAACCAGCACAGCGCTACCAGCAGCCGAAGCAGCAACAGCTGCTGCGGATCGCGTCGCTGCAGGTGGGTGAGTTCATGCTGCAGCAACAAACGACGCTGCTCGGCGGTCAATTGCCACATGTAGGCCGGTACCACTAACACCATATGGCGCCAGCCGGCAATAAAAGGCGAAATGCTGGTCTGAGTCTGGCGGAGCTCAAACCGGGCGGGAAGCGCTGCCAATTGCTCGGGACTGAACAGGCTGGCGGCAGCCAGCGGCTTGGACTGCCGGATCAACCGTTGCAACTGCTGCCATTGCCGGACAAGTCGGTACAACTGCCACAGACTCACTGTGCCTAGGCCGCCGAGCAGCAACCACCAGATGAACTGGCTATTGGCCGTTGGCTGCAACAGGCCGGGGTGAAGCGGTTGGGCACTCTCGGCTTGGATGGCATGCAGCGTATCTTGCAGTAGCACTGATGGAATGGTCCATTGCTGGCCCAGCTCCGGCAGCGGTAGCAACGGAAGGAAGCACAAGCCAAGCAGGCACCAAAAGTAGGGCGGCCATTGCTGCAAGGCGCTGAATTTTTTGAGCAGCAAGCGGCTGACCTGCCACAACAGCAGAGTCCACAGGCTGCACAGTAACAAGGATAAAAGCAGCTGCTGTGCCATCTTAAGCGTCCTTGTCTTGTGCTGGGTTGGATTTTTGCTGCGCTAAATCGGTTAGCAGCTGTTCCAGATCGGCAATTTCGTCGGCATTGACCAGCTTGCTGTTGGCAAACATGGCAACGGGTAAAGGCCCGTTCAATTCAAACACCCGGCTGGCAAAATCCTGCGCATAAGCGGCCAGGGTCGGCACTTTATCGACCAGGGCGCTGTAACTGTTTTTATTGCCATGCGATTCGCAAGCAACCAGGCCTTTTGCAACCATACGCTCCAGTGTTTTACGGGTCGAGGAATAGCCCCAGCCGAGCAATGGCTCCAGCTCGTTATGCAGCTCACGGGCTGTCCGCGGTTGTTTAGACCAGAGTAGTTTTAGAATTTCCAGTTCGGGTGCAGTGGGTTGGTGCATGCAAGGCCATTCGCAAATTAGCAATGGTAGCTATACTGCGACAGTTGTCACAGATCCGTCAAGTTGTTTTTGCGACAAGTGTCGCAGGTTGGCATTCCATTGAGCTGTGTGCTCGAACCGTTAGCCATTCTTGCGGTACACTATGAAGCACTATGGCCAGTGAAATGAACAGGTAGCAAAACCATGCAGTACATTCAACGAGAGCTTCAGTTATCCCCATATCGGCGTGGCTTTCATTTGATCACGCAGGATATTATCCGTGAGTTACCAGAGCTGGCGATGCTGCAGCAGGGGTTGCTGCATGCGTTTATTAAGCACAGCTCGGCATCGCTGACCATCAATGAAAATGCCGATCCGACCGTACGCGGCGATTTTGAGCGTTTTTTCAATCGGGCGGTGCCAGAAAACGAGCCTTACTACCAGCATACCGATGAAGGCCCGGATGACATGCCGGCCCACCTGAAAGCCAGCTTGCTAGGAAGCAGTGTGACGGTGCCGGTCACGGCAGGGCGGCTGAACTTAGGCACCTGGCAGGGTATTTATCTGGGCGAGCACCGCGATCACGCCAGCGGCCGAAGCCTGGTGCTGACGCTGCATGGCAGTTAAGCCCGCTATCAGGCCAGCAAAGCCAGTTTAATCTCCCCGTACGAGTACTGCTCGCCAAGTGCTTCTTTCAGGACCTTCAGGCTATCTGCACCCAACCGTTTGGCTGCCTGACGAATGGTGGCTAGCTTGTCTGCTGAGACCAGCGCGGTCAGTTCCAGCTCCCCCTGTGCGACGTAATGCGCCAGATGATTTTCGATGGTGCTACGGACCAGGCCGCGACGCTCGGCAATTTGCTCCAGGCTGAGCCCCTGCTTGAACAGGGTAAAGCTCTCCTGCCTGCTATTTACTTTGCTGCTGCGCGCCGTGGCTTTGGTGGGGCTGGCTGTCGCCAGGTTGGGCTCCAGCTCCTGCTGTTGGCAATAATCGGCCACCAGCTGCAGCAGTGCATCACCGTATTTTTCAACGGTAGCAGGGCCTACTTTGGGCAGGGCCAGCAGGGCGGAAGCATTGCCTGGCAGGGCATTGGCAATATGCAGCAGCACCTGTTGATGCAAAACTCGAAAGTGCGGGACCTGCTCACTGCTGGCCTTGTCAGCGCGCCAACGCTTGAGCGCTTCAAACAGCTCTGGGTGTTGTAGATCATCCAGCGCAATTTTTGCGGCGGCTTTTTTGGCGGCGTTTTGTTTGCTGGTATCGATTTGTGCCCGCGCCACCGCTTCCAGGTAGTGGCTGCTGGTAAAGCCTTGCTGCATGCAGTGAAGTGCAGCCTGTTTAATGGCGAGCTGCTGGCGCAGCTGCTCGATGGTTTTGGTCAGTTGTTTGCGAATGGCTTGGTTGTCTGTGTCAAAAGCAAATGCATCCAGCCAGGCTTGCAAGGCCGTCAGCTTATCACTGAAATAATTGCCGGCCTTGTTCAGTCGCTCCAGCAATGGTGGTTGCTGCTGTGGCTCCTGCTGCGGATGGAAGAGCGACTTGAGTTGACGTTCGAAGTTGCTGGCCACCACCAGCACCTCAGTATCCAGGCTCTGGCGGATATCCGCCAACTGGTCGGCGCTGCTGCAGCGGATCAGGGACTGCTGCTGGTGCAGCAAAGTACTGAGGTTGCTAAGTTGGCGGCCCAACTGGCTGAAATCAAATGCATCCAGCAACAGCGCTTGCTGGTAGTCAATTTTGGCCTGTTGCACCTGAGCTTGGTCTGGCAGCGCTTGCTCACGGCTAAACTGGCTGACGGCCTGGTCGGTCAGCACCGAGCTTGCCGAGAGTGGCGTCTTTAATACCAAGCCATCAAAGCGTTTGCAGCGACTGAGGGCGACATAGATCTGGCCATGCGAGAAGGCCGCTTCGCCATCGATGATGGCTCGCTCGAACGTCAGGCCCTGGCTCTTGTGAATGGTGACCGCCCAGGCCAGTCGTAGTGGGATCTGCTTAAAGCTGCCAATCACCTGCTCCTGGATAGCGCCTGATGCCTTGTCCAAACCGTACTTGATGTTTTCCCAGCTGACGGGCGACAGCTGGATATCCTGTGCTTCGCCGGGGCAGCGCACCCGTACCGACTCTTTATCCAGTTGGGTGATGACACCGGTTTTGCCATTGTAATAGCGCTGCTCGGCGTTATCATTTCGCATAAACATCACCTGAGCCCCTACTTTTAGCAACAGTGTTTCGGCTACCGGGTAATTTTGCGACGGATAATCGCCTTCAATCACGGCGGTAAACTCCAGTCCTGGGTCTGGCAGCCTGGCCAATTGCTGCTCGTTGATGGCATCGGCACTGTGATTGTGGGTGGTCAGGGTGATGTAATCTTCCCCTGGCACGGCTTGAAAGTTGGGTTGATAGCGGCTGTTCAGCAGGGCAAGAGCGGCGTCATCCAGTTGGTTGTCGCGCACTTTGTTCAGCAGCTCAATAAAGTGCGGATCGGACTGGCGGTAGACCTGCTCCAATTCAATGGTTAGCCAGGGCGTTTGTTGCAGCGCCTTGCTTGAGAAAAAGTAGCCGTTGTCGTAGCTGCTTTTGAGCAGCTCCCAATCCTGCGCTTTGACCACCGGCGCCAACTGGTGCAGATCGCCAATCATCAGCAATTGCACCCCGCCAAAGGGCTGGCTATTGCGCCGGTAACGCCTGAGCACGGCATCGACCGCATCCAGGGTGTCGGCCCGGACCATACTGATTTCATCAATGACCAACAGATTCAGGCTACGGAGCAGGTTGATTTTTTCCTGACTAAAGCGCTGTGGTTGTGGCAGGGTGCTACCCGGCAGCCAGGGCCCAAAAGGCAATTGAAAAAAAGAATGCAGTGTAACACCCCCGGCATTTACCGCGGCCACGCCGGTAGGCGCTGTTACCACCATGCGTTTGGGCGACTGCTGTTTCAACTCACGCAGGAAGCTGGTTTTGCCGGTACCGGCTTTGCCGGTTAGAAACAGGTTGCGGCCAGTGTGCTGCAGTAGTTCTCTGGCTAGCTGCAGCGGTTCGTTGACGGTTGAGACTGGGGTCTGTGCCATGGGTTGTCGTCCTTGCTGTTGGAGTGGTATCCTCACCAAAAGTTAGACTTTATGATGCAAAAATGCAAATTTATTGTTTTGTGCGGGAGTTGTCCTGTGCAGGCCCTTTTCGACATTGCAGCCGATCGGTATCAATCCATACTCTTTAGCGCTTTGCTTGCTGAATTGCCTCTAACCGTGCCTGCTGCAGTGCTTGCTTGATGGCATCGCCTTTCATACCTGGCTGAATCAAAGCTTTGACATCAACGGCCTGAGCCGCGGCAGCGAGTTTCGGTAACAACTGCTCGGCCGGGTACTCGGCCTTTTCAAAGCCGGTACGGCCGCGCAAATCGGCGATGCAGCAGCGGATAATGGCATCCAGCCGCTCGGGTTTGCGCCACAGATCAATGCCATCGAACAGTTTTAACACGGTGTTGGCTTTGAGCTCGGCTGCCCGGTGGATCAGTTGATGGTACTGGCAGACCAAGAGCGCGAGATCCCGGCAATCGTTCGGCACTTTTAAACGCACACACAGCTGGCGGATCAGCGGCAAACCGGTGTGCTCATGACCATGATGCGAGGGCCAGTGCTCTGGTGGGCTAACGCCTTTACCCAAATCATGCACCAGGGCAGCAAAACGAATATCAATGCGCTCTGATAGCTGCGCTGCTTGCTGTAATACCAGCAGCGTATGCACGCCGGTATCAATTTCCGGGTGCCATTTAGCCGGCTGGGGGACGCCCCAAAGCACATCGAGTTCCGGCATCAGTTGTTTTAGAGCGCCACAGCGCCTCAGCAGCTCAATAAAGGCTTCCGGGTGCTGGGTGCTCAGCGCTTTACTGAGTTCCTGCCAGACCCGCTCTGCGCTTAATGCCTGCAGCTCACCGCTGTCACTCAGTTGCTGCATCAGGGCAAGGGTGTCGTCGGCCACCTGAAAACCGAGGTGGTAGTAGCGGGCATAAAAACGGGCCACTCGCAGCACCCGCAATGGATCTTCGGCAAAAGCCGGCGAGACATGGCGCAGCAGCCGTGCTTTCAGATCTGCCACACCGCCATAAGGGTCGACCAGACTGCCGTCTTCTGCTTTGGCGATGGCATTGATGGTCAGATCGCGCCGGGCTAAATCCTGCTCCAGGGTGACATCGGGTGCGGCGTAAGTGACAAAACCAGTGTAGCCCGAGCCTTGCTTGCGCTCAGTACGGGCCAGTGCATACTCTTCTTTGGTTTTCGGGTGCAAAAAAACCGGGAAATCTTTGCCAACTTGTTGGTAGCCTAAATCAAGCAGTTGCTGCGGATGCGCGCCCACCACCACCCAATCCCGCTCGTGAAAGGGATAACCAAGCAGCTCATCGCGAACTGCACCGCCAACAAGATAGATCTGCACAGGCTTTTCCAACGTCGCTTTTTTTGCCATTATACCCAACCACTGAAATTTTTCAGCGATTAGCACAGGAAGCGCGCATGTACACCGGCTTTTTTGGCCTGCACAGCCAGCCATTTTCGATTGCTCCGAACCCGGATTTTCTGTATCTGAGCGGACGTCACGCTGAAGCCCTGGCGCATTTACGCTATGGCCTCGGCGATGCCGGCGGTTTTGTCTTGCTTACGGGCGAGGTGGGTACCGGTAAAACCACGGTATCGCGGGCTTTACTGCAGGAACTGGACGAGCAGACTGAGCTGGCTTTTATTTTGAATCCCACCCTGTCAGAGCTGGAACTTTTAGCCACCATTTGCGACGAATTACGCATTCGTTACAAAAAATCCGATGCCAGCCTGAAATTACTGGGCGATAAAATTAAAAATCGCTTGCTGAAAAACCATCAGCAGGGCAAACAAACCTTGCTTATTATCGATGAAGCGCAGCACTTGCAGCCAGTGGTGCTGGAGCAACTGCGCCTACTGACCAATCTGGAGACCAACAGCCGTAAATTGCTGCAGGTGATTTTAATTGGCCAACCCGAGTTGCAGCAATTATTGCAGCGTTCTGACTTACGGCAGCTGGCGCAGCGCATCACGGCACGGTACCATCTGATGCCATTGACTGAAGCAGAAGTGCAGCAGTATTTAAGCTACCGGTTAAAGGTCGCCGGTTCCGAGCGGCCGGTATTTGAGCCGGGTGCAATTCGCCAGTTGTATCAGCGCAGTCAGGGCATCCCGCGCTTATTGAACCTGCTGGCCGACAGGGCCATGTTGGCAGCCTTTGCCCGCCAGAAACCACTGGTAGGCAAAGCGGAAGTGCAGCAGGCCGCCAAAGAAATTTTACCGGCCAGTACTGGCCAAGCTCAGGCAATGCGGCCTGCGCTCTGGCTTTGGTTGCTGGCGTTGGTGCCGCTGATGGCAGGTCTTGGTTTTGTTTTAGCCCGTGTTTTGGGTTAAGTGGCTTGGGTATAGTATTGTGCCAACCAGAAACAGCGTTTTGGGTTGGCAACTTGCAAGACAAAGCGAACAGCTTTGCAGGAGTAGCACATGTCCATTTTGATGGATGCATTAAAACAGCAACAAAACATGACAACCAGTTCGACACCTGGTAGTCGGGTGGCACCTTTTTGGCTGGGGGTGCTGGCTGGCGCAGCTATTCTTAGTTTGGCACTGGCCGCAGGATACTGGCTTGGAACGCAACAAGGAGGGGCTGCGACAGAGCCTGCCAGGCAAGCTGAGCCGGTGGCTGTTGCCAGCCAGCAACAGATTTTGGCCGCTTTATCCGAAGTGCCTTCAGCCGATGCCAATGGATCTTCTGCTGTGGAGCCTGCTGTTGTAGCAGAGCGCACTGCGACCACAGTAGCTGAGCCCACAGAGCCTGAGCCTGCGATTATTGCCGCTGAGCCGCAGTCGCGTCCTGCCCGTGCGGCTTTACCGTCACTGGATGAACTAGAGGTAACCGAGGTGTCGGCAGAGTTACAACAGCGTTTTTCACAGGTAGTGGATGAACTTGAACAGGCCGGACAGCGTCGTGAGCAGGTTAGGGTGCACGATGCACCGGCACGTACTATTTCAGAACTACCTCCCCAGTTATTGCAGCAGCTGCCGCCGATGCGTTTCGAAGCCCATGTATTTGCCAGCGTTCCTTCGCGGCGCTGGGTAAAGGTCAATGGCCGCACTTTACAACAGGGCCAGTGGCTTAGTACCGATATTCAATTGGTGGAAATTTATCCGAATCATGTGGTGTTGCGCTATCGTCAGCAGGAGTTCAGTATGCCGGCGCTGGCTGAGTGGCCCAATTGAATCAGAGGTAATTACTGGCTTGCAAGCCGTATTGCTCCAGATCTACACAGTAATCAATGTGCTCTTCCATGTGCCTGGCGAGGTCAATAATTTTGCTTGGTAAATGATGCTGATGTTGGCTGTGGTAGAACACCTTTACTTTTGGCTGAGTCGGTTTTTTAGGGTTATTTTCCAGCACCAGCGCCAGCTTACCACTATGAAGCTTCACCACACTGCCCGGCGGATATATGCCAATGCAGCGAATAAAGCGTTGGGTTAATTCGCTGTCGAGCTGCTCTGGCGTTTTCTCAAGGAGTTTTTTGCTGGCTAATTGCGGATTGATTGGCTTTTTGCCCGCAGGGTGTGACAGATTGTCGTAATGGTTGACAATAGCCAGCATGCGGGCACCTAAACTAATTTGGTTGTTTTTCAACCCTTTGGGGGCGCCACTACCGTCAAGATAGGCACAGTGCTGAGCAATCCATAGCGATACTTCTGCTGGTAAGCGATTGAGTGGTGCCAGCAGTTTCAGGCTGGTCTGGATGGCATCGGCATCACTGGTTGTTTCGCCAAGCGTTACTTTTCCCACATCATGCAACAACGCAGCCATAATCAAATCCTGCACTTTACCTTTTGATAGCTGCAGGTGTTGACCAAATGCCGCCATATAAACCGCACAATTAATGGCATGTTGCAGCAGTTGGTCACTGCTTTGAGCGATGCGGCTTAAGCACAGCAATACATCTTGATTGCGGCTGACTGAGTCGGCCAGCCCGCAACTGACTTCCTGAACCAGTTCGAGATCGATAGGCTGCTGGCGGCGACAGCTATCAAATAGACGGCTTTGTTTGCGCTGCAATTGTTGCCAGGCGCGCTCTGCTTTAGGCAACTCTGCAGAGAAATCGGCCCGCCCCCCCTGCGGATATTCGGAGGACTCACTGGTATCACTATCGTCAGATTGTCCGGATCCTGGCCGCAGGCTGAGATCGGCCAAATCCGGATCGATCCAAAGGCGTTGCACCCCTTTTTTACGGAGCAGCTCAATGGTTTTTTGGCTACGCACCAAACCGGCTTCTTTGATGAGCACATCGCCAGTTTGCTGACTAACGCGCACCACAAAGTCACCGGGTTGTAACTGTTGCAGAGATACTTCCTGTAATGCCATGGTTCCGGAGGTTCCTTAAACTACCTTACTACTGCTTTATTGTAGCCTAGTAACCGGAATTTAACAGCAGTTAGATGTTATCTGCCATAGTCATTAGCGATGCATTTCCTCCAGCCGCAGTGGTGTTTACTGTAATGGTTTTTTCTGTGACAAGTCGGTGCAGTAGACGGTGATCAGCCGGAGTGGTGATCAACGGCAGGATGGCTCCTTCACGGCTGGCAAGCAATTCAGCGGCCAATGGTTTGATGGCCGTACCGGATTGCACGATAGCCCCAGCCAGTCCCGGTGCAGCCAATAAGGTGGTCATGCTGCTGAGCTTGATCACAGCCATCAAATGAACGGGCATACCCGCTTGCACCAGCGCTTTGACCACTGCTTCGGCTTCGGCCAGGTCTTGCTCTTCCACAGCGGTGATCACCGCATTACCCGCGGCAATGGCCGTCAGGGCGCTGAGCAGCCAGTGACTAAAATCAGCGGTGTCATCACGTAGCAAAGCCAGGGTGCCACGAGGTTCCAACCATAGGCTGTTGTGTTCACCGGTAGGGCCAGGCAGTTGGACGGGGTTTGCCAGCTCCTGTTCAATCAGTCGCAACTGACTGCGGGCGATGGCAATCACCTGTTCCAGATCCGGTTCCAGCTTAGCGACCACCGTATTGGAGGCCAGCGATGCCAGGAACTGACGCAGCACCGAGCTGCGCTGTACTATAGGCATTTGTTGCCAACTGGTTTGAGCGCTAGCGGCTGCCGGCATGGCATAGGCGACGGCACGGCTGGTGGTTTCTGCCAGCAGTTGTGAGCGCTTTTCTGCAGGCAGGGCTGCATCCTCAACTGCCAGGTTGTCTTTCACCAGTCGGGTTAGATAGAAAGGGCCACCGGCTTTAGGGCCAGTGCCCGACAAACCGCAACCACCAAAAGGTTGTACGCCGACCACTGCGCCAATCATATTGCGGTTAACGTAAATGTTGCCGGCTTTGATGGATTTGGCAACCCGCTCGGTGACCTCTTCAATCCGGCTGTGCACACCCATGGTTAAGCCATAGCCGGTGGCATTGATTTGTTCGATCACTTTATCGAGCTCTGGGCCTTTAAAGCGGATCACATGCACCACAGGGCCGAATACCTCCCGCTCCAGCAAGGTCAGATCGCTGATTTCATACAGATGTGGCGCGAAGAAAAAGTGGCGATCGCCTTCCGGGATAGGACAGGCGTAATGCAGCGTGGCTTTATCGCTTAAGTACTGCACATGGCTGCTCAGGCGTTCATGCGCTTTGGCATCAATCACCGGGCCCAGATCGCTGGACAAATAGGCAGGATCACCCACGGTTAGCTCTTTCATGGCGCCAACCACCATCTCGATCACCTGATCGGCAATATCTTCCTGCAGGAACAAGACCCGCAGTGCTGAACAGCGCTGGCCAGCACTCTGGAAGCCAGAGGCAATCACATCATCGACCACCTGCTCAGGCAAGGCGGTGGAGTCGACGATCATGCAGTTTTGACCACCGGTTTCGGCAATCAAAGGTACCGGCTCACCTTCACGTTCGGCTAATTTACGGGCAATCCAGCAACCGGTTTCGGTCGAGCCGGTAAACATCACCGCCTGAATACGCTCATCCGGTACAATATGCTCACCAACCTGCCGGCCTGGAGCAATCACCAGCTCCACCACGCCTTCCGGTAAACCGCACTGCTTCATCAATTCGACAGTACGAATGGCTATCAGACTGGTTTGCTCGGCGGGCTTGGCCACCACCGTATTGCCGGTAACGATAGCTGCAGCCACCTGACCTAAGAAAATTGCCAGCGGGAAGTTCCAGGGGCTGATGCAAAGAACCACGCCGCGTGCTTCGCTATCCTCCGGTAACTCCTCAGCACGGGCTGCGTAATAACGGCAGAAATCTACGGCTTCACGCACTTCGGCAATGCTGTCTTGCAGGGTTTTACCGGCTTCTTTGATGCAAATTGCCAGCAGTTCGTCCTGATGAGCTTCCAGCGCATCCCCCACTTTACGCAGCAGGTTGGCCCGCACGGCCACCGGGGTTTGTGACCAGGTGGCAAAAGCTTGCTGGGTTTTGCTAAGAATGGTCTGCATCGCCTCTGCATCGGCGTACTGGATGTAGCCAATCACTTCATCCAGATTGGCCGGATTGGTCACCGGCTGGCCATTCGCTGGCTGTTCCAGCTTGGCAATGAGGCTCAGCCAGGACTCCATCGCTTGCTTGATGGGGATCAACTGATCGCAATCGCTGATATCAGTGCCGCGTGAGTTTAACCGCTCAGCACCATAGACATCGGCGGGTAACGGGATCTGGCGGTTGCGTTTTTGCCGCCAGTTGCGCACGGTTTCTACCGGATCGGCCAGCAGGCTTTCCACCGGGATGGTCTCATCAATGATATTGTTCACAAAGGAGCTGTTGGCACCGTTTTCTAATAAACGACGAACCAGATAGGCCAGCAAGTCGGCATGTTCACCCACGGGCGCATAAATGCGACAAGGCACCTTATCAGCGCTGACCACCTGATCGTACAGGGCATCCCCCATGCCGTGCAATCGCTGGAACTCAAAACCGCTGCGATCCGGTGCCATTTCCAAAATGGTGGCTACGGTGTAGGCGTTATGGGTAGCAAACTGTGGGTAGATGGTATCGCGATAGGCCAGCAGTTTTTTGGCACAGGCCTGGTACGACACATCGGTAGATGGTTTGCGGCTAAAGACAGGGAAGTCGTGCAAGCCTTCTACCTGACTTAGTTTGATTTCAGTATCCCAGTAGGCGCCTTTCACCAGTCGAACCATCATTTTTCGGCCAACGCTCTCTGTCAGCTCACGCAACCAGTCAATCACATGAATGGCGCGTTTTTGGTAGGCCTGCACCGCCAGACCAAAGCCTTCCCAGCCGTCCAGCGCCGGATCACTGAATACGGCTTCGATAATATCGAGCGATAGATCCAGTCGGTCGGCTTCTTCGGCATCAACGGTAAAACCAATATTGTACTGTTTGGCGGCTACGGCCAGTTGTTTCAGGCGTGGGATCAACTCGGTCAGTACCCGATCACGCTGAGCGAATTTGTAGCGCGGATGAATGGCTGACAACTTAACCGAGATACCCGGGCTTTTAAAGGGGCCTTTGCCAACTGCGGCTTTACCTATGGTGTCAATCGCCGTGAGATAGCTTTGGAAATACCGCTCAGCATCGGCCATAGTACGGGCGCCTTCGCCGAGCATATCGTAGGAGTAGGTATAGCCGCGCTTCTCCTGTTCTTTCGCGCGCTCTATTGCGCTTGCGATGGTGGTACCCATCACAAACTGAGTGCCCATGATTTGCATGGCGTAGCGGACAGCCTGACGAATGACCGGCTCACCCAGCCGGCCACAGGTACGCTTTAACAAACCAAATTGCTGGGCTTTGCGTTCATCGCTGTAGTTGACCATCTTACCGGTCATCAGCAGACCCCAGGCTGAGACATTGACAAAAATGGAGGAGCTGTTGCCAAGATGTGAGCTCCAGTTGCCTTTGGACAACTTATCACGGATCAGCCGGTCCATGGTGTTGTTGTCAGGCACCCGCAGCAGGGCTTCGGCCAGACACATCAGCACCAGTCCTTCTTCAGTCGAGAGCGAGAACTCATTCAGCAGTGCATCGACACCGCCTTTACCTGTTTGGGCTTTACGGATGGCCAGCACCATCTGGCGTGCCCGTTCCCAGGCGCGGCTGCGGGCGTTGTTGCCAATATCGGCTTGTGGCAGCAAAAACTCCAGCACCTGATCTTCATCGGCACGGTAGAAGTCACGAATGTGTTGGCGCAGAGGATTGGTCGCCTCCAGTGAGTCACGAAATAACATCAACAGCTCCCGCTAAAACCCAGTTCAAGTAGGATGCGCATTTTAGGAAAAAGTTGACCAAATAGGGTGGTTTATTTTGCGGTTAAACCGGATATAATTCGGCGAAATTGCCCAATCACCCAAAAAAATACTGTGAGCCCTGCCATGGTGAAAGTCCGGCCTCTTGATCGTATTGATATGAATATCCTGGAAACGCTGCAGCGGGAAGGGCGCATTTCCAATGTAGAACTGGCACGGCGGGTGAATTTAAGTGCCAGCCCGTGTATTGACCGGGTAAAGCGTCTGGAGCAGGAAGGTTATATAGAGCGTTATGGGGCCCAGCTCAATGCCAGCCGGCTTGGCTTTGGTACCACAGTTTTTATTCAAATCACGCTGGATAATACCACCAGTGATGTGTTTGATCGTTTCAAAGAGGATGTGTTAAAGATCCCCCATGTGGTGGAGTGCCATATGGTAGCCGGTGGCTTTGACTATTTGCTGAAACTACGGCTACCGAATATGGATGCCTATCGCATTATTCTGGCCGAAATTGTGGATTTACCTGGCGTCATTAAAAACCATACCTATGTAGTGATTGAGCAGGTAAAAAAAGACGAAGGGTTGCCGCTGAAAGCCAACGAGCAGTTGTAAACTGGCCTGTCTTTTGTTTCCATCACAACCAGGCGATGCTGGGAGGAAACTCGCTAAGACAGGCCTGACAAGCTTTACCAGCGCTCCTTGTTCTTCCGTCGTGGTATCAGCAGTGGCAGGATCAGACCCAACAGCAAACCAAAGCCCAGAATGGCTGCCCCCAGCACTTTGGGGTTTTGCCAGACCGAGCTGTGCTCGGCATCAAACTGCACTTTTAGCTGTTCATAGGCGGTATTGGCCACCTGAAGCTGATCACGCATCCGGTTGTATTCCTCGTTACGTGCCGACAGATCGCGACTCAGCTGCTGGTTTTGCTGCTGCAACTGACTGAGTTCCGATTGTTGTTCCGCCAATTGTTCATTCAGTTGCTGCAGCTGCACTGCCATGCCTGGTGTGGTTGACACATACTGGCCGGGTAACCAGCCGCGGCGATTGCCTTCAAACTGGATCTGTACATAACCTGAGTCGGCATCTCTGTCCAACAGCTGGACGGCATCTCCTGCATTAACGGTGCCGATAATGCGGTATTGGTTGCTTGGGCCGGAATGAATGTAAACAAACAAGGCATCACTGATAAAAGCAGGTTCTGCGGTGTTGCTGTAGCTGTGCGATGGGAAAAACAAAGCTACACTAAACAGAAGAGTACATACGAAAGCGGAGGTTCTGAACATGGGCCATCCTGTGACGGTAATCATTTGGTTTTACAGAGTTCGTATCAGGATGATAGGGAGTTGTGCTTGAATTGACAAGTCCGACAGGAAAAGTCTTGTTGGGGCTGACGAGTTATTTTAAGGTATCGAAACAACAACTGGCGGGAAAATGCGATGGCGATGGAAATTGAACTGAAGTTTTTGCTGCAATCGGTGGCTGCCAAGGAGTTGGAAGCCCTACTTAAACCTATGGTGCAGCAGCTCCAAAGTGCTGAGCCGATGCATCTGCTGAATGGCTATTACGACACGCCTGAATACTGGTTTCAGCAGCATGGCATGGGATTACGCAGTCGCCAGCAAGACGGTAACATCGAGCATACCATTAAGTTGGCAGGGAAACAGCATGGTGCTTTGCATGCCCGCCAGGAATACAATGTGCAAGCCAAGCAACTGATACCTCAATTGGCAGCTTTTCCTGCGGTTATTTGGCCAGAACACACCGATGTGCAGGTTTTGCAGCAACAATTGACTGAACTGTTCAGGACCGACTTCTGTCGTCAACCCTGGTTGCTAACTCTGGCACAGCACACACAAATTGAGCTGGTGCAGGATGAAGGGCACATTGTGACTGCCGATAGCCAGCAGCCGATCTGTGAGTTGGAACTGGAACTAAAAACCGGTGATGTCAGTCAGCTATTTGTACTGGCCCGACAACTGGTGACAGCTTTACCTCTGCGGTTGGGGGTGCAGTCCAAAGCTGAACGTGGCTACCGCCTGACAGGCTCAAAACCACTGCAAGTCAAGGCATTGCCGACAGAGGCTGGTCCGGCACTGTTACTCCGTCTGCTGCAACACAACGAAGCTTGCTATATGCAGGAGCAGAGCCCCGATGCCATGTTAACAGTCTCGTTGGCACTGAACCGAATCGCCCAGTGGTTGAAAACTGTCCCTGCCATGCAGCGCTGGCAGCCAATTTGTACTCAGCTCTCCGCTAAGGCTGCACAAAGTAAAGCTGATCAACAGCTGTTTTTTGGCTCCGACTACAATTTATTGCTGTTGGCACTGACTGAGTATTTCCTGAACGCTGAGCTATCACATCATTGATGAATGCACATGACAAAGCGCTGGCACTCTGCCAGCACCTTCCAGGTTTTACCGAACTGACGGAGCCACAGCAACAGCGCCTGGCTTGGTTGTGCCGCTGTAGTGCTTTTTTAGGCCGTTGCCTGCAGCAGCAACCGGAGCTAATGCCGTTACTGCTGGATGATGCTGTACTGGCCGCGCCGCTTGATCTGACCGATCCGCTGGCCGGCCTGGTGGAGCAGGATGAAGCCCGTGTATTTAAGGCTATTCGCCTGTTTCGGCATCGTAGCCTGGCTCTGCTGCTGGCGGCTGATTTAGTGCAGTTAAAGCCCATCGCCCAGGCATTGCGAGAAGTATCGGCACTGGCGGAGCGTTGTATCAACAGTGCCTATCACTGGGCCTATCAACAGTTAACCCCCCAGTGGGGCACGCCTTTGACGGACAATGGTCAACCGATGCCCTTGCTCATTTTAGGGATGGGCAAGCTGGGTGGTGGTGAGCTCAACTTTTCCTCCGACATCGATCTGATTTTTACCTATCCCCATAATGGTGAAACCCAGGGGGGGCGCCGCAGTGTCGAGCATCATCAGTTTTTTCTGAGGCTCGGCCAGAAGGTGATCGCAGCCTTACACCAGGTTACTGCCGATGGTTTTGCTTATCGGGTCGATATGCGGTTACGGCCTTTTGGCGACAGTGGGCCCCTGGTGCTGAGCTTTGCTGCGATGGAAGATTATTATCAGGAGCAAGGACGGGACTGGGAACGGTACGCCATGCTCAAAGCCAGGGTGATGAATCCGGATGGCCAGCACAGCACTGAGCTTAAGCAATTGCTGCGCCCTTTTGTTTACAGGCGTTACATTGATTTTTCCGCCATTGAATCGCTGCGCCGCATGAAGCAGTTGATTGAACAGGAAAACCGACGTCGTAATCGCAGCGATAACATCAAGCTGGGTGCTGGCGGTATCCGGGAAGTAGAATTTATTGTGCAGACGCTGCAGCTGATCCGTGGTGGTCGCATCCCACAATTACAAACGCCCTCTATTTTGCAGGCGCTGCCACAACTGACTGCGCACGGTTTATTGCAGCAAGACCAGCAACAGCAACTGACCAATGATTATCTGCTTTTACGTCGGATCGAACAGTTGCTGCAGGGGATGGACGACCAGCAAACCCAGACCTTGCCAGATCAGGCGGAGCAACAAGCCTGCCTGCTGGCCATGTTGCAGCTAGACGACTGGCCAAAGCTGCAGCAACAAATTAGTGATGCCATGGCCCGTATTCACCAGGAGTTTTTGCAGGTCATCGAACCGGAAGAGGCCGCTGAACCGGATGAATTACTGGTGGGCAGGCTGTTATGGGACAGCGGGCAAAGTGCGTCGGAGTTGGCCGAACAAGTGGATTGGCTAAGTGCCGAACAGGCCGGTAAGCTGGTGGCTCAGGTGCTGGATTTCCGGCAGGAGTCTCAGCGTCGCGCCGTAGGCCCCAGAGGCCGTGATTATTTGGCTCGTCTTATTCCGCAAGTGCTGCATTTGCTGGCTTCTAATCAGGCGGGCGTCTCAGTGCTGGAGCGGGTACTGCTGGTGTTTCGCAGTGTGATGACCCGTACCGCTTATCTGGAACTTTTGTTCGAAAATCCTCCAGCCTTGCAACAACTGGTGACCTTGTGTAGCCAAAGTCAGTGGCTGACCGAGCAACTGGCTCGTTACCCGATTTTGCTGGATGAACTGATCGATCCGGCTCAGCTGTATCAGGTGCAGACCAAAGCAGATTATCAGGACAGGGTACGACAACGGCTGCTGCGTGTGCCGGAGGAGGACCTGGAGCTACTGATGGAAAGCCTGCGTCAGCACAAGCAGGCGCAGCAACTGCGGATTGCTGCAGCCGATATCAGCGGGGCTTTGCCATTGATGCAAGTCAGCGATCACCTGACCTGGCTGGCTGAAGCCATGATGGAGCAAGTGGTGGAGCTGGCCTGGCAGCAAATGGTCGCGCGTTATGGCTATCCGGCGGGTTTGGCAATGGGGAGCGACAAAGGCTTTGCGGTGCTGGCTTATGGCAAGATGGGGGGGCTGGAGCTTGGCTATGGCTCTGATCTGGATCTGGTGTTTGTGCACAATTGCGATAGCCTGGCGCCCACCTCAGGTGAGAAGGCCATCGACTCGCGGCAGTTTTATCTGAAGCTGGTGCAGCGTATTCTGCATTTATGCACCACCCGTACGGCCAGTGGTGTGCTGTACGAGGTAGATACCCGCTTACGACCATCCGGTAACTCCGGGCTTTTGGCCATTCATGTCCATACGTACCGTGATTATCTGGCGACCGAAGCCTGGACCTGGGAGCATCAGGCGCTGGTCAGAGCCCGTCTGGTTTATGGGGATGCCTTGATTGCCGGGCAGTTTGCACAGATCCGGGCTGATATTTTAAGCAAAGAGCGCGCAATGGCCAGTCTGCAACAGGATGTGCTCGGCATGCGCGACAAGTTGCGTCAGCATCACGGCAGTGATAACGAGCAACTGAAACACGCCAATGGTGGTTTGATAGATCTGGAGTTTATCAGCCAGTATCTGGTGCTGGCACATGCCTGCAAACACCCTGGGCTCTTCCAGTACAGCGACAATATTCGTATTCTGGAGGCTGCGGGCAAGGTAGGACTTTTAACCCTGGCCGAAGTGGAAGCCTTGCAGCAGGCCTACCAGCTCATGCGGGCGGTGCAGCATCGCCTGACATTGCAGCCAGTACTGCCGCCGGAGCTCTCCGGGCTGGAGGAGGCAAAAGCTGCAGTACAGGCCGTCTGGCACAAGCTGTTTAAGGATTAATGCCGGCTTAAAGGCTGGCAGTTTTGCTGCACGTAAGTATTGGGTTGATCGGTAATGACCAATGCGCGTTCTTTATGGCAAAGATAACTGAGTAGAGGGCTCGGAAAATCTGGCTGAATGGCTGCGGTGACTTCCGTTATGGCTGCGGTCATGCTGCCATTGGTTTGAAAGTATTGTTTAACCACATAATCCCGCGGCAGTGTCCAGTACAGTACCAGCCCTTCTGCTTGCACATATTCTTCCAATTTTGTTTTAACGGTATCGCCTTCGCGAAAGCGACGGTCGGTTTCCCGGCCTTGCCACTGCTCAGTCAAAGGCGATACCTGCAAAGCCCGTTGCTGCAGCTGTTGCGTTAAGCGGTGGCTGGTATCGGGTAGGCTGATGACAAAGTCACTGAGCTGTATATCGGCAATGGTGCCACGGATGCGTTCGTAAAAACTGCTCAGACCCTCGGCTGCCCTATTGCTTTGTTCACGATCCAGGCTAAAAAAGTCGGGCCGGAACAGCAGCAAATACACCAATCCGGATAACAGCACTGTGATAATAAGACTTCGGATCCAGAACCACATACCACTCACCTTTTGTGCTTCGCCTTGCAAAGGCATTGTTTTAGTATAATCCCGGATCGTTCGGATTGGGACGGGTTTTAAAACGTCGGTGCAACCACATGTACTGCTGCGGTGCACGCAGTACCGCCTGCTCTACCCAGGCATTGATTCGGCGCACATCAGCAGCGTTGTCGCCAGATGGGAAATTGTCCAAGGCTGGCAGACATTCTATTTCGTAGCCCTGATTACCCGGTAACCGCCGGGTGTACACCGGTATGACCTGACAGTTGGCATTGCTGGCAAACAGCAGGGTGCCGGTAGTAGTGGCTGTTTGTTCGACCGCGAAAAACGGCACAAATTCGGCAGTTTTCCGACCATAATCCTGATCTGGTAAGTAAAAGCAGACTTCGCCATCATCCAGAGCCTGCAGCAGGGCTTTGACTTCACGCTTACCAATCATGTATTTATTCGCTTTAATGCGACCACGGTACTGCAACCAGTCCATCAAGGGATTGTTGTTGGGTCGATAAAAGCCGACGCTTGGCAGGGTAAAGCCGAAAATACGGCCTGCCGCTTCTAAGTGCAGCATATGCGAAGCCAGCAGCAGCACTCCTTTGCCGGCATTACGGGCTGCCTGAACGTGTTCAAAGCCTTTTAAGGCGCCAAACCGCTTTAAACGCCAGGCTGGCCACCACCAGCCGATGATGGTATCAAACAGCGCCCGGCCGCTTTCCTTAAAATTAGCACGCAGCAAGGCTTGCCGCTCAGCAGCGGTTTGTTCCGGAAAGCACAGTTCAAGATTGCGTCTGGCTACTTTGGCACGTGACTTCAGCAGTTTTAACAGCAGCAGGCCGATACCATCGCCAAGCTTCATCAATACTGAATACGGCAGCCAGCTAATCAGCCACAACAGAGCGCAGCCCAGCCAAATACCCCAGTAGCGTGGATGCAGAAAAGACCCTTGAAATTGCGGTGCTTTAACCACCCCAAACCCTCAGTTTGCCAGAAAGGGGGCTATTGTAGCGGAAAATAATGTTCAGACAAAAGGTTAGGGGCAGAAAACGAAGAACGCAGCAAATGCTGCGTTCTTAGGGCCAGAAGGTTGGTATGAATTACAACGTCAGAGCACGGTTAATATCGGCCAGGTCTTGCTCGGTCAGATTACCGGCTGCCAGCTTCAAATCCAGCACCGACAAGATGTAATCGTAACGGGCACGCGACAAATTGCGCCGGGCATCAAACAGGTTACGGGTACTGACCAGCACATCAACGATGGTGCGGGTACCGACTTCAAAACCCGCTTCTGTAGCCTTTAACGCACTTTCTGCAGAGACCACCGCTTGCTCCAGCGCCCGGATGGACGAGGTCAGGGCCCGCACATTGTTAAAGGAGCTACGCACCTGCCGCACGGTGCTGCGATAGGTTTGCTCCACCAGCTCACTGGTTTCAACGAAGTTAGCCTGGGCCACGTTGACGCCGGCGTTAGTTGCACCACCACTGTAGATAGGTACTCTGACAGTAATACCAATGGAGCTATTATCCTGACGCGGACCTGTACCTCGCTCTATAAAGTTCTGATCGTAACCCCTTGCTTTGCTGCTGCCAATACTCGCTTCCAGCCCAACGGTCGGCAGGTGGCCGGCACGGGCCCGATCAATTTCGATACGGGCGATTTCAAGCCCAATACGCTGAGCCTGCAGTTCGAAGTTGTTTTCTTCTGCAATGTTTAACCACTGTTGCGGTTCGGTTGGGTTAAGCGGTGCTGTGCTGAACAAATCCGTATTCAAACCGGCCAGCTCGCTGTGGTAACGGCCGGTGATTTCACGCAGTTGCTCCAGGGCAATCTCCAGGCTGTTTTCGGTGGCAATTTCCCGCGCTACCGCATTATCAAACTGGGCCTGAGCTTCATGCACATCGGTAATCGCGGTTAAACCGACGGCAAAGCGCTGCTTGGTTTGTTCCAACTGACGCTCAATGGAGCGTTTTTCGGCTTGAATAAAGGTTAAGTCATCTTTGGCTTTTAACACATTGAAGTAAGCATCGGTAACCCGTACGATCAAGGCTTGAGCTGCACTGTTGTAAGATGTCTGGGCTTGTAATGCCTGCTTTTCGGCAATATCCAGGTTTTGCCAGTTGCGCCGGTCATATATGCTTTGGTCCAATTGAATACGACCACTGAGGGTGGTTCTGTCGTCACCAAAGGTCCAGTCACGCTGATCAGCCCGGGTTAAGCCAGTACTAAAGCCAATGCTGGGCAGTAAACTAGCTTTACTGATATCAATACGGGCTACGGCAGCATCACGACTGGCAGCCGCCCGCTGAATAACAGGATCTTTTTGCGTAGCCAATTGATAAACGCTTTGCAGATTGTCAGCAAGGGCTGGCAGACTAAATACGCCAAAAGACGAGCACAACAGGGTAGCGACTAATTTTTTATGCATGAGCAGGGGATCCTGAGTGAATCAAATTGGATAAATGATAACCTGTTCCAGTTTTACAGTGAAACTTAAAACCGTAAAGTTATCCCTTCAAATGTAACAGAATGTGAGTACGCTGATGTCAAAATTCAAGGCGATAAATTATCCATCATTTTTAGCAAAAGATGTAGAGATAAACGATAAAACCACGGTTTTTCAGGGTTTCTTTAAACTTGAACGCTATCAGGTACGGCATAAGTTGTTTGCTGGTGGCTGGAGCGACTGGATGCAGCGCGAGCTCTTTGAGCGGGGGCATGCTGCTGCAGTATTGCCTTATCATCCAGCCAGCGATCAACTGGTGCTGGTAGAGCAATTTCGCATTGGTGCGCTGAGGCGTGCTGCTGGTCCCTGGTTGCTGGAGATTATTGCCGGTATGGTAGCGCCAGGGGAAAGCATGGCTGAAGTAGCGATACGGGAAAGCAAGGAAGAAGCTGGGCTTATTCTGAGCGAACTGACCCCGATGCTGAGTTATTTATCCAGCCCTGGAGGGACAACCGAGCGTATCCAACTGTATTTTGCTACACTGGACACTTTACCGCAGGAAGGTGTGTTTGGCCTGGCTCACGAGCACGAAGATATTCGGGTGCATCTGGTACCACGTATGCAGGCCTTGCAATGGCTTGATGAAGGCCTGATAGATAATGCAGCAACTGTGATTGCATTGCAGTGGCTGGCATTGCATTATGAGCAGCTGTTTGCTGATAGCCAGGGCAGTTCGGAGTAACCATGACAGCGAAGCCAAAGTACCGGCCAAAACTGCCAGATTTTCTTAGCTTGTGCGAACGCAACTTTGCACAGCTGAATCCTTTGCTGCCTGCCAAGCTGGCGGTTGGTGAACGTCAGGTGATAGGCATGGATGATGCCAGTTATTTCCGGTTAGAAGTACTGGAGGTTTGTCCCTTCACCACTGTGCTGCGTATTGTACCATTGAGTGATCCTGCCTGGCCGGCACTGCAGCCTGCTTTTGATGTGCGCTTATACCACGATGCCCGGCTGGCTGAAGTCATCAGCTGCCATGGCCGACGTGGTTTCAAAGCCGTGTACGACTACCCGAATAGCGAGATGTTGCAACCGGATGAAAAACGCCAGGTCAATCGTTTGCTGAATGACTGGTTGCGGCTATGTCGTCAGCAGGGATATCGTCCTGAGCCGGTACCAGGTTGATACCAGGAGCCCCATGCTGAGTTACCATTTTCCGCAGCAGACCAGGTTCAGGCTGGTGCAATTGACCGATTGCCATTTGTTGGCCCGGAGCGATGCACTCTACCAGGGAGTGCAGCCTTATCAACAACTGGCAGCTGTGCTGCGCCAACTGGCAGATAACTGGCCGGATGCTGTGCTGTTAACCGGTGATCTAAGCCAGGATCACAGTCTGGCATCCTATCAACTGCTGAATACTTTGTTTCAGCAGGTACCGGTGCCTGTGTTCTGGTTACCCGGCAATCATGATGATGGTCAGCCGCTCGGTGAATTGCTGGCTGCACCACCTTTTTTACCCCATAAAAGTTTGTACGCAGCAGGCTGGCAGCTGGTGCTGCTGGATAGTACCGGTCCCACCCCGGCAGGCTATTTTCCGCGTGAACGCCGGGTTGAACTGGCCGCCCAGCTTGATACACACCCGGCACCTTGCTGGCTATTTGCCCATCACCATCCCTGGCCGATAGGCAGTTCAATTGATCGCCATGGCTGGCAGGATGCGGCACCTTTTTGGCAGTTGTTGCAGCAATATCCGCAAGTACGCGGTCTGGCCCATGGCCATTGTCATCATGCCTACCGTCGTCGTCGGCATGGGATTGAGTTGGTAGGCTGCCCGGCTACCTCCGTGCAGTTTCAACAAACGGCCGATTGGCAGACAGACATGCAGGGGCCGCAATGGTGTGAATGGTATTTTCATCAGGACGGCACCATTCAACTCGATTTTAAAAGGATCATGTCATGAGTTTGGTACTCTACCTGCATGGCTTTGCCAGCTCTTCGCAGTCGCACAAAGCGTTGCAAACGCGGGCTTATTTTCAGCAGCATCACCCTGAGATTGAGTTGTTGGTGCCGGATTTACCCTACACGCCGCTTGAAGCCTTAGCGGAAGTCAGCCAGGTGCTCGCCGGGCGGGTTCCAACTGCTGTGATTGGCAGTTCCTTAGGTGGTTTTTTGGCCACCTGGCTGGCTGAACAGCATGATTGTCGTGCCTGTTTAATCAACCCGGCGGTAGCGCCATACCGATTGCTGCGTCACCATTTAGGCCGCTACTACCATCCGGTACGTCAATGCCATTACGAAGTATCGGAGCAGGCAATCGAGCTGCTGCAACAACTGGAGCCGCCAGAGCTTGCCAAGCCGTCAAATTATCTGGTACTACTGCAAAGTGGCGATGAAGTGTTGGATTACCGCCAGGCGGTGCATTTTTACCAGCACTGCCAGTTGGATGTGCAACAAGGTGGTGACCACAGTTATCAGAACTATCTGCAGCAATTGCCCGCTATAGTGCGCTTTTGTTTGCAAACCGATGAATTTTGTACAGAACAGGTAATGTTTCAACCATGACAGTTCAAAGTTATAACGCCGATTCGATTGAAGTCCTTACCGGGCTGGAACCCGTGCAACGCCGTCCAGGCATGTATACCGATACCTCCAGGCCCAACCATCTGGCACAGGAAGTTATTGATAACAGTGTTGATGAAGCCCTGGCTGGACATGCCAGCCAAATCAAGGTGATCTTGCATCCAGACCAGTCTTTGGAAGTGGTGGATAATGGTCGGGGGATGCCGGTAGATATTCATCCCGAAGAAGGGGTGTCTGGCGTAGAACTGATTTTTTGCCGGTTGCATGCCGGTGGCAAATTTTCCAATAAAAATTATCAGTTTTCCGGTGGCTTACATGGCGTTGGGATCTCGGTGGTCAATGCTTTATCCAGCCGGGTGGATGTCACTGTGCGGCGCGATGGGCAGGTTTATGAGATGGCGTTTGCAGAAGGCGCTAAAACCAGGGAGTTAACAGTCACAGGTACCGTAGGAAAGCGCAATACCGGCACCCGGGTCCACTTTTGGCCCAACGCCGGTTATTTTGACTCGGCCAGGTTTTCTGTACCCCGTTTACTGCATGTGTTAAAAGCCAAAGCTGTCCTTTGTCCTGGCCTTAGCATTGAGTTTGACGATAAGGTCAACAACCAAAGTCACAGCTGGTGTTATCAGGACGGTATTCGTGATTATCTGGCCGAAGCAGTGAAAGACTTTGTTGCTTTGCCGGAGCAGCCTTTTGTCGGCAATTTCAACAGCACGCAGGAAGCTGTCGAGTGGGCCATGCTTTGGTTGCCTGAAGGTGGCGAGCTGGTGACCGAAAGTTACGTCAACCTGATTCCAACCGCTCAGGGGGGGACCCATGTGAATGGCCTGCGGCAAGGGGTGCTGGAAGCGCTGCGTGATTTTTGTGAGTTTCGTAACCTGCTGCCTCGCGGTATTAAGTTGTCACCGGAAGATGTCTGGGATCGCTGCAGCTATATTCTGTCGCTGAAAATGCAGGATCCGCAGTTTGCCGGCCAGACCAAAGAGCGGTTGTCATCACGCCAGGCATCCGCTTTTGTCTCTGGCATCGTTAAAGATGCGTTCAGTCTGTGGCTAAATGAGCACACTGAGATTGCTGAAGCTCTGGCTGAGCTTTGCATTAGCAATGCACAAAAGCGGCTGAAGGCTGCAAAGAAAGTGGTGCGCAAAAAGGTGACCTCCGGCCCGGCTTTGCCTGGCAAGCTGGCGGATTGTTCGGCGCAGGATCTGCAGCGGGCCGAGCTGTTTCTGGTAGAAGGGGACTCGGCCGGCGGCTCGGCCAAACAGGCCCGCGATCGAGAGTTTCAGGCAGTAATGCCGCTGCGTGGTAAAATTCTGAATACCTGGGAAGTTGAATCCGGCCAAATTCTGGCTTCACAGGAAGTGCATGATATTTCAGTGGCCATTGGGATGGATCCGGACTCCACTGATTTATCGGCACTGCGCTACGGTAAAATCTGCATTCTGGCCGATGCGGACTCCGATGGTCTGCACATTGCTACCTTGCTGTGTGCGCTTTTTATGCGCCATTTTCCCGCTCTGGTGGAAGCTGGCCATGTTTATGTTGCTATGCCGCCATTGTATCGGATTGATATTGGTAAGGATGTGTATTATGCACTGGATGAAGATGAAAAAAATGGCATCCTGGACCGCATTGAAGCCGAAAAGAAAAAAGGCAAGGTCAATGTACAGCGCTTTAAGGGGCTGGGGGAAATGAACCCATTGCAGTTGCGCGAAACCACCATGGACCCAAATACTCGTCGGCTGGTGCAGCTTACCATTGACGATCAGTTGCAAACCATGGAACTGATGGATATGTTGCTGGCCAAAAAACGCTCTACGGATCGCCGGCAATGGTTGGAGCAAAAGGGTGATAAAGCCATTATTGCTTGATATAACAGTGCTTTATCTGTAAGTTGCGAGTTTGACTGTTTGCTTATAGGCTGCTTATTTGCACCGGGTTGCAACCTGTGCTAGGTTGGCTGTGCTGAGTTCTTTTTACACTCATTCAAGGGAAATGCACATGAAACTAACCTTAAAGAAGACCCGTTTGGTTAACTTATCGCAGGAAGACAAGGGATTGCCACAAGAGCTTACCGCCCAGGTTGGTGCTGGTGGTGGTGCTCGCTATCTATCGAATGGCTGCACATATAATTGCATTACCAGACGTTGTGAAAGGCTGCAGCAATTCACAGTGGATGAAGACCCGGAAGCACCATTTACCGAGATGCCATAAATATTGACAGGCTGGCGCTGACACCTCGTTAATGCTGGCCCTGATTCGCTTCTCTTTGCTTGATGCAATGATAGAGGTATACTGCCAAAAATGTTAATTATCAGCCAGGGTTGCGATGAAAGACATAAGGCAGCTGTTTCTGTTGATCAGTATGGGTTTGTGGAGTCTGTCGCTTCAGGCTAGCCAGGCTGTGCCTTTGGGAGCTCCGGCCTGGTTGCAGCAGGTTATTGAGCAAAAACGAATTCAGCCCGAAACCATGCTTGTGTTGCTGCAGCAGCATGAAGATCAGATCCCGACGTTACCGTTGCAAATCCAGCGCAGTGCTTATCTTCAGTTTGCCAGCATTTATGGCATGCTTGGGGAGCATCAGCAGCAGCTGAACTATGCTCGTAAGGGGCTGGCACTGGATGATCGCATTGATGCCGTGCGCATACAGTTGATGTTTAATCTTGGTTTTGCCACCGAAATACAAGACAATTACCTGCAGGCTCAGCAATATTACCAACAGGGAACACAACTGGCTGAACAGCTGGGACTTGTATCCCTGCGTTTCAAAGGCCTTATGAATCAGGCTGCCATTTTACGCGCCCAGGATCATTATCAGGAAGCTTTATCCTTGTTGCAACAGGTCTACCAGCAAAGCTCTGAGTTGGATGATCCAGAAATTGAGGCTGAAATTCATGCTGAATTAGGGCTGCTGTACGCCACTGTTTTTGAAGATGAAGCGGTGGCCTTTTTGGAGCAAGCTTATGGCATGTTTAAAGCTATGGGCTGGCGTACCAGTAAGATTGCTGTGCTCTACAATCTAGCCCAAACATACAGCGCTTTAGAGCAGTACGAACAAGCTTTTAGCACCTACCAGCGGATACTGACCGTTAGCCAGCAATACGACGATCAGCTCAATCTGTATTATGCGTATCTTGGTTTGGCTATAACCAGCTATGAAACCGGTCGTTTTAATTCCGCATTAACCTACATCCAAAAAGCTGAAGAATTTATGCAGCAGCTGCAATCGCCGATGCGGCACGTTATGCATTTTTATGAAAAAGCCACTATTTACAGTGGTCTAGAGCAGTATTCGCAAGCGTTGCAGCAACTGCTGTTGTCAGAGCAGTTATTGCAGGAGTTGGATCATGTAGAAAGTGCTGTCATGTTACTGAATATTCAATTTATGCAGGCGGAAGTTCGGGCCAGCCTGGGGCAATACGAGCAGGCCTATGCGTTGTTACAGGATTTCTTGTCTTTATTTCGTGAACGTTTCACGCAGGAAAGCCAGGCTGCACTCAATAGTTTGCGGCTGAACTTTGAGTATGAACGCGAACAGTCTGAGCGTGCCTTGCTGTTAAAAGATAATGAGCTGCAGGCACTTCGGTTGCAGGAAGCAGAACGTAAACGCCTTATTCAATGGTTATGGACAGCCGTTTTTGCCATCACCAGTTTGGTCCTGATGATCCTTTTGCTATGGCAGCGCAAGTTGCGTCATAGCGCCGAAACTTTGCAGTCACACCATCAAGAGGAAACGAAGTCGCTATGACCGACACCATCATTTCTGCAGATGGCGTAGAGCAGCTGTCGCTGCGACGCTTTACGGAAGATGCTTATCTCAATTATTCCATGTACGTCATTATGGATCGTGCATTGCCACACATTGGTGATGGTTTAAAACCAGTACAGCGTCGTATCGTCTATGCCATGTCAGAGCTTGGCTTGAGCCATATTGCCAAGTACAAAAAGTCCGCCCGAACGGTGGGGGATGTGCTGGGTAAATTCCATCCACACGGTGATTCGGCTTGCTACGAAGCCATGGTGTTGATGGCGCAGCCGTTTTCGTACCGCTATCCGTTGGTGGATGGTCAGGGCAACTGGGGAGCACCGGATGATCCTAAGTCTTTTGCGGCCATGCGTTATACCGAGTCGCGTTTGTCACGCTTTAGCGAGGTGCTGTTATCGGAGCTTGGGGCTGGCACAGTCGACTGGACACCCAACTTTGATGGCACTCTGGACGAGCCGAAGGTGTTGCCGGCCCGCCTACCGCACATCTTATTGAATGGCATTACCGGCATTGCGGTGGGGATGGCCACCGATATTCCGCCGCACAATGCGCGGGAAGTTGCTCATGCCTGTGCTTTGTTACTGGATAAACCGGATAGCTCCATTGCCGATCTCATGCAGCATATACAAGGACCGGACTATCCAACCGATGCCGAAATCATCAGCAGCAAAGACGATATTGTTGCGATGTACCAAAGTGGCCGTGGTAGCATCCGCATGCGCGCCCGTTATGTACTGGAGGATGGCGATGTGGTGATTACCGCACTGCCGCATCAGACGTCTGGCGCCAAAATACTGGAGCAAATTGCTGCCCAGATGCAGGCAAAAAAACTGCCAATGGTGACCGATCTACGTGATGAATCTGATCACGAAAACCCGACCCGCATTGTGGTGATACCACGCTCTAACCGAGTGGATATAGAGCAACTGATGCAGCACCTGTTTGCCACCACCGATCTGGAGAAAAGCTACCGGGTCAATCTGAATATGCTGGGGCTGGATAACCGTCCAGGCGTGCGGGATTTAAAAGCTATCTTAAGTGACTGGCTGCTGTTTCGCCGTGATGTAGTGCGTCGTCGTTTGCAGTACCGGCTGGATAAAGTGCTGGATCGGCTGCATGTGCTGGAAGGTTTGTTGATTGCCTTTTTGAACATCGATGAAGTGATAGCCATTATCCGTGAGCACGATAAACCTAAACCAGTGCTGATGGAACGCTTTGGCTTGTCGGATCGTCAGGCAGAGGCCGTGCTCGAGTTAAAGTTACGGCATTTAGCCCGGCTGGAAGAAATGAAAATCCGCGGCGAGCAGGATGAGCTGGCTAAAGAGCGCGACAAACTGCAAGGCATTTTGGGTTCGAATGCTAAATTAACGAAACTGATCCGGACGGAAATCTTAGAAGCTGCCGAAAAGTATGGTGATGACAGGCGCAGCCCTATTGTAGCCAGAGCAGAAGCAAAGGCACTGTCAGAAAAAGAACTGTTACCCAGTGAGCCGGTCACGGTTGTATTGTCGGAGAAAGGCTGGGTACGCTGTGCCAAAGGCCATGATGTGGATGGTACTACGCTTAGTTATAAGGCCGGTGATGCCTTTAAATCGGCCGCTAGCGGCAAGAGCAACCAGCATGCCGCCTTTTTAGACAGCTCTGGCCGTAGCTTCTCGGTAGAAGCGCATGAGCTGCCATCAGCCCGCGGCCAGGGAGAGCCCTTATCTGGTCGCTTCAACCTGGTAGCCGGCGAGGCCTTCGAGCATGTATTTATGGCCAAAGATGAGCAGTTGCTGTTGTTTGCCTCCGATGCCGGCTATGGTTTTGTCGGCCGCTTTGATGACATGCTTACCCGTAACAAATCTGGCAAGGCACTGCTAAGCCTGCCGACCGGTAGCCGGGTGTTGCCGCCGGTGCCGATTCGACAGCCGGAATCGGACCTGGTGGTCTGTGTGTCCACTGAAGGGCGTATGTTGGTATTCCCGGTGCAGGATTTACCGCAGCTCAGTAAAGGCAAAGGCAACAAAATGCTCTCAATTCCGACCGCTAAAGTAGCCAGCCGGGAAGAGTACGTGCGCTTGATGACGGTGATCCCGGTCGATGGTGGTGTGGTGCTAACCGCCGGTAAGCGCAAACTGAGTTTAAAAGCAGCTGATCTGGAGCACTACCGCGGTGAACGTGGGCGGCGGGGGAATAAGTTGCCTCGTGGTTTGCAGCGTATCGAGCAGATGGAGCAACTGCAGGGCGCAGCGGCCGGCAGTGATCAAACCAGCCTGTGACAGGCAAGCGGCTATACTGTGCCTCTTATGATGAACTAGGGATTTGCTTGTGATAGCTGTTGTGCGTTTACTGCTGGTATTGGTGTTTATTGTTGTGAGCACAGTGGTTGGTTTGGTGGTCTGTATTTTCAGACCTTTTCATGCCAATAATGTAGTGTTATTTGGTCGTTGGTACGCCTGGTGTGGTCGCATTTTCGGTGTTGAAGTAGAGGTCAGGCGTCATCCGGCAGTGCCTGAAGCGCATCCATGTGTGTACACTGCTAACCACCAAAACAATTACGATCTGTTTCTGATGCCTAAGGCATTACTGCATCGTACGGTCACTATTGGGAAAAAAAGCCTGCGACTGATCCCCTTTTTTGGTCAGCTGTACTGGTTAAGCGGTAATATTTTGCTGGATAGAGACAACCGTAGCCGGGCGGTTGGGACCATGCAGGGGGCCGTTGATCGTATTCGCAATGAGCAGCTGTCGGTCTGGATGTTTCCGGAAGGCACCCGCAGTTATGGTCGTGGCCTGTTGCCTTTTAAAACGGGTGCTTTTCATATTGCTCAGCAAGCTGGAGTGCCGGTAGTTCCAATCTGCATGAGCTCTACCGCGCATATTAAGTTAAATCGTTGGCGTAATGGTAAAGTGATTATCGCCATGCTGGAACCTGTTGCTGTGACAGAAAGCACAAACATTCGTACGCTGACTAAGCAAGTACATCAAATTATGGCTGACAAGCTGGCCGAGCTTGATAGCGAGCTGAGCAGCGACTACACTGCCCAAAGTCTCACTGCGCGGAATTAACTTTATGGAAAACTGGCAAGAATTTACCGAAGAAACCATTGCTGCATTGCTGGAAGATGGCAGCGATCCGGATGCACTTTACACCATTGAACACCATTTTTATCACGCCGACTTTAAGAAATTGGAACAATTGGCGGTAGAGGTGTTTAAATTAGGGTTTGAAGTGACCGATGCTGAAGAAATTGAACTGGATGATGGTAGCCTCGCCTGGGTGTTTGATGCGATTCGTGAGCAATCACTGGACGCCGATGCTATTACTGCCGATGCGCTTCGGCTGGAGAAAGTAGCCGCAGAGCATGGTATTGAATACGATGGCTGGGGTACCTACTTTGAAGATGAAGATGGCTACGAGCTGGAGGAAGACGACGATTTTTAATCGTTTGCTCATTGCCTGCATTGGCGGTGGGAAAGTATAAGTTTACAAGCAGTGCTCATGCAGAAAAATCAATGTCTGCATGAGCAACGGCACTTCACGGGCAACTCATGTAATCCGCTGTTAGTTGCTGAGCGACAATCCGCACATCAGCCAGACTGAGCGTTAAGGCACCCTTGGTTTCCAGATACATCGCAGAAAATACTTGCTGCAAGGTGAGGCCCTGCTGTTGCAGGCATTGCAGTGGTATTGCCAGTTGAGTCCATTCGCCTTCTGCAACCGCATTCAGCGCTTTGGCAATATTGACGGCGCCCTGGCAGTCGGTGTTGCAGTGCATGCCTAGCCAGACCTCATCCGGCACTGCTCCCTGACGTTTTAATTCAACCACCAGTTGGCTATTGGTCTCGCCATAGCCGCGTAAATCACGTGGGAAGGCACTGATAAAGCTAAAACGCGCCATCTGGCCACCGGCAAACACAAAGCGGCGGGCATCTTCTTGCACCTGTCGGTCAAAGGTGCGGCTGGATAGGCCTGGGAGTTCCTGTACACTGCTGGTCACCGCAGCACTCTGCTCACCGCTGTGAATAAAGAGTTGCCATGGGCTGCGCGGGGCCCGCTCAAACACCACCAGATCGCTTAGAGCTTCATCCTGCACAATGTCAACCGGCAGATTATCGCTGAGTACGTCGGCATCGCCGTAGCGCAGGCCGAAGCCATATGGTAGTAGCGGCTGGTAATCAGCATCAAAGCGATTGACGACGGCTTGCTGCGGCGTGGCTGGCCAGGAGAAGGTCAAACGACCATGAAAGTCGTGCTGCACAGCGCCATGAGCATCCTGCAGAATCACGTCTGCTACCCCTTCGCCTTCGCTGCCAGGCAGCCAGATGGCGACAAAGGCATCGGACGCATTCAGCTCCGGGTTAACCCACATGGGTCTACCACTGATAAAGAGCGACACCACCGGAATGCCTTCTGCCTGTAGCTGCTGCAACAGGGCCAAATCGGTTTTATTGCCACGCTGATACTCCAGGTTATCGATATCACCATTGCCTTCGGCGTAAGGCTCTTCCCCAAAGACTACAATGGCAACATCGGGTCGTTGTTGATAACTGCCATCAAGGCTTAGCTCGACGGAGCCACCGGCTGCTGCCACCTGACGGGCAATACCGCCATAAATGGAGGTGCCGCCCGGGAAATCTGCATTGGTATTGCCGGTGCCTTGCCAACTGATGCTCCAGCCACCGGATTGCTGGCCAATATTATCGGCGCCAGGGCCGGTTACCAGCAGATGCTGGCGTGGATCTAATGGCAACAGCTGATGGTGGTTTTTCAACAGCACCAGCGACTGGCGTACGGCCTCACGTGCTACTTCCCGGTGCTCTGCTGCGCCGATCAGTTCCAGCCGTCCAGCCAGAGGCCGTTGGGCCGGGCTTGGCTTGTCAAACAGTCCTGCGCGCTTTTTCACCCGCAAAATTCGCCGCACTGCATCGTCAATCCTGCTCATTGGGATCACGCCGTTTTCCACTTGCTCGATCAGGTTGTAGTACAGCGGTTTCCAGGCATCGGTTGGTACCATGTAGATGTCAAGGCCTGCTAATGCGGCTTGCGGACAGTCTGCGTTGCTACAGCCCGGAATTTGGCCATGGCCGTTCCAGTCACCCACTACCAGACCATCAAAGCCCATGCGATCTTTTAACACCTGCGTTAGCAGGTAATGATCGCCGTGAATTTTTTTACCATTCCAGCTGTTAAAGGTCGCCATCACAGTCTGGGCACCGGCCGATAAACCGCCGACATAGCCTTGCGCATGGATCTCGAACAGCTCCCGCTCAGATATTTCGGCATCACCCTGGTCAATGCCGTTGGTGGTACCACCGTCACCAACAAAGTGTTTGACGGTGCTGATCACCCGCCGATCGCCAAGAAAGTCCGCATCAGCCGCGCCTTGCAAACCTGTAACAATGGCCGCTGAATAGCTGCGGACAATCTCCGGATCTTCCGAGTAGCTTTCATAGGTGCGGCCCCAGCGTGGATCCCGTGCTACTGCGACCGTTGGTGCAAACACCCAGTCGATGCCGGTGGCCATGACTTCGCGGGCCGTGACTTCGGCAATACGTTCAATCAAGGCTGGGTTGTTGGCCGCACCAAGGCCGATGTTGTGCGGGAAAATAGTGGCGCCAATCACATTGTTGTGGCCATGCACGGCGTCGGTGCCCCACATAGTGGGGATGCGAATGCCATTGATGGAGTCGTCTATGGAAGCCTGGTACATGGCTTCAGCCAGGGCTATCCAGTCTTCCGGGGTCGCGTATTTATTGTCGTTGGGAAAGGCGCCACCACCATTTAAAAAGGAGCCAAAGCCATAATGGCGCATGTCTTCAACGGTGATATCGCGTATTTCCGGTTGGATCATTTGGGCAATTTTTTGCGGCAGGGTCATTTGTGCCAACAGCGCATCAATGGCTTGCTCCATGGCGGGATCCTGGGTGACTGGACTTTTTATGACCGGCCAGATGGACACATCGCCTGTTGGCACAGCACTAACATCGCTACTGGATTGTTGCTGGCTGCAGCCCGTCAGGGCCAGCAGGCTGGCCGTTGCAAGTGCCATTGGTAACCTCCGCTTCAGACCCGGCAGGGCAGTGAATTGAAAAATCATGCTAGCTCCTTAGGATTGTTCGGCAGTCGATTGGGGGATACAGCCTTTTAAGCCGTAATAGGCGATGTAGATATAACAAAGCAGTGGCAGCAGGAAAGCCTGCTGCACACCAAAGGTGTCGGCCAGCACACCTTGCAACAACGGCAGTACGGCACCACCCACAATGGCCAGACACAGAATACCTGACCCCTGGCTGGTGTGCTGTTTCAGGCCATGGATAGCCAGGCTAAAAATGGTCGGGAACATAATGGAGTTGCACAGACCCACCAGCAGTAAAGACCACATGGCCAACTTACCTTCGCTTAAAATGGTGATCGCCAGCAGCAGCACGGCGCAAACAGCATTAAAAGCCAGCGCCTTGCCAGCATTAATTTTCTGCATGGCGGCAGCACCAATAAAGCGGCCCAGCATGGCACCGCCAAAATACCAGGCAATGTAGTGAGCGGCTTGCGCTTCGGTCATGCCGCCAATCTGTGGCATGGTGAGATAGCTGACTAAAAAGCTGCCGATGCCGACTTCAGCGCCGACATAGACAAAGATGCCGATGGCTCCGAGCACCAAATGGCGATACTGCCAGGCAGAGCCCTGCAGGTGCACCGGATTGCTGCGATCTTTCTGGCCAAGCTTTGGGAGCTTGATCCAGGCAAAAATAATGGCCAACACAATCAGGGTAGCTGCCAGCAGCAGATAAGGCAGCTTGACCGAGGTTTCCGAGACCTGTGCATCGGCCGAGACATCCATGCCAGAGAAAATCAACCAGGCACCAAAGAAAGGGGCAACAGTAGTGCCTAATGAATTAAAAGCCTGGGTCATAGTCAGTCGTGACGAAGCCGTTTCAGGCCTCCCCAATACACTAACATAGGGGTTGGCGGCTACCTGCAGGATGGTAATGCCGGATGCCAGCACAAAGAGGGCAAATAGAAACAGCCCATACACCTGAATGGACGCGGCCGGATAGAATAACAAACAGCCTGCGCCTGCAACCAACAGGCCAGTAACAATACCCGACTGATAGCCAATACGCCCCACCAGCATGCCTGCTGGCACCGATACCACAAAATAGGCCCCAAAAAAGCAAAATTGTACCAACATGGCCTGGGTGTAGCTGAGATCAAACAACAGCTGCAAGTATGGGATTAAAATATCATTGAGGCAGGTAATAAAGCCCCAGATAAAGAATAAAGATGTGAGTGATGTCAGTGCAAAACGCAGATTTCCTGGTTGTTTTGACTGCTCAGCTTCGGTCATTATCACCGGTGCTGTCGCCATAAGTTCCCCCTGTCTGGATCATAATAGTTCCCGCTGGCAATGGCATGCTGTGGGAATGCTTTACGGCCTTATTGTTCTATGCAGCTTGCAGCTGAAAGCATTTGACGCTGTTCGAATGACCGATTAGTTTGAATGTAAGCGCTTTCATTTATAGCATAACTCTGGCTGATGGCAATGTTTTTTGTCGGTTTTTTAGCTGCCACTTAGCAGTCCCATGCTTTGCTATGAAGCGGGATTCTTGTGCAAGCCTGACAAGCTAGGTTGGTTTTTCGCAGATACTGAACATGTGAGAGGAGCTCTAGCTGGCATCCTGTGGACAACAGTTCCAGTTCGGTTCAAGCAGAAACTTTTGCCGGTACTGGCTTGGCGTCAGCTCCGTGTACTGCAAAAATAACTTTCGGAACGAGCTCACGTCTTCGTAGCCAACTTGCAGTACTACCTGCTCAATTGGCATCCGGCTGGTTTCCAGCAGGCGCTTTGCCTGCTCTATGCGCAAACGTTGCAAGTAGTTTAACGGGGTGTCTTGCAGTTCTGCTTTAAAGCGGCGCAGCAAGGTACGCTTGGTCAGATGCAGCTGATCGGCCAGTTGCTGTAATGAGAAAGGTTCGGCCAAATTGGCCAGCAAATAGCGCCGGGCTTGTTTCATCAGTGGATCCAACGCCGGATTGGCGGGTAGTAGGTCGGCATCCATGTAAGGCAGTTGCGAGCTGCGGTTGGGATCGGTCAGCATCAGTTTCGCCATTTGGCGGGCAAATTGCTCCCCGGCCAGTTTTTCAGTCAGAGCCAGGCATAAATTGTGGTGTGAGGTGGTGGCACCAGCGGTCAGCAGTTGCTGATCCAGCACCAGCACTTTATTCAGTTGCAGATGGACCTGTGGGAACATGCTTTGAAACACATCTTTAAAAAACCAGCTGCTGGTGGCTTGTCGGTGATTGAGCAAACCGCTGCCGGCCAGTGCATAAGTGCCGGTGCAACTGGCGGCAAGGATAGCTCCCTGTTCCAGCAAGGTCGGCAGCTTCGGATAGTAACAGCTGGACTGCTCAACCAGTTGCTGCAGGCCTTTGGCATCGTACGCATAGCCCGGTGTAAAAACAGCGGCATCGGCCTGGCTCCAGTCATGGGGCTGCACGGCTAGTTGCAGGCCATGGCGCAGTTGCAGCGGCTTGGCGTCGGGGCTGACCACATAGGCATGAAACAGCTGTTGCTGGCTTTCGGGCTGCAAAAAGCGCCAGAGTGCATTGCTAAACTCAAAATAATCCAGCAAGGTCAGCACATCGCTGGCGATGCTGTTGGGGTGGGCGAGAATCGCGATGGTTTTCATTGGTTGTCACTATCGACCTCATTTTTATCAATAGTGACACTGCTTTTTCAATTGTGCAAGTTTTACACTGAGCTCCGTATTCATTGTGACTGTGGAGCAACCATGAACAACCAACATCGTGCCCTGATAAGTTTGCTGTTACTTGGTGTCAGCTGGTCGGCCATTTTCTGGATCAACTTTACCGCCAGTTTGCCCATTGCAACCCAGCTGATCGCCTTGCCGGTGCTGTTAGTAACCACCGCCTTGCCGGCTGCCCGTGCATTTTCCTATGACTAGCTTGCCCACGCTCTGAAAGGCTGATATTACGCTTACTTGCGAAGACTGGGTTGAATGAATCAGGCATATGGAGTAGCTTGCAGAGAGGTGTTTTTGTTACTACAATAACCGTATAAAAGATCGGCAGGATGCGACGATTGCGTATTAGTTACGACCCGGCTAAAAACCAGCGCAACATTCAAGAGCGCGATTTGTCCTTTGATGACGTGGCATACTTTGATTTCGAGACAGCCTTAATTGCCCAGGATGACCGCAAAGAGTACGGCGAAGTACGTTACTCCGCTTTAGGGTTACTAGATGGGCGTGTACATGCGCTGGTGTTTACCATAACAACGGACGGTATTCGTGTGATCAGCTTTCGCAAGGCGAATAAACGAGAGGTACAAGCCTATGGCAACCGCAAATAAACCATTAACCACGCCAGACGGCGAGTTGCGGGAAGATTTATCCGATGAAGAGCTGGCCAGATTCCGGCCTGCTGAAGAAGTGTTGCCAGCCAGTTTCATGGACAAGATGAAGCGGGGAGGGCGGCCAGTATCCGACAACCCCAAGATATCGACCACAGTACGGTTCGACGCTGAAGTCATCAACGCTTTTAAAGCCACCGGCAAAGGCTGGCAAACCCGGATGAATAACGCACTGAAAGAGTGGCTGGCTACTCATTCACAGTAATGGCGTGCGCTACTGCCTGGATAGGTCGAATAGTAGCTATTAAATTGCGGCAATATGCCGTTTAATCCTATACTGGTTTAGGCTTTTTTTGTACAGGAGCGAAAGCCATGGCAGCAGGGCCCCTGGAGCGGATAGAAATGTGGGTGGATGCAGAAACCAAGCAACTGGCGGAGCGCACTGCGGCTGCGTCAGGCTGCGCGTCCCTAGCCGAGTTTATGGTTCGGCTTATTCGTGTTAATGCTCCGCAAATTTTGCAGGTGCAGGCAGCTATTGAGTTAACGCCAGCCCAGTTTGATCAGTTCATACAGGTTTGTGAAGCGCCATCCGCGCCATATAGTCGTTTAAAAGCTGCAGCAAAGCGACTAGAGCAAGAGGGATTTTAATTGCCCTTAGCATGGTGTTGACGGATGCGGTTTTGCATCACTTAAAAGGGTTTAATTTTATTTTCATCTGCCCCCGATTTCTAGCTGTAAATTCGATGCTTTATCCCTTTACGCCTTAAGCCGACGAAGACTTGGCCTATCGCTGAGCTTGGTATTCAGATCATAGCTTTCAATTGGATGAATACCTTAAATTTGCTAAAATTACCACTCATATGCTAGCCCGCTCATAATGTACATATTCTAGTTGTAACTTTTTAGATTGTATGTTTATTGAGTAATTAAATGGAAAAACTATGCGTCTAAATGACTTAGAGATAAGGAAGGCTCTTATTAACAAACTCGAGACTCAAACAGTAAAACCTCGAGCAATTGTCGAAGAGCTGAGAGTCTATAATGGGAACGCCATAGCCGATGTAGTGGCTCTGTACAGTGAAGCTCATTGTTACGAAATCAAAGGAGAAGATGACAAAGTTGAGCGCGTACTTGTTCAAAGTAAGTATTACAACTCTTCATTCCGAAAAATAACGCTTGTAACAACTGTGAACCATATAGAAAAGGCTACATCTATTTGCCCTGATTACTGGGGAATTGTAGTTGCATTTTCTGAGAATGAGGCGGTAAAGTTTAGACATATACGTGGTGCAAAAACAAACCCTGATTTTTCTAAAGAATTAGCACTTTTGACCCTTTGGAAGAGTGAAATGCTATCAATTCTTGAGGAGCCTAAACATCAGCGTAAGCCAAGAGATGTTCTGGCTCAGTTGATCTCAAGTAATAAAAAGAAAGCAGAGTTGAGTAGTAATATATGCGATCTTCTTATTACTAGGAGGCTAGATACTGCCATTTGTTGATATCTTTTGAACCATGTATGTCATATGGGAGTTTATAGAGGGTTTTATTACAGTGTTGACGTAACACTTGTCTCCTTGCCTTTTACTTTTTTCTTCAAAGTATAAATCACCAGGCGAATTACCGTGGCGAAAAAAAGGCTTTCCACATAGTGTAGCCGCCAAATCAAAATACTGTTCTCTTCCCTTGGTTTTTAAAGAGCCTCCTCTGATAAAATAGTGTTGTGCATTGAAAGAGTAAGTTAGTCTGGCGGTAATTCTATTCTGCATTTGCTGCGGTGGGATATCAGCGTCTGAATAATCAGGACTTATTGTTGTGTAATCTCCGAACACTAAAGTATTTCCTTTCAATATTTTTTGCGTTTCCTTATAAATATCTATCTCAATTCTCTGGATGCAATCTTCACTATTTGGCGAAAGTACTTCCGCGACAGAAGCTGGTACAGATGAGCCTGAAATTATGATGTTTCTAACTGGGAATTCTTTGCAGAAGCAATCAGAGAAGTTTGCGATTTCTCCAGCAATTTTTTTTGTATCAGCGTTAGTACAAATGCGGCAATCAAAAATTAAATCTATTCCCTCAAATAACGAAAAAACTTCATGGAGAATGTCTTCGATATCACTTTTGACTACATGAAAGTTCTGAAAATCTTCTTGAGTTACTCTAAAAGCGATAACATCGCTAACTATTAACCCATTTTTCTTCAACTCGACTACCGAAGCTTGATGTTGATGACTCCTGTCGATTCCGACAACAGGTATCATTGGTAAGCTAGCAAACTTCTCTAACACGAATGCATAAATGTGCTTACCATTGATCTCTAAATCATCATTTATATCGTATATATCGAAATAGAAACTGTTTATTTTTTGTAGGTATTTGCCAAATTTTTTAGCCAGTCCACTGATGGTTCTCTCCATTTTTATTTCTGTGTCACCATTTTGCTTTTTAGGGTAATCAAAAAATGGACAAATTTGGGGCGTGAGGTCTGATGCCATTTCTGATAAAGCATGTATTTCATTTGGTTTGCTTTTTAAGAATGGTACATATTTAATTTCCATTAAAAATAATCTCCCTGACATCATATTCATTTACGATAGAGCTATATGATGCATAATTGCCTGATTCTCTTCTAAGCATGCCAGCAACTATACTTCGATGAATGCCGATACTTTCTGAAAACTTAGTTATTGCATCAATACTTTTATTGTATTTAGGCTCACAATTTCTCCATACACTGCGATCAACAAACGTTTGTTTAGCTAACCTATTCGCAGAGATCTCAATCTCACTTTCTGCATCAGTATCCAAATCATCAAGTATTGGATTTTCAAGAATATCTAAATGTAGACTTATATGTGATAGCTCATGTATCAGTGTAAACCAGAAATAGTCTAATCTTGAATAACGAAGGCTAATCCCAATCACAGGGTGTCCTGAGGATAACTTGAGAGCGGCACCATCGACTTTCATTCCAGGAAGAGATCTACAATAAATCATTGCAATGCCTTTCTTTGCAAGAATATTTGGCAATTCAACTATGATGTTTGTATCTGGGCTAAGTTGAGCCAGCACCTTGAGTTCATCTTTGGATAAGCCCTTGAAATCTGAAATTGATCCAGTTGCAATTTTAGCTTTGGCATAAGATTTTACCTTAGATAACCAAATTGAAGAAAGTGAGAGATTTGCTGAATCAGACCTCCTAAAGAGCGTGCCGGTTTGGTCTGCATGAATATCTCTAAACAGATCAGTTAGAGACGCGATATCGTTCTCAGATGATATCCACCCCCGCGCAACGAGTTCTTTCTTAGGAAGATGGCTAAAATGATTTTTCAATGACTTATAGCTTTCATAGAGTGCAACACCTGATGAATGCTCACTTGATTTGAAAAGTTCAAAGTCATCCCAATCATTTGGTATATTTTGACTCATGTTCCCCCCATTAGCTTATTTGCTTCAGATTGAGGTAACTCGAAATATAAAAGAGCCCCTTTATCCATCGGAGCTATATTTATCATCTTAAGCTTTTCATAATACTCTTTTGCTTGGGGAAGAGAGTGGAGGCTGAATCCAGGAATCAGACCAAGATTTTCAACAGAGTACTTTAAAGCAGCTTTTAACAGAATTGATCCAACACCTTTATATTCCCTTTGACGGACTAAGCAATCTCGATTCCAAGGCGCTACCGCCAAAAATTCAACATAGAAAATATTTGCTTGATTAAGAGCGCTACACTTCGGGTGGTAGATTAGGCATGCACCTTGAGGTTGATTGTCAGAAAAGAGAAAGAACCACTCATATTCATTACTGGTAAAATGGGAACTCTTTTTAAACCAATTCCAGTGATAATCTTCGGTTTGAATGCTCTCGAGAACCTTTGCCAGCATAGCATCATCGAAATTTTGAGCTTCGATGTATTGAAACAACTCGATATTAGAGCGGGCCCAAGTTTCATCGCATTTTACAGCAGCTATTATGTCCCAACCATGCTTAATTGAGTAATTGGCTAGAGTACCAGAGCTATGTGTTAACTCACCGGTTTCAATAATATTGTCAGATATATCAATATTTAATTGTCCAGTAGCTATCAGCCTTTTCAGTTCATCCAAAGTCACTGAGATGATCGCCTCCCTCTCAAAAAAGTCCTTTAACAAACGGAGAATATAATTATAACAGTATATGAATTTTCCTAAGATGACAACGAACAAGAGCAACTTTTAACTGATATTAATTGCAAGATAACGAAGTACCTATTTTATATTTAGTCTGAGCGTGAGCTGCCTAAGGTATCCCCACACATGGGCTAGTTAAAACAAAAAGTTAGGCGCGAAGGAAGCATTCATGGCCGCTCCCGATCTGATCGTTCGCCAAAACTAAATCAAGCCACTAACAGCCATGAATGTGAAAACTATGCTCGCTCATTTTCTCTCTTTTGTCACCCCTGAACGGATGCATAAGACCAAATTTTCATCACTACTTTCAGCAACACAAAGCTTGCTGCAGCATCAGCGCTGTACGGTCACCGCTATTGGGCGGGGCATTGACAGCGATAGCTGCGAAAAACACAGCATCAAACGGGCAGACCGGCTGCTAAGCAACAACAAGCTCCTGGCTGAAATGCCTTGCATCTACGCATTGATGACCAGAGCCATTCTGGCAAACAGCAAGCACCCTATCATCCTGGTGGATTGGAGCAATGCCGATACTAAGAAGCAGAACCACATTTTACGAGCCAGCCTCACCTTGGAAGGTCGCTCACTGACCTTGTTGCAAATGGTCGCATCCACCGATGATTACAACAGTCCACGGGTACACAGCCAGTTTCTGAAGCGCCTGAAACTTATGCTTCCTAGCGACTGCAAGCCAGTGATTGTCACCGATGCAGGCTTTAAAGTCCCGTGGCTCAAAGAAGTACGCAAGCACGGTTGGCACTTCATCGGCCGGGTTCGCGGCAATCAGCATGTGAAATTGCCAACGCACGATGAATTTATCAGTGTGCAGGAGCTGTACAAAAAAGCCCGCTGCAATCCGAATAACCTGGGGCGCATTGAGCTCACCAAAGCCAACTGCTATCAAGCTCAGGCGGTGCTGGTCGGCACCGGCTGGAAACTCAGGAAACGGGATAAAAAGCGCAAATACAAAGAGCCTTGGCTGCTGGTATCATCCCTGCCAAAGTGCCTAAACTATGCCGATAAAATCGCAACTTGCTATGGCAAACGCATGCAAATCGAAGTCAGCTTCCGGGACCAAAAAAGCGGTACTTATGGGCTGGGCAGCAATGCGCATGGCATCACGGAGCCAACACGTTTGGCGCTCCTGATTTTACTGGCCGCTCTGACGAACTGGCTGCATTAAATGCTGGGAGTTGCTACAGAGATGGCGGGCCTACACCGGCAGTTTCAAGCCAACACGGTGCGAGACAGGCGGGTGCTATCCTGCAATTATTTGGGAATGCGGTAATGTGGGACTTAATTCAATTAAATTTCTGCTAATCGCTCATAGCAGACCGAGCGTGCAAAACCCTGCCTGCTTAAACTAACCTTTATTAAAAGCAAAACCCCAATGACTACACCTTGTCAGTCATCGGGGCCTGTCGTTGATTAACCGCCAATCCGGCCGCGGATGCGGTCCAGCGCCCGGTCACGTAAGTCGCCGAGCTGGGCTTGCAGCAAGGTTTCAATCTGCTGGCTCATTTGCTCGGTGCTGGCTTGTTCGCGGTCCAAAAGGCTGAGCAGGGCTTGCTGATCGCCGGCGGTATCTGGCAGTTTGGCATTGAATTTACTGCGTAAGTCCTGCTCGAAGCCGGCAAAGCGGGCCTGGGCTTCGCCCATCACTGCATCGGCCACAATACGATCCAGCGGCGAGCTGACCCGGACATTAGGCCGGGTCACGGTGCCGTCGGCGCGTAGCTGAAACGGGATCTCCGATTGCTGGTTCATCAGCTGGGTAAGCTGCTGCACATAACGGTTATCGCCACTGTTAAAGCGAGGGCCTTGCAAAGCCACTGTAGCTTGCTGGCTGAGTGCAGTACCGCTTAGGTTTAATCCGCCGCCAGAATTTAGCAAGGCGTGCTCCAGGCCAAACCGGGTAGCGCCTTCGCCAAATACCCGCTCGGCCAGTTGCAGGCCCTGCAGCTGCCAGTTTACCTCCGATTGCAGCTGGTCGAAGATGGCAAAGTTGCCATCCAGCCGGAATTGCTGCAGCATCGGCAGTTGCTGTACATCCAGCACAAAGCGGGTGGCGGCATCGATAATCTGGTGCTGCGCAGTGATGTCCTGCACCCGCAGCTCGGCACTGCCGCCGCCAATCAGCATGCTGATGCTGGCATTTTTAATCCAGAAGTTTGGATAGGGCTGCTGTTTCAGCGGCAGTATCCGACCCGGTAACTCCATCGGCTCGGGCTGCTCTTCCAGCCGTGATCCTTCCGGCAGGTAGGGGGCGACCAACTGATAAACGGTATACAGCTGCTGCAAACGCTCTGTCCACAAATCGCCTAATAGCAACTGGCTGATACCCGCCAGGCCGCCATCGGCCAGATTGGCGTACGACTGCACTTGCTGCCAGTCGGCCTGAGTCGCTTGCTGAAAATCACGCACCGCGCTTTGCAGTTGCTCGCGGCTTTGTAGCAGAGCGGTTTTCACCTGCTCAACTTTGGCTTTGTCTTGCTCCAGCTCGTCTTTTAACCGCCGCAGTTGTTCGGTTTTGGCAGCCAAATCGGCCGCATCGCGGATATCGCCATCGATCAGGGCTTTAATTTGCTGCTCCAGCTCGCGCAGTCGATCGCTATCTGGCAGTTGTTCGCGCAATTGCCGCACTTGTTGCTGCTCGCTTTGTGCCAGCTGTTTGAGTGCTTCGCCTTTGGCGACGGAGGTTAAATTGGCCCGGGCCAGCAGTTCATCGGCATCTGGCAGCTCAATGGCAAACAGGCTGGCAAAATCGAAGCCAGAGTCTTTGCTTTCGGCCAGCTCACCACGAAACACCTTACCGGGGCGACGGCGCTCGCTGCCATAGGCCAGTTGCTCGACCGACAAATCGCTGATCACATAATAGCCAAGCAGGGCAGGCCAAAGTTCCAACTCGGCGTTGGCACGGCCAAAGCTGACCAGGTTTTGTTCGGGGGCTTTGGCATCCGTGACCTGGAGGTCGTCGATGGTTAAGGATAGTGGAAAGAGCCCGAGCGAGACTTTGCGGATATTTACTTCTGCTCCAGCCGCTTTTTCCAGGCTGTACACCATACCAAAACGAATGGCGGTGCCAGCAAACACATAAATCAATAAAAACAGAGCACCAAGAATGCTTAAAAAAATCAACCAACCTGATTTACGGATCATCGCAGCGCTCCTTTAATTCATCTTTTGATACAGCTGTGCCAGCTTACTGGCTTTTAGCAACTGCACCACCTTCCATTTGCTGAGGTGTGGCATTAGTACATGGCGGTACTTCAGCACCAGCCGGGTGCTGCCCCAGGCGATTGGCCAAAGCAGAATCAGGCTGAGCAAAAAGCCACCCAGCGTCAGGCTGTGGTGTAAATGCAGCAGTTGCAGGGTTTCGCTGCTGCTCAGTAACGACAGCAACCACTCTTGTTGGCCAAAGCTCCAGCCCAGTTGCTCCAGCCGACCAGCCAGCAGCCACAATAAGGCTTTGCTAAAGCCCCACACCAATAGAAAGGTGGAGAGGTTGACAGTAAATAAGCAGGCAATCAGCAGGATCAACAGGGTAAGCAAACCGAACGGCAACAGGCCGGCACAAAGGCCCAGCGCCACCGCCCAGCCAATTTGCCAGGGTGAGGCCTCCGAGTTCAGTACTTTGAGGATGCGCGCTAGTATGGTAAGCATAGATTCTTCCTTAAACGATGCGGTGTTGTAAGCTTATCACAAATACCGTAGCTTGCAGCCCAAGCGCTATGACAATTCTATGATAGTACAGTGATTTTATGAAGTGGCAGCCAGCAGCTCGTGCTGCTGGCTGCGGAGAGCTTAGAACATTCCCAACGCAATAAAGCCGAAGAACGCCAGAATGGCTGCCATTAAGGCATAAGGGAACTGAGTCAGGGCGTGGCTCATCAGATCACAACCGGAGCCCTGTGCGGCCAGTACCGTGGAGTCGCTGTAGAAACAGGCCTGGCTACCGAACGAACTGGCAGAGAGCAGCGCACCAATCACCAATGGAATATTGGCATCCACTGCCAGCGCAATGGGCATCACGATAGGAATGGAAACGGCAAAAATACCCCAGGACGAGCCAGTGGCGAATGCCAGCAGCGCCATGGCGACAAACACCAGTGCCGGCAGCATTTCGGCCGACATATAAGGCGCCAGGTTTTCAATCACGTACAGCGGCAAGCCCAGTTGATCGCAGACATCTTTAAAGGTAAAGGCGGCTATCACGGTGCAAATGGCCGGCAGCATGGTCTTAAAGCCGTGGATCATCTGATCCATCATTTCGTTAAAAGGCATCAGGCGCTGCGCCATATAAAGTGGCAGGGTCAGCACAAAAGTCAGGATCAGCGCCGGCCAGATCTCGGCTTCAAACCAGATACTAAAGCCAACCAGCATTGCCATCGGCAGCACAAAGTTGATCAGCTTGCCGTGCTTGCGATCGGCATGTTCAAACTCTTCTTCCATCGCCTGCATGGCAAAATCATCGCCGGTATGAGTATCCTGCTGTGGTGCATCCTGCTGAATGGCACCACCGCGGGCAGCCAGTTCGGCTTTTTTCATTGGGCCAAGCAAAGGCACCACACCTAAGATCACCAGTGGCACCATGATCATCGCCAGCCAGGCATACAGCATGTAAGGAATGGCCGAGATGTAGGTCATAATACCGTTCGGATCGCTGTCAGGAGCCACGCCATTGGCTACCAGCAAGCCACCAAAGAACACCGCCCAGGTCGAAATCGGCACGATGACGCACATCGGCGCAGCGGTGGAGTCCACCACATAGGCCAGCATTTCGCGTGAGACTTTGAATTTATCGGTGATGCGCTTCATGGTTTCACCTACGGTCAGTGCATTGAGGTAATCGTCGATAAAGATCAGCATGCCAAGGAAGTAGGTCATCAGTAGCGAAGGCTTGCGGCCCTTGGCATACTGCTGGGCAACCCGGCCAAAGGCAAAGGCGCCACCGGTATGCACCAACAAAGCGATTAGTGCACCAAAGCCGCCGACCACCAGGATCAGCCAGCCAATGGTTTCATCCTGCATCACCCGTTCGGTGGTTTCGGCAAAATTGAACAGACTTTCACTGGGGGAAATAAGCAGTAAACCAGCCACCGCGCCCATAATCAGCGCAAAAATAGGCCGTTTTAGCCAAATCGCAACAATCAATACCACCAGCGGTGGCAGTAAACTAATGGCGCTGGGTTCAACCACAGCTGCTTCTATGGCAGCGGCCAGGGGATCAACAACCTCTTCTAACGCTTCTGCAGTGGTTTCTATGGACATAGGACGTCTCTCAATTTGATTCCGGCGGCCGGAAAAAGATCGAAAAAACCGTGAACTGGGGATGCAGGATCCAGAGCACGGAATGAAACCTTGCTCTTTCCAGTCGCGGGCTTTGAGAAACAACTCAATTCTCATGAAATAACCGGACTATCCTGCCAAGATCCGGTGTGAACTGCAACGAGTTGCCGGAAAAAGATGCAGCGCAAGTACAAGCTGGCACAGGCCATTTTTTGCGCGGCAATCATAGCAAAAAAAAGCCGGCTGACAAGTGAAAATTTCTTGCCAGATCCGGCCAGGTGGAAGGGCGTTAAACAGCTGTTCTGACAGCGCTTTAAGTGCCGATAATGCCACCATCCTCTTTGGTAATGATCACCGTGGCGGATCGGGGGCGGTTGGTGCGCCGATCCGGCCAGGTGCTGCTAAAGCTGTAAGGGCCAGAGCCTTCGCCCGGGTGCTGGATATTGACAAACATGGTCTTGCAGTCCGGCGTCATCACCACACCAGTCACTTCGCAATCGACCGGGCCAACCAAAAAGCGCTTGATGGTGTGGGTATTCACGTCAGCCACCAGCATGGCGTTGTTGCCAAAGGGGCCACTGCGCATCTGCGCGCCGGCCATATCGGTTTGGATCCAGAGCAAGCCGTTTGGATCAAACCAGAGACCATCGGGGGAAGCATGATGGTTTTGCTCGGTCAGCATCAACTGGTGCTGAGGAGTATAGGTAAAGACATCGCCCGACAGCAGGAAAATATCCCAGTCAAAGCGCTGGCCTGCACCTTCACGCCAACGGATGATATGGCCGCTGTGGTTGTTGGCACGCGGGTTGGCCGCGTCCGGGCTATGACGGCGGCTGTTGTTGGTCAGGGTAAAGTAGACTTCATTGGTGACCGGATGCACGGCGCCCCATTCAGGCCGGTCCATCTTGGTAGCACCCATAATATCGGCCGCCAGCCGGGTATTCAGTAACACATCAGCTTGGCTATCAAAAGCATGGCCGGCGGCCCTGGCTTTGGCCTGAAAATCGGCATCGTTCAAGTCGAGCGGCAACCAGTCACCACTACCATCTTCGTTGTAGCGGGCAACATAGAGGGTGCCTTCATCCAGCAAGTGTGGTCCCGCAGTGGCCGGATGGTACGGCTTGGCCGAAACGAACTTGTAAATGTACTCAAAGCGGGCATCGTCGCCCGAATAAGCCACCAGCGGTTTGCCGCTTTCTGGTTTGGCGAAAATCAATCCTTCATGGGCGAAGCGGCCCATGGCGGTGTGTTTCACCGGCGTGCTGTCTGGCTTGAACGGGTCGATTTCGACAATCCAGCCAAAATTATTCGGCTCGTTGCGGTAATCGTCGCTGGCTTTGTCGGCAAAAGGGGTGGCGTTAAAGCGGCTGATGGCATCGTCGCTGCGCCCGGCGGTTTCCCAATGCAAAATGCTGTGTTCATCGGCAATGCTGTAGCGGCGATGCTCGCGCGGCATCGGTTGCTGATGATTGACAAACAGCAGCGCCCAGTTTTCTTCGCAGGTTAGGTAGGTGCCCCAAGGGGTGACACCATGAGCACAGTTATTCAGGGTGCCTCGGGTGCGTGTGCCATCCGGGCTGTATTTGGTGACTACTTTGGCATGGCCACGCACCGGGCCGGTTAATTCCATCGGCGTATGGCCGGTAATGCGCCGGTTCAGCGGGCTATCCTGCAGTAATTGCCAGTTGCCATCGGCCTGTTTTTTGATGTGAGCTACGGAGACACCGTGCGCAGCCAGCTCTTTGTGCACTTCTTCGTGATCGCGCGGGATCCCCTTGCCACCAAAGGTATGCAAAATATTGGGATCGACGTACTCGTGGTTCATCACCAGCAAACCTTCGTCCGAGCTTTGGCCGCCTTGCTTCAAGTCAATGGGAAAAAAGTGCATGCCATCGTGGTGCATGCCCATTTGTTTGGCCTGATCAGCTGCGCTGTGGCTGGCATCGGCGCGGTAGGCTGGCGCATCGGCGGTGAGCGGTGTGCCCCAGGGCAAAAATACCTGCGTGCGGTAACCTGCTGGCACGGTGACAGTATCAAAGCGATTGATCGGGATGGCATCAAATCCAAGCAAGCCGGCTGGTTGCTGCAACAGGGCTGGGGCTGCACTTTGGTTGCTGCAGCCGAGCAAGCCTTGACCCAAAAAGCCGGATACGGCCAGCGCCACACTGCCTTGTAAAAAGCGACGTCGGTTCAGGCGCTTATCCAGCACTTCGGAAAAATCAGGGTTGGCTGAAAAGTTTGCCACTGGCTCTTCGCCGGATAAGTCAAATGGTTGGTGCTTGGATGGCTTGGTCATAACTCACTACCTGTCTTTATTAACTGCAGGGCATCGCAGTCTGCGGCTGCGCTCAAAGCCTCGAATAATAAGGGCAGTGTATGACATTGTGATGACAATTGCAGCTTACCGCTCCGGTAAATGCATGGACACTCAGCAACTATAAGGTAGTGACGCTTGCTTGCTACTGTGCCAGTTGTTGCAACAGCCGTAGTCGTTGCTGTTCCTGTTCATCCGGTTGGTAGGGCGCGTTGCTTAGTTGGTGCAGCGAAAAAGGCTCCAATTGATACTCTGGCTCGGTCGAGTCACCGTAGCGGGTGGGCTCACCTGGCGCTGGCGATAGTCGCTCCAGTTGGAAAGTGGTCAGCCAGAACGATTCGTTGGTATCGGGCAGTACCGAACGGTGAGCTCTTAGCAGCAAGGTATTGCTGCCTGATTGCAGCGCTGCTCTGGCGGTTAACACTGCTATCGGCTGACGCTTGGCATCGAACAGGTTGGCTCTTAGCCGGTAATGTCCGGCCAGCTCTGCATTCAATTGCACGGGGATCACCATATCAGCTCCTTCACCATAGCTGTTTGCAATGCCGGTGATCTGCGCGACCGGTGCGCTGATTTCAAAGCCGGTTCGCAGCAGCAGTGGTTCGCTGCCTGTCTGTAACTGAACCTCTGCCGTGACAGGACCATCCCAGTTTTGTTGGTTTGCTAATTGCAACCGGAAACCATGGTGAGTGGGCTGCATGACTTGCTCGATCAGCAGCTCACCTGTCCACTCATGCCGCAAACGAAGCGTAGCAGTCTGGGCACTGAACCCCTGTAAGTGCAGCTGGATCTCTATGGGCTCCGGGTAGAGAAAGCGGTATTGGCTGGGAAACAGACTGGCACTGGCACCATGTTTTAGCGGCACAGGCTGGGCGATAAACCGATTAGGTGCCAGCAACTGGCTGTCATCGGGGGTGAGCGGACGTGAATAAGCCGGAATACTGATTTCACTGGCATAAGCACTGGCCAACCATTGCATCTGATGTTGGATTGGCTGCTGTCTTGTTTCTGAGCTAGTGACCAAGGAGCCTGCTTGCTGCTCTGTTGCTGGCAGGCTTTGCTCAGTCAGACTAGTGGCTGTAGTCGCCGATACTTGTGGCGCAATAGCTGCGGTTGGCCATAGCCACCATGCTAATAACAGGCAGCTGAGGGTTCCAACTGCCAGTAACAGAGCTTTGTTCAATCCAGTAATTCCTGATATACCAGCTCGGACATACTGAACTGATCCGAGCCACGCACCACCCGATAAGTTGAGCGGAAAATCCACCAGCCTGCGCTGATATCGTCACTGCCAAAGCCGTAATCGGTTTGATCGGTCAAATTAACCGAAGCTCTGGCCAGTGTCACCTGGCCCCGCTGCCGGTCGGTCAGGATACCATTGTGGCTGTAGTTATCACTCATTAGCATCGGGTAGTGGTAGGGCATAAAGCTGGTTACCGCTTTACTCTGCGCAGAAAGTTTGCCATCAAAACCTACCTGGCCGCTGCAGCTGTTAAAAGCGGCCACGCTGGAAGCGCCACAACTGGAATGGCTGGCAACAACGCCATCATCGGTCCCGGGCAGGAACAAACCCGTGGTACCAAAGTAATCATTGCTTGCCGCGACCATGCGGATCCTGGGAATACGGGCATCGGGAAAGGCTGCCAACTGCCGGGCCGTATTCACCCGTAAATCATTCAACACGCCCAGATTGGCTGGAGAAGGGGTTTCGCCCAGCCAAAGCGACACAGCAAAGCGTAAGGCGGCATCGATCCAACTGCTGCCTGTAGCCACGTTTATAGCCAGATCACCTAACTCGGAACCACCACCTGCACCAGCAAAGTCCAGGGTCGCCACTATATTTAAAGGTTCCAGGCCGGCGTTTTCAAGCCATAACGCCTGGTTATCCAGTAGATAGCGCATAACCAGATCACCGGTGGAGTGTGTGATAAAAATGCAGCCGTTTTGACAGGTGCCTTGCCGTGACAACTGTTGCAAGACAGGCCAGGCATAATCGCTGACAATACGGCCAGTGATGCGCTCATGCGATGGCCAATCAATACGGGCACTGGCTTTGGGTAGCCAGTAATCTTGCCAGTAATGGCTGCCATCCTGCTCCACTTCAAAGCGATTGGGACGAGTGGCAAGCTGAGCCGGCTGAAAGCCATGCACTAATACAATGGGGTAATCTGAGGCATGGCTGTTTGAAAAAAGACTGCCAGTTGTCAGCAGCAGTGCGAGCATCTTTTTCATGTCGTCCCCTTTAGCTGAAATACGGAGCCAAGCGTCCATGCCAGCTGGTTTGATGTCATACCAGTTGAGCAAGCAAGAATAACACAAGCAATGGTTAAAATACCAGCAGAAACCTAGGGTAAAAAAACGGCAGCCATGGCTGCCGTTGTCTTTCAGTGATCGGAAGTGTTAAAGAGCAGCGATTTCTTCTATCTGCACTTCAAGCTTGCCAAGGCTGAGTTTCAGCTCGGCCTGTTTGGCTTTCTCTTTTTCCAGCACGGCTTCCGGTGCATTGCTGACAAATTTCTCATTGCCAAGTTTGCCATCCACCCGGGCCAGTTCCTGCTTGGCTTTTTCCAGCAACTTGCCAAGACGCGCCAGTTCGGCGTCTTTGTCAATCAGGCCGGCCATTGGGATCAGCACATCCATGGCACCGACTTGCTGCACGGCACAGGCCGGCGCGGTATCGGTACTGCTAAGCACGGTGATGCTGTCAAGCTTGGCCATCACTTGCAGGAAATTGCGGTTTTGCTCGAGCCGGCGCAGCTCATCGCTGCTGAGCTGACGGAGCAAAATCGACAGCGGCTTGCCCGGGGAGATGTTCATCTCGCCACGAATGGTGCGTACTGCCAGGATCACCTGCTTTAACCACTCCAGATCCTGCAATGCCGTGTCGTTGACGTCATCGGCCTGATACTCGGGGTACGGCTGCAGCATAATGCTGTCGCCCTGCACGCCCGCCAGTGGTGCGACTTGCTGCCAGATGGTTTCGGTCATAAAAGGCATAATAGGGTGCATTAAGCGCAGCAGACTTTCCAGCACCCTGACCAAAGTACGGCGGGTGCCGCGCTGAGCAGCTTCGTCGCCTTGCTGCAGCACCGGCTTGGTCAGCTCCAGGTACCAGTCGCAGAACTGGTTCCAGGTAAATTCGTACAGGGTATGGGCAGCCAAATCAAAGCGGTAGTTGTCCATCGCCTGGCGCACCGCTTTCACTGTATGCTGGTACTGGGTCAGGATCCATTCATCGGCCAGCGACAGCGTCATAGCACCGCCTTGCTGACCACAATCCTGGCCTTCGGTATTCATCAGCACATAGCGGCTGGCATTCCACAGTTTGTTGCAGAAGTTGCGGTAGCCTTCCAGTCGCTTCATATCCCAGTTGATGTCGCGGCCGGTCGAAGCCAGCGCCGCCAGGGTAAAGCGCAGCGCATCAGTGCCACTGGCCTGGATCCCTTCCGGGAACTGGGTCTGGGTTTGCTTGGCGATTTTCTCGGCCAGCTTGGGCTGCATCAGGTTGCTGGTGCGCTTGGCCAGCAGGGCTTGCAGATCAATGCCGTCGATTAAGTCCAGCGGATCGATGACGTTGCCTTTGGACTTGGACATCTTATCGCCGTTCTCATCGCGAATCAGGCCAGTGACGTACACGGTTTTAAAGGGCACCTGCGGCTTGCCGTGCTCGTCTTTCAGCAAGTGCATGGTCATCATAATCATCCGGGCCACCCAGAAGAAGATGATATCAAAGCCGGTCACCAGCACATCGGTCGGGTGAAAACGTGCCAGCTCCGGTGTTTGCTCCGGCCAGCCTAAGGTAGAGAAAGTCCACAGGCCGGAACTGAACCAGGTATCCAGCACGTCTTCGTCCTGGCGCAGTGTCACACTGTCGTCCAGACCATGCTGGCTGCGGACTTCCTGCTCGTTGCGGCCAACATAGACCTTGCCGTTGTCGTCGTACCAGGCCGGAATACGATGGCCCCACCACAGCTGGCGGGAAATGCACCAGTCCTGAATATCACGCATCCAGCTGTAGTACATGTTTTCGTACTGCTTGGGCACAAACTGGATGTCGCCGTTTTCCACCGCTTCGATGGCGGTTTTGGCCAAAGGCGCGGTGCGCACGTACCACTGATCGGTCAGCAGCGGCTCAATCACCACGCCGCTGCGATCGCCATAGGGCAGGGTATTGGTGATGGCTTCGATTTTTTCCAGCAAACCGGCGACGTCGAAGGCGGCGACAATGGCTTTGCGGGCGGCAAAGCGATCCAGCCCCTGGAACTCGGCCGGAATAGCTGCGCTGAGGTCAGCGTTGACTTCGCCATTGCTGTAAAAGCATTCGCCGGCAGCCAGAATGGTGGCCTCTGTGCTTAACACATTGATCATCGGCAACTGATGGCGTTTACCGACTTCGTAATCGTTAAAATCGTGCGCCGGGGTGATTTTGACGCAGCCGCTGCCTTTTTCCATATCGGCGTGGTCATCGGCAATGATCGGAATGCGGCGATTGACCAGCGGCAGCAGCACCTCTTTGCCAATCAGCGCCTGATAACGCGGGTCGTCCGGATTAACCGCTACCGCGGTATCGCCCAACATGGTTTCCGGTCGTGTAGTGGCGACGACCAGATAGTTTTTGCCATCGGCCGTGACAGCGCCATCGGCCAGCGGGTAGCGCAGATGCCAGAACTGGCCTTGCTGGTCTTTGTTTTCCACTTCCAGATCAGAAATGGCGGTGTGCAACTTGGGATCCCAGTTCACCAAACGTTTGCCGCGGTAAATCAGGTCGTCCTGATACAGCCGGACAAAGACTTCCTGCACCGCATTGGACAGGCCCTCATCCATGGTAAAACGCTCGCGCTCCCAATCGACCGAGTTACCAAGCCGGCGCATCTGATCGCTGATGGTACCGCCAGACTCGGCCTTCCATTGCCAGATTTTGTCGATAAAGGCATCACGGCCCAGCGCATGGCGATCGGGCTGGCCTTCGGCGGCCAGTTTGCGCTCCACCACCATCTGAGTGGCGATACCAGCATGATCGGTGCCCACCTGCCACAGGGTGTTTTTGCCCTGCATCCGCTGATAGCGGATCAGGGCATCCATAATGGTGTGCTGGAACGCATGGCCCATATGCAAACTGCCGGTTACGTTCGGCGGTGGGATCATGATGCAGTAGTTATCCTGGCTATCATCGGCCGAGGCTTTGAAGTAGCCTTTGCTTTCCCAGGCCTGGTACATGGCCTGCTCAATTTGACTTGGGTTAAAGGTTTTTTCCATCGGTTTACCTGCAAATCAGCTGGCGGACATCATCTCTGGGGTGATGCCAAGCTGACGATAGTGTTTATAGCGGGTTCTGGCTTCGGCTTTTAACTGCTCATCGGCCGGAACAAATTCAATTACTTGCGCAAAACGCCGGGCAAAGTCCGGTACTTCACGGCTTAAATTAATCAGCAACTGCCGTTGCTGGCGCGGTGGCTGCCAGCTTATTTCAACCGGTGCCCCGCGGGCCGGGCCTTCACCCGGCAGGTTGTGTGGAATAAAGCGCTCTGGCTCAAATTGCCACAGCCATTCATCCAGGGCATGGGCATCCTGCTCGTTAGCAGTCAGGATAAAAACTCGCTGTTGCTGGCGATACGCTTCGGCGCACAGCTGGCAGGCCAGTTGCCAGTGCGCCGGAATATCCGGCTGTGGCGCTGTAGCATCCTCTGCCAGCTGGTAAAAGCGTACTTGCATTTAGTCCTGATCCTGACCACAGCGGTGCAGCAAATACTGGGTGAGCATCGGTACCGGGCGGCCAGTAGAGCCTTTGTCTTTGCCGCCACTGCGCCAGGCGGTGCCGGCAATATCCAGATGCGCCCAGTGGAACTTGCGGGTAAAGCGCGACAGGAAGCAGGCCGCGGTAATGGTACCGGCAGCACGGCCGCCCAGGTTGCTGAAATCGGCGAAAGGACTTTCCAGTTGCTCCTGATAATCATCCCACAGCGGCAAACGCCAGGCGCGGTCACCACTGCTGTCCGAGGCATTCAGTAAATCGTGTGCCAGCGGGTTGTGGTTGCTGAGCAGGCCGGTAGCATGCTTGCCAAGCGCAATAATGCAGGCGCCGGTCAGGGTAGCGACGTCAATCACCACGTCGGGGTCAAAGCGCTCAACATAGGTCAGTGCATCGCACAGCACCAGCCGGCCTTCGGCATCGGTGTTTAGCACTTCGACCGTTTGGCCGGACATGGTGGTCAGAATATCGCCCGGACGGTAAGCGTTGGCATCCGGCATGTTTTCCGCCGCGGCCAACACGCCGATCACATTTAACGGCAGCTCAAGCTCGCACAGCGACTTCATCGCGCCCAGCACCGCCGCAGCACCGCCCATGTCGTATTTCATTTCATCCATGCCATCGCCTGGCTTGATGCTGATGCCGCCGGAGTCAAACGTCAGGCCTTTGCCTACCAGCACAATAGGGGCAGCATTGTCGGCGCCGCCCTGGTAGCGCATCACCGTCATGCGTGGCTCATTGACCGAGCCTTTACCCACCGCCAGATAAGCGTTCATGCCAAGCTCAGACAACTCATTTGGCCCCAGCACTTCGACCTGCAATTTGCTGTGCTGCGTGGCTAACTGCTGGCTTTGCTCGGCCAGGTAGATGGGTGTGCAAATATTGGGCGGCATGTTGCCGACGTCTTTACACAGTTTGGCACCGGCTGCGACCGCCAGACCATGTTCGACGGCTTTTTCACCCAGTGCCAGATCGCGGCGGGTTGGTACATTAAAGACGATTTTGCGCAGTGGACGACGGGTTTCGTCTTTTTTGCTTTTCAGCTGATCGAACACATAGAGCGAGTCCTGGGCGCTTTCCACCGCATGGCGTACTTTCCAGTAAATATCGCGGCCTTTGACATGCAGTTCGGATAAAAAGCACACTGCTTCCATCGAGCCGGTTTCGTTCAGAGTACTGATGGTTTTGGCAATGATTTGCTTGTACTGGCGCTCGTCCAACTCACGCTCTTTGCCACAGCCAACCAGCAACACCCGCTCGCTCAGCACATTGGGTACATGATGCAGCAGCAGCATTTGGCCTGGCTTGCCTTCCAGGTCGCCCCGGCGCAACAAATTGCTGATATAGCCTTCGCTGATCTTATCCAACTGCTCGGCAACGGCAGACAAACGGCGTGGCTCGTAAACGCCAACCACGATGCAGGCACTGCGTTGTTTTTCCGGACTGCCACTTTTTACACTGAACTCCATGCTGACTCCTGGTTCTAACTGGACCGACTCGAAGCTACCGCAGCCGTGAAAAAATGCAGACTGAGTAAGAAAATGCTCGGATTTTACGGCGCTTTCGTCGATAATAATTGCTATAAACACCAAGTTTACTCAAAAACGGCCGAGGTTTCAGCAAAAAGACCGGTTTTCAGGGGGCATTTTTTGATTATTTTTCGTTATCTGATTGGAGAAGTAGCCAAGTCGCAATTGGCCGTGTTTCTGATCCTGATGACCATCATCATGAGTCAGCGTTTTGTCCGTATTCTGGCCGATGCTTCCGAAGGCGATTTGCCGGGGCAGTTGGTGTTGACGATGGTTGGGCTGAAGCTACCGCAATTGGCGCTGATTATTCTGCCACTCAGTGCTTTTTTGGGTATTTTTATTGCGCTTGGCCGTGTCTATGCCGACAGTGAAATGACGGTATTGCATGCGACAGGCCTGAGCGAACGACGCATCAGTGTTTTTGTGCTGAGTTGGTCCTTGCTACTGGCTGGCCTTGCTGCCAGCGTTAGCATGGCGCTTAGCCCCTGGTCCATGGAGCGTGAGTACCAGGTGCTGGAACGGGTAGAAAGCGATGTTGGACTGTATTCCTTAGTGCCGGGCCGTTTTCAGCAAACCTCCAATGAGCGTGCCGTGCTCTTTGTGCATGACATTGCCCGCGGTAGTGGTGAATTATCACGGGTCTTTGTGGCACAAAGCGAAATTCGTGATGGCAAGCCACATCATTCCATTGTGTATGCGCAAAGTGGTGCCGTACAGGAAGATGCCAGTGGTGCCCAAATGCTGGTGCTGGAGCAGGGCCGTCGTTATGCCGGTCAGTTGCAGTCGCCACCTTTTGAAGTGATCGAGTTTGGCCGCTACCAGTTGCAAATCCGTGAGCAGGAAGTCGAGCACCGGCGCCGTAAACTCAGCAGCCTGACCACCCCGCAATTGCTGCAACAACTGGATGATCCCGAGGCCCTGGCTGAGTGGCACTGGCGGCTTGCTATTCCGTTGTCCATTGTGCTGTTGGCACTGATAGCGGTACCGCTTAGCCGGGTGAACCCGCGCCAGGGCAAGTTTGGTAAGTTACTGCCCGCACTTGGGCTTTACCTGGGGTATTACATGCTGCTGATAGTGACTCGTTCGGCACTGGAAAATGGCCAACTGCCAGGTTGGCTTGGTATGTGGTGGATCCATCTGAGTGCTTTATTGATGGGGCTGGCCTTGCTGGCACAGCAGCATCCGCGGGTGCGGCGCTGGCAGCGCCAACTGCGGGGGGCCAGCGCATGATACGTATTCTGGATATTTACCTGGGGAAAACCATTCTGGCTACCACCGCCCTGACGCTGGTGGTGCTGATGATCCTGTCCGGTTTATTCCGTTTTTTGGATCAGTTACGCGCCATTGGCCGGGGTAATTACGATACTCTGCATGCCGTACTGTTTAGTTTGTACAGCATGCCGGGGGATCTGGTGATGTTTTTCCCGATGGCGGCCTTGATCGGCGGCCTGGTTGGCTTAGGGCTTTTGGCCAGCAACAGCGAACTGGTGGTGATGCAGGCAGCCGGCTTATCCCGCTTGAATATCATCAACTCGGTGATGAAAACCGCGGTACTGATGATGCTGGTGGTGATGGCGGTGGCCGAATGGGGCTCTCCGGCGACCGACCGGGCAGCTCGTGAGCTGCGGATTAAAGCCATTTCCGGTGGTAATCTGTTTGCGGTGCAGCAGGGTATTTGGGCCAAAGACGGCGATGATTTTGTCAATATCAAGGAAGTGAAAGACAGCGGTGATCTGGCAGGGGTGGCGATTTATGAGTTTAGCGACGCGCTAAAGCTGGAAGCTATTATTTATGCCGAGTCGGCCAGATTTAAGCAAGATAGCTGGGTACTGCAACAGGTAAGCCGTTTGCATTTTCATGAAGAGCGGATAGAGAGACATCAATGGCAGGAGCAGCGCTGGCGCTCGACCTTAACGCCGGACAAGCTGGGAGTGGTGACCATTAAACCCGAGATGCTGTCGTTACGGGGCTTAAGCGACTACCTCGACTACCTGCGCGCCAATCAGCAGGACACCAGCCGCTATGAGCTGGCCTACTGGCGTAAATTAACGCAACCACTCACCATTATTGCTATGCTGTTGATGGCGTTGTCCTTTATTTTTGGGCCACTGCGTAGCGTGACTATGGCGGCCAGGGGCATCATGGGGGTGCTGACCGGTTTTGCTTTTTACATGAGCAACGAAGTCTTTGGCCCTGTGGCGCTGGTGTATCAGATGCCGCCCTTGCTTGGCGCTGTGTTGCCAAGCCTGTTGTTTATTGTGCTGGCGATTGTGCTGATGCGCAAAAAGGTCTGAGCCACTGCCGTACTGCTGTGGCTCCATCCAATAGCCACTATCAACGTGCTGTTTTGTACAAATTCAGCTGCTTGCTTTGTTCTTTGCTGATCAGCACCATCTGGGTGTTGGTCAGTTGATCCTGCAATGCCAGACCTTGGCCCCAGCGCAGAAATAGCCAAAAGTTTCCCAGGCCACCGAACGCCAGTAAAGCCCGGCAAATTGCTTGCGAAGGCGTCAGTTGCTGGCCATTTTGCTGCAGCAATAATAAGCGCCAGGCTTTCATGCCCAGCGTTTGACCGGCCCGTAGCCAGAAATAGGCGTAAAAGCCGACCCCGGCCGACAATAAGTACAGCAGATAAAGCCAGCGCTGCAGGCCCTGACCAAAAAACGCAGCGGTGTCTTCATAAGCAGATAAATCCAGCAAACCGGCTTTATCCAGCCCAATCACCAGTGCAAAGGCCAGGCCGGCCGCAGCCATAATTACTGCACACAGCACCAGTACATCGTAAATAATGGCGGCTAAACGACGGGCAAAACCAGCCCTGGGCGCTTGTTCAAACATGCACAATCTCAGCAGTTTTCGATGCGCCAGAGTGTAGCATAGCCGCCCTTACTGCGAAATCTGTTCATGGCTGTTGCATCCTTTCAGCGCGCTTTAAGCGCCGGCGAAACGCATACAGCAGCAAGGCCACGCTGCTGATCACCAGCGGCAGGCTCAGACTGTGCCACAGCTCGCTATTTAGCTCCGGCCACCAATACTGCAAGGCACGAATGCCATGCTGGCACAGCTGCATGGCGTAGTAACTGATGGCAACCACCGACAACCCTTCCACCATATGCTGCAGCTTCAGTTGCAGTCGGGCGCGTTGATCCATTGATGCCAGCAACTGCTGGTTTTGCTGTTCCAGTTTCAGACTGATACGGGTGCGCAGCAGCTCGGTGCAGCGCCCCAGCCGGTTGGAGAGGCCTTGCTGGCGAAACAGCACCGACTCGCTGGTACGAAACGCCGGCGTTAGCCTGCGCTCGGTAAAATCCTGCAGCGACAGCAGGCCATCAATCGGCGTTTCATTCAGGCTTTTAATTCTATCCAGTGCCAACTGGTAGTAAGCCGCACTGGCTTGCAGCCGTGAACTGTTCTCGGCAATCAGATGTTCAGTCTGCGCCGCCATCCGGGTGAGTTCTGCCAGCAGCGACTCATCCTGCTCTTCAGCCTGTTCAATGCGTTTGGTGATGTAAGACAGTTGCTGCTCCAGCGTATTCAGTTGCCCAATGGCTTTACGGGCCAATGGCCAGCCCAGCAGGGAGAGCTTGCGGTAATTGCCCAGATCAAACAATTGCTGTACCAGCCGGCCCAGCTGAGCCGGGCTTAAACCACAATCTTGCATCAGCATCCGGCCCGCACCTTCGGCATGCTTTTGAAAGTCGGTCCAGATGCGGGCTTTTTGCTCGGCCAGATAACTGCTGATGCAATGATCCGGATTGAACAGCGCCGCAATGTCCTGCTCTTGGGTGCTGCTGTTACTGTCCAGCACACTCAGCTGTATCACCCGGAATACCTGGCCAGGAAAAGGTTCCAACCAGTCTTTGGCGGGCAGGAAATCCAGTGGATCATCAAAGAACTCAGTGCCACTGCCCGGTTGAATAAAGGTATAGCTGGAGAACTCGCCATGCTTTTCCCAGCGTAAGGTAGCGCCAAATAAGGACAGATTCAGATCGTTGTCACTTTCTTTCAGTTGCGCCCCTTGTTGTGCAGCCAATTGCTGCATCTGCGAAAATTCGGTACTGCGGCTGCTTGGGCTGACCGTCAGTACAAACTGACACAGCCGGCAGGGCGCCTGCAGGGCAGGGAAAGTGCGCTGGCGCAGTTCTTGATCCAGCAAGTCGCGCAGCGGATGGTTGCGTTGTTGGAATCGGCTCATCACTCAGCTCCTTGGGGGTTGCGAACAGACGTGGATAGCGACAGGCAGCAGCTTGTATGCCAGCTGTAAAGTCACGGAGCATATTGCAAGTATAAGGTATTGATTATGCTTGTTTTGTGAATGTAATAAGACGTTTTATAATTCCGCCACAACCAAAGGTATAACTGTGCGAGTGTTTCAGCAGGAGGCAATTTGAGCCGCTTTAGTGCAGTGGCGGTGATAGCCCCCACACCGTTGGGCACTACCAGCAGCCAGATGTTGCCAACTGGGCTATAGTAGAAGCATCGAAGTGATGCGAGCGACCTTATGGGAAAGCGAACAGGTATTGAGCAATCTGCTCCGGGTAAATGTTTAGCCGCAGGTGTATGATGCGGATTATCTGGAGCACTGTGTTGTTTAGTCTGATCTTTCCTTTGCAGGCTATGACCACCATTGTTTACCCGGCAGCAGAAAGCGAGCAGGATATCCGCTTTGCCGATGTGATGGAGATACTGCAGCTAGCACTCGAGCTCACCAAGCCCGAGTATGGGCCTTTTGAACTGCAGCCCTTTCCTGTTCAACTTACCGAAAGTCGTAGCCGGGCGCTGCTTAAGCAAACGCAAGAGCTGGATTTGCTGTGGAGTCCGACCTCCTTACAACTGGAAGACGAACTATTGCCGGTGCGCATTCCATTGCGTAAAGGCCTGCTCAGTTATCGTCTTTGCCTGGTGAACAAACAACAGCAGCAGAGGTTGCAGAGCATAAGTAACCTGGCGGAGTTACGCCAGCTGGTGATCGGGCAGGGTGCTGGCTGGTTGGATACAGAAGTTTACCGTTACAACGGCCTACGCGTAGTGACAGGGCCATACGATGATTTATTCGCCATGCTGGCCCGAGATCGCTTTGATATTTTCCCCAGAGGGCTGGCTGAAGCTTTTGCCGAACTGGAAGTGCGACAGTCAACATTCCCTAACCTGACCATCGATGAAGAGCTCTTGCTGTATTACCCCTGGCCTTATTATTTTTTTGTGCACCCATCCAACCAGGAGCTGGCTGAGCGTCTGGAGCTTGGTATGCGCAGAATGATCGCCAACGGCAGCTTTAATGAAATCTTCTATCGCTACAACCACACAGCTATTGAACGAGCTAATTTGCCGGGCAGGCGTCTGATCCGGTTGGAAAATCCTCATTTGCCAACCAGCGCCCCGGTAGCTGATCCTGAGCTCTGGTTCACCCCAGATACATGGCGATAAGCTGTTCTGAAGCGCAGCGCGCACAAAAGGCGGTGATTTTATCGGCAAACAATGCAGGCGATGGATAAATTGCTTGCGTGTGACAAAAGCCATCGTATAATGACTGCGTTTTCCCCCAGTGCCTGGGTGGCGAAATTGGTAGACGCAGTGGATTCAAAATCCACCGTTGGCGACAACGTGTCGGTTCGAGTCCGACCCTAGGCACCAATCACTTCAAAGCTTGTTTCTATTTTATCGTTTTCGTTTCAATACTAAACAATTTGCTTTTGTGCGAATACCATTCCCTGCGACACAACTAACCACAGTTACAACAACTGGAAGGCTCACTGTCTTTTGTCGCCGAAGCCGAGTTCGCCATACTCATAACAACTTTCTACTTTTGATGTCAGTTATTTTCAGGGATGATTACCCAGTTATACAATTTTCATATGTACGTGATTGTTTCAGCTGGGTCTTTTATTTCTGCGCATTCAAACAGAGTTGTATTGGCTTCTGCAGTTCAACTAAGTTCTGTCAGTTGAGGATTAAATATCCTTAATTTCGTCAAGATACTGAGCAAAGATTGCTTTGAATACGGATGCTTTGGCCCTTTGAAATCAGAGCACTAACGTGCTCTGATTTCAACCAGTTCAACGCGCCGGTTCAAGCTGCGGCCAGCTTCATTCCTGTTGCTGGCAGTTGGTGTCATTATGTCAGCCTTTCTTGAGTATTACCTCAACGTAAACTCATGTTCTGCAACCTCAAGTAGTTTTGGGTAAGGTACAAAGCCCGGTATAACTTGTTCACCGATCATAATCGCAGGGGTCCCACGGAGCCCAAAGCCAGTAAAAACAGCCATGTTGCGCTCTACAATTTGCTGGCTTTCTGCTGAGGCAGTTAACCATGCATCATTGCCAGTACTGGTAATTATGTGTCTTAAAGATTCTGCTGTATGAAGCCCTGATTTTTTCATTAACAATTGATGTGCTTGTCCAAATTGCGTTTTGTCGCTGAGCCATAAATCCAGCGCTAATAAAGCCGAGCTGGTTCTTGCACCTGCAGGCTTCTGTTGGCGTAATGGAACCAGGATATTAATGACCTGTATTGTCGGATGTTTTTCAATTAACTTTTCCAGCTCTGGTTCCAGTCGCTTACAAAAGGGGCAATCATAGTCGGTAAATACAATAATTTGATGGGCAGCGTTTGCATCCCCTGTCACTGGATGAACGGAGTTATTGAAAAGCCAGTCCTGATTTTCAGCTAAAAATGCGTTTTTTTCTGTTCTCTGTACCAGATAATTATTCAGTCCCTGATGCATGCTGTTTATCAGCATCGGGTTGGCGCTTAGCATGGTATTAATCTCACTAAGTTCGCGTTGCTGTTGCACAGTTAAGCTTTGAGCCTGAAGTGGTGAAGCGATGCTAAGTTGCAAGCCACCTATGGTGCACAGCGTCAATAAAAAATTTTTCATAGAGACAGACCTTATGTTAGTTAAAATGTTTGTAAAACCAGATGCGGGCCTTTAAGCCCAGAGACGTCGTAACCCCGGATGTGACCCAGACAATCTGACCATTGACTACCAACGCAATGGTTGGTGTTACACCCACTTGCCACTGTTCAGTAAGCAGACCATCCTGGTCGTTTATCACCGGGAAGTGGTAATCTTTAGCTGTCATATAGTGGTGTAGTTTCTTGTTATCACCTGAGCGCAGGGCGATACTAACCACTGGATAGTTATCGTTAAAGCCGTCAATGACTGGTGAAGTCAACTGACAAACCGGACACCAGGTGGCCCAGAAATAAACCAACACAGGTCCTTCGTAGCTAAGGCTCTGCACATTATGTCCCTTGCCCTGAATATCCATAAGTAGCTGTTGTACCGGTAACGATTCAGGGACCAGCCGATTGCGGTACAAATCCAGTGCCAGCACCAGCGCGAATAACAACACACTATAAAGACAAAACCCAATCAGGCGGCGTAGCCAGCGGTTTGTCGGGCTGTTTTGGTTATTTGGCTTGGTCATGGGCTTGCTCCAATGCTTGAATGACCACGTCAGTGGTTAAAAGGGTAGGTAAGGCAATACCTTCAGGCGCACCAGGGCCATACACTTTATTAAAGGGAACGCCGAAGGTGTTGTTACTTTGTAGATAATGGCTGATAGCTGGGTTGCGAACTGTCCAGTCACCGCGTATCCGAACGATACCCGGCTCTGCCAGCGCGCTGTGCACGGGTTGTTGTAGCAAGACGCCAATTTTGTTTGCTTTACAGGTAATGCACCAATCTGCAGTGATATCAACAAACACCACGTTACCAGCAGTGACAGCAGTATGAATATACTCGTCAGACAGAGGCTCCCAGTCATGATCAGCTGGTAATACCTGCTGCCAACTTTCCGTAGTAAGCAGGAGTACGATACCTGATGCTGCTCCTAGTAATGCAAGTGCGCTAAACAGGTAGATAATGATTTTTAGTCCATAGGTTCTTCCTAGTATAAACAAGGTAACCACACCTAAGGTGACCACTAGTAGCGTAAAGGTTGTGGTGCTAATAAAAGGCGTTAGTAAGCTAAGTAACCATAAGCTGGTTGCAAACATCATGACCGCGAAAAACGGCTTTACCCACAGCATCCAGCGACCCGGTTTAGGGAGCCATGCGGCTAATTGTGGCAAAGCAGCGAGTAGTAACCAGGGTAACGCCATGCCTATTCCCAGCGCGGTAAATATAAGTACTATGGTGATAATGTCCGCTGAAAGTGCAAAAGCAACTGCTGTACCCAAAAAGGGCGCGGTGCAGGGTGTGGCTAATAATGTGGCCAACATGCCCTGCAAAAAGTGACCGGCGTAGCTATTGTTGCCTTTTGTTGCTGCCCAGCTACCTAAAGAGCCCGGTAAACGAACCTCAAAAGCGCCTGCCAGATTTAAAGTAAATAACCAGGTGACACCTACCATCCCGGCAATAAAGTAAGGGTTTTGGAATTGAATACCCCAGCCGATGCTTTCACCCGACCATTTCAGCAAGCTAAGTGCCAGGGCTAAAAGCCAGAACGAGGTGACAATACCCATTGCGGAAGCCAGAAACTGCTTTCTGATAGTGCTACTTTGTGTCGGTTTGTTCAGCAGCAAACTCTGCAGTTTTATCCCAAGTACTGGTAATACACAGGGCATGATATTCAGGACCAAGCCACCAGCAAGGGCTAATAGTACAACCAAGAGCAGTGATCGTTGACTATCCAGAGGTGCAGACGTTACCGCGGTTAAGGTAATCGGATACTCAGCAGCGAATGCTTTGTCGGTGACTGTGACATAAAGCGTTTTGTCCGTCAGATCGGGCAAACTCAACCAGTGGCTGGCACTCACAACTACACTGAGCTCTCTGCCTGATATGTTGGCAGGTGCAACCTCGTACACTACTTCAGACAACTCATCTTCATTGCTATGAATAAACAATTCAGGGGTTGTCCAGCCATGCTCTCGTGCCAGCTGCATGTAGATTTGTCCTGGCTTGTCGGTGATGCCAGCTTGCTTAATGTGCACATCCGCAAGTGGTTGCGGTACCTGACTCATTGCCTGGTTAAACAGGAACATCTGCTCTTCATCAGCTTGCAGCGAAGCTAAATCTACCGGAATCTCCAGTTCAAAGTCTGTTAATACACAGATTGTGGTGCAGCTTGGCATGGTGAGAACGCCTTGCAAAACGGCTGAGGTTGCACCGGGCGTGACTTCCAGTTTCAGCGGAAAAGTAACGCTTTGCTGATACCCCTGAGTGGCAAAACCCTGAACAAAATAACGTGATGGTGCCGGCCAGAACCAATGAATGTCGGCCAGGTTTTTTGAGTCCGACCATTGAAACGAAGGTGGAATACCACCTTCACCAGGCGCCTGCCAATAGGTTTTCCAGTCGTCATCCAACGCGACCTGCAAGAGTGCAGGTAAGACAGCAGAGGATGCATCATAGTCGCCGGTTAGCGTTAATTTTACTGATAAATGAGGTGCTTCAGCTGTTGTTAGCCACCCTGTGCTGGGAGGTTTAGTCAGAGCGCTCGCGCTATAGAATATGCTGCCAATAAGCCCAAACAACACCCATGGCTTACGCCAGAGCGGATAAAGGTGATACATGTGATTTTCTCCTGAAAAAAGATAAAAGCGTGGTTTTTAAGCCAGCTATCTATTCCAGGAAGCAACAAAATACGGAGTGCGTGCGTCGTTTCGGACGCCAGAATGGTTTAAGTCTGCGCGGCTTTTGGGGGCGGAATACACCAGCAAACAGCAATAACACAATAAAAAGGATGGCGACAAAATCAGACAAGTCCTGTTGAGCCTGAGTGGGTAGATAGGAGGTTTTGTCACAGCCTTCAGTGTTGACTGAGTACTTCCCATCGCTCTGCGAAGCAATGGTGCTTTTTTGCGTGTCAGCCAAAGCCTGTGAATCAGCTGTATAAGTTGCCGACGCAGTTGTACTCAGATTAAGGAGGTTTTGCCAGATTTTTGCACTGCTACCCCAGCATGTGACGAAAACACACAATAGCAGCGCACAAAAGATGCGACTGTTATGAAGTTTTCGGTGTATCTGAGAGAGCATAGCGTCATGTCATTCGTTCAATTACTAACAAGCCTAACAGAACCATAAGGTGATTAGAATAGATATCGACCTTTTAGAATATTTTAAGAGCACTAACGTGCTCTGATTTCAACCAGTTCAACGCGCCGGTTCAAGCTGCGGCCAGCTTCGTTCCGGTTGCTGGCAATTGGCGCCATCATGCCAGCCCCGGAGGCTTGTAACCGGGCCGAGTCGACGTTATGCCGTTGTTGTAAGTAGCTGACCACTGCGGTTGCACGTTGTAGTGAAAGCCTGAGGTTGTAGTCAAAGTCACCAACATCATCAGTATGGCCAACCACCAGCAGCCTCAACTCAGGTTGTTCCTGCAGCAAGGTAGCGATGGTGCTCAGGCTATCGGCAGATTCTGGCAAAATCTCATCGCTGTCAAATGCAAAGAGTATATCCTGGATGGCAACGCGGCCACTTTCTATCAGACTGTCTGCCATTTCGTTCGATGTCAGTGGCCGGTGCTCCATACTGACATCCATGGCTTCTTCAGTCACTACATTCACAGTCACGCCAGTACCTCGGGGGTTGTTACCGGCAAACAGGTAAGTTGAAACACTGACCGTAAGTGCTTCAGCTGGCTTTTGCGCCAAAATGTAATAGACATGATCCCGAACCTGAATCGGGCCATTGGCAGCGAGGTGCCGGTGTTGAGTCAGGAAGTTAGCACTGCGTCCGGCGCTTACCAGCTCATCACCCTCACCACGAAACAAGATGTCAAAACCCTGCTCTTCTAATGTATGAAGATAACTGCGATGGACCCGCAAAGGGCTGATATCAGGATCTGTAAACTCGTAGATCATTCTCAGATGCTCGCCTTCTACGGTCAAATCTGCAGAGTAGGCTCTGGTTCTTAAGTCCAGCGTTCCTGCCGGTAGCATGATTTGTGCAAAGTCGTCTCTTTCAAAAGTACGAATAAATGATCCCGCGACTCGTTTCACCGCGGGATGATCACCAGCGCCGTCGACGTCCTGGCGCTTATCGGCCTTAGCGCCATAACTGAATAGGAGTAGTCCGGTCAGCGCAATAATTAAAGGTAAAAGTAAAGGGCGTTTTGAATAGGAGTATCTAAATGACATCATGCAATCTTCCTTGGTTTGGTCATTATTGCTGAATTATCTAATACAGCTGTATAAATAATAAGCATACACACTATCGTCGCTGGTATCAAAGGCAAGGGGATGCAAAGCTGATCAATACGCCCGTGTATCATCCATGCCCGATAACACGGTACCGGAACTTCGAGACTGCATTGTTGTAACTGCACGTTGCAGTAACACTCACAACAGGATCTTGTGAAAGCCTTTTAGCCCCTGCTCCAGGGTCGTTTGCAGGTCGTCGGTGTGATCTCTTTCAACAAAAGCATGCTGCAAACCCGCCAGGCTGCTTTGTGCTGCAATGGGGGCAAAATCAATGATGCCTTGGCCGAGGTCTGCAAAGCCACCATCGGCAGCCATATCTTTCAAGTGCCAGAGCGGGAAGCGGCCGGGATGCTGCCGGAAGAGGGATGGCATATCGACCTGCATTTTGGCGGCCCAGTAAATATCCAGTTCCATTTTAAGGCTGTCTGCACTGGTTTGCTGCAGCAATACCTCATAAGGTGTGGTGCCGTTGGTTGGTACAAATTCAAAGTCATGATTGTGGTAGGCAAGTTGTACCCCTGCTGCCTGAAACTGTTCACCAATCCGGTTTAACTGCTCTGCCAGGGACAGGTAGCTGCTTAGCCCATCGGCACGCTCATGATCGTGCAGGTAGGCAAGCACCACGTAGCTATGCCCTAAGGTCAGTGCTTCTTCCAAAATTTTGCTGGGTGAACTTAGTAAGGGCTGCAACTGGGTATGCCCGGCTGGTGCACGGAGCTTAAAGTCTGTTAACCATGTGGCGAGGGTGCTGGCGGGGTGATCGAACAGGCCGGCAAACTCTACCTCTTGGTAACCAAGGTTGGCAATCAGCTGTAAGGTGCTGCGTGCATCTTGCTGCATCAGCTCCCGGACGGTATATAACTGCAAACCGGGTCGAAAGCGCTGGCCAGCAAATGCCAGGCCAGGCAGCATGGTGGTGCTGACGATTAAACCTGAGCCCGCCACTAGTTTTAAAAAGTGGCGACGAGCCGCATTTTGGGGCGCAGTTGCTTTAGGCATGTGCTGCTCCTATGTCGAATACAGACCGTGCTGAGCGGTGTCGTTATTGGCAATGTTTTACGCTTTGCTCAACAGCTTTAAACTCCTTGACTAATGTAGCGGCTTTTACCATGCTGAGCGAATAATTAATTTTTCGAAGGCATGGATAACGATGTTTGGTGTAAAAAAATTACGCTTGGAAAATGAGTCGTTGCAGCAAGAAATTGCTTCATTAAAGCAAATCAGCGTCGCTGTCAGTGCCGAGATGTTGCGGTTGGATTTAACCAGCAATGGTCAGGTTGTATCCGTAAATCAAAACTTTGAGCAGGAGATTGGCCTTTCAGGTACGCAAGTACAAGGAAAGCCTATGAAAGAACTGGTCCCTGCAGCGCTTCGTAGCACGGATCATTACAAGAAACTGGTCGCGGCACTCAGTGAAGGCAAAGTCTGGATCGGTGCCTGGCAAATTGCAAATGCCAATGGTCAGCAATTTTGGTTGCGTGCTGCTGTCTGCCCGGTAAGGAACCTGGATGACAAGCTGGAGCGTTTTGAAGTTTATGCAACGAATTTGACCCGAACCATTGAAGCATCGCATCAGTTTGAAAGTGTGATAAAAGCGATGCTGCGCTCGACCGCCATGATTGAGTTTGATATGGATGGCCATGTGTTAACTGCCAACGACTTGTTCTTAAATGCTATGGGGTATCGGTTGGAAGACATTAAAGGCAAGCATCACCGGATGTTTTGTGCGCCTGAAATATACAATCACAAAGATTATCAACAGTTCTGGCAACGTTTACGCAGTGGTCAGTTTTTTTCAGAGCGTTACGCTCGTGTTGACAGTGCTGGCAGAGAAGTGTGGCTGCAAGCCTCTTACAACCCGATCAAAAATGTCCAGGGTGAGTACCACAAGGTGGTTAAGTTTGCCACTTTGATTACGGATGAAGTCGAGCAAGAGCGTGACGTGACCGCCACCGCAAAGGTTGCGTTTGACAGCTCCAGGCAAACGGATAGCAGCACTCAGGAAGGGATCAGGGTGGTGAGTGAGACCGCTGCGATGCTGCAACAGCTTGAAGTGGAGATGGGGAAAGCTGCTGACATTATTCATGGCCTGGATAAGCAATCTGAAGTGATTGGGACCATTATTCAAAGCATTAGTAGCATTGCGGATCAAACCAACTTGCTGGCACTGAATGCTGCTATTGAGGCTGCCAGAGCCGGTGAGCAAGGACGGGGGTTTGCCGTGGTCGCGGATGAAGTTCGGCAACTGGCCTCCCGCACCAGCGCAGCCACGGTCGAAATTGTGGATGTAGTCGGCAAAAACCAGCAGTTGGCTGCAAGTGCGGTCGAGTTAATACAAGGCAGCCAGGCACAAACCCAGGAAGTGACTGAGCTGGTCAACCAGGCAAGAGCCGTGATTGACCAAATACAAAGCAACGCACAAAACGTGGTAGATGCAGTAACGAAGCTTTCCCAAAGATTACAGCACTAGGTTGAACTAGTCGGGGTCTTTAGAAAGGCCTCGACTTGCCTAAACGGTATAATCGGCTGTGATTATTGGATTGGAAACCTCAAACATGAACATTCGTTTTGCTACCCATGACGACTTCGAACAGATTTGGCCAATTTTTCATGCCATTGCGGCAGCAGGCGAAACCTATGCCTTTGCCAGAGACATCAGTAAAGAGGAAGCCAGGCAGCTGTGGCTGCTAACGCCACGGCAAACCTTTGTGGCGGAAGAGGGGGGCCAAATCCTGGGCACTTACTATTTGAAAACCAACCAGGCTGGGCCTGGCAGCCATGTCTGCAATTGTGGTTACATGGTGGCAGAAACTGCCAGGGGGCGAGGGTTGGCAAGTGCCATGTGTTTGCACTCACAGCAGGTAGCCAAAGAGTTGGGCTATCTGGCGATGCAGTTCAATTTTGTAGCATCGAGCAATCAAGGTGCGATACGACTTTGGCAGAAGCTGGGCTTTGCCGTTGTTGGTACATTGCCCCGCGCATTCAACCATCCTGAGCTTGGCTTTATTGATGCGCTGGTCATGTATAAATGGTTGGCAGATTAAGCCTGTACGTCTGGCTGTAGCCTGGTATTTCTGTTCGAGCTGAGCGGGCTCACAACAGATTCATCACCGCGACTGAGGGCAGCACTGTCTATGCACTATGCAGCCACACGCAAAACTGCCTGGCAGCTTTACGTGTGGCCTGATGCTTAAAACCTGGCACTGACACCGGCAAAGATGCGACGGCCAAAGTGGTTAATCCGGAATGGGGCGCCGTCATCGCCAACTTCCGCTTTTGCTTTGGCGTCACCTAAATTGACCACCTGCAGCATGGCCGTAAAGTTTTCATTGATCCGGTAGGAGATATTGGTATCAATCTGGCCGTAACCACTTTGATACCAACGATGCTCACCTATGATACCGGCGTAGTAACGGTCGCGGTAATTGTAGGAGATCCGGGCCGACCAATCGCCTTCATCGTAATAAACCGTTGCGTTGTAGGTATGGCGCGAGTTGTTGGGAAGCTCTTTGCCTTCTTCATTCATTTTGGCATCGGCATAGGTGTAGTTGGCCAGGGCACCAAAGCCGTTGCCAAAATTATGCTGCAGGTTTAACTCGATGCCCTGATTCACCCCTCCTTCGGTATTCACCGGCGTGCGCAGGTTGTACTCATCCAGATTGTTGTTCTCATCGGGTAGCATCACCGGGAAGTACTGCTCGTCGATGTAGGAGCTGATATCCTTGTAGAAATAGGCAACAGATACAATGGATGCACTGGTGAAGTAATATTCAGCCGATAGATCGTACTGATTGGCCCGATACGGATCCAGGTGCGGATTGCCCTGGAAGCCCGGGTTGGGTGGATTGTGGAATGCAGTCTTACGGTAACCACGACGGCTGGTGAGTAAGTCGTAGTCTGGCCGGGAGATAACTTTGGCAGCAGCAAAGCGCAGGATGATATCTTCCTCCAGGCTGTAACTCAGGTTCAGGCTTGGCAAGATATCGTCGTAGCTGCGTTCCACCACCACGGGAGTCCAGACCCAGGATTCCGGAGCCCAGGGGAATTGCATCCAAAAATCATAGCCTTCACTGGTTTGCTCGGTGCGGGCATAGCGCACACCGATGTTACCGCGCAGCTTATCGATAGCAAAATTACCCTGCAGGTAGGCATTGCCAATATTTTCAGTCAGGTCAAAGGCATATTCCATATGATCGTACTCACGCAGTGGCGTGGTATCCGCCGTCCATTGCTGCCAGGCGGCGTGATTAAATTGATAGAGTGCATGCTGCTCTGTGCCCCGGGCAAAAAAGTCCTGAATTAAGCTGCCATCGGTAAACTGGCTTAAGCGGGCTGCGCCAAGATCATCCGGGTGCCAGACCACTTTAAACAAACCTGAGGTTTTGTTGTGGGCGCGGTATTTTACCCCTGCATCAATGGAGGTAAACCAGCCGCCACTCAGTTGGTAATTCAAATCGGCCTGGAAGTAGCTTTCTTTCTGGGTGTTGGAAATTAGATTACGGTGGGTATAGAGGCCATTGTAATCGGCCGGCATTAAGCTATCGTCAAAGCGATAGGAAACATCGCCACCGGCAATGCTAAAGTCTGCAGCAGCGGCGGCCTGAAACTCTACCTGATCATCTTTGATATCCCCTTTGGCGCGGGTAAAACCAAACTGGAAGGATAAGGTGTAGTTGTCCGCCGAGTACTCTGCTTGTAAATCATGCACCCTGGTTTCATAGCCCCCTAAATGATAATTGGCTGTGTACAACGCCTCTTTCTCCCAATTGACATCATTGTCATTTGGCAACACCCGGCCATCGGTAATCAGGTTGCCAACTGCGTTGCTAAACTGGATATCATTGGGGCTGCCAATTAAGTAGGCACCATTGGCAACCGAATAGTTCTCTTGATCAACTTTGGAATATAAATTGTTGAATGTAAACGACCAGGCAGCGGTTGGCGCGTATTGGAATGCCGCTGTCAGGGTGGTGAGATCGCGGGCTGATTCATAGCGCGATGCCCGGGCTTCGGCTGGAGCAAAATAGGTCATCTCATCGCGCACAACACGGCTTAAACCACCGGTGAATTTGCTGTCGCGCTGAATGTTGTTTTCTTTATAAACGGCACTGACATTAAAGCCGAAGTCTTCGTTATCGTTTTTCCAGGAATAAAAGCCAGAAAGCAGTGGACTGGTCTTGTTGCTGCTATCCTGATAGGCCATCCGGGCCGATAAAGCTAAAAAGTTACTCTCTAACTCCAGTGGATTGCGGGTACGGACAATGACAGTGCCTCCAAGTGAGCCTTCATCAATTTTAGCCTGGGCTGATTTATGCACCTCCAGCGTTTGAATCACTTCGGCCGGAAGCAAGGAGTAATTAAAGCCGCGTGATGGCGTCAGGATAGAGGTTGAAGCCGTTGCCGAAGCGACATTCTGACCATTCAGTAATGTCAGGTTCAAATGGGGGGCGGTGCCTCGAATGCTGACCCGGTCGCTTTCACCGTCGCTTTTTTCCACCTGAACACCGCTGATGCGGGCCAGTGAGTCTGCCACGGTTTGATCCGGGAACTTGCCTACATCTTCTGCCGTGACTGCATCGACAATAACGTCTGAGAATCGCTTGATATTGAGGTTACGCTCTTGCGAGGCGGCAAAGCCTCTGACCTGTATCCGTTCAACCCCGTCTTCTTCTGCCGTATCAGCTGTTGCCAGGCTTGAGCAGGCTAACAGCACAGACGCACTAACTATGGAAACCCTGAATCCTGTTGATGTATGCATGTTGTCTCCCCGTGTTTGCTCTTTGTGTTTTATGAATAATAGATTTTTATATAAACTGCAGTGAATGAATAATTGATTATTTTTCGGCCGTTGTCAAATGGCACGGCCAGTTTTTTAACCAGACTGACCGTCTAAGAGGGGGCTAAGAGGGCGAAAGCTGTCTGTTCTGTGGCTTCCTGTTTAGTAACATCAGTGACTTATACCTTCCAGAACCAGCCCTTTTTGTACATCCAGTGCATGACCAGATAGGACATGGCTAAAAAGAGCAGGGCATAAGCAAGCGAGCCATTGTAGCTGCCCAAAAGTGGCTGCAACAGATCACCATAGAGCAGGCTTTGCACGGAACGATCACCCAAGGGTACTAAGCCGAACAGGCGGGCCATCACACCGGCAAACATAAAAAAAGCAATGGCATTGGCACCAAAGACAACAAAAGGCGCCGTCCAGCGGCGGTAGTTATGCCGATCAATCAGCCAGAGACAAATCGCCAGTATGACCAACGCGAAACCTGTACTCAGCAGCACGTAGCTTGGGGTCCAGAGTGGTTTATTGATGGGGAGGATGGTACTGAGTAATTCCGCCAGTACTATCAGGATCAGACCAGAGCCTGCCAGTACCAAAATTTTCTGGTTTAAGGTGGCTTTACTGTGCAGATACTGTGCCGCTATGACGCCAGTCAGGCAACTGCTGATAGCCGGCAAGGTGCTGAGTAAGCCTTCCGGATCGGAAGCGAAGGGCTGGCTGTCGGTATAAAGATGCTTAGCGCCAAATACCAGGGTATCAAGCCAGGCAGCCAGGTTGTTGCCGGGTACTAGCTCGCCCTGGTAACGAACACCCTCCGCATCGCTGTAGGGTACCCACAACAGCAGCAGGCTGTATAGCAGGCAAAGTCCGATGGCCCAGCCGGGGTAATGACGTCTGGGACAACACAGTACGATCAGCAGGGTGGCAAAGTAAACGACTCCTAGCCGTTGCAAGACGCCTGGGATCCGCATTTCCAGCAAGCGGTCGGTCAGCCAGTTAAACGACGGGTCGCGGAAATTGTAGTAAAACAGTGCGAGAAACCAGCCCAGCAGAATCAGCTTGAGCATGCGCTTAGCGCCATGGCGTACCATGGCCGCTTTGTCCACCCCGCGAGCCTGCTGTGCTCCGACCGATAACAGGATCGATACCCCAACAATAAAGACGAAGAATGGAAAGATTAAATCCGTAGCTGTCCAGCCATGCCAATCTGCATGTTTCAGGGGCGCATAGATGGCTCCCCAACTGCCGGGATTATTCACCAGAATCATGGCCGTAATGGTCAGGCCCCGAAAGGTGTCGATGGCCAGTAATCGGTTAGCAGGCAGAGCAGACAAAATACTGTCGGCATAGTTGCTCAATCGTTGAAACATGCTGAAAGCCTCCTAATCCAGGCTGACTGGCAGCCTTCCTTCTGGCTGTGCCTGCCCGGTCAGAACGCGTGCCAATGCAGCAAAGGCCGGGCCTGTTATCCGTTGCTGGTTATCACTCTGCTCCAGGTGGGTGTTATAGCCGTATACGGCCAGCACTGTATCAGCATCTTTTGCCAGCGATGAAATATCGTAAGGTGTTCGCAGGCTCACAAAAATCACCTGTTGCCCGGCCGCTTTCGCTTGTGCGATCAACTGCGGCAACAACTGCTGCTGTTGCTGTGGATTTAAACGCTCACCTGATGTTGGTTGCTGATCGTACATGCCACCAAACTCCACCAGGCTGGCCGCTGGCACAATACTACCAACCAGCACTGCATCTGTATGCTGAAGTTGGCTGTTGAATGCAGCTGCATGGTAGTCATCCAGCGATAGGCAAGTGCTACGAAGGGATGGGCGCGCCTGGGTCAATTCATGGTGCAATGCCATGCAACCAGAACGTTCGGGCATCACTAAGAGCAGGTTGGTGATCTGCTCATCCAGTGGGATCTGGTCACCGCGTACCACAGTGATGGCTGCTTCTGCCAGTTGCTGCTCTATCAACCGATGCTCCGCATTACCAAGTAAAGTCTGTGCCCTGCTGATGCTTTGATCGATATCCGCGGAGAGCGCCTCTGTCAACTGATAGTGCTGTTTGTACTGGCGGATACGCTCGGCAGACTGGCGAATTTCAGTCGCGGAAAGCTCGCCACTGTGCACCGCAGCGACGACAGCGTCGATCAGCCGACTTAAACCGCTCAGCTCGTCAGGGTGGTGCAAGCGGATGGGCATCAGCGCAATATCAGCACCAGCCCGAAAGGTTTCGATCAGCGCTTGAGTGGGGCTGAAAAAGTGACTGATCCCTGCCATATCGAGCGCATCGGTGACAATCAGGCCTTGAAAACCCAGTTCGTTTCGGAGCAAGTCGGTCAGGATGGCCCGTGATAAGGTCGCCGGCCGGTATTGGCTGTTGCCCTGAGTGTCTGTCAGGGTGCTGTTATCCAGCGCTGGGAACTGAATATGGGCCGTCATGATCATGGCTGGATCACCATGAGCAATGCCATAACGAAATGGCAACAGCTCGACCGCATCAATACGGGCGCGTGGATGGCTTACTTTGGGTAAACCATGATGGCTATCAACATGGGTATCACCGTGACCAGGGAAATGCTTTAAGGTGGCCAGCACCCCTTGTTGCTGCATTGCTACTAGCTGGGCCAGTCCAAGTTCTGCCACCAACTGCGGATTTTCGCTGTAAGAGCGGACGTTGATCACCGGGTTAGCCGGGTTGTTGTTCACATCTACGGTGGGAGCAAAGTTCAGGTTGATGCCCAAGGCTTTTAATTCTGCCCCAAGCACCTTACCACTTTGCCTGGCAAAGTGGGTGCCATAGGCTGGGTAGGTCGCTCCTATGGCCATATTGCCGGTAAAGGCAGTGCTGTGCTCACGCGGCGTTCTGAAAACCCGGCCTCCTTCCTGGTCTATGCCGATAAAGAGCGGTTGTGCTGAGCTGCTTTGTTGTGCCGCTTGCTGCAGTTGCTGGTTGAGTTGAATAATCTGTTCAATGCTTTGCAGGTTTTCCCGGAACAGGATGACGCCACCAATGGCGTGTTCGCTGATAAGGCGATGGATGTCATCTGGCAAGCTTGTTACTGGTGTGCGGCAGTGATCTGCAGCGGTACCATCATCACAGAAGTAGCGGATGTCGATCATTAGCTTCTGTGCGATATCTGCACGCAATTGTGCTTCTGTGTAGGCTTTACTGCATGCTGTTAGCGACATCAATGCGAGCAGTATGCTTGCAGCGACGAGTTGTATAGGCAAACTCAGAAAGTTGGCTTGTTTCAAGGTTTCCTCCAGACGATACCGAAATGAATCACTACCTAGTCACTTGACTTGTGTAATCAATTATTCTTTAATGCGGTAAGAATATAGTATAAAAGATTACGTAAGTACACAGAACAAAGGCAAGGTGATCATGACATCTCAATTCGATTGGCCAGATTGGCTGGCTTTCTGCGTTTATATAGCACTGATGTCATTCACTGGCTGGTATTTTAGTCAGCGCACGTCGAATAATGCCAGAGATTACTTTCTTGCCGGAAACTCAATGCCCATCTGGATGGTGGCTGTCTCTGTACTGGCCACCTCGCAATCGGCTGCTACCTTTCTAGGGGGACCAGATCAAGGGTTCCGGGGGGATTTCAGTTACTTAATGACCAATATTGGAGCCTTTATTGCGGCTTATGTGGTCGCAGTTGCTTTAATTCCCCGTTTTTATCAGTACAAAGTAGGTACCGTGTACGAGTTGCTCGAACAACGTTTTGGTGCAAGCTCCAAATCACAAGCCAGTGTGCTGTACTTATTCGGGCGTGTGTTTGCCAGCGGTGCCCGCTTGTATATGGCGGGTATTGCAGTTTCAATGATTCTTTTCGCCGATATTGCGGCCGGTAGTGTGATTTTGTCCATCCTGTTACTGACCATGGCGGGCTTGGCCTATTCGTTTGTCGGGGGGATCCGCTCAGTGATTTACAGCGATGTGATTCAGTGCATCGTGTATGTTTCTGCTGCCCTGGCAGTGATAGTGTCATTATTGTATGCCATCCCAGCAGATTTCTCGCAAATTATGGATGCATTGGCGCATCCGCATGATCGTGAGTTATCAAAATTAACCCTGTTTGACTTTCGGCTGGACTTTACCTCCGCCGGGGTTTTTACCTTTTGGTCCGCACTGATTGGCTTTACCTTGCTCAATATTGCTGCATTCGGACTGGATCAGGACATTACTCAGCGGATGTTGTCGTGCAAAGATGCGAAAAGTGGTTCAAAAGCCTTGCTCTGGTCCATTGTGATGGTGATCCCGGTGATGCTGTTGTTTATTTTTATTGGCATGTTGCTGTACATCTTTTATCTGCGGCCGGATCTGATGTTAAGCGAAGGTGGGACTATGTCGGACAGCTTCTCCGGCGAAAAAATAACGGTCTTTATGTCTTATGTATTGCATGAAATGCCAAGTGGGGTGCGTGGCCTTGTCACTATTGGGGTGGTGGCTGCGGCTTTGTCAACCATCAACTCCGGGTTAAATGCGATGTCATCGGTGCTGGTGCAGGATCTTTACCGGCCCTGGTTAGAAAAGCAAAAGCAGGGCGGTTCGAAGGCTCAGCCTGCAGAAAAACATTATGTGTTCGCAGGGCAGGCCGGTATGACTCTGAGTGCCTTAGCTCTTTCAGGCATGGCCATTATCTGCTTTTACTGGCAAAAAAGCTCGGATATGCCATTGCTGGCTTTTGCGCTGAGCGTGATGGTATTTTCCTACAGTGGGTTATTGGGCGTGTATTTCACCGCATTATTTACCAATCGAGGCAGCAAAACCAGTGTCACCTGGGCCTTTATTGCCGGTTTTATGGTGCCTTTGGCATTGCAGCCATACACTTTGCAAGCATACCTGCCTGAGGGCTGGCGCTTTGATCTGGGATTCACCTGGCAATTATGCATTGGCACGCTCATCGCGTTCTTTATCTGCGTCGCTGCGAAGCCTTGCCGTGATCTGCAGCAACAATGGAAGCTGGCTGAACAAAGGATTTAAGCCGTTTGGCTATAAAGATTTTTATTGAAACATTTGAACGTAAGGTACGAGCAGTGAATGATCATATAGAGCTGGTGAATGAACTGGAGCAGTTAGTTTCAGAAAGCCGGAACCCGTACACCTTGGATTTGGATGAGCTGGGATCTTTGGCACTGCTGGAAACCATTAATGCGGAAGACCATCGTATTGCCCCAGCGATTAAAGCGGTCTTGCCGCAGATTGCAGAGGCAGTCGACCATATTGTGGATGCCTTCCAGCACGGTGGGCGTCTGGTCTATCTTGGTGCCGGAACCAGCGGACGTTTAGGTGTACTGGATGCCGTTGAGTGTCCGCCAACCTTTAGCGTGTCGCCCGAGCAGGTCATTGGCATTATTGCCGGTGGTGATGCGGCCATTCATAAAGCGGTGGAAGGAGCCGAGGATGATGGCAATCTTGGTATCGCAGATTTAAAGCGAATCAATTTCAGTGCCAAGGATGTTCTGGTCGGGATTGCGGCCAGTGGCCGTACTCCTTATGTGACCCATGCTTTGACGTATGCGCGTGAGCTGGGAGCGGCCACAGTCGCGCTAACCTGTAATCCGGGCTCTGCCGTCACCCGCTGTGCTGCGATCAGCATTTGTCCTGTGGTTGGCCCTGAAGTGCTGACGGGATCAACCCGGATGAAGTCGGGAACGGCCCAAAAAATGGTGCTGAATATGCTGACTACAGCCAGTATGGTCCGCTGTGGTAAGGTGTATCAAAACCTGATGGTGGATGTGAGTGCCAGCAATCAAAAACTCTATGCCAGGGCAGTAAGAATTGTGGCTGAAGCAACCGGCTGCACTTTGCAAGAGGCCAGTGAAGCGGTGCAAAAAACCGGTCATCAAACCAAACTGGCTATTTTACATCTTGTCACTGGGCTGGATATCCGCAGCGGGCAACAATTACTGGAGAAACATCATGGCCGGTTACGCAGTGCCATACTGGAGGTCAATCATGGTTAAAACGATCGCATCTTGTGTGGTGATGCTGCTGCTTGCAGCATGCAGTCCCGCGCCTTCGCAGCCAGATACGCACGAAGATAAACTGGTGCTCGGCGTTGAACAAGCGGATCGGTTTTTGCCGCTGTTGGCCGGTAAGCGCGTCGGATTGGTGGTGAACCAGACATCCATGCATCAACAACAGCATCTGGTGGATTACTTACTAAGCCAGCAGGTCAGGGTGCAGCGTATCTTTGCCCCAGAGCATGGCTTTCGGGGCGATCATGATGCCGGTGCTCATGTCGCCGCTGGTATAGATACCGCGACTGGCGTAGAGATTTACTCCATTTATGGCAGTTCAAGAAAGCCATCTGAGGCTGCAATGAGCGATTTGGATGTGGTGCTGTTCGATATTCAGGATGTTGGAGCCCGCTTTTATACCTACATCAGTTCTATGCACTATATGATGGAAGCGGCCAGTGAGCGGGGTATTCCTTTTATTGTACTAGACAGACCAAATCCAAATGGTGAATTTGTCGATGGGCCATTGCTTGACGAAAAGTTTCGCTCTTTTGTTGGCATGCATCGCATTCCACTGTTGCACGGTATGACGGTGGCTGAGCTGGCACAGATGATCCTGGGGGAAGGCTGGCTGGATACCAGTAGTCCACTGGAGCTGCACCTGGTACCCATGCTGAATTACCAACGAACCATGCGCTATGAGCTGCCGGTTCGGCCAAGCCCCAACTTGCCGAACCACCAATCCATTCGTGCTTATGCTTCCCTCTGCTTTTTTGAAGCGACTCCGGTCAGTGAAGGGCGTGGTACCGATTTTCCTTTTCAGGTCATTGGCCATCCAACACTGTATGTGTCGGACAGTGAGCCCCCTTTCTCGTTTACGCCTCGCTCCATTCCTGGTGCGGCAAGTCATCCTAAGTTTAAAGATCAAAGGGTTTACGGCCAGGACCTGCGGCAGACACCGGTTGAAGGATTGCAATTAAGTTACCTGATCCAGTGGCATCAGGTATTTGCGGAAGCAGGTGAGCCTTTTTTCACGGCGGCTGACTTTATGGATAAGCTGGCTGGCACGGATAGGCTACGGCTTGCTATTGAGCAAGGGCTATCTGAGGATGAAATCAAAGCAAGTTGGCAGGCTGATCTGACTGAATTTAAGCAAAACCGTGCGCCGTATTTGCTTTATCCTTAACAGTGAATCTGATTCTTTGATAAAGGCCAGGCCATGAGCAACCACCACCCTGCAGTTTTGCAGCAGAAGTACCGGGATTTTCAGCTTCTGCTCGAAGCCTTGAATGATGCCCCGGATGTGTTTGCCGACTTACCCCGGCGCATGGCATACAGTGGTGATGCCAGCTTTTATTATTTGCTGCCACAACTGGTGGTGCGGGCACATAACCTGCAGCAAGTGGTGGCCGTGTTGCAACGAGCCAGTGAGATGCAGATTGCTGTGACCTTTCGGGCTGCGGGGACCAGTTTGTCTGGCCAGGCCATTTCGGATTCGGTCCTGCTGTTACTGTCGGATCATTGGCAAGCTGCCAGAGTCATTGATGATGGCGCGAAAATCTGGCTGCAAGCTGGTGTGATTGGGGCTAAAGCCAATCAATTATTACAGCCCTATGGCCGGAAGATTGGGCCGGATCCGGCCTCCATCAACAGTTGTAAAGTGGGGGGCATCGCAGCCAATAATGCATCCGGCATGTGCTGTGGTGTGAAACACAACAGCTACCATACGGTACAGGATATGACGCTGGTGCTGGCCGATGGCACTGTGCTGGATACGTCCTGCCCAAAGAGTGTTGCTGATTTTCAGCTTCGCAACCGGGAGCTGTTGGATGCTTTGCAGGCGCTGGCAGCCGAAGTCAATGCCAATGAGGCGTTACAAAACCGGATACGCCATAAATACCGGCTAAAAAACACCACCGGTTATGGCCTCAATGCGCTGGTGGATTATACAGACCCGCTGGATATCCTGAAGCATCTGATGATTGGCTCCGAAGGGACACTGGGTTTTATTGCCGACATCACCTATCAAACGGTGCCGCAAGATCCTTACAGAGCCACGGGTTTTTTTGTATTCGATAGCTTGCAAGCCTGCTGTGAGAGTGTTTCCTTGCTTAGTAGTTGCCCGGTCGAGGCCGTTGAGTTACTGGATTTCAGAGCATTGCAAAGTGTGGCTGATAAACCTGGTATGCCGGATATTGCTTCGTTACCTGCTAACGCAGCGGCTTTATTGATTGAAGTAGCTGCTACCACCGAAGAGCTGCTGCAGCAGCATATCAAAGCGGTTAATAACGTATTGTCAGCTTATCGTCCAAGCCTGGTCGCAGAGGTTGTATTTAGCCGCGATGCCAGTCGCAATGCTGCCTTGTGGAATATTCGTAAAGGTACTTTTCCTGCGGTCGGTGCTGTGCGTGCCACCGGCACTACCGTGATTATTGAAGATGTTGCATTTCCGATAGAGCGCTTAGCGGAAGGTGTGGCAGCACTGCAGCGTCTCTTTAGCCGCTATGGCTATGATGAAGCCATTATTTTTGGGCATGCTCTGGAAGGCAATCTCCACTTTGTGTTTACCCAGGCCTTTGATACCGGGCAGCAGAAACAGCGCTATGCGGACTTTATGGCCGAGGTTAGCCAGATGGTGGCGGTAGATTTTCAGGGCTCTTTAAAAGCTGAACACGGCACTGGCCGTAATATGGCCCCTTTTGTGGCCCTGGAATGGGGCGATGATGCCTACCAGATTATGCGGCGTATTAAGCAGTTGTTTGATCCGCTTGGTATCTTAAACCCAGGTGTTATTCTTAATACGGATGCGAATGCGCACTTAGCCAACCTAAAAATGCTGCCGGCGGTTGATGGAATCATCGACAAATGCATTGAGTGCGGCTTTTGCGAAGCGGTATGCCCATCGCAGGAGTTCAGCCTGACGCCACGACAACGCATCGCGATGCAGCGTCAGATGCAAGCCTTAGCCGGCACCGAACTTACTGAGGCGCGTGCTGCGTATCAGCATGCTGGTATTGATAGCTGCGCGGCAACAGGCCTGTGCGCCAGTCGCTGCCCGGTGGGGATCAATACCGGTGACTATATCAAAACATTGCGGGCGGCCGCCAAACCTGTGCCGAAGGTCGCTGTCTGGGCTGCCAATCATTTTTCTGCCGCCAGTCAGTTGGCTCGTTTTGCATTGAATAGCGCAGGCGTTGCCCGCAATATGCTTGGTGTTGCAGCTGTGGGTGCTGCTTCCCGTAGCTTACGTCGTTTTGCGCCGGCTTTGCCTTATTACTATGGCGCTTGGCCAAGCGGTGCCAGCAAGGTGAAACTGCCTGCAGCAACGGCATCGCAATTAACACCTGTCCTTTACTTTCCAAGTTGTGCCAATCGGATTTTCTCTCCAGACAGGCAGGCAGCCGATCCGCGTGATATACCCACAGTGTTGTCCATTGTGCTGCAGCGCGCTGGTTTTCAGTTGCTGGTACCAGACAAACTGAATGACCTTTGCTGCGGCCAACCATGGGATAGCAAAGGCTGGCGCGAACTGGCCGAACGCAAGCGCAGCCAGACGATACAGCAGCTGCAGCAAGCTATGCCGGCTAAACCATTGATGGTGATCACCGATGCAGCCCCTTGTGCCTTGCAACTGCAAGCAGGTCAGCCGGATTTTGAGCTGTTTGAATTAGCCGAGTTTTTATACCAAAAGGCGTTACCGGCGCTGACTATAAACAAGCAAACCGAACCGGTAGTCTTGCATGTTACCTGCAGCACGCAGCGTCGTGGTAGTGCCGATCAGTTAGTGGCTTTAACCAAAGCCTGTGCTGAGCAGGTTGTGATTCCGGCAGATATCGACTGTTGTGGTTTTGCCGGCGATAAAGGCTTTACTCTGCCTGGGCTAAATGCTCATGCACTGCGCACACTGAAACAGCAAATTCCATCGGGTTGCCAGCGTGGCTACAGCAATAGCCGGACCTGTGAAATTGGCCTCACCGAGCACAGCGGCCTGCCTTATCAATCGATACTTTACTTGTTGGAAGAAGTGAGCCGTTAAACAGCAGCAGCTCCGCCAACAGGCACCAGGTACTGTAATGGATGAAAAATGATTTCTGATACTCTACAATGATTGCACTTTGTTATAAATGATGAAATATCATGTCTATTCTTCATAAGATCAATGTCTTGCGTGATTTATTCTCGCCAGGTGAGAAGTTGTTGGCAGACTTTATTCTTTCCAACCCGGATCAAATACGTTACATGTCTTCGCGTACTTTGGCTGAAACGGCTGGGGTCAGTCAGGCCAGCGTGGTGAAGTTTACGCAAAAGCTGGGCAATAAGGGTTATACCGATTTTAAATTTGCCTTAAACGACAGCCTGCACCAGACAACCGAAAAGCCATCGGTTCAATTGCATGGTCAGATTTCGCTCGACGATAACTTTGACGTGACGGCAGATAAGCTGGTCGCCAGTAAAGTGACGGTGTTGCACAATACCCGTGCCATTAATAGCCAGCAAACCTTTGAGCTGGCTTGTCAAAAGTTGCTGACGGCTAAACGCATCATGCTGTGTGGTATTGGCGCTTCGGCACTGGTCGCCCGGGATTTGACACTGAAACTGCAAAAGCTGGGGATGGCGGCGCTGACCGAAAGCGATACCCATGTGCAGCTGGCAAATGTGGCAAACTACAGCCAGGATGACTTGTTGTTTGTGATCAGTGAGTCAGGCGAAACGCCTGAAGTCATTGCTACAGCAAAACATGCCAGAGCCAATCAAGTGCAAATAATCAGCTTAACGGGCTATGGCAGTAACAGCATCAGTCGTTTGGCGGATGTATGCCTGCATACGGTGGCAGATGAAACGTCTGCGCGCTTGTCATCCATCCTGGCACGTACAGCGCAGGAGCTGGTGATTGATACCCTGTTTATTTTACTGACACAATCGTCGGATAAAGGCAGAAAAATGCTGGAAGCCTCGAATCAGGCGCTGCTCGATTATCGCGCTGCTGCCAGATAATACAACGCTGGGGGCATCTGTGCCTGGTTTATGCGCGCTTGCTAAGCCTGCCTGGCGAAGCCGACTCTGGCGTCAGAGCTGATGGGCACAAACAAATGCCTGGCCAGTAGACAGGCACCATCTAAGGCGTCCCCCAAAGCCGGTTGCAGTCGTTGCTGGATGTGGGCAGGCAATAATGGCGCTGTGAGAGCGGCCAGCCCACCGATCAGCATCAAAGGTAGTTTGGGATCCAGTGTTTGAATAATACGGACCACTGCTTGCAGGTGTTGTTGCACCAATGCTTGAGCCACAGGGCAGCGGGATTGCCATGGCCAAATAGCAGGCAGAAGAGCAGCGAAATCGGTGCTTTTTGCGGCGCGTAGCCAGGACAGTATGTCACTGCGTTCATACCCCACCTGCTCGCTGAGTAAACGCCCGGTAGCGGAGAGCTCTTGCCCGCTATCCATTTCCCACAGCATGGTATTGATGGCATGCAGGCCAAATCTGGCTCCACTGCCTTCGTCACCAACCAACAATCCCCAGCCACCAATCAGTGTTTCAATGCCTTGATTACTCAGTGTCATGGCGACTGAACCAGTGCCAAGAGCGACTACCGCAACCGGCTGTCCATGATTAGCACCCCAGGCTGATGTTTTCGCATCGCTGCAAATTTCTACCTGATAAAAGCTGGCTTGCAAGGCGTGTTGTGCGGCCAGGCAGAGGCTTTGCTCGCTGGAGCCCGCCAGACCACATAATAGGGAGATGTCGGACAATGCGATGCCTGCTTGTCTGGCAAGCTCGCTGCCTTGTTGCACAATGGTTTTGACGGCTGAATCTACACCCAGCGATAAGGAGGATGGGCCACCAAGGCACTGCCAGCTCTGGCCTGTGTCTGTATTTACTAACCTGGCGATAGTTTTGGTTCCGCCGCCATCGACACCTAAGATGTATGTTGTCATTGTTTCACCACTTTAGTCAGCTCAAATGTCTTGTCGTTATGAAATGGATTGCCAAGTTGCTAATCCATAAGAAGGCGCTTGCCTGCGGACAAAAACTGAAAGTTCATAGCTACTAAACTAACATGGATTGTGTTTTTTGCAATTCTTTATAATCTAAATTTTATTTTTGTTGGAATAATTGATTCTGACGTGGTGCATCTGATACTGCTGCTCTCTGGCAGTAATTTGCGATCTGGCAGCTCCTCTGAATTATGTCCTCTAGGGTATATAAGTAGCTATTATTAAAAAACTTTAAAAGATATTACGTTGTTTTTATCACCTTTTGTTGTGCTGTCCTCAGCCAGGGTTCAGGTACTTTTGCGATACTATGAAAACAGTTAGCAACAAGGAGGCGTGCATGCCTGAGGAAAACCATAACCCGTCGGATCCTTTAGCCAGTCACCATCGCCCGCAGAACTTGTCTGATCGGATTGCTTATCGACTCACTAAAATGCTGCGCTTTTGCGCAGATACTTTTTTTGCCAAACGCTATGGCCACCGTGCCGTTATTTTAGAAACAGTCGCCGGGGTACCTGGCATGGTTGCTGGTATGCTGCGGCATATGCGCAGCTTGCGCCGGATGGAGCATGATAACGGCTGGATCCGGGTGCTGTTGGATGAAGCTGAAAATGAACGCATGCATCTGATGACTTTTATTGAAATTGCCAAGCCGAACTGGTTCGAGCGTGCGCTGATTTTATTGGCGCAGGGGCTGTTTTTTACCGGTTTTTTAATTTTATACATTCTGTCGGCAAAAACAGCGCATCGTTTGGTCGGTTATTTTGAAGAAGAAGCCGTGTATAGCTACAGCTGTTATCTGGCAGAGATAGACAGCGGTGCAATCGACAATGGTGCTGCACCGCAGATCGCTATTGATTACTGGCAACTTCCGGCTGATGCCCGGCTGCGCGACGTTGTGATAGCGGTGCGTAAAGATGAAGCAGGGCATCGTGATGTGAACCATGATTTTGCCAATCAATTAGCGAAATAACCTTGTTATTTCATGCTGCCGGCGAGCTCTGCGCTCAGTTGACTAAAATCGCTGATTAAGCCTGTTGCTGCCTTGCGCACAAGTCGCCAGAATAGCGCTGTTCCGTTGCTGAGGTTGCTATGGTGAATCTGGCCCTGTTGGCTGTTTTTATTCCGACATTTTTGTTTGTCTCGGTGACACCGGGTATGTGCATGACTCTGGCGATGACTTTGGGCATGAGCCAGGGGGTGCGTCGTACTTGCTGGATGATGTGGGGTGAAATGCTGGGCGTAGCATTGGTCGCAATTCTGGCTGTCTGTGGGGTGGCTGCTATCATGCTTCAGTTCCCAGCAGTATTTCAATGGCTTAAAGTTGTTGGTGCTTGTTACCTGGCTTACATTGGTCTGCAAATGTGGCAAGCCAAAGGGAAACTGGCCTTACAGCATGCGGGGCTGGTACCTCAGTTAATACCCAGACGTACTTTGTTTAGCCAGGGGGTTATTACCGCAGTGGCTAACCCCAAGGGCTGGGCTTTTCATATGGCATTACTGCCGCCCTTTATTGATAGCCAATTTGCATTCTGGCCACAATTGCTAATCCTGGTGGTTATTATCCTGGTGTTGGAGTTCATGTCGATGTTGTTGTATGCCAGTGGGGGCAAAGCACTGGCACTTTTCTTTGGCAAAGCCAATCGTATTCAGTACTTAAACCGTATTGGTGCCAGCCTGATGTTTGGCGTGGCATTGTGGATGCTGTTGGGGTAATGGGTAGGTAGACGCTTTTTAATGGCCGGGGCTGCTACAACCAGCCCTTTTGCCGGGCAATACGCGCTGCATCAATACGGTTACTGGCATTGAGCTTACTGATGGCTTCCGACAAGTAGTTACGTGCTGTGCCTTCGGCAACATAGAGTGCACTGGCAATTTCGCTGCTGCTTTTGCCTTCTGCCGCCAGTCGCAGTGCCTGCCGCTCTTTCTCTGAAAGTGGGTCTTGTTCTCCCAGTGAGTTAAGCAGTAGTTCGCTATCGACCACCTTTTTGCCAGCCATCACCTGATGAATGGCCTGCACCAGTTGCTCTACCGGCGCGTCCTTTAATAAAAAACCACCAACACCTGTATCCATCGCACGTTTGACATAACCAGCCCTGCCAAAGGTGGTAATAATAATCACCTTAGTGGCGAGCTTGTGTTGCTGTACATGCCGAGCCAGCTCGATACCGGTTAAACCTGGCATTTCAATATCGCTGAGCAGCAAATCAAACGCTTGTTGTTTTAACAGGGCCAAGGCTGCTTTACCATCAGCTGCTTCTGTGACCTGATAACCAGCTTCCAGACGCAACAAGCTGGCAAGTGCGGTGCGGATCATGGCTTGATCTTCTGCTAAAAGAATATTCATGCGGTACTCTCATCACTATGGGGCAATTTGATACAGGCACAGACGCCTCCAGTCAGGGAGAAATTGAGTGAGCCGCCAAGTGCTGCCAATCGCTCGCGTAAACCGGTGATGCCGTTGCCTTCGTGTACTGCTGAGCAATGGCCATTATCGGTCAGACTGATCGTTAGCTGGTCAGCCTGCTGACTACATTGCAGTTGGCAGTAATCCCCACGGCTATGGCGGATCACATTAGTAACCAGTTCTGTCAGGGCAAGAATAACAGCGGTTTCCTGTCGGCGACTCAACTCCGGCAAATCGCCTGTAAGTTCTGCCTGAAAACCGGCGTCTCGTAACCGGCTAAGTAATTTACTTACTTCCGTGGTTAGCCCCTGATGTTTGTACCCCGAAACGCTTTGACGCACCTGGCTTAGAGCATCTCGAGCTATCTGGCTTAATTCAGTCAGTTGCTGTTGTGCCTCGTTTGTTTGTTTATGGCTCAGCAACTTTTCTGCCAGATCCGCTTTTAAAATGATACTGGATAAGGTGTGGCCAAGAATATCATGCAAGTCACGAGCAATACGTTCGCGTTCCACCATGGCTGCTAGTTGTTTAATTTCGTCTTCGCTTTGTTGTTTTGCCAGACGCTGTAGCACATGTGTCTGCTCCGTCCAACCGAGGAAACTTACCGCCATCACCACAGGAATGCCGAAATGCAAAAAGTAGGGCCAATGAAGGGTGAATACGAAGTTTAATACTATCAATAGGCTAACCAGCCCCGCTAAAGACAGTAAGTAACGGCGCAAGCGATTAGCGTAGCCGATGAAAAAACCAGCGAAAGAAAACATCGAAATTGAACCTGGGTTTATCGGTGTAATCATGGTAGCCACTAGTAAGATCCCTAAAATAGGCCAGTGCATTTCACTGCGGTGACAACGATAGGCCCAAAAATAACACAGCAAAAACAGCACCAGTGCAACGGCCATTGCCAGGTACTGCCATAGAGCAAACTTCACCGTAAATTGTGGAATAAGGTAAAAAATTAAGTTTACCAGATAGGCCCAACTCATCTTTTGAGGCAGTTTGTCGTTTGGCATCATGGATAACTCCGGCGGTTCGCTGGCTGTTAGTGTAATCACTCCCATTAGTGGAGTGCCAGTGACAAATGTCATAGGACGGCATGGCAATTGTCAGCCACTATTGGTGACATCCGTTACCTGTATAGGCTGCCATTGTCACTTAAGCTGACCTTACTGACATGAATCACAACTGAGGAAAGCACCATGAAACAGTTAAATACTTCCGTACGCCAGCTGGTATTGCTATTAGGCTTAACCGGTAGCTTGCTCAGCCTGCCTGCTGAAGCGGCGCTGTCTGCCGCGACGCCTGCTGTGCAGCAGCAACAAGCTTGTGCTTGCTTCGAGGTCACTGTTATAGGGCAGGGGCCTGCGGTGATTTTAATTCCGGGCCTGGCTTCTTCTGGTGAGGTTTGGCAAAGCACGGTTGAAGCATTAAAAAATAATTATCAGCTACATATTCTGACCTTAGCTGGCTTTGCCGGGGTAAAACCACTGCCTGCCGACGCTTGGGAAAAGGGGTATTTGCAAACGCAACAGCAAGCCATTTTGCAGTATATTGCCGGCCAACAACTGGAGAAGCCGGCGGTTATTGGCCATTCACTAGGTGGTTACCTCGCACTGGCGCTGGCAGCCAGAGCACCGGAGCAGATTGGCGCAGCCATTAACGTGGATGGTTTACCGGCACTAGGTGCTTTGTTTGCGCAGGCGGCAGCCAATAACACCAATGACAATACAGCCGACCTTGTATCCGAAAATCAGCCGGCAGCACCAGCGAGCTTTGACCCCATGGCCATGGCTCAAGGGATGGCCAATAACGAAAGCTGGCATCAGCGCATTGTCAACGACATGTCCCGCTCCGATGGTATGACGAGCGGCCGGGCTATGGGGGAATTAATGCAAGCTGACTTACGGCCAGAGCTTTCGGCTATCCGGGTACCGGTGCTAACACTTGGCGCCTTACAAAGTGGTGCTCCCTATACCACGCCAGAGCAGGTACAGGCTAACTATGAAGATCAACTGGCAAATGCGCCGACAGCGCTGCACCGCTTTGCTTTTGCCGCTGATTCGAAGCATTTCATTATGGCTGATGCGCCCTTGTGGCTGAATAAGCAAATCCAGCAATTTCTGATGGAGAATATGGCAGGAGGCCACTGATGGATGAGCAATCGCTGCCGCTGCAAGTCAGAAAGTTGAGTAAACGTTATGCCGCAAAAACGGTGTTGGTTGACGTCACAATGGAGCTGACAGCTGGTGAAATACTTTGCATTCTGGGGCCAAACGGTGCTGGCAAAACTACTCTTATTTCAACTGTTTTGGGGCTGATTAAGGTTGACTCTGGTGAGGTCAGCCTGTTTGGTCAGGTGCAAGAAGGCTTGGTACGAAGCCCTAAGCTACGTCAGAAGTTAGGCGTAATGATGCAAATTGGTAGCTTAAGCGCCAACTTAACGGTACTGGAACAGTGCGACTTGTTCAGCAGCTACTATGCAAATGGCTATAGCCCGACTGAACTGGTTCAACTGGCCGGGCTGGAAGAACACAGTTATCAACGCTTTGGCCGTTTATCCGGTGGCCAGAAACAACGTTTGTTGTTTGCGCTGGCTTTGGCTGGAAAACCGCAATTGCTGTTGCTGGATGAACCCACCCTGGGCATGGATGTTGAAGCCCGGCGCAATTTGTGGCAACAGATAAGGCAGTTGAAGCAGCAAGGGGTAGCCGTGGTACTGACCACGCATTATCTGGAGGAAGCCGAGCAACTGGCCGATCGTATTCTGGTGTTGCATCAGGGAGCGATCATTGCCAATGGCAGCCCGTTTGAACTGAAAGCCTTAATGCACTACAAAGTCATTCAATGCAGCAGCGCACTGGATGATACCACCTTAAGGGCGCTGCCCGCTGTGCTGACACTAAGCCGCGACAATAACACTATTACTTTGCATAGCAGTCATGCGGAACAAACCGTCAAAGCGTTACTGAATCAGGATAGTGCGGTCAGCCAGCTCGAGGTGCGTCAGGTTGCGCTGGAGCAAGCCTTTTTGCAACTCACTCAGAGCCCTGCCCATTATGAGGAGCAAGCCGGATGAATCACCGAATCAGCTATCAAAAAGAAGCCTGGTACGATCTGCTCAGTATCTTGCGTACTCCTGGCTTTGTGATACCGTCACTGGCATTTCCACTGATGTTTTATCTGTTTTTTGGTGTGGTATTGAGTTCGGGCGCAAACAGCGCTTATATGTTGGTGACCTATGGTTGTTTCGGCATTATGGGCCCGGCCATGTTTAATTTTGCCATGAATATTGCCAGCGACCGCGCCCATGGCTGGCTCACTTTGAAACGACTGTCCCCTATGCCGATTACCGCTTATTTGCTGGCGAAGCTTAGTACCTCCATGGTATTTTCGCTGCTGATTATTCTGCTGCTGTTTAGTATCGCTGCATTGTTCGGCGGCGTACGGTTGCTCAGCGGGCAATGGCTATTGATTGCGGTCATCTTAGTGCTGGGTACACTGCCGTTTGCCCTGATAGGGTTGATTCTTGGCTTAACATTAAGCGATAAAGCGGCTCCCGGCGTCGTCAACTTACTGTATTTACCAATGGCGTTTTTATCCGGCCTCTGGTTGCCCATTCATCTGTTACCAGCGATGTTACAGCAAGCCAGTTGGTTATGGCCCAGTTATCACTTATCGCAAATTGGCTTGAGCGTGATCGGCATGGGGCAAGGGCATGCACTCTGGTTGCATCTGTTGCTACTTCTTGTGACTAGCCTGGTACTTGGTGTGTTGGCTATAGCTTCCTTTAATCGCCTGTCCGGTGAAAAATCATGAAGCTGCTAGTCGCTGTACTGATTGCCTTATTGTTCGTGTTGTTTTTATATCTGCGGCCACCGTCAGTTCCAAAGCCGCTTCAGGACCCAGAGTTGAACACGATCAACAGCTTTGTGATAGGTGCGGCTCAGCTTTCTGCGGCCTTCCGCCATTGAGCATGGTGACCAGCAACGGTATCCTATACATTGACTCACACATGACACTTATTTTGCAAGGAGCTAAGTTGACCGTTTATCGTATCCTTTTCATTTTTTGTTGTGCTTTGGCCGTACAGGCTTGCTCTGATCGGCCCAAACACCTGACTTTCCAGCCTGAAGACGGAGAACAGCGCCGTTACCAGATGTTTAGCGAAACATACATTGAAGCCAGCAACTCTTTTGGTTCCAGCTCTGAGCGGATCTACAGCCATATGATCATGGATTACGATGTAACCGAGCAGGCTGCCAGTTTTGATGTATTGATGCGCCCACGTTTTATGATGGTGCGCTTTCGTAACGGTAATTTCAGCAGCCTGGATACACCTGATTACCGGCAAAAGAAAATATGGCCTTTCCTGGAGGCGGGTGTTAGCACCGTCATTGATAAAAAAAGCGGTGAAGTCACGGATTTCATTGTGCACCATGAAATTGAAGATGCCGATGATTCTGGCTTTGATCCCATCCGCCAACTGCTTCAGGATGAGCTGAGCCGGCCTGGCTACAGCAATGGTATAGCGTTAAAGCTTGGGGCTACCCAACAGATGCCGGCGGTTGAACTGTTGCCGGAGATTACTTTAACGGTGGAGTCGCTGGACGACCAACAGGTTGGCTTGTCGTTGCAGGGCGAGAACGATGAAGTCAAGTTGTATGGCGTTATTCAGCTAGAGCGAAGCACTGGTTGGCTGACACGTTCTGCTGTGGTCATGGATATGCCACTGCAGCATGAGTTTGCTGAAGGGCGTGTACGGGTCGTGGCTGCTGTGATGCCAGATGATTGGAAGTCAGGTTTCGATTTGGACTTTATCTATTCGGCGGATTATCAAATGCCAGCAGATATTGGGGCGTTGCCAGATGACTTGACTGCTTTGGATATGCCAAGCTCTGCTGAGGTGTTTCCGGGGCGTAGTGGCAGTATCCAGAGTAATGGCGACAAAATTACTCTGGAATACAATCATGGTGTTTTTGATATGTTCCAACTGGGTCATATTGAAGTGGATAATTTGCAGGCGCATGATCAGGCTGGTAATCCGATAGAGCTGGACTTGCATTCTGTTGGTGCCCTTAGTTTCGCGTTTTCAGAGACTAAAGCAGTACAAACCCACACGGATATTTATCCATTAGGCTGGCAGGATGTGGTGCCAAAGCTTGAACAGATCGCATTTATTGAAGCCCGATTACAGCGCTTTGCTGTGACCCACAACATCGTTCGCTTACCGGTGAAAGACTCGGAAACATCTGTCCAATTTGGTGAGGCCCGGGCGGTACTTACGCCAACTGAGCAGCCTGATGTCTATCACCTCAGGTTGGAACAGGCGAAAAATGTTTTTTTCAGTACTCGCATAACTGGCCCGGATAGCGGAAGTGTGGAACACATGAAAGCAGCCAATGTGCCTGATTGGCTGGAGGATGGGAACAGACGATTAATGGCGATAGTCACTAGCGGTTATTTCCCTCTTAGCCACACGCTGTATTTTGAAGGTGAGCGACCCAATGAATTACAGCTACTGGCTCATCGGATAGAGGATCAGTCACTGGAAGAAAAGCAGATCCGTTTTTACAATCCGGATGTTGCGCTAAGCACTGTTGAGCTGGAGCCCCTGACTAGTGTCTACCTGTTTCCAGAAGAGGATAATGTAACCGACTTCGCATCAACAGGACCCGTATTCGAGCTGAAGGAACTGCACGACCTTGCACCACAGGACTTTGAGCGTCCCCAGTTGTACATGGTATTGAGTCATGAGCAGGCCGCTTTGTGTTCCTTGGAGCAAACTGCAGACATCAAGGAAGCAGGGCGCCGGATCGTCTGGTTGCCACATGAACCACGTCAACGCTTTATGCGACGGGATTCGCAATTACCCCTGGAAGTGGTGTATCAACTAGCCACTGAAGACGGTGTGCGAAACTTCTTTTATGACCATACCGCCGTTGTACGTTTGCAATGCGCAGGGCAGCCCGAGTGGCAGCTGTTTGATCTTGACTTGGGGGAGCAAAATTGGCTGGTTCCGGTTTCAGCCCTGCTGGGGGAAAACTGGCAAGAAGCATTTGCCGACATGCAGCTGATTGAGCTACTTCGTCTGTTTCGTTTTTTGGATACTCAGCAGAAAGCGTTAAGCCTGGTACCACCACCGGGTTTTGCCAGTCAACCAGGAGTTAAGCTAGCAGATATTCGTTTGCTCGACTTTGTAACCGAAGAGGGCATGCTGCGTATTGCCGGGCGGGTAAATCGTGTTGAAAAGCTGGAAGCCTCTGGTGATCGCATCGTGCGCGAGTGGGTGCACCAATTTCCGGCCTTACCGTCGTCGCAGGTGGCCTACCAGGATTAATCTGAGGACTTTGAATTGTGAAAGGGATCGTTTTTACCATCGTTTTATTGTTGAGCAGTCCATTCGTTGCAGCCGGGTCTGTATGGTTGGATGGCCAGATGCGTCCGGTCGATGAATCTGAAGCCAGCTATGTGCTGGCAGAGATCAGTGAGCTGGCCGAAGGCTATCGGATGCGGGTTAATTATCTGTCTGGTGAGCTGCGTTATGAAACTTTTATTAATCACAAAGATGTTAGCCAGGCAACCCAGGTGGGTGACTATCGGCTGTATTTTAAATCAGGACAATTATTGCAAGAAGGCAGTCGCGATCAGCAAGGCCGGTATCAAGGCATAGTGAAAACCTACCATGAAAATGGCAAGCTGCACCGCAAGATCCCTTACCTTGATAACCTGGTGCATGGCATTTATACCATTTATTTTGAAGATGGCAGTTTACAGCGTAAGCAAGAAGTAAAGGATCACAAACGACATGGCCGAGATCTGAGTTATCACCCCAATGGTGAGCTGCGTGTCGAGGTGAACTATGTTGACGGCAATCGGGAGGGGGTGAGTCGGCTCTGGAATGAGGAAGGCGTGCTGATGCGGCAGCGCAACTACCGCAATGGCCAGGTGGATGGTGTGGTGGAAGAGTATTTTGATGATGGCCAGCTCAAGAGCCGGGGTGAGTACAAGCATCGCCAGCGAGTAGGTGAGCACGAACTCTGGTATGCCAATGGTCAGTTGCGCCGTTATCAGCTCTTTGATCAGGACGGCAAAGTGCAGATAGAGCGTACCTTCCGCCAGGATGGCAGCATGCAGCGTAACATGGAGCCGGTGCAGGCTGATTTTGGACCGGCAACGGTGACAGAAGAATACAATCAGTCCGGGCAGTTAACCAGACGCACGACCACCAGCGACGATAAGCAGTGGTATCGAAGTGAACGCTATACTAGTGACGGTGAGTTGACGGAGTGGCACCAGACCCTGAATCGTAAACGACATGGGCGTTCCTTTCTTGCTCAGCGGGGCAGAGGTTACACTGAAGCTTATTATATTGAAGGGCAGCGTCATGGTGATTACCGAGAGGTAAATGCGGACGGAGAGGTTCGGGTCAGTGGTACTTTTGACCATGGCAAACGCATTGGCAACTGGTATCAACATCTTGGCACAGACCAGTTTTATGAGTTCTACGATGCAGAGGGACGTTTGCATGGTGAGCGTAAGCAACTGGATGCGGATGATCAACTGTTGCTGCATGAGCACTACCATCACGGCAAGCGACATGGTGCTGTACTCGCCTATCGGGACGGTCAACTGGTCAGTGAAGGGCACTATGTCGATGGCAAACGGAATGGTTTCTGGAAGATCAGTGAAGGTTATCGTGACGTCTCAAGGTTGGAAGGCCGCTATGCAGCAGGTGTTCAAGTCGGGGAGTGGCGTCGCTACTCTGCTAATGGCTACCTTCTAGGGATCTCGCACTTTAACAACCAGGGACAGTTGCATGGGCGTGAGTTCCGGTTTGAAGAAAATGGCGCCTTGCTATCGGTGATCGACTATAAAGATGCGGTCAGGCATGGTGAGGAGTGGTGGTACTTTTTAGGATCCCCCATGATGTTGCGGCTATACCAGAATGGAGAGTTTGTGAAAGAAAAAATACTGGACGATCCGGATGAGTTCTACTAGCGCGTAGGGATCCTTCACTCATTGCGTACAGTCAGCCCTGCCCGTTGCTTGGGTAGGAGCTGATGCCGATACTGGCTTGCCAGCATTTCGCTACATCCTGCAACACAAGATCGCCCGCTTTGTGGCCATTACCATCGTTAAACGGGTTAAAATTGTCCAAATCAGCCTGAAATTCGGGGGGGCTTTGCACCCGGCTATGTTGGCTTCTAACCACCGCAACAGGAATCATCGTCGCTAAGCGCCGGTTAACGGCATTTAAGATCGGCTCGCACCTGACCAGGCTTGCAACATGTTCTTTGCGATATAAAAATCATTAAGGAAGATGCGCAAGAGCTGATTCAGAGACGCAGGTAGCGGCCATGAGTGAGGCCGGCGGCCTGAATAGAAGCGGTTGCTGGTGCATGAGAGCGTTACCGGAGTTCCTCTGGTAAAGATCTATTAGCCCTGAAGAAGGAGCATGAAATGAAAAAGGTACTGGTTATACTGATGTTAAGCAGCGCATTGTTGGCCTTGGCTGGCTGCTCGCCGGCAGTAGGCTCATCAAAGTGGTGTAAAGCGATGGAAGCTAAACCTCAAAGCGAATGGAGTATCAACGATGGCGAAGCATACATAGAGCATTGTTTTTTAGCTGACGATTAATACACTATCAGCCAGCAGCTAAGTGGCTGTTGGCTGGCGTTTCATGCATTGAGCAATCCTCGACCGTAGTCATGCTTAGCCTGCTGAGTGTTGCACCTGTGTCAGCACCTGCCGGGCCAAAGCCCGGGCTGTGGTCCACTTTCCTCCGCTGACAGTGAGCAACTTTTGTTGCCAATGCAGGCTGTATTCCCGACTGGCACGGCTGCTATCGGCACTGCTTTTTAATAAAGGCCGCACGCCCGCAAAACTATCCAGAATATCGGCTACCTGGGCCTGCGGCTGAAAGTACAGGTTGTACACTGCCAGCAATTCATCCCGTTCGGTTTCGGAGCAGGTAATCGGCTCGTGCAGCTGTTGCCGAACTTCGGTGGTACCAAGCAGGCAGTGCCGCTTGTAGGGCAGGGCAAAGACGATGCGACGACTACCTGGAACTTCCAGCATATGGCCGTAGCGGCCCAGGCCAGGCAGCAGCAGATGACTGCCTCGCACCAGATCGAGTGGTTGTTGCACCGGCAAGCCGGATTGCAGCAGCAAAGCTTCGCTCCAGGGCCCTGCCACATTAATGATGCGATCAAAGGATAGCCAGCCGGTGTTTAACTGTAGCTCGCCACTCGTTGTTAGTTTCAGTACCGGTTGATGCTCCACAATATCAACCCCTGCCTGACGGCACTGAGCGGCGACCCAAAGCCCTAGCTGGTAATCGTCCATCTGGCCATCAAAAAACAAATAAGCGCCTTCTAAACCATTTGATTGTAATTGCGGAGAGCAGCGTAGTGTTTGTGTCGGGTTTAGCCAGCGATGGCGGCCAATGCCTTTGCGGCCAGCAAATAAATCATACAACATAAGGCCGATTTTCAGTTGCCAGCGTGTGCGACGGCTTTGGCGGTAAAGCGGATAGAGCAAGGGCAAGCGTCGGGTTAGCTGCGGGGTATGATCCAGCCACCAACGACGCTCTTTTAGTGCTTCATGCACCAGACGGAACTCACCTTGCTCCAGATAACGCAGGCCACCATGCAGCAGCTTGGAAGAAGCGCGACTGGTCGCCTGCATCAGTGCGTCACGCTCGAACAGCTGTACCTGATGGCCGGCCTTCGCTAATTGCCAGGCCGTGCACAAGCCGTTAATGCCACCACCGATCACTGCAATGCGCATGATTTTCTTATCCTGTATCTTGCCCGACGTCACACCCAGGCTGTTGTGGGTCGCCATAGTTTTGGCCATATCATCATGGCTGGCAATTCATGTCCGGGCAAGGGGGATGCTTTCAGATACGAATATTTGTTGTAAATTTATCAGTTTTTCGTCGGGTGGTTACGGGGGGGTATCTATACTCAGTTTTTACCAGCGCTCATTCAGCAATGGACTGACAAACATGGAAAAGTTTTGCTTATGTCAAACGATTACTACCGGTTGATCGCCGAAACAACGTCGGATGCATTGGTGGCCCTTTCACCCGATGGCGAGGTGCTGCAATGGAACCAGGGGGCCGAAACGACATTTGGTTTTTCCGAAGCTGAAAGCCTGGGTCGTTCGATATTCGAGCTGATAGTCCCTGCGCATTTGTTGGCAGAGGAACGCAATACTCTGCTGCGAGCCTGCACCGAAGAAGTTTCCGCTTACGAATCTTACCGGGTACGCAAAGATGGTGCTCTGCTCTATCTGAATATTTCAATGCGTGCTGTGCATCGGGACGATGGGCAACTGGCTTTTATTCTCACCAATAAAAAAGACGTGACCCACCTGAAAACCCGGCGGGATACCAAGTTTTTGGAAGCACGCTATCGTGACTTACTGGATTCGACCCCGGATGCGATTGTTATGGTGAATATTTTTGGTCGTATTGTGTTGGCCAATGGCCAGGCTGAACAGGCCTTTGGCTGGTCGAGGGACGAGTTGCTGGGGAAGGCTGTGGAAAGCTTGCTACCAGAACGCTACCGCTCCTTGCATGTTGGGCATCGCTCGGATTTCTTTACCTCACCCCGCACCCGCTCAATGGGGGCGGGTCTCGAGCTGTATGGGGTACGGAAAAATGGTGACGAGTTTCCGGTAGAAATCAGCCTGAGCCCGTTACAAACAGAAGAAGGCATTCTGGTGATGAGTGCGATCCGTGATATCACCGATCGCAAGCGGGTGGAGCTTGAGCTGCACAGTAAGAATAAAGAGCTTGAACGGGCCAACAATGCCAAAGACAGTTTTTTAGCAGTGATGAGCCATGAGTTGCGTACGCCCCTTAATGCCATTATTGGCTTTACCGGTACTTTGTTGATGAAACTGCCAGGGCCTTTGACTGCAGAACAGGAAAAGCAGTTGGATACCGTTCAACGCAGTGCCCGGCATTTGCTGGCCTTGATCAACGACTTGCTGGATTTGGCTAAAATTAGCGCCGGTAAGATCAGTGTTGAACTGCAGACGCTGGATTGCCGCGATACTGTGCTGGAGGTGCTGAATACCTTGCAGCCTGCAGCAGATCGCAAGGTGTTGCAACTAAGCTCTGAGTTACCTGAGCAGCCATTGCTGGTACTGGCTGATCGGCGGGCTTTGCATCAGATTATTCTGAACCTTATGAACAATGCTATTAAATTTACCGAGGCAGGACAGGTTCGAATCACCACCGCTTCTGGCTGTGATGAGACCGGCGCGGTGTGGGTTGAGATCCGCGTGCAGGATAGTGGCATCGGTATTTCCAGTGAAGATCAGGCCAATCTGTTTTCTGCTTTTACCCGATTAAACCTCACCAATAACGCCGATAAGGAAGGTACCGGCCTTGGGCTGCATTTAAGCCAACAACTGGCTGAACTGCTGGGGGGAGAAATCCACTGTCAGAGCCAGCCTGGAGTAGGCAGTATCTTTACCCTGCGGTTAAAGGGAGTGTCGTTATGAGTGCGCGCATTCTGGTGATTGAAGACAACCAGGCCAATCTGGAACTGATGGTGTATTTATTGCAACAACTGGGAGCGCATCAGGTATTTACAGCTACGGATGGAGTGGCTGGTTTGCTGATGGCAAAGCAGCAGTGTCCGGATCTGATTATCAGTGATGTGCGCATGCCGAATATGGATGGGTATGAGCTGGTTCAGCGCATCAAGCAGGAGCCGGCGCTTCAGCATATTCCGGTTCTGGCTGTAACGGCTTCGGTGATGCCCGAAGAGCGGCAAAAAATCTTGCAGGCTGGCTTTGATGGTTATTTTAGCAAGCCCATTGAGCCTGAAAGCTTTGTGCAGGAGACGGAAAAGTTTTTAGTCAAAGGGAAGGTGTAGCGCCATGCTCTGCATCCTGGTAGTAGATGATCATCCGGACGGTCGCGAATTACTGGTGACTTTACTGGGATACCGTGGATATCGCATGCTGGCAGCCAGTGATGGGCGTGAGGGCCTGAAACTGGTACAACAGGAGCGGCCGGATCTGGTGATTGCAGATGTGCTGATGCCGGTGATGGATGGTTTTGAGTTTGTAAAGCAAGTGCGGGCCCATCCTGAGATTGCGCAAACGCGTGTTATCTTTTATACCGCCAGTTACCATGAACAAGCTGCGATGGATTTGGCTAAAAAATGTGGTGTGTTGGCGGTGCTAACCAAGCCGGCGGAGCCTGAGATACTGCTGGATACGGTAGAAAGCGTATTGCAGGATGTTGGCGAGCAACCAGTGTGCGCTGAGCCTCAGGAGCTCGAGCAGCAACATTTGCGCTTGATGACGGATAAATTAAAGACCATGGCTGATTCGCTGGGGTTAGCCAACCAGCGGTATGCGGCACTGATTGAGATCAACCTGCAGCTTGCCTCTGAGCGTGATCCGGCGCGCTTGCTGGATGCGCTGTGTCACCAAAGCCGGCAGTTAATCGGGGCCCGCATTGCATTTTTGTATCTGCCGGCGGAATCGGCTGACACTTCGCCGGCGCTGGTAGCCAGTGGGATGGCGGTTGAACCGCAGGCCAGTGACTTTGCCGAGTCCAAATTGTCAGATAGCTTTCATCAAGTACTGCGTGATGGCTTACCCAGGCGACTCGCCAATCCATCCGGACAGGCGGCTGCCATCGGGTTACCTGCCTCTTATCCATCCATGCATGCGCTTTTACTGGCGCCTATTGTCTCGCCGACACAGATTTATGGCTGGATTTGCCTTGGTAACCGCCTGGCAGCCAATGAATTTAATGATGAAGATGAGCAGCTATTAAGTATTTTGGCAGCACAGGCGGGCCGAATGTATGAGCACAGCCGCTTGTTTGCAAAGTTGCAAGAGCAGGATGAACGTTTCCGCCAGTTGGCGGAAAACATCAACGATGTGTTTTGGCTGGTGTCGGTTGAGACGGGCCAGAGTATTTACATCAGCCCGGCTTACGAAGCGATAACGATGTGTTTTGGCTGGTGTCGGTTGAGACGGGCCAGAGTATTTACATCAGCCCGGCTTACGAAGCGATTTGGCAGCAACCCAGGCCAGAGGCCGGAAAGCAATCCCGGGATGCGCTGTTAAGGCTTCATCCGGATGATAATGAGTTGTTGCCCGATATCGAGAAAGAACAACAGGAGTACGATACCACGTACCGGATCATCCGGCCCGATGGTTCGATACGCTGGATCCACGATCGGGGCTTCCCGGTATTTAATGCTGCAGGCGAGTTGTATCGCTTTGCCGGTATTGCCAAGGATATTACCAGCAACAAAGAAAGCGAAGAAAAGATTGCCCGCCTCACCAGGTTGTACGCTGTTTTGAGCCAAATTAATGCCACTATAGTGCGGCAACATGATCGCGAAGCGCTGTTCCAGGAAGCTTGTCAGATCGTGGTGCAACATGGCCAGTTTGACTTGGCCTGGATTGGCCATTGGGAGCCGAACAGTAAAGCAATCCGGCTCACGGCCCTTCAAGGGCGTTTTAGCAGTTCGGCCCGGCGCCGGCAAGTGTTTGCTTTGCAGGGGCAGCTGTGCCCTTTACCTGCTGGAGTGATGGCGCAGGCCCTTGGTAGTAAAGAAATTGCTTTTTGCAATGATGTGGCTTTGTTGCCACGGATGGGGCCATCACCCTTGTACCGGGTTCGTGCTGATTATGGTTCTGAAATAGCTTTGCCTTTGCTTATTGAGGATCAGGTTATTGGGCTCTTTGTACTTTATGCTCAGGAAACCGGTTTTTTCGATAAAACGGAATTAGCGTTACTTAAAGAGTTGGCACATGATATCTCTTTTGCTCTGGAGTTTATTGCCAAAGAAGAACAAGCCAATTATCTGGTGCATTATGACGTGCTGACCGGACTGGCCAATCGTTTTTTATTCCATGAACGACTGGGGCAATGGCTGCAAGCGGCACAGCGGGAAGATGAGCAATTGGCGGTGCTGATTGTGGATGTTGTCCGCTTTAAACAAATCAATGATGCGTTGGGGCGGCAAGCGGGAGATGGTTTGATTCTGGAGCTGAAGCGGCGTCTTCAGCAGTGTGTGCCTCAGGCAGTGGATTTGGCCAGGGTAGGACCGGATCTTTTTGCGTTGGCATTGCCGGATGTTCGAAGTGCAGATGAAATTGCTCGCTTGATTGAAGGCCCGATCAAACGGGCATTAGGGCAACCATTTATTTTGGAGCACAAAGAGCTGGTGGTATCGCACCGTATTGGCATTGCTTTGTTCCCAGACGATGGCAAGGATGCTGAGTCGCTATTTCTGCATGCAGAGCTGGCATTAAAACAAGCCAAGTTTAAAGGGGTGCCCTATCTGTTTTTTGATCAGGAGATGTCCAGGCAGGTGGCGCAAAAGCTGGAGTTGGAAAACAAACTGCGCCGGGCCCTGGACCATGCTGAATTTCGCTTGTTCTATCAGCCCAAAGTGAGTTTACAAACCGGTGCCATTGTGGGGATGGAGGCATTAATTCGTTGGCAGAGCCCTGAACGCGGGCTGGTGGCTCCCTTTGAATTTATCCCGATGTTGGAAGAGACCGGTTTGATCCTGGAGGTTGGCAACTGGGTCATAACGCAAGCGCTACGGGATCTGCAAAACTGGACCGAACAAGGAATTAGCGTCCCTCGAGTGGCAATCAATCTTTCAGCGGTACAGCTTAGTCAGCGTGACTTTGTCGGGTATCTTGAAGAGATGCTGCAACCGGATACTGCGACCAACCTGCTGGAGTTAGAGCTCACCGAGAGTGTAGTGATTGGCGATGTGACCGACAGTCAGCAAAAGCTTGGTCAGTTGCGTGCACTCGGTGTAACCATAGCGATTGACGACTTTGGTACCGGCTACTCTTCACTTAGCTACATCGCCCGGTTGCCACTGGATACTTTAAAGATCGATCGCTCCTTTGTGCTCAAAATGATGGAGAATCAAGCCGAGCGGATGATTGTTTCCACCATCATTACCATGGCACACAATATGAAGCTGAAAGTGGTGGCTGAAGGGGTCGATAGCAGGGAGCAACTGGCACTGTTGCGTGAGCTTAATTGCGATGAAATGCAGGGCTATTTGTTCAGTAAGCCGATATCTGCCAGGGACATCGGCCAACTGTTGTCGCAAGGTGCCAAGCTGGCGCTGTAATGTCCGTTTTTACAGCAACCACTTATGGGTAAGGAATGAACTCTTCTTCATCCCCGGGAACCTTGGGAAAGCGCCCTTGTTGCCAGTCCTGCTTTGCCTGCGCGATACGCTCTTTGCGGCTGGAGACAAAGTTCCACTCCATAAAGCGTGGGCCAATGGTTTCTCCGCCAATCAGTGCCAGGCGACTTGGTGCGGTAGCGGTCAGGCGAACACCTTCCGCAGCTTTAAGTACCATCAACTGCCGGGCCTGCAACTGGCTGTCTTGCAGCTGCACCTGGCCGGATACCAGATACAGGCCGCGCTCTGCACAGTCTGGCAGCAGCAGGCTCTGGCCGGCTTGCAGCTCAGCTTCAAGGTACAGGGTTTGGTAGAAGGTTTTGACCGGTGACGTCAGGCCATAGGCCGAGCCAATCAGCACCCGTACCGGTACGCCATCGACCAGGGTGCCCGGGATACTGCTGGCCGGGTAGTGGTAAAAGGCTGGATCAATTTCTTCATTAGCTTCAGGTAGCGCCATCCATAATTGCAGGCCGTGCAACCGGTGCGGCTGAGCGGTGATTTCTGGTCGTTCCCGCTCGGAGTGTACGATGCCTTTGCCTGCCACCATCAGGTTAATGGCTCCCGGGGTAATGGCCTGGTAGCTTCCCAGCGAATCGCGGTGCAAAATCTCACCTTCAAACAGATAGGTCACGGTTGCCAGATTCACATGCGGATGGGGCCGCACATTGATGCCGCTGCCAGCGGCAAATTCAGCTGCACCCATCTCATCAAAAAATAACCAGGGGCCGACACTGCGCCGTTCACGCACCGGCAGGCTGCGCCGGACAGAGAATCCACCCAGATCTTTTGGCTTTGGGTCGATAATCAGCTCGATAGCGGCGCAGCCGTGCCGTATGCTGCAATCGGACTCCGGCTGTTTGTCTGTTGTACTCATACCATCCTCACTTGCTGGGCTTTGTGCACAGCGTTGCTTAAATTTAGGTGCTAAGGCCAGGCAAATCAAACCACAAGGCATGAACCGGCCCAGAGCTGGCGATGGCGGGTGTTGCTGACTGATCCATCAGCTTGATACCATCACCTGGCTGGAGTTGTTCGCCGGCCAGGCTGAGCTCACCGGCGATCAGATGCAGGTAATAGGCCCGATTGGGTTGCATCGGCAGCTGCAGTTGCTGCTGCTCACTCAGCCGTAACTGCGACACGCTGGCATCTTGCCTGATTTGTAAGGTGCCATCACGGCCATCCGGCGTGATCACCGGGGTCAGGCCCGGTTGATCGCCAAAGTATTTTTGCTGATAGCCAGGAGCACCATCGAACTGATTGGGTTCTATCCAAATTTGCAAAAACGCCAACTCCTCGTTGGGGCTGGCATTGTATTCGCTGTGGTAAATCCCCCGGCCGGCGCTCATCAATTGGAATTCACCGGCAGGCAGCACTTCCTCATTGCCGGCCGAGTCTTTATGGGCAATGGCACCTTGCAATACATAGCTAATGATCTCCATATTGCGGTGACCATGGGTATCAAAGCCGGCACCGGCTGCAACTCTGTCGTCATTAATCACCCGCAGTTTGGAAAAACCCATCTGCTTTGGGTTGTAATAGTGGCCAAAGGAAAAGGTATGACGGCTTTTCAGCCAGCCAAAACTGGCCCGTCCCCGCTCATGGCTGCGGATGATTTCAAACATAAGGTGCTCCCATAGTGTTTTACACCCTGCTACTTTAGCTGGCTTGGCTGCCAGTATATATCGGATAAAAATGAACTATTTGTTCGTTACAATCGATTGGTTACTACCGATTCGTTACTATTGAATAGATGCAGGCTAACTTATCAGCGCTGATTTTTTTGCACTATTGTTCTAATAATTCGTACATATCAATTCTTATTATCCAATTTTATAATTCATTTGACCCTTTTATACTGTGCTCATCGACAACGGGGATCTTTGCCTGAGCAGGTCGACATCCAACTAACTGATAGAGGAATACATGATGAACAAAGCAATGGCATTACTGAAAAAATTGGCAGCAACCGAAGCAGGTTGGGGCGCTTTGGCACTTAGAGTACCTATCGGCATTATCTTTGCCGCCCATGGTGCCCAGAAGTTATTCGGTTGGTTTGGCGGCTATGGTTTAGCAGGCACCGGCGGTTGGATGGAGAGTATTGGTCTGGCACCGGGCGTGCTGATGGCATTTTTAGCTGGTTCTGCCGAGTTCTTTGGCGGCATCGCACTGGTCATTGGCTTGCTAACCCGGCCTGCTGCCGCAGTGCTTGCTGTAACCATGCTGGTGGCAATATTTGCGGTGCACTTTGAAAACGGCCTCTTTATGAGCAACAATGGTTACGAATTTGGCTTGGCCTTGCTGGCAGCCAGTGTTTCCTTGTTATTCAGTGGTGCAGGCAAAGCCTCGGTGGATGCTGCGCTAAGCCGCAGCCACTAAATGTGCAACTGAATCAACCCGGCCCCGGCCGGGTTGTTCGCTTTTAACCAACAGGGAGTCTGCAATGGCCCGTTCAACCTTAGAGCAGTGGCGGATGTTTAAAGCGGTGGCCGAGCATGGTGGCTTTCATCAGGCCGCAGAAGCGGTGTTTAAAAGCCAGTCCAGCATTCATCATGCGGTCCATAAGCTTGAAGATGTGCTTGGGGTCACGCTGTTTCAGGTCGAAGGGCGCAAAACTCAGTTGACCGCTGCCGGTGAACAGTTGCTGCGCCGCATCAATTTTTTGCTGACCGAAGCCGAGCGGATGGAGCAGGTGGCTTTGAACCTGCAAGCTGGGGTAGAGTCGACGCTTTGCATTGCAGTGGATGAAGCTTTTCCACGAGACATCCTGTATCAGACCCTGTCAGCGGTATCACACGAGTACCCGCTGATCCGCATTGAGCTGATGGAAACCATACTGGCTGGCGCCAATGAACTGCTGGCGCAAGGCAAAGCTGAAATTGCGGTCGCCCCCTACACTTTGGCCGATAACCTGAGTGAAGATATATGCCAGGTTGAATTTGTTGCTGTTGCTAGCCCGATGCACCCATTGCATCAGATAAAGCGCGCACTGACCCTGGAGGATTTGAAGAATTGCAGGCAAATTGTGTTGCGTGACTCCGGTAAAGCTCGCGATAAAGATTATGGTTGGTTGGGTTCGGAGCAGCGCTGGACCGTCAGTCATACGGGCACTTCGATTGAGCTGTTGCAAAAAAACCTCGGTTTCGCCTGGTTACCACTTCATGCGGTGCAGCCTTATTTGCAGACTGGGCAGCTGCAGGTACTGCCCTTACCCAGAGGCAGCAGCCGCAGCATGACCTTTTATCTGAACTTTAACGATGCCGATACTCTGGGGCCGGTTGCCCGGACGTTTTTGGGGCATCTGCGGTATTTGACGCAAAACCATGAGCTTGCAGCAGGTGTCATAACATCCTAGTATGGAAATACTCCCACTCTGGATAAAGGCCTACTGATGAAAACCATGCTCAATACTGTACTCACTTTCTGGTTTGAAGAGCTGAACAAAGAACAGTGGTTTGCCAAAAATCCGGAGCTGGATCAGCAGATCCGTGATGTGTTTGGCAGCCTGCATCAGATGGCCGCTCGCTGTGAGCTTTACCCTTGGCGGCAAGAGCCGCGGGGGCGATTGGCAGAGATTATTGTGCTCGATCAGTTTTCGCGCAATATTTACCGCGACAGCCCTCAGGCTTTTGCCTGCGATCCTCTAGCGCTTGGCCTGGCGCAGGAAGCCATCAACCTGGGTTTGGATCAAGAGTTAACCCCTTCAGAACAAAGCTTCTTGTACATGCCCTTTATGCACAGCGAGTCGTTGGCTATTCATGATGTGGCGATGCGGTTGTACGATCAGGAGGGTTTGGAAGACAACTTGCAATTTGAAATCAAACACCGCGACATCATCGAGCGCTTTGGCCGCTACCCGCATCGCAATGTCATTCTGGGCCGCTCCTCTACCGATGAAGAGTTGGCTTTTTTGCAACAGCCCGGCTCTGGCTTTTAACCTATTTGATTTGTTGCGTTTTCACTCTAAGCTTAGCATAAGGATAGTTCTGGAGACGCTTTATTTGAACTCAATATACTGTGTGCTCATCGCTGTGTTTATAACGGGCATTTCCCCGCTATCTGAGGCAACGGAAGACTTGGTGCTGTATACCGAACATTTCCCGCCGTTTAGTTATGAGCAGGATGGTGCTATTACCGGCACCAATACCGAGATAGTGCGACGCCTGTGTGAGCGGGTGGCTATTCGGTGCAGTTTTCAGTTGTATCCGTGGCGGCGCGCCTTTGAGCAGACATTAAGCACTGCTAATGCCGGACTGTATTCTACCTCGCGCAGTCAGGAACGTGAGGCGTTGTTTCAGTGGGTGGGGCCGCTGGCGTATACCACACCTTATTTGTATCGCTTGAAAAGTCGTTCCGATATTCAATTGCTACAGATTGATGATGCCAAGAATTATATGGTGGCGGTGGCGCGAGGCGATGTGTTCGAGGAGTACTTCTTACAAAAAGGCTTTGAGCATGGGCAGCACTTGTTGGATTTTGAATCCAAGTCGGCTGCAACGCCATTGTTTTTACAGGGGCGGGTTGATTTGTTGGTGTCTTCGGAACTGGTGATGCCGGTATGGCTGGCACAGCACCAGCAAAATATGACGGTGGTGGAGCCTGTTATTGCCTTAGAGGGAGTTGCCGGTAATTATCTGGCATTACATCCGGCGGTGCCTACTGAGTTGGTGTTGCGTTTACAAAAAGAGCTGGATGCAATGCGGAAAAATGGTGAGTTCGCGGCGATTGTACACAGCTTTCAGGTGCTAGATTGAGGATTATTTTGCAGCGCTGTACGAAAGCGCTGTTTTTTTCTTGTGCAAGTCGGCAGGCCTCCGTTACCATCGTGTCATGATGAAAGAAGCAATGGAACAGCCACATTTTTGGCAGGTATCCAGCCAGAATCAAACCTATACCGAGCTCTGCAACGCATTGTACGAGCGCGAACTGTTGCGCCTGGCACAGCCTGGAGCCGTTGCCGCTGAGCAGTTACCAGCAATACTGGCCAGTTTGCCATTTTACATTCGTAAGGCTGCACAGCGTATTTTAAAGGTCCAGTCGCCCTTGTTGTTGGACAGTCAGAATGCCTCCTGGTATGCCAGTCAGGCTACCCATTGCCCGGTTAACCGACAACGACCGGATCAAATTGCCCGTTTCTTTGAAAAAGCAGCTAAACCTGGTTTGTTGGTGCCGGTATACCGTGAACACTTGGGGGGGGAGGCTATATTACTGGATGCCATTGATGAGGTTGATAAAGTGGGTCAGCGTCTGCATTGCAACCAGCATGGTTGGTTTGCCTTTGCCGGTACGCCGTTAGGAAGCGACAATGCCGATAAATTTGTGCTGCAGCCGATCAAGGTGGTCATGACTGCCTGCTGTTGTGGCCATCAATGGAGCAATCAAAAGCGTGCTGTACCCAGGGCTCTGAGCTTACGTGAGCTGCTTTTGACCACAGGAGTGAATTGGAAAAACTTTGCCAAACCCCATCTGCAATCCCCTCTCGCTATGAGTTAAGGCTTCCCTCTGTGCGCTGAAGGCTTCATAATAACTGCATGATGATCCCCGAGTTGGTGGCATGCGATTACTGACGATAGCTTTTGTTTTACTTTTTGTCGTACTGCAGTACCGGCTGTGGTTTGGTCAGCACAGTGTGAGTGATTATCTGCAGCGAAGCCATCAGTTGGAGCAACAACAAGTTGCTAATGAGGAACTGGCCAAGCGCAATCGCTTGCTGCTTGCCGATGTTGATGATTTGCGTCAGGGACTGGAAGCCATTGAAGAGCGGGCCCGCAATGAGCTTGGTATGATTCGGGATGATGAAGTGTTTTTCCGCATTGTGTCGGATAATGCCCGCCGGACCAGACAATTGCAGGATGTCCATAGCCATCCTCAGCAGGAGCCTCGATGACTGGACTGGATCCTTTGCGCCTTGCGGCCGTGGTTCCGGCTGCAGGTATAGGCAGCAGAATGCAGAGTGAGCTCCCCAAGCAGTATTTGAAGCTGCACGGCCGGACGATTCTGGAGCATAGTGTTGCTGCACTTCGGCAAGCACAACCCCAATTGCCGCTGGTAATTGCCCTGGCGGAACATGATCGGTACTTTTCCCAAACATCGCTTGTCGGCTGTGGCGGCATCCAAACTGTTCCGGGTGGCAAAGAGCGGGCTGACTCGGTGTTGGCGGCTTTACAACAGTTGGATGTGGCCAGCTACGACTGGGTACTGGTGCATGATGCTGCCAGGCCCTTATTGCATGTAACTGACTTAAAAAAACTAGTGACACAATGCCAGCAAGCCGGCTGTGGTGGTATTTTGGCTGCCCCAGTGCGTGATACCATGAAGCGTGGTGGCCCCCAAATCGAGCAGACGGTCGACCGCCACCGTCTCTGGCATGCGTTAACTCCACAGTTATTTCCATTGCTACCATTAAAGCAGGCACTAACTGCAGCTCTAGCTGAAGGGGTTACGATTACCGATGAAGCTTCGGCTATGGAGTGGGCGGGCCATCCTGTGTTGTTGGTGGAGGGGCGGAGCGATAATATCAAAGTGACCCGGCCCGAGGATCTGGCTCTGGCAGCATTTTATTTGGAGACGCAACGATGAGAGCATTTCGTATTGGCCATGGTTTCGACGTACACGCTTTTGGTGGCGATGGTCCTATTACCCTGGCAGGTGTTCAAGTAGATTACCCCCAGGGGTTGCTCGCTCACTCCGATGGGGATGTGGTGTTGCATGCTTTGACCGATGCCATTCTGGGGGCGTTGGCACTTGGTGATATTGGTCACCACTTTCCCGACACCGATGCAGCCTATGCCAATATCGACAGTCGTTTGCTGTTACGCCAGGTGGTTGTGACCATGCAACAGCAAGGCTGGCAGTTGGGTAATCTGGATATTACGATTATGGCGCAAGCCCCCAAGATTGCACCTCATATTGCAACGATGCGTACTGTGATTGCTGAAGATTTACAGGCTGATCTAAGTCAAATCAATGTGAAAGCGACTACCACAGAGCGCTTGGGCTTTGTCGGGCGAAAAGAAGGCATTGCAGCAGAAGCTGTGGTGTTGCTGGTGGCTTCTTGATGACAGCGACAGAGCTGAGTTGGCTGTATGGCCGCCCCCAAGTCGCAGCCTGTATCCGGAGTCAGCCTGAAGACTTTATCGTGGATGAAGAACTCAATTTCAGTCCCAGCGGTGCGGGTGAGCATCTGTTGCTGCAGATTGAGAAAATTGGCCAGAATACCCAGTTTGTCGCCCGGCAACTGGCAGAGCGCAGCGGCCTTAAAAATCGTGATATCAGTTTTGCCGGCCGCAAGGACCGACATGCGATTACCCGGCAGTGGTTTTGCCTGCCCTGGCCAATCAAAGCGGATGTACCCTGGCAGGACTGGCAGGGAGAGGGCTACCGGATTTTGCAGGTGCAGCGTCATCATCGCAAGCTGCGGTTGGGGGCTTTGAAGCGCAATCACTTCCAAATCTGCTTACGTCAGGTAGAGGATATCGCTGCAGTGTTACCGCGCCTGGCGCAGGTGCAACAGGGCGTGCCGAATTATTACGGTGAGCAACGTTTTGGCATTGATGGCGGTAACCTGGCCAAAGCAAAAGCGCTGTTTGCCGGTCAGGGTATTGCTGATCGGCAGTTGCGTGGTCTGGTCTTGTCAGCAGCACGCTCCTTTTTATTTAACCAACAAGTCTCGTCGCGAATTGCCGCCGGTTATTTCAACACCCTGTTACCAGGCGATATCGTGCAGCTGGATGGCTCTGGCTCCATTTTTCGTGCAGATGAGGAACTGGATGCATTGCAGCAACGTGTAGAGCAAGGCGATCTTCATCCAACCGCAGCACTCTGTGGTTTGGCTGCAGCCGAAAAATCCCAGCCCAAGCAGGAGGCGGCCCGATTGGAAGCCAGTTGGTTGGCCGGGCATGATAGCCTGGTACAAGGGTTGATTGATTTTCGTTTAAAGGCAGAGCGTCGCTCTATCCGGCTGGTACCACAACAACTGAGTGCGACGCAACAAGCCGATACAATTTTGCTGAAATTTGCGCTGCCAACGGGTTGTTTTGCCACCAGTGTGCTGCGAGAATTGGTGCAGTATAGCGACCTTGGTGCCCAGTAGCAGTATGGAGAATACAAATGCGAATTTTGTTAAGTAATGATGATGGCGTCTACGCCAAGGGCATACAGGTGTTGCAGCAAGCGTTGTCACAAATTGCTGAGGTCACCACGGTTGGGCCGGATCGCAATTGCAGTGGCGCCAGCAATTCACTCACTTTACTCAATCCACTCAGGACCCAGCAACTGGATAATGGCTACATTGCTGTCAGTGGTACACCAACGGACTGTGTGCACTTGGCGATTAGTCAACTGCTGGATTTCACCCCGGATCTGGTAGTGGCGGGCATCAACCATGGTGCTAATATGGGGGATGATGTGATTTACTCTGGCACGGTTGCAGCGGCAACGGAAGGGCGGCATTTAGGGCTGCCAGCCATAGCGGTCTCTTTGGCTGGTCATGACGACGAGCATTTTGAAACTGCTGCCTATGTGACAGTACAGGTGATTAAAAAGCTTAAATCGCACCCATTACCAGCCGACCAAATCTTGAACATCAATGTGCCGGCCATTCCGGTAGCGCAATTAAAAGGTTTGCAAATTACCCGGCTTGGCCGGCGGCATAAAGCAGAGACCATGACCAAAGCACGTGACCCTTGGGGGCGTGATATCTACTGGTATGGCTCTTTGGGACCCGAACTGGATGCGGGTCCTGGCACAGATTTTTATGCTATCGCCAATGGCTATGCTTCTATCACCCCCATTCATGTGGATATGTCCGCCTACAAAAGCATGGAACAACTCAGTCAGTGGCTAGAAGGAATTAAGTTGTAAATGGCCGTAGCAACTCAACGCAGCGCCAGTGTGCTGGCACAAAAATTACAAAGTGAAGGCATTCGTAATCAGCAAGTAATCGCAGCCATTGCCCAAACTCCAAGGCACTTGTTTGTGGAGACCGTATTGGCGCACAAGGCTTATGAAAATACTGCATTACCGATAGGCCATGGTCAGACCATTTCTCAGCCCTACATCGTCGGACGCATGACGGAGCTGTTGTTGGCTGGCGCTAAGCATCAGCATGTACTGGAGATTGGCACAGGTTCAGGGTATCAAACCGCTGTGCTGGCTCAGCTGTTTGAGCGGGTTTACAGCGTAGAGCGTATCAAGAGCTTGCAGTTTCAGGCTAAAAGGCGGCTGCAGCAGTTGGATTTACACAATGTATCGATGAAGCACGGTGATGGTTGGCAAGGCTGGACCAGCAAAGCACCTTTTGATTGCATTCTGGTAACAGCGGCACCTAGTGCGGTGCCGCAGGCACTGTTGCAGCAGTTAAGTGATGGCGGGCGACTGGTTATCCCGGTGGGTACTGATGAGCAGGTATTGCGTGTTATTGTGCGGCAAGGTGATAATTTTGTAGAAGAAAATGTCGAGGCTGTTCGCTTCGTTCCGTTGGTGCCAGGTGAGCTGGCCTGATTGATCTTACAGCACAGGGTGTGGTGATGTCGTATTTGATGGTGTGGTGCAAGGGACTGATGATGGGCGCTGCTGATATTGTGCCCGGTGTTTCTGGGGGAACCCTGGCTTTGTTGCTGGGGATTTATGAGCGGCTGATTCGGGCGATTCGATCGGTGGATCATCATGCGTTGGGAATGCTATTACGCGGTCGTTTTCTGGCAGCGTGGCAGCATATTGATGGCACATTTTTACTCTGTCTGTTCGGCGGTATTTTACTCAGTGTGTTTGTGCTGGCTAATGGAGTCAGTTGGATGTTGCTGCATCAGCCTGTGCTATTGTGGTCGCTATTTTTTGGCTTGATTCTGGCTGCTTTGCCACCTTTATGCATGCGGTTGCGCTGGGACCGGCTGCGTTTGTTGCTGTTGTTGGCTGGTATTGTGTTGGCCTTGGTCATTGGTCGTTTGCAGCCGGTAGAGCTTGAGCCCGAGCTTTGGATGTTCTTTGTTGCAGGCGCCATTGCGATTTGTGCCATGATTTTACCAGGCATATCGGGTAGTTTTATTTTGTTGTTGTTAGGCATGTATGCGCCTGTGCTACTGGCTGTGACGGAGTTGCAGTTGTTGCCATTGTTGTTATTTGCCAGTGGTTGCGCATTGGGCTTGCTTAGCTTTTCCCGCTTGTTATCCTGCTTGCTGGCACGCTACCATGATGCCACACTGGCACTTTTGGTTGGTGTAGTGATAGGGGCTATGTACCGGGTCTGGCCCTGGCAGTTGGCAGGTGAACCTGTGAGCTGGCAAACCTATCAGCAATCGCATGATTCCTTGCAATTGCTTGGAGCGCTATTGATGGCGTTACTCGGTATCGCATTAATGCAAGGTATGCTGCGTCTTGAGCGGCAGGTAGCAAGTGAAGATATAAGCAGAACATGAGGTTGCGATGAGCGCACCTACCGCACCAGTTCGATACAGAGACAGCCTTGGCATGCTGCCAGGTCTCTGCTGGTTGTTGGTGGTGACTTTGCTGCTGCTTTCAAGCGGTTGCGCCAAGCGCTCTGCTCCGGCTCCGGTCGAGCGTTTGCAGATTAATTCAGCACAGTCATCGCGAGGTGATATTCGCACCGATACGTACCTGGTGGTACGCGGTGACACACTCTACTCTATTGCTTTTCGAGCCGGGCAGGATTTCCGGGAGCTGGCCAGGCGCAATCAGATTGAAGCGCCTTACATTATTCAGCCGGGACAGCAGTTGCGTATGACCGGAAGCGCTCCTGCTGTTCGTCAAAGCAATCGGCCAGCACAGGCTACCGCAGTTGTGCAGCCAGCGCCAGTAGTAACCAGGCCAGCACCAGTTGCGCCATCGACACAAAGAGCTCAGACCAATCCAACCCCGCCGGCAAAATCGGTTGCGCCGCGTCAGCAAACGGGTTATGTTCATAATACACCAGCACAAACCCCGAAAAAAACGGAGCAGAATACCCCAACTGGCAACAGATTGCAATGGCAGTGGCCTGTCCGTGGCAGCATACTGGCGCGTTTCTCGCATCAGGAGCATGGCAGCAAAGGCATTAAGATTGCCGGCAATGAAGGGCAACGCATTAATGCGGCTGCGGCAGGCCAGGTGGTGTATGCCGGCAATGCACTGAGAGGCTATGGCAATTTAATCATCATTAAACACAACGATGATTATCTGAGTGCTTATGCCCATAACAGCCGTTTGCTGGTTCGGGAGCAACAACAAGTGAGTGCTGGGCAACATATTGCCGATATGGGCAGTACTGAAGCTAGTCGAACACAATTGCACTTTGAAATCCGTTTTCGAGGGCAATCGGTTGACCCGCTGCAATTTCTACCGAAGTAATGAAAGGCGACATTATAAAAACAGACGTCCTGAAGGACGCATGGGCGGTCAAAACCAATCATTGGGCTGACTGTACCGCAAACACCCTATTAGATGTGGGAGAAGGATATGGGACCTAAGGCAAGACATGAGCGTGATGATAGCAGTGATGATGTGAACGACGATCTGTCCTTGGTGGAGGATGCGGATGAGCCGGATACCGCTGAACTTACCGAAGAAGATAATGACAGTGATAATGACGATGTATTTGCCAAAGACGACAATTATCGTGCTTTGGATGCAACACAGATGTATTTGGGAGAGATTGGTTTTTCACCGTTATTAAGCGCTGAAGAAGAAGTCTACTTTTCGCGGCTGGCACTGAAAGGTGATGAGGCCGCTCGTAAACGCATGATTGAGAGCAATCTGCGGCTGGTGGTGAAAATTGCTCGCCGTTATATCAACCGGGGCCTGGCCTTGCTTGATCTGATTGAAGAAGGTAACCTTGGCTTGATTCGGGCTGTCGAAAAGTTTGATCCAGAGCGAGGCTTCCGTTTTTCAACCTATGCGACCTGGTGGATCCGTCAAACCATTGAGCGGGCCATTATGAACCAAACCCGCACCATTCGTTTGCCTATCCATGTAGTCAAAGAGCTCAACATTTACCTTCGTGCCGCCCGTGAGTTATCACAAAAGCTGGATCACGAGCCAACGGCAGAAGAAATTGCTATCGCCTTGGATAAGCCGGTAGAAGAAGTCAGCAAGATGCTCAAATTGAATGAGCGCATTACCTCCGTAGATGGCCTGGCTGCAGGCTCGTCAGACAAGCAATTGCTTGATGTGATAGCCGATGAAAAAGAGCTGGGGCCTGAAGTGGAGCTGCAGGATCAGGACATCAAACAGCATCTGGTGCAATGGCTGGATGAACTGAACCCGAAACAGCGTGAAGTACTGGCCCGTCGCTTTGGTTTGTTGGGGTACGAGCCTTCCACGTTGGAAGATGTCGGCCATGAAATTGGCCTGACCCGCGAGCGGGTGCGGCAAATTCAGGTGGAGGCCTTGCGGCGGTTAAAGGAAATCGTTACCCATCAGGGGCTCAATATTGAAACCCTGTTTCAGGATTAAGTTACTGATTTAAAAAAAGCGCCGTCGGGCGCTTTTTTGTTGGGAGCTTTACTCGGCCAACTGCGCCTGTAACTGATACAGTACATCCAGCGCCTGGCGGGCGCTGAGATCGTCCGGATTGATGCTGCGTAGTTGCTGCAACACCGGATGCTCCGGGGCCAGTAGATCCAGTTGCGCTGCGGCTGCCGGCTGTGAGCTGGCTGCTGCCGTTGGCTCGGCCTGCTCCAGTTGCTGTAACTTGCGTCTGGCTTGCTGGATCACCACTTTAGGCACACCGGCCAGTTGCGCCACCTGCAAGCCAAAGCTTTTGCTGGCGGCTCCTTCCTGTACATGGTGCATAAAGGCAATGGTGTCGCCATGCTCAACCGCATCGAAATGCACATTGGCCAGCCCATCCAACTCATCCGCCAGTTGCGTCAGTTCAAAGTAGTGGGTAGCAAACAAGGTCATGGCTTTTAATTGCCGGGCCAGATAGTCGGCGCAGGCCCAGGCCAGTGATAACCCATCGTAGGTGCTGGTGCCGCGGCCCACTTCATCCATCAGTACCAGGCTGTGTGGGGTGGCGTGGTGTAAAATGGTGGCGGTTTCGGTCATTTCCACCATAAAGGTTGAGCGACCGGAGGCCAGATCATCCGACGCGCCAACCCGGGTAAAGATCCGATCGATTGGGCCTATCACCGCCCGTTCGGCGGGGACATAACTGCCAATAGCGGCCATCAGCACGATTAGCGCAGTCTGGCGCATATAGGTGGATTTACCGCCCATGTTGGGGCCCGTGATCAGCAGCATACGCCGCTTGGGCGACAGTTGCAGTGGGTTGGCAATAAAAGGCTCCTGCATAACCTGCTCAACCACCGGATGGCGTCCTTGCTCAATCTGAATACCAGTGGCGGCTTGAAGCTCCGGCTGTTGGTAATTCAGCACATCAGCGCGCTCGGCAAAGGTACTCAAGACATCCAGTTGCGCCAATGCTGTTGCCAGCTGTTGCAGCTCGGCCAGTTGCGGTAGAACCTGATCAAACAGCGCATCGTACAGCTGCTTTTCCAGCGCCAGCGCTTTGCTTTGGCTGCCTAGAACCTTGTCTTCGTATTCTTTCAGCTCCGGGATAATAAAACGCTCGTTATTTTTCAGTGTTTGGCGGCGAATGTAGTCTGCCGGTACTTTATGATCCGAGCCACGGCCAATTTCAATGTAATAACCATGCACCCGGTTAAAACCGACTTTGAGTGAACTGATACCGGTGCGCTCTTTTTCACGGCTTTCCAGTTGCTGCAGGTAATCGGTGGCACCGGTCGCCAGTGCCCGCCAATGATCCAGTTCTTCATGATAACCTGAAGCAATGACACCACCATCGCGTATCAGCACAGGTGGCTGCTCAACAATGGCGCGCTCCATTAAGGCACAGAGCTCTGGCAGTGGCTCGGCCTGGCTGGCCAGTGTGCTCAGTAAAGGGCTGTGCCAACTGCTGGCCAATGGGTGCAACGCAGGCAGTTGTTGCAAGGCCTGGCGCAGCCTTGCAAAATCGCGCGGCCGGGCAGAGCGTAAGGCAATACGGGCAATCACCCGCTCGATATCCCCAATGTGCTTTAGTTGCGGCTGTAGCTCTGGATAGAAGTCTGTCAGCTCCGTCACCGCTTGCAGACGTTCTGTGATGCGCTGCTGCTGGCGGAGTGGTGCATGGATCCAGCGCTGCAACAAACGCGAGCCCATGGCGGTCTGGGTGTGATCCAGTACATCCAGCAAGGTATGTTCGCGGCCGCCGGCCAGGTTTTGCGTCAGCTCAAGATTACGCCGGGTGGCGGCATCCAGCACAATGTAGTCATCGCTTTGCTCTTTGGCGATGGCGCGGATATGTGGCAACTGGCTGCGCTGGGTATCTTTGACGTACTGCATTAAGCAGCCCGCAGCCATCAGGCCCACCGGGGCATCTTCTACGCCAAAGCTCAGCAAATCCTTGGTGCCAAATTGCTGGCACAACAAACGCCGGGCAGTCTCGGCTTCAAACTCCCAGACTGGGCGGCGACGGTTGCTGCAACGCACCGGCAGCAGTTGCTGAGCGGCCAGCTCTTCACTGTATAGCAGCTCGGCCGGCTGCAGCCGCTGCAATAAAGCCTGTACATCGCTTTCTGTGCTTAGTTGCTGCAGTAAAAAACGGCCACTGGCCAAATCCAGCCATGCCAGGCCAAACTGATCCTTGTGCTGCACCAGGCTGCCCAGCAGGGTATCGCGCCGCTCCTGCAGCAGAGCTTCATCGGTGACCGTACCTGGCGTGACTATACGCACGACCTGACGCTCAACCGGGCCTTTGCTGGTCGCCGGATCGCCAATCTGCTCACAAATAGCGACTGACTCACCGAGCTGTACCAGCCGGGCCAGGTAGGATTCGACTGCATGGTAGGGTACGCCGGCCATCGGGATCGGCTGGCCACCACTTTGGCCGCGCTTGGTCAGCGAGATATCCAGCAAGCGGGCTGCTTTTTTCGCGTCGTCATAAAACAGTTCGTAAAAATCGCCCATACGGTAGAACAGCAGAATATCCGGATGCTGGGCTTTTAACCCCAGATATTGTTGCATCATCGGGGTATGGGTACTGGCAGCTTGCCCCAGGGCTGTGGTGGACGGCATAATGGTATCAAATTCCTTGCATATGGATCGCTATGAGCACCACCACCGACACCTTGCAACTGGCGCAGACACTGGGCCAGTTATTAATCGAGCAACAGCTGATGGTGACGACGGCGGAATCCTGTACCGGCGGTGGCTTAGCATACAACCTAACCGCTGTAGCCGGTAGCTCTGCGTATCTGGATCGCAGTTTTGTCACCTATAGTAACAAATCCAAACAGCAATTATTAGCGGTGGATGCGCAAACCCTGCAGCAGCATGGTGCGGTTAGCCTGCAAACGGTGCAGGAAATGGCGGCCGGTGCTGCCAAAGCCGCTGCTGCTGATTTAGCCATTGCAATTTCCGGTATCGCCGGGCCTGGAGGCGGCTCTGAGTACAAGCCGGTGGGGACGGTGTGTTTTGCATTTTGGTTGGATGGTATCTGCACCAGCAACCAGCAGCACTTTGTCGGTGATCGGACAGAAATCCGCCAGCAAGCCATCGATTTTGCGCTGCAACAAAGCATCCGGCTGTTGACAGCAAGCGCAAACTAAACTACTGTATGCTCATACAGCATTCAGCCCAATCTAATTTTTCGGGAGTCATCAATGGACGACAATAAACAAAAAGCGCTGGCCGCCGCCTTAGGCCAAATTGAACGTCAGTTCGGTAAAGGCTCGATTATGCGACTGGGTGACAGCACAGCGCTGGATATTGCCTCTGTGTCGACGGGCTCACTGGGGTTGGATATTGCGCTTGGCATTGGCGGTTTGCCGTATGGTCGTATTGTTGAAATCTATGGGCCTGAGTCCTCCGGTAAAACCACCCTGACTTTGCAGGTGATTGCCGAAGCGCAGCGCGCCGGTAAAACCTGTGCCTTTATCGATGCCGAGCATGCGCTCGACCCGGTGTATGCCGCTAAGCTGGGGGTGAATGTCGATGATTTGCTGGTATCACAACCGGATACCGGTGAGCAGGCACTGGAAATTTGCGACATGTTGGTGCGCTCTGCCGCGGTCGATGTGGTCATTGTCGACTCAGTCGCTGCCTTAACGCCGAAAGCGGAAATCGAAGGCGATATGGGCGACAGCCATATGGGCTTGCAAGCCCGCTTAATGTCGCAAGCATTGCGTAAACTGACCGCTAATATCAAGCGCTCTAACACTCTGTGTATTTTCATCAACCAAATCCGGATGAAGATTGGCGTGATGTTCGGCAACCCGGAAACCACTACCGGTGGTAACGCACTGAAGTTCTATGCCTCCGTCCGGTTGGATATTCGCCGCATTGGATCAGTGAAAGATGGTGATGAAATCATCGGCAACGAAACCCGGGTTAAAGTGGTGAAAAACAAGGTAGCGCCACCCTTTAAACAGGCTGAGTTTATTATTACCTATGGCCAGGGCATCAATAAGCAGGGCGAGCTGCTCGATCTGGGGGTGCAGGAAAAACTGGTGGATAAATCCGGTGCCTGGTATGCCTATCAGGGTAATAAAGTCGGGCAGGGCAAAGCCAATGCGATGAAGTTTCTGTTGGACAATCCAGCCATTGCTAATGAAATTGAAGCCGAGTTGCGTAACCGCTTGCTGCTAAAACCAGAAACAATCAAGAAAGCTGCGTTAGATACAGCAGAAGAGTTGCCAGCAGAAGAGTAAGTTTTTACGGCGCTCACATCATGCCAGCCATAGTGCTGGCATTTTTTATGGGCAATGATGGGCTTCAGCCGCAATACCGCAAACCACCAGTTTTGGACGTCTATACGTTTAGAAGTTGACTTTTCCCGGTTTTTTACGCACACTCCACTCATTGTTTTCAGTGGGTGTGGAGTCGTTATGCCAATTAAAGTTGTCGATCAACTGCCTGCAGTAGGGGCTTTGTCTGCAGAAAATGTGTTTGTCATGACCGAAAGCCGGGCAGCCAGCCAGGATATCCGGCCGCAGCGTATCGCCATCTTAAATCTGATGCCCAATAAAATTACCACTGAAATTCAGCTGTTACGCTTGTTGGCAAACTCGCCTTTGCAGGTGGATGTGGAGCTGCTGCGGCTGGACGATCATGTCAGCAAACATACGCCGGAAAGCCATTTAAACTGTTTCTACCGTTATTTTTCTCAGGTCGCGGATCAAAAATACGATGGCTTGATAATCACTGGCGCACCGCTTGGTTTAGTTGATTATGAAGATGTCACCTACTGGGATCAGTTGGAAGGGATCTTAAGCTGGGCCGACAGTCATGTGACCTCCACTTTGTTTTTGTGTTGGGCTGCACATGCTGCTCTGTATCATTATTATGGTTTGCAGCGTGAAATTCGTGGTGACAAGTTATCCGGTGTCTATGCCCAGCAGTTAAAGCAGCCGCTGTGTCCGCTGGTGCGTGGCTTTGATGACGCCTTTCAGGTGCCGCATTCCCGTTATGCCCAGGTCCCCAAGCAGCGTTTTTCGCAGCATGATGACTTGCACATTCTGGCCGAATCCGATGTAACGGGTCCTTACTTATTGCAGAACAGCAGTGGCAGCCGGGTCTTTGTCACCGGCCATCCGGAGTACGATGTGAATACCTTGGCCGATGAATACCAACGTGATCTGGCCGCCGGGTTGAACCCGAAGATCCCAGAACACTATTTTCCGCAGGATGATCCCAGCCAGCCGCCTTTAAAATTATGGCAAAGCCATGCCTTTTTGTTATTCAGTAACTGGTTAAACTATTATGTCTATCAGGCCACCCCTTTTGATCTGGGAGCCATTGGCCAGAGGTGAGGTTTCATGAGCAAAGCACGATTGACCTCTGAGCAGCTGCGTACCGTGTTAGCGCAGCGGATCCTGATCCTGGATGGTGCCATGGGGACTATGATCCAGGCCCATCAACTGCAAGAAGCTGATTACCGTGGCAGTGAGTTTGCTGACTGGCCGACAGATTTAAAAGGCAACAATGACCTGTTAGTACTGACTCAGCCGGACATTATTCGCGCGATTCATCGTCAGTATCTTCAAGCTGGAGCTGATATTGTCGAAACCAACAGCTTTAATGCCACCACCATCGCTATGGCCGATTATCAGATGGAGGCACTCTCGGCCCGCATTAACCGTGAAGCTGCCCGACTGGCCCGTGAAGCCTGTGACGAAATCAGCGCGCAGACCCCAGGGCGGCCGCGCTATGTTGCAGGCGTTTTGGGGCCAACCAACCGTACTGCGTCGATTTCACCGGATGTAAATGATGCTGGTTTTCGTAATGTCAGCTTTGATGAGCTGGTTACAGCTTACAAAGAGTCGACTCATGCCCTTATTGAAGGTGGTGCCGACATCATTATGCTGGAGACTATTTTCGATACCTTAAACGCCAAAGCAGCAGCCTTTGCTGTGTTGGAGGTCTTTGACGAGCTTGGCTTTGAGCTGCCGGTGATGATCTCCGGCACCATCACTGATGCATCCGGTCGGACGCTGTCGGGCCAGACCACAGAAGCCTTCTACCATTCGCTGGCGCATGTGAAACCAGTCTGTTTTGGCCTAAACTGTGCGCTGGGGCCTGATTTATTGCGACCTTATGTCGAGGCCCTTTCTACTGTATCGGAAGCTTTTGTCTCGGTACACCCAAATGCTGGTTTACCAAATGAATTTGGCGAGTATGACTTGGGTGCTGACGAAATGGCGGCAGAAATTGCCGATTGGGCCAAGCAAGGCTTTGTCAATATTGTCGGTGGTTGCTGCGGTACCACGCCAGAGCACATTCGTACCATCGCTGCAGCGGTCGCTGGCGTGTCGCCGCGTCAACCGAAACCTGCCAGCCATCAGTTTAATCTGGCTGGCCTGGAAGCTTTTTCACCGGAGTGGTAATGCAACAACAGGCACGATTTATCAATATCGGTGAGCGCACCAATGTCACTGGTTCAGCACGTTTTAAAAAGCTGATTTTAAATGGTGATTATGAAACCGCGCTCGAAGTGGCCAAGCAGCAGGTTGAGAACGGTGCTCAGATCATCGATATCAATATGGATGAAGCCATGCTCGACAGCAAGGCGGCCATGGTGCGTTACCTCAATTTGCTGGCTGGTGAGCCGGACATTGCCCGGGTACCGATCATGGTTGATTCCTCCAAGTGGGAGGTGATCGAAGCGGCGCTAAAATGCATTCAGGGCAAGGCCATTGTAAACTCCATATCCTTAAAAGAAGGCGAAGCCCCCTTTTTAGAACAAGCCAGACGTATTCGGCGCTATGGCGCAGCCGCTGTGGTGATGGCCTTTGATGAAGTGGGCCAGGCCGATACCAAAGCGCGGAAAGTCGAAATTTGTCAGCGCGCTTATCGTTTGCTGGTGGAGAGCGTGGGCTTCCCACCGGAAGACATTATCTTTGATCCCAATATTTTTGCGGTAGCGACCGGCATTGAAGAGCACAACAATTATGCCGTGGATTTTATTGAGGCCTGCCGCGATATCAAACGCTTGTGCCCCTATGCCAAGATCTCCGGCGGTGTGTCCAATATTTCGTTCTCGTTTCGGGGTAATGATCCGGTGCGTGAAGCCATGCATTCGGTGTTTTTGTACCATGCTATCGCCGCTGGCATGGATATGGGCATCGTCAATGCTGGTCAGTTGGCGGTATACGACGATATCCCAGAGCTGCTTCGCGAGCGGGTGGAAGATGTCATCTTAAACCGGCGCGAGGATGCCACCGAGCGTTTGCTTGAGATTGCACCTGAATTTAAAGGTGATGGCAGCGTGGCAGAAAAGCAGGACGATGCCTGGCGCAGCCTGCCGGTAAACAAACGGCTGGAGCATGCGCTGGTTAAAGGGATTACCGATTACATTGAACAGGATACCGAACAAGCCCGCCAGCAGGCGGAAAAACCACTGCATGTGATTGAAGGCCCGTTGATGGATGGCATGAATGTGGTGGGCGACTTGTTTGGTGAGGGCAAAATGTTCCTACCGCAGGTGGTGAAATCTGCCCGGGTGATGAAAAAAGCGGTGGCTTATTTGCAGCCTTATATCGAGGCGGAAAAGTCCGGTGGTCAGGCCCAGGGTAAAATTTTGCTGGCCACGGTCAAAGGTGATGTGCACGACATTGGCAAAAACATTGTCGGCGTGGTACTGCAGTGCAACAACTTCGAAGTCATTGATTTGGGCGTGATGGTGCCTTGCGCTAAGTTGCTGCAGGTGGCCAAAGATGAAAATGTCGATGTGATTGGCTTGTCAGGCTTAATCACCCCATCACTGGATGAAATGGTGCATGTGGCGAAAGAAATGACACGGCTTGGTTTTGAACTACCACTGTTGATTGGCGGCGCTACTACTTCCAAGGTACACACCGCGGTGAAGATAGAACCGCACTATCAGCATGGGGTGGTCTATGTACCGAATGCTTCGCGCAGTGTCTCGGTAGTGCAGTCTTTGATCAGCCAAAGTAGCAAAGCCGATTATCTGGCGCGAACTAAGCAGGAATACATCACGGTTCGTGAGCAGCATCAGCGCAGCCGTCCGGGTCAGAAGATGCTGAGTTTAGCTGAGGCTCGGGCCAATAAGTTTCAGCTGGATCTAACCAGGGTAGCGTCAGCTCCGAAACAACCGGGTGTGCACCTGTGGACCGATGTGGATTTGCAGCAGCTGCGTGATTACATCGACTGGACACCATTCTTTATGACCTGGCAGCTGTCGGGCAAATACCCGGCCATTTTAAATCACCCGGAAGTTGGTCTTGAGGCACGCAAGTTACTGGCTGATGCCAATGCTATGCTGGATCAGATGATTGGCAGCAAGCGCATTCAGGGCAAAGCTGTGTTTGGCCTGTTTCCTGCTAACAGCGACGGCGACGATATTATTGTTTACACCGATGAGAGCCGCAGCAACGAAAGGTGTCGTCTGCATCAGTTGCGTCAGCAGTTGCAGTTGCGTAATCAGATCCCCAACAGTTGTCTGAGTGATTTCATTGCGCCGGTCAGTAGCGGTGTGGCTGATTACATCGGGGCTTTTGCGGTGAGTACTGGCTTTGGCGCTGATGAGTTTGCCGCAGAATTTGCCGCAGCGCACGATGATTACAACAGCATTCTGGTCAAAGCATTGGCCGATCGGCTGGCTGAAGCGCTGGCGGAGTTTCTGCACCTGAAGATCCGCCGTGAGTATTGGGGCTATGCGGCCGATGAGCAACTGGAAAATGAACAGTTGATTCGAGAGTTGTACCAGGGCATCCGGCCGGCACCAGGTTACCCGGCATGCCCTGAGCATACGGAGAAGGGTACTTTGTGGCAGCTGCTGGATGTGGAGGCCCAAACCGGCATGCAGCTGACTGAAAGCTATGCTATGTGGCCAGGTGCTGCGGTCAGCGGCTGGTATCTGGCTCATCCGGACAGCAAGTACTTTGCGGTTAGTAAAATTGGCCGTGATCAACTGGTTGACTATGCAGCACGTAAAGGCTGGAGCGAACCTGAAGCTGAGGTATGGCTTGCACCTAATCTAAACGATTAAGGAAAGCATCAAAAAATAGCGGCAGGAGCCGGTAGAGGGAGACCAGGCAGGTAACTGGCTCTGATTTGTTGCAATCGTCCTTGATGATAAAGCCGAAGCCAGGCAGCATCCAGCTGCCTGGTTTGTTCTTCGGAGATACTGACCCGGCTAAAACCGAAATACACCGGGTTTTCGTAAATGATCAGGAGTTGCTGGTAAGGTTTGTCGGTCATCAGTCCGCTTTGTTGCCAGTAAAACAGCGTGCTTTGATCTTCCAGGACTGCATCTACTCGGCCAGAATCCAGCAGCCCTAACTTATCTTCGTGGCTGCGGATCTCTACCAAAGTAGGCCCAAACCCATCTTGGTCTATCAGTCGGTGAAACTCTTCACCGTAGTAAGCGCCGTTTAACACGGCGATTACGAGCTCCTCAGGCCAAGCAGCCAACTCTGTAAGGTGTTCAATGGCAGGTAACTCCTCCGGGTTTCCCAGTAACACAACGCGCTCAATATGATGGGGTCCAATAAAAATAAAGTTCTGCTTTCTTTCCTCAGAGAATGAAAGGTGACTGATCAAATCCAATTGCCCTTGTGCAGTTAACTGCAATGAGCGGCGCCAGGGGGATTGCAAAATACTTAATTCACAACCGGCTTCGCTGGCCAGTGCTTGAATAAGATCAATGGATAAACCCTGCCAGCCGGTCTGAGTCGGCTCCAGGTGGGGAGGAAAGTAACTGTCTGCACCCATTCGAAGTTGGCAGCTGTGCGCCTGCAGTGACAAGCACCACAGCATCAGGCTCAAAGTGAAGATGTTACGCATGCACAATAGACCTCCAACAAGTGGCAGCTGTCATATTTAAAGATAAGTCGCAATGCCTTTAAATACAATTTCTGACTATACTAATAACATCGCTGGCCACAGAGTGACATCGATGCGACTACTGCTTGGATTGACCGTATTATTCTTAAGTGTACCCGCTTATGCTGAACGTACCCTGACGATTTTGGTAGGAATGGATAAGCCACCTTATATCCAGTTACAAGACAGTACCGGTTTTGAACTGGAGTTGTTACGAGAGGTTAGTAAACGCATGGGTTTTGATGCAGTCTTTTTGCATGTGCCCAATGCCCGTATTCGTTACTTGCTGGAACAAGGTCATGGTGATGTCGCTACTTTGCAGCGTTACGCTGAGCAGCCGACTGAATTATTTTACAGCCTTCCCTATGTGCGCTATCAAAATGCAGTGATTTCTTTGCGTGAAAAAGAGTTGGTGATTCAACACCCGCAGGATATGCAACGGTTGAATGTGGTGGCTTTTCAAAGTGCCAAAACTGTGTTGGGAGATGAGTTTGGCGATATGGCGCATAGCTCCAGCCGCTATCAGGAAACGACCAATCAGAAAACGCAGGTCGATTTGTTACTTGCAGGGCGTATTGACGCTGCTGTGATGGATATCAATATCTTCCATTACTTTCGGCGTGTGAGTGACGATTCTCAGCCTATTCAACTGCATACGCTATTTCCACCCAGCGACTATAGAGCCGCTTTTCGTGAGCAAACTTTGCAGCAAGATTTTGATAAGGCATTGCAGCAGTTGTTTGCACAGCCAGACTATCATCGTATGCAGTTGGAATTTTTTGGCTCAGTGAACCAGTACCAGCTGCTTGCCCCCAATCATCCTTAACTCTGCTTTTTCTATACCAGCCCCTGACGTTGTTGGCTTTTTCCAGTATGATACCAGCCATGACAGGTTCACTTTAATTTTGCAGGCTATATGACTGGTGAGGGGAGTTTGTGCAGCATTCCGGTTCCGTGTTTGAATTGATTCGTCGTCGTCCTGTTTTATCTGCTTTGTACTGGATAAAGCAGGCCTGGCAGCTGTTTACTATGGCTCCCTGGCTTTGGATCCAATTACTCTCTTTTATGTTGCTGCTAAATTTGCTGGGTTCGATGAATCCTGTCTTATTTATAGTGACATTGTTTTTAAATCCCTTTATCACGGCAGGGCTTTATAGTGCCATTGTTGCTGTGCAACGGGGAAAGACTGCCAGTTTTAGCTGGTTGTTTCGGCCCTTGCAGCAGGTGCAGTTTCGGCCGCTGTTTTTACAACTGGCGGCACTCAATTTACTCTTGGCTATCCCCCTTAGTTTATTGGGCGAACATGTCATGCAGCAGTTGGCCGCCGAGCAGTTGGTATTTAGCCAGGTATTGTTGTTTGTTTTTTGCACGGCCATGATCTGGATGATGTTCAGTTATGCGGTCGCTATTTTGTATTTTTTACCGGACAAGCGACTGCTTCCTGCGTTAATGGCAAGTTTGGTTGCGTGCTGGCGCAACCTGATACCACTGCTGTTGTTTGGAGCTATCGGACTGGCGCTTTGCCTGGCAACTGTACCGACTATGCTGCTTGGTATGTTCCTGGTGCTGCCGCTACTTAGTATTGCATTTTTTATTTCGTTTCAGGACATCTTTAACGTTGATCCGGGCAGCGCTGATCCAACGGATCAAAATGGCAACCAGGATTCAGGTGTTTTGGAAGTCTGAGCCATGCGCTTAAGTGAGTTGAAAAAAGCAGCTTTACAGCTGCTGGCGCGACGTGAGTTCAGTGCGCAGCAGTTGCAACAGCGTTTACAGGCTAAGACAGAAGATGACCAGCTGGTTCAGCAGGTGATATCATGGTGCCAGGCTGAAAATTATCAAAGTGATGCCCGCTTTGTCGATATGTTGTTGCGTTCGCGGATTGGCAAAGGCTATGGGCCTCTGTATATCCAGCAGGAGTGCAGGCGTCATGGCATTGCCGTTGCTTTGTTGCAGCAGCAACTGGCTCAAATCGAGCTTGATTGGTCGGCTCTGGCGCAGCGCATTTACTTGAAAAAATATGGCGACACCGCCATTACCAGTGTCAATGAGCGTGCAAAGCGGCTGCGTTATCTGCAGCAACGGGGTTTTTACCCGGAAGACTGCAGCGCTGTACTCACATACAACCGAAGTTAGGAAACCATCATGAGCATGACATCGTCCGCAATCCGGACTGCTTTTCTGGATTACTTTGCCAGCAAAGGACACCACATTGTTCCGAGCGCTTCCCTGATCCCCGGCAATGATGCCACCTTACTGTTTACCAACGCTGGCATGGTACCCTTTAAGGATGTCTTTCTGGGCCAGGATCCACGCTCATACAGCCGGGCAACCTCATCGCAGCGTTGTGTGCGAGCAGGCGGTAAGCACAACGATTTGGAAAATGTCGGTTATACCGCCCGTCACCATACTTTTTTTGAGATGCTGGGTAACTTCAGCTTTGGTGATTATTTCAAGCAAGAAGCAATTGCCTACGCCTGGGAGTTTTTAACCAAAGAATTGGCGCTGCCGGCGGACAAGCTGTTGGTCACTGTCTACGCCAGCGATGACGAAGCCTTTGATATCTGGACCAAGCAGATTGGCCTGCCGGCAGAAAAAGTAATTCGCATTGGTGACAATAAAGGCGAACCATACGCATCTGATAACTTCTGGGCCATGGGGGATACCGGCCCATGCGGCCCTTGTACCGAAGTGTTTTACGATCATGGTGAACAGATCTGGGGTGGGCCTCCAGGCAGCCCTGAAGAGGATGGCGATCGCTTTATTGAAATCTGGAACATCGTCTTTATGCAGTTTAACCGCCATGCGGATGGCCGGATGGAACCCTTGCCGAAGCCCAGCGTGGATACCGGCATGGGGCTGGAGCGGATTGCTGCCATTATGCAAGGCGTACACAGCAATTACGAAATCGATATGTTTCAGGCTTTGATTGCTGCCGCCGCTGAGGTCACCGGCACCAAAGATTTAAGCAATAAATCATTGCGGGTAATTGCCGATCATATTCGCAGCTGTGCATTTTTGATGGTAGACGGCGTGCAGCCATCCAATGAAGGCCGCGGTTATGTGTTGCGCCGTATTATTCGCCGGGCTGTTCGGCATGGCCATCAACTGGGTGCAGAGGGGGCTTTTTTCCATAAGCTGGTGCCGGCACTGGTTGCTCAGATGGGAGAGGCTTATCCGGAACTTGCAGCCAAGCAAGCTGTGATTGAGAAGTTACTGCGGATTGAAGAAGAGCAGTTTGGTAAAACCTTGCAGCGCGGTCTAACCATGTTGCAGGAGGCGTTGCAGCAGCTGGATACGAAGGTATTGCCCGGTGACCTGGTGTTTAAGTTGTACGACACCTATGGTTTTCCGGTCGACTTAACCAACGATGTGGCGCGCGAACAAGGGTATACCGTCGATCAGGCTGGCTTTGATGCCGAAATGGCTCAGCAGCGGCAGCGTGCCCAGCAAGCCAGTCAGTTTGGTATGGATTACAATGCCCAGCTTAGTAGTAAGCAAGTTACTGACTTTACAGGCTATCAGCAGGATCATGGTAACGCCAAAGTGCTGGAAATCCTTCGTGATGGCCAGGCTTGCCAGCAGTTGGATGATGGTGAGGAAGCGCTGATTATTCTGGATCAAACACCATTTTATGCCGAGTCCGGCGGCCAGATAGGGGATACCGGCAGCTTAACCCTGGCCGATGGCAGTGTGTTTAGTGTAACTGATACCATTAAACTGGCGAAAGCGCACGCCCATAAAGGGAAGCTGAAAGGGCAACTGGCGGTTGGGGCAACGGTACAAGCTCAGATTGATGAAGCGCGTCGTCAGGCCATTCGGCAGAATCACTCGGCAACTCACCTGGTGCATGCGGCCTTGCGTTCGGTGCTGGGAGACCATGTTACGCAAAAAGGCTCCCTGGTTGGCCCGGATCGTTTTCGTTTTGACTTTTCTCACTACGAAGCCATCAGCGCTGCTCAGTTGCAAGCCGTGGAAGTGTTGGTGAATCAACACATTCAGGCCAATCATCCGGTGCAGACCGAGCTGATGAGTCTGGAAGCGGCGAAAGCGGCTGGTGCTATGGCATTGTTTGGCGAAAAGTACGATGACGATGTCAGGGTGCTGACCATGAGCCCATTCTCCGTTGAGTTGTGTGGCGGTACCCATGTGCAAAAAACCGGTGATATTGGCTTGTTTAAAATTGTTTCGGAGGGGGGGATTGCAGCCGGTGTTCGTCGTATTGAAGCGGTGACCGGTATGCAGGCGTTATCCTGGCTTCATCAGTTGGAGCAGCAGGCACAAGGTGTGGCCAGTGCTGTGAAAGGTGATCTCTTTTCGATTGCAGAGCGTGTGCAGCAAAGCCTGGAGCGTAGCCGCCAATTGGAGAAAGACATCGAACAACTGAAACAAAAGCTAGCCAGTCATGCCGGGGCTTCATTGCTGGATCAGGTGCAGCTGATCGCTGGCAACAAAGTACTGATTACCGAGCTACCCCAGGTGGAAGCAAAAGCCTTGCGTACCATGCTGGATGAGCTAAAAAACAAGCTGGGTTCAGGGGTCCTGCTGCTGGCGACGGTTAATGATGGCAAAATCAGTCTGATTGCTGGCGTAACTCAGGATTTGACAACCAAGGTGCATGCCGGAAAGTTGGTGGGCTGGGCTGCTGAACAACTCGGAGGCAAAGGCGGGGGCCGGCCAGATATGGCGCAAGCTGGTGGCTCCGATACCGCCGCCTTACCAAAGGTACTGCAGCAGGCCGTTGGCTATCTGGAGCAGCAATTAACCGTCTAGCGGATTGATCCAAAGCTGCCGGCCGCTACTATGTAAATAGAAAGAGGTTGGCAGTATGTTTTTTTCATCACTGCTGTATCATCTTTGCTACACTGATTTGAGATGGCTAAACCGTTCAGTCTGATGTTGTTGAAATTGCATTGGGAAAACGGATTGGTTGCTTTTCTTTCAGTTGATAGCTGAGTTATGATAGAGCACTTTTTCAGGATGCCAGTATCTGAACTGGACCGAAAACAAGGAAATAGGAGCAAACGAATGCTTATTCTTACACGACGGGTTGGTGAAACGCTGATGATTGGTGATGAAGTCACCGTTACAGTTTTGGGTGTCAAAGGAAATCAGGTACGTATTGGCGTGAATGCACCAAAAGAAGTATCCGTTCACCGTGAAGAGATCTACATGCGGATCCAGGCTGAAAAGTCGCCTGAAGACGAAGGCAACGCTTAAGGTGGTGCCCGGCGGTATTGCTGGCTGCGATGCCTAATTGCCAGTAAAAACCGCAGATTGCTTAAAAGGTCGGCAAACAAACTGACCTGGCAGAAAAATTGTTTGACTTATTTTCCTGAGACTTTAATATACACGCCGCAACACAGCGCGGAGAAATGGCCGAGTGGCTGAAGGCGCACCCCTGCTAAGGGTGTATAGGGGAAACTCTATCGAGGGTTCGAATCCCTCTTTCTCCGCCATTTAAATTGAATTGGACGCGTAGCTCAGCTGGATAGAGTACTCGGCTACGAACCGAGCGGTCGGAGGTTCGAATCCTCCCGCGTCCGCCATTCAATTTAGACTGTGTGCAGTAACAAAGATTTTTAGGACGCGTAGCTCAGCTGGATAGAGTACTCGGCTACGAACCGAGCGGTCGGAGGTTCGAATCCTCCCGCGTCCGCCATATACGAAGAAACCCGCTAAGGTGTAAGCCGAAGCGGGTTTTGTCGTTTTAGCCATGCGCGTCTTATTTGCATCCTTACTAGCTGCATGCTATTAGATCTTTTCTAAGCAAAGGATCCCAAGGCTATGGCAAGCAAGCACTATCATCTTACCGCGCAAGGCGAGCTGGAACAGCCAGATGTTGAAGGCGAGTTGGTGCTCTGCCGTTACTGTGATCTGCTACAGCATTTGCCTGAGCTACAGCCGGGCGAAGAAGCGCATTGCAGTCAGTGTGGTCATCTGCTGGATAGCCGTCACCCCCAACCTGTTATCAGACCGGTACTGTTTGCCAGTAGTGCGTTGTTTATGCTGGTGCTGGCCAATTTATTTCCATTTATTAGCATGCACGCTGCAGGTAGTCAGCAGCAGATGAGCTTTCTGGATACTTCCTCGGTGCTGTTTGCTGTGCATCATCCGGCATTGGCGGTGCTGGTTTGGTTGTTTATTCAGGCCATTCCGGCTTTTTGTATGACAGCGGTGATTTATCTGAAGCTGGGTATGATATGGCCCTTACCTGCCCGGATGTGGGTGGCCAGGGTGCTCTTTATGCTCAAACCCTGGAGCATGGTAGATATTTTTCTGATTGGCTTGCTGGTGAGCTTTGTTAAATTAGCCAGTCATGGCGATTTAGCACTAGGGCTTAGTTTCTGGGCATTCTGTTTATTCTGCCTGTTGCATTTGCGTACTTTTCAGGTGATTGATCGCCGCGAAATGTGGTCGCGTATTTCTCCTAACCCCAAGCCGATGTTTCAAGCTCAGCCTGGATGCACTGGTTTTAGCCAGCACCTTAAAGTTTGTGCCTGTTGTACGGCTTTGGTTCCTTTCAACCTGTCGCATTGCAGTCGCTGTGGTGACAGGGTGCATCGTCGCATTCCTGCCAGTATTCAGAAAACCCTGGCGCTTACTACCACGGCTGCCATTTTGTATTTGCCAGCCAATATTTATCCCATTATGGTAACGGTATCCATGGGCCAGGAAACGCAGTCCACGATCTTAAGTGGTATTCGTTTACTGTGGCAGGATGGCGCTTACCCGGTTGCAGTGATTATTGCTCTGGCCAGTGTGGTGATTCCTGTGTTGAAAATTCTGGTGCTCTACGGGTTATGCTATCTTGTGATGCAACCACAAAGCTACCGGCAACGGTTATCTACCTGGGTGTTTCGTTGGGTAGATTGGATAGGCCGCTGGTCGATGGTGGATGTGCTGGTAGTGGCTATTTTAGCGGCTTTGGTTCGCTTTGATTTATTAATGAGCGTGTACCCGGGGCCTGCTGCGGTAACCTTTGCTGCCGTGGTCATTATTACCATGCTGGCAGCCCTGAGTTTTGACCCCCGTTTACTGTGGGATAGCCCGACAGGGCAAGCGCCAGCAACTACTGAACAGCCAAACTCAATGACGGAGCATACTTCGTGACAACACAGGCACAACGTGAGGCCAGCATTCAGCCGATACGGCAATGGTCCCCTATTTGGATAGTACCTCTGGCAGCTATAGGCATTGGCATTTGGATGCTGTATTACAGTTATCAAAATCAGGGGCCTGTAGTGACGTTGATTGCGCCGCATGCAGAAGGTATTGTTGCAGGTAAAACGCCGGTAAAAAGCCGCAGCGTTGATGTCGGGCAGGTGGTGTCGGTGGCCTTAACCGCGGATTTGAAACAAGTCGAAATGAAAGTCCGGATGCGGCCGGATACAGCCCCTTTGCTCAATGCTGAAACTCAGTTTTGGGTAGTGCGGCCTCAAGTCAGCCGCTCTGGTATCACCGGGCTTACTACCTTGTTATCCGGAGCCTATATTGAGCTGCAACCCGGCGATTCTGATCGCATTGTCCTGCATCACAATTTATTGGAAACACCGCCTGTAGCTTCTGCAGAGGCCGCTGGCATTCGTATTCGACTACGAAGTGAAGACACCGGAGTGTTATCGGTAGGTGATCCGGTTTTGTATCGTGGTTATGAGGTGGGCACCGTCGAGCACAGTTCGTTTGATATGCACGACAGGCACATGCTGTATCAGCTGTTTATCCGGGCACCCTATGATTCGCTGGTTACTGAAAATGTTCGCTTTTGGCAAGCCAGTGGTGTCAGCTTTGAGTTGACACCGGATGGCGTCCGGGTGGACGTTGCGTCCATTGCCAGTCTGATCAGTGGTGGCGTCAGCTTTGATGTCCTTGAGGGATGGCCGGCCGGAGAGCCGGTACCTTCTGAGACCGAATTTGCCTTGTTTCCGAATAAAAACAGCATGCATGATGGGATGTACAGTCAGTATGTTGAGTATCTGTTGTTTTTTGAAGAGTCTGTCCGGGGGTTAAAAGCTGGCGCACCGGTAGAGTACCGTGGAGTCCGGGTTGGGACTGTGGTTAGTGTGCCATTTTTCTTTTCCATGGCGCACCCGCTGGAAACCTCCTTTGATCAGGGAATACCTGTGTTGATCCGCATTGAAACAGGGCGCTTGTACGAAAACATCAGTACCGAACAGGTAAAGCAGCAATTAGCCCGTGGGGCAGAGCAAGGGTTAAGAGCCATCCTGAAAACCAGTAGCCTGTTGACCGGTGGTTTGTACATTGATTTGGATATGATGGATGAACCGGACATCAGTTGGCAAGCAATGGATTATGCTGGTTATGCCGTATTACCTACGGCGCGGGGAGGCCTTAGTAACATTGAACAGAAAGTGTTGATGGCGCTGGAGAAGATGATTCAGTTGCCGGTTGAACCCTTGCTGGAAGAGGGGACCCGTACCCTGGCCCAGGCCACGACAGCCATGGCTGAAATGCAGCAGGTGATGCTGCAACTGGAAGCTTACCTGGCGCAACCTGCGATGCAGCAGGTGCCAGAGCAATTAAACCACAGCCTGCAGCAATTGGAGCAACTGCTGCAGTCTTTTGGGCCAGAGTCTCAGACGCATCAGCGGCTAAACAGTAATTTACAGCAATTCGAGCAGTTGCAGCGGGATTTACAGCCCTTGCTGCATACCTTAAACCAGCGCAGCAATGCCCTTATTTTTCAGGCCACGCCTGAAGCTGATCCCGAACCAAGGAGAGCCCGGCCATGAGAACCGTGTTGTACGGTGGATGTTTATTGTTGCTAATGGCGTGCTCACAGCACGCGGTACACACACAGTATTACCAGTTTCCTTATCCTGAGACGTTGCCTGAGCATTCAGCTCCCCAGTCATCCAGTGGGCGTACTCTGGTGTTGCAAAGTATCCAACTGGCTCCTTTTCTGCAGCAAAGGGGTATTGCCTTTCAGCACAGTGCGACCGAGCTTACCGTCGCCAGGCAGCATCTGTGGGCGGATGATCTCGCCACGCAACTGAGTCGTCATCTGGCGTTGAACCTGGATGCATCAGGCAGTGGTTGGCAGCTGCAACCGCAAACCAATAAAACCGCTATGCAATTGCATATCCGGTTAGATCGGATGGTGGGCACCGCCGATGGCTATGCGCTGTTAAGTGGGGAGTACCGCTTATCCGGGCCGCAGCATAGTGCACGGCAACCTTTTCTAATTCGCCAACCCTTGGCTAACGACGGTTATCCTGCCCTGGTTGAGGCAATGGCATTGGGCTGGCAGCAGTTGAGTCAGGATATAGCCGGCCTGCTGACAACAATGGCTGAGGCAGAATGAATAAAAATACCAAAAAGTAGCTTACTTTTGCAGCAGAAGTCTTTAGAATTGTTTTGGATGTCTGGACGTAAAAGTGTTTATATGGTTGTGGATTCATGGTATCTATAGCAGTTATCACAAGGCTGAATTGTCGGTTCGAACCAGAATCCGCATAATGCTGCTGCAGGCAACAATTTTTTACAGATGAACAGGTTGTGCTCTGTGCTTCGCATAAGCGCAAACCATACTGGCTAAGGGGGAAATCATGGAAGTCAGCACTATGCTGCAGCAGGCAGCGGAACTTATGGCCATTGGGATGGCAACCGTCTTTGTGTTCCTGACCCTGCTGGTGGTGATTATTCAGCTAATGAGTTTCAGTGTACGACGATTCTTCCCAACGAAAAAAAGCACAGCGACAACCGTGGAGGTGGTGGCATCCGATACGATCTCTCCCCGACTGGTGGCCGCCATTACCGCAGCAATTCATCAACATCGGCAGCAACAACACTAAAAGAGGACTGTTATGAGTAAGCCATTGTTATTAACCGAGCTGGTACTCAGAGATGCCCATCAATCCCTGTTGGCAACCCGGATGCGTCTGGAAGACATGCTGCCTATTGCTGAAAAACTGGACAAGGTCGGCTACTGGTCGATGGAGTCTTGGGGAGGAGCTACTTTCGATGCCTGCATTCGTTATCTGGGGGAAGACCCCTGGCACCGGATCCGGGCACTAAAAAAAGCCATGCCCAATACCAAGCAGCAGATGTTGCTGCGCGGCCAGAATTTGCTGGGCTACCGGCATTATGCCGATGATGTGGTCGAAGCCTTTGTCGATCGTGCGGTCGAGAACGGGGTGGATGTGTTCCGCATTTTCGATGCCATGAACGATATCCGTAACTTGCAAACCGCCATTCAGGCTGCAGTGAAAGCCAATGCCCATGCTCAGGGGACCATGTCTTATACTGTCAGTCCGGTGCATACCATCGATATGTGGGTGGATATGGCGATCCAGCTCGAGGATATGGGCTGTCACTCCATTTGTATTAAAGATATGGCGGGTTTGCTGAAGCCTTATGTAGCCGATGAGCTGATTACCCGCATCAAAGAAGCGGTGAAAATCCCGCTGGCGATGCAATGCCACGCCACCACAGGGCTCAGTACGGCCACCTACCAGAAAGCCATCGATGCCGGCATTGATATGCTGGATACTGCGATTTCCTCAATGAGTATGACCTATGGTCATAGCGCGACAGAAACCATGGTCGCCATTACCGAAGGCACCGAGCGCGATACTGGTCTGGATTTGGTGTTACTGGCTGAAATTGCCGCTTATTTCCGTGAAGTGCGGAAGAAATACGCTAAATTTGAAGGTTCCTTAAAAGGCGTTGATGCCCGTATTTTGCTGGCCCAGGTGCCAGGTGGGATGCTGACCAATATGGAAAGCCAGCTCAAAGAGCAGGATGCACTGGATAAACTGGATACCGTACTGAAAGAAATTCCGAAAGTCCGTGAGGATTTAGGTTTTATTCCGTTGGTTACCCCAACCTCACAGATTGTCGGCACTCAGGCGGTGCTCAATGTGCTGACCGGCGAGCGTTACAAAACCATCACCAAAGAAACCGCCGGTGTGTTAAAAGGCGAATACGGTGCTACCCCTGCCGAAGTGGATGCGGAGCTGCAGAAACGGGTACTGGACGGCAGCGATGCCATCACCTGCCGCCCTGCCGATTTGCTGGAACCGGAGATGGAGCGGTTAAGCAAAGAGCTGCAGGAAATCGCTAAAAAAGAAAGCATCAGCCTGGCCGACGCTCAGGTAGATGATGTGCTGACCTATGCTTTGTTCCCGCAAGTGGGTTTGAAATTCTTAAAAAACCGCAATAACCCAGCCGCCTTTGAGCCCGTCCCGGAAGTGCCGTCTGACACCGGCAGCACTGCAAGCCCAGCGGTGACGGTAACCGGTGGCGTTGCCGCCTACAGCGTACGGGTCGATGGCAAGGTGTATGAAGTGGAGGTAGCGCCTAGCGGAGAGCTCAGCAGCATCAAGCCGGTGGTGGAAGAAAACATTCCAGGCCGCGCTTCTGTGACCGGTAGCGGCACCTTAACGGCACCTTTGGCTGGCAACATCTGGAAGGTGGTGACCAAAGAGGGGGCTCAGGTGAAGAAGGGCGATGTGGTGATCATTATGGAAGCGATGAAAATGGAGACCGAAGTGCGTGCGGCGGTGGATGGTACCATTCAACAAATCCATGTCAGCGCTGGCGATGCTGTGACCAACGGCGATGTTTTAATCACCTACGCCTGAAGGATGTTTTGATGGATGCTTTTCAAACCTTATTGCAGTCGACCGGCGTATTGAATTTCACCGCTGGTCAAGTGGTGATGCTGTTGGTTGGCATTGGCTTGTTGTACCTGGCTATTGCCAAAAACTTTGAACCCTTGCTGTTGTTACCCATTGGTTTTGGTGCCATTTTGACCAATATTCCGCTGGCTGGTATGGGGGAAGTGGGCGGCTTGCTGCATATGTTCTACGAAGTTGGGGTGGGGACAGGCTTATTCCCACTACTGATTTTCCTTGGTGTCGGTGCTATGACTGATTTTGGTGCACTGATTGCTTACCCTCGGATGCTATTTTTAGGTGCCGCGGCGCAGTTTGGTATTTTCGCTACTTTATTGGGGGCCATTGCACTGAACTGGATCCCGGGTATGAGTTTTACCTTTAAAGAAGCGGCTGCGATTGCCATCATTGGCGGGGCCGATGGCCCAACCGCCATCTTCCTGGCATCGCAATTGGCACCAGAGTTGCTGGGGGCCATTGCGGTGGCTGCATACTCATACATGGCTCTGGTGCCTTTAATTCAGCCGCCTATTATGAAAGCGCTGACCAGTCAGAAAGAGCGCGAAATTCAGATGACGCAGCTGCGTACTGTCAGCAAGAAAGAAAAAATCTTGTTTCCGCTCATTTTGTTGATGCTGACTATCTTGTTTTTACCAACGGCTGCTCCGCTGATCGGGATGCTGTGTTTAGGCAACCTGATGCGTGAAGCCGGGGTGGTGGATCGACTGAGCAAGACTGCGCAAAACGAGCTGATTAATATCGTGACCATTTTCCTTGGTTTGGCAGTGGGTTCGCGGTTAAGTGCCGAACATTTTCTGACCACCCAAACATTGGGGATCTTGGTGCTTGGCATGGTTGCTTTTGCCATTGGCACCGGCTCCGGGGTGATTATGGCAAAAATCATGAATAAGTTGTCGAAGCAGCCGATCAACCCCCTGGTAGGCGCTGCCGGCGTATCAGCGGTGCCGATGGCAGCCAGGGTAGTGAACAAAGTAGGTTTGCAAGCCAACCCGCACAACTTCCTGTTGATGCATGCAATGGGGCCGAATGTGGCTGGCGTAATTGGCTCGGCCGTAGCAGCGGGTATCCTGTTGGCTCTGGTTGGGTAGCGGCTGCCGATTCATAAAGCTCCCCGGTATAATCGGCACAGGAAACAGCTGTGCCATCTGCTGTTTCTGGGTATACTGCAGCCAGATTAAGTGTTTTTTACTGGTGGGGAAACCGTGGTCGTTGAGCACAACAGCTCTGAACAAGCCATACCATTTACTGTCGTCTCTGACGTTGGCGCAGGCAGTTACGGTACCTGCTATAAAGCTTATGATGCAACGCAGCAACGAGTGGTGGCGCTTAAAGTATTGCAGTGCAATGCTGCGTCTTGTGCCGAGCTGTTTGAAGCTGCGGCCGCTGTTGCTGCTCTGAAGCATCCAGGGATTGCCTCTGTTGATGCAATGGGCAGTGCAGAGAGCCAGTCTTATATTGCTACCGAGTGGGTTGAAGGTAAAAACCTGGCCGCCTATCTGGCAGAAAATCGCTATGATTTGATTGAGCGACTGGCTATTGCAAAGCAAATCGCCAGTGCGATGAGCTATGCGCACCAGGCGGGGGTGTTGCATCGGGCATTAAAGCCATCCAATGTACTTCTTAGCGGTGATCATCAGGTTAAGCTGGTTGATTTTGGTATGGGCAGCCGCGAGCTGAGCGTACTGCGAGCCGTGCTGACTGACCAGCCGCTGGAAGCCAATGCCGGGCTGGATGTAACTCAGACTACCGCGTTACAGAATAGCGTCGGCTGGTTGGCTCCAGAACTGTTGCAGGGCGAAGCTGCCTCCACAGCATCCGAAGTATTCAGTTTTGGCGTGCTGCTGTATGAGCTGTGTTACCAGCAGCATCCTTTTGCTGCTAATGATGCCATTGCTACTGCAGCCGCTGTGACGGAAGGGATGACTCGACCCGCCCCAGCATGGGCGCAGACGCAGGTGCCTGCCCCGGTGCAGCGATTGATTCGTCAATGTTTGTCGGTAAGCCCAGAGCTGCGGCCGGATTCTATGCAGCTGCTTGTCGAACAACTTGAGCGCAGCATACGGAAGTTGAATAAGCCACAACCCCATCGAGTACTCTGGTACCAGCAGCCTATGGTGCTTGGGCTTGTTTTGTGTGCACTGATACCACTACTTTGGTTTGGTTATGGGAGCCTGAATAAGCGAACACTGTTAGCCGAAGGCAAGGTGCTCGCTGTGATGCCATTTCACGTCGTGTCGGATGACCCAGAGCTTACGCTATTGGGGCGAGGGTTGGGGTTTAGTCTGAGTTATGATCTTGCTGCATTGCAGCAAAACCATGGTGCCAAATGGGTTGTCCCACCGGTTGAGCTAAGGCGGTATCAGGACTTGACTGTAGTACAGTTGCACCAGTATTTTGGTGCTGAGCGTATTCTGCTTGGCAGCATGCAATGGGAGGAACCTTCTCAACAGCTTGCATTGGAGTTAGCGTTGCTGGATGCTAAGGATGGGCAGCGGATACGGACGAAAGAATTGGCGTTATCTGCTACCGATTGGGCGAGCAATAGCATCCGTCTTCGTCAGGCGGCATCGGATTTGCTAGGCACCAAAACCGCTGCTTCAGCTACAACACTGGCAACTGAGATAGTTCAAGAGGAAGAGGTTTATCGCAGCTACTTGCTTGGCCTTGGCTATATGTACCGCGATAATTCTGCTCCAAGCTTACTGGCCGGAATCGAAGCCCTGGAACAGGCTATTGCCTTACAACCAGATTTTCCTGCCGCGGAAGTGGCACTGATTCGGGCCTCGCTTTGGGTTGCTCCGCGCGATACCTTGCACCGGTTGGAGCGGGTTCAACATACACTGAATAGTTTGCAGCTGCGTTATCCAACAGATCCCCATTTGCCTGTTTTATTTGGCCAACTGGCTGTCCAGCAGTCGGATTTTGATGAGGCGATCACAATGTTTCACCAAGTGTTGCAAAGAGAGCCAAATCAAACAGAGGCTTACTTTGGCCTGGCAGATACTTATCGAAGGCAAGGCCGCTTGGAACTTGCGGAGCAGGCTTTTTTGAATGCTTTAGAACAGCATCACAGCTGGTTTGTACTGAACTATCTTGCCACCTTTTATTTACAGACCAGCCAGTTGGACAAAGCAGAACAGGCTTATCGTAAGTTATCGGAGTGGGCCCCAGAGAATGCCTCAGTATGGGGGATGTTAGGGGCTATCCAATTCAATCGTGCTCAGTACAGCGAAGCCCATTATGCTTTCCTTCAAGCATTAAAGCTTTCACCCGTTGCCAGCAATTATTCCAATGTAGCAACGGCTTTATTTTATCAATATAAATATGAAGAAGCGGTGCAGGCTTTTCAGCAAGCGGTTGAATTAGACCCCGCAAACTACTTGCTTTGGGCTAACCTGGCGGATAGTTATCGGCATAGCCAACAGCAATCGCTGGCTGAACAAGCCTACCAACAAGCGATAAAGCTATTGCGTGAGCGGTTGGAGTTGGCACCAAATAATACCTTGCTTCAACTAAGGTTGGCGGTATACCTGGCAAAAGTCGGAGACTGTGAGAGATCGGAACAGATTATGCTGGGGTTGCCTGATCTGCCTGATAGCAGGCAGTTTGTGCTGGCGGCGCAACAGGCTGTAGTTTGTGGTAATAATGAAAGAGCAAAGCGCTGGTTGCAGCAAGCGCTGGACTCAGGCTATCCATTGGTATCGTTGTTGAATGAGCCTGAGTTCAGTGAGTTGGGATTGAAATGAAAAGTGGTCAGTTGGTTAGCTATCTACATCACCATCATTGATGATAATTTCCGGATCCAACTGGAACAGCTGTTGCTTACCATCTTTCAGCTCTGCAACCAGATACAGTGCGTAGGCGTTGTACATAGGAACCTTAACGGTAGTGCTATCTTGTGCTACCCGCTTTTCTGCCCGGTACAAATGCTCGGCACAGCTCTTGGCCCCAAATGAATAGCGCGTGGAGCGCTCCGGCTCAAACGGGTTGTTAAAATACAAGCCCCAGTCCAGTAGCTTTAAACCACTTTTATTGGCCAGTTCAAAGGTAATAGCTTCGCCTTTATCAGCATAAATCTCTTGCTCATGGGGGGCGATATGAATTTGTAAGGTTGAGGTAAAAGTAAAATGTTGAGTTGCCATCATGCTTCCTTGTGTCATGCAATAGCGGAATAAATTGCTTCAGTAACCATAAAGCAGCCATATACTAGCAGGATTTGCGGCATTAACAAGTTTTGAGAGGGGGAAGCGCTCAACGCTAAGTACTGGCAGCATTTAAGGCACAGCTGCCAGCAACTGCTGCTGTTGGCTCTGCAGTTCTGCCAGCACTTCGCTGGCTTTGGCGATAAAACTGGCTTTATCAGCACCAGTTAAAGCCTGAGCCAGGGGGAGTTGTACTGTTCTTGGATTGCGGTGCACGCCATTGACCACAAACTCGTAATGCAGATGCGGGCCAGTAACCCGGCCGGTAGCACCCAGCCGGCCAATCACCTGGCCCTGCCGGACCCGATCGCCCACCTTGACCTGACGGCGGGACAGATGCAGGTACTTGGTAATGATGTTGTTGCCGTGTTGGATAAACACATAGTTGCCGTTCAGATTGTTGTAGGTAGAAGCCGTTACCCGGCCATCACCGGTGGCCATAATAGGGGTGCCAACCGGAGCAACATAATCAATGCCATTATGCGGCGCTACCCGACCGGTGACCGGGTGCTGTCGGCGAGGATTGAAGTTGGAGCTGATGCGGGTAAACTCGACCGGCGCACGCAAAAAAGCCTGCCGCATGCTGGTGCCATCGGGTTTGTAATAGTGGCCATCGCTGTGGCGTACCGCCTGAATCACCCGGCCCTGATTGCTGAATTGAGCGGCAAGAATAGCACCATGTCCAATAAACTCATCCTCGCTGTAGTTGCGCTCAAACAAAACGGTAAAGCTGTCACCAGCCCGTATATCCAGTGCAAAGTCGATATCCCAGCCAAAGATACTGGCCAGCGCCATGATTTGGTTGTTACTAAGGCCGGCACTCAGGCCAGCATGCCAAAAGCTGGATTGAATAGTGGCAGCGGCGTATTCGGTGCGTGCTTCAACAGTACGGCGCTGTTGTTCAGCTTGAAACCGTCCTTCGTCATTACGATAGACCAGCAGCGATTCCAGCCGGTTAATGGCATAACGCAGCTCTTGCAGCTGGCCCGTTTCATCTAAGCCAAACTCCAGTGTTTCACCGGGAAATAAGCGGGTCAGGGTACGGGTGCTATCGCCCAGTGCCAGAATGGCCAGCATGGTTTGCTGGCTGACATTGGCGCGGCGAAACAGGTTGGATAGGGCATCGCCACTTTGGACCGTGATGCTATGCCATGCCAGCTCAGGCTCAGGCAATGTTTCAGGCACCGGCTCTAAGAGTGGAGGCACATCGGTTGCTGCTGACAGACTGGTATCCAAGGGTAACAATTCAGGGATATAAAGCTCGTTAAGTTCTGCGACCTCGCTACTGCTTTGTTTTGAACCTGTTGTCTCTGTTGGTAGCAGGATCACCAGCACAGACAGCAGGATCAAACCCACAATGAACAGGCGATGAGCGAGTGGAAGACGTGACACCAGTGTTTGCATAGATAAGGATCTGATTACTGCTTAAATTAGCAGCATAACGCTTTTTTTTCACTGTTACCAGTATTGTGCAATTTCCAATGCCAGCCGCATCAGTTAAAATAACCGATCCTGACAACGATGATTACTTTTTTGGAGAACACCATGACCAACTGGGAGCAGGCGTTTGCTGAGTTAAAACGCGGCTGCGAAGAGATTTTGCTGGAAGACGAGCTGATTGCCAAGCTAAAGCAAGGCAAGCCATTGAAAATTAAAGCAGGTTTTGATCCTACAGCGCCAGATTTGCATCTGGGCCATACCGTGCTGATTAACAAGCTGCGCACCTTCCAGCAGTATGGTCATGAAGTGATTTTCCTGATCGGTGATTTTACCGGCATGATCGGTGATCCCAGCGGCAAAAATGTCACCCGCAAGCCACTGAGCCGGGAAGATGTGCTGACCAACGCCGAAACTTACAAAGAGCAGGTGTTTAAAATTCTGGACCCGGCCAAAACCCGTATCGCTTTTAACTCTGAATGGATGGGGGAGTTAGGTGCCGCTGGTTTAATCCGGCTGGCCTCACAGCAAACAGTGGCCCGGATGCTGGAGCGCGATGACTTTAAAAAGCGCTTTGCCAACAATCAGTCGATTGCGATCCATGAGTTTCTGTACCCGCTGGTACAAGGCTGGGATTCGGTGGCGCTGGAAGCCGATGTCGAGATGGGCGGTACCGATCAGCGCTTTAACCTGCTGATGGGCCGTGAGCTGCAAAAAGAAGCCGGGCAGCGGCCACAAACCGTGATGATGGTGCCACTGCTGGAAGGTCTGGATGGCGTGCAGAAGATGTCGAAATCGCTGGGCAACTACGTTGGCATTACCGATGCGCCCAACGAGATGTTTGGCAAAATCATGTCGGTTTCCGATGAGCTGATGTGGCGCTACTTCGAGCTGCTGAGCTTCCGGCCGCTGAGCGACATTGAAGCACTAAAGCAGCGCATTGCTGATGGAGGCAACCCGCGCGATGTGAAAATTGAACTGGCGAAAGAAATCATTGCCCGTTTTCATGATGCAGCTGCCGCTGATGCCGCAGAGCAGGACTTTATTCAGCGTTTTTCCAAAAATGCCCTGCCGGATGATATTCCAGAGCTGCAGCTAAGCTGTGAGGGCGACGCCATGCCGATTGCCAATCTGCTTAAAGAAGCTGGCCTGGTGGCCAGTACGTCTGAGGCTATACGGATGATCAAGCAGGGTGCAGTGAAGCGCAACGGCGATGACAAGATCGACGACAGCAAGCTGGAGATCAGCAAAGGCAACGAAGCCATCTACCAGGTGGGCAAGCGAAAATTTGCAAAAATTAAATTGGTGTAAAAGTAAGGGCGCATTCGGCGCCCTTAGTTTTTTGGGGATCGGTGTCAGCTGTTCTGCTTTAGCCCGGCTGGCATCGACTTGATATGCAAATCGCGTTGTGGGTAGGGAATGGTGATGTTATGTTCCTTAAATGCCCGCCAAATGGCTAAATTGACTTCCGATTTGACGCCACCGGTGCCGTTTTCCGGATCGGAAATCCAGGCGCGCAGCTGCAGCTCAATGCCACTGTCGGCAAACTCCATCAAGCGCACCGAAGGGGCTGGCTCGGTCAAAATTCGGGATGAAGCTTTGGCGCACTCCAGCATCAGTGCCATGGCCTGCTCTGGATCATCGTCGTAACTGATTTGCACCGGGATCACAACCCGCACATTGCGATCGGCATAGCTCCAGTTGATCACTTCCGAGGTAATCAGGTTTTCATTCGGGATCAGCGTATCGACCCCTTCACGGTTACGCACCACCACATAGCGGGAATTTAACGCCTCGACCCAGCCAAATTTATCCCCCACGGTAATAACATCACCGGGTTTAATGGAACGATCCAGTACCAGAATAAAGCCGCTGATAAAATTCGAGGCAATACGCTGCAAACCAAAGCCCAAACCGACACCAAGCGCACCGCCAAAGATAGCCAGTGAACTTAAGTTAATGCCAACGGCATTCAGCGCGATTAAAAATGCCAAAGTAAGCAGAATAAACTTACTGAATTTGTTAAAGCCAACCCGCATGCTGGGAGAGATATTGGCCGAGCGTTGCAATTGTCGGCTGATAAGCTCCGACAACCAGATAGCCAGGGTAAATGCCAGAGCAACCAGCAGTAACAGCTTTATCACGGATAAGACTGAAATGCGGTTCTCGCCCAGATTAAGCGCCATGCTGTCCAAAAAGCCCAGCACTGTTGGCAGCCAGCCCAGTAGGTGCAGGACTACACCCAACCAGATCAATACCGACAGGGCGCTTTCAGAAGACTTCAGCAGTGGATTAATAGTAAAGGCTTTGCGCAGTAAATAGATGCTAAAACGGATCAGCGCCAGCGCCCAGAGAATGGGCACGGCAACGCCCAGCAGTTGTAAGGGCAGCTCGTACCAATCCAATACGGCTTTGGCTGGTAGTACCACCGCAAGTGCGGTTAACGGCCAGAGCAGGCGCTGCAAACTGCGTACTGCAATATGGCGAAAACCTTGCTGGTTGGCCGATGCCTGCGTTTCCAGCAGTGTCTGGATACGCCGGTTGAACAAAGAGGCGGCCACTGCTGCCAGCGCCAGTACCACCACTTGCCACCAGGTGGCAGGGCTTACCAGGCTTTCAAGATGCGGTTGCAACCAGGTGAGGGTCGATTCCAGCATAGATTCCCTTTAAAAACTGTTAATTTAGTAACCAGAACACCACTGGTAAGGTCAGAAAACTCAGCAGCACACCAAAGCCGACCAGGGCACTGACCAGACGGGGTGCCAGCCCGGCCATAATGGCGATGGCGCCGGCGGAGATCATCGGTGGCATCGCTGCCATAAAAACCACCGTTTGCCGCAAACTGGCATCAACGGAGCTGCTACTGGCTATAGCATAAGCCATCAGGGGCATCAGAACCAGTGTCACCAGCAAACCGAAGCCAAGCGGCTTTAGTTCACTGGCTTGCAGACGAAAGCGCAGGCTAAAGCCAACCGCGATCATCACCACTGGCACCAGGGTGGCTGCAACATTGTTGAGTAATTGACTTGCCAGCGCCGGATAGCTGCTGTTGCGTAGCATCAGTGCCAGCAGCAAGGCCAAGAGAGGCGGTGAGCTGAGTACTTTGCGCGCAATAGCTTTCATACTTGCTGATTGTTGCTGTTGGCCGTACAGACTGGCCAGAATGGTGGAGTAGGTAGCCAGTGCAATAAAAGATCCGAGCTGATCGTAAATAATGGCGACCGGCATGCGATCACTGCCCCAAAAGGCTTCCACCATCGGAAAGCCAAGAAAAGAGGTATTGCCAAGCGGCAACACGATCAACAGGGCGACCTTGGTATCCCGACTCCAGCTCAGCCAATGTCCCACCAGCAATGTCAAGCCTGCCACCAGCACTAGCAACAACCAGGGCGTTAATACCGGCAGCCAGAGTTGGGCGGAAAACTGCAGCTCGGGGATTTTCAACAACACCAGTGCAGGCAAAGCGACATTCAGCACATAAGCATTCAGGGCTCGCGCGCTGTCAGCCGGCATGGCAGGCACCAGTCGCAGCAGCAGGCCGATGGCCAGATAACCGAGGATCAGGGCGTAGTTGTCCAGTGGCAACACAGGCATCTGCAGGCCAGCTCCTTAGTGCAGGGGAAAAGAGTTATTCTAGCGGGGAACGGGGCGGAGCTCCATCCGCCTTTAGGCGAATAAAGGCTTCTTTTTGTTGTTTGCTCAATTGCTTAAATTGATATTCCGCTTTGCTGGCACTGCTGCGACAAGGATAGGGCTCCTGGTACAACAACTGCAATGGCCGTCGGCCCCGTAAGGCTTTGGCACCCCCGCTGATCTCACCATTGTGCTGGCGCAGACGGCGTGCAGGATCAGTGCTGATGCCAGTATAAATATGATCGTTGTTGGTTCGAAGCAGATAAAGAAACCAGGCCATCTCATGCTTTGGAAATAATTGGGTTAGAGCCACTTGCTCTAACCCTTAAGATACTTAAAGCAGCGCGAACAAAAGCGCTGCTCACCAATTAAAACGCGGTGGTTTGTGTTTGATTGTCAAACAGAATCCTTCTTGATAACGCGCGTAGCCCACTATTCAAGCCTCTGCTGCTAACAGACTGAGACTCCATTGGGTTCCAGTACTCATAGGCTAACTCTTCATAGATATTGATCCGAAGCCCAATTTGCACTTTAAACTCTTCGTCCGCACTAAAGCGCCAGTATTGGCGTTCTCCGACATAAAAGCGCCGACCCAGTATACCATTCTCTGTTTTAAGGAGTCGCCATTCACGTATTCTACAGGCTGCAGTATCGTCATCATCGCAGTCGAGAAACTCGAAGCTTAGCTTGCCGCTACTGATACTCCAAGATAGTTTGTGAAGACTATCTGAAAAGCTGGGTGAAAAGTTCGGAGGTATCCCATCAAATGAGGCCACGTTGAAACCGTCGGCTCCAGCATTAAATTGCCAGCCAAAGTAGTTCACACCATTTTGGCATGCGCCATCCTTGGCATCATTTCCCGTGCAAAAAGCTAACTTACCGTCCTGCCAGTTTGGAGGTGTCCATTGGTTGACTGTCGTTTGCCAGTATTTGCCAACTGGGTTAACAAAGCTTCCATCAGCAATGCTGGTTGCTTCGTCAATTTTAAAGCCGTACTCTGCTCTTGAACCGATTAATTTACCATCGGTTCCAAATGCAGAGGTAAAGACGGAGAAGTCGTTGTTGCTTTGATCCAGGATCTGCTTTTCCAGCTTGCTTCCATCCGCAAAGTTGATGGTTAACACGGTGGACTCGATAGACCACTCGAAGGTAAATTCTGTGTCTAATCCCAGCCCGCTTCCATCGGCATTAAATGTCATTCGATCGAGATAAAACCCTTTTAAGGGGCCATTGAAAAAGGGTTCGGCGTAATAGTTGAGTAAAGACCAGGTACCAACAACCAGTTGATTGCTAAATGGTGTAGCTGCTTCACTAATAGCTTTTCTCAAGTTTCTGGTGGTGGTTAACTCTTGTAATTCACCTACCGGATCAACCGTACCTTGAGGTGTTAGAATCGGTACCATTTGGGCTGTGGTTTTATCCCGAACTCTAAAGGTATCGATCAAAGCACCACCTATCAGGCGTGTTAACCTTGACTCTGTCGTGGTATAAGTGACTTCTATTTGGAAAATATTACTATCCGTCAATTTGTCGATATCACTTTGAGTCAGACCCGCAAGCCCAACGCGGGGGGCTGGAAAAGCAGTAGATTTCAGTAGCTCAGTGTAGTTCACTACCACATCTCCATTCACCAGGCTCCAATTGAACGTTGCATTTTGAAAAGCGGTAGCGCGATTGCCTGTACCGTCAGAGTTAAACTGCCAGCGCTCACCACTTCTTGGAACAAAGCCAGTGGCTGCACTCATCGTTTGAAAGTAAATTGGCGATAGCGAAACGACTTCGATTGGCTCTATTAGCTCAGCATCCTCACTAATGCTTAGAATGGACTCAGCAACCAGCCCGGGGTTGTTGGTATTGACCTCTTCCAGCAGCTGATTATAACTTGCGGTATTTGCTAAAAGTTCGGAAATTGAGTTGATCCCCTCGGGTAACTCGATGTCAGGGTTTTCCGTCAGTATCTTGGCAATAGCTGCTGCTTCAATCAATGCTTGTGGATCAATTGACTTTTCAACAAACACCAGCTGCTCAAGGGCTGCTGGGATTACACCATTGTTTTCGGCAACTATCAGCGAATACAGTGCTGTTGAAACTGGAGAGACAGTTAAGGTAATAGGTTGTGGGGCTGTGTTTCCCAACGATGCGGTTTGAAGTTGAGCGACCACGACTTCTTCCAACCTGAACCCGGATACAAAGGCTTTGTAGGAGAGTCGTTCATTTTCTCCTAGGGCGGTAACTACCGCAACACTGTTGAGTAAATCATCATCTACCAGTACTTCAAGCTCAAAAGCACCGGCTTCATCAGCTTGAGAAGTATAATCAACACCGTTAACAGATGCTGTCACCTGGCTTTCTGCAAACCCCAAACCAACGACTTTGCCTGAAATCGTGAAGGCCAGCAAATTGGGTTCAACATCGACATGAGCCGTGACCTGGCTGCTTTCATTATCATCATCAGTGGCTGTGATTCGAAAGGTCAATTGGGTCAACTCGGTGACTGCGGGCGCAGTAAAAGTAATAACCTCGGTTGTGGTACCTTCCAGCTCAACAGCAGGGCCTGCTATTTGCTCCCAGGCAATGGAACTGACGGTTCCATCATCGGTGATTGTTGCCTGTAAACTGGCCTGGAGTTTTTCTGGAATGGGGGCAAAGTCAGCAGATATTTCAGGCGCGGTGTTATTAACAATGCTAACGGTAACGGTCGCAGAACTCGTTTTACCTTTGGTGTTGGTTGCGGTGACCTGTAAAACGGCAGTTTGATCACTGTCAACGGATGGAGCGGTCAGAGTGGGATTGATCACCGAGGTACTGCTTAACTCTAAGACAGGCCCTGAGGTTTGAGTCCACTCCAAGGTGAAGCTATTCCTATCTGAAACAGAGCCGGTAATCTCGATTGAGCGCCGTTCTTTTACAGATAGAGCGGATACCACATTTAAATCGGGAGCAGGATCACTTGAGCCACATCCTAATGCTAAGGTGGCGGTAATGCTGAGCAAAGCTGCTGCTTTAAGGTTAAAACAATAGTGCATGCTAGTCTCTCCTAAGTGGTCATCATTTGACCGCTAATCAATAGTAGTATGCATTAATGGAATAGCAAAAGTGTGGTGTTAAATCTTGATTGAAGCTACGTCTGATAAGGCAGCAAGGGGAAGCCAGGCTTCCCCTTGTGAGGTGTTATTGACAAGCCCCCTGATGGGTCCAGACTGCCCATTGCCCTGAATACTGGCTTGGGTTCTGGTTTTGAGTCCACCAGTTGGCACGATAGCGTTGGCCATTATGCTGTACTTGATCGCCGGCGGTATAGACAGCACTGGCTTGCCAGGCCGGTAAGCCGGAGCAGCCTCCGCCCTGATTGCTGACGGTCACCGTTTTGCTGGTGCTATGGCTGGCGCCATCCGCATCTGCCACCGTTAACTGCACCTGATAGCTGCCAGCCTGACTGTAGCTGTGTACCGGGTGTTGTTGGACAGAACGGCTCCCATCGCCAAAGCTCCATTCCCAGCTGACAACACCTTGGTCATCGGTACTCTGATCGCTAAACTGCACCGTCAGGCCATTGCTTTGGAAGCTGAAGTCGGCAACCGGAGGTTGATTACCGCCACCGCCGCTGCATGGGCCCAGATCACGCCAGACGTTGCTGAACAGATCCGGACGGGCACCGGTCGACCACCAGGTGGCTTCATAACGACGTCCATTGTAGCTGACCTGCTGACCTGCCTGATACGATGTGGTTGCGGACCAGGGGGCTAAACCATCGCAGCCACCGCCACCGCCGCCACTGACCGTAATGGTTCTGCGGGCTGTGCTCTGTAAGCCCTGTTGATCGGCCACGGTCAGACTGATGCTGTAACTACCGCCTTGGGCATAGCTATGCATCGGATTTTGCTGGCTGGAGCTGTTGCCATCGCCAAAATCCCACTGCCAACTAACCACGCCTTGATCATCGGTGGAAGTATCCTGCAGACTGATGGAGAGTCCATTAATACTCACGGTAAAGCTGGCGACTGGTGGTTGATTACCACCACCGCCACCCAGCAAAAACTCGGTGTTAAGTAGCCGGTTTACGGTACCATTAGGGTTGGATATTTTGCCCGTGGCGGCATTGCTGTAGATTGCTTGCGCCACCTGAGCTGGTGTGGCATTGGGGTTTTGTTGCAGGTAAAGCGCTGCGGCTCCTGCTACATGAGGACTGGCCATAGACGTGCCGCTGATCGTTCGGGTGGCGTTAGCACCACCAATCCAGGGCGCAATAATATCTGAGCCTGGTGCAAAGATATTGACACAGCTGCCCCAGTTGGAAAAATTCGAACGACTGTCGTTGCGGGTGGATGAACCCACTGTCATCGCTGCTGAGACTCTGGCGGGTGAATAGTTGCAAGCATTTGCATTGTCGTTGCCTGCCGCCACCACGGTGGCGACTCCGCGTTGGATCAAACGATTGGTAGCTTGGTCCAGGGCGGGCGAAGCCCCACCACCCAGGCTCATATTGGCGACAGCTGGGCGAACTGCGTTGGCTGCTACCCAGTCAATGCCCTGAATAATCGCAGTAGAAGTGGTTTCCCCGCTGCAGCCAAACACCTTCACGGAGTGGAGCGTCACTTGTTTGGCCACGCCATAAGTTGTTGCGCCAATGCTGCCGGCCACATGGGTACCATGGCCATTGCAGTCTTCCGGGTTATTACCGATGGTAGTTACGACCCGGCCAATACGACCACGAAACTGGGTATGGCTGGTGTTGATGCCGGTGTCAATCACATAGGCATTGACACCGGCACCGGTTAAATCATAACGATAGACACCATTCAAAGGCAGGTTTTGCTGATCCAGGCGATCCAAGCCCCAGGGCGCATTATTTTGCTGGTTGTACAGCGATATACGCTGAACGGGCTCGATATAATCGACTGATGTTTGTTGCAACAATGTTTTGACACCGCTGTCATTTGTTTCAATCACAAAACCTTTCAGCGCATGATTGAACTCTGCTTTCACAGTGCCTTGTGCTAACTGGCTGTAGCTTCGGGCTTTTACATGGACTGCATCAGCACCGAATAAAGCCAACTCTTGTTCTTTTAAGACCACAATGTATTGGTTAGGTATGGTTTTGTGCTCAGGAACACTGAGCAGACTGGCTTGTGACCAGGCAGGAAGAGCAGCAAAAGCAAGACTGGCTGCAATTCCAGCTATGGTCAGCTGGTGTTTTAAGGTCATTGGATGTTCCTCTGTTTTATTGTTATTTAATGTGCTCATTTGAATCGGAGCGCTTAAATAATGAACAGCGGTGCAAAAAATAGGCAAATAAAACTTTAGAATGCTTTGCTATGAGCTAAGGAATAATTGGTCTATAGCAATTTATTTGTGTAGTAGTAAAGATGTTTAGACGTCTTTGTAAAGCAAGGCGCACAGTGGTCCCGATTAAAGAACCACTGTGGTAGGGTTACGCTCTGTTTTACAGAAAAAACGACTTGGGTATCAGGCGGGCTGCTGCTGGGTAATGCAGTGAATATTGCCACCGCCAAGCAGAATTTCCCGCCCAGGTACCAACACCACTTCGCGTTCCGGGAACAGGCCGCGCAGAATGGCTGCAGCAACTTCGTCATTCGGATCGTCAAAAGCCGGCATAATCAGGCCGCCATTGCAGAGGTAAAAATTGATGTAAGAGCCGGCCAGCCGGGCATGGGCTTCGCGCGGTATAGTATGCAGTACCGAGTCGACACTGGCATACTCTTCCGGCTCCGCAATAATGGGGGCTGGCAATGGCAGCTTGTGCACTTTAATAGCACGGCCTTGGGCATCGGTGCTTTGCTCCAGCACTTCAAGTGCTGCCTTAGAGCGGGCGTACTGCGGATCGCTTTCATCATCGGTCCAGGCCAGCAAAACTTCACCAGGTTTGACGAAACAAGCCATGTTGTCGATATGGCCATCGGTCTCATCCAGGTAAATACCTTGCTGCAGCCAGATCACCTTGCTGGTGCCAAGATAATCATTCAGCATCTGTTCGATCTGCGCCCGGCTTAAATGCGGGTTGCGATTAGGGTTGAGTAAACACTCTTCGGTGGTGAGCACAGTGCCTTCGCCGTCCACATGAATGCCGCCACCTTCCAGCACAAAGCCTTCGGTGCGATAACGCAGTTGCTGTTCGACACTGAGCACCTTGCTGGCGACCTGATCGTCCAGATGCCAGGGGAAATACAAGCCGCCATTCAGGCCGCCCCAAGCGTTGAATGTCCAGTCAATGCCCCGCACCTCGCCTTTGCCATTGACCACAAAGCTGGGACCGGTATCCCGGCACCAGGCATCGTTGCTGGAGAGCTCAATCACCCGGATCCGCTCTGCCAGCTCCGGGCTGCTGTGCAGCTGGGCCAACGCATTGCCGTACTGATTGGCCGATACCCCAACGGTGACCGGTTCAAAGCGGGCTATGGCCTGGATCACTCGGGTAAAAGCGGCCTGAGCAGGCTTGGCACCCAAGCGCCAGTTGTCGGTTCGCTCTGGCCATACCATCCAGGTCTGGCGATGCGGTTGCCACTCGGCAGGCATGTAAAAGCCATCCTGCCGAGGAGTTGTGCTTAGTGTGCGCGCCAACTTAGTTGCCACCTTGTTGGGTGAAACCATCTTTGGTCAGCAGCGGCTGGTACAAATCGATACGGCGGTCACGGAACACACCCCAGCCGCGCCGGTTTTGCGCCACTTCATCCAAATCAAAGGTGTGTACCAGCACAGCTTCGCTGTTTTCATCGGCTTCCTGCACCTTGGCACCGTACTCATTGGCAATAAAAGAGCTGCCGTAGAAGGTGATGGCGAAGTCATCTTCGGTTTCCACGCCAATGCGGTTGGAGGCAATCAGTGGTACCAGGTTGGCAGCGGCATGCCCTTGCTGGGTACGCTGCCAGTGATCGCGTGAGTTCACGCTGGCATCGTGTGGCTCACTGCCAATGGCGGTTGGGTAGAACAGCAGCTCTGCGCCCATTAAGGCCATGCTGCGGGCACACTCCGGGAACCATTGATCCCAGCAGATGCCAATGCCGATTTTGGCATAACGGGTTTGCCACACTTTAAAACCGCTGTCGCCCGGCGTGAAATAGAACTTCTCGGAGTAACCAGGCCCATCTGGAATATGGCTTTTACGGTACACACCCAGCAGGCTGCCATCGGCATCCAATACAGCGATGCTGTTGTAGAAGCAGTTGCCGGCTTTCTCGTAGAAGCTGATGGGCAACACCACCGCCAGCTCTTTGGCAATGGCTTGAAAGTGGCGAATGGCCGGGTTTTCTTCTACTGTGGTGGCAAAGTCCAGGTACTGCTCTTTTTGTTTCTGGCAGAAGTAATTGCGTTCGAACAGCTCTTGCAGCAGGATAATTTGTGCGCCCTGAGCCGCGGCCTGACGAACCAGTTTCTCACCACGGGCAATGTTTTCATCGACATTCCAACCACCGATCATCTGGGTGGCAGCAACCGTTACATTTCGCATTTAACTTCTCCGTTAGAGTAAGCCTGAGCCCCCGAAGCTATGTCGGAGAACCCTTGAATAAAGGCGCGCAAAATGCCGTATTTTTCAACAGCCGTCAACTGCTTTTCGTGGCAGATGTTGAATTCTGTCTGACCCATTTTGATCAGGCATGGCATCGTGACTTCTATCGTCTGCCGAAGCAGCACAGAACCACCATTTTAGCGTACAATGATCCGGTTGAAAAATGCAGAGGGCGAAAGATGTTTGATCTGACGGTGGTTGGTGGTGGCATGGTTGGTGCCAGTATTGCGGCATATATGGCGCAGCAGGGCTGGCAAGTCGCGCTGGTAGAAGCGCAGCAGCCAGAGCCCTATGACGCCAACCAACCGGCAGATTTACGGGTATCGGCCATCAGCCAGCGCAGCCAGCAGTGGTTGGAGCAATCCGGTGCCTGGCAGGCGGTTGCTGCGATGCGGTTCTGTCCGTATCGGCGTTTGCAGGCCTTTGAGCGGCCAGAGCAGAGTGTGGAGTTTCACGCAGCCAGCATCAACCAGAGCGAACTTGGGCATATTGTCGAAAACCGCCTGCTGCAACTTGCGTGCTGGCAGCAATTCCCACAAAGCTTACAGCTGTTTTGCCCGGCCAGGGTGATAGCTTTGCAGCAGGACGCTGACAGCGCACAGCTGACGTTGGATAATGGCGACTGTCTGCACAGCCGTTTGGTCATTGCGGCCGATGGCGCCCGTTCGGCACTGCGTCAGCTGGCTGGCATTGGCACCCGCGGCTGGCGTTACGCGCAGGGTTGCCTGGTTGCCCATGTGGTGACTGAGCTGCCGCAGCAGGATGTGACCTGGCAACAATTTACTGAAACTGGCCCCAAAGCTTTCTTACCGCTACCGGGCCAGCAAGGATCCTTGGTTTGGTACGACCACTTGCCTAAGGTGCAGCAGTTGGCTGGGCTGTCGCCGGCAGCCCTTAGTCAGGCCATGATGGCCGCTTTTCCTGCGCAACTGGGGAACATTGAAGTGCAAAGGGCGACCTGGTTCCCGCTGCAACGCTTGCATGCGTTATCCTACTATCAGCAACGGCTGGTGCTGGTGGGGGATGCAGCGCATGCCATTCATCCGATGGCAGGGCAGGGGGTGAACCTTGGCTTTGCCGATGCGGCTTTATTGTGTCAGTTGTTGCAGCAAGCAGGTGTGGCTGCGCTCGAGCAGCCGCAAGCGCTGCTGGCACGCTATCAGCAGCAACGTCAGCCGCAAAACTGGTTGATGATGAGCGGCATGGATGCACTCTATCAGGGCTTTGGCAGTCGGTCGCCACTGGTCAGGCAGCTACGTCAGTTGGGTTTGGCGCTGGCCGGGCGAAGTAACTTGCTGAAAAAGCTGGTAACCCGTTATGCCACAGGCTAAGCGGGGTACATACAATGAGATTGAAATTCGGTGATGATTTGCTGCTGAGAATGGCAGGGGTGCCAGGATTCGAACCTGGGCATGGCGGGATCAAAACCCGCTGCCTTACCGCTTGGCTACACCCCTAACAAGGATTTACAACCGAAGAAAGAGAAATGGCAGGGGTGCCAGGATTCGAACCTGGGCATGGCGGGATCAAAACCCGCTGCCTTACCGCTTGGCTACACCCCTGCAGTGTCTCTCCTTGCCTGGTACATATGGTGCGGAAGGAGAGACTCGAACTCTCACACCTTGCGGCGCTGGAACCTAAATCCAGTGCGTCTACCAATTCCGCCACTTCCGCGATATGTACCTGAAGAAAAAGTGGTGGCTACAGCGGGAATCGAACCTGCGACCCCAGCATTATGAGTGCTGTGCTCTAACCAGCTGAGCTATGTAGCCACGTTAACTTGTCTTCAGCAAGTGGCGCGTATTATCCGTATCTGCTTTGGCAGCGTCAACCGTTTTTTGCAATTTATGCCGGCTGCTCAAGTCCGTTTGCTGCTTTTATACGCAAGCTGTGTGATTAAAATGCAAAAGTACAGCGCTACTCACCAGATGCATTAATTTTTTGTCTTTCGGCCGCGTAGGCTTCGTAATAAGTTCGGGTTAAATCTTCGGCCAAGCTTTCCAATACTTTTAAGTTTATTGCGTTTGGCTTAAAGTCCTTTCCAGCAGCAAGCTTATCCCGGTAGTAATGCAGCTCAGCTTCGTCGTTTTTCAAAAAGGCCACGGTGCCTGCCACAAACTCTTGAAACAGGAAGGGGTTGTTGGCTGCTGTGGTTGGTTCTGCTGCTAAAATTTGCTCACCAATTAAAATAGCACTTGTATAATTGCCTGCTAACGCAAGCATTTGCAACTGATGCCACTGAAGATTAACAGTCCAACCGTTATGCTCGGCATAATCTGCAATAAGGGTTGAAGCTTCTCTATAGCAGCCTTTGTATGCCAATACTGTCCATCCTTCACCAGGTGTTTCGGTAAACTGGCGCAAGCTAAGAGTGCGGCTGTGCTCTTGAACTTTTGACAGTATTTGAATGCAATGGTTTGCCAATACTGTCGGATGCGACAAGGATAAACTGAACAGGACAATACAAGAGAATTTATGCTTCATCATTTGTCTTTAAGGTAACAATGCAACAAGAAGCAGCCGCCAGCGCCAAGAACTTTCTGACGGCCTTACTGACTTCATTACACATTAAACAGGAAATGCATCACATCGCCATCTTTGACAATGTAATTTTTGCCTTCAACCCGTAGCTTGCCAGCTTCTTTGGCACCAGCTTCACCCTTACAGGCAATAAAGTCGTCAAAGCCAATCACTTCGGCGCGGATAAAGCCTTTTTCAAAGTCGGTGTGAATGACGCCGGCAGCTTTCGGAGCACTGGCACCTATGGCAACTGTCCAGGCCCGCACTTCTTTGACACCGGCAGTGAAATAGGTTTGCAGGCTTAGCAGCGAGTAGCCGCCGCGGATCACCCGGTTCAGGCCAGGTTCTTCCAGGCCAAGATCCGCCATAAATTCTGCTCGCTCGTCGTCGTCAAGCTCGGCGATTTCGGACTCAATAGCGGCGCATACCGGCACTACGATGGCATCTTCTTTGGCGGCAATGTTACGCACGATGTCCAGGTAGGGGTTATTCTCAAAACCATCTTCGGTCACATTGGCAATGTACATGGTCGGCTTGATGGTCAGGAAGTTCATGTAGCTTACCAGCGCTACCTCTTCCGGCTCCAGTGCCAGTTGGCGCAGGGTTAAGCCTTCTTCCAGATGCGCCTTGACTTTGGCCAGTACTTCAAGCTCAGCTTTAGCATCTTTGTCACCGGACTTGGCTTTCTTGCCAACCCGCAACATAGCCCGTTCGGCACTTTCCATATCGGCCAGCACCAGCTCCATATTGATGGTATCAATGTCATCGGCCGGGTCGACTTTGCCGGCAACATGGATGATGTTGTCGTCGTCAAAACAACGCACGACATGACCAATGGCATCGGTTTCGCGGATATTGGCCAGGAATTTATTGCCAAGGCCTTCGCCTTTGGAAGCGCCTTTGACCAGACCGGCGATATCAACAAATTCCATGGTGGTTGGGATCACCCGTTGTGGCTTGACGATGTCGGCCAGCTGGTTCAGGCGCTGATCCGGTACCGGTACCACGCCGGTATTGGGCTCAATGGTACAAAACGGAAAGTTGGCCGCTTCAATCCCGGCTTTGGTCAGTGCATTGAACAAGGTTGATTTACCAACATTCGGTAAACCGACAATTCCACATTTAAATCCCATGACAGTGTCCTATCGTTGTGCAGCGACATGCTGCCAGTTACGCGGTGCTGGCCTGAAAACTATGCAAACGGCTTTGCGCTTTCACCAGGCCATCCTTCAGCAGTATTGGCAGGCAACGCAGTGCCTCATCAATACTGGCTTCGATTAGTGTTTGCTCACAGGCTGGTGCTTTGCCAAGCACATAGCCGGTAACTTTGTGTTTATCCCCCGGATGACCAATGCCAAGCCGCAAACGCAAAAAGTTGGCGTCATTGGCCAGCCGTGCTGTGGTGTCTTTTAACCCATTGTGACCGGCATGGCCACCACCGAGCTTAAAACGGGCAACGCCTGGTGCCAGCGCCATTTCATCGTGCGCGACTAAGATGTGCTCGGTAGGGATTTTATAAAACTGCGCCACGGCTTGCACGGCTTTGCCGCTTAAGTTCATAAAGGTAGTGGGGATAAGCAGCTTGATGTCGTGACCAGCCAATGGAATACGGGCTATATCACCAAAGAATTTGGGCTCATGTTTTAGCGACGTCTGAGCCTGTCGTGCCAGTTGCTCTACAAACCAGGCGCCGGCATTGTGTCTGGTCTGGCTGTATTCGGGGCCTGGATTACCCAGGCCCACGATCAGCTGGATCGGCTGGGACATTACTCAGCAGATTCGGCTGCTTCACCTTCGTCAGCATCTACTGCTTTACCAGCAGGTTTGTTGACAGAAACGACAGCCAGGTCATGGCCTTCGCCTTTGGTCAACTGAGTGAAGGTAACGCCTTTAGGTGCAACCAGATCAGATAAGTGGATGGTCTGACCGATTTCAACATTGCTCAGATCAACCTCGATGAACTCAGGCAGATCTTTTGGCAGCACGTTGATTTCAACTTCGTTGGCACCGTGAACAACCACGCCGCCTTTCTTGATGGCGACTTCTTCGTTCAGGAAGTGCAGAGGCACAGTAGTGTGCAGCTCATGGCCAGCTTCAACACGTTGGAAATCGACGTGCATGATTTTTGGCTTGAACGGGTGACGCTGCATATCTTTAACGATGGCCTGGATCTTTTCTTTGCCGACATTCAGGGTCAGAATGTGCGAGTAGAAAGATTCAAAGCTTTGTGCTTTCAACAGCTTAGAGTGCTCTAAAGTGATTGACAGAGCATCTTTGTGACCACCGTAAATGATGGCTGGTACTTTATCCTCGTGACGCAGGCGGCGGCTCGCACCTTTCCCCAGGTCAGTCCGGACTTCAGCATCTAATGTATAAATTGCGTCAGACATGGCTTTACTCCAATAATTCATAAGGTTCCACAGCCCGCGACCAGACTGTGGGACGTTCACCCCCGAAAGGGGCGCGACATAATACCACCCGCAGGATCAGCGTGCAATGAAAAAGGCACCCTGAGGTGCCTTCTGTCACAGCATCGAGATGCGTTTAATCAAACATCGACGAAATGGATTCTTCGTTGCTGATGCGGCGAATGCACTCGGCCATCATTTCGCTCAGCGACAGCTGGCGCACTTTGGCGACTTTTTTCATCTCAGCACTCAGCGGAATGGTGTCGGTCACGATCAGCTCATCGATCACAGAGTTGGCAATGATTTGTGGCGCATTGCCGGAGAACACCGGGTGGGTGGCATAGGCAAAGACCCGCTTGGCGCCTTGCTCTTTTAAGGCTTCAGCGGCTTTGCACAGGGTGCCGCCGGTATCGATCATATCGTCGACCAGAATACAATCACGATCCTTCACATCACCGATGATGTGCATCACCTGGGATACATTGGCTTTTGGACGGCGTTTGTCGATGATGGCTAAATCAGCATCGTTCAGCAGTTTAGCTACCGCACGGGCACGGACTACACCGCCGATATCCGGTGAAACCACCACAGGTGATTGCAAATCTTTTTTGCGCATATCTTCCAGCAGCACCGGGCTGGCAAAGACGTTATCGACCGGCACATCAAAGAAACCCTGGATCTGCTCGGCATGCAGGTCTACGGTCAGTACCCGATCCACCCCGACGCTGGACAGGAAATCGGCCACGACTTTGGCGGTAATAGGCACCCGGGCAGAGCGAACCCGACGATCCTGGCGGGCATAACCAAAGTAGGGCAGTACCGCAGTGATCCGGCCGGCGGAGGCACGACGTAATGCATCCACCATCACGATGAGTTCCATCAGGTTGTCGTTGGTTGGCGCACAGGTAGACTGAATGATAAAAACGTCGGAGCCACGGACATTTTCATTGATCATCACGCTGACTTCGCCATCGCTGAAACGGCCAACATCGGCATCACCTAATTTGATGTAGAGTCGGCTGGCAATTTTGCTTGCGAGTTCTGGTATGGCGTTACCAGCAAAAACCTTCATATCGGGCACGGTAGGATCCTCAGGGCAGTTGGAGTCCGGTTAAACAGTTTTGACCCTGCCACAAGCAGGGCCCTGATGGTAATGATGCGGCATTACCTAAACGCGGCCAGAGCAGCCAGGACTGGCGACTCATTGACCCCTCTGGCGACAAAGCCCCGACAGAACGAGGGCAAATTGCGCAGAGCAGCTTCCGCTTGCATACGATCAGAAAACGCGGCGAACACACTGGCTCCGGTCCCTGTCATGCGGCTTGGGGCGTATTCTAACAACCACTGTAAGGTTAATGCAACATTCGGATAGAGCTGACTGACCAGTGGCTCGCAGTCGTTACGCCACTCGGATTTCAGCACCTGCTGCAGGCTGATTTTTGCTGTGTCTCTTGGTAAATCAGGGTGTTGAAATATTTCTTTGGTGGAAATATGGCAATTTGGTGTAGCCACCAGATACCAGCGCTCGGGCAGTGCAATCGGCGTCAAATGCTCGCCGACACCTTCGGCAAAAGCGGTGTAACCCTGCACAAAAACAGGCACATCGGCGCCCAGTTGCAAACCAAGCTCAGCCAGTTGTTGCCGGCTTAGTCCCAGTTGCCACAGCTGGTTCAGCGCCAGCAGGGTGGTGGCGGCATCGGAAGAGCCGCCCCCCAGACCGCCGCCCATGGGCAATCGTTTCTCCAGTTGGATCGCTGCACCCTGAGTGCAACCGGTGGTACGCTGCAACAAACGCGCGGCTTTTAGCACCAGATTGTCATCCGTCACCAGTTCAGCCTGATTGCAGCTTAAGCGGAGTTCTGCCGTGGGAAGGGTTGAAAAGTGCAGGGTGTCGCCATAATCCAGCAACTGGAAAATACTTTGTAGCTCGTGGTAGCCATCGGCCCGGCGCCCGGTGATGTGCAAAAGTAAATTCAGTTTTGCTACCGCGGGCAGGCTGAGAGTGTTATTCATAGCTGCCAGCTCCGGATCAGCAGGCGGATGCGAATATTATCCGATTGCACCACAATGCGTCTGGGCAGGGCCAGGCTATCGGAGAAGAAGCTTTCATAGCGCACCTGCCAGTGATCACCGCTGCGATCCTGTAATGTAAACGCAATTAAGCGGCCCAGCTCATCGTACTCTTTGGCACTGGCATGGTCGCCAGCTAAACCTTTCAGCCATAACGACATCTCGTCCAGTGGCAGGCTCCAGCCTGTCAGCGCCAGCATCAGCTCGCTGCTGTTGCTGGCCTGGTAATCTTCGCCCCGGACTTGCAGGCGGGTGCTGCCAGCGCTGCTGTCCAGTCTGAAGATGCTGATACCAAAGGAGTTGTTCATTCTGGCCCGATAGTCGTCAGCCTGCTGCTGCCAGAGCAGGCTGCCACTGACGTTGTCGGCCGGGCTTTGGATCCCCATGGTGGCTGTTAGCTCAAAGTGCTGCAGCTGTTCAATTCGATCCTGCCGCTGCTGGGCTGTCAGAATGGGGCCATCGGTCCGGGGCTTCAGGCTGCAACCACTAAGCAAGAAGGTCAGCAATAACAGGGAAAACAGGATTTTTACTGCTTTTGGCACACGAAAGTCCTCGTCTGAGCTTTTATTAATCTGGGCTTTTTCGTACAATTCGCCCCTTCAATATCAAGGTTATTACAGGTGAATGGCCATTTACGCATTAGGCATTAATCACAAAACAGCACCAGTGGCACTGCGTGAACAAGTGGCTTTTGCACCTGAGCAGGTGCCACAGGCGCTGCGTGAGCTGGCAACCGTGGCGAATGTCACCGATGCGGTGATCCTGTCGACCTGCAATCGCACTGAGGTGTATTTTAACGGTTCCACCGAGCAAGCGGAACAGGTGATTGCCTGGTTAAGTGAATTTCACCAACTGGATAGCCAAACCATGCAGCCTCATTTGTATCTCTACCAGCAGCAGGATGCGGCGACACACCTGATGCGGGTGGCATCCGGGCTTGATTCACTGGTATTAGGCGAGCCGCAGATTTTAGGCCAGGTAAAGCAAGCGTATAGTCAGTCGCGCCAGGCTGGCACCATCAACCCACAGTTTGAACGCTTGTTTCAAAAAACCTTTGCTATCGCCAAGCAGGTACGCACAGAAACCGAGATTGGTGCCAATGCGGTATCGGTTGCTTTTGTTGCTGTCAGTCTGGCGAAACAAATTTTTGGCCGGTTGGATAAAGTGTCAGTGCTACTGATTGGCGCTGGTGAAACCATCGAGCTGGTAGCCCGCCATTTAAAAGAGCAGGGGGCCAGCAGGCTGACGGTAGCCAACCGGACCTATGAGCGAGGTTTGGCATTGGCTGAAGCTTTTGGGGCTGAAGTGGTGACCTTATCGCAAGTTCCTGCTGTTCTGGGGCGGGCTGATGTGGTGATTAGCTCGACGGCCAGTACCCTTCCAATTATCGGTAAAGGCATGATTGAACAAGCTTTGAAAGCCCGTAAACACAAACCGATGTTTTTGGTGGATTTGGCAGTGCCTCGCGACATTGAAGCGCAGGTAGCAGAGCTGGATGATGCTTATCTCTATACTGTTGATGATTTACAGAGCATTATTGCGCAAAATATGGAATCAAGGCAGCAGGCCGCCCAGCAAGCTGAACAGCTGATTGCACAGGGAGTAACAGATTTTCAGCAATGGTTGTTGTTGCAAGGCAGTGTGGACTGGGTGCGCGATTACCGTCAGCAGTGTGAACAGATAAAAAATGAGTTGCTGGCGAAAGCTGTGAATCAACTGGTAGCTGGCCAGGAACCCGAGAAGGTGATGGCAGAACTGGCCACCCGTCTGAGCAACCGGCTGATGCACAGTCCGACCAAGGCCATCCGGCATCTGGTGCAGGATGAAAGCGTGCAGCCGCGCGCACTTATCAATATTTTACTTGATCTCTGATACAGTTCAGGGTTTATAAGGGTTAACCCATCATGAAAGCATCGGTCTATTCGAAACTGGAAGCATTAACAGAGCGGTACGAAGAAGTGCAGGCGCTGCTCAGTGATGCCAGTATTATCGCCAATCAGGAGCGTTTTCGCGAACTGTCAAAAGAATACAGCCAGTTGGAGGATGTCAGTAAAGCCTTTGTGCATTACCAACAGACTGAACAGGCTCTGGCAGAAACTGAATTGATGCAGCAAGACAGCGATCCAGATGTGCGGGAGATGGCCCAGGATGAGTACAAAGAGTTAAAGCAACAACTGGAAGCACTGCAAGCCGAGCTGCAAATTCTGATGCTGCCAAGAGATCCGAACGACAGCAACAACTGCTTTTTAGAGATCCGTGCCGGTGCGGGGGGCGATGAAGCAGCAATTTTTGCAGGGGATTTGTTCCGCATGTACAGCCGTTTTGCGGAGAGTCGGGGCTGGCGGCTGGAAGTCATGAGTGCCAGTGAAGGCGAGCATGGTGGTTACAAAGAAATCATTGCGCATTTATCCGGTGAAGGGGTCTACGGTACCATGAAGTTTGAATCCGGTGGTCATCGGGTGCAGCGGGTACCAGCGACGGAGTCGCAAGGCCGGGTGCATACTTCGGCTTGTACTGTGGCGGTGATGCCGGAAATCCCGGAAAGTGAAGCGATAGAAATCAATCCAGCCGATTTACGGGTCGATACTTTTCGGGCTTCCGGTGCCGGAGGGCAGCACGTCAACCGGACCGACTCGGCCATCCGTTTAACGCACTTGCCAACCGGTATCGTGGTGGAGTGTCAGGAAGAGCGCTCGCAGCATAAAAATCGAGCCAAAGCCATGAGCATGCTGCAATCGCGTATTCAGGCAGCGGAAGATGAAAAGCGCCGTTTATCGGAAGAGTCGACCCGTCGCTTGCTGGTAGGTAGCGGCGATCGCTCCGAGCGGATCCGTACCTACAACTTCCCCCAAGGCCGTCTGACCGATCATCGCATCAATCTGACGCTGTACCGGCTCAGTGAAATTATGGAAGGTAGCCTGGAGTTGGTGCTGCAGCCGATTCAACAAGAGCATCAGGCCGATTTGCTGGCTGCTATGTCCGAAGACAACTAAATCATGTCAAACAGCTCAGTATGCAGCATTGGCAGTTGGTTAACGCTGGCCAAAACGGTGCTGACCAAGGTGACGGATGAGGCGGAGGCGGAAGCTAAATACTGTTTAAGCCATGTGTTGCAATGCAATTACAGCTTTTTATATAGCCATGCCGCTAAGCTGTTGAGCGCAGAGCAGTGGCAACAGCTCGATGCTATTCTGCAGCAGCGGCAAAGTGGCACACCATTGGCCTATGTGCTGCAGCAATGGCACTTCTGGGATTTTGAACTGGCTGTATCGCCCGCCACTTTGATCCCACGTGCGGATACTGAAATTTTGGTAGAGCACGCACTGCAGTTGCAACTGCCGGCAGATAGCAAGGTGCTGGATTTAGGCACTGGCACTGGGGCCATCGCGCTGGCACTGGCCAAAGAGCGTTCTGGCTGGCAAGTCACTGGTGTTGATATGCAGCCAGAGGCTGTGGCCTGTGCCAATCGCAACAAAGCTGCTTTGCAGCTGGCAAATTGTGATTTCCAACTGAGTAACTGGTTTTCAGCCGTTAGCTCACAACGATATGAGCTGATTGTGAGTAATCCTCCCTACATTGAGCCGGATGACCCGCACTTGCAGCAGGGCGATGTGCGGTTTGAACCTAAAACGGCATTGGTTGCTGATGCAGAAGGACTGGCTGATATCGAGCTGATTATTACGGGCAGTGTGTTGCAGTTGCATCCTGGTGGCTGGTTGCTGCTGGAGCATGGCTACCAGCAGGCCGAAGCTGTCTGTGAGCGCTTACAACAAGCGGGCTTTATTCAGGTTCAATCGAAAAAAGATTATGGTGGTCAATGGCGTATTAGTTTTGGCCAGCGGCCGCTCTGAGTCATTATCCTTGCACTAACCTTTGACCAATTGCCATTCTACACATATAACTTAAGGGTTGATGAGCCAAAGAGTATCTGTGCATGAGCGATGACTTTTTATTCGCCGATGAAGTCCCGGAGCCAGAGCAGCCTGAACAACCCAGCAGCCATGCTTGCTGGAAAGTATTGGTTGTGGACGATGAGTCTGAGGTGCATGCTGTCACCAGGTTAGCACTGAGTGACTTTAGTTTTCAGGGAAAAAATCTTGAGTTTCTGAGTGCCTATTCAGGTGCAGAAGCCAAAGTACTGATACAACAGCACCCGGATACGGCCATTATTTTGCTGGATGTAGTGATGGAAACCGACGATGCAGGTTTGCAGGTCGCGCGCTATATCCGTGAAGAGCTGATCAATACTCATGTGCGTATTATTTTGCGCACCGGGCAACCAGGTCAGGCACCAGAACGTCAGGTTATCGTCAATTACGATATCAATGACTACAAATCCAAAACCGAACTGACAGCACAAAAGTTATTTACCGTAGTCATGTCCAGTTTGCGCTCTTATCGGGATATTCTTGCCATCGATCACAGTCGTCAGGGGCTGGAGAAAATTATTAATGCTTCGGCAGACCTTTTTTCTGCTCATTCCATGGAACAATTTATTGATGGAGTGTTGCAACAGCTAACTTCCATTCTTGGATGCAATGATGATGCCTTGTTGGTCACGTCCTCCCTGGTGGCCAGCAATCCAGATGAAGATACTGATCCGGAACACCTGGTGGTATTTGCCGGCATGGGGGAATTTGAAAAGCGCGAAGGCGAACCGGTGACCAAAGTTTTGGACCAGACTTTGCTGGAAGCTTTTTATGATGCTTTAAAAAGTCGCAGCATTGTGTACAAGGAAAACTATCTGGTGGCCTATTGTACCAGCAAGTTTACCCATGGCTCTTTGCTTTATGTATCAGGCTTACCTGGCCAGATCACCGATAGTCAGAAAAAACTGATTGAGCTGTTTTCACAGAATGTGCAAATTGCCTATGAGAATGTGCAGTTGCAGCACGAGATAGAGGATACACAGCGGGAAATTGTGTATCGGCTAAGTGAGGCCGTGGAGCATCGCTCGATAGAAACCGGTAATCATGTAAAACGGGTGGCTTTTATTTGCTACGAGTTGGCTAAAGCCTATGGCTTATCGGACGATGAAGCCGAGACGCTGATGTTCGCATCACCACTGCACGATGTGGGCAAAGTGGGTATTCCTGACGGCATTCTGAACAAGCCGAAACGGCTGGATGAACGGGAATGGGAAGTGATGAAAACCCATGCTGCCATCGGCTACGATATCCTGAAAAACTCCAAGCGTACTATCATTCAGGCCGGTGCCATTATTGCCCGTGATCACCACGAAAAATGGGATGGTACCGGTTATCCCGGTGGTAAAAAAGCAGAGGATATTCATATCTATGGCCGCATTGCAGCCATTGCTGATGTTTACGATGCTTTGCGCCACCGCCGTTGTTACAAATCTGCCTGGCCGTTGAATAAGGTCATTCAGTTGATCGAGAGCGAGTCTGGCAAGCAGTTTGAACCAAAGTTGGTAGACGTATTTAAATCCAAAGTGGATAAGCTGGAAGCGATCCTGAAAAAATACCCTGATTCAGAGGAAGATGATCTTCGCTAAGTCGTTTAGCCTTACATATTCGCTGCAATAGCAGTACACTGTTTTTTTTATTATGGCGGCGCTCAGCCAGCCCTGTATTTCCCTGTTTGTGACTCCACGTCATCAGATTATTGCGATCTGCAAACGGGGCAGGCAGGGTGCTCTCTTATTAAGGTTTTTTATGACGAAACATAGCATTGAACTTGGGGATATTCGGGTAAATAACAGCCTGCCTTTTGTATTATTTGGCGGCATGAATGTATTGGAGTCGCGTGATTTAGCACTGCGGGTTGCCGAGCATTATGTGCAAGTAACTGAGAAGTTGGGTATTCCCTACGTATTCAAAGCCTCCTTTGATAAAGCCAATCGCTCTTCCATTCACTCCTATCGTGGACCAGGCCTTGATGAAGGCTTGAAAATTTTTGAAGAAATAAAGCGTACCTTTCAGGTGCCGCTGATTACCGATGTGCATGAGCCTGAACAAGCTGCAGTGGTTGCTGAAGTGGTGGATGTATTGCAATTGCCTGCTTTTTTAGCCCGCCAAACGGATCTGGTGGTAGCAATGGCAAAAACCGGAGCTGTGATCAACGTAAAAAAACCTCAGTTCCTGGCTCCGGCCGAGATGCGGCACATTCTGACCAAATTCGCTGAAGCTGGCAATGAGCGGGTGATGTTGTGTGAGCGTGGCTCCAGCTTTGGTTACAACAACCTGGTTGTGGACATGCTGGGTATGGATGATATGAAACAATTTGCCCCTGTTATTTTTGATGCGACCCACGCATTGCAACGTCCGGGCGGACGGGCAGACTCTGCCGATGGGCGACGGGCGCAGGCTGCACAGCTTGCTCGTTCAGGGATGGCGCTTGGTTTGGCAGGCCTTTTTATTGAAGCGCACCCCGACCCAAACCAGGCCAAATGCGATGGACCCTGCGCCTTGCCGTTAGCAAAGCTGGAACCTTACCTGGCTCAAATGAAGGCACTGGACGAACTTATTAAAAGTCTGCCAGCGCTCGATACTTCAGCCAACTAAAGCCATCAGCTGCGTTATGTCTGGCGGCTAATAGCGCCGCCGGACGTACGCTTCTACGCTAAGAAACTCCTCCTGCAATACTCGATAATACTCCTGCAAACTGGCCCAGTCTTTTTCTGCGCTGGCATTCTCCAGTGTCAGTGCATGCTCGGCCATCTGCAGGGCACCGATACTTTTTGCCATAGCTTTTAGTTGGTGGCTTTGCTGGCGTGCCAAGGAACGCTCGCGTGTTTGGATGGCCCCCTCCAGTGTCCTCAGTAAGGGCTTGGTCTGTTGGACAAAGAAATTCAAATGCTCTTCATGCTTGGCGGGATCATTGCCCAGGTAGTTGGCGATGGTGGTAAAGCAGATAGGCGTCTGGTGATTGGTTTCCCGGGCGCCTTGTTGTTCGATCAACTCTTTATTGGGTGCTTGTTGCAACGGTAGCCAACGATTGAGCATGCTTTCAAGAATATTCAACTCAATAGGTTTTGTGATGTAGCCATCCATGCCCACACTAAGACACTTTTGCTCCTCCCCCTTCAAGGCGTTGGCTGTTACCGCAATAATGCGGGTAAAGTGTTGCTCTTCATCGGTTTGCAAGGCTTCTTTACGGATTGCTTCTGCTAAATCGTAGCCACTCATGTTGGGCATATGCAAATCAGTCAGCACCAATGGATAGCGGTACTCTCGCCACATAGCCAACGCCACAGCGCCATCATTGGCAACTTCCGCTGCATAACCCAGTGCATTGAGTTGATCCAACATAACCTTTTGATTCATCTGGTTGTCTTCCGCCAATAAAATAAGCTGCTGGTTGCGTTTGGCAGTATCAATGGCCGGGGCTGTTTTCATGGCGCTTTCTCTATCGTAACCAGCCTTGAAAGGCATGGTTTTTTTACCGGAAGCAACCAGGATGGCATCAATCAGATGGCTGCGACAAATAGGTGAGCTGTGTAAGTAGAGTATGCGCTCGTTACTTTGCTCGGTGAGCTCTACCAGGTTGGTGATCACAATAAAGCGTACTTGGTGCAAGTTCGGGTGATGGTTCAGGGCTTCTATATGGGCGGCGCTGATTTGCTCGTAGGTAGCGTCCAGCAGCCAGACTCCTTTGATTTTTGGTGGTAATCTATGTTGCTCGGCAGCTCGCTGGCGTAATTGCTCGACATTCTGGTAACCGTAGTAGTCGGCTCCCAGATAGCGGGCGTAACTTTCAAGGTGCTGATAGTTATCCTGATCCTGACTAAATATCACCAGTTGAATATCACGTAACAGCTCTTTATCCAGTGCTTTGGTTTCATCAGAACGTCGCATTGGGATCTGTACCCGAAACTCTGTGCCTTTATCGAGCTCGCTTTGTACCTCAATCTGCCCATACATCAAGGAGGTTAAGCGCTGGCAAATGGATAAACCTAGCCCCGTGCCACCAAACTTGCGTGTGATGGATCCCTCGGCCTGATTGAAGGGTTGAAAGACATAATTGATTTGTCGTTTGGTCATGCCCTTGCCATTATCCAGCACACTAAATTGGATGTGGCAGTACTCCATGGTTTCTTCCAATAAATCGGCGCGAACAATGACCAAGCCGGTTTTTTCCAAAGAGGTATGGGTGAACTTAATGGCATTACCTGCCAGGTTGTATAAAATTTGCCGTAGGCGGACCGGGTCGCCATAAAGACCATCCGGGATCCGCGGATCAATAAAGATCTTCAAGTCGATTTGGCGCTGATGAGCAACGGAGACCAAAATACGTCCTACGGCTTCGATGATATCTGCAATGGAGAGAGGAATGCTTTCCAGCTCCAGCTTGCCAGCTTCAATTTTAGAAAAATCAAGAATATCATCCAGTATACGAAGCAGAGAGAATGAGGACTCGCGGATGGTATCGGTCATACGAAACTGCGTGGTACTTAAGGCTGTTTTACGTAATAAGTCCATGGTGCCGATAATGCCATTCATTGGGGTGCGGATTTCATGGCTCATGGTAGCGAGGAAGGTTGATTTGGCCTCGTTGGCTTTCTCGGCTGTGACTTTGGCTGTTTCCAACGCATCAGTGCGTTCTTTGATACGTTGTTCAATTTCCTGGCGCAATTGAAAGATATTTTGCTCCGACTGCTGGCACTGCTGTTCTCCTTTTTCAATACGTTGGAACAGGCGGTTGACCAGACTGGCCAGTAGACCAAAATCATCCTCTAAGTGCTCTTCAAAACGTTGCGTAAATTGCTCCTGCCGTAAAGCCTGTTGCAAGGGAGCCATCAGTCGTTGCAGGCGATGTTGCAGCATCCGGTTCATGACAGAACTGATCATAACAGCAGCGAGTAACGCTATAAATATACTGGCAACGACCAGAAATATCAGACTAAGCTTTGACAATGAGGCTGTGTTTATCAGCCACAGCATTAAACCCGTTATCAGCAAGCTGGATATCAGGCAAAAAGGCAGGCTTCGCCAGAAGATGGAACCGAAGAAAGAGGATTTTTCCATGTAACTTCCAAGGCTATATATCGTTGGGGCTGGTTGCATGCTACCGGCTGATTGTAGCATAGACAACTTGTGGACAGAGAATTGGAATTACAGCGCTAAAGTCGTGGCTTTGCTCAGAGAATAGGCGAACACTCTGTGGCAGTAAAAAAATGATTGACTTGGTTCGTCAAAATCCGTTTAATACCTCCCCGTTGCCCAGATAGCTCAGTCGGTAGAGCAGAGGATTGAAAATCCTCGTGTCGGTGGTTCGATTCCGCCTCTGGGCACCATTCTTACCCTTTGAATGGTGTCGACAATGTTCGTTCAGGCTTAACAGCCAGCAGTATGCCCAGATAGCTCAGTCGGTAGAGCAGAGGATTGAAAATCCTCGTGTCGGTGGTTCGATTCCGCCTCTGGGCACCATTTTAAAGCCATCCCTTCGAATTATTTCTGCATTCCAGCTTGTATAAACCAGATGCGTATTCTGATTGCATAACGCCCCTGTTAACACCATTTTTGGTAGAAACTTGATATACTGTGCAAAGAATCCCATCAATGCTGACATGAATCTATCAGCAAATAGAGGCAATGATGACAAAAGCTGTGATCCTGGTATTGGATAGTTTTGGCATAGGCAGTGCGCCTGATGCTGAGCGTTTTGGCGATCTTGGCGCCAATACGATGGCCAGTGTGGCCAGCGCTTTTGCTAAAGCGAAAGGTCGCCAGTTGGCATTGCCTAACCTGGCAAAGCTTGGATTGGTGCGTGCTGCCAAAGCCGCATCTGAGCAGGCGATTCTGGTCGAAGATGCCAGCCAGGTACGTGGAGCCTACGGCTATGCGGCTGAGCTTAGCAGTGGTAAAGACACACCCAGTGGCCATTGGGAGATTGCTGGTGTGCCTGTGCTGTTTGATTGGGGCTACTTTCATCAAAAGACCGATAGCTTCCCCGCAGAGTTACTCGATAAACTATGTGCCGAGACCGGTGTCCCAGGCATTTTAGGCAACTGCCATGCCTCAGGTACAGATATTCTGCAAAAGCTTGGTGATGAGCACATCAAAACCGGCAAACCTATCTGCTACACCTCAGCTGATAGTGTGTTTCAGGTAGCGGCTCATGAAGAACATTTTGGCTTGCAGAAGCTGCTGGATTTTTGTCAGGTGGCGCGCCGTTTGCTGGATGAATACAATATCGGCCGTGTTATCGCCAGACCCTTTCTTGGCGATAGCCCCGATAACTATGCCCGTACCGGTAACCGGCGCGATTATTCGGTTTTGCCTCCGGCGCCAACAGTGCTGGATAAACTGACACAAGCTGGTGGCGAGGTCATTAGCATTGGCAAAATTGCTGATATCTATGCGCATCAGGGCATCAGCAAAGGGGTTAAAGCTACCGGGCTTGCTGCGCTGGTAGATACTACCTTGCAGCAGATGGCGCTGGTTGGAGCCAACAGTCTGGTTTTCACCAACCTGGTTGATTTTGATCAGAATTATGGCCATCGACGCGACCCTATTGGTTATGGTGAGGCGCTGGAGTATTTTGACAGCCGTTTACCGGAATTAATCGATGCTTTGGATGACGATACATGGCTGTTGCTGACAGCCGATCATGGTTGTGATCCTACCTGGCCAGGCACTGAACATACCCGTGAGTTTATTCCTGTGTTGTGTTATCGCCGGGGTATCGCTGAGGTCGACTTAGGCATGCGTCATAGCTTTGCCGATATAGGCCAGACCTTGACCGACTTATTTTCGTTGGAAGCCATGTCTTATGGCGATTCTTTCTTTGCACAATTGACTAAATAATTAAGAGAACATCCGTATGACAACACCCCATATTGCTGCTAATCCTGGTGATATTGCCGCTACTGTGCTGATGCCAGGTGATCCATTACGTGCTAAGCATATTGCCGATACTTTTTTGCAGGATGTACGCTGCGTCAATGAAGTACGAAACATGTATGCATTTACCGGCAGTTATCATGGCAAGCCAGTGACTGTTATGGGCTCAGGCATGGGCGTGCCTTCGATGTCAATTTATGCGACTGAGTTGGTCAAGTTTTACGATGTAAAACGTATCGTACGTATTGGCTCTTGCGGTGCTTTGCCGCATGCGGTTAAAGTTCGTGATGTGGTGATTGCTATGGGGGCCAGTACTGACTCGGCGGTGAATCGTAACCGCTTGCAAGGCATGGACTTTGCTGCTTTAGCCAGTTTTAAGCTGATTGAAAAAGCGGTAGCAGCTGCGCGGCAGAAAAATATTCCAGTGCAAGTTGGCAATGTCTTTACCTCGGATCTGTTCTACAACCCTAATCCAAGCTTGTTTGATACCTTAGAAAAATACGGTGTTTTGGCAGTAGAAATGGAAGCTGCTGGCTTGTATGGTGTGGCGGCTGAGTATGGTATTGAAGCCCTGAGTATTCTGACGGTAAGCGATCACATCCGAACTGGTGAGTCATTAAGTGCCGAGCTACGGCAAACCTCCTTTAATGATATGGTTGAAATTGCTTTGGGCATGGTGGATTAACGGCCATGTCGATGACCAATCATAAGATGTTTTACGTCTCCTGGGAGGCGTTTCACCGGGCCAGCCGTGAACTGGCGGCTAAATTATTGACAGGTCGCTTTGAGCGCATTTTGGCGGTTAGTCGCGGTGGTTTGGTACCTGCCACCATTCTTGCGCGCGAGTTAAATATTCGCTTGCTGGATACCATTTGTATTGTGAGTTATCAGCACGATCAGCAGGGCGAGCTTTCGGTAGTCAAAGGTTGTGACTGGCCGGATGATGCGAAGCTGTTGATTGTGGATGATCTGGTGGATACCGGTGAGACCGCCAAAGTACTTAAGCAGCAGTTCCCGCAAGCGACTCTGGCAACGGTTTATGCCAAACCCCAGGGCAAACCCTTGGTGGATGTTTATGTCACCGACATTGAACAAGACACCTGGATCCAGTTACCCTGGGATACCGAGCTTAGTTACACCGCACCACTGGTGGAGCAGCATAGCTAGTTTTATTTTAGTCGCATATCTACCCAGACCAGCCGGTGATCCGAGCTGGTCTCTCGTTTTTTCACCAATGAGTAGTCGGCTTCATCGGCTGCAGGCCAAAACACCCCGCTCGATAATACTTGAATGCCTGCTTTACTTGGCAACACATAATCTGCCCGCATGCGCCAGACAGCCGTATGCTGGGCAGCAAAAGGATTGTCTGGACTGTGCTCTGCCGCACCGCGGCTACCTGGTTGTGGATCTTGTATGCGAGGGTGTTGCAATAAGCTTTGGATCCCGGCAGCGATGGCATCTCCTTCTACGGTGGATGCATTCAAATCCCCCAGCACCACAAAGGGAGCCTGACTGTCAAAGCCACCAGCCAGCCCAGAATCATCGTAAATGTAATGTCCTTGTTCGCCACTGATGTAATCGACCCAAAAGCGGATTTCATCGTGATTGCGTTTGCCATTGCGGTTTTCCGGGCCATCAAACACTGGCGGTGTTGGGTGGCTGGCAAATACATGCAGTCGTTTACCATCTATAGTTAGTGGCACATCCCAATGCGATTTAGACGATAACGGAAATTGTTGCCAGGCAGCGTCTTCATACCAGGGGCTGCCATCTGCTTGAACCGTTGTAAGATGCCCTGGCATATCCTGCCATTTAAACTGACGAAATGTCCGTACTTCATCCTTCAGGATAGGGTAACGCGACAGCAACAACATACCGTATTGGCCCGGATAAAAACCGAAACCCCAGGCATCTGCACCTACTCCAGTAGATTGACCATCGCGATTTAGATCAAAGGGGCTGGGCTGGCCAGTATTCACTTCGGCATAAAAGTAGTAAGGGTAATCGATAGGCGCTGCACCTAGTTGCGATACGGCCAGGTAGTTCTGCAAAAAGGCTTCGACTCCCTGCGCAGGTGACTCAATGTAGTCGAATTCGGTCAGAAAAATCACATCCGGCCGGGTTAATTGGATAATACGGGCGATGGCCTGGATCTGGGGCTCTTTACCGTTGGCTAATCGTTCAATTAAAACCTGCTGGTTGCCTCGTTGGCCTTTTGGCAGGTAATTCTCGGCCTCCATGCTGACATTGAAGGTAGCGATACGGATTTCTGTAGCATGAATGGACATAAACAAGCCTGTAAAAAAGGTGACAGATAGAATGATGACAGGTATATGCAACATGATTTTGCCAGTTAAATAAAGTTGGTAGTGGGATCATACCTTAAGCTGTAATCAGCCAGCAAAACTGAAAACGAATCCATAGCTGAAGAAATTTTCTGCAAAATTACTGCATTAGCAAGTACGCAACTCAGACCAGTCATGTTACAATTGTATGACCAAACGAGTTAGATGCGCCGTTCGGGAAAAAGTTCCGTTGTTGTTCGGTCCGGCGTAAAAAAAACGTCACAATCATTCGTTAGGATGTCTTCCCAAATTGAAGACAGCAATTGTTTTCTAATGGATTGGGTATAAATTCGGAAACTACCAGGTGAAACGATATGAAAATTAAACATTTAGCTTTGGCTGTAGCTCTCGGGCTTGGGGTCAGTCAATTAGCCTATGCGGATACAACTTCATCAGTTCGGGGTAATGTAGTCACTGAAGCCGGACAAGTAGCAGCAAATGCCAGAGTAGAAATTCTACATGTTCCGACCGGCACGCGTACTACCACCACTACGAATGATGCAGGTGCTTTCTCAAGCACTGGTCTGCGGGTTGGTGGCCCTTATGTGATTACCATTCGTGGTGATCAAGGTTCGGTAACTTACGACGAAGTGTATCTGACACTTGGTGATGGTTTACGTCTTAATGCACAGCTTGCGTCATCTGTAGAGCGGATAGCAGTAACTGGCTCTTCAATCATGGTTGTAAATAACACTGGCTCAAGCAGTTTCTTTGGTGCCAGAGATATCGAAAATGCGCCAACGTTTAATCGTGATCTGAAAGACATCATTCGTAACAACCCATTGGTAAATATCAATGCCGCTGATGGCACTATCTCTGTTGCTGGAACGAACCCACGTTTTAACAGCATTTCTGTGGATGGCATCGGCATCAATGACGATTTTGGCTTAAACTTTACCGGCTATCCAACGACTCGTTCTCCTATTTCACTGGATGCGATTGAACAGGTCATTGTCGACACATCACCTTTCCATGCCAAAGACTCTGGCTTCCAGGGTGCAAAAATTAATGCGGTGACAAAATCAGGTACCAATGAGTTGTCAGGCTCTTTCTTTTTTGAAAGGCAAAACGACTCCTGGGCCGGAGAATACAAGCACAACAATTCCAGAGACTCGTTAGACTTCGATGAAAAGACCTGGGGTGCTACTCTGGGTGGTGCTTTAGTACAAGATAAATTGTTCTTCTTTGCCTCTTATGAGCGCTACAGTTCGCCACAGGCTTCTGGCTGGGGTCCAAGCGGTGTTTCTGGTGTGGCAAACGCAACCAATGTCACTGCTGAAGAGTTGCAAACTGTTGCTCAGATAGCCAATGATATTTATGGTGTTCAGGTAGGTGATTGGGCAGTAAGCCCGACCACAAAAGATGAAAAAATCTTGCTAAAGCTGGATTGGAACATCAACGATGATCACCGGGCTGCATTGACTTACCAACGCAGCGATGGCAACAAAATCCAAAATACCACCGATGATCCAAGAACTTTGAAGTTATCCAGTCATTGGTATGATCGTTCTGAGACGATGGACAGCTATGCTTTCAAATTGTTCTCTGATTGGACACATGATTTTTCAACCGAAATTTATGCCACCTACCAGGATCGTAGCACTGGCCAAAACTCGTTAAGTACTTTGCCGCAAGTTTTTGTCGATATCGAAGGTGACTCCAATCGTCGTATCGCTTTTGGTTCGGACCATAGCCGCCACGCTAATGAGTTAAGTAATAAAACGCTGATTTTGGGTATCGATGGTACTTATTTGCTGGATGATCACAAACTGAGCTTTGGCTATCAGTTTAAAGAGACTGAGGCGAACAATCTTTTTGTGCAGTACGCCCGGGGTAGCTACCGTTTTACCAGCATTGAAGACTTTGAGAATCGTTTAGCGACGGAGCTGCGCTATCAAAATGCACCATCATTGGATCCGCGCGATGCCGCTGTTTCTTTCAAACGTGGCGAGCATGCATTTTATATTCAGGATGAATATGCAATTACTCCGGATGTGCTGCTAAGCTTCGGTTTACGCTATGAGCGCTTAACCACCAGTGATGTTCCAGCATTCAATGAGTCTTTCCTGACTCAAACCGGCTTTGACAACCGGGAAAACCTGAACGGTCTGGATATCTGGTTACCACGCTTTGGTTTTAAGTGGGATGCTGCTACTGATTTGGTAGTGCGCGGTGGTATTGGCCGCTTCTCTGGCGGCCAACCAAGTGTATGGGCCGGAAATGCTTATGGTAATAACGGCATCAATAAAGTCGACTCAGGTAATGTTGGCGCAACATTTGGCCCAACTGAACTTCGTGACTCGCTGGTTGGTGTTGATATTACTACTGTGCCTGTATCTTTCGAAGATTATGTACGCTCAGGTGCGGATTCACCGATTAATCTGAATGATCCAAACTTTAAAATCCCTTCAGACTGGCGCTTCCAGTTGGCGACAGATTATCGTTTTTCTTTGGGAGATTACTTACAAAACGTACTCTGGACCACGGAGTACAGCTACGTGAAGCCTGAAAACTCAGTGTTCTGGAAAAACGTCACTATCGGGGATGTGTTTTACGAAACTACTGATGGCAGGAAATTGTATCAGGATGCAGGTTTACCGGCACTGATGATGACCAATGCGGATTCTGAAGGGCGCTCGCATATCATCACTACGTCGTTGTTTAAGCGTTGGGAGTCTGGTTTAAGTGTGAATACTTCTTACACTTATCAGGATATTACCAGTGCTACGGTGGGCTCGGCTTCAACCGCTCATGGTAACTTTGGAAATAACATTGCGATTAACCGTAATGAAGCCCTGGTTGGCACCTCTCCGTACGAGACCCGTCATCGGTTTGTGCTAAACATCTCGTACGAAACTGAGATTTTCTCTGGTTACACCACTACCTTTAACTCGTTCTTTGAGCGGAAGTCAGGGAAGGCGCTAACTTATTTGGCAAACATAAGTGGTTCCGCTAATCGTGAAGCCTTCGGTTATTCTGATGGTGGTGGCGGTGTGCTGGCTTACATTCCATCACCGGATGATGCACAGTATGTGTTTGAAAGTGAAGCCAGAAAGCAAGAGTTTTATGATATTGTCGCGAGTATGGGCTTAAATGGTTATATTGGCGGCTACGTGCCGAAAGGCGGTTTCAACTCTCCGTGGGTAACTACCTGGGATGTTGGTGTCCGCCAGCAGGTGCCTGGTTTCCATAAAGACCACAAAGGGGAGTTGTATTTTACCATTTCTAACTTCCTCAATCTGTTGGATAGCTCGAAAGGTCATGTCCGTGATACGGAGTTTGGAACTATCAGCTTGTATCAGGTGCGCGATGTGAATCAGGACACCGGCGAGATTACTATCCGAGGATTTCAACCTCGTGAAGGAAGTAACTGGGAACGCTTTAATGAAAACGAGTCGACCTGGCGCTTGAAGCTAGGTGTACGCTACCGCTTCTAATTAAGCTTTATCCAGACAAAACCGGCCTTCGGGCCGGTTTTTTATTTCTATATCGGGCATTTTTAGCGATAATTGCTTTTTGTGTGTATTGGAAAGTGACTACGACGTGGGTAAGAACACCATCATTGCCATAGCCGGCGCTTCTGCTTCCGGGAAAAGTTTATTTGCATCAACTGTTTATCAGGAACTGGTAGAGGAGCTTGGCGGGGAGCGCATTGCTATTCTGGCTGAAGATGCTTATTACCGCGACCAAAGCCATTTGTCGTTTGAGCAGCGTACCCTAACCAACTACGATCATCCGTCGGCGTTCGAGCACAAACTCTTGGGGCAGCATTTGCAGGAGCTACGGGAAGGTAAAGCCATTGCTATGCCTCAGTACTGCTACAAAACCCATACCCGTTTACCAGATACTATTCAGGTGCAACCAGCCAAAGTGATTTTGGTAGAGGGGATTTTGTTGCTTAGCGATCCATTGCTGCGTGATGAATTTGATATTAGCGTCTTTATGGATACACCACTGGATATTTGCCTGTTGCGGCGTATTCGCCGTGATTTGGAAGACAGAGGAAGAAGTTTGCAATCGGTGGTCGAACAATACGAAGATACCGTGCGGCCAGCATTCTTTGATTTTATTGCACCCTCAAAACAGTTTGCCGATTTGGTGGTGACTCGAGGCGGTAAAAACCAGATTGCTATCGACATTATAAAAACAAAAATTCGTCAGTTGCTGGCGGAGTAATTAAAAGGATCAGGGGAATGATGGGATTAGTAGGTATCGCGGTGCTATTGCTGGTAGCCTGGCTGGCATCGAATAATAAAAAGCGAATTAATTGGCGTACTGTAGGGGGTGCTTTTGCTATTCAGTTAGCGATTGGTGCTTTTGTCTTGTACATCCCTGTTGGGCAGGATGTGTTGTATAGCATTTCACTGGTGGTTTCCAATGTGATTGGCTACGCCAGAGATGGTATCGAGTTTTTATTTGGTGATCTGGGCCGCCGCTCGCAAGGCTTTATTTTTGCCATTCATGTGTTGACCATTATTGTTTTCTTTTCATCCCTGATCGCCGTGCTCTATCACATCGGCATTATGGCCTGGGTTATTCGCCTGATTGGTGGCGGCTTGCAAAAGCTGCTCGGAACAAGTCGGCCAGAATCCATGTCTGCGGCAGCCAATATCTTTGTTGGGCAGACCGAAGCACCATTGATTGTTCGGCCCTTTGTGCCAACGATGACCCGCTCTGAACTCTTTGCCGTGATGGTAGGTGGACTTGCTTCGGTGGCTGGCTCGGTGCTTGCTGGTTATGCCGAATTGGGGGTGGAATTAAAATACCTGATTGCGGCCAGTTTTATGGCAGCCCCTGGCGGTTTTTTAATGGCGAAAATGATTTTGCCGGAAACAGAGCAGCCGAAAAACGAACTGACCGAAATTGCGCAGGAAAAACCTCATACCAACGTGATCGATGCCGCAGCCGCGGGTGCTTCCAGCGGTATGCAACTGGCGCTTAATGTGGGGGCCATGTTGTTGGCATTTATCGGGATTATTGCACTGATAAACGGCATGGTCGGTGGCATCGGTGCTTGGTTCGGCAAAGATGATCTGACCTTGCAACTGATTTTTGGCTATGTCTTTCAGCCGCTGGCCTTTATTCTGGGCGTATCCTGGGAAGAAGCGCGGGTGGCAGGCAGTTTTATTGGCCAGAAACTGGTGATCAATGAATTTGTTGCTTACCTTGATTATGTAAAGGTGAAAGAAGAGCTAAGTGCACATACCCAAGTGATTGTCACTATCGCGCTGTGTGGCTTTGCCAATTTCTCCTCTATTGCGATCCTATTAGGTGGTTTGGGCGGTATGGCGCCCAGTCGCCGGGCTGATATTGCGGCACTGGGTTTAAAAGCCTTGCTGGCAGCAACATTGGCTAACTTAATGAGCGCTGCTATTGCAGGGTTCTTTTTTTCTTTAGGCTAAAAAACAGGTCTTTTATATGACACAGCAAGTTCCAACGTTAGATATAAGACGGTTTGCCACCGACAAAGATAACTTTGTTGCCGAAATTGGCAAGGCCTACACTGAATTTGGATTTTGTGGCATTAGCGGCCACGGAATTTCAGACGACGTGGTAGCAGATACATACACCGCCATTAAGCAGTTTTTTGCGCTGCCCAATGAAGTAAAAGCGAAGTACCATATGCCAGGGCAGGGCGGTGCCCGTGGTTATACCGGCTTTGGCGTGGAAAAAGCCAAAGATAGCAAGCATCCGGATCTGAAAGAATTCTGGCATGTTGGCCGCGAGTTGGACGGTCCTGCACCACACCCAAGCTTGTACCCCAATGTGTGGCCTACCGAAGTGCCGGGTTTTAAAGAAGCTTCTTATCGGCTTTACAGCGAGCTGGAAAAGCTAGGCAATCGGGTACTGGAAGCGCTGGCGCTCTACTTAGGGCAGCCACAGCACTATTTTGCCGATAAGGTTAATTTCGGTAATTCGATCCTGCGGCCTATTCATTATCCACCAATTCAGGATACCAGCACTCAGTCGATCCGAGCAGGTCAGCACGAAGACATTAATTTGATCACCTTGCTGGTTGGCTCGAACGAGGCTGGTTTGGAAATACTGCGTCGTGATGGCAGCTGGCTGCCGGTCACAACTATTGAAGGCACCATCGTCGTGAATATCGGTGATATGCTGCAGCGCCTGACCAACCATGTGCTGCCATCCACCACCCATCGGGTAGTCAATCCGGCAGGCATGGCTGCGGGCGAGCCTCGATACTCCATTCCTTTCTTTATGCATCCAAATCCGGATTTTGTCATTGAGACGCTGCCAAGCTGTATCAGTGCCGAGCGCCCCAATCGTTATCCGGAGCCAATTAATTCCAACGACTACTTAATGCAGCGTTTGGAAGAGATTGGCTTACTAAAAAAGAACGGAAAATAGCCGCTTTGCACAGCAAATAAGCGAGTGACACAAAAGCCGTTAAATTGTGCCATATTGCAGTTGACAGCTTTTTGGAACTCGCTATACTGTGCGCCATGTTGAGCAGCGATGCGCAACATACCATGCAGATGTGGTGGAATTGGTAGACACGCTAGCTTCAGGTGCTAGTGCTCGAAAGGGCGTGAGAGTTCGAGTCTCTCCATCTGCACCAAATTAACCGGCTTAAAGCCGGTTTTTTTGTGCCTGCTATCCCTGCAGGCATCCCTCCGGGACCAGCCATTGGCTGTCCAAAAGCACTCCCGATGCTTTTGTGTTTTTAGATTTACCGTTTTAGTTCTATGCGGCGGATAAAGTCTTCCACCAGCAAGTCATAGAGCTTGTTGCCCAGATACAAATCTTCCACTCCATCATCGATGTTTGGGTTGTCATTGACCTCGATCACGTACACCTTATCCCCATCTTGTTTGATGTCAACGCCATAGAGGCTATCACCAATCGGAGCGCAGGCTCGAATAGCAGCATCAAGCACATGAGCCGGCACCTCGCTCACAGCGCAGGTGCTAAAAGCACCGCTTTGTGTTTTGCCGCTACCGTGCTTGTAAATCTGCCAGTGATTGCGCGCCATAAAGTATTTGCAGGCAAAAAGCGCCTGACCATTTAACACGCCAATACGCCAGTCAAACTCTGTGAAGGTATAGCGTTGGGCCAGGATGATGGCGCTTTGCTCAAACAGCTCGGTCATTTTTTGCCGCAGTTCGGTCATGGTTTTTACTTTCACCACCCCTCGGGAAAAACTGCCATCGGGGATTTTTAATACCATGGGTAAGCCTAGTAAATCTGCTGCCCGCTCCAGATTATCGGTATCGTATTTAAACAGCATTAAACCATCTGGTACCGGCACCTGATGCTGTTCAAACAGCGTTTGCAGGTAGATTTTATTGCTGCAGCGCAAAATCGAGTTCGGATCATCAATCACTGCCAGCCCTTCGCGTTCGGCTTTTAATGCCATTTTGAAAGTATGGTGATTGACAGCGGTGGTTTCACGAATAAAAAGGCCATCAAACTCCGCCAGCCTTTGATGATCGCGAGCACCGATGATCTCGGTATCCATGGCCGCCTTTTTGGCCGCTTTGCAAAACAATTCTATGGAGCGGGGGGTACAGGGGGGGAACTGCTCCTTGGGATCCATTAACACGGCCAGGTCGTATTTAAATTGCCGCCTGCTCGGTTCCAATCGCCATATTTTATGGCTAAAACGCTCCAGCGCTTCTGCAAACTGCGTTTGTTGTGACTCCGTCAGTTTGTGCAAACTGCCAATACGAATGGTTTTTACCTGCCATTGTTGCTTTTTGATCAAATCAACGTGCAGGATAGGAACGGAGAATGCTTCAAACAGATAATCGGCCACTTTCTTTAACGAGCGCTCAATGGTTTCGCCAAAATAAAGCTGGAAAGTTAGTTGCGTTTCCGGGTTATCAGCCAGAGCTTTATTGAGCTGTTTCGTTAATGTCACTGGGATATCATCAATCACATCGGCAATTTCGTCCCGGTTAAACTTATTAAATACCTTAATGGACGGGATGGCATGGTGATTACGCGCTTCGGCCAGTAACGAGCAGTAATACCCTGAACCCAGGTACTGGGATTGTCGACAAAGGTTAATGAGCCGTACGCGCTGGCGGGACTTACCCTGCCACTTCAGATAATCAGCCAGGGTCATAACGCCATCGTATTGAAAGAAAGGCCCCCAATCTTGCAGCTTATCTACTACGATTAATAACTTAGACATATCCTGTTCCGGAAAAATGCATTTCTTGTATTGTAGACACTAGTGTTGATTGCTGCCTAATGAAATCCTTTACTCGTGAGCAGCAAAATAATTGTCTTGCAAGATAGCTGGAAACAACGTGCAATGCCTGGCGATGAAGGAAGGTATTAAGGTGCCTATGCAGAATAAAGATCTTTGTATTCGTGATGCCCTGTTGTTGGATTTAGCTGATTTGGTGCAGTTGGAGCAATCCTGCTTTGATGCTGATCGTTTGAGTCGCCGTAGCTTCAGGCACTTTATTTTGGATAAGCGCAGTGATTTACAGGTGCTGGAAAAAAATGGCCAGTTGGTCGGTTATTTTCTGGTGTTGTATCGTCGGGGGATTAGTCTGGCCCGGTTGTACTCGCTTGCGGTATTACCCACCGAACGAAAGCAAGGTTTTGCACAGCTGCTGTTAAATCAGGCAGAGTTATCTGCCCGGCAGCGGCGCTGTGTTTTTTTGCGTCTGGAAGTCAGGCCGGATAATAGCGGCGCCATTGCCTTGTATCGGCGTCAGGGCTATCAGGAATTTGCTATCCGCCATGATTTTTATGAAGATCACTCGGATGCACTGTGCATGCAGAAGCGTGTGTTCAGCTATCAGCAACAGGATACCAATAAAGGCATCCAATTTATTCCGCAAACTACGCCTTTTACCTGTGGGCCTGCTAGTTTACTGATGGCAATGAATTACTTTGAACCAGGCCGCTACGATCCCTTTATCGAGGAGTTGGAGATTTGGCGTGAAGCCACGACCATATTTATGACATCCGGTCATGGTGGTTGCAGTCCCAGAGGTTTAGCTTTGGCTGGTGCGAGACGAGCCTTTGACGTTGAAGTGATGCTTAATCAATCCGGGCCTTTGTTTGTTGACTCGGTGCGAAGCCAACAAAAGAAACAGTTGCTGCAGCGTGTGCATCAGATTGAACAACAAAAATGTACCCAGGCTAATATCCCGGTTCAGATTGCCGATTTCACGCTAACCGATGTACTGGATAGATTGCAGCAAGGCTATGTGGTGTTATTGCTTATTAGTACCTGGCAGTTCGATCGCAGCAAGGCACCGCATTGGGTGGTGCTTTGTGATGCTGATGATGATTTTGTTTATCTGAACGATCCTGATGTCGATACTGAAGCTGGACAAAATGCTGCGGATTATCAGTACATCCCTGTAAACCGTGACATCATGACCAAAGCTTTTCTCTATGGCAAGCAGCGCTTAAAAGCAGCTGTTGCGCTGAAAAAGCACAAAGAGCCTGATTTTTAGGCAAACACACCAAAAGAATCAAATAAGGCTTGCAGCTTTATCTTAGCTCCCTATAATGCCCACCCATGCCAGCGGGGCAGCGAATAAGCGCTCTGCAGCGGGATAAAAAAGTGCGGTAAATGCTGAAATTCAGCCTTGACAGCAGGATTTAAATCCCTAAAATGGCGCCCT
>NZ_JBDIUV010000008.1:0-265923 GCF_039631345.1 Alkalimonas sp. NCh-2
TCGGGCAGCCTGGTTCGCATTCATCTTTATCGTCGTAGGTGATCACAAAAGGTAGTGGAAAAACCTGAATAGGCGTATTCATAATAGGTATATCACAGGCAATATAATGCCAATACACCATTTCCCATGGCATGTCGGTCAGGTCATAGACGTCGAACTGAGAGCCCTCATCACGCCTTTGAAACCGACTTACCCCTGGCAAGGTACTCACGGTTCCGGAGTAATAATTACCGTGCATATCGGTCAGCTCGCACCATCCGTTATACACAACAAACTGGTCATTCTGCTCGACAAAATCAGTACACTGCGCTATCACCTCGGCCAGATTATTACCCGATAAAACCGTCACTTGTTTACTGCGATCAAAGAACTCCCTGAAGTAATTAAACACCACATCTAGATCTACATCCTCATGAGGCTCACCATCTCCCATATATATTTCGGTTAGAGGATAATGATGCCCATACCCAGCTTCTGGGCCATTGAAGTCAATAACATTGCAGTGATAAAGCGGCGCGCTGGCCTGAACAGCAAAGCTGCCCAGCAGATGCCATAAGGTTAACAAGCAAAACAGCAGCGTACGAATCAACATAGCGATACCTTCCCTGATCAAATTCAGTAGAAAGTACCAATTACAAGAACAAATTGCAATTTAAACGTTGCAAAATTAAATGAAGATTTAATGAATATACTTTTCAGCGTTACAATAGGTGTAAAAAAAGCCCGGCTGGAAATCCAGCCGGGCTTTCTTGTACGTACAATTCGCTTATTTGGCTTCTGGCCGCATATGCGGAAACAGAATCACATCCCGAATGGATGGCGCATCGGCCAACAGCATTACCAAACGATCGATGCCTATGCCCTGGCCAGCCGTAGGCGGCAAGCCGTGCTCCAGCGCAGTCACGAAGTCCTCGTCGTAGAACATGGCTTCATCATCACCGGCATCTTTTTGCTTCACCTGCTCAAGGAAACGCTCGGCCTGATCTTCAGCATCGTTTAGCTCGCTAAAGCCATTCCCCAGTTCGCGGCCACCGATAAAGAACTCGAAGCGGTCGGTAATCTCAGGGTTATGGTCGTTACGACGAGCCAGTGGTGATACCTCTGCTGGGTACTCGGTAATAAAGGTAGGATGACGCAGCTTGGTTTCTACCAGCTCGTCAAATACCTCCATCAGGATACGGCCATGGCCGTAGTTGGCTTTGACGTCAATACCCAGGCTTTTCGCCAGTTCAGCCACTGCTTCACGCGTAGCCAGTTGCTCTTTGGTTACTGTCGGGTTGAAGTGCAAAATGGACTCGGTCACCGACATCCGGGCAAAGGGCTTACCAAAATCAAAGACTTCACCCTGATACGGCACTTCGGTACTGCCCAGTACTTCCAGCGCCAAACCACGGAATAACTTCTCCGTTAAGTCCATTAAGTCGTTGTAATCCGCATACGCCCAGTAAAACTCCAGCATGGTGAATTCCGGGTTATGGCGGGTCGAGACCCCTTCGTTGCGGAAGTTACGATTGAGCTCAAAAACTTTTTCAAAACCACCAACCACCAGCCGCTTTAAATACAGCTCGGGCGCTATCCGCAAAAACATTTGCATATCCAGTGCATTGTGGTGGGTTTCAAAGGGGCGCGCCGAGGCGCCGCCTGGAATGCCTTGCAGCATTGGCGTTTCGACTTCTAAAAAGCCTTCATCATTGAAAAAACGACGGATATAGGCCACGGTTTTGCTGCGTACCAGGAAAGTTTTACGCGATTGCTCGTTGGAAATTAAGTCCAGATAACGCTGGCGATAGCGCGCTTCATTATCGGTTAAGCCGTGGAATTTATCTGGCAAGGGCCGCAGGGCTTTGGTCAGCAGGCGGATATCCGTCAGCCAGACCGTTAATTCACCGGTCTGGGTTTTAAATAAATGGCCACTGGCACCGATAATATCGCCCAGATCCCACTTTTTAAATTGCTCGTTGTACACGCCTTCCGGCAGGCTGTCCCGGGCTACATAGAGTTGAATTTTACCGCCCATATCGGCAATGGTGGTAAAGCTGGCTTTGCCCATAATGCGCCGGGTCATAATGCGCCCACCCAGACTGACGGTGATCTTCTGTTCTTCCAGCTCTTCCTTGCTCAGGTGGCCATACTTGGCAATCACATCACTGGAAATACTGTCGCGTCGAAAATCGTTCGGGAATAGAAAACCGTCTTCGCGCAGCGCCGCTAATTTATGTTTTCGCTCAGCAATCAGCTTGTTAACGTCCTGAATTTCGTTATCTTGGTTCTGCTGTTCGGCCATGTTTGATTCCTGAGTGTTGTAAGTAAGAGCGTTTGGTGACTTATAAGCCGGCTTTTAAGCTGGCTTCAATAAACTTATCCAGATTGCCGTCTAACACCGCCTGGGTATTGCGGGTCTCAACGCCGGTACGTAGATCTTTGATACGGGAGTCATCCAGCACGTAAGAGCGGATCTGACTGCCCCAGCCAATATCGGACTTGCTGTCTTCCAGCGCCTGCTTCTCGGCATTTTGTTTTTGCAGCTCCAGCTCATACAACTTGGCGCGCAATTGCTTGAAAGCATTGTCACGGTTTTTGTGCTGCGAGCGGTCGCTTTGGCACTGTACCACCGTATTGGTCGGTAAGTGAGTGATCCGAATGGCTGAATCAGTCCGGTTAACGTGCTGACCACCAGCGCCGGAGGCGCGGTAGGTATCAATACGTAAATCGGCCGGATTGATTTCAATTTCAATATCATCGTCAATTTCCGGTGCCACAAACACCGAAGCAAAGGAAGTATGACGGCGATTGCCGGAGTCGAACGGACTTTTGCGCACCAGCCGGTGCACACCGGTTTCAGTGCGCAACCAGCCATAGGCGTATTCACCACTGAACTTGATGGTGCAGCCTTTGATACCAGCCACATCACCATCGGTGACTTCGTAAAGCTCAGGGTTAAAGCCTTTGTCTTCACCCCAGCGCAGATACATCCGCATCAACATGCTGGCCCAGTCTTGCGCTTCGGTGCCACCCGAACCCGACTGAATATCCAGATAGCAGTCGGAGGCATCGTGTTTGCCAGAGAACATCCGGCGAAACTCGAGTAACTCCAACTGTTGCACCAGCTCCGCCAGCTCAGTTTTGGCTTCTTCAAAAGTATCTTCGTCGTCGGCTTCTACCGCCAGCTCTACCAGGCCAGCCACATCCTGCACGCCCTGCTCCAGCTTCTGGATGGTGCCAACCACCTGCTCCAATGCCGAGCGCTCTTTACCCAATGCCTGCGCTTTTTCCGGCTCATTCCAGATGGCAGGATCTTCCAGTTCGCGGCTTACTTCTTCCAGGCGTTCTTGCTTGCTATCGTAGTCAAAGATACCCCCGAAGCACAGCAGTGCGCTCGGTAACGTCTTTGATACTCTGGTGGACTGGGTTAACTTCAAACATGGGATCTGAACCTTGCTACGGCGACAAAAAAATTGGCGTGGATTGTAGCAAATTTCCACGCCAAGGGCAGTAGTTTTCGCCGTTTATACGGCCATCATATGCCGCACCAGCAATTGCAGGTTTTGTTGTTGGCGAAATTCGTTCACATCCAGTTGATAGGCCAGCCGCACCTGCTGCACATTCACATCCGGCCAGTTGTTGCGGTCGGCATTAAACCAGATGGCATCCAGCAATTGCCCCGAACTGTGCTGCAGCATCAATTTGAGATGTTTATCAGCCAGCACTTTTTGTTGCAGCAGGCGAAACTCGCCTTCAAATACCGGCTCTGGGAAAGCCTGCCCCCAGGGGCCCGCTTGCTGCAGTAGCTCAGCAAACTCCAATGCCAGACAATCTTGCGGTAACTCACCGTCGGTGAGCAGCTCGGCCTGCAATAGCTCGTCACTGATCCAACGACTTGCCACGTAATTAAGTGCTAACTGAAAAGTATCCAGTCGCTCAGCATCGATGGTAAGCCCCGCAGCCATCGCATGACCGCCAAATTTTTTCAGTAACCCCGGATACTGGCTGGCAATGGCTTCAAGCATATCACGGATATGCAAACCAGGAATGGAGCGGGCCGAGCCTTTTAGCTCGCCGCCATCGCCCTCGGCAAACACCACCACAGGGCGATGGTACTGCTCTTTGATGCGACCTGCCAGGATGCCAATCACGCCCTGATGCCAGTCGGCCTGGTACAAGCACAAACAAGCAGGCAACTCAGCTTGTTGCAAGGATAACTGCCGCAAAAACTGCTGCGCTTCCAGTTGCATGCTTTGCTCAATGGCCCGCCGCTCCACATTAAGCTCATCCAGCCGGGCAGCCAACTCTCGTGCTGGCCCAAGTTCTGGTGCCAACAGGCAACTGATACCAAGCGACATATCATCCAATCGGCCAGCAGCATTAAGCCGCGGTGCCAACGCAAAGCCAAAGTCGCTGGCTGTCAGCCGGCTGGCCGTGCGGTTCGCCACATCTATCAGGGCCTGAATACCTGGCCGGCAACGTCCAGAGCGGATCCGCTGCAGCCCCTGATGCACTAAAATACGGTTGTTGCTATCCAGCGGTACCACATCGGCGACAGTACCCAGCGCGACCAAATCCAGCAACTCCGCCAGGTTGGGCTCTTTGAGTGCTTTTTGCTGAAAATACTGCTGCTCACGCAAACAGGCACGTAACGCCAGCAATAAATAAAAAGCAACCCCAACCCCGGCCAGGGCTTTACTTGGAAAGTCACAACCCGGCTGGTTTGGATTCACTATCGCATCGGCCGCTGGTAACTCACTGCCCGCCAGATGATGATCTGTGACCAGTACCTTGACACCAGCCGCCTTAGCAACCGCCACCCCATCGACAGCAGAGATGCCATTATCAACAGTAATAATCAGCTCTGCCCCCTGAGCTACCGCAAGTTCGGCTATTTCCGGGCTTAAGCCATAGCCGTACTCAAAGCGATTGGGTACCAGGTATTCCAGGTATTTAAAACCAAAGGCTTTCAAGCCGGCCATCAGCACTGCGGTACTGGTGGCACCATCGGCATCAAAGTCTCCAACAATCACAATATGCTGCTGGCTTTGCAATGCTGTGATCAACAGCTGGGTGGCCGCATCCATGCCTTTTAGTTGCTGCCATGGCAGCAAGTCAGCAGCAGCACGATTCAACTCTTTGATATCGCGTATGCCGCGGCTTAGGTACAAGCGCTGCAACACTGGGTGCAAATCACCAGCCAGGGTGGCACCAGGTACGCTGCGCTGACGAAGCTGCTTGGTCATCATATCAATTGGTCAGTTGTTGAATCAGTGCAGCAGCCGGTTGATAACCAGGGATCATCTGGCCACTTGGTAACACAATGGCCGGGGTGCCAGTCACACCAAAAGCCTGCCCCAGTTGGTAGTGATTCGCCACCGGGTTACGGCACTCAATGGCACGAACTGAACGCCCTGCTTTGGCATCATCCATGGCACTGTTTTTATCGCGCGAGCACCAAATAGCAGCCAGATCTTTGCCGGTATCGGATGCCAAACCACCACGAGGGAATGCCAGGTAACGTACTGTGATGCCGGCTTTGTTGTAATCAGCAATTTCCTGATGCAAACGACGGCAATAGCCACAGCTTGGATCGGTAAATACCGTCACCACATGGCGCTCGTCTTTGGCTTTGTACTCAATGTAATCGCTGTGCTTGTCTAGTTGCTGCTGGCGGAATGGCCGCATTTGTTGCTCATTCACCAGTTCACGATTTTGAATATCGAACAGGTTGCCTTCAAAAAAGAAATTGCCGTCGTTGCTGACAAAAAACAGCCCGCGATTGGTAAACACCTGCACCAGGCCAGTAACTGGCGATGCTGTCATCGAGTCAACCTGCAAACCCAGCTGGCCTAATTGGCGGTTAATGTTGGCTTCGTCGAAGGCAGTTGTACTTTCCGCCAGCGCCGAACCAGCCCATAAACCAAGTGCAGCCATTAATGTTGTCAGTCGAAGCATGATGAATCCTTTACTCTACTTTGGTTAACCCCGAGGGTGATGTTGTTGATGCAGTCCCTTCAAGCGGGCCTGCGCTATATGGGTATAAATCTGGGTGCTGGACAAATCGCTGTGTCCAAGCAGCATTTGCACAACCCGCAAATCAGCGCCATGGTTCAATAAATGGGTCGCAAAAGCATGCCGCAAGGTGTGCGGTGACAGCGCGCTTTGAATGCCCGCTACCTTAGCGTAAAACTTGATACGATGCCAGAAGGTCTGCCGGGTCATCATCTGGCCCCGGCTACTCGGAAACAACACCTCAACCGGCTGGTTAAGCAGCTCTGGCCGGGCATCGGTTAAATAATGCTGCAGCCAGTCCATCGCTTCTTCACCTATGGGTACCAGCCGCTCTTTGCGGCCTTTGCCCTGCACCAGCAAGACCCCCTGGCGTAAATTCAGTTGCCGCAGGGTCAATCCAACCAACTCACTCACCCGAAGGCCAGCGGCATACAAGACTTCCAGCATGGCTTTATCACGCAATCCTATGGTAGTTGTCAGATCAGGCGCAGCCAGTAAAGCCTCCACCTCACTTTCCGACAAGCTTTTTGGCAAGTTGCGCCCAAGCTTAGGGTTGAGCGTTTGGCTAAGCGGATGATCTGCCCTTTGGCCACTCTGCTGCAGCCAGCCATAAAAACGGCGCAGTGCACTCAGTCGCCTGGCGGTGCTGCGTGCACTGTAGTTTTCATCTTGCAACTGTGCCAGGTAAGACTCAATCGCCTGCGGTTGCACCTGCAACAGATCATGACCCAAGTCACTCTGTGCCAAAAAACTGGCAAATTTGCGTAAATCACTGCCATAAGCGCTTAACGTATGCCTGCTCGCCGCAGACTCCAGCCAGAGTTGCTGCAAAAAAGTTTCAATCAACGGGTGCTCAGCTGCCGACACACTCTGCTCTTTCACGGTCAAATTCATCGGGCTGCTAGTGTACCGCGAACGGGATCGGACACAAAGCCTTCGCCTTACTTTTGCCAACAAGCCGCTTTTGGTAAACTTAGCCTTTCCAGAGCGATGCGGAGTACACGACTAATGCAGATTGGTCTGTTTTATGGTTCCACCACCTGTTATACCGAAATGGTAGCAGAGAAAATTCAGCAACTGCTGGGGCCTGAGCTGGTGGCACTGCACAACCTGAAAGATACCCCTCTGAGCCGAATGCAGGATTACGACATTCTTATCCTGGGTATTTCTACCTGGGACTTTGGTGAACTGCAGGAAGACTGGGAGGCTTGTTGGGCCGATATCGCTGAGTTGGATCTGAACGACAAAGTCATTGCGCTTTATGGCATGGGCGATCAAATCGGCTACACCGAATGGTTTCAGGATGCGCTGGGCATGCTGCACCACGCCATTAGCCACAATCGCTGTGACCGTATTGGGCTATGGCCCAATCAGGGCTATGAATTCGAAGCATCTAAAGCACTGACCGAGGATGGTCAGTGGTTTTATGGCCTGGCACTGGATGATGAAAACCAGTACGAGCTAACGGATGCCCGCCTACAGCAATGGGTTGATCAGTTGCTGGCTGAGCTGGCAGCGCTGTAACAACACCTAAAATTTCAGGTAAAAGTCTTTTAACAGTTGCCGGTAGTCCCCACTATACTGGCCATCGCTCTGTTGGATACACAACTGGCTGTACTCCGGGACAGCCGGTTGCCGGCTGAGCTGCAGCAAAGCACGGCGCACGGCTTTCTGTGGGCCTGGTTGCACCCGGCAAAGTCGTTTTAGCTGCCAGCCCGCCAGCGTGGCTGCCTGCAGCAACAACGACACACTGCTATCCGGGATCACCAGCGCAAAATCTGCATCATCACTGGCCAATTGCGCCGCCTGTTGCAACAACTGTGGCCAGGGCAGGCTATCACTATGCCGTGCCAGCTGGCGGGCAGCATCCCGTGCAGGCACGGCCTGATGAAAATAAGGTGGATTGCACAGCAGCAAAGAGTAACGCTCCGCCGGCTGATAGGTTAGAATATCCTGTTCCAGCACTTGTATGGCTGATCGCCAGGGGCTGGCTGCCACATTCATACGGCTTTGCCGCACGGCACCGGCATCCAGATCCAATGCAGTAATAGGCTGCAGGCCCTGGCTGCGCTGTGCCAGCATCAGGCTAAGAATGCCACTGCCGCAACCAATATCCAACAGGTTGCCGCTGGCGGGAATACGGACCCAGGCACCCAGCAAAAAAGCATCGGTGCCCACTTTCATCGCACAGTGCTGATGGCCGATGAAAAACTGTTTACATTGAAAACCTGCTGCCATAATCCCTCCGGGGCCAAGTGTATCTGGCGGCAGCCACCTTGTCATCCGCCCGGCGTTGTTACGGCAAAAGCCCAGCGGTTTATAACAAGAGCCCGGCGGTTTATACCAAGAGAGTAGTGCATGCAATTTGATGAGTTCGATCTGCACCCGGCCTTAGGCCGGGCGTTGCAAAAATGCGGCTTTAAGCAAGCCACCCAGATCCAGCAACTGGTGTTGCCCTATGCACTGGAAGCGCGTGATATCCTGGCGTGTGCCCCAACAGGCACCGGCAAAACGCTGGCGTTTTTAGTGCCAGCGATTCAATACCTGCTGGATTTCCCGCGCCGCGCACCTGGCTTTGCCCGGGTATTGATTATGACACCGACCCGGGAACTGGCGTATCAGGTGCATCAGGAGATCCAGCGACTGATCCAGTTTACCGAGCTCAATGCTGGTGTGATCACCGGAGGCAGCCATTACGACAGCCATACCGATGTGCTGACTAAGAACAACGATTTACTGGTAGCCACCCCAGGGCGCCTGATCGAATACCTGGATAAAGAAAAATTCCAGGCCGAGCATATTGAGCTGCTGATCCTGGATGAAGCTGACCGCATGCTGGATATGGGCTTTATTGGCGAAATGAACCGCATTGTGCTGGAAGCCCGTCAGCGCAAACAAACCATGTTGTTCTCTGCCACGCTGGAAGGTGCCAATCTGGAGCGTTTTGCCGGCCACTCGTTGCATGAACCAGAACGGATTGAAGCTGAGCCGCCCCGGCGTGAGCGCGGTAAAATTACCCAGTGGATCCACCTGGCCGATGATCTGAACCATAAGCTGGCGTTGCTGACACATCTGCTAAAGCAAGATGAGGTACACAAAGCCATTGTCTTTGTTAAAACCAAAGAGCGGTTGGCACAACTGACCGGCCAGCTGCAAACCGCTGGTATTCGCAATTGCTGGCTGCAAGGCGATATGCCACTGGATAAACGCCAGCAAGCCATCTTCCGCTTTCGACAAGGCCAGTCTCCGGTGCTGATCGCTACCGATGTGGCGGCCCGCGGCCTGGATATTGACGACATCAGTCATGTGATCAACTACGATATGCCACGCACCGCCGATATCTATGTGCACCGCATTGGCCGCACCGGTCGGGCCGGCAAAAAAGGCACCGCCATCTCGCTGGTCGAAGCACACGATATGGCGATTCTCAGCAAAATTGAACGCTACACCGAGCAAAAACTGAAACGCCGCTTTATCGAAGGCCTAAGGCCAAAGCACAAAGAAGCCAAGGTACCGGTAAAAAAGAAAAAGCCAGCCGCCAAGAAAAAAGCCAAAAAGAAGTAAGGATCTTTCCACCTGCTTATGCATAGTCAGACCACATCAGCCAGCAAGGCAGCCACCCCATCCCTGGCACTGGTTGCCTTGCTGGCCGCGCTATTTGCCACCACTCCCCTGGCCATCGACATGTACTTGCCGGCCATGCCTACCATGGCAGAGGGCATGGGCGCTCCGATCGGTATGGTGCAACAATCACTGAGCATATTTTTGGTTTTTTATGCACTAGGGATGTTGATTACCGGTCCACTGGCCGATAGCCTTGGTCGCCGCAAACTGGCATTAAGTGGCTTAGCAGGCTTTGCCCTGGCCAGCGTAATGCTTAGCCAAACCAACTCCATTGAAGTCTTCCTGTTTTGGCGGGCGATCCAGGCCTTTAGTGGTGCCGCGGCAACCGTGGTTGTGCCAGGTATTATTCGCTACCTGTACCAAGAGCATACCGCCAAGGGCATGTCGTATGTCGCCATGACCATGATGCTGGCACCTTTGCTGGCACCTGCTCTTGGCAGCCTGGTAATGTGGTTCAGTAGCTGGCAAATGATTTTTGTCAGTCTGGCACTCTACGCTGCAATCATGTTATTAATTTGCTGGCGTTACCTGCCCAATATAAACCAGAGCAAGCCGGCAGAAACTGCTGCCAGGCTGCAATTCCTGCATGGCTATAAAACGGTGCTTTCGCTTAAAGCCGCCAGACCCGACATTGCCACCTCGATGTTCAGTTCATTTGCCTTTTTCTGCTTCCTGACTGCCGTACCTTTGGTGTACATCGAATATTTTGGTGTCAATGAGCTCTGGTTTGCCTTGCTGTTTGCTTTTAATGTGTTGTTGTTGATGCTGGCCAACTTACTGAACAGCCGCTTAGTCAGCCGGACCGGACCTGAGCGCATGCTAAAACTGGGCGTAATACTGGCTCTGAGCAGTGCCAGCTTGCTGGTACTCTTTAATGCCTTGCACTTATCCCTTTGGTTTACCGTACTTACGATAGGTCCTTTAATGGCCAGCCTTGGTTTAATTGCCACCAACGCCGATGCGATGATTCTAATGCGGTTTCCCGAACATACCGGAACAGCCACGGCAGTGATAGGCACCTTACGCTTCGGTTCAGGTGCTTTGGCCGGCCCTTTACTGGCTCTTACTTATACAGGGACGGCTTTGCCGTTTTCTGTGCTGATGTGGCTGGGTGTCCTGTGCATCCTACTCAGCCAATGGCATAAGCAGAAAGCATTTCGATGAAACAAAAAAAGCACCCGAAGGTGCTTTTTTTGTAGAGAGCAGGCGTAATTAACGCTTGCCCACCATGCTGAAACGCTTTTTGAAGCGATCAACACGACCACCAACGTCCAGTACTTTTTGCTTGCCGGTGTAGAATGGGTGGCAGGCAGAGCAGACGTCCAGGTGGATGTCTTTGCACAAGGCTGAACGGGTTTTGAAAGAGTTACCGCAAGTACAGGTTGCAGTAATTTCTTGGTATTCTGGGTGAATTCCTGGCTTCATGGGTTACCTCAGTTTAAGGCCGTATCGCCACCTGGTCGCTAAACGCCGGGCACCATACGCGGTTACAGTTCAATTAGGGCGCGTAGTTTATTCGATCTACTCTGGCCTTGCAAGCAGCAGAGGTACGATTCAACATGCTTTTTCGGTTGCGAAGCCATGGTGCCAGTCGATACACTAGCCGTATTACGAATCGGTGGCCCAGGGCCACACTCAACGGGTAGCCGTGCCAGTGTCAGTGATCCGGGTTGCTTTGCCAGTCCCCTTGCGTCAATCCTTTGATTATCGGTTGCCTGTCGGTATCGAAGTGCAGGTGGGTTGTCGGGTTTTAGTGCCTTTTGGCAAACGAGAATTGGTAGGAATTGTCTGGCAACTGCAACCAGCAGATGCTTTTGCTGAAGACGCCTTAAAATCCATAGTTGCAGTGCTGGATGACAGCCCTGTGCTGTCCGGGCAGCTGTGTCGGTTGCTGTCTTTTGCCGCCGATTACTACCATCACCCGCTGGGAGAGGTGCTGATCTCTGCCATCCCTGCTTTGCTGCGGGAGGGCAAGCCACTGCCTGGCTATCAGTCGTTGCATTACCAACTTACCCAGGCAGGTCAGGCTGTCACCGAGACAGATTTACAGCGAGCGCCCAAACAATTGGCTCTGTGGCAGCAACTGCGGCAAGGGGGATTAGCGGCTGATAGCATCACCTCCGAGCAGCGGCCGGCACTGCGAGCACTGCTGCAAAAACAACTGGTAGCCGCCATCGAGGTACCTTTTTCTCCTTACCCTGCAGTCACCAGTACCCAAGCAGGTTTAAAACTAACCACCGATCAGGCGCTGGCAGTATCTGCGATTGTGCAGGCGCAGGGTCGTTTTCAGCCATTCTTGCTGGAAGGTATTACCGGCTCTGGCAAAACCGAAGTGTATTTGCAAAGCATCGCCCCTTTGCTGGCAGAGGGGAAACAGGTGCTGGTGCTGGTGCCAGAGATAGGATTAACCCCGCAAACGCTGGCTCGTTTTGCCGATCGTTTTCAGGTACCGGTGCTTAGCTGGCATTCCGGGCTAACGGATACCGAACGCCTGGCCTGCTGGCAACAAGCCGCCACCGGCAGTGCCGCTATTGTGATTGGCACCCGCTCGGCGCTGTTTTTACGCTTTGCCAGCCTTGGCCTGATCGTAATCGATGAAGAGCATGATGCCTCGCTAAAACAGCAGGACGGCTTTCGCTACCATGCCCGTGATCTGGCGGTAAAAAGAGCTGCTTTGGAGCAATGCCCGGTAGTACTGGGCTCAGCCACTCCCAGCCTGGAAAGTCTGTACAATGCTCTGCACAAGCGCTTTCAACTGCTGACACTTAGCAGCAGAGCCAGTGGCCAGCAATTGCCAACACTGGAACTGGTTAATTTACAACAGCAAGCAGTGCAATTTGGTCTGGCCGATAGCAGCATCCAACAAATAAAGCACACCTTGCAGCAAGGCTTTCAGGTGATGCTGTTTTTAAACCGGCGCGGTTTTGCCCCGGCTTTATCGTGCGATGAATGCGGCTGGGTCGCCGATTGCCAGCGCTGCGATGCCAGCATGACCTGGCACAAGCAGGATCGCCAGCTCAATTGCCATCATTGCGGCAGCAGCCGGCCGGTGCCCCGGCAATGCGGCCATTGCGGCAGCACCCGGCTGGTGCCGCTTGGTCAGGGTACCGAGCAACTGGAAGCCCAGTTGCAACCGATGTTTCCGGAGGTTCCGGTAGTACGGCTGGATCGCGACAGCACACGGCGCAAAGGCAGCCTGGTCGAAGCACTGCAGCACATCACCGCAGGCGGACCACAATTAATCGTCGGTACCCAGATGCTGGCCAAAGGCCATCATTTTCCCAAAGTCACTTTGGTGGTGATTGTCGATGTCGATGGCGCTCTGTTTAGCAGCGACTTTCGGGCACCGGAGCAACTGGCGCAATTGATCACCCAGGTGGCTGGTCGAGCTGGCAGGGCGCAGCATGCCGGCAAAGTGCTGCTGCAAAGCCGTTATCCGGACCATGGTATTTTGCAGGATATCATTCACAACGGCTACGACTCCTTTGCCCGGCTGGCTTTAAAAGAGCGCCAGCAAACCCTGCTGCCCCCCTATCAGTATCTGGCGCTGTTTCGCGCCGAATCGCATCAGGACGACGCCCCCAGGCAATGGTTGCAACAGTTGGTTGAACTGGCGCAAACAGAGGCGCCCAAAGTACAGCTGCTGGGTCCAATTCGGGCACCGCTGGAACGCAAAGCCGGCAAATACCGCTGGCAACTGCATTGCTACAGTGCCAGCCGCGCTGGCCTGCACCAATTGCTTAATCAGCTGATTGCCGCCAGTCAAAGCTGGCCACTGACCCGCAAGCTGCGCTGGCAACTGGATGTAGATCCTGTGGATTTGTCCTGACTAGCCCCAAGATGTGTTCGAGTGTCGATTGCACTGCTGTCCCCTAAACCGCTAGAATAGCCATTGATTCGATGTTGGAGTACCAGGCCCACCATGCCAAAACATGATTATGTAAAAACCGCCCGCCCCAAAGCCAAACCCCGCAAAAAAGCGCCCGCAAAAGCGCCTTTTCCCTGGCTGGTGCTGTCGGTTACGGCCGGGTTGGTGCTTATTTTTGGCTGGTTTCTCTGGACCATCAACCAGCAAGAGCCGGTAACCACCAAGCCTCAGCCTCCTGTGGCAGTGAAAGATGAGCTACCTGAGCGCCCGACAGAAGAACCGTACCAGTACATTCGGGAGCTGGAAAACCGCGAAGTGGTGGTGGAAGTACGTGAGCTCGAATCGCGCGGGCCTTTCCAGATGCAATGCGCCTCCTTTCGCAGTGAAGAACAAGCCGATGCGATGCGGGCACAGATTGCTTTTGCTGGTTTTTCTTCCAGCATCCGCCGCACTGAAGGCAGCAATGGTGTCTGGTATCGGGTAGTGCTCGGCCCATACGACAGCCGCCGTCAGGCCGAGTCTGATCGTAACCGGCTGCGCCGTAATGGCATCAACAGCTGCCAGATCTGGAATTGGAACTAACTGCGTCATCAGTCTCCCCTTGAAAAGCGCTGACGGAGCCCTCAGATAGCTTTCATCGAAAATGCCATAAGGGCTCCTCATGACTACCATAGTTTCTGTCCGCCGTAATGGCCTGGTCGCACTGGGCGGCGATGGCCAGGTTTCTCTCGGCAATACCGTAATGAAAGGCAACGCCCGCAAAGTACGCCGCCTGTATCACGACAAGGTACTGGCTGGCTTTGCCGGTGGCACTGCCGACGCTTTTACCTTATTTGAGCGTTTTGAAGCCAAGCTGGAAATGCATCAGGGCCATCTGATGCGAGCTGCAGTGGAACTGGCAAAAGACTGGCGTACTGATCGCATGCTAAGACGCTTAGAAGCATTACTTGCAGTAGCTGATACCACCGCATCACTCATCATCACCGGCAACGGCGATGTGATCCAACCGGAGCATGATCTGATTGCCATCGGCAGCGGCGGCCCTTTTGCGCAGGCTGCAGCCACCGCTTTGCTGGAAAATACCGAGCTGGCCGCCAAGGACATTGTCGAGAAAAGTCTGACCATCGCTGGCAATATTTGCGTATTTACCAACCAGCACCACACCATTGAACAGTTATAAGCAGGTTACCTTATGTCCGATATGACACCCAGAGAAATTGTGCACGAGCTGGATCGGCACATCATCGGCCAACACCAGGCCAAGCGAGCCGTGGCCATTGCGCTGCGAAACCGCTGGCGCCGGATGCAGCTGCCTGAAGCCCTGCGCCAGGAAGTCACGCCGAAAAATATTCTAATGATAGGCCCGACCGGGGTGGGTAAAACCGAAATTGCCCGGCGTTTGGCCAAGCTGGCCAATGCGCCTTTTATCAAGGTCGAAGCCACCAAGTTCACCGAGGTGGGCTATGTCGGCAAAGATGTGGAAAGCATTATCCGCGATCTGGCCGACAGTGCGGTAAAAATGCTGCGCGAGCAGGAAATTGCCAAGAACCAGTACCGGGCGGAAGAAGCGGCCGAAGAGCGTATTTTGGATGCTCTGTTGCCACGCGCCCGTGATAACTGGCAAGACGAGCAGCCGGCAGAAAACAGCAACACCCGTCAGGTGTTTCGCAAAAAGCTGCGCGAAGGCCAATTGGATGATAAAGAAATCGATATTGACATCGCTCAGCAGCAAATCGGTATCGAAATTATGACCCCGCCTGGCATGGAAGAAATGACCTCGCAGTTGCAAAGCATGTTTCAGAACCTCGGCAGCGAGCGTAAGAAAAAGCGTAAACTAAAAATCAAAGATGCCTTTAAACTGCTGGTAGAAGAAGAAGCCAGCCGCCTGGTCAATCCAGAAGAGCTGAAACTGCAAGCCATTGAACTGGTAGAGCAAAACGGCATTGTGTTTTTGGATGAGGTGGACAAAATCTGTAAGCGGGAAAATACCGGCGGCCCGGATGTCTCCCGCGAAGGGGTGCAACGTGACTTACTGCCATTGATTGAAGGCTGTACCGTCAACACCAAGCACGGCATGATCAAAACCGATCATATTCTGTTTATCGCTTCGGGTGCTTTCCAGATGAGTAAGCCGTCGGATTTGGTACCAGAGCTGCAGGGCCGCTTGCCCATCCGGGTCGAGTTATCCGCGCTTACCGCCGACGATTTCGAACGGGTATTGACCGAGCCCAAGGCTTCGCTAACCGAGCAGAGCATTGCCATGCTGGCGACCGAAGGGGTCAAGCTGGAATTTACCAAAGATGGCATTCGCAAGCTGGCTGATGCGGCTTTTCATGTCAATGAAAAAACCGAAAACATCGGTGCCCGTCGTCTTTATACCGTGATGGAGCGTTTGCTGGATGAAATCTCCTATGAAGCGGCTGATCATGCCGGTCAGAGCGTGTTGGTCGATGCAGCTTATGTGGATAAACATCTGGATGCATTGGTGCAGGACGAAGACTTAAGTCGCTTTATTCTGTAATCATGACCAAAGCTGCTGTGGTCCGCAAGCTGCATTATCACAGACGCAGCAAGCAATTGGAGCTGCATTTTGCCGATGGCAGCAGTGCCACCCTTTCGGCCGAGTTTTTACGGGTGCATTCCCCCTCGGCCGAAGTACAAGGCCATGGCAAACCGGTATTGGTAGTAAATAAGCAAGCGGTAGGCATCGAACGGCTGGAGCCGAGTGGTCATTACGGAGTACGAATTTGCTTTGATGATGGCCATCAAGCCGGAATTTATCGGTGGGCCTACCTGCACCAACTGGTAACAGAGCAAGCAAGGCTATGGCAGCAGTATCAGCAGCGGTTGGCGACAGCCAAAGCACAGCAAGATAATGTGCCCATTCGCTTTATTGATGCTTCAGCCCCACCCCACAGGGACTAAATCCACTAGCAGTGTCATTCTGGCCGCTCGCGCGGCATCGGTTGCGAAACACCATGCAAACGCTGCCAGGCCTGTTGCAACCGCTCCACTAGATGGGGATCGGTTGTTTTACTGGCAGCCAGGTAAGCGGCAGCACCTGATACAGGCAATAGCCATAACAGCTGCAAAGTATCACCAGGCAACTGATAAGGCTCTAGCAACTCAGTCAGTAATGCCGGGTTTTCGACCACCGCATCCACCCGTTTATGCACCAATAGCTGAAAGGCCTCGTCGGTAGTGGCCGTGAAAAACAGATCCAATTGGCCAGCTTCAGGCATCGCCTTGAGCAACGGCACCGCAGCATGATCACGCGGCACCGCCAAACTCATACGGCCCCCCTGAAGTAACTGCTGTTTGAGTGCCGCCTGTTGTTCTGTTTTTACCAGTACTGCCAGCTCAAAGTTGGCGATAGGGCCAATCCAGTGAAACTGGCTTTCACGCTCGGGCAGGCGGGCCATGGCGTAGATCAGCACATTGGGCTCGGTTCGTGCCAGTTGATAGGCCCTGGCCCAGGGGTAGATAACAAAGTCTGCATCCAAACCTGCTTCATTAAGCAGTTGCCGCACCCAAAGCGTATTGCTGCCGGCCACTTCCCCATCGACCATGGTCTGGTAGCTACCCATCGGAGTGGTGACGGCCGTTAACGGCTCTGTTGGTACAGCATTCGCTGCCAGCATAAGTGCGGCTCCCAACAACAGCTGCATGCCTCTCCCCCTCTGCCACACCTTACCTTGTCACCTCAGGCCTTAAAGCGATCCACCGTCTGATGCAAGCGGGCTGCCTGCACCGCCACTTCATCACTGACCTCTGCATTGTGCTGCGCATGCTGATAGGACTGCACCGAGATATCACGAATTTTCACCACATTCTGGTTCACTTCGGCAGCAACCTGGCTTTGCTCTTCGATGGCCGCCGCTATCTGCGTGGTCATGTCCATAATACCACTGACATCTTCGGTGATTTGCTCCAGCAACTGCCGGGCCAACTGCGCTTGGTCAGCACTGGCCAGCCCCTGCTCCCTACAATGCAACATCACCTGGACAATGTCTTTGGTCCGCCCCTGCAACCCCCCAATAATCTGTTCAATCTGCCGGGTCGATTCCTGCGTCCGCATCGCCAGGTTGCGAACCTCGTCCGCCACCACCGCAAAGCCCCGGCCCTGTTCACCAGCACGTGCTGCTTCAATCGCAGCATTCAGTGCCAGCAAATTGGTCTGCTCGGCGATGCCGCGGATCACATCCAGCACCGATCCAATGGTTTGGCTGTCTTGCTCCAGCGCTTCGACCACCTGGGTAGCATCCTGTAATTCAGCGGATAACTGCTGAATACCGGCCACTGTTTTTTCGACCTCCTGCTGACCATGCTGAGCGTTGTCGTTGGTGCTGCTGGCCCGACTGGCCGTGCTTTCGGTATTGCCGGCAATTTCATTGATGGTGGCGCCCATTTCGGTGACAGCCGTTGCCACCATATCGCTTTCCTGCTGCTGCAGCTGCATGCCATCGCTGGTTTCATTGGTCGATTTGGCCAGTTGCTGGGTCGCGGTATCCAGCATCTCCAGGGCCTGGTTGACATTATTCACCAGATCCTGAAAGTCACCAATCATGCCATTGACATCATTGGCCAGCTGGGTCATTTCATCCTTGCCTTCCACCTGAATGCGCTGTCGGAAATCATTGTCGCGCCGAATCAACCCCACCGTCTGACACACAGCCAGTATGGGTTGCAAAATGCTGCGGCTGGTTGCAAATACCAGAGACAACGCCAGTACGAGTACCAACACAAAAAAGCTTAAAGCCAGCCATTGGGTACGATCTACGGCACGGCTGATGGCTTGACCGGTGGCCTCGGATAGTTGCTGCAAACTTTGCTCAGTAGCCTGAATCGCCCGCCGCATTTCTCCTTGTAAGCCAGAGTTCTGATCCAACCCGGCCTGCTGGTAAGCCGAAACCAGATTGGAAAAAGCCAACTGGTAAGCCGATAGCAACTGCTGCATTTGCTGGCCGCCTGCAGCATCGACCATATCAGTCTGAATAGCGCGCTGCAGAGTTTGTACTTCACGGCCGAAACGCTGGTAATAATCCGCATCACGTCGTAACAGGAAATCCTTCTCATGGCGACGCAACAACAGCAATTGCGCCATCAGACGATCATCGCCACGCCGCTGCACCAGTTGTTCAATCTGCTGGGCGGCCTGACGCAACTCCCCCTGCAACCCCTGCTCTGGTGTCAGCCCCATGCGCTGATATTGCTGCACCAAAGCTGCAAAGCTTTGCTGGTAGCGCTCGGTCAATTGACTGAACTCCTGCAAAGGGCGACGATCAATGCCATGCTGCTGCAGGTTGGCATCCAGGCTGCCGACTAATTGCTGCGTACCGCTATAATGCTGCTGCATGCGCTCCAGGTAACGGCTTTCAAATCGCAACAAGAAATCCTTTTCATGGCGTCGAAACATCAATACATCGGTATTGAGCCGCTGCACACTTTCCTGCGCCTGAGCCAGACTGGTTAACTGACTGCTTTGGTAAAACAGTAGCCACAGCATCACCAACATGGCAAGCAGTAACGCAATACCATTAGCCATCAGCCGTTGTTTGATACTAAATTGTCTGAACATACTGCTCTCCTAACAAGCGAAGGTTTTTGAATGCATTAACAAGCATAGTCAGTGCCTGGAAAAGGTGCGCGAGAATAGCAGAAAAAAATCCTGCCAGATACCAAGTACCCTACTTAACTTCCTGATAGCGCAGATAAGCGCTTGAGCTGTCACACAGGCCAGTTATACTATGGGTTACCCGCGCTGTTCATCCGGAGCCACCCATGGAATACAATACTTCTGAATTATCCGATCTCTACGCCGACTCAATTGATGTGGTAGAGCCTATTTTCAGCAACTACGGTGGCCGCCGCTCCTTTGGTGGCCGGGTACGCACCATCAAGTGCTTTGAAGACAATGGCCTTATTCGTCAGGTACTGGCTGAACCAGGTGTAGGCATGGTATTGCTTATTGATGGTGGAGGCTCCAGCCGCCGTGCTTTGCTGGATGCCGAGCTGGTGTCGCTGGCTAACAGCCAGGGCTGGGAAGGCATTGTCTGCTATGGCTGTGTGCGGGATGTGGATGCACTGGAGGATTTCGATGTCGGCGTTCAGGCCATCAATGCCATCCCGGTTGGGGCTGATGACAAAGGCTTCGGCGAACTGGATGTGCCGGTGAATTTTGCCGGTGTTACCTTTTTACCCGATGATCACCTCTACGCCGACAATACCGGCATTATCCTGTCTCCCGATCCATTGGATATTGAATAAGCCATGGCACTGCTGCGTTACACCACCGAGCAACTGAATGCCTGGTTTAAAACCAGACCAGCAGAACAACGCCAGGGTCAAAGTGTCCTGCTGCCAGACCCGGCACTGCCAATCGCCGAAGCTTTGCAGCAAGCCAGGGCCAAAGGTGCCCGCTTTGCCCTACTAGGGATCCCGGAAGACATAGGCCCAAGAGCCAACCTCGGTCAGGGGGGAGCAGAGCTGGGCTGGCAAGCCTTTTTACACTGCTGGCTTAACTTGCAAGCCAATGCCTTTACCCAAGCGGCAGGCCCAATCCTGCTGGCTGGCGAAGTGGATTGTAGCAAGCTGTTGCGGCAAAGCCGTGAGCTGGATGCCACGAACCCAGCGCAATTGCAACAACTGCGACAGCTGTGCGCAGAGTTGGACCAACAAGTAGAGCAAGCCATACTGCCGCTCTTTGCCGCAGGTTTTGATGTTCTGATCATTGGCGGCGGCCATAACAATGCCTACCCTATTATAAAAGCACTGGCCAAGCAAACAGCTTTGCCTGTCAGCTGTGCCAATCTGGACCCTCATGCAGATTTCCGCCCGCAGGAAGGTCGTCACAGCGGCAATGGCTTTAGCTATGCGAAAACAGAGCAATTACTGGATAAGTACTTTGTCTTAGGCCTGCATGAACTAAAGAACAATCAAGCCAGCCTGGATGCTCTGCAGCAGGCAGAAGCAGAGTTTATCAGCCTGCAAAAGCTCAGCCCGCGACATGAGATCTCCTGGCCTGAGGCCGTGGATCAGTGCATCGACTTTGTGGCCAACTCCGAAGGTGCCATTGGTATTGAGCTGGATACCGACAGCATTGAAGGCATGCCTGTCAGCGCTTTTACCAGCAGCGGGCTTTCGGTACAGGCCGCCGAGCACTATGTCTATCAACTGGCTCAATTACCACGCTGTCGCTATGTGCACCTGGCTGAAGCAGCACCTGCCAGACACCCTGCCGGCATCGAAGCTGGCATGCTGCATACGGGCCAGGTACTGGCCACCTTGTGTTATGCCTTTATTCAGGCGCGGGCGAACCTACCGGACCAGACGACTTCTGCCACTGTTTAAGCCAGGGAGCCAGCCCTTTTAGCTCAAAAGGCCGGGAGTAGTAAAAACCCTGGCCTCTGGTGCAACCCATCGTCAACAGCTTTTGTTCAACCTGTTTCTCCTCAATCCCTTCAGCAACCACCCCCAAACCAAGGTTTCTGGCAATATCGATAATAGCCCCGGTAATGGCAATATGGGTATCGCTTTTATGCAGGTCGTTGATAAAGCTGCAGTCAATCTTCACATGGCTGATTGGCAACTGCCGTAAATGAAACAGGGAAGAAAAACCGGTACCAAAATCATCCAGCGCCAACTCAACACCCAACTGCTGCAAACGCAACAACATGGTAATTGCCTGCACGGGTTCATGTGTCAGAGCTCGCTCGGTCAGTTCAAGCACCAGGCTAGCCGGCCTGACCTGGTGTTGCAGCAATAAGGCTTGAATAAAATCCACCAACTCATCCTGCAACAGATCTTTGCTGGATAAATTCACTGCCAGCTTCATCGCTGGAAACTCTGCCTGCAGCTCTGCCAGGCTTTGGATGGATTGCTGCAACACCCATTGTGTCAGTGAATAAATAACCCCAAGCTGTTCGGCAGTCTCCAAAAAATCATCCGGCGCTAACTGGCCAAGCCTTGGATGTTGCCAGCGAACCAACACCTCAGCAGCCTCTAAGGTTCCTTGCTTTAGATCCATTTGTGGTTGAACATAGAGCGCCAACTGCTGCTGTTCGATGCCCTGGCGCAACTCGGCCATAAAGCGTAATTTGTCATCGGTGTATGTCAGCAGACCAGGATCAAATACCGCATTATCTGGGGTATGCCAGCGGTGGTGTTGCAACGCCAGATAAGCCCGCTCCAATAATTCATTCAGTTGCCCTCCGTGCTCCGGAAAGTAGGCAATCCCGGTGCATACCTGATAGCTCATCGCACTACTTTGCAGCAATAGCGGCTGCACAACATGCTGCTCCACTTGCCTTGCTAATTGCTCTGCCAAATAAGGGGACCTTGAAATATCCGCCCAGGCTACAAAATCGACACCACCAAGATGACACAGCCGGATGGCTTTTTGCTCCCGCAGCTCCAGGCAAAGCAAAGCCTCCTGTGCATGCAATTGCTCATTAATGCGGTGGGCCAGTTGCATCAGCAGTAAGTTGCTGTTTCGATAACCCAGCGCTTCATTGATGGCCTCAAACTGAGTCACTTTGAACAACAAAAGAGCACAATGCTTATCAGCTTGCTGTTGAAACACGGTGGTCAATTGCTGGCGCAATAATTCTTTGTTAGGAAAACCTGTGATTTCATCGTGCAAAAGCTGATGCACGCGCAACGGGGACTCCGCTGACCTGGCCAGTTGTTGCTGCAGCCTTCGGTTCTGCCATAACAGCACCACAATCGGTAGTACCAGCAGCAATGGCCACCAGGGCAGCCAGGCAGAGAAACTGTCATCAGCGGCCCAGACAAAATAAGGACATGCCCCCAGGCACAAGAGACTCAGATAGCGCATTTGGGATAACTCAGCATCAGGTATTGGCTTAGCATAACGACTTTGTCTGGATTGTAAAGTAAAGGTCAAATCTGTAGCTGACGCCCGGCAACAACCAATTGTCGCAAAGGATTTACCCCCTGCTGATACACCAACTCCGCCGGCTGGCTGATGGCATAACAGCCAAAGTTGGCTTTGTTGCCAACCGCCAAAGTTCCGGCATCACGGATACCCAGCGCTGTCGCGGCATGACGGGTCACACCAAGCAAAGCTTCTTCCGGGGTTAGCGCAAAGAAGGTACAGGCCATATTCAGCATCAGCGGCAGATTGCACAGCGGCGAGGTGCCTGGGTTAAGATCGGTGGCAACCGCCATCGGCACCTGGTAGCGGCGCAGCAGCTCAATCGGCGGCTTTTTGGTTTCTTTTAAAAAGTAAAAAGCACCCGGCAGCAGCACTGCCACGGTGCCGGCTTTGGCCATCGCCTGCACACCGGCTTCGTCCAGATACTCGATGTGATCGGCCGACAGGCCGCCAAACTCGGCCACCAGTGCACTGCCACCCAGGTTGGACAACTGCTCGGCATGGGCTTTGACCGGCAATCCCAGCGCTGTGGCGGTTTCAAACAGCCGGTGGCTTTGCTCAACGCTAAAGCCGATGCCTTCGCAAAACACATCGACCGCATCGACCAGCTGCTGTCGGTGCAGCTCGGGCAACATGGTCTGGCACAGGTAATCGATGTAGGCATCGCTGTCACTAAATTCCGGCGGCAAGGCATGAGCCCCTAAAAAGGTGGTATGGATACGAATGGGATGATGGACCGCCAGCTCACGCGCTACCTGCAGCATTTTTTGCTCGCTGGCCAAGTCCAGCCCGTAGCCGGATTTAATTTCCACTTCGGTTACCCCTTGCGACAGCAAGGCATTGAGCCGGTCTTTGCCTAGCACAAACAGCTGCTCGGCACTGGCCTCGCGGGTGGCTTTAACGGTGGAGCGAATACCGCCCCCGGCTTTGGCAATGGCCTCATAGCTGGCCCCTTGCAGCCGCAGTTCAAACTCATTGGCCCGGTTGCCGCCATAGACCAAATGGGTATGGCAATCGATCAGCCCCGGCAGAAGCCACTGCCCCTGCACATCGTACAAAGGGGTACTAAGCGCATCAAAGGCGGGAAGTTCGCTTTTCGGGCCCAGCCAGGCAATGCGGCCATCTTTCACAGCAATAGCACCATCGGTGATGGCGCCATAGGGTTCGCTGCCGGCTTGCATGGTGGCCAGATTGGCATTGAGCCAAACCGCATCAAATTCAGTCATTAAGCTACTCCGGGATCAATTAAGTGCTGTTTTAATAAAAATAGTGTACCGCAAAAACTTGTATATACAACCAAGATCAGCTATTTTTATTAGCAACCGTTGCCACCAAGGGATCGCCAGCGCATGGCCGTTGCCAAATTTGCTGAAATCAAAGATTTTATGCTGACCCAGATCGAAATCGGTGCCTGGCCCGAACACAGCCGGGTGCCGTCCGAGAACGAGCTGGCCGAGCAGTTTGCGGTGAGCCGGATGACCGCCCGCCGCGCGCTGCAAGAGCTGACCGAGCAAGGCATTTTGTACCGTACCCAGGGTGTGGGCAGCTTTGTTGCGGCACTGAAATCGCAATCCTCCTTGCTGGAAATTCGCAACATTGCCGATGAAATCCACAGCCGTGGTCACAGCTACCGGGCAGAGCTGATCCAGTTGACCGAGCTGCCCTGCCCGGCCACCGTGGCGGCGGCGCTGGGTTTAAAGCACAACGAGCGGGTGTTTTTCTCACTGATTGTGCACTTTGAAGACCGACAGCCGCTGCAGCTGGAAGCCCGTTACGTCAATCCGCGGCAAGTTCCGGATTACATGGCGCAGGATTTTTCCGCCATCACACCGCACCTGTATTTAAGCCAGGTGGCACCGCTGACCGAGGCGGAGCATACGGTGGAAGCCATCTTGCCGGATAGCTTCACCTGCCAGCATTTGCAATTGAAAAAACCCGAACCCTGCCTGCGTCTGACCCGTCGCACCTTTAGCCGCGATGGTGCCGTCAGCCTGGCGTACCTGACCTCCCCCGGCAGCCGTTACCGGCTCGGGGGCCATTTAAATTTCGCGCCAGCAGGCGCAACCAGGAGCTAATGATGTCTGATCCACGTATCGATAACAGCCGGGTGATCCGCGCCACCAGAGGCGCGGAAAAAACCGCCAAAAGCTGGCTGACCGAAGCCGCCAAACGCATGCTGATGAACAACCTGGACCCGGATGTGGCCGAGCACCCGCAATCGCTGGTGGTGTACGGCGGTATCGGCCGGGCGGCCCGCGACTGGGCCTGCTTCGATAAAATTATTGAAGTACTGGACCGGCTGGAAGACGACCAGACCTTGCTGGTGCAAAGTGGCAAGCCGGTCGGGGTCTTCCCCACCCACCCGGATGCACCCCGGGTGCTGATTGCCAACTCCAATCTGGTGCCGGCCTGGGCCAACTGGGAGCACTTTAACGAGCTGGATAAAAAAGGCCTGATGATGTACGGCCAGATGACCGCCGGCTCCTGGATTTACATCGGCTCGCAAGGCATCGTGCAAGGCACTTACGAGACCTTTGTGGCCATGGCTAAACAGCATTTCAATGGCGATGCCAGCGGCAAATGGATCCTGACCGGTGGCCTGGGCGGCATGGGCGGCGCTCAGCCACTGGCCGGCACCATGGCCGGTTTTCATATGATTGCCTGTGAAGTGGATGAAAGCCGCATTGATTTCCGGCTGCGCACCGGCTACGTCGATGTCAAAGCCACCAGTCTGGATCAGGCGCTGCAGCTGCTGGAGCAAGCCAAAGCCTCCGGCAAGCCGACCTCCATTGGTTTGCTGGCCAATGCCGCCGATGTCTTTGCCGAGCTGGTAGAGCGCAACATCATCCCGGATGTGGTGACCGATCAAACCTCTGCCCACGACCCACTGAATGGGTACCTGCCACAAGGCTGGAGCATGACTGAAGCAGCCGAACGCCGCCTGCAAAACCCGGATCAGGTGGTCAAAGCCGCCAAGCAGTCAATGGCAGTGCAAGTTCAGGCCACGCTCGATATGCAGAGCAAAGGCGCCGTCGCAGTTGATTACGGCAACAACATTCGTCAGATGGCCAAGGACGAAGGCGTGTACAATGCCTTTGATTACCCGGGCTTTGTGCCGGCCTACATCCGGCCGCTGTTTTGTGAAGGTGTTGGGCCATTTCGCTGGGTGGCGCTGTCGGGCGATCCGGAAGACATTTACAAGACCGACCAAAAAGTCAAAGAGCTGATCCCGGACAACCCGCACCTGCACCACTGGCTGGATATGGCGCGTGAGAAAATCCACTTCCAGGGTCTGCCAGCCCGTATCTGCTGGATTGGCTTAAAAGATCGGGCCCGCATCGCACTGGCCTTTAACGAAATGGTGCAAAACGGCGAGCTCAAAGCTCCTATCGTGATTGGCCGCGATCATTTGGACTCCGGCTCTGTTGCCAGCCCGAACCGTGAAACTGAAGCCATGCTGGATGGCTCGGATGCCGTCTCCGACTGGCCACTACTGAACGCCTTGCTGAACACCGCCGGTGGTGCCAGCTGGGTCTCGCTGCACCACGGTGGTGGTGTCGGCATGGGCTACAGCCAGCACTCAGGTGTGGTGATTGTGGCCGATGGCACCGAAGCGGCCGCCAAACGACTGGGCCGGGTGCTGTGGAACGATCCGGGTACCGGCGTGATGCGCCATGCCGATGCCGGCTACGACATTGCCCAAAACTGCGCCCGCGAGCAAGGGCTGGATTTACCGATGCTGAGCACCAAGGAGTAAGCTATGACCACCCCATTTACCTTGACACCCGGCCAGCTCAGCCTGAGCCAATTACGCCAGCTTTGGCAAAATGACCAAGCCATTGCCCTGGATAAAGCCGCTTACCCGGCGATTGCAGCCTCGGCCAAAACCGTGGCCGATGTGCTGGCCAAAGGCAAAACTGTCTATGGCATCAACACCGGTTTTGGTCTGTTGGCCAATACCAAGATCGCCCCGGATCAATTGGAATTGCTGCAGCGCTCCATCGTGCTATCGCATGCCGCCGGCTATGGCGAGCTGATGGCCGACCAGACGGTGCGGCTGATGATGATTTTAAAGGTCAACTCCCTTTCGCGTGGCTATTCGGGGATCCGGCCAGAAATCATCGATGCGATGATTGCCATGATCAATCAAGGCGTGTACCCCTGCATTCCGGCTCAGGGCTCGGTCGGCGCCTCCGGCGATTTGGCGCCGCTGGCGCACATGGTACTGCCGCTGATTGGCGAAGGTGAGGTGCGTTATCAGGGCAAGCAACTGCCAGCCAAAGAAGGCTTGCAACTGGCTGGGCTTGCGCCTGTGGTGCTGGCGGCCAAAGAAGGTCTGGCGCTGCTAAATGGCACCCAGGCCTCCACCGCCCTGGCGCTGGAAGGTCTGTTTAAAGCCGAAGACTTGTTTGCTGCAGCCAGCGTGATTGGTGCACTCAGTGTGGAAGCCGCCCTTGGCAGCCGCTCGCCCTTTGATGCCCGCATTCATGCCATCCGTGGTCAGCAGGGGCAGATCGATGCTGCTGCCATTTACCGCCATCTGCTGGCTGAGCGCTCTGAGCTTGGCGACTCGCATCAGGATTGTGAAAAGGTGCAGGATCCCTACAGCCTGCGCTGTCAGCCACAAGTGATGGGCGCTTGCTTAACGCAAATCCGTCAGGCCGCTGCGGTGCTGGAAACCGAAGCCAATGGCGTCACCGACAACCCACTGGTGTTTGCCGATGAAGGCGACATTCTCTCCGGCGGTAACTTCCACGCCGAGCCAGTGGCAATGGCGGCCGATAATCTGGCGCTGGCCATTGCCGAAGTCGGCTCTTTGTCCGAGCGGCGGATGGCACTGCTGATTGATGCCAGCTTAAGCAAGCTGCCGGCCTTTTTGGTCAACAATGGCGGTGTCAACAGTGGCTTTATGATTGCCCAGGTTACTTCGGCGGCTTTGGCATCGGAAAACAAGTCGCTGGCGCACCCAGCCAGTGTCGACAGCCTGCCGACCTCGGCCAATCAGGAAGATCATGTGTCGATGGCGACCTTCGCAGCACGGCGGCTGGCCCAAATGGCCGACAATACCCGTGGTGTATTGGCCGTCGAGTACCTGGCTTCGGTGCAGGGGCTGGATTTTCGCGCACCGCTTAAATCCACCGAGCGGCTGGAACAGGCCCGGGCGCTGTTGCGCGACCAGGTCAGCTTTTATGCCGAAGATCGCTACTTCGCGCCGGATATCAAAGCCGCCGCCGAGCTGCTGGCCAGTGGCCGCTTAAGCAGCCTGCTGCCTGCGGCCATGCTGCCTAGCCAGTAAGCGATTAAAGCACTAATACCGCACCCCATGCACCAGGCTGCAAGCCGGCAGCCGCACTGGGGTGCTTAGTGGTAACAAGCGGGTAATGGCCGCCTTGCCAATGGCATCGCGGCTATCACTGCGCTCAATCTGGTAATAAAAGTTCAGGTAGGGCTGTTCCTGATACAGCTGCAGATAAGGGTAACCGGTAAGACGCCAGTTCGCCTGAAAGGATGGATACGCCGGGTTGTCGCTTTCAAACACCATGCGGCCATCTGGCTGCAAGTTAAGCCGATAATCAAAGTCACAGTCTTCGGCACTGTAGGGATGCGCAAAATCCACCTCGGTGCGGCCACCATGCACCTGCACCCCGGCCGGTACCAGAAAAAGCCCCAGATTATCCCGGGTAAACCATTGATTCGACTCCACCAGCAAGCGGTTGTCGCGCAGATGCCAACCGGTGTCATCCAGCGCTTGCTGCAACCGGCTGGCTGTTGCCTCTGGGTTTCGCAACATTGGCGAGTAGATCAGGGTGTTTTCACTGACTCGTGCCGGAAAAGGATGCTGATTCAGTTCCACCCGTAGCCCTTGCTGCTGCAATGCAGTGACCAATACACTGGTCTGCTGCGCATCCAGATAACGATGGTTCAAGTGAACGGTTGGTTGGGCGCAGCTTACTAACAGCAATAGCGGCACCAGGGGAGCAGCGAACATGACCACTGCTTTGCTCAACAAGGGATGACCAGCCACAGAAAAAACCACCTATAATTAACAAAACAAGAAAGGATAGCAGTAACATCAAAACAAAATCAAGCAAACATTAACAATTTCCGTTCCTTTTACTACTCAGAAACTGAACATCGTGAGCAGCGGGATCTGGCTAGACCAGTTGTGCAAAGTTTGCTAAGGTCAGGACCAGCTATAATAAAAAAAACAATCAGGCTGGAACCTTACCATGACGCTAACCATTGCTCACCGTATCATCCTTGGATTTGGCTTGATGATCCTTCTGCTGATTGTGGCCAGCGGCTCTGCGCTGCTGAGCTTTCTGTCCATCGAAGCCTCCACCCGCAATGTGAATGAGCGCGCTATTCCTGCTCAGCAGCTTAGCAATCAAGCGCAAATTCAGCTACTAAGCATGGCCAACGCCAGTGCTCAGGGGTTTGCCGCCGAACAACCTGCTTTGATCAATCAGCAACACCAGCTATTTGCACAAGCCGACCACGGTCTGGTGCAATTGCTGCAACAAGTGACAGAACTTTCCCAACAACACAGTGCGCTGCAACAGGCTTTGCAGCAGAGCGAACAATACAGCAGTGCCTACCGGCAATCGGTGCAGCAGATGTTTGCGCTCAGGTTGGAGGTGGAGCAAAGCCGGGCGGAGGTGCAGCAGGTATTTCAGCAATTAGAGCAGCAATTGGATGCTCTTGGTGCTCTGTTACTGGATCTATCCTATCTGGATGGGGTCGATAGCGATACGCTGGAGCTGATCGAAGGCACCGCTGGTCGTATTGACGGCCAGTTGCTTGGCCTCATCAATACCTTACGAGAGGTGGCGAATGCCACCGAGCTCGGCCAGTTGCAGCGCAGTGAAGACAATATAAACTTCGCCTATAGTGATATGCAGGTCAATATCGACTACCTGGCTCAGTTGGTGGCAAACATTGACACCGCTGGGCTTTGGTCGGATTTTCAGGCTCAGCGACAACAACTGGAACAGAACTTACTTCAGGAGCAACCGTTACTTCGCCTGCAACTGCAGCGCCTAACGCAACAGCAACAAGCTCGCCAGCATCTATACCAGGCGGAACAGGAGCTCAGCAACGGCATCATGGCCCTGCAACAAATGGCCAGTGCCGCCGATCAGCAAGTCAGTCAACTGCAGCAAGCCGTTAGCCGTACTATTTCACAAGGCAATTGGCGCAATGTCATCATATTGCTGGTGCTTATCGTGCTGGCCACAGCCATTGCCTGGGTGACCATCCGCGCTATGCTGCAACCATTGGCCAAAATCAACCAGGTGCTGGGCGTGATGGCCAAAGGCGATCTTAGTCAGCGTTTGACCATTCAGCGCGATGACGAGTTTGGCAAGTTGGCCAATAACGTCAATCAGTTGGTCGAGTCGCTTAGTAGCCTGGTCCAGCGTATTCAAAACTACGCCCGCGAACTGAACCAGAATGCACAGCGCTCCGGTTTGGATGTGCAGGATATTCGTCAGGCCTTGCAGCAACAAACCAGCCAAATTGCCAACATTAACACCAGCACACACCAATTAAGCACACAAAGCCAGCATATTGCCGAGCAAGCAGAGCAAGCAGTGCACGAAATGCAGCAAGGCATGCAACACAACCAGCAGGTACATCAGCTATCAGAGCAAAACAATCAACGCATAGGCCACTTAGCTGAACAACTGCACAGTATTGATGCTTTGATGCAACAGGTGAGTGAGCAAGGCAAACAGATTGGCGGCATTCTCGATACCATCAGCAGCATTGCCGAGCAGACCAACCTGCTGGCGCTGAACGCTGCCATAGAAGCAGCCAGAGCAGGTGAGCAGGGCCGGGGGTTTGCCGTGGTCGCTGATGAGGTACGCACCCTGGCTGGCCGCACCCAGCAAGCCACCAACGATATCCAAGCCATGATAGAGACCTTGCAGCACAGCACCATGGCGGCAGCAAAAGCGGTGCAACAGGGCAATCAGGATGCCAGCCAATGTGTCGAGGAAAATCAGCAGTTATTGCAGGCGCTGCAGCAAATACACCATGCTATCCACCAAATACATGGCATCAATAGCAAAATCGCGGATGCAACCGCGACACAGCTGAGTCAGGGCGAAACCATAGGGACGGCGATGGAGTTGGTAGTGCAACTGGTGCAAAACAGCTCGGATAAAGCCGAAAGCACCCAGGCGCATAGTCAAGATGTCACCAAGCTGGCATCAGAACTGGAGCACGCCAGTGCGACCTTCCGCTTGCGGGGTTAAACCGAAACTAAAACGAAATTCTTTTTCCATCAAGGCTGGTTGGTACTCGATCAGTTCAATATTTGCTTCGCGGGCAAAAATACGCTCCTGACTGGTAAAACTTTGAAAGCTGATAATCATGCCTTGCTGGCAATGAAAGCCAAGCATTTGCTGAAAGCGCTCCCGCAAACACTCCATGGATACCATGCTGTCGGCATCAGGATGAAAATACACCAATGTTTTACTCTCTGGATTGTGCCAAAAGAATACCTCGTTATCATCCGCGGTTGCAGGCTCCAACTCACCATGTTGCTGCAAAGACTGTTTCAGGCGACTGAAAAAAAATTCCTGCTGCCTGAGCCGTTCCTGCTCTCGTTGAAACCGTTGTGGCAATGACAACCAGCGGTTGCCAGAGTCCATTTCAATAAAAGCTATCAAATTAAACATCAGGGCCGACACAAACAGCAGGACAAAAGCCCACAACAGGAAAGTGGACCAGAACTCTGAGAGCACCAGAGCGGGTTGGGAAAAAACGATGGAGTGTTCAGAAAAAAGCAAAAAAATAGCACCTGCCGCTATCCCTAGCAAAGTACTGATAGTGGATAATAATAACCATTGGCTACGCATAACGACTCTACCCTGAGTGGCAAAACTACTAAGGTTAGTATGCGTAGCCAGGCACGCTAAGTCCTGACAAAAGCCTGATAAAACTCCGATAAAGTCACTTTTACTCTGATAAATTTGTGTCTGAAGCAGACAATGGCGGCTTATCAACCAACTTCAACGCATCGAGTGCTGATGCATAGCGAAACTGGAATGGCAGTTGACGGCCGATCTGATCCGACAGCACCCTCCGCTGATTATGTCCTTGTGCTACTCCAATTTGCAGAGCATCCAATGCCAGACTGGCTCTGGCTTGCTGATAAAACTGCTGACGACTGGCCCGCACCGGGCAACATAGATTGAAAAGCGCCGGCCAGGCTTGTTGCCGCACAATCTGCTGCACAGCTGCCAGCACATCGCTACTGTGCACCATATTCACAGCTGCATCCGGCTCATCAATCACCCCGGAGCGCAAAAAGTTGGCAGGATGCCGGCCTGGTCCGAATAACCCTCCCAACCGCAAAGTGCAAGTGGGAACTGCGGCTCGCACAATCTGCTCTCCTTGCACCAGCAACTGTACTTTGGCATCACTGAGCTGCAATGGCGTGGACTCATCCACCTCACCACTCAGCCCCTGATACACCCCGGTAGAACTGAAATGGATACAAGCCAGACTGCCGGCAGTCTGCATCAGTGCAGCCAGTGACTCCAGTGCTGCTACATAGCCAGCGCCAGCCTGCTTGCGCCAACCCGGGGTCAGCGAACAAATCACCACAGCCTGCTGAAATAGCGCCTGCAACTCTGCCGTGATTGGCTCCGACAGCGGCAAACTAAGAACCACTCCTTGCACTGTACCCGGTAACTGCTGCACGGCGGCGGCTGATTGCCGGGTCACAATCAACTGGTGACCATCCTGCTGCAACAGCGGCAACAGTTGCTGCCCCAGCCAGCCACAGCCAAGCATGATAATTTTCATGGCGTATTCCTCGGTAACAAGGCTTTGTAGTGGCCGGAAAACAGGGCCACTACTTTATTGGCACTAAGCAGCTCCACGTCGATCCGTTGGCTGGCATTTTTCCCCTGCCGCAATACGGTCAGATCCCCTTTAGCCCCCAGCAAGGAGCAGCGTGCTTGCGGCTGAGTTTGCATGGGTTTCAGATAACGGATGCTGGCATCTGCCAACACCAGGTCCGCCTGCAACTCAAGCGCTTGCAGCTGCAAATGCAGCAACCCCCAACCTGTGAGCGTCGCCAGACTGTAGATACTACCGGCGAACATGGTGCCATGCAGATTGATGTTAGGTGGCAGCGGCACCTGGCATCGTAGTTCACAGCCATCGAAGGCAGTAATCTGCAATTGCATAAACTGGCTGAGTGGAATTTGCTGATGCCAAACCTGCTCTAACTGCTGACATTGCTGTTGCCAGCTCCCGGTGTTAGCTGTGAAACGAATGAAACGCTGCATCCGAAAGTGACGAACACCAAACTGGCTGGCCAGCTCCTCTTGTTGGCTGTAACCCAGCTTTTGATAAAAGCCGAGTGCATTTTCGCGTGCGTTGAGCACCACTTCGCTGCAGCCCAGAGCTAAAGCCTGTTGCTCCAGCTCTGCAACCAGCCTGGCACCTAATTGCTGCCCCTGATAACTGGAGGCAACCGCCATATAACGCAGCTGCGCTCTGGTCGCATCCACCTGATGCAGCCGCCCTACCCCAACCACAGTTTCGCCATCCAGCAGCATGCGATGAATGCTGCTTGTCTCCAGCTCGTCACGTTCCGAGCCTATCGGCTGCTGCCAAGGGGCTCTGAGTTGCTGCCAGCGAAACTGATAATAGGCTTGCCATTGTGCATCCGATTGCGGACTGCTTAGTCGAATACGCATAAATTAGTGATTATCCGTTTGCAGTAAAAAGGTTACAGGGCCATCATTGACTAAGGCAACCTGCATATCTGCTGCAAATCGGCCGGTTGCAACCTGGAGTTGATGTGCTTCACAGCGCTCGACAAAATGCCGGTATAACAGCTCGGCTTGTGCAGGGGCGGCTGCCTGCGAGAAACTGGGCCTTAGCCCCGAGTTGGTATCTGCCGCCAGGGTAAACTGTGATACTACCAGCAACTGTCCTTTGATTTGTTGCACATTCAAATTCATCTTGCCGTTATCATCGCTAAAGATCCGGTATTTACAGACTTTATCCGCCAACAGGGCGGCACTGAGCTCGGTATCCGCTTGCTCCACGCCCAAAAGAACCAACAAACCCTGCTCTATCTGCGCAATTTGCTCGCCAGCCACGCTGACACTGGCGTGACGGACCCGTTGAATTAAAGCTTTCATTCGCAGCATTCCTCCGCTTCGCTGGTATCACCCCCGCTAAGTTGCTCCCAGTCTTTCAGGTAAGCAGTCAGTTCTGCTCCGACTAAAACCACCAGCCAGCACAGATACACCCATAAAAATAAGATGGGAACTAATGCCATGGCGCCATAGATCACCTGGTAGGATGGAAAGTGGGTGATGTAGAGCGCAAAGCCGTACTTCAGCACTTCAAACAGCAGCATGGCCAATAAACCGCCCCAAAAAGCATGCCGGATCCTTACCTTGGTATTGGGCACCACCAAATACAAAATACAAAATGCCAGCCAGGACATCAGATAAGGCACCAGGCCCAATAAGAAGCTGGACAAGCCTGGGGTAAAATCATCGGCAAAGCGGGTCAGCGTGACCAGATAGGAGCTAACCGCGATCGAGGTGCCAAACAAGATAGGGCCTAAAGTTAAAATCATCCAGTAAATGGAAAACGAAATCACCGGCCGTGGCCGCTTGCTAATCCGCCAGATCTTGTTCAGCGTTTTGTCGATATTGTGAATAAGCAGCAAGGCCACTACGATCAGTGCCGAAATACCTATGGCCGTCATGCCCCGGGTATTGCCGATAAATTCATTCAGATAGTCTTTGATTTCATCGCCACGCGACGGCACCACATTGGCATAGAGCAGACTTTCCAGGCTTTGGCGGAACTCCGAAAACATCGGAAAAGCGCTCAGCATGGAAAACATCACGGCAATAAAAGGTACCAGTGATAACAAGGAAATATAGGCCAGATAGCCACCCACCAGATTGATCTGATCCTGCTGGCAACGCTGAATATAGCCTTTGATAAATTGCGGGCTGGCATTGATATAGTCCCGCCACCTGATTGCGTGCACTCACCATCTCCTTGCGTTGGACGCCTGGCTATCATGGTATCAAAAAAATACGCTAAGAACCTGCCTGACGTACAACAACTTTAGTTGATTTGGTGCCTGCTGTTTAACTGGTTCGCCTTAGCAGATGCATCTGCATAGCAAGTTCATCCTGCTGTTTTTGCTCCTGTCGCCGCAGTAACTGTTGCTGATGCAGCTGACGCTTTTGCAATAACTTTGTCATCGCCAGATTATAGGCCGCCTGCTTATTGCAAGCTTGTTGCTGCCTGGCAACATCCTGCTCTGCCTGCACACTCCGCTGCTGCTGCTGCTCTGTCAGGCCCTGCAAGATATGTTTTAAACCGGATAAGTTCTGCAGGCTTAAACTGCACAGCATCTGCTGATTGGATTCCAGGCTGCCTAAATGCTGTGCCAGTGAATAACTCCGTGCTTGTTCCTGCACCGCCAGTGCCTGCAACTGGCTGTGACGACTTTGCATGACTTTGAAGTTTTCTTGTTGGGTTTCCAGATATTTTTTAAGCATACTTCGCCACCAGAGTTGCCAGCTGTTCTTCAGTTTCTGCCAGTGTGACTTGTTGCTGTAAGCCCTGACACAAAAAATGCTCGATGTCTGGATAGAGGGCTACCGCTTTATCCAGTTCTGCGTCCCGTCCCGCCTGATAAGCCCCTAACGGGAGCAGCTCCCGCACTTCCTGGTAACGGCCATACAAACGCTTCAGGCTGTAACAGTGCTTCAGTTGTTGCTCTGAGACAATATTGGGCATCACCCGGCTGATTGAAGCACCGATATCAATGGCCGGATAATGACCACTCTCAGCCAGCTCCCGGCTTAACACCACATGACCATCCAGAATAGCACGGGCGGCATCGGCAATCGGATCCTGCTGGTCATCCCCCTCGGCCAGTACCGTGTAAATAGCCGTCATGCTGCCAGAGCTGTCGTTGCTGTTACCGGCACGCTCGACCAGTTGAGTAAGCTTGCTAAACACCGAGGGTGGATAGCCCCGGGTAGCAGGTGGCTCGCCAACAGAGAGGGCAATCTCCCGCTGCGCCTGGGCATACCGGGTTAACGAGTCAACCAGCAACAACACATGCAAGCCCTGATCACGAAACCAGGCCGCTAACCGGTGCGCCAGCTCTGCACTGCGCATTCGCAACAATGGCGACTGATCGGCCGGAGCCGCCACCACTACAGCTTTACGCATGCCATCACGGCCCAGACTGTGTTCAATAAAATCCTTAACTTCCCAGCCACGCTCTCCCACCAGGCCAACAATAACCACATCAGCACTGGTAAAGCGTGTCATCATGCCAAGTAATTTACTTTTTCCCACCCCGGAGCCGGCAAATAAACCCAGCCGCTGCCCTTGGCCAACAGTAAACAAGCCATTGATGGCTTTAATACCAACATCCAGTGGTGTGGTGACCCCTTTCTTTTGCATGGGATTCACTGCGGTCAATTGCGCTGTGATAGGCTCACCTTTGTTCAAAGCCGGGCCAGCATCCAGCGGCTGCATCAAGCCATCGACCACACGTCCAAGTAAAGCATGACTGACTGTGAGTGCCTGATCCTGCATCAACGGCCGTACCCGGGCCCCGGTTGTTAAACCACTGGCATCCGTCAGAGGCATTAAAAAAGCCTGGTCACGATCAAAGCCAACCACTTCCGCTTCGATCCAGTGGCCATGTTGCCCTTCCACCTGGTAACGCTGCCCCAGGGTATACTGACCGCCTGCAACCGTGAGGATCATGCCATTCACCCGCACCAAGGTGCCAAAACTCAGGCTAAGTGGGCCAGGTTGCACCTGTTGTGTTGCTTGCTGTAAGCGCTCAAGCACCGGCATCGGTCCCCCCCAGCAATTGCTGCTGCAGCTGCGGCAACATAGCCGTCAGGCGCTGACGAAAGTCTAGCAGGTGCAACTGCGCCGCCCCCACAAAGACCGCACTGCCGGCGGTGACACTGGGATCAGCCTGCAACTGCACACTGCCCAGGGTGGAGACGTCCAATTGCTGCCATACCAGCATATCCTCTGGTGCCAGCTTCACCGTGTGGATCTGTTCTTTTAACTGCAACAGCGGCAGCAATGACTGCACGGCCTGCAGTAAATGCCTTGGTTGCACACTGAGCTCTGCTTCCAGGGTACTTTCAGCCAGGGTACTGACCAATTCATACAGGGCCTGGGCCAACTGCTGTTCCTGCAGTTGCTGATGCTCTGCCAATTGCTGCTGTAACTGCTGCAATTGCTGTTCGAATTGTTGCCGTAGCGCCCGTACAGCCTGCCTGGATTGTTCATCCACCGTACGCTGTGCCTGCTGCTCAGCCTGGTGTAAAGCCTGCTCTTTTCCTGCATCAATACCCAACAGCTTCCCTTCAGCCAACCCGCGCTCATAGGCCAGTTGCACTTGCTGCTCAATGCTTTGCAGGGATGTATCACGTTGCACACCGGGAAAACGATACAGGTCCGCCATCATTTACCCCAGGGTTGCTTCTTCGTAGAGGCGATAGTCCACTTCACCTTTGGTCATCATTTGCCGGATCATTTGCATTATCTCTGCCCTTGCCGCTTCAACTTTGCTGATGGTTTGTGCTTTGGTGTTTTCAATTTGCTGCCGGTACACCTGAGCCAGCCGCTTTGGCAAGGCCGCCATAATGTTGTTTAGCAGCTCTGCCTCACAGCCTTTGAGCGCAACCACCCATAGTTCATCCGGAATTTCATTGAGCAAATACGCCAATACATCCGCATTTTGCCGCGCCAGCGAGCCAAAGTCGTACATTTTGTCCTGCACCGCTTCCGCCGTTTCTACATTGTGCAGTTTCAGTAAATCCATGATCTCGGCTTTATCCCCGCGGTACCGGTTCATGATTTCGGCTACTTTTTCCACCCCATTTACCCGGGCCCCAACCTGCTCTCCAACGTAAGCAATGCAGGCATCCAGTGTATGGCGTAAATCATCCATCACGTGTTCACTTACTTCGCGTAAACTGGCAATCCGATACAAAATATCGTCATGCTTCGGCTTGGGAAACAGCATAATCACAGCAGATGCCTGCTCGGCTGGTAAAAATGCCAGCAAGAGTGCTTGCATCTGGATATGCTCTTGCTCTAAAAAGCGCGCCAACAGCTCTGCTGGCACCCATTCCAACCGGCGAATATCATCTGCCAGTGCACCGCCATAGATATCATCCAGCATACCCCGCGCCAGCTTGCGCCCGACAGCCCTGTCCAGCGCTCGTTCCAGATAAAGCCGGGAAGCACCACTGACACCACTCTCACTGCGGTAGCAATCAAAGAAGTCCTGCAAAATCAACGCAACATCTTCTTGCGTCACATTGGTGATTTTCGCCATCCGCTCAGACAAAGCCTGGACTTCATGCCGGTTCAGCTTTTTAATGATACCGGCTGCATTTTCTTCGCCCATGCTCAACAATAAAATGGCCGCCCGATCCAGATCGGTGATGCTGCGGCCAGACTCAGATCTTAGTTGATTCAATGCTGACTCCCTGCTCTACCCAATATTTAATCACTGCGGTGACCCGCTCAGACTCTTTGCTGGCTAACAGCTGCATATGAGCAATTTGCTCAGCAAATTCAGAGCCAACCTGTGGCAAACTAATGACGTTAAAGCCAGGCTGCGGCATATCCCCGCTGTTTGCTTGACGATTGTCTGTCGCACTGTCATTCAGCGAAGCTGCCTGACGGTCAGACAATGCTGCAACCGGCTCATCTTGCGGCAGAGCAGCCGTCGGTTCGGTATCCAGAGGGCGTTGCTTTTTGCCACTAATCAGATGATTGACCAAGGGCCGGACCCCAAACAGAATAAGCGCCAGCGCAATTAAGCTGCCAAACAAGTAACGGGCGTATTCTCTGATCTCCGGCAACTGCCACCAGGGCAAACCAGCCAGCGGGGTGCTCAGGGGCGCTACCGGCATAAAATCAAAACTGGTAATATTAAACTGGTCACCACGCTCGGCCTGAAAGCCGGTCGCAATTTTGACCATCTCACCCAATTGCTGCAGTTGCGCCTCGGTCCAGCCTTCCTCGCCGGCGGCTCCCTGATTCACCAACACCGACACACTCATTGACCGGAGCCTCCCCACTTCATAGCGGGTGTGGGTCACCGCCCGGCCACTCTCAAACTGCCGGCTGCTTTCATTGCGTTCAGAGGTACGCTGATTATTGTCTGCGGCTTGCTGATCGGCCGGCAGGGGTGGCTGATTTGCCAACGCGCCAGGGATCCCCATGGCCAGTTGATCCAGCATGGTATCTGTTTTCACCGACTCGGAGCGAAGCACTGAGGCAGGATCGATGGCTTCACGGGTTTCTTCGACCACACTAAAATCAACATCAGACGACACCTGAATGCGGTAGTTGCCATCGCCTAAAATAGGGAGCAGCATAATGGCAGCACGCTGTTCGATATTGCGTTCCAGCTTCTGCACAAAGGCGAGTTTCTTATCTGTTTCTTTGCCGATTGGGGCATCGTCGTACAAATCACCGGTCAGCAACCGGCCTCGTTGATCCACCACAGATACATTGCGGGGATCCAATCCGGAGACACTCCCAACAATCAGGCTCACAATCGCCTCGACCTGATTACCGCTTAGCTCATAGCCCGGCGCTAAATCCACCATCACCGAAGCTGCGGATTTCTCTTCCTGCCGGCCAACAAACAAACTCCGTTTCGGAATAGCCATATGCACCCGGCTGTTACGAATACCATCCATGGTAATAATGGTACGTGCCAACTCACCTTCCAAGGCATGCTGATACTGCATGGACTCCATAAACTGACTGGTTCCCATCGTGACTTTGTCACCAATAGTCGACAGCCCCTCAGGCATGGCAGCTTTGACACCGCGAGCCGCCAGCATAATGCGCGCATCAGCTAAACGATTTTGTGGCACCATGATATTGCCGGTGTTGGTATCAATACGAAAAGTGACCTTCTCCCGGTCCAGTATTTCCAGAATTCCAGCTTTGTCGTAATGCTCCTGGTTGCCATAGAGCGGCACATAATTCTTGGCGGAAGTCCAAAGAATTAACACAATGGTGGCCGCCACCAGCGTTGCCAGCAAGGCAATGGACGCAATGCTCCGGTCCCCGGCCTGCAACCAGCTGAAACGGCTGGACAGGTTAATAACCTTCTCCCGCAAGTTACTGTCGCTGGCAGCCGCTGGCGTGGCTTTTACAATTTCACCTTTCATCACAGTGTCCTTACAATGACATCCGCATCACATCATCGATGCCGCTCAATACTTTATTGCGTACCTGCAGCAACATAGAGAAACTTAAATCCGCTTTTTGGCTCGCAACCATAGCGCCAACCACATCATCGCTGCGACCGGTATCCACAGCCGTCATCAGATCCGCGGCAATATTCTGTTGCTGGTTTACCGCGCGAATGACCTGGGAAAAATCACTGCTGATGCCGCTGTCATTGCGGGCAGGCGCAATGCCTTCATTCCCGGCGACTTGCTGCAACCTGGTCATCATGTCCAGCATCTGGCTTTGACTGTTTACGGGTGAAATCATCATCGTTATCCTTAAGAAGCTAATGCATCAATGTTGACACCATGCTCACGCATGGCAGCTAATTTGTAACGCAGGGCACGGGTGCTCACCCCCAATGCCTGGGCAGTGAGTGTACGGTGACCGTTGAACTTGTTGAGTACATTTAAGATGTAATCAAACTCAGCATTTTTCTTGCTTTGTTTTAACAAACTGGCGCAAATCGCCGCCGCTTGTGGATGGCATTGCGGTAAATTCAGATCGGCAATTTGCAGCTCCATACCACGAGCCATCACCAATGCCCGCTGCATCACATTCTCCAGCTCACGCACATTGCCCGGCCAGTTGTATTGCAGCAGCACATTCGCCGCGTCACGACTTAAGCGATAGTTGCCATTGCCGTATTTTTGAAGAAAGAACTCCGCCAGTGGCAAAATATCGTCCCGCCGCTCACGCAAGGCCGGCCAACTGAGTGGCAACACATCCAGCCGGTAAAATAAATCTTCCCGGAATAAGCCTTGCTCCACCTGGCTGCGCAGATTTTTGTTGCTGGCGGCAATCACGCGAATATCCAGCTTGATGCGATTGTTGCTGCCCAGCCGCTCTACTTCACGCTCCTGCAGTACCCGCAACAGCTTGGCTTGCAGCGCCAGCGGTAGCTCTGAAATTTCATCCAGCAAAATAGTGCCGCCATTGGCGGCTTCAAATTTACCAATCTGCTGGTTTACGGCCCCGGTAAAGGCGCCTTTGTTGTGGCCAAATAACATGGCTTCTAACATATGTTCAGGAATGGCAGCGCAGTTCACTGCAATAAAAGGCTGGTCGGCACGATCTGAAGCCTGATGAATAAAGTTAGCCAAACGCTCTTTACCTGTGCCGGACTCGCCAAGGATCAACACACTGGCTTCTGTTTGCGCGGCCCGGTTGGCCAACTGCAAAATCTGCCGGCTTGCATGCGAAACCGCGACCAGATCTTGTAAGCCCCGGCTCATTGCTGTGGCATTGCGAATGGACGTTTTTAACTGAGACGTAAAAAAAGGCTTCAGTAAATAATCAATTGCGCCGCTTTGTAAGGTATCGGATGCTACTACACTTTGGTCGTTACCCACCATGCTGATAATTTGTGCTGACGGCAGCTTGCGACACACCAGACTGACCAAATCCGGCAACGCCATTTGTGTCATATCGCAATCGATAAACACCAGCGCCGGTTGATAATCATGGCACAGGCTGACGATGTCAGTAACCTGGGCGGTATGCAGCAGTTGATAGCCTTCACTACAGATACATTGGCGGATTTCCGCATCCGGCTGTTGTTGTGCTATCCAAAGGACATAAGCAACATTCATCGAGTAGTAACCTCCTGTTCTGTTCCTGCGCGAATAAGTCGGACGGTAACCCGACTGTTCGTCGCTCCAGACGTGCCTTGGTGATGTAACAATGGGTAGCGATTACCATGGGCCCTCACCTCCAACATGGCGGCTTTGACACCCAGCTCGATCAGCTGTGCAGCCACTTCATCGGCTCTTTCTTTTGATACCAGTCGGTTGGCTAACGAGGTACCCACATCATCACTGTGGCCATCAATCAGAATTTTGTGGACGGATGGATCAAATTGCAGATAACGCACCAGTTGAGCCAACTGCACCAGCTGTGGTCGGGTGAGAGTACGCTGGCCAGCTTTAAATGGAATGTCGCTATCTCTGGCTTGTTGCCAGGACAGCGGTGCCATCTGTGCGATGCAGCGGCGAAACTGCGCGACAGCTTCCGCGCCACGCACACTGGTGAGTAACAGTGGTTGTACCTGACCCGGAGCACCCAACTCGAACTCCAGCCAATGGCCGGATTGTATCTGTTGCAATAGCGGCAAAGCCGCTGCGATAAAGCTAACCTGCCGGTCGTGGTACAACTCAGCACTGTAAGGATAGGAGCTAGTGGCAACGATGCGCTGCTGCCAGTCTGCAGGCCGGGCCATCACACTGGCCTCGGTTAACGCCTGATGCGGTTGTATCAATTCCAATTCCAGCCGCAGAGAATAACCGGGCTCTACCAGGAAACTTACCTGGCCAAAACCACGAACTTCCTGTTGCATACGGCAATAAAAGGCACTGCCGTGCAACTGCCAGTCAGCCCGTTCCGCCGGTTGCACCAGCACAGGTGCAGGCAGGGCACCAGCTGCGGCAGTGAACCAGAGAGTCAGAAATACCATAGACACATCGTAAACCTTTTAATAAACCACAACGGTCACTGCCAGGCAGCAACACCAAGGTTGAAGAAACTAAAAGGAAAACTGCATAGAAAAGCGCTCTGCTTTGCAGCGGACAGCCGCGCAGACAGAGGCAACCCAGAAGGATGCCGCTAAGCTAATGCAACCCCGCTATCGTAGCGTACACATACGCTGTAGACCGGAGGCTTTGCGTCCTGCCCTTTCGGTGCAGTTTGCCTTTTAATTGTCTTAACATTTTTCATAAACAGCAGTGCTGATTATGAATTGAAACTGAACAAATTAAACGATAACTAAATCAGTACCATAAGGCAAGCATATTTTCTTGCACCATGGTGTTTACTTTTTAAAATCACAGGCTTATCGCCGTACATTTTTTCACCTATCACAAATACACTGCCGTAACTGTTCGGACCAGAGTAGCTTATGCAAGACATTAATGTTAATAAACCGGTGCCATTTCGCCAGGAAATGCAACCATAGCACCGGGCTGTGACCAGCAGATGACAGCCCACTATTCAGCCTGGCTGACCGTTCAATCACCACTTAACCCAAGGCCCCAATCACGTTAACCCGCACCGTTTCCGGGATTTCATTGTAGGACAACACCGCCAGTGAGTTTTGCGTAAAAGTACGGGCATAACGTGCCAGCAAAGGTCTTAATTGTGGCACCACTACCAGGGCTGGTGTTAAACCTTGCTGCTGCATCTGGCTGCTGATCAGTGGCATATGGCGCTGGAACTGACTGAGCAGATTGGGCGCAACCGGAAAACTATCCAGCGCCACCTTACCCGCCTGCATCGCCTGGTTCAGCGCACTTTGCAGCGTTTGCTCCAGCTTCTCATCCAGCGTATAGGCACTGAGCTCTTCTTTGTCACCACTGATTTGCCGCACCAGCGCCCGCTGCAAAGCGCAACGCACATCGGACGTGAGCAGAATAGGATCTTTGGTCACCTCGCTGCTGTCGAGCAGGGTACTGGCAATGCTGAGAATATCACCAAGACTGACCTGTTCACGCAGCAACAGGCGGTACACCTTCAACTGCACAGTATCGCTCAGGGCTTTATCCAGGGCTTCGGCCAGTACTGGTGCTACCGCAGCCAGTCGCTTATTCAGTTGTTTTACATCTTCATACACAAAGAGATCGGCCAAATGCTCTTTAATGACTTTGCCGGCATGGGTGGCGATCACAGTAGCCAGATCCACCACCGAGTACCCCAGGTTCAGAGCTTTCGCCCGGTTGTCAGCTTCAACCCAGACGGCCTCCAGGCCATAGGCTGGATCCCGGGTTATTTCCCCATCCAACTGGCCATAGACTTCACCAGTGTTCAGTGCCAGTAACTGCTGCGGATTTAACCGGCCGGTTGCTAAGGGCACCCCCGCCAGTTTGATACGGTATTCCTGCGGGTTTAACTGCAGGTTATCCCGCACCCGCACTTCGGGTAATAAAAAACCGCTCTGTTCAGACAAGGTTTTACGAATGCCACGCAAGGTCTGCACCAGTTCCTCCCCTTTGTCTTTGTCGGCCAGATAGACCAGTCGAAAGCCCAGCTCAATCGAAATACGATCCACATAAGGGATATCCTCCCAACTAAGCGCTGAGGGGGTTTGCACTATGGTCTCGGTAAATTGCTCCACCTGCGCCAGCTCGCCCTTATCCACCCGCTGCTGCATACGCCAGGCAACATAAATAAGCGGCAAAGCAAAGCCAATAAAAGCCATCCCCGGCATACCGGGGACCAGCCCCAGGATCAGCATAATGCCACCAGTGGTGAACAATACCCGTGGTGATGCCAGCAGCTGCCGCCCCACTTCATCGGACATTTCACCTTCATCGTTCATCCGTGTCACGATAATGGCCGCCGCTACGGCCAGCAGTAACGAGGGGATTTGCGCCACTAAGCCGTCACCTATGGTCAGCAAGGCAAAGCGCTGGAAGGCTTCCCCCATGCTCAGACCATGCTGGAAGGCACCAATGCTGATGCCACCAATCAGGTTGATCACCAGAATAATTAAGCCGGCAATGGCATCCCCACGCACAAACTTGGAAGCACCATCCATGGAACCATAGAAATCGGCCTCGCGCGCCACTTCATTGCGTCGCTCTTTTGCCTGCTCCGGGCCGATTAAACCGGCATTTAAGTCGGCATCTATCGCCATCTGCTTGCCGGGTAAGGCATCCAGTGTAAAGCGGGCAGCGACTTCCGAAATCCGCTCGCCCCCTTTGGTGATCACCACAAAGTTAATCACCATCAGAATAACAAACACCACCAGACCGACGACGTAATTGCCGCCAATCACTACTTCACCAAAGGCCTGGATCACCCGACCAGCAACATCAGAGCCTTCATGGCCATGCAACAAAACCACCCTGGTTGACGCAATATTCAAGGTTAGCCGCATCAGGGTAGCCACCAGCAACACAGTTGGAAACACTGAGAAGTCCAGCGGCTTCTTACTGGATACCGCCACCAACAAGACGATCACGGACAGTACAATGTTGAAGGTAAACAATGCATCCAGCATCCAGGCGGGCAATGGCAACACCACCATTGCCAAAATGGCCAGCAGTAGCACCGGTATTGCGGTGTAAGGTTGGGTAAGAGTTCGCCAGTTCACTGTTTAACTACCTCGGACATTCGCTTTATCTAACAAACTTTTCGGGATCTCCAGCGCCGGTAAGGGGGCTGGTTGCTGACCACGGCCATTTTTATATGCCTTTAACTGCATCACATAGGTCAGCACATAGGCGACCGCCGTGTATAAACCTTTCGGGACTTCCTGATCAACCCGGGTCGAGTAATACACCGCCCGGGCTAATACCGGCACTTCCAGCACTTCAACCTGGTGACGCTGCGCCACCGCTTTAATCCGTAGCGCCATCTCATCAATGCCTTTCGCCACCACATAAGGGGCTTTGGCATCTTGCTCACTGTAGCGAATCGCCACCGCATAATGGGTTGGGTTCATTACGATGACATCGGCCTTCGGCACCCGCTCCTCAATTTTTCGATTCGCCATCTGGAACTGGATCTGACGGATCCGCCCTTTAATTTCCGGGCTGCCATCCGACGACTTCCGCTCTTCTTTGACTTCCTGCTTGGTCATCTTCACCTTGGAGGAAATCTTGTACTGCTGATAAGGCACATCTATCGCTGCAACCAGCAACAACAAAGTGACTGTGATCATCAAACTCAATGCCAACAGGGCAAAGCCTTCCTGCAGGGCGGCGGTGAACCCCATCCGTTGTAAAAACAGCAAGCGTGTCCAGAGCTGACTTAAAAAGCCATACAAGCAACCGCCCAGCAGCACTACCTTAATGATGGATTTCAGCAGCTCGACCAGGGCATTCATGCTAAACATCCGTGCCAGACCAGTCAGCGGGTTGAGCTTATTAAACTTGGGTGCAGCCAAAGCTGCTGAAAACGTAAAACCGCCCGGCAAGGTCCCCACAACCCACATCGCCACAAACAGCAAGACTAAAAATGGTGTCAGCGCACTCAGCATCGCCAGCAATGCCTGACCAAGCGCCAGCGGCATCAGTTTATCGTTTGCCAGCATCTCTTTATTCAGTTGCATGCTGCTTTGCATCAGTTGCATAAACAGCGTGAACAACAACTGCGAAAACCACAGCAAACCACCGACTCCCAACATCAGCAAGATGGCCGTATTCAATTCTTTCGAGCGCGCGACCTGACCATCTTTACGGGCTTTTTTCAGGCGTTTTTCGGTGGGCTGTTCGGTTTTTTCCTGGGAACTGTTTTGCTCTGACATCCCTTACCCCACCAGCAACCGCATGCTATCCAACACCTGGCTTGCCAGTGCCGCATAATGCACGCCAGTTTGGCTTAAGGTTAAATACACGCAGACAAAGCCAAGCAGTAAGGTCATCGGAAAACCCAGCACAAAGAGGTTTAACGATGGTGCCGATCGCGTGGCCACCCCAAAGGTCAGATTCACCAGCAGCATGGCTATCACCGCCGGCAAAGCGACCAGCAGTGCAGCCCCAAACATCCAGCCAAACAACTGCAGCAACACCCCAATATTCAACTGATACAAACCACTGCCTACCGGCCACAAGGTCAGGCTGTCGACCAGAATAGCCAGCGTCACCAGATGGCCGTTCAGCGAAAAAAACAGCAGAGCTGACATCACCCAGAATAAATGGCCCAGCAAGGATGTCGAATCACCGCTGCCGGGATCCATCATCATCGCCATCGACAAGCCCATCTGCATCGATAAAATAAGCCCGGTCAGGGCCAGGACTTCAAACAAGATACGGACAGCCAGCCCCATCATAATGCCAAAACTAATTTGTTCGACCGTGATCACCACCGCATCCAGCGAAAAGGGATCCACCTCTGGCATGGCCGGTAGGGTTGGCCCTACCAGAAAACTTAAAAATAGCGCCAGAATAATGCGCGAGCGTGGTGTCACCGCCGGGTTATCAAACACCGGCATCGCCCACAGCAGCGCCGACAACCGGATAAAAGGCCACCACACAGTGCCTATCCAGCTCATCAACTCACCACTGCTTAGCGATATCAGCGAGTTCATCCAAATACACCCGGAATAATTTGCGACAAATTTGCAAACCAGTTCAGCAGGGTTTTAATCAGCCAATGGCCGGAAAACACCACCATCAGCAACGTCAGCAACATCCTGGGCAAAAAGGTCAGGGTTTGCTCCTGAATCGAGGTTGCCGCCTGAAACACGGCGACGACGATGCCAAGGATCAGGCCCGGTACAATCAATACCAACAACATCTGAATAATGGTATAGACGGCCTGGGAGATCAGCTCCGTGGCCTGTTCCGGACTCATGGGAAGGCTCCGAACGTCGCTGCCAGGGTTCCTGCCACCATGGACCAGCCATCGGCCAGCACAAACACCATCAACTTAAAGGGTAAACTGATAATCAGGGGGGACAACATCATCATACCCATCGACATCAGCACACTGGCCACCACCAGATCAATGATTAAAAAAGGAAGAAACAACATAAAACCAATCTGAAATGCCGTGGTTAGCTCACTGAGCACAAAGGCCGGCATTAATACTTCCAGCGGCACATCAGCCGCGGCCATGCTGGTGGGCTCATTGGCAATCAGCAGCACCTGGTGCAATTCGTTTTCACGTGTTTGCGCCAGCATAAACTGCCGTATCGGCTGTTCAGCCCGGGCCAGCGCCTGCTCCATGGTCATTTCTTCAGCCTGGTAGGGTTTAAAGGCGTTCTGGTAGACGTCCTGCCATACCGGCCGCATAATCAGCAGGGTTAACATCAAAGAGATACCAATTAATACGCGGTTTGGCGGGCTTTGCTGCAAGCCCAGTGCCTGGCGTAATATCGCCAGCACAATGATGATGCGGGTAAAGGACGTCATCACCATGAGCAAGCCGGGGATCAGGCTGAGCGCCGTCATCAACAACAGGATTTGCAGTTTAACACTGTACTCCTGGCCACCATCGGTATCCCGGACCGATAGCAGGGTAAGCTCATTCGCCGACGCCAAACTTGGTACCAGCAGCAATACCAATGGCAGCAGCCACAACAGACCGGACGACAGCTTGTTACGCATCTTGTTCTTCCACAGCATTGCGCTGTACAAACTTAAGACCATATTTGCCATCGACCATCACCACTTCGGCTCTGGCAAAGAGGACACCATTGACTTTTACATCCAGCGGCTCTCCAACCGCTTTCTCCAGCGGCAGTACATCCCCTACCGCAGCCCGGCTCAGCTCACCTAAGGTGACCTCAGCACTGGCAACTTCCAGGGTGACGGTCAGCGGTACATCACGAAACATTGACAAGCCATCGGTTGAGGCTGACTGCGGCAGACCTTCCGGCTCAAACATCTCGTCCATATCCATCATATCCAGTCCGGCCAGGGCTGCATCCAGACCATTGCTGTTATTCAGAGTGTCGCTCATTGTTCTTGCTCCCGGGTGACGATATCAGTAATTTGAAATACCAGACGGTTGCCTTCTTCAGCTACTTTGCCGTAAAACAACCGCTCTTTATTTAAGTGAAGCGCCATAGCACTGTGCAGCTCAATAGGTAGCACCTTGCCATTCAGACAGTCCTGCAACTGGCGCAAGCTAACTTTCTTACGTGCCATCTCAATGCTGCACTGCACAGGTACGTGCGACCATTGGGCAGCATCTACCGCGGCTATCTGTACCGGGCTGCTGTTGTCTTCTGGTTGGATAAAAAAGTCCTGTGGTAACCACAAATACCAACTGATGGCTTCGCTTTCGAGCAGCAGCCGCACCTTCAAGGGCAGATATTGAAACTGTTCCGACTCCAACTGCTGCTTCACCGCCGTAGCTGGCAACACCGATTGCTCCTTAAACAGCCGCTGCTGCATGGCCTGTAACTGGCGCTGTGCAATGCGGCTGCAAATGCGTAACTCAGAGGCACTCAACTCGGTTTTATCTTCGCTGGCAACGGCTTTACTCAGTTGTCCCCCCAGCATCAGATCCGCCAGGTGGTGTACACCCGTGTAATCCAGCGCCAGATAGCAGTTGCTGTCTGTCGGCACCAACACCGGACAGTGCAACAGTAAACGACCGGGTTCGGCCAACCAGCTGTCCAGGCCTGTGCCCTGACATAGATTCATCTCAATACTAAATTCAACATCTTGCAGCAGGCGGCTAAGCTCCAGCTCGACGGCCTGAGCCAGCTCTGGCAGCCTCTGCCTGGCCAGTACCAGCGCCCGGCTATAGTTGCGTTGGTCCAGCACCAGTGCAAAAGGTGGATAGCCTGCTGCCTCAGCGGCAGGTATGATTTTTGAGCGTGTCATCATCTTATTCATCTGCGGTTTTTTGTGTGGTGCGGGCACTGTCTTGCGACAGGCGATACGCTTTTTTACTTAACAGGCGTAGTAACTTCAGTCGCTGTTCACGTTTAGCATCCAGCCAGCTCAAACCAAGGAACACCAGCTTGTCACTGACCTGACGGCGGTAAACCACTTCAGCAGCCATCCGGATCCGTTCATCGTACTGAACCAGAATCACATCCGGCACGTTTTTACTCAGCGGCGCCAGCAAGCCAACACCCCCTAAACTCATATCCTTGACGACAGCCTTACAAATCTGGCTGCCAAACAAGCTGCTTTGCCACAGCGTCACCGGCACTCCCTTCGTTTGCACTTCATGAGGCTGATTTGCCGCACAAAAGTACCAGCGTAAATACTTGCGGGATACATCTGTCTTAGTGATTGGCATCGTGTACCTGTACCCCTGAGCGTCCGACGGGCTGATTACGACGTGCAGCATCGGCCGCATGCTGTACCGCGTCTGCGCCATGATCCGGCGAAAACAATTTATTCAGCTCGGCTTCGGCCGCACTGGTTAAAATAAGCAGTTCAATCCGGCGATTTTCGCTGCTGCCTTTATCTGCTTTGTTTAACGGCCGGTTTGCTGAAAAAGCCGCCACCTGAGCCACCCGCTCTGCTGGCATGCCACCAGCCACCAGCACCTGGCGGGCCTGAAGAGCCCGATCTCCAGACAGCTCCCAGTTGCTGTATTGGCTACCGCTAAAGGGGGTATTATCGGTATGGCCGGAAATAATCAGTTTGTTCTGCACTTTGACGAACACCGGCCCCAGGCTAAGCAGCAAATCTTCGAAAAAGGGGGTCATGTGGATTTGCCCACGCACGAACATTTGCCGCTCCTGTGCATCGCGAATAATCACTCGTAAGCCGGATGGCACTATATCCAGTTGAATGTGTCCCTGCGCCAACTGTTCTGCCATCAGTTGCTCAAACGCCTGCAGCAGTAAGCTTAGCTGGGCCGGGCTATCAAACTGACCGTCAATCAGCGAGTTTAGCTTGTCCCCCATGCCAGCCAGCGGCTGCTCATCACCAGAGGGAACCTGCAGGTACTCCGACATGCCTGGTATCGGGTTATCCGGTGGCAATCGATTGGCCGAGTGCGAGTCCGCCACCGATGGAGTCCCCCCCAAATCAACCGGAAATGGGCTGTTTTTTGGGGCAAAGGGATGTGGGCTGCCATCAAAAATGGAGTGGGTGCGCATGTAATTAGCAATCTCCGCCCGCTCTTGCACGTTTGAAACTTCTAAAATCCACAGCACCATAAAAAAGGCCATCATCGCCAGGGTAAAATCGGCAAAAGCAACCTTCCAGGCACCACCGCCTTTGCCTTTTCCTGAGGCGCGTGGGCCGCGCTTAACTATTATTGGCATGCTGTTCATCAGGCGGCCCTGTCATTGATCCATTGTTCCATCGTGGTGAAAGATGGCTTTTGCTCTTCATTGATCATGCGCCGGCCTGAGTCCGTTGCTACGATAGCAACATGCCCTTTGGCGTGCGCCACCAGGATAGCCCGTACACACTCCAGCAAGGCGATCTGCTTTTTCACATACTGCTCCATCGCAGCACTGAGCGGTGCCATAAAACAATAACAGCCGAAAATACCGATAAAGGTCCCCACCAAAGCTGCGGCGACGTGATAGCCGATGCTGCTTAAAGGCCCATCCAGATGCTGCATGGTGATAATAATGCCGCCGACAGCAGCCAAAATACCAAAACCGGGCATGGCCTCAGCAATCACCCCCATCGCCGACGATGGTTTCAGTTTTTGTTGCTCGATGGTGTAGATTTCCTGCTCCAGCAAGCTGTCAAAGTCGTGGGCAGTTAATTTGCCCATGCTCATCAGCCGCAGGTTGTCGCAGACAAAGACCACCAGGTCCTCATTTTCCAGCACCAGCGGGTAGGCCAGAAAAACGGAGCTGGTACTGGGGTTTTCCACATGCTCGTCCAGCTCGCGTAAACCTTTACTCTTGGCCAGATCCAGCAAGGTATGCATTAATAACAGCAGCTCTCGATACAAGTCCGCACTGTTTTTTTGTTTGATAAATTGCGACCGTACCTGACTCCACATTTCTTTTAAGACATAGCCGGAGTTCCCCACGATTAAGGCGCCAAAACCAGCACCGAAAATAATCAAAAACTCGGCTGGTTGCCACAAAGTGGCGACATTGCCCCCGGCAAACATATAGCCACCAACCACTGCACCCAGCACTATGGCAAACCCTAAAATTCTCTGCATGACGTTGCTTCCTGTACCCTTACCACTGCGCCAGCTTTTTGCTGAGCATTTCGACCGATTGTTTATGCAACTGACACACCCTGGACTCTGTCAGCTCCAGTACCAGCGCAATCTCCTTCATATTCAGCTCATGGCTGTAATACAGCTGCAGCAGCAGCCTGTTGCGTTCCGGCAGCGATGCCATGGCTTTTTTTAACGATAGTTTCAACTCCAACTGATTCAGATTGCTGCTGCCCAGCTGCGATTCGGACTGCTGCTCCAACAGCATATCGAGGCTTTCCATGGCTTCAGCCTGGCCGACATACTGCAGCTCCAGCAAGGTTGTCATATCAATACCTAAGGCGGCACACAGTGCCTCATCACCCGGCACATGCCCAAGCTGCCGGGTCAACTCACGGGTTTTATCCCGTAATTGATGCGATTGCTGCCGCAACTGACGTGGGCGCCAATCGGTCCGACGAAATTCATCCAGCATGGCACCCCGGATCCGTTTAAAGGCATAGGATTCAAATTGCTCATCCGGCTCCCGGCCGTACCGGCGCAATGCACTGAGCAGGCCCATCAAACCAATTTGCTGCAGATCATCTTTATCGACCATGCTGCCCACCAGGCTGCGCAAGTGGGCTGCCGCCCGCTTCACCAGATATCCGTAGCGGTTCAGTGCAGCGGTTTCCTGCGCTTCTGTCCGTGTAAAACTGCCAGCCTGCTCAGGCTCACACCATTGATTGGTTGCCAACATCATCGCGCCTTACTGGATAAACACATTCGTAACCAGCACCTGTTCAATCTGATGACTGAACTTGTGCAAACGTAAAGCCTGATTGAACTCGTGCAGCAGTTGCGCCTGCACCTGTGGAATATCTTTAAAGTCATTCTTCACATCAAGATGCTGGCTGTTGCTAAAGTGCTGGACCAACGCATTGCGCAGCAATGGCACAGCGTCCTGCAACATAGCCAGCACCACAGGATCATGGCTGACCAGGGTCAGCTCCAATACCAGATAACGAGAGTGATGCTGGCTGTCGACACTGATTACAAAGCGTTCCAGCGGAAAAAACAGTGGCCTGGTCGGCTCTGCTACTTGTGGGTTTTGCTGGCTGTACCAGTAACTACCACCCACACCCACCGCAATCAGGCAAACGGCTGCAACGATCAAAATTAATGTTTTCATCTTTTTGGTTCTCCTATACCAGCCGGTCCAGCCAGCCTGTACCCTGCTGCGAAGCCGCCGTGTTCAGTTCGGCCTCCTCACTGCCCTGCTGGCTGGCAATCGTCTGTACTGCACTTTGATGGTGTTTTGTCTGCTGTTGCGCCTGATCACGCACATCCAGCTCCAGGCTATGTTCTGCTCCAAAACGCTGCGTCAGTTGCTGGCGCAATTGGTCAAGATGCTGTTGCATGGCCTCACGCAGCTGGCTGTTCGCGGCGTACAGCTGCACACTGGTTCTATCGCCATCGACACTCACACTCAGCTCAATCACACCCAATTGCGGTGGGTCAAGCCGAATTTGCGCGCGCTGAATCTGTTGCCCCAGTTGTACATTGATTTTGTCTGACAGCAGATGCACCAACTTTTGCCCCCACTGGCTGCTTTGTAGTCCGGTCAGGTCAGCTTTCCAGTGTGTCAGTGGCTCAGCCGCCTGGGCGCTACTGCCGGTAGCTGTTGCACTTGCCAAGGGGCCGGAGACAGCAGCAGGGTTATCCTGCTGCTCAATGTTCACCGCCTGCCAAAGCAACGGCGGCAAGCTGGTATTTTGCGGCGATAACGCCTGATGCAAACTGGCAGCATGCTGCGCCGCAGGCAAGACAGTTAAGCGTTGCTCAGCTGCCTGCACGATGCTTTGCTGCACGGCGGCTGGCTCTGTCACCGTTGCCGTAATACCGTGGTTCAGACCATGCCCGCCAGACAGATCTGGAGCAACACCGGTCTGCATGGTGCTGTAAAACACACTTCGCTCTGCGCCAAAGCTGTAAGACAACTGCATTGCAGCGTTCATGCTGTCACTTTGGCTGCTGTGCAGAGACTGCTGGCTGCTTGTTGTTGCTTCCGTCAGCTCCGCCACGACCACGGCCACTGCCTGATCGGCTGCGGTTAACAACGCTGCGTCACTATCGCTTCGACCGGTATCGTCCGCCGCGGCCAGCGGTGTTGTCTGCTGGGTTAAACCAGCAATCAAGGCTGCATAGTCCTGCAACCCGGCATCCGGCTCTTGAGAGACCGCAGAGTTGCTTGGTAACGCCGCTGACTGCGACTTGTTAATGACGGCTAGCAACGGGGTCACGACAGCTTTCCTTCCGTCGTTTGCCTGTAGGCCACCAGCCCCTGTCGCTTTTGATTGAATTGCTTCATTTGGATCTCAGTGCGTTTCAGTTCATTGTTAGCCAGCTCCAGCACATGCTGGTAATTCTGCCGCAGGGTACTTAGCTGAGCCGTAAACAGTTCTTTCACCCCGGCCTGCTCCAGTTGCTTTACTAAAGCCAGCAGTTGCCGATCCAGGCCACGCAATTTCTGCCAGTCCTGCGCCCGTACCGCCAGTAACAAATTGTGCTGCAACCGCATCAGCTGCCTGGCTAGTTCAGTTGTCTGTAGAGGGGTTAATGCCACATTCAGTCCCGGTTCAATACATTTCAGCTACCTGTGTTAGCCATCAAGGTTAGCAAGTCACGGGCCACAAATTAAACTGTTGTTTTTGAAGGATTTAAATCAATTGGAACCAAGAATGCGGAAGTGTTACTTCCGCCAAACGGAACTGCTGCCGATGCTGTTTTCCGTTCGGACAGCGGTTGCCATGATGAAGGGGGTGTCAGTTATTCAATACAAAAACCGCTGCAAAAGCAGCGGTGCAACCTGGTATGGTATGACAAAAGCAGCAGGTAGAACCTTTGCTGTTCAGGCTGCCTGTTGTGCCAGCCCTTGCCAGCCTTCCTGCAGGTTGGTCATAACAACCCGAACAGTATCCAGTTCGGCTAGATCGTTTTTAAGGCTGGCATTAAGCAGGGCTTGACCACAGTGCTGATACAGCTGTTGCATCGTCGCCGCTACTTCGCCGCCATTTTGCTGATCCAGTGAAGCATCAAGGCCCCCAAGAATTTTCAGCATACGCTCGATACCCGCAGCCTTTTTATTAAAGCGCTTTGCCTGGATATGCCCCTCAACCCGTGCCAGTTCATCGAGAAAGCCATCGAACAACATCAGCACCAGTTTATGAATGTCAGCACCGGCGGCTTTGCCTTCAACTGAAGTGTTTTGGTACGCCTGATACCCATTGGAAAAATCTAACATAACTTGTCTCTCTAAAATCAAAACTGGCCAAGCGAGCTTTCCAGTTGCGCTATGGTCACCTGCATCTGGGTAAACTGGCCCAGATAGCGTCGAAAGGCTAACTCCATGGAATAATCATGCCGCTTTTTTTGATCGGTGATTAAATCCAGACTGGCCTGTAAAGTTTTCTGCTTATCGGTCAATAAACCAAAGTTTTTGCTGTAAGGCTCTATGGTATTTTCCAGCTTTGCCAGCATGCCGTCCTCACCTGTCAGCATGGCCTCCAGCTTGGCTGGATCTGCTGCCAGTGCCTGCTCAAACCGGCTTGCATTGATACTTAAAACACCATTGCGATCAAACTCAATACCAATGCTGTACAAAGAGCTGCCTTCGAAAGTGCCCTGCAAAGCAGCCCGGAACTGATTCTGAATACTGCGGGCCATACTGTCTCTTTTCAGGCTGTCATCTTTGCTGATGCCGCTCACCACACTGTTGTAGCTGGATATAAACTGTTGCAGGTTATCTTTAATCGCCTGCTCATCCTGACCAATGGTGACGCGAACCGGACCATCGGTGCCAGCCTGGGCTCTGAGCAAGTCGATGCTAACGCCTTCAATCACATCGGTCAGCGTATTACTGGCGCTGGTCACACTGATGGCTGCATCACTACCAAACCGCACTTTGGCATCCTGTGCCTTAGTCAGCTCTTGTCTGGCTGCCAGGGCCGCGGTGATATCAGCACCGGCGGCATCTGCACCGGGGGTAAAATCAAGCGTCAGCTGATTGGCCTCTCCGCTTTCTTCACTGGAAATCACCAGGAAGGTTTCAGTACCGCTGCGCATCAGTGTTGCCTTCACGCCTGGATTATCGACATGATTATTGATGGCTGCCGTCAGATCCGTTAACGTTGCCCCGGCAGGCAAGCTGGCCAGGTCGACTGAAAAGCTGCTGCCAGCCAGATCGATACTGAATTCACCATCCGTGGCCAGGGTGGCATTGGGATCAAAGGACATCGCCAACTGATGATTTTGTGCCAGTTGCTCGACAAAAATCTCATAACTACCGGCGACTGCTTTGGCACCGGCTTTCACACTAAGCGTCGACTCACTGCTGCTAGTGGCAGTATTTGCCAGCATGCTGTTGTCGCCGCTGCGAAAATCTTTTAACTGGGTAGAGAAGTCTTTTAAAGCGGTTTGTAACTTTCGAATCGCATTCAACTGGCCGGTAAATTGATTCGCTTTATTGGCCAATACTTTATCTTTGCCAGCCCGTTCAATTTGGGTGTACTGGCTGGCCAGATACTGCGGATCTATCGTAAGAAATGACGACATAGTCGTTCCCCTTTGCCAGAGAATAAGGTGTTAAAGCACCCGGCGACCATGGCCGCCAGGATGCGAATACAAAAAGCACGGGGCACGCAGGCCCCGGCTAGCTGCGATTAACGTAGCAGTGAACCAATCATCTGAGTGGTGCTGTTCGATGCGCTCAGTACAGAAATACCAGAGTTCATCAGCAACTGCTGCTTGGTCATATTGGAAGTTTCTTTGGCAAAGTCAGCATCCATCAGCTGTGAAGCCGCCGCTTGCGTATTTTCTGTCATATTGGTCAGGTTATTGATGGTATGATCCAAACGGTTCATGCTGGCACCCAGTGATGCGCGAGCAGCACCGATATTGTCAATCAGGGTATCCACGGTAGCCATCGCAGCAACACCAGCGGCCTGATCACCCAGAGCACCTGGTGCACCAACTGACGCAGCAACAGCAGTAATTTCAGCAGAGATATCTACTTCCAGCGTTTCCGCAGCAGAAGAACCAATCTGGAATGTCACGGCAGCAGCAAACTTACCACCATCCAACAAGGTAGTACCTGAGCCGTAAGAGGTATTGGTCATAATGCTGTCCAGCTCTGCAGCCAAAGCCTGGTACTCGCTGTCTAAAGCAGTGTATTCAGACGCGTTGTTGGTACCGTTAGCCGCCTGAGTTGCCAGCTCTTTCATCCGGAAAGCAATGTTGGTCATCTCTTCAAACGCGCCTTCTGCGGTTTGCAGCATAGAATTGGCATTGTTGGCGTTGTAAATAGCCGCTTCCTGACCACGCACCTGCGCATTCAGGCGGTTAGCAATTTGCAGACCAGCCGCATCGTCTTTCGCTGAGTTGATACGGAAACCAGAGCCTAAACGCTCCAGCGCTACCGACAAATCGCTGTTGGTGCGGCTCAGTTGGTTTTGAATTGCTTTTGACGCCATATTGGATTGAATTGATAAAGCCATCGTAGGATCTCCTGTAATTGATGCTCAAAGATATAAAGCGACAAGGCGCCAACAGAACTGAAATTTTTTCTCGAATTTTTTCACGATGGCTGAGGGATGCTTTGCGCCGGCAAAAACAAAAAATCCCGCCGTAGCGGGATGCATTGAGACTAAGGACGACACACTCAGCCTAAACCAAAAGCAACCAGACTGCGGGTAATATTGGCCTGAGACATCACCACCGACACCGTACTTTTCGTGCCGCTTTGCATATCCAGCCGTAACTGCTCACTTCGTGCCTGCAACTCTGCATCACTGCTCTGGCTCTGCTGGATGGCTGCCAGCTGTGCCTGCAGGGCTGTACGCTGCGCCTGCACCTTGCTTAGCACTTCTTTTAATTGCTGCTGTGCCTGCTGTATCTGTTGCCGGTACTGCTGCACAGTGTCAGCCGAGGTTGCTGCCTTGCCCAGTTGCGTTAACAAGCTGTCTGCCGGCTGCAACTGCACACTGACAGGGTTGCCGGCTGCAACGCGAACCCCCTGGCCAGTCATCAGCCAGGGCTCCTGCAACTTACGGGCGTCACGAGCTTCGGCAGAAAAATACAGCTGCTGCTGTGAATCCACACTGACGCTGATGTGCTGACGACTGAATGCCTGCTGCACCGCCTGCAGGTTTTGCCCGGCACTTTGGCCGGCAGCCAGGGTCAGACTCACCGCACTGCCACTTCGACCCAGCAGTATCTGAACCTGCTCGGTTTGACGGCGTTCACTAAGCAAATCAATACTCTGGTTTAAGGTGGCTTTAAAAGGGACGGCTGTGGCCCCGGCAAGGGTCAGATTCTTCGTCAGAGCCCCAGCAGACCCTTGCAGCCGCTGCTCCAACTGTTGCAGTTGTTGTTGTGCGTCTTGTTGCTGTTGGGCCGATAACTTAGTGTACGCAGGTGAATTTAGCTGTCGCTTTAAACGCTCCAGTGCCTGATAGGCCTGGCGGATCTGTCGTTCGGTTTGTTCAGTCTGGCTTAATTGCTTGCTGACATCCGCTGCCTGCGCCCATTTACTTAATACCTGAATTTGCCGCGCCTGACGCGATATCGGTACCTGCTGACCACTATCATCCTGGCGAACAGCCTGAATCACCGCCGCCCGATCGGTCGCACTAAGGGGACTAAGAGCACTAAGGCTGATCGTATCTGACGTAGCGGATAGCTGCATGAACGAACCTTATTCAGACGTAAGAAAACAGTGTCAGCCTGGACACACTGGAATAGACTTTTAACGAGGATTCATACGATGCCATCGCCTGATTCATCTGCACAAAAGCCGTTGGGTAATCGACGTTTTTAATATCATCACGCAAAGTTTCGGTAAAAAGCGCTATATCATCATTGCCCATTGCCATCTCATCCAGCGACGCCAAAGTGCCACCTATACGGGTTACCTCGCCGTTGACTGTGGCCAGAAAACTGCTGATATGAGCCAGCATGGCACGCGATTCATCACCGACACCAGCTACCGGCGCAGTACTGATCAGATCCAGGTAATCCTGCATCTGATTTAAGAAGTTAACCCCCGGGTCCAGCGCACTGCCCACGATGTTGCCTGGCACACTGGAATTGTCCGATACGGCGATCTGCCGCACCCTGTCATCCCCTTGGTACTGATAAACACCCAGCGCATCCCGTTCGAAAGGTTTGACACCGGTTAAACTGCCGGAGAAATAATAATTGCCGTTGCCGTCGGTGGCATTGAGCAGATCAACAATGGCTGGAAACAACACCGACAACTCCTGGCTAAAAGCTTCCAGCTCGGCTTGCCCCATGGAGCCATCGGCTGCAGTAGTGACAATTTCCTGCACCGAGTACAGCGTATTGATGATGCTGCTGAGTTGGGTTTCCTGCTGCCCAAGATTAAAGTGCACCGCATTCATATTTGCCTTGAACTGTTCCAGCTTGGTCAGTTCACTGTTTAATGTCAACAGCATGACGGTACCCAGCGGATCATCCGACGGCTTTTGAATACGTTGATTGGTGCCAAGCTGAGTGGATAATTTGCTGTACTCAGCTGTCGCTTGCTGAATATTGCGAATCGTATTCAGGTGGTATTGATTGCTGCTCACGCGCATAGCCACGGCCTCAGAAAATGTTAATCAGGGTTTTAAACAATTGATCGGCGGTGCTGATAACCCGGGCATTTGCATCGTACAGCTGCTGGTAATACATCAGGTTTGCGGCCTCTTCGTCCAGGTTGACCCCGCTGACATTGTCGCGCGCTGCCACCGCATTCTGGTTTAACAGCTGTGCTGTTTTAATGCTGCTTTGTACCTGTTTGCTTTGAATCGCCAGATCACCAATCAGGGTATCGTAACCGGCGGTGCCCCCCTGTAAAGACGACACCAGATTGGCAATATTGCCATTATCACCACGACCACCAGCCGGGATCCAGCCACCAAAGCCATCGTCCACCCGGCCGATAAATGCCAGATCATCTGGCTGCAGCGAGTCGTTTACCCGGATAGTGCCCAGTACATCAGCCGGGTTGTACTGAAACAATGGCTCTCCCGGCTGTCCGTTTAGATCAAAGCCTTCGGATAAAGCCGTATTCACCGAGTCGGCAATATTGGTGACAATCTGCTCCAATTGCAGCCTGGCCGGTTGCAGCACAGTCGCATCGACATTCAGCAGGCCACCGATACGGCCACCAATAAATTCATTCAGCGGAAAATCCAGACCATTGAAGCTGACATGAACGTTGGTGCCGCTGACATGCACTTCAGATGCTTTGGAGCCAACCACCAAAGGGGCGCCATTTTTACTGCTGACCGTCAGGGTACCGTCCCCCGGATCAAGAATGTCCACCCCGATAAAACCGGCCAATTCGCTAATCAGCACTTCACGAGCATCGGCCAACTCCGCAGTTGCCTGGCCCAACGCCTGAGCTTTACTGATTTTGCTGTTTAACTCGGCCACTTGCTGCAGCAAAGCAGTGCTGTTATCCGCCAGGTTGGAGAGCTCTTTGCTCAACTTATCCTGCTGATCCGACAAGGCACCATTGATTTGCGATAAGTCCTGCACCAAAGCCTGAGATGAAGACAACACCTGCTGGCGATAGGCGTTGGAGTCTGGTGCAGACATGGCGGCATTAAAGGCAGCATTAATCCCAGCAACTGCATCGTTCAGGTTCAGTGATTCAGTCCCGAGAATTTCCTCCAGATAGCCCAAATAGCTGTGAAACCCTTGGTAATAATTGAGATCCGAGCCGGTGCGCCAAATGTCATCGTTCAGAAACTCATTCACGATGCGATCCACCTTGACCACTTTGACGCCATTTAAACCACCGGCCGCGGTTTCCAGGTACACTGTCTGCCGGCTATACCCTTTGACCGCCGCATTGGCCACATTTTGCCCGACCACGTTCAGGGCACTGTTGGCAGCGTTAAGCCCGGACACACCGTTTAGAAGCATACTCATAAGCTGGATTTCCCACCCTTTTCAACCGGCCATAATGGCTGGCTAAAGGCGCTGTTTGTGTATTTAAGTGCTGTTGACGACAGCACCTCCTTCTCTGGTAAAGCGACCGCCTCCGCCAGTTGCTTAAATTTATTTTCGGTTTGGCTTAAACCTTCACCCAACTGCCGGACGATGGCTTCTGCCAGACCAAGCTGCTGATTCGCGGCTAAGCTTTGCGCCAGTTGGGCATCATGCATCTCGCGGAAAGTGCCGGCCTCTTTGCTGCTGAACAGGCCATGCTCACCCGCCATCGCATCGGTACCAGCGTGCATTTTTTTAAGCACCAGTTGTAAAAAGATGGCTTCAAACTGCTCGGCGGCTTTGTTCAGACGCTCTGCCGGCGATTGATTGGCATCAATGGCTGCAGCAGCGCGAGGATCGATGGCCAAAGCTGCACCAACTTGGGTCTGGCCGGACAAAGGGGGAATAGTCATTCAAATCACCAGTAAATCAGCATCCAGTGCGCCGGCATTATCCAGCGCGATCAGGATGGACATCAATTCTGCCGGGGTAGCCCCCAGCGCATTTATCGCCTGCACAATGGCATCCAGCGAACTGCCTTCCGGCCACAACATCATGTTGGCGGTGCGCTCTTCCACACTGACATTGCTGTTTTGCACCGGCATGGTGGTCCCACCGGAAAAAGGCGGTGGCTGGCTGACCCCATGCTGCTCACTGATGGTGATGGTCAGGCTGCCATGGCTGACGGCTGCCCGCTTCACCCGCACCACGTCGTTCATCACCACGGTGCCGGTACGGCTGTTAAACACCACCCGGGGGCGCTGGCTGCCCACTTGCACCCGGATATCCTGCAGCAATGACATAAAGGTGATGCGGCTGTTGGCATCCCGCGGTGCACTGACAACCAGTTTCCCCTGGTGTTCAGCACGGGCAATATCGGGGCCAAAGACATCATTGATGGCCGTCACCACATTGCGTGCAGTTTGAAAGTTCGGCTGTTTCAGGTTCAGCACCACTTCGTGCGGTAAATGATGCTGCGGCACAGCCCGCTCAATAATGGCACCAGAAGGAATAATACCGGCTGTTGGCACATTCACAGTGACCGAAGAGCCACTCTGGCCGCTGGCACTGACGCCACCTACCACCAGATTGCCTTGTGCCAGGGCATAGACGTTGCCATCCACCCCCCGCAGTGGGGTGAGCATTAAGCTGCCGCCATGCAAACTTCTGGCATCCCCAAGCGACATAATGGTGACATCCAACTGCTGGCCGGGACTGGCATTGGCCGGTAACGTCGCCGTGACCGCAACGGCAGCTACGTTCCTTGAGCGGGGCAGGCTGTTTTCATCCAACTGCACACCAAACTGCTTGAGCATATTATTCAGCGACTGGGCCGCAAATGTCACCTGAGCCCGATCACCGGAGCCCGGCAAGCCAACCACCAACCCGTAGCCAACCAGTTGGTTATCCCGAACCCCCTGAATATCAACCAGATCCAGCAAAGGCCGGGCTTGCAGCAGCAACGGACACAATAAGCATACCAACGCAGTGATTACACCTTTCATCATAGCTTTGCTGCCTTAAAATGGATTCAAATAGCGGTTGAACAAGCGGGTGAACCACCCTGGCCGGCTGGCACTGGCCAGATCGCCCTGCCCCGAGTAACTGATGCGGGCATCGGCGATGCGTTGCGAGGAGATACGGTTGGTAACATCAATGTCTTCCGGTCGCACCAGCCCTTGCAACCGGATGTACTCATCGCCCTGATTGAGCTTAATTCTCTTTTCCCCACGAATGGCCAAAGCGCCATTGGGCAGTACATCGGTCACCCGCACCGTGATAGAGCCCCGTAAAAAGTTCTGCTGACTGGCTGAGCTTTCGCCGTCAAACTGCGAACGGGAATTTAGCTGCATCGCCAACTCCGACGTATTCAAGCCCCCAACCAACGGCACCCCCACATTAATGCCGGTATTTCTGTCGATACTGCTGTCGGCACTCTTACTGGATTGCGTCCGCTCATTCAGTTCAACCGTCAGGATGTCGCCAACCCGGTAGGCTCGTTTGTCTTCGTACAAGGTGAACATATAACGATCGCTGTACAGGCTGCCGTGTTGCTGTGACAGCACTTGCTCATCGGCACTGCGCTCAGCCACCACTTGTTCCCAGTCGTCCTGATGCACCGGCTCTGGCTGGCTGGCACAGCCCATCAGCACAAAAGCACCCGCCAGAAAGTAGAATTTGTTCATCCGATTACAGGCTCTGATTCAAAAAGCGCAACATGTCGTCTGCTGCAGACACTACTTTGGCGTTCATCTCGTAGGCACGCTGGACAGCGATCATGCTGACCATTTCATCCACCACACTGACGTTCGAGCCTTCAATGGTGTACTGCTGCAAAGCACCAAAGGCATCCTCACCGGGGATGCCCTCAATGGCTTCACCGGAGGCGGCGGTCGCACGGAACAGGTTTCCTCCCAGCGCCTCCAGCCCGGCCGGATTGACAAAGTTCACCGTTAGAATTTGTCCCAGCTCCACCGGCTGTGCCTGGCCGGCAACGGTCGCGCTGACAGTACCATCACGACCAATGGTGACACTCATGGTGTTCTCCGGTATGGCAATGTTTTGCAGCAGTGGCAAGCCATTGGCATTCACCATCAGCGATTCGGCATTTAACTGGAACTGACCATTGCGGCTGTACAGTACCTCACCATCCGGATTTTCGATCTGGAAAAAACCCTGGCCGGCAATCGCCAGGTCCAGCGCATTGCCACTGGTTTCGAAATTGCCTTCAGTAAAGACTTTCTGGGTACCATTCACCCGTACGCCAGTGCCCACCTGTATGCCCGACGGCACCTGATTCAGCTCATCGGCCTGAGCACCGGGCTGGCGCTGCACCTGATAAAACAAGTCCTCAAACACCACCCGGTCTTTTTTAAAGCCGGCGGTGCTAACGTTGGCCAGGTTATTGGAGATGGTGGTCATACGCATATCTTGCGCTGCCAGGCCGGTTTTACTTACCCATAAGGCAGAATTCATTGCACTGCTCCTGTTAGCTGTTGCCGCTGATTAATTTATTGCCGGAAACCGCCAGTTCATCCGCTGTTTTCATCATGCGAATATTCATTTCAAACTGCCGGCTGATGGTCATGGTATTCACCATTTCTTCCACCGCATTGACGTTCGAGCCTTCCAACGCACCAGTGCGCAGGGTGATGGTGGCATCGGCATCCAGTGGCTGCTGTTGCTGCGGCCGCAATAAGCCATCCAGCCCTTTGACCAGGGTGTCTCCGGCTGCACTCACCAGCTTTAACTGACCTTCCTGCACCAGAACACCACCACCCACTGGCAGCAAGTTGATGCTGCCATTGCTGCCAATCTCGATGGCGCCGAACTCCGGCAACAGGATATCGCCCTGATCGCCCTGCACCGCGTAACCGTTGAGCGTTAAGCGGCCATCGGCTTCCACCATCAGGTTACCGGCGCGCGTATAGGCTTCATTGCCATCAGCATCGGTCACCGCCAGAAAGCCACCGTCACTTAGCACGACGTCCAGATCCCGGCCGGTTTGCTGCACCGGACCATTGCTAAGACTGGTAAAGACCGGCATCAACTGCGCCTGATAACGGGTACGAAAACCATCCCCACCAATCATCCTGGCCTGAGCCTGCTCGATATCCGCTTTAAAGCCAGGCGTATTGACATTCGCCAGGTTGTTGGCCGATACCCGCAGCGCCGTTTGGTTGAGCTCAGCGCCGGATACTGCGGTATAAATTAAGCGTTCCATATCGGTTCACCTTTAGGTGGCGTTAAACAAAATCTGCATCATTTGATCGGCACTACTGATGGTTTTAGCATTGGCCTGGTAGTTTTGCTGAAACGCCATTAAATCCACCAGTTGCTCGCTGATATCCACGTTCGAGCCAATGTAAGCGCCGGATAACAAGGAGCCATAGCTGCCGGAATCCGGCGTTCCATAAAGAGCGGCACCGGATTCATTGCTGGCATACCACATGGTTCTGTTAGCGGTTTCCAGGCCATGCAGATTAGAGAAATTCGCCAAGACCACCTGGCCCTGCAATTTGGTTTCACCATTGGTGAAAGTAGCGAATACCTCGCCACTGGCCGCAACGGCAATGCCGGCAAACTCACCGGCGGTAAAGCCATTACCATCGTTCTTATAAATATTGAACCCGCTGCCAAACTGGGTACTGTTGGTCAGGTTGATATTGAAGTCTAAATCTTCCGCCCCGTTCATGGGGTCATGGGTTAACGGTACAGTTACTGCGGAAGTCAGTTGACCACTGGCATTAAATGTCATCGTTGATGGCGTTCCAAGCGAATCGCCATTCACAAAATAATGCGCTTCCCAGGTGTTCGAGCCGGTATGAATAAAGTACTGGGTTAGGGTATGGCTATTGCCTAATGAATCAAAAATTTCGGTCGATTGCGAATAGTTGTAACTGCTGCCATCAGTGGGATCAAAAACACCTGGGGGTACTGGCGCTGCGATAATATCACTGGCCGAGCTTAAATTCAGTGAGAACTCTACTTCGGTCGTGGCTTCGGCCGGAATATTGGCCGCTTCCACTTTCAGGCTGGTTAATACGCCCGGTACCAGGTTGCCATTGGCATCAATGCCATAGCCCTGCAGTTGGTTGCCATTGGCGTTTACAATCTGCTGATCTTTATCCAGCCCAAACTGACCGGCCTGGGTATAGGCCATGCGGCCATTCTCAGACACCACAAAAAAACCCTGACCGGTAATGGCCAAATCCAGTGCCGAGCCAGTACTGACCACGCTGCCTTCGCGGCTGAAGTTTTCTTTAATATCGCTGACCGTCACACCACCACGCTGGCCGCCGTTGTAAACAGAAGCAAACTCGGCACTGCCGCTTTTAAAGCCAGCGGTGCTGGAGTTGGCAATGTTATGGCTGGTTACTTCCAGCGCTCTTTGCGTGGTTTTCAGCCCACTTAAGCCAATAGTAAACATAGACATAGTACAGAGTTCCTTAACTGTTGCTGCCAAAGGCCAGCTGATTGGTGTCTAACAAGGCATGGTTACCCAAGCCATTGACCTGCAAGATAATGTCGTCTTTGTTGCTGCCAACCGATACCCGCTCCACGTCACCGCTTAACCAGGTTTGCAGTGGATGAGGCTGGCCATTGATGGTGGCATCGGCCTGCACGTAGTAACCGCCGGCCGCTTGCTGTTCAAAGGAAAAACGCAACGTACCAATGCCGGTATAGGGCAGCTCCTGCTGCTGCATCAACTGCCCCTCGGCGTTGTACAAGCGCAGCGTAATGCTTTGCGCTTCGACCCCGAGGTTGATAGCGCCTGTCACCGCAGCCGGCTGCTCCAATACAATGGTGTCTGCCGCTACGTCCACCTGCTTACCAATTAAGGCAGTCGCTTGCAGGGCTTGCTGGCTGGCTTGCAGGGCCAGATTTTTACCCGAGTCGATTTTCAGACTTTGCAGACTTTCAACATTGGCAAACTCAGCCAGTTGACTGACATACTGAGTGCCATCCATCGGATCCAGCGGGTTTTGGTGGCTGATTTGTGCTACCAGCAACTCCAGAAACATGGTGGATAAGCCTTCGGCCGCTACGGTGCCATTTTTGGCAACTGCATGCTCATGGCCGGAGGCCGGGTTCGCTGCAAAACCGCTGATTGTTGTCACTTGATACTCCTTACTGGCCTAACCGCAGCACACTTTGCTGCATGCTGGCGACTCGCCCCATCACTTCTACCGAGGTTTGGTAACTGCGTGATGCGGACATCATGTCGGCCATCTCTTCGAGCACATTGACGTTGGAGTAAAAAACATACCCCTCCTGATTCGCCAACGGGTTGTTTGGCTCATAGCGCTGTTCTACCGGCCTGGTTGAGGTAGTCACACCCAGCATCTGCACCTCTGCCGACAAACTTTGCTGCTCGGTGGTTTGTTTGTACAAAGCAGCAAAAACCGGTTTTAACGCCCGATATGCCGTTGCTTCGGTCGGCGCTGCCGTATTGGCATTAGCCAGGTTCGAGGCAATGGTATCCAGTCGCATCACCTGGGCCCGCATAGCGCTGCCACTTACCTCATAAATACTGTTAAATGACATCCTTACTCTCCCTTAATGGCTTTGTGCAGGCCATTGATCTTCATATTCATAAAGGTCAGGCTGGTCTGAAAATCCATGCTGTTGGCAGCAAAGTTCGCCTGTTCTATGTTCAGCTCGGCTGTGTTGCCATCGGCGGATGGCTGGTACGGTGTGCGGTACAATAAGCGATGGCCCTGCTCTGCCGCCGCATAGGGCCGTGCCTTACCCTGTTCGATGCCGTAGGCGACATCCTGCATCACTTGCTTGTAGTCGATATCGCGTGCCTTAAAACCGGGCGTATCGACATTGGCCAGATTGCCTGCAATAATTTCTGCTCTGTCCAGCCGCAGCTGCAATGAAAACGGGTGTACACCGAGTGCTTTATCAAACATATTCTGTAGAACCTCTTCACACAGGTTGTCACATGCTGAAGCTCTATGTACAAGCTCCATGCCAAATTTAAAAAGCGATATTTATCAATGAACTACTATAGATTTAGCACCATTCAACCCCAGAAAGCGGAAGCTGTACTTCCGCTGCGGAAGCGACGTATTTTGCCGGCGCTGCAATGGGTTGCGCTGTGGTGCTTACTCTGGCTTGCTTTACTACCGGTTGCGACTGCTGCCACCATAGAAATGCAGCTGCAGCAGCATGTGGAACAGGAATTAACCCAATTTTTGCAGCAGTTGGGTAGGCCCGCTCAGCAACAAGACATTCAACTGACCGTACCTGCAGCGGTTGCCAACAGTCAGTGCGATAACTTACAGATTTCCAGGCGGCAGCAACAAGAGCCGCCACTTGGCAGGGTGAGCTACACCTTAAGCTGCAGCAGCCCGCAGCGCTGGCAAAGCCGTGCCACCGCCAGGGTAGAACTGTGGCTGGAGCTGGTTGTCGCCGGTCGTACTCTGGAGCGCGATGAAGTATTAACGCAGGACATGCTAAGCCTGCAAAGCCTGCCGATTAGCAGTATCCGTCGGGGGCTGGAGTTTGACAGCGACGCGCTGTTGGGTATGACCGTGCGACGACGCATTAACCTCGGCAGCCCAGTAAGCCGCCATTTGCTGCATGCCAACTGGCTGGTGCAAAAAGGGGCTCAGGTCACCGTGCAGTTCAGTGGCGAAGGCTTTGCTGTCAGCACCAAAGCCCTGGCCCTGAGCAATGGCCAGTTAGGCGAAAGGATCAGCGTGCAAAACCTCAGCTCCGGCCAGATCATTGATGCCATAGTGGTCGGTGCTGATTTAGTAGAAACCGGCCATAAATAAATTTAAGTTGCAGCACCTTTTGGTCGCTTTAACTAGACAGAGCCAGATTGTGGAAGAAAAACCATGCATATAGATCCAAAAAATACCCTGCAGGTAAACCCGGTAAACCGGCTACAGAATGAGCAGCAGCCTGCTGCCCGTAAGGAGACGGCCGTCACACCGGGCCAGGGCGAAGCGCCTCAAAGCCAGGTCAGTGCCTTTAGCCGGGCACTGGAGCAAAGCTATCAGGCGCTGTCGGAGCATGACAGCATTGATATGGCCAAAGTGCAGCAGGTAAAGCTGGCGATTGCCAATGGCGAGCTGAAGCTGGATGAAGACACCATTATCAATGCCATGCTGGATATGCATAAACGATGAGCGCTCAGCTGCTAAAACAGTTTATCAGTAAGCTGCAACAAGATGTGCAGCGGTTGGATCAGCTCAGCCATCTGCTGGAGCAGCAATATGAATTGATGAGCCAGCGCAGCTCCGGCCCGCTGGAGGAGCTGAATCAACAAGCACTGCAGTTAATGAGCGCTTTGCAGCACAACCAGGTGAGCCGGGACCAACTGTTACAACAATTTGGTCTTGAGCACAGCAGTGACGGCATGCACCACCTGGTCAGTCGACTGCCAATCCCGGTGCAACTAGGTACCAGGCTGTTGTTGCAGGAATTAACACTGAAAGCCCGGCTGTGCCACGCGCAAAATGAAAAAAATGGCATTTTATTGGCATCACAGCGTCAGTTATTAGCCAAACTGACTGGGATGCAAAACCGTACCAGCTATCCTGCGATGCCGTTGTAAGCACCCTGGCTGGAACTATTACAGGAAGTCCAGACTATGTTCTTAACCAAAACAGCTACAAACAACGCAACCTGCAAAGGCACAACCATTATTTCTGAAGGCTGTGAGCTGGAAGGTGACCTGGTGCTGGATTGTCCGATGCAAGTTTATGGTCAGTTGCAGGGGCATATCCGCTGCAGTCACTCGGTCACCATCAACCAGCCAGGCAAGGTGCTGGGTAAAATAGTAGCCGATCATATTATTGTGAAAGGAGAGGTCGAAGGCGAGTTTTATGCCGACCGGGTTGATGTGCTGCAATCCGGGCTGATCCGGGGAACTATCTACAGCGATAACCTGAGCATTGAGCAAGGCGGTCGCTTTATCGGTGAAGTGCACGCAGCCAGCAGCCAACAACAACAGCGACCACAAAGCAAGCCTGCGGCCATTGCCAGAACCCAGGATGCAGCTGGGTTAACTCTGCAGACTACGGCCCCCTCTGCCAGCTAATTCGCTGCCGCGCTCCCACACCTTCCCCCCAGAAACAACATGGCCCTGCGCAAAGCAATGATTGCTTAACAACAGGGCCATAAAAGCTGTGAGCTTAGGCACCACTGAAGTCACAGTGGTGCTTCACACACTAAAGCAAGCCGACGGATGCTCAGGAAGCAGTCCGAGATGCCCGCTTCCGCTCGTTCTCTGTCAGGTGACGCTTGCGAATACGGATAGACGCTGGGGTAACTTCCACCAGTTCGTCGTCGTCAATAAACTCCAGTGCCTGCTCCAGCGTGTAACGGATCGGTGGTACCAGGTTGATGGCTTCATCGGTACCGGATGCACGTACGTTGGTCAGCTGTTTACCTTTTAAGCAGTTCACGGTCAGGTCATTGCTGCGGCTATGAATACCAATCACCTGGCCTTCGTACACTTCTTCAGCATGGCCAATAAACATCCGACCGCGCTCTTGCAACGAGAAAATGGCATAACCAGCCGCTTTGCCCATCGCATTGGAAATCATCACACCATTGTTGCGCAGACCAATGGTACCGCCTTTGAACTCACCGTAGTGATCAAAGCTGTGGTACATCAGGCCAGTACCGGAAGTTAAGGTAATAAACTCGGTCCTAAAGCCAATCAAACCACGGCTGGGCACCACGAAATCCATCCGCACCCGGCCTTTGCCGTCCGGCTGCATGTTGGTCATCTCCGCCTTACGCTCACCCATTTTCTCCATCACGGCGCCCTGATGCGACTCTTCACAGTCGATGGTCAGTTGCTCGTAGGGCTCCATTTTAACGCCATCAACAGTTTTCATGATCACTTCCGGCCGGGATACTGCCAGCTCGAAACCTTCGCGACGCATGCTTTCAATCAAAACACCCAGATGCAATTCACCACGGCCGGAGACACGGAACTTATCGCCATCTTCGGTTTCCTGTACCCGCAGCGCTACGTTGTGTTTCAGTTCGTTTTGCAGACGCTCTAAGATCTGGCGCGAAGTCACAAACTTGCCCTCTTTGCCGGCAAATGGCGAGGTGTTAACCTGGAACGTCATGGTGACGGTTGGCTCATCCACCGACAAGGCAGGCAGAGCCTCCACCGCCGAAGGCGCACAAATGGTATCAGAAATTTTCAGTTCACCCAGACCGGTAAAGGCCACGATATCGCCCGCTGTTGCTTCAGTGGTATCGATGCGCTCCAGGCCAAGGTAACCAAAAACCTGGCCCACTTTGCCATTGCGTTTTTTGCCATCGGCACTGACGATGGTAACCTGCTGGTTCGGCCGCAAGGTACCACGTTTAATCCGGCCAATACCGATAATTCCCAGGTAGCTGGAGTAGTCCAGCTGGGAAACTTGCAACTGGGTGTCACCTTCCGGATCAACATCCGGCGGTGTGACATTATCAACAATGGCCTGGAACAGCTCGGTCATGTCGGTTTTCGGCTCGCTGTGATCCAGTGTGGCCCAGCCATTTAACGCCGAAGCGTACACAATTGGGAAGTCCAGCTGCTCATCGGTCGCACCCAGGTTATCAAACAGGTCGAACACCTGATCAATGACCCAATCCGGCCGGGCACCAGGACGGTCGATTTTGTTTACCACCACAATCGGCTTCAAGCCATGGGCAAAGGCTTTTTGGGTGACGAAACGGGTCTGTGGCATCGGGCCGTCAACCGCGTCAACCAGCAACAGCACCGAGTCGGCCATCGACAATACCCGCTCAACTTCACCACCAAAATCGGCGTGTCCCGGGGTATCCAGAATATTGATGTGGTAATCGTTCCAGCGCACCGAGGTGTTTTTCGCCAGAATGGTAATACCCCGCTCTTTTTCCTGATCGTTCGAGTCCATCACCCGCTCTTGCAATTTGGCACGCTCATCAAAGGTACCCGACTGCTGCAGCAGTTTATCGACTAACGTGGTTTTGCCGTGGTCAACGTGCGCAATGATGGCAACATTACGTAGTTTCTGAATATCGGTCGCGGTAACGCTCATGCTTTCTCTTTCCTCTGTGGCACCCTGTGACCGTCAACGTGACCACCTGGCAAACAACAAACTCTTTAAATAAGGGCGCATATTCTACTCTGTTTCGCGCAAAAGAAGAACAAAAGTCGGATTTTTTTCCCTCTGGCAGTCAAAGCCCCCTGCTGTCCCTTGGAATTGTGCTAGGCTGGTATGCACCAACATAGAGAATGACTGCATCAATTTGGTGCGCCAACGCAGTGCAAAGGCATTGTGCAAGTTTTATCTATTTGATTTTAATGGCATTGAATGAATGGCACATATCTGGCATCTATTCAGGCGATAAAAATTTTCCTATGGAACCAACTGGAGGAACCCATGGCTGCATCTGTAATGAAGATGATTGAAGAGAATGAAGTCAAATTTGTTGATCTGCGTTTTACCGATACCAAAGGCAAAGAGCAGCACGTGACCGTGCCTGTCAGCCAGATTTCGGAAGACTTCTTTGAAGACGGTAAAATGTTTGATGGCTCTTCCATCATGGGCTGGAAAGGTATTAATGATTCCGACATGATTCTGATGCCGGATCCAGAGACTGCCGTGATGGATCCTTTCTTTGAAGAAAGCACTCTGAATATTCGCTGCAATGTTATTGAGCCAGGTACCATGCAGGGCTACGATCGTGATCCGCGCTCTATTGCGCTGCGCGCCGAAGAGTACCTGAAATCTACCGGCATCGCCGATACGGTGCTGTTTGGACCGGAGCCAGAGTTCTTCATGTTCGACGACATCCGGTTTCATACCGATATGTCCGGCTCTTTCTTTAAAATCAACGATGGCGAAGCCGCCTGGAACTCCGGCGCTGAAATGAACGATGGCAACAAAGGCCACCGCCCACGCGTCAAAGGTGGTTACTTCCCACTGCCTCCGGTCGATTCGTCGCACGATATCCGTAGTGCCATGTGTACTGTACTGGAAGAAATGGGCCAGGTGGTGGAAGCCCACCACCATGAAGTCGCTACCGCCGGTCAAAACGAAATTGCCACCCGGTTCAATACCCTGACCAAGAAAGCCGACGAAGTACAAATTCTGAAGTACGTTATCCACAACGTAGCAGACATTTACGGCAAAACCGCTACCTTTATGCCAAAACCACTGTTTGGTGATAACGGCTCTGGTATGCACTGTCACCAGTCACTGGCCAAAGACGGTGTCAACCTGTTTGCCGGTGATAAATACGCCGGTCTGTCTGAAATCGCCCTTTACTACATCGGCGGTATCATCAAGCATGCCCGTGCCATCAATGCCTTTACCAACCCATCGACCAACTCGTACAAGCGTTTGGTGCCACACTACGAAGCACCGGTGATGTTGGCCTACTCGGCCCGCAACCGCTCTGCCTCCATCCGTATTCCGATGGTACCCAGCGCCAAAGCACGTCGTATTGAGTGCCGTTTCCCGGATCCGGCAGCCAACCCTTATCTGGCCTTTGTTGCTCAGTTAATGGCTGGTCTGGACGGTATCCAGAACAAGATCCACCCGGGCGATGCGATGGACAAAGACTTGTACGACTTGCCAGCAGAAGAAGCGGCCAACATTCCACAAGTTGCTACCTCGCTGGATCAGGCGCTGGATGCGCTGGATGCCGCCCGCGAAGTTTTCACCAAAGGTGGCGTGATGTCGAACGATATGATTGATGCCTACATCGCCATCAAGCGGGAAGAAGCCCGCCGGGTGAATATTGCCATTCATCCGCTGGAGTTCGAACTTTACTACAGCGTCTAAGCTTGATACCGTTTGTTAAGCCCACCGCTTGGTGGGCTTTTTTTGGCGTCTGCTTTGCTTGTACCAAGAGCCCAACAAATCTGGCTAAATGGTTCAAACAAGCGTACAGTTAACAATGGTGTATTGAGCATTGAACGAACAGGACTGATACAGTGATCACACGACTCCTTACCACTGTGGTTTTGCTTCTGCTGTGTTTGCCTGTCACGGTGCAGGCCAATAGTGGCAAAGTCTATGTATGGCGAGATGCCAACGGCGTGCTGGTATTTTCAGACAGTCCAAAACCAGGGGCTGAAGAAGTCAACCTGACCACCAAAATCAACCTGATGGAAACCGCACCATCCTTTCGGCCACCACCATCAGAAGCCTCCGTCTCCTTTACTGTTGAAATTACCAATCCAGAGCAAGAAGCCACCATTCGTGACAATACCGGTACCGTCCATGTTGCCGGGCGAGCACTGCCCCGTTACCCCCGGGGTTTTCAGATCAGTCTGCTACTGAATGGCGAGCCCTACCAAAGCCCGCAAACTGGTACCAACTTTGTACTGCGTGATCTGGAACGCGGTGAACATCACTTGCAAATGGAATTACTCGATCAAAACGGCAAGCTAATTGCAAAGAGTGAGGTCATCACCTTTTATTTGCACAGAGCAACGGTGATACCCCCTAGATAGCGCATTTGTGATGCATTTCTAAGCTTTGTGACTTACACTGGCATCGCAAATGCACCATTATGGTGCGAAGAGGATAAGCCGTGATCGAGTCAGAGCAACAGCCAACAAACACAACGGTTTTTCAAGCAGAACAACTAAGTGAACTGTTAAATACAGCCGTATTGGTGCTGGACCAGCAACTGCGTATCTGCTTTTTTAATGCCGCAACCTGCCAGGTATTGGCCATCAGCGAAAAACGCCTGAATGGTCAGCCATTCCCGGAGCTATTTCAGCACTGCGATCTGGGTAAAGAGCCCTTGCTCCGTGCATTGCAGCAACAGACCAGCTTCGCCATCAGTGATGTACAAACCATCCTGCACGATGGCCACCCCACGTTACTGGATCTGTATCTCAGCCCTTTTGAACATCAACAGCAATGGTATTTGTTGATGGAAGTGCGCCAAATTGAGCGCCAGCGTAAAATCAGCCAGGAAAATGTGCAGCAGCACCAACACCATGCAGCCCGGGAGTTGGTTCGTAACCTGGCGCACGAAATCAAGAACCCGCTCGGCGGCTTGCGTGGTGCCGCCCAGTTGCTGGAATCCTCTTTATCCGACGAGCAAAAAGAATACACCCAGCTGATCATTGCTCAGGCCGATCGGTTACGCAAACTGGTCGATCGACTCCTTGGTCCTTACCGGCCGCCGCAGCAGCAATTTGCCAACTTGCATCAGGTGATCGAGCGGGTCTGCCAACTGGCGCAACTGGATAACCCAGCGCAAATTCGTTTTCAGCGCGACTACGATCCAAGCATACCGGTCTTCCGCTTTGATCCGGAGCTTATCGAGCAAGCCTTGCTCAACATAGTCCGTAATGCCCAACAAGCGCTGGAGCAAGGCGGTCAAATCCTGCTGCAAAGCCGGATCCTGTACCAGCACACCCTGAATGGTCAGCGCCATAAATTAGTCGCTGCCATCAAGGTGATCGACAATGGCCCCGGCATTCCGGCCGACATTCGCGATACCCTATTTTATCCCATGGTCAGTGGCAAACCCGGTGGCAGTGGCCTTGGTCTCACCATAGCGCAAACTCTGTTGCACCAACATGGTGGCTGGATCGACTGCGACAGTTGGCCAGGCCATACCGAATTCACCTTGTATCTTCCCATCAGTGACACAGAGGAAAGCGTATGAATCAGGATGTATGGATCATTGATGACGACAACTCCATTCGTTGGATTTTGGAAAAAGCACTGCAACGTGCCGAGATCCCGTGCGAAAGCTTCGCCAGTGCCGATTTGATGCTACAGCGGTTGGAATATCACCAGCCAGCGGTGGTGGTTTCCGATATTCGCATGCCAGGTACGGATGGCATGGCATTGCTCGCACGCTTGCAGCAACTAGCACCAGAGTTGCCGGTCATTATCATGACCGCACACTCGGATCTGGACAGTGCCGTCAATGCTTTTAAGAGCGGTGCCTTTGAGTACCTGCCGAAGCCTTTTGATATGGACGAAGCTGTGGCTCTGATCAGCCGGGCTCTGGAGCACAGCAAAGCCAGCAGTAAAAAAAGTAAATCCACTCAACCACAGCTGTTACCAGAAATCATTGGTGAAGCTCCTGCTATGCAGGAAGTCTTCCGTGCCATTGGCCGGCTGAGCCGTTCCAGCATCAGCGTCCTGATCAACGGTCAATCCGGTACCGGCAAAGAGTTGGTTGCACAAGCGCTGCACAAACACAGCCCCCGCAGCGACCAGCCTTTTATTGCACTGAATATGGCAGCCATTCCAAAGGATCTGATCGAATCCGAGTTGTTCGGCCATGAGAAAGGCGCCTTTACCGGTGCCGCCAATGTGCGTAAAGGTCGCTTCGAACAAGCCGATGGTGGCACTTTATTTCTGGATGAAATTGGCGATATGCCACTGGATGTACAAACCAGGCTGCTGCGGGTACTGGCCGATGGCCAGTTTTACCGGGTTGGCGGTCATCAGGCGATTAGCGTCGATGTGCGTATTATTGCCGCTACCCACCAAAACTTAGAGTTACTGGTTGCCAAACACCAGTTCCGGGAAGATTTATTTCATCGCCTCAATGTGATCCGGGTGCATTTACCCAGATTGAAGGAACGACGCGAAGATATCCCGGCCCTGGCGCGGCACTTTTTGCAACAAGCCTCCCGGGAACTCAATGTCGAAGCCAAACAACTCAGCACAGAGGCGGAAAAGTTTTTGCAGCAACTGGACTGGCCAGGCAATGTGCGGCAACTGGAAAACACCTGCCGCTGGCTCACCGTGATGGCCAGCGGCAAACAAATCCTGATTTCGGATCTGCCTCCCGAGTTAAGTGGCCCACCACCGCAGGAAAACATGGCCAGCGCAACAGAGCCTGGTAACAGCAGCTGGCAGGACAGCTTTCGGCATTGGATGCAGCAGCAACTGAAACTCGGCCGGATGGATATCCTGAATGACGCCAGCCAGCAACTGGAAAGCATCGCTTTGCAACAGGCACTGCAGCATACCCACGGCCATAAACAAGAAGCGGCCCGCTTTTTAGGCTGGGGCCGCAATACACTGACACGTAAGTTAAAAGAGTTGGATCTTAGTAAGCATCAGGCCTGATGGTTAACATGACGACCACCACGTTGTCTTGGCTTAGCTTCTGAGCGTTGCTGTTGCAACTGCTCACGCTGTTCATTGGTCAGCAACTGCCAGACCTGATGACGAAACTCGAGCTTTGCTAACTGACGCTCCAATTGCTGTTGCTGGCGTTGCTCCAGCAGCAAACGTGCAGCCGTGGCATCAAAATTGTCGGCTTGTACCAGTTGCTGCAATTGCTGATGCTGCTCACGCTGTCCGGCTCTGTCACCAGCCTGCTGCCGATGCTCGCGTCTTAATGCTTGCAACTGCTGTTTCTGCTCATCGGTCAGGTTCAGTTGCTGCCAACCGTAGCGTCCGGCTCTATCCGCTTTTGGGCTATGCTTGCCAGTACCTTGCTGCCAGCGCCGGGTACTGCGCGGCTCGAATGTTGCGGTGCCTGATTCGGCACTGACTTCATGGCTACCAGCCAACACTGGTGCTGCGGTACACAACAAAGAACCGGCTACTACTAGGGTCATCAAATACGTTGCTTTCATGGTCTGTCTCCTTTTGCTTGACGATTTCAGATTAGCAGGTTGAATGCAAAGCAGTGCAAAGGCAGTGTAAAGGTTCCGTAAAGCCCTGTTCGCCAGAGAACGATAACGTTAGACTAACCAAAAAGTCGATAACCCGAGGCTGCCATGAACCGTATACTGATGATCGATGATGATGTCACCCTGACCGGGCTGGTCAAAGACTACCTGCAGTTGGATGGCTTCGATTTCTCTGCTTGCCACGATGGCCCGACTGGCTTGGCGCTGGCCCGGGAAGAGCAACACGATTTACTGCTGCTGGATGTGATGCTACCGGGTATGGATGGCTTAACCTTGCTGCAGGAACTGCGCAAAACCAGCAGTTGCCCGGTGTTGATGCTGACAGCCCGTGGCGACGAAGTGGATCGTATTGTTGGGTTGGAGCTGGGGGCCGATGATTATCTGGCCAAGCCCTTTAACCCGCGTGAATTGGTCGCACGTATTAAGGCCATCTTCCGTCGCATCGAATTGGTGCAGCACAACAAGCAACAGCAAACCGCCGTGCTTGAACTGCACGATCTGCGGCTGGATACAAGCAGCCATCAACTAATGGCGCAACAACAGCAGGTACCACTGACAGCGACCGAGTTCCAGCTATTGGATTATCTGATGCGCCGGGCCGGCCAGGTGATCAGCAAAGAAGAGTTAAGTAAACAGGTGCTTGGCCGCACTCTGCAATTGCATGATCGCAGCCTGGATATGCATCTGAGCAATATTCGCCGTAAGCTGGCGCAATACAGTGAACAAGAGTACATTCAGACCCTGCGCGGCAGTGGCTTTCGCTTTATCCCGGAGCCAGCAGCATGCTAAAAAATCCCATGCATTATTTGGCCAGCCGGATTTTTCTCTGGTTCTGGCTGGTGATTCTGGCCACAGTGGCAGGTACTTTGCTGATTGGCCGCGGCTTACCAGAACATACCGAGATCAGACGTTTACCGCCGCCACTGCAACATCAGTTGCATAATGCTGCGCGCTCATACAGCGACGCAAGCTCGCTGGAAGATCTATTGCAGCGGCTGGAACGAGGACGTCAAGGCCGCTGGTTGCTGGTCGATCCACAACAGCAGCAAATCCTGAATCCCGATGGCTTGCCAAGGCAATTTGATCACAACTGGCTGACCGAGCTATCCAACCTGGAACAACCACGATTGCTCCGTCACTCCAACCTGTATTTAGCCGGCCCTGTCACGGTAGAAATAGAGGGAAAAACCCTGGCACTTTATCAACAGCGACAACGACCAAAGCAACCCTGGTGGCAACTCAGTGCTCTGCCGCAATCGCTGTTATTGGTCAGTTTGTTTCTGGTGTCTGCAGTAGCCAGTTTATTTCTGGCCGTATCCATTACGCGGCCTCTGCGGGAGCTGTTGCATAGTTACCAGAGCTTTGCTGGCGGCGACCTGACTCAGCGCAGCAACAAACTGGCCAGGCGTACCGATGAGCTGGGCGCTTTGGGTCGGGGCTTTAATGCGATGGCCGATCGGATCAGCGGCTTGCTGCAGGCCCAGCAACGCTTACTGCGGGATGTCTCCCATGAGTTACGTTCACCACTAACCCGGGCGCAACTGGCACTGGCTTTGGAAGAGCGCCAGCAACTTGGCGAGCAGCTCCCTCGTCTGCAGCAGGAGTTAGAGCAAGTGGATGCGCTGCTGGATGAATTGCTTACCTACAGCAGGCTGCACAGTGGTCATTATCCGTTTGAACCTGAACGGCTGGATGCTGCTGACATCGTACGTCAACTGATAGCGAGCAGTCAGTTAGAAGCCCAAAATAAACAGCAGACCATCCTGTTGGATAGTCCGGCCACAGTAGAGTTGCTGGCTGATAAACGTCTGCTCTGCCGGGCGCTGGAGAATATTTTGCGCAATGCCATCAAATACAGCCCGCCGGCCAGCACCATTCACTGCCAGTTGGCGACAACAACAACACAGGTGTTGGTGCGTATCTGTGATCAGGGTCCGGGTGTGCCAGAGCCACAACTGGCCGCTATTTTTACACCTTTTTACCGGGTGAGTGACAGCCGTAATAGCCAGACCGGCGGCTTTGGGTTAGGGCTGGCCATTGCAGCAGAGTCCATTCGCCATCATGGCGGGCAATTGGCAGCTACCCCGAACCAGCCACAAGGTCTTTGCCTGCAGCTAACCTTACCACGACACCCGACTGGTACTAAGGAAACTGGTTATGACAGCCTCTGACAACACCGCAACAGACAACCTGGTACAACAAAACTGGCAACGGCTGTGGCAGCCTTTATGGCAACAGATGCATCATGGCAACTTAGCCAATCAGCGTGGGCTGCAATTGCACTACAGCCATTACCGGCAGCCCGGTGTCAGTACTGCCGTTGTGATAAGCTCAGGCCGTATTGAAATGGCGGTTAAGTACAGTGAAGTGATCTTTGAGCTGGTGCAGGCTGGCTACAGTGTCTATATTCTGGACCATCAGGGGCAAGGCAGCTCACAGCGTGAGTTGAGTAACCCGCATAAAGGTCACATCAGCAATTTTGATCACTACAGCGATGACTGGCAACGCTTTATGCAACACGTCGTTCTTCCCGGCCAACACCAAGGCTACCTGGCTTTGTGCCACTCTATGGGCTCGGCCATTTTTGGCAATTATCTGCTCCGGACTCCGGATCACCCGTTCTCTGCGGCCGTACTTTGCTCACCGATGCTGGGCATTTATTCCGGACCGGTGCCTTTTGCTGCCGCTATGCCACTGGTTCGGGCACTGCGCTGGTTAAACTTGCAATTGGCAACGCAAAGCTGGTACCTGCCAGGTCAGGGCAACTACCGGCCTGAGCCGTTTCATAGGAACCGCCTGACCAGTTGCCCGGCTCACTATCAGTGGCTGCTGTCTTTGTATCAGGCTGAACCGGCCTTGCAGCTGGGAGGTGTTACCCTGGACTGGTTGCTGGCAGCTCATCAAGTGATGCAACGACTAGCCAGCAGCGGCCATAGTATAGAACTGCCATTGCTGGTTCTGCAGGCAGGTGCCGATCGGGTCGTGGATAATAAAGCGCAACAACGCTTTGTCGCCCAGCGCCCGGAGCTACGCGAATTACGTACTCTGGCTGGCGCTAAACATGAGTTATTATTGGAAAATACCCCTATCCGTCAGCAAGTCATGCACTGGATACTGGCATTTTTTGCGCGCTATACCGCAACCGATAAGGTCTCTGGCGGCTAAAGACCACCGGCAAAGTCATGCTGGCGCCAGGCCTCGTAACTGATAATGGCAACCGCATTGGCCAGGTTCAGGCTGCGGCTGCTTTGCTGCATCGGGATACGGATCCGCTGCTCTGGTGGAAAAGCATCTCGGATAGCATCCGGCAAACCCGAGGTTTCCGAGCCAAACAACAACGCATCATCGTGTTGATACTGCACTTTGTGGTAGCTCTGACTACCTTTGGTGGTGCAGGCCAGAATACGACGAGACCCAATGGCGGCTTCAAACGCAGCATAATCTGGATGGCGATGCACCCTGGTTAAGTCATGGTAATCCAAACCGGCACGGCGTAACTTTTTTTCCTCCAGCTCAAAACCCAGCGGCTCTATCAAATGCAACTGAGCACCAAGGTTGGCACATAAGCGAATGATATTTCCGGTATTTGGTGCAATTTGTGGCTCAAAGAGGGCGATTATCACAGGGGAACCTCATAACAATAGTTTGGCTGCGCAGAAAACGAATGAAATATAGCAGAAAGACAGCCCTAACTCACTCGCCATGCACCGCTTATGTAAAGCCTTCCGACACTTAATGTCACATTAGCTTGCACTTAAACAAATTGTTCGACAAAGTGCTGTAGAAATGGGATTAACAGTTGCTTTTCCGTACAAGCGGGCGCTATAGTTAAATTCGGTTTTTTTGTATACACAGGGATGTTGTGATCATGGCACTGTTCTGCCGCCTACTTTGTTTTGGCTCCCTGCTGGCTGCGAGCTGGCCGGCGGCGGCGTATCAGTTTCCTTATGTCTCTTTACCAGGCTCCCTGGCGCTGCTTTTTCTTAGCATCCTGTGCCTGATTTTAGGGTGGAAACTACGCAGTTCAATGCAAAAATCCCAGCAACTTGATAACTTCATGCAACACCATCAGGATGCTGTCTGCCTGCTTAATGCCGAGCTGCACATGCTGCAAGTGAATCCCGCCTTTACTGCCATTACCGGCTTGACTGATGCTCAGGCAATAGGTCAGCCCCTTAAACTGTTTAACAGCAAAGGCGAACCAGAGAATATCGCACGTGCGATTCAAAAAGCTTTACTAAAACATCAGCACTGGCGTGGCGAGATCTGGAGCAGAAAAGCCAATCAGCAAGTCTTTGCTTTGGATTTGGCTATCAGTTGTATTCGTGTGGCGACCAAATCGCAAGCGGCATTGTATATGGCAACCTTCTGCGACATCAGTGCCCGGAAAATGAGCGAGCTGGAGTTGCGACGGGTGAATACCAAGGATCCGGGAACCCGGCTGCCCAATCGAGCCGTATTTTTAGACTACCTGGAGCGGGAAATACAAACCGTTTCGGAGCAACACCCAAGATTCGCGGTTATGATTTTGCGTATTGAGGCCTTATCCTCCCATGAGCTGCAGCACCAGATACCACTGGCCGAATTAGCTGCAACGATCCGTGCTGAAGTACCCCATGGGGCCATACTGGCCCGCCTTAGTAGCAATGAGTTTGCTGTGTTGCTGCCGGCACATTTAGTCAGTCAGCGTATTGATTTGCAAAGTTACCGGCTGGCCCAGCGGCTATTGTCCGCGCTGGCGGCATCGTCACAGATGGCACTGAATCCATGCCTGGGAATTGCATTGTATCCCGAAGATGGTCACAGCTATGATCAATTACTGCGCAGTGCTGATCATGCCTTGCAGCGTAGTCAGGTTACCGATGCCCAACCCGTGCAGTTCTTTCATCAGGCGGCTCTGCCCCGCACCAGTGAGTCTTTTGCCCTGGAGCAAGAGCTGCAACAGGCTTTGCAACAGCATCAACTACGCCTTAGCTACCAGCCAAAGCTCTGCGTTAGCAGCAACCGAGTTACCGGGCTTGAGGCACTGGTTCGCTGGCAACACCCCAAACGCGGCTTATTATTACCCCAACAATTTATCCCCATTGCCTCTGAAAGCCAGTGCATGGTGCAGTTGGATCAGATGGTGCTGCAACAAGCTTGCCAGCAGTTGGCTCAATGGCAAAGCACAGGACTAATGCGCGGCCGGCTGGCATTGAATATAGCCAATCAGACTTTTTTCCAGCCAAGCTTTTTAGCGCAATACTTGCAACGGATACAGCAGCATAATCTTTCACCAGAACAGTTCGAATTGGAACTGGATCAAAGCATCCTGACCGAGCAACCAGAACTCAGCAAGCAGATTTTAGCCAACGCCAAAGCAGCCGGTTTTTTTCTGGTGCTGGACCGCTTTGGTAGCGGTTTATCAGCCTTACAGCATCTAAGGGATTACCCTTTTGATCAGATCAAGATTGATGGCCGCCTGATACAAAAGCTGGAGCAATCGGAGCAAGATCGTAACATCACAGCAAGTCTGATCCGCATGGCTGGCTATTTGCAGTTGTCCGTTGTTGCCTGTCAGGTTGAAAATGAGATGCAGGCCTATTTGCTGCATGTGATGGGCTGTGAAACCATCCAGGGCCACGTGTTCAGTAAGGCTGTTTTGCCTTCCGAGCTGGCAGCAGTACTCACCCGGGAATCCAGAGCCATCCAGCAAAAATCGGGCTGACAGTGAATACAGTTGTACAACATAAAAAACGCGCTGTCAGAGCGCGTTTTTTATGTTGTCACTAAAAGCGGAATCACTTAGTTGATTTGTGGAGCTTCGCCCGCTTCTGCCTGACGCTTTTGTACATACTGAGCAAACAGAGCATCAAAGTTTACCGGAGCCAGGTTTAGCTGCGGGAAAGTACCACGGTTCACCAGGTTAGAAACTGCCTCACGCGCATAGGGGAACAAAATGTTTGGGCAGAACGACGCCAGCATATGCGCCAGCTGATTTTCTGGTAATTGTGCGATACTGAAAATACCGGCTTGCTGCACTTCACACAGAAAAGCAGTTTCGTCACCGACAGTGGCGGTCACGGTCAATGACAGAGTCACCTGATAAACATCGTCTTCCAGTTTGTCACTGCGGGTATCTAAATCCAGCTTAACTTCTGGCTTCCACTCTTTGCGGAAGATGGCTGGCGCATTAGGAGCTTCAAACGAAATGTCTTTCACAAAAATACGCTGAATGGCAAATTGAAGTGCTTGTGGATCCTGTTGCTCTGATGCAACGCCGTTTGCTTGTTGTTCGGCCATGATAAGTCCTAAAAATATTGATTCATTTAATTAAATAGCGGGTCCAGTTTGCCGGCCGCATCCAGCGCAACCAGATCATCGCATCCACCAATGTGTTGATCATTGATAAAGATTTGCGGCACCGTGCTACGGCCACCGGCCTTTTCAATCATCTGCGGGCGCAGTTCAGGCTGAACATCAATACGGATCTCCTGAAATGCTACTCCTTTGCTGTTGAGAAGTGTCACTGCGCGAACACAATAAGGACAATACGCCTTGGTGTAAATAGTTACGTCTGCCATAGGGTTCCTCACTTTGCACGAACAACAGGTAAACTTGCGCCAAGCCAGCTGTTCATTCCGCCTTGTAACACTCTGACCTCACTACAACCTTGCTTCGCCAGAGCAGCGGCGGCTTTTTGTGCGGAAATACCAGCTTGACAGACTACAATAATGGGGTTGGCTTTAAGCTTTTCAAGCCCCTTGGCCTTGCCTTGAATAATGTCGTCTAATGGCAAGTGCTTAGCGGCGGTGATATGACCTTTGGTGTAATCTGCTTCCGGGCGAATATCGAGCACCGCTGCATTTTGTCGGTTCACCAGCATGGTCAGCTCAGTTGGACTCACCAGTTTGATGTTGGACAAGCGGGCTTTGATCATGCCAAAAATCAACATAAATGCCAACGCAGCCCAGATCAGACTTAATATAAGGTTATTGCCGATAAATTCTATCCACTGCTCCATGACGCTCTCTTGCACTCTTAGCAAATTGAAAGAGCAAGAGTATACCCGCTTTGCATCAATAAAACAGCCCCATCAGCCCAGCTTGAGGGCTGCAGCCTGCAGAAAAAACAGGTAAGATAAATGACAAAGAACGAGGCCTAACACGATGGAGAAATCAACAGCATGAGCCAGGCAAAAAAACCGTTAGTATTGATGATTCTGGATGGCTGGGGTTACCGTGAAGACAAGGATGCCAATGCCATAGCTCAAGCGGCTACACCAGTGATGGACCGCCTGTGGCAAGATTACCCGCATACCTTGATTTCAGGCTCTGGCATGGATGTTGGCTTACCCGATGGTCAAATGGGCAACTCCGAAGTTGGTCATGTCAATCTGGGTGCCGGTCGCATCGTCTATCAGGACTTTACCCGGGTAACCAAAGCCATTCAGGACGGCAGCTTTCAGCAGAACCAGGTGTTGCAACAGGCCATTGCCAAAGCGGTTGCCGCAAAGGGTGCCGTGCATGTGATGGGCTTATTGTCACCAGGCGGTGTGCACAGCCACGAAGACCACCTGCTCGCCATGCTGGAGATGGCAAGGGCGCAGGGAGCCAGCAAGGTTTATCTTCATGCTTTCTTAGATGGGCGTGACACTCCACCTCGCAGTGCTGAGGCTTCATTGCAGCGGATACAAGACTATTTCACACAGCAGCAATGCGGCCAAATCGCCTCCATAGTGGGCCGTTATTACGCCATGGATCGGGACAATCGTTGGGATCGGGTTGAAAAAGCCTATCGTTTGCTAACACAGGGGCAGGCTGATTACCGCAGTGGTGATGCCATCAGCGCTTTGCAGCAAGCCTACCAAAGAGATGAAAACGATGAGTTTGTAAAACCCACAGCTATCACCGATACACAAGGGGATCTTATCCGCATGTGTGATGGCGACAGCCTGATTTTTATGAACTTCCGGGCCGATCGAGCCCGTCAATTGAGCCAGGTGTTTGTGCAATCAGACTTTACCGGCTTTGACCGGGGACAGCGTCCGCAATTAAGCCAGTTTACAACCTTAACCGAGTACTCTGCCGAGCTGAAAGCACCTGCAGCCTTCCCGCCTGAGGGGCTGGACAATGTACTGGGCGAATGGTTGGCTAAACACCAGAAAACCCAGTTGCGGATTTCTGAAACGGAAAAGTACGCCCATGTCACCTTCTTCTTCAGCGGTGGTCGCGAAGAGCTTTTCTCTGGCGAAGAGCGTATTTTAATTCCCTCTCCGCAAGTAGCAACTTATGATCTGCAGCCTGAAATGAGCTCTGAGGAATTGACCGACCGCCTGGTCGAAGCTATTCACAGTGGGAAATTTGATGTCATCATCTGCAACTACCCGAATGGTGACATGGTTGGTCATACCGGCATCCTGTCAGCAGCCATTCAAGCTGTTGAAGCGGTAGATCACTGCATAGGCCGGGTGGTAGAGGCTCTGCAGCAGGTGGGGGGTGAATGCCTGATCACCGCCGATCATGGCAATGCCGAACAAATGACCGATCACCACTCCGGTCAGGCACATACCGCTCATACCAGCTGCCCGGTGCCACTGATTTATGTTGGCCGGCCGGCCAAGGCGGCCCAACATGGGATCTTAAGTGATATCGCACCAACCATGCTGCGTCTGATCGATATGGCTATTCCTGCCGAAATGACAGGCCACAGCCTGTTTGAGTTAAGCTGACAGATGCCGCCACGAGCATCCATGCTGTTTGGTCTGCTGTCTCTGCTGATAGCAGCGCCAGCAGCGAGTGATCCCCGCACCAGCTCGGAGCAAGAGCTGGCAGAAGTGCAGGCATCCATTCGTCAGACGGAACAGCAACTAAAACAACAGCAACAGGCCCTGCAACAAGCAGAGCAGCAGTTGCAGCAAGCCGATCGAACCCTGGCACAAGCCGGTCAGCAAGTACAGCAGCAGCAACAGGCGCTGGCTGAAACGCAGCAGCGGATGCAACAACTGGTTGCCGAGCAACAAGCATTGGAACAACAGTTTGGGCAACAGCAACAACAGTTGGCAACACAGTTACGCAGTGCCTACCAACTGGGCCAGCATGATTACAGTCAGATGCTGTTAAATCAACAGGATGCCAGGCAACTGGAGCGGGTACTCACCTACTATCAGTACTTTAACAGAGCCAGAATGCAACAACTGCACGCTATCCGGCAGACCGCCGAGCAACTGACGCAAGTACAACAAGAACTGCACTCACGTCAGCAGCAATTGGAACATCAGTTGCAGGCACTGCAACAACGTCAGCAGCAGTTGCAGCAAGCGCGTACCGAGCAACAAAGCACTATTCGTTCGTTGCAACATTTGCTGCAAGAACAAGGGCAACAACTAAGCTATTTACGCCAGAATGAGAGCAGCCTGCAAGCCACTATTGACGCCTTAAAAGCCAAAGCTCAGCAGGTGCAACTGGCTGGTTTGACTGCGCTCAAAGGCCAGTTGCAATGGCCGCTGCAAGGTCGTTTACTGCAACGTTTTAATGAGCTGCGCCAGGGCGGGCTTCGCTCACGAGGAGTGCTTATTGAGGGTACCGAAGGCAGTGCCGTCAGTGCCATCGCCAATGGCCAGGTGATCTATGCCGACTGGTTAAAAGGCTATGGCTGGGTGCTGGTACTCGACCACGGTGATGGCTTTATGAGCTTGTATGGCCACAACCAATCCTTACTCAAAGAGCCAGGGGAGCAAGTTATGGCAGGAGAGCAAATCGCCCAGGTCGGCCGCAGCGGTGGCCAGGCTACAGCCGGCGTCTATTTTGAGATCCGCGAAAAAGGTGAGGCCGTTAATCCACAAGCCTGGTTGCAAAGTCGCTAGCTTGGTATGGCCAGCCTGGATGGTGACCAATTTGCGCTTCCCCTGCCGGAAAAACGATTTATAATGGCACCACGAGCTAAAGGTGAAGTACCTGACAGTACTTTTACTACCAACAATAAAAACGAGCGCGAACTGTGCACGGATTACTAAAACTGCTCTTGCTGTGTCTGCTTGGCTGCTGCACCAGTGCGGCAGCCAAACCACAAATTGCCATTATCATTGACGATATTGGCTATCAGCGTAGTGATCTGGATATGGTACGCCTGCCCTATCCCCTGACCATTGCGATCCTGCCCTTTACACCTTACGGTCAGCAATCCGCTCAATTGGCTTACAGTCAGCGCAAGGATGTGATGCTGCATATGCCAATGCAAGCCAGCAATGGCAAAGCTCTGGGACCAGGTGGGCTTACCCGGGATATGACTCAGGCTGAATTTACCCACCAGCTTAGCCTGGCCTTGCAGGATATCCCCTACGCCATTGGTGTGAATAACCATATGGGCAGCCTGTTGACCGAGCTGGACCAACCGATGGCCTGGTTAATGCAATATTTGCATCAACGGCAGTTATTTTTTGTCGATAGCCTGACCACGGTGCAAAGCCGGGCACGCCACCAGGCCAGGCAACATGGCGTTACCAGCCTGAGCCGGCATGTGTTTTTGGATAACGACGTCAGCGAAGAGGCCTTGCAACAGCAGTTTGATCAACTTCTCCGCATTGCCAGACAACACAACAAAGCCATTGCCATTGGTCATCCCTACCCGGAAACGTACCATTTTTTACAACAACAATTGGCTAAACTACCGGAGCTTGGAATAGAGTTGGTACCGATTTCAGCATTCTTACCAAAAGAACACCGTGTCATTGCCGCGGGTTACACGGCACCTGCGGTAGCAGCCCTAGAGTAACAGTGCACCGCACATACCCAGCAACATCGGGGGCAAAACAGTCAGGCGACTATTTCGCATCATCACGCCTGTCGTTCATTTCAGCTCCTTGCCATTGCCAATCACAGTCCAATCAGGCTTTTTTTACAAACTCAGATTTTAACTTTATCGCCCCGATACCATCAATTTTACAATCAATGTTGTGATCTTCATTCACCAGGCGGATGTTCTTTACCCTGGTGCCCACTTTTACTACCAGGGAACTGCCCTTCACTTTCAGATCTTTTATCACTGTTACGCTGTCGCCATCCTGCAACAGATTGCCATGGGCATCTTTTACCACCAAAGCATCGTCTTGTTGGGCTTCATCACCCGCTTGCCATTCATGGCCGCACTCGGGGCAAAGTAACATCACCCCATCTTCATAGGTATAGGAGGAGCCACAGCTCGGACAGGCAGGTAAATCACTCATGGTTCAAAGCTCCATTGGTCTGGAATTTCGCAGCGCCAAACCATACAGCAAAGCGCTGTTGTTTACCACCAGTCCGTTGCATGCAGGCATTGTGGTGCGGCTATCAAACCCCAGGCTCGGGCAGCACAGCAGCCGTACTGTCCATAAAGGTGAGGAAGCGTTGCCAAATTTCATGGGTACGCCCCTGGGTCTGTTGCGTCATACAGGACAGTGCCATAGCTCCCCGAATGGTGCCATCACGCCACTGGGTATAAACCGCCTGACAATGCGTATTGGCATAACGCTCCCAATCCTGCTGGGCTGCTTTTATCGCCTTCACCAATTCGGCATCATCACTGTTGTGCTCAAGTGCGGTGTCCAGGTAATAAGCCAGCTGTTGGTTGGCTTTGTCCAACTCCATCGCTGCGCACTGATTGATTTCGAAAGTCGTGTAGGCCTTGTCGCAATCAATCCTATGCTCCTCACAGGCAAAAACCGCCAATGAGCACAAGCCAAACCACCATACCAAAAAGTTTTTCATCGCATCCTCTTAGTTTGATTTATCTACATCGATACAACTCTTTCCCCGCAAACGCTGCATACCTGCGTATGAACTGAGTCAAGACGACAGTAGTTCGTAAGTACGGCAAGGTAGTTGTTTGCTATTTTTCAATGCTTTCAATCTAACCCAAAAAACATACTTTATCCGCATAATTCTAATAACGACGAATTAAACCCCTTATCGACCTGCAACTTAGACATAAAAAAACCACCGTCCTGCGGTGGTTTCTTGAAACGGGACTGCTTAGCTCATGGCGGCTTGCAGTTTCTTCATAGCATTTTTTTCCAGCTGGCGTACCCGCTCGGCAGACACCTCATAACGTGCAGCCAGTTCCTGCAGTGTCATCTTGTTCTGCTCCAGCCAGCGTGCCCGGATAATATCCTGGCTGCGCTCGTCCAAAGTACGCAATGCTGCGTACAGTTGATCGTGCGCCATGTCATCGGACTGCCGCTCTTGCACCTGGCTGGCCAGATCTGAGCTTTTATCTTCCAAATAATAGGCCGGTGCAGTGTACGCCTGGTCGTCATCACCTTCTGGTGCATCAAAAGGCATGTCGTAGTTGCTCATGCGTGATTCCATTTCACGCACCTCATGCTCTGCGACACCCAGCGTCTCTGCAACATGGGCGACTTCATCCTGGCTAAACCACCCCAGGTGCTTCTTGGATTTACGCAGGTTAAAAAACAATTTACGCTGCGCCTTGGTGGTGGCAATTTTAACAATACGCCAGTTTTTCAGCACATACTCATGAATCTCTGCTTTAATCCAATGCACAGCGAAAGAGACCAGCCGCACACCTACAGCAGGATTGAAGCGCTTTACCGCTTTCATCAGGCCGATATTGCCTTCTTGCACCAAATCGCTTACCGGTAAACCATAACCTGAATAGCTGCGGGCAATATGCACCACAAAACGCAAATGCGACATGATCAGTTGCCGGGCTGCCGTTAAATCACCTTCATTATGCAGCCGTTCAGCCAAACCTTTTTCTTCTTCCGCACTGAGCATCGGAATGGAGCTTACCGTCTGCGTATAGGCTTCAAAGCTGCTGCTGGCGCCTAAGGTCAGGGTCATAAGTTCAGATGATTTCGTCATGATGTACTTCCATCCATCTCAAGTTGAAAAATATCTTAGCACTCTTTGACCGAGAGTGCTAATTTTAGTTTCTGCCTTTTTATAACTGATTTATCTAAAGAGTTTCTGGTCATGCTAATACGCAATATACGGCCTGATTAAATTGCATTACACTGAAGCTAACTTATTGACGGAGCAGAAAACATGTACAGCTATATTGCTCGTCAGCCAATTTTTGATCAGCGGCAACAACTGATTGGCTATGAATTGCTGTTTCGCGATGGTGAGCAAAACAGTTTTCCGTCTATCGATCCGGATGAAGCCACCAGCCGGTTGATCACCGAGCACCACTTCCTTGTCGGGCTGGAGCGTATTACCCAGCATAAACTCGCTTTTATTAATTTCACTGAAGACAGCCTGCTGTACCAGTTCCCGCACGCTTTGGATCCCGCCAACACCGTGATTGAAATCCTGGAGTCGGTCCCCTTTAGCAGTGAGCTGTTAACTGCCTGCCGCCAGTTGCATGAACAGGGTTATCAACTGGCACTGGACGACTATACCTTTAACCCACAGTGGCAACGTTTAATGCCTTATATTCATTTCCTGAAAGTGGATATCCGGCAAAACCCTTTGCCCACACTGGCAGCACAACTGGCACAGTTGGAAGACTTTCGCGGTAAGTTACTGGCTGAAAAAGTGGAAACAATGGAAGAGTTTCAACAATTGAAACAACTTGGTTTTGATTATTTTCAAGGGTATTTTTTTGCGCATCCACAGATGCTCCGACACAAAAAACTGGGTCACCATCAAATCCATCTGCTGGCACTCATTGCTGAAGCCGCAGAGCCAGAGCTTGATTTCGATAAATTAGTGCGCGTGATGGAGCGGGACTTGGGCCTGTCATACAAATTACTGCGCTTTATCAACAGCGCTTTCTACGCCCGCACCAAACCCATCCAGACGCTCAAACATGCCATGGTATTTATGGGAGCAATCGAGTTAAAAAAATTCATCGCCCTGGTAGCCTTATCCAACCTTGCTGAAAACCAGCAGCCTGAATTACTGAAGCTGTCCATTATCCGGGCCCGGTTTTGCGATCTGATTGCGCAAGCGAGCGGCCAAGCGCAACTGCAATCCAGCGCCTTTTTAACCGGTTTATTATCCCTGATCGATGCTTTATTGGAACAACCGCTGCCGCAGGTACTGACACAACTACCGGTGCAAGATGCGATCAAGCAGGCGCTATTGAATCAACAAGGTCCGTTAAGCCAACCTCTGCAACTGGTGCTGCACTATGAGCAGGCAAATTGGCAGAGCTGCCAGCAACAGCTGCAGCATCTAAGCTCCGAGCCCATGGATGTTCGGGCTATGTACCTGGATGCCATCGAATGGGCCGAGCAGCTGCAGTTGTAAACTCGGGTTTGGGCCAGTTAAGGCCCGGTAGGCTCAATGGCACGAATATGCCGGCTGACGGAAATATAGGAGCCTGCCAGGCCAAGGGCAACAGCCAATAGCAGCAAGCCAAGGAACTCGCTAAAAGTCATCGTCATCAGGCGGAAGTGACTTTCGTACAGCTCGGTAATTTGCCCTATGGCCCCCTCCAGCCACCACACCATCATCTCGACCACCAGAAATGCCAGCAAACCACCAAACAAACCAAACCAAACACCGGTGTATAAAAAAGGTCGCTGAATAAAAGCATCGGTCGCCCCCACCAGCTTCATTACTTCAATTTCTTCTTTTTTATTCATAATGGATAAGCGAATGGTATTGCCGATAATCAGTAACACCGCGGTTAATAACAACAAAGCAATGGCCAGCACCGCCTGGCGCAACAACAATAAAATAGCATCCAACCGCTCTAACCAGGCAATATCCAGTTTGCCAAAATCAACAATACGCTCTTGCTCAATCCTGCGCCGTAATTGTTCTGCCGCTTGCGGATGGGTATGGCGCGGCATTACCAGCAGCACATCAGGCAATGGATTGTTGTCCAGCAGTTGCAACGCCTGGCCGAAACCGGAAACTTGCTGAAACTCTTCCATAGCCTGCGCTTTGGAAATAAAGCGCACCTGCTCTACATCGGCATCAGCACTGAGCATGGTGATCAGGGTAGTAATTTGAGCATCACTGGCACCATCGTGTAAAAAAAAGCTAATTTCTGCCGCCTGGGTAAAGTTGCCACTGATGCTCTGCACATTTTTCACCAGCACATGCAAGGTAGTCGGTAAGGTTAGACTAACGCCCAGTACGGCAATCGTCATTAACGAAGCCAAGGGCGTGCGCCACAGCTCGCCTAAACTACCAATGCATTGACGCAGATGCTGTACCCAAAACATCACCCAACGCTGCACCAGGCTGATTTGCTTGCTGCTGGCACCAGCCGCCCGGCCAGAAAATAAAATACTCACAGTGGCTCCTCGTATTGCAATAAGCCATCGTTGATCATGCTCCCCTGTTTCAGAGTGAGGGTGCGATAACGCATGCGCGCGACCAAACCGTGATCGTGGGTTGCCACCAAAACTGATACCCCCACCTGGTTGAAGGCTTCAAATACCTGCATAATGTCTTTTGATAGTTCCGGATCCAGGTTCCCCGTGGGCTCGTCCGCCAATAGCAAAGGGGGCTTATTCACCACCGCCCGCGCAATACCGACCCGTTGCTGCTCACCACCCGACAAGGTTTCCGGCAAGCAACGGACCTTATCCAGCAAGCCAACTTTATCCAGCGCTGCATGCACCCGTTTCACCATTTCTTTACCGGTAAAGCCTTCAATCACCAACGGCAGCGCCACATTGTCGAATACGGTATGCTCCATCAGCAAACGGTGATTCTGAAAAATAATGCCGATATCGCGCCGGATATACGGCACCTGGGAGCGGCGAATGCGCTTTAAATCGACGTTGTTGATCAGCACCCGGCCACTGGTCGGGCGTTCAATCAGGCTGATAAGCTTCAATAAGGTGCTTTTACCAGCGCCAGAGTGGCCGGTTAAGAACGCCATTTCGCCTTTGGCCAGCTCGAAACTGATGCGGTCCAGCGCGATAAAACCACCGGGATAACTTTTACTAACCTGATCGAAAGTCAGCATAATCAGGAGTCCTTGTTAAACAAAGCCTGGATAAAGTCAGTACTGTTAAAGGTTCGCAAATCATCGATCCCTTCCCCAACCCCAATGTAACGGATCGGTACTTTAAACTGGTCGGCAATAGCAAAAATGACCCCGCCTTTGGCGGTACCATCCAGCTTGGTCAGGCTGATGCCCGTTAAAGGGACGGCCTGGTTAAAAATTCGTGCCTGACTTAATGCATTCTGACCGGTACCGGCATCCAGGGTCAACATGACTTCATGTGGCGCATCCGGTTGGATTTTTTGCACCACCCGGACTATTTTTTTCAGCTCTTCCATCAGGTGCGCTTTATTCTGCAACCGGCCGGCGGTATCAGCAATCAAGACATCTACCTTTCGGGCTTTGGCAGCCTGGTACGCATCAAAAATAACCGAGGCACTGTCGGCTCCGGTATGTTGCGCCACTACTGGGATCTGGTTACGCTCACCCCACACCTGGAGTTGCTCGACCGCTGCAGCCCGAAAGGTATCTCCTGCCGCCAGCATCACACTTTTGCCCTGCTGCTTAAACTGCTGTGCCATCTTACCAATGGTGGTAGTTTTACCAACGCCATTCACCCCGACCATCAGAATGACAAAGGGACCATCGCTGTGGATTGGCAGCAGTGGTTGTTCTACATCCTGCAGTAAAGCGGCCATATCCTGCTGCAGCTTTTGGTACAGTTGCCCGGCATCTTTTAGCGCTTTACGATCCGCATGCTGTGTCAGTTGTTTGATCAATTTCTGCGTGGTTTCTACCCCGACATCGGCCAGCAGCAACTGAGTTTCCAGCTCCTCGTATAATTCGTCATCAATTTTTTTGCCCAGAAATAAAGCGGCCAGGCCAGAACCAAGGTTTTGGCTGGTTTTGCTTAAGCCCTGCCGCAAACGGGCAAAAAAACCTGGTTTATTAGTCACTGCAGGCTCAGGTTGACTGACCGGCAATTGCTCTGACCTGGCACTGGCGACTGGCTCTGGCGCTGCAGAAGATTCAGGTTGGGTGCTATCAGCTAACTCTGGTGTAGCCTCAGCTTGAGGGCTGATTGGTTCTGGGCTATCGGTTGGCTCAGGGTTGTCTACTGGCTCAGGGCTGTCTACTGGCACAGTTGTGTCTACTGGCTCAGGGTTGTCAGCTGTTGTCGATTTCTTACCAAAGCCAAGCCAGGAGAAGAGTTTGGATTCTTTGCTCATAAGTCGGTGTCAGTGCACTTCAGATCGGGTAAAATTGGTGGTTATACTAGCATCTTCACCAACAGGCATAAACCATTAGATGAGACGATCAGCAGCAGGAAAAAAACCAGCCAGCCCGGGACAAATCCGAATCATCAGCGGCCGATGGCGGGGCCGGAAAATTCCGGTCGCCGATGCCGAAGGGCTCAGGCCCACCACTGACCGGGTGCGGGAAACACTCTTTAACTGGTTGATGCAGGAAGTTGCTGAACAACGGGTGCTGGACTGCTTTGCCGGCAGTGGAGCCCTGGCGCTGGAAGCTTTGTCCAGAGAGGCCAGCTTTGCTTTGCTGCTGGAAAAGGACAAACCACAAGCCCAGCAACTGAACAATCTGTGCCAAAGCCTTGCTGCCAGTGCAGAGGTACAACAAACCGATACGCTGCAATTTTTGCAACAAGGCTGCAGCCAGCCCTTCGATCTGGTGTTTATAGACCCACCATTTCGCCAAAACCTGGCCGAGCCCTGCTGTCAATTGCTGGAGCAACACGGCTGGCTTAGTGGCAATGCCTGGATCTATCTGGAAACCGAAAAAGAATTGCCCCTGCAGGCACTGCCAGTCAACTGGCAGCTGTACCGGGAAAAAATCGCCGGTCAGCTGGCATATCGACTGTTCCGCCGAGAGGCTTAACCTTTCTTTCTGGCCTTCGGCTTGCCTTTAGCTGCCGGCTTGCCTGGCCGGCCTTTGGCTGCGGGTTTGGCTGCAACGGCCTTACGCTTGGTTCCTGCCGGCTTTTTCGCACTTTTGACCACCACCTTGCCTGGCAACGACGGAGCCGCCTCTTTGGCTTTGCCCTTACTACGGCGCGGCGTACCTTCTTCTTCCAGTGCTAAGTCAATGGTACGGCTTTCCAGGTTCACAGCCATCACCTTGACCTTGACCAGATCGCCCAGCCGGTAGCCCTGACGCGAATGCTCCCCCATCAGGATCTGGCGCTCGGCATCAAAGTGGTAGTAATCGTTTTTCAACGAGGTCACATGCACCAGCCCTTCGATATAGAGTTCAGTCAGCCGGATAAAGAGGCCAAAACTGGTCACCGTGGAAACGACCCCATCGAACTCCATGCCCAGATGATCCTGCATGTACTCGCACTTCAACCAGTCCGATACTTCGCGGGTCGCGTCATCAGCCCGGCGTTCGGTCATCGAGCAGTGCTCACCGAGTTGCTCCACCTGCTCAGGGCTGTAGCGATGAGCCCCTTTGGTCTGCTGACCCTGCTGCTGCAAAATCGATTTGATGCTGCGATGCACCACCAAATCCGGATAACGCCGGATTGGGGAAGTGAAGTGGGCATAAGCCGGCAGCGCCAGGCCAAAGTGCCCCTCATTATCGCCCTGATAGACCGCTTGTTTCATCGAGCGCAGTAAGGTGGTTTCAATCAGCTCACGATCGGGTCGGTCGGCCAGCTTTGCCAACTCCTGCACCAGTTGCAGCGGCTCTGGCTCATCCGGTAAGGTGGTTTCAATGCCAAGCTCGGCCAGGAAACGGCGGAAGTTGGCGAAACGATCCGGATCCGGCTGCTCGTGCACCCGATATAACGCCGGGGTTTTATGCTTCTCAAGGAAGCGGGCCGCCGCCACATTGGCCATGATCATGCACTCTTCGATCAGCTTATGCGCATCGTTGCGGTGCACCGGTACAATCTGCTCAATTTTGCGATGGCTATTGAAAATAAATCGGGTTTCAACGGTTTCGAATTCAATGGCTCCACGCTGGGCACGGGTTTTGGCCAGCCGGCGGTACAGGCTGTACAAGGTTTCCAATGCTGTCAGATTGGCCTGGTATTGCTGACGCAACGCCAGATCGCCTTGCAAAATTGCATACACTTTGCTGTAGGTCAACCTTGCTTTAGAGTTCATGACCGCTTCGAAAAAGCGGTAATTCATTAATTTACCATTGGCGCCAATATCCATTTCGGCCACCAGGCAAAGCCGGTCGACATGAGGGTTTAGTGAACAAAGCCCATTCGACAGTGCTTCGGGCAACATCGGCACCACCTGATCCGGGAAGTACACCGAAGTACCACGCAGCAGCGCTTCCTGATCCAGCGGCGTATCCACCTGAACATAGCTGCTGACATCGGCAATGGCCACCCAAAGCCGCCAGCCACCATCATCTCGGGACTCGGCATAGACAGCATCGTCAAAATCACGTGCATCTTCACCATCAATGGTGACAAAAGGCATAGCGGTTAAATCGACCCGGCCGGCTTTATCGCTGCCGGCGACCTCTTCACCATACTTGCTGACTTGTTTGTTCACAGCTTCCGGAAACTGATGCGGGATCTGGTGATTCCGAATGGCCACTTCAATTTCCATACCAGGCGCCATATGCTCACCCAGTACTTCAATCACCCGTCCCACTGCATTCACCCGCTTAGTGGGCCGCTCGGTAATCTCCACCAGCACCACCTGACCATGCCGTGCTTCGCCCTGAGCACCCTCCGGTACTACAATATCCTGGCCGATGCGCGGGTCGTCCGGCACCACAACAGCCAGCGCATAGTCTCGGTAATAACGCCCTACCACAGCTTCAGTACGAGGCTCCAGCACCCGCACGATGCGAGCTTCGGTTTTTTGCCGGCCGCGACTGCTTTCGGTCAGGGTCGCTAATACCTGATCGCCGTGCAGCAAACGATGCATTTCATGATTGGGAATAAACCAGTCCGGACCGCCTTCATCCAGCTTCAGAAAGCCAAAGCCATCACGATGACCAATAACCCGGCCTTTCTTTAAGTCCATCCGATCAACCAGCCCATAGCGCCGGTTTTTGGTAAAGATTAACTGGCCGTCACGCTCCATAGCGCGCAGCCGCTTTTTCAAGGCAAAGATGTGATCGTCATCACTCAGCTGCAACTCGGCAACCAGCTCTTCAAAGTAGGCAGGTTGTTGCCGCTTTTCAATGTGCTCCAGAATAAATTCCCGGCTTGGGATCGGATTGTCGTACTTTTCCTGCTCACGGGCCAGGAAGGGATCTTTAATGGTCATGCATGACTCTTCTGTAACCTAACTAGCCTTTAGTGTAACACCTTCAGCGCATCCTTGTATGACATTCAGGACACAGGTCGACGCGCCCGCTGCACTACCCGATCCGGCATCCGTTGTTCGAACTGACGCAACAACTGACTGATTTTCTGGTGCATTGATGCATCGGCCGTGACCGAATGATGCAACCAGCGGTATACCTGCTCGTAATCTCGCGGACTGCCGGCATCGGCAAGCAGGATTTCGGCCAGCCGGATGGTGGCGGGCAAATTACCCAGAGCTGCGGCTTCTCGCAGATAGACAATGGCTTTTTCGGCATCAGGCTGCACAAAACGGCCAATATGATAATACCGGCCTACTTGCTCCAGCCCTTCAGGTAACCCTTGCGCAGCCGCGTCTTGCATCAACTGCCAGCCACGTTCAATATCGCGAGGTACACAGACGGCGTAAGCCAGCATATCGCCCCATAAAAACTGGTAAGCCGGTAATTTCATAATATCGGCCCGGGCTTCAATGTCTCGAACCAGTTGACACTCATCATCCTGCACCCGACGCAAATGACTGTTGGTGCGGATCAATGCCAACAATTCATCCTGGGTATACAGCTGTACCGCCTCCAACTGCCGGATGCGGTTTTCCTCGGCCTGAGCTGCACTTACCAGCATCAGTCCCAACACCACTGCCTGCCAAAAATACCGTATCATCTCTGTTCTCTTTTCCAGTGCTGCCAGGCATCTTCCTGGCATGGCTTGGTTTCGTCTTGACTGACAAAACTCCTGACAAAACTATAGCAAAAAAAAGGCCAACCCGGTGAGGTTGGCCTTTATCACTGTGCTTTTATCGCCTACTGCTCGTTCCACTGCCGCCAGAATGGCTGCGCCAGATTTTGCTTTGGAGCTGTCAGTCGAACTTGTTCAGCCGATTGCGGCAACAGAGGGGCAAAGTACTGCTGCGATGCACTGGAACAACTTTCGGTGCTCAAATAATACAGAGCCTCCTGCAGCAAGGCTTCAGTCTCTAGCCCCCAGTCACCCGGTATGGTTTCGCGCACCGGACAGTGTGGCATCAGGCCATCGAAATAGTCACCAAAGCCCAGCGCATTGACGGTTTGGAAATTCACTGCAAACATCACCTGCTGCCGACGGTCAAAGTATTCCGGCTGCTGGCCAACCGGCTTGCCACAGGTGGCTTCACCAATTTGCACCACTTCGATAAAAGGGGTCAACGAATTGATCACCAACTCGCTGGAGGAGCAGGAACCCGGCGTAGTAAGTACCAGCACCCGAGATAAATTCAAGAAGCTCTGGCCTCGCTGCCCCAGGCTAAACTGCCAGGTCCGGTTGTTTTGCGGGTTCTTGTCATTGTGGGAGAAAGTAACAAAGGTCTTGTTTTGTAATGTGGGCCAGGCGATGTGCGAGGCCAATTGACTGGCCACCCGAATCAAACCTCCACCGTTGTATCGCACATCCAGCACCAGTTCATCAATATTTTGTTGTTTAAAATAGCTAAATGCCTGCTCCAGTTCGGTTTCCGACAGCTCAATAAATGAATTAAACACCAGATAGCCAATACGTTTACCTTCCTTTTCCAACACTGAGCGATGCAACACCGTATTGGTAGTGACCTCACGCTTAATAAAATCGGCTTGCAGAGCAGTACCGTCCGGTTTAATCCAAGCAAAGTGGCGCATCACACCATCATCATTTGCACCAAACATATCATCGTTGGTTGCCCGGCCAGCCTCTATATCGGCGTACCACTGTGCCACCGTTTTGCCTTCAATTTCAGTAATGCGATCGCCACGTTGCAAACCATTCTCTGCAGCAGAGCCATCGCTGTAAACAAAACGGATCAACAAAGCACTCTCGTTATCAACGATCTGAAACGACATGCCATAGCCGAAAAACCTGGCATCGATAAAGCGCGCCTCATACTCTTCAGCCGATAAGACATAACTGAAGCGATCATGCGATGCACGGACGGCCCGCACCAATTGATCGGCGCTGTTAAACTGGTTCAGATTGACCCGCTCTGGCATCTCCCGATACCACAGATAATCTTGGAACATCAGGCAAAATGCTTCGGCGTTGGCAGAAGCCGTCGATGGGCAATGCTGACCAGAGAACTGCGCAGGGTTAACCAGGTTGGCACCCGATGAGCCGGATGAACCAGAGCCGCCGCATGCCGCCAATAAAAACGATGCAAAAACAAGAAGATAAAATTTCATTGAGGCAACCCATTCATTACTTGATAACACATCATATAAAAAAAGCTGCCCGAAGGCAGCTTTTTTCAAGGATGCGAACAAACAACCTCAGGATTCGATAAACGGATGCCGTAAAGTGATCGTTTCAGTTCTGTCCGGGCCGGTAGAAATAATATCAATTGGCACACCGGTCAGTTGTTCCAGCCGGGCAATGTAATTACGTGCCGCTTGCGGCAGAGCCTCCACCGACTGACAACCAAAGGTGCTGTCCTGCCAGCCTGGCATGGTCTCATAGACAGGTGTTACCTGCTCGTAGCCTTCAGCTGCCAGCGGCGGCACATCCAGCACTTCACCCGATGGCATCCGGTAACCGGTACAAATACTGACAGTTTCCAGCCCGTCCAGTACATCAAGTTTAGTCAGGCAAAAACCAGAAATGCTGTTTAATTGCACAGCACGGCGTACAGCGACGGCATCAAACCAACCAGTACGACGTTTACGGCCGGTAGTCGCACCAAACTCGTGGCCTTTCACCCCTAAATGCTCACCAGCAGCACAGCTTAACTCGGTCGGGAATGGACCAGCGCCTACCCGGGTAGTGTAAGCTTTAACAATACCCAGCACATAATCCAGGTAACGGGGACCAAAACCACAACCGGTAGCAACACCACCTGCAGTGGTGTTGGAGGAAGTGACATAGGGGTAAGTCCCGTGGTCAATATCCAGTAAGGTACCCTGAGCCCCCTCAAACATAATAGCTTTGCCATCCCGACGCGCTTTATCCAGCAAGTCGGTGACATCGGTTACCATGGCTTTTAAGGTATCCGCAATCGCCAGTGCATCATCCAGGGTTTGCTGGTAATCCACCGCGTCGGCCTGGTAGTACTGGGTCAGGGTGAAGTTATGCAACTCCATCACAGTTTTCAGCTTCTCAGCAAACAGCTCTGGGTTGAACAAATCACCAACACGTAAACCACGCCGTGCCACTTTATCTTCATAGGCCGGGCCAATGCCGCGACCCGTGGTACCAATGGCTTTGGCGCCCCGGGCTTTTTCACGGGCAATATCCAGTGCTACGTGAATAGGCAGGATCAACGGGCAAGCCTCACTAAGCACCAACCGCTCTTTCACCGGAATGCCGCGTTGCTCCAGCATCGCCATTTCTTTTAACAGCGCTTCGGGAGATACCACCACACCATTGCCAATAACGCAGGTGACATTGTCACGTAAGATACCGGATGGGATCAGGTGCAGGACTGTTTTCTCACCACCAATCACCAGGGTATGACCTGCATTATGCCCGCCCTGATAACGCACCACATACGAGGCTTTATCAGTTAACAAGTCAACGATTTTACCTTTACCTTCGTCACCCCATTGGGTGCCCAGCACAACGACGTTTTTGGCCATGGTTCCTACAACATGGAAAAAAAATAGGCGTGGATTCTACCAAAACTCTGAGCAAACTGCATCTGGATGGCTGAAAAAAAGTCAGCTGCTCGTCGAAAATAATGCCAGACAGCCCAAATCAAACTGATCCGCGCATTGGTACATGGCAAAGCCAAAACGTAGCCGGTTGCCCCGGTAATCCGTAAGAATATGATGTTGCTTTAAAAAATTGGAAACAGCAGCGGCATCATCGGCGGTTGGCAAAGCAAAGGTCAAAAAGTGACCATGCTGCTGCAAATTCCGTTGTAAAAGCTGTGTCTCATTCAGCACCGATGGCACCAAAGCTCTTAATTGCTGCAAAAAGACCTGTTGCAACTGTTGCACATACCGATGAATAACCGGCACCGTCAGTTGCTCTTGCTGCAATAACAATAAGACAGCACGCAACCGGTATAAGGCGCTGTAGTCCATAGTAGCGCCGGCAAAGCGAAAGCCATTGGTGCTGTAAGGTACCTGTTCCGGACGTTGCTGTGCCAGTGCGCCAAACTCGGCAAACCAGCCGGTGTAGACAGGCCGGTATTGATTCCCTTTTGGGCACAGCATAAAGCAACAGCCTTCACCGGCCTGGGCGTACTTATAACTGCCGGCCAGATAAAAGATGCGTGATTCAATCGCTGATACATCCAGCGGCAGCGCCATAAAAGCGTGGTAACCATCGATGGCGATCATGGCCTGCGATACCGCTGCCAGTTGCTGGACAAAATCGGTCAGATCGGCAATAGCCACGCCTGAGTTAAAAAACACCTGGCTGCAGAAAATCAGCTCAAACTCATTGCTGTTTGCTGCTGCAATAAAGCGCTGTTCAAAATCGGCAAAGGGTTCGGTCGGGATCACCGTCAACTCAACCAGGCCGTCCTCCTGCATCCGGCTTACCTGCCGTTGGAAGCTGTAAAATTCACTGTCGGTGGTTAACACCCGGATCGGCTTACGCCAGTCAAAACAGCTGAGCAAGCGCATCACCAGTTCATGGGTATTGGGTGCAAACACCAATTGCTCCGGTTGCTGGCTGCCAAGCTGTGCCGCCAGCAAACGCTGCGTTTGTGGTAGCACCTCAGCAAAAATAGTTTGCCATTTTTCATCCGAGCAACGCGCACTTAAGTCCCAGTAATCCAGCATCGCCTGACGGGTTACATCCGGCCAGAAATGATGCGAGTGGCTGGCAAAATGCTGCTTACCCTGATGCCCTTGTAAAAAGTGTTGGTACAGATGCTGATACATAAAAGCTCACCCAGTAAAAAGGCCCCGCAGGGCCTTTTTCATTTATGGTTTCTGATTGGTTTTCATGTGTTTAAAGAAGTCATTGTCTGGTTGAATCACCAACACATCATCTTTATTACGGAAACTCCGCCGGTACGCTTCTAAGCTACGGATAAAGGAGAAGAACTCGGCATCTTTGCTGTAGGTTTCTGCGTAGATGTTGGCAGCCTGGGCATCTCCTTCACCTCGGACGGTACGGGAGTTACGCTCTGCATCGGCCAACATAACGGTCACCCGGGCGTCGACATCAGCACGAATTTTCTCCGCATCTTCCATACCACGGGAACGATGCTCCCGCGCTACGGCCTGACGTTCGGCACGCATCCGGGCGAATATTGAAATACTGATTTCATCCGGCAGGTTGATTTGTTTCACCCGAACATCAATGACCTCAATCCCCAACTCATTGGCTGCGATGCCAGCCTGCTCCAATGCACTTTCCATCAACTCGGTCCGCTCTCCGGAAACAATTTCCGGAATGGTACGGGTACCGAACTCGGTCCGTAAGCCGTTGTTGATGTACTGCTTTAACAGCACTTCAGCCTGTTGGGTATTACCGCCGGTACTCAAAAAATACTGACCGAAATCACGAATACGCCATTTCACATAGCTGTTCACCAACAAGTCTTTCTTCTCTGCGGTGACAAAGCGGTCTGCCGGATCATCCAACGTCTGCACCCTGGCATCCAGTTTGCGGACCGTCTCGATCATTGGAATTTTAAAATGCAGGCCAGGCGCAAACACCTGCACTTCGCCTGCTGCATCCCGCTGAATTTTACCGAATTGAATCACAATGGCCCGCTCGCCTTCCGGCACCACAAAAAGTGCCGAAGACAGGATCAGGCCGGCAACCACCAGGATTGCAACAATTAAATTTTTCATGCCTTAACGTCTCCCATCACGAGTAGTGGTACCGCGAATGCCATCCTGCCGCGGCGCAGTATTTTGCGACTCCTGCAGTGACCGCTGTGGCGTTACCGGAAGTGCACTGGAAGAACCAGAGCCAGCACTACCACCTTTAAGCATCTGATCCAATGGCAAATACATGATGTTGTTGCCGCTGGTCACATCGATCAGCACTTTGGAGGTATTGCTATACACTTCTTCCATCGCTTCCAGGTACAGACGCTCGCGGGTTACCCGCGGTGCAGCAATGTATTCTGGCAACAGTTGTTGGAAACGGGCAACTTCACCCTGAGCGCGTAGAATAACCTGTTGGCGGTAAGCTTCCGCCTCTTGCATCACACGGTTGACCTGACCACGGGCACGTGGCTCGATTTCACGGGCATAAGCATCCGCTTCCCGCACAAAACGCTCCTGATCTTCCTGCGCCGCTATGGCATCGTCAAAGGCATCACGCACTTCTTCCGGCGGACGGGCATCACGGAAGTTGACATCGACCAGCGTTAACCCCATCTGGTATGGGCTGATAATGGTTTCCAGCTCCTGGCGGGTATTTTGCCGCACGACTTCACGGCCACGGGTTAGCACATCATCCATCAGGGAGTGACCAATCACAAAACGCAGTGCCGCGTCAGTCGCTTCTTGCAGACTGTTGTCGGCATTCACAACCGAAAACAGGTAAGCACGCGCATTGTACACCCGGTACTGAATTTCAAAGGTCACCCGCACCAGGTTCTGATCCTGGGTTAGCATAAAGCCATCGGTACGGAAAGAACGCACACTGGCGATATCGACCGGTCGTACCTGGTCAATAAAGGTGGGCTTCCAGTGAATGCCAGCTCCAACTTCAGTATGGTATTGACCAAAACGCAGGATCACACCGCGCTCTGATTCTTTGATGGTGTAAAAGCCACTAAAGGCCCAAACCAAAGCAGCAACAATGGCAACCAGCAATAACACCGTGGAAACGGAGCCACCACCTGAGGTGCCCCGGTTGCCGCCACCGGCTCCACCGAAAATACCACCAAATTTTTTGCCAAAGTTACGAAATACTTCATCTAAATCGGGCGGGCCCTGATCACGACCACCTTGCTTCCAAGGATCGTTATCTTTGCCATTCTTGCCCGGCTCATTCCAAGCCATGGTCTACTCCACTGATAGTACGATTTGGGTTAATGTATCAAAAAAGCGGTTCACTGACGATATAGTTTTCCAGCAAGCCTGCACTTTGCTGCAATAAGCGCCCCCAATCGGCCGCTGACACACGAATGTGTAACTCAGTGTTGCCTTGTTCAGTAAAATGTTCTTGTTCTACCGCCTGCAACTGATGCAAGCGAGCTCGCCAGAGCCCCGCATCGGTTGGCAAGAGCAAGGTAAGCCGTAAATAATGCTGGGCCAAGCGTTGCCGAATGGCGTCCAGCAACAAAGGCAGACCATCTCCACTTTTGGCCGACAGGTAGACAGACTGAGGCAACCCTTGCTCGTCATAATCAATACGTGGCGCCAGCGCACACTGATCAATCTTATTCCACACCAACAATTGCGGCACATCAGCAGCATCGATATCAGCCAGCACTTTTTGTACCTGTGCAAGCTTGGAGGGATGATCTGCATCGGCATAATCCACCACCAGCAACACCAGATCGGCATCACGGGTTTCTTGCAAAGTGGATTTAAAAGCAGCCACTAGATCGTGCGGCAACTCACGGATAAAACCAACGGTATCGGCCAGTACCACGGCACCAAAGTTAGCCAGTTCCAGCCGGCGTAAGGTGGGGTCCAGGGTAGCAAACAATTGGTCGGCTGCATGCACATTGGCTTGGGTCAGCCCGTTAAACAACGAGGATTTGCCTGCATTGGTATAACCTACCAGCGCCAAAACCGGCACCGCTGCTCGTTGTCTGGCTTGCCTTCCCTGCTCGCGCTGTCGCGTTAGTTTGTCAATACGCTGGCGCAGCGCCGTCATCCGTTGTCGCAATAAGCGCCGGTCGGTTTCCAGCCGGGTTTCACCCGGACCACGCAAACCAATACCGCCTTTTTGCCGCTCGGCATTGTCCCAGCCTCGCACCAGCCGTGAAGACAGGTGACGCAATTGCGCTAGCTCGACCTGCAACTTCCCTTCGTAACTGCGGGCTCGCTGCGAAAAAATATCCAGGATTAGAGTTGTACGGTCAATAACCCGGCACTGGCAACAACGCTCCAGATTACGCGTTTGCGCAGGACTCAAATCGTGATTAAAAATAAGTACCGTCAGCTCAAGCGCTTCTACCTGCTGTGCCAGAGACTCCGCAATACCAGAGCCAACATAATAGCGGCTATCCGGTTTTTGCCGCCGGCAGCGCATAGTATCAACCACTTCAACCTGAGCAGAATGAGCAAGCAATACCAATTCCTGCAAAGTCTCCTGCGGCCATTGCGCAGAAAACTCTACCTGAACCAGAATTGCCCGTTCATGATCCACTGCAGATACATCTGAAGTGTTTAACCGTGCTGAGGCCGGGGAATTAATCGTCGGCTTCGTCAGATTCATTTCCACTGTTGGTGTGAGCTATCATGGTGTTCACCGCCCGTGAAGGCACCACAGTAGAGATGGCATGTTTATACACCATTTGGCTGACGGTATTTTTCAGCAGAATGACGAATTGATCAAAGGATTCAACCTGTCCCTGCAATTTAATACCGTTTACCAGATAAATAGAAACCGGGATCCGCTCCCGCCGTAATGTATTCAGGAAAGGATCCTGTAATGATTGGCCTTTTGCCATGTGCCGCATTCCTTATTGTTATAAGTCCGCTTGATCTATGGATTCATTCAAATTTTTCAAGATGTACAACTGACTATATTTTTGCGTCCCGGATTTTAGCTTAGCGAAGATACCACCGCTTGCAAGTTTTCCGTCAGTTTTGCTTCAGTTTTCAACCAGTTTACATTATTCCAGCCTCGCAACCAGGTTAGTTGTCGCTTTGCCAGTTGCCGGGTCGCAGCGATCCCTTGTTGCTGCATCTGCTGATAATCAATGTCACCATCCAGATAATGCCACATCTGTCGATACCCAACGCAACGCATCGATGGCAATTGCAGGTGCAAATCACCCCGTTCTTTCAGTTGCCGGACCTCCTGCTCAAAACCAGTCGCCAGCATCTGCTGAAAACGCACCTCAATACGTTGGTGCAGCTGAGCCCGATCGCTTGGCGCAATCGCAAACTGCTGTACCGGAAACGGCAAAGCAGGTCCTTGCTGCGCGGTCAGTTCTGTCATACTCTGACCTGTGAGCCGAAAAACCTCCAACGCCCGGTTGATGCGTTGCGGATCATTTGGGTGTATCCGAGCAGCTGAGACCGGGTCTATCACAGAAAGTTCCTGATGCAATGCCTCCCAGCCTTTTTCTTTAGCCTCGGACTCCAGCTGTGCCCGCATCACCGGGTCGGCTGCCGGCAACGGGGAGATGCCCTCCAGCAATGCCTTAAAATACAACATGGTGCCACCCACCAATACCGGCAAGCGGCCTCGCTGCCTGCTCTGCTCAATACAAGCCAATGCATCGCTACGAAAATCTGCCGCTGAATACGCTTCCGCCGGGTCCTTAATATCAATCAAATAATGTGGAGCTTGCGCCAACTCTTCCACTGTGGGTTTCGCAGTACCAATATCCATTCCCCGGTAAATCAACGCACTATCGACACTGATAATATCCACCGGGCGTTCAGCTGCAAGCGCCAGTGCCAAAGCAGTTTTACCTGCTGCGGTCGGCCCCATCAAAAAAAGCACCGGACTTTGCGGCATACTTAGCTCTCCAACGTGTTGATAGCGGCACTTAGATCAACAGATACAGTCGCTTCCATAAGAGTAGCTGTCAGCAGCTCAGGCAAGCATTCTACGAGATCGTTCAACGCAACCCAATGCGCCTTAAGTAGCATATCAAATGCAGCAACCAAACCGCTTTGCTGCAGTTGCTGAAAGAATGGCAATAAGCAATGCTCGAGCGGGCTACGCTGCAACCAACGCGGCATGGCCCGCACGATCAGCAACTGATCACGTAGCACTGCATCAAAGCCAAGCGCTACCAGGGTGTCCGCCTGCTGCTGCAGCAACATCACTTCGTCGGCACTGAGCTTCAATCGCATAGGTACCAATAAGGCTTTAGTGGCTTCGCAGGGCTGACACAGCTCGGCCATGGCTTTTGCTGCACTGCGCAGCTGCACAGCGTCATCGGTCTGCAGCAGTATAAAGCGATTGTGCAGCAACATTGGTTTCGGACCTGCCGAAGTTGTTGCTGCAGCGCCGGCAGGTGCCAACACATAGGCGGCCTGGCTGGCTTCCTGCAAAGTATCCAGGTACTGCAACTGCCGCGCAACCTCAGCCGGCTTAGCTTTCGTAAGCGGATAGCCTGCGCGGCCAGCAGCGGCTCGTGATGCACTGCCCACTGCCATGGTCGGTTGTGGTGGTGTTTGCGGCGGCCAGGCCGCTGCAGTGTGTTGCTGGGCCTGTAGGTCCTGCGGTTGCAGTTGCCCCAAAGCACTGCTCAGAGCGCTAACGACAAAATCATGCACCAGCCTGGCCTGATGAAAACGCACTTCGTGCTTGGCCGGATGCACATTTACATCCACTTCGTCTGCCGGTAGTTGCAAATAGAGCACGAACACCGGCTGTTGATCGTCCCCTAACCAGTCACCGTAAGCCTGACGAATCGCATGGTTCAGCAGTTTATCGCGCATCATGCGGCCATTCACGTAGCTGTACTGGCAGCCGGGTTGACGCTCGATGGCCGTCGGAGGCAACAACCAGCCCCATAATTTCAGTTGTTGATGCTGATTTTCAATCCAGCAGGCACTGTCAGAGAAGCGACGACCACAGAGTGTAGCTACCCGCTGTAATTGCTGCTCCGGTGTCATCGCAGGTTTAAGCCGACGGACGTTTTGACCGTTATGAGATAGAGTCCAGCCAACATCAAAACGACTAAGTGCCAGCCGCTTAATCAGCTCATCAATATGGAAAAACTCGGTTTTTTCAGTCCGCAGAAATTTGCGTCTGGCCGGCGTGTTGAAAAATAAGTCCAGTACTTCGACGCTAGTCCCCACCGGATGAGCGGCAGGTTGTAACTGCACTTGCATGTCGCGACCTTCAGCACTGGCTTGCCAGGCCGTCTCCTGACTGGCAGGTCGGGACGTCAGGCTTAAACGCGCCACCGAACTGATACTGGCCAAGGCCTCACCACGAAAGCCCAGGCTGAGTATGCGTTCCAGATCATCCAGGCTGCTGATTTTGCTGGTGGCATGGCGGCTTAGTGCCAGAGTAAGCTCTTGCTGAGCAATACCACAGCCATTATCCCGGATACGCATTAACCGGGCCCCACCTTTCTCAATCTCAATATCAACTTGGCTGGCACCGGCATCCAGCGCATTCTCTACCAACTCTTTCACCACAGAGGCTGGACGTTCAACCACCTCCCCCGCCGCAATCTGGTTAGCCAGTTGTGGCGGTAAAATCTGAATCGGCATTAGTCTGGGATCCGTAGCACCTGGCCAATACGAATGGTATCGCCATTAAGCTGATTATGCTGGCGCAGCGCCTCTACCGACACATTGTACCGCTGTGCCACCAGGGATAACGACTCGCCGCGCTCGACCCGATGCTCTCGCGAGCGATGCTGGGCAAACAATGAATCGGCCGGCGGTGATTCACGAAAATGCCGGCGCAGGCCTTGGAACATTGACTGCGCCAAACGTTGCTGATGCTGAGCCGTACGAAGCTGCTGTTCTTCCTGCGGGTTAGAAATAAAGCCCACTTCGACCAATATTGAAGGAATATCGGGTGAGCGCAGCACGGCCAGGCTGGCCGCCTGTGGCTCGCGCCGGTGCAAACGGGTGATTTGCCCCAGCTCCGACAGGACATGGGTGGCAGCCTGGTGGGCCGACACCATCGAGTGGTTCATTGATAAATCCAGTACCGTTTGCGCCAGATAACGCTCTTGCGCCGAGTCACGGATAATTTCGCCGACCCCACCAAGCAGCTCAGAATGACGTTCTTTCTGCTCCAGCATCCGGCCGACTTCCGAGGTGGCGCGGCGTAGCGACAATACCCAGACGGCTGCTCCACGGGGCTGTGGTGAAGTAAACGCATCAGCATGGATCGACACCAGTAAATCCGCCTGCATCTCACGGGCAATGTCGGTACGGCGGTTCAAATGCACAAAATAATCGCCAGTGCGCACCAGCACCGCTTTCATGCCTGGCTCGTTGTTGATGAGTTCGGCTAGCCGGCGGGCAATTGGCAACACCAGATTTTTTTCATAGGTTCCGGCAGGCCCGATCGAACCTGGATCCTCACCGCCATGACCTGCATCTATGGCAATGATAATATCACGACCAGGCTGACGCTGCGCTCTGGCCTGAGCTACCGGCAGCTCGCGTTGCTCCCCTTTGAAATCAACCACCAAACGATGACCATAGGGCCCGGTCGGCGGCAAGCTAAAGACGTTGGCAGACGCTTTATCCGATAGATCCAGCACAATCCGTAGGGTCTGATTATTGGCCGTGTAACTGGAGCGGATACTCTGGATTAAGCTGGCTTCCCCCGTTGCCGTCGGCAGACGGTTTTGCGTCTTATGCTGCCGTAAATCAATAACAAAACGGTGGGGGTTCTCCAACGAAAAACTGCGATGATCCGGTGCAGCAGCTAAATCAAACACCACCCGGGTGTTTTCCGGCGATGGCCAGATACGGATGCTCTGTACTTCATTGCTGGCGGCCCAAAGCGAACCAGCCCAACAGCACCACAGCAGTCCTAACCAGCAGAACCTTTTTCTATTGTTAATCATGCGCACTCATCGTTTGTACTATCGAGCGACCAAGCTCAGTCTGGCCCTGCATTTCAATGCAGCGAACAGGCTCATCATCTGCAGCCTGGTAACTTAGCTGCACTACTAAATCCGGTTCTGGCAAAAATCCCTGCCCCTGCTCTGGCCATTCAATCAGGCAGATTGCCTGGTCGCTGAAATAGTCGCGACCCCCAATAAATTCAAGTTCTTCCGGATCTGTTAACCGGTATAAATCAAAATGGTAAATTTGTCTAGCACCCAGCATGTATGGTTCTACCAAGGTGTAGGTTGGGCTTTTGACCGCGCCCGAATGTCCCAGCGCTTGGAGCAAGAAACGACTGAAGGTAGTTTTACCGGCACCAAGTGGCCCTTGCAAAAACAACACCGCCCGCTCTGGAAGCAATAGAGCCAGCCGGGCAGCAAGTTGCTCCGTTACCGTCTCATCCTGCAAAATTCGTTGATAACTGTTTGCTGCCTGCACGCGGTTTGCCTCTGCCCATTTGCTGCTATGACCGGAGATTTTAACAAAAATTCCGTGCAACTGTTATACCCGATAGCAGTGGCACGAAAGATTACCTGCCAAGGATGCTTATGCTACCATCTGCACATCCGATCTTTACTTCCCCCATGGTATGAGCTTAGCAGCACTGGCAGCGCACATTAAAACCTGGGCCAAAGAGCTTGGCTTTTCCGACTGTGGCATCACCGATACCGATCTGACGCGGGAAGAGCCGCGTTTACAAGCCTGGCTGGAGCAAGAATTTCACGGCGAGATGGATTACATGGCACGCCATGGCATGGTACGAGCAAGGCCCGGTGAGTTATTGCCAGGTACCCAAAGAGTCATTTCGGTACGGATGGACTACTTGCCACAGCGTGCAGCCTTCGCCAGCAACCTGCAGGATCCCAGCCAGGCCTATATCAGCCGTTATGCATTGGGACGCGATTACCACAAAGTGATCCGTAAAAAACTAAAGCAGTTGGCCGAACGCATAGAGCGGGAGGTTAGCGAACTGGGCTACCGGCCTTTTGTCGATTCAGCGCCGGTGCTGGAGCGGCCACTGGCGCAAAAAGCAGGGCTTGGCTGGGTAGGCAAACACAGCCTGTTGCTGAACAAAGAAGCAGGCTCCTGGTTTTTTCTGGGCGAGCTGCTGGTGAACCTGCCGCTGCCCATCGATCAGCCACATCAGGGCGATTGCGGCAGTTGTGTGGCCTGCATCACCAGTTGCCCGACTCAGGCCATCGTCGCCCCCTTTATCGTGGATGGCCGGCGCTGCATTTCCTACCTGACCATTGAGCTTAAAGGCGCGATTCCACTGGAGTTTCGCCCTTTGCTCGGCAACCGTATCTATGGCTGCGATGATTGCCAGTTGGTTTGCCCGGAAAACCGGGCGGCACCCCTTAGCCTTGAGGCTGATTTTCAAATCAAAAACCATTGGCGTGATCAAAGCCTGCTGGCTTTGTTTCGCTGGGATGAAACCACCTTTTTGCAGCGTACCGAAGGCAGCCCGATCCGCCGGATAGGTTTTGAGCGCTGGCAGCGTAACCTGGCAGTCGCCCTTGGCAATGCGCCTTTTTCAGAGGACATCGTGCAGGCACTGCACCAAGCCCAGGCTGACGCAACCGAACTGGTGCAAGAGCACATCGATTGGGCCTTGCAGCAACAGCAGAAAAAACAGTGGCTGGAGGACTCGATCCTGCCACGGCAAACGGAACGACTGGTACGGATTGTGAAAAAAGGCCTGCCCCGTGATGCCTGAAGCAACTTCGCGCTCATGGCCTGGCTCAGGGTAGAAAACAAAAAAGCAGCCAGAAGGCTGCTTTTTCAGAATTTGGAGCGAGTTACGAGGTTCGAACTCGTGACCTCGACCTTGGCAAGGTCGCGCTCTACCAGCTGAGCTAAACTCGCAATACACATCAGGCCTGGTAACGTTCCTGATGCCGCGCATTTTACAAAAACCAGCGGCCAATGCAAGCCCTTTATTGCGGAATTTTGAAAAAATGCGTGCGATAGGTGACTAATTCGCCGATGGAGTCGCGAATATCATCCAGCGCCAGGTGGCTGCCCTGCTTTTGCACCTGCTTCAGTACCTCTGGTGCCCAGCGCCGGGCCAGCTCTTTCACGGTACTGACATCCAGGTTGCGGTAATGGAAAAAGGCTTCCAGCTCTGGGGCGTACTCCACCAGAAAACGGCGGTCCTGACCAATGCTGTTGCCGCACATCGGCGACTTGCCGGCTGGCACATACTGGCGTAAAAACGCCAGCGTTTGCTGCTCGGCCTCGGCCAGGCTCACTGTGCTGCTGCGACAGCGCTCGGTCAGGCCGCTTTTGCCATGCTGCTCGACACACCAGGGATCCATGCCATCCAGAACTGCATCCGGCTGCTTAATGGCCAGCGAAGGCCCTTCCGCCAAAATGTTCAGTTGGCTGTCGGTGACGATGGTGGCGATCTCCAAAATCACATCTTTTTTCGGGTCCAGCCCGGTCATTTCCAAATCCAGCCAGATTAAATTGTGTTCATTCACTGCCATCGCTGCCTCATCTGCTTACCCGCTTAAACAGCAGGATGCTTTGTAACTTGTTGGATAAGCGGTATCATACACCGCAATTTCCCATGCGACCAGCCGGCTTACTGCCTCAGCCGAGCCCGCGCAAAACAGGCAAAACCGAGTGAGCCCGAAACGACGCTTAACCAAACAACAACAGGCACGCATTGCCCGTCAGAATGAGAAACGCTTAGACACCAGCCAACAAGGTGCTTCAAGCGATGACGATCTGTATTTGCCAGCCGAGCCGGGGCTAATTTTAAGCCGCTTTGGCAAGCATGCGGATGTTGAAGCGGCAGATGGCAGTGTGATCCGCTGCAATCTGCGCCGCACGTTAAGTTCGGTCGTGACTGGCGATCGGGTGGCCTTTCGCCGGGTCCGCCAATCGCAAGGCAGTGTCGATGGCATTATTGATGCGGTAGCCGAACGTGACACTGTGCTGCTGCGCCCTGATTTTTACGATGGCTTAAAGCCGGTAGCAGCCAACATCGACCGTATTGTGGTGGTGTCAGCGGTACTGCCCGAGTTTTCTGCCCACATCATCGATCGCTATCTGGTGGCGGCCGAAGTGACCGGTATTCCGCCGGTGCTGGTGCTGAATAAAACCGATCTGCTGAGCGCTGAACAACGACACGCCTTGCAGCAACAGCTGGAGCTCTATCGCGAGCTGGGCTATGCCAGCTTATGGCTGAGTGCTAAGCAGGGCGAAGGCATGGACGCACTGCAGCAGTTGCTGCAAGAGGGCACCAGTATTCTGGTTGGGCAATCCGGTGTCGGCAAGTCATCCATTATGAATGCTATTTTGCCGGAGCTGGCACTTTCTACCCAACAGGTCTCGGATGTATCTGGCCTTGGACAGCACACCACCACCGCCTCACGGCTGTACCATTTGCCTGGCGGTGGCCAGTTGATTGACTCGCCCGGCATTCGTGAGTTTGGCCTGTGGCATTTTAGCCCGGAGCAGGTCACCGCTGGCTTTGTCGAGTTTCAACCACTGCTTGGGCATTGTAAGTTTCGGGACTGTAAGCACATCAAAGACCCAGGCTGTGCTATTCTGCAAGCAGTGGCCGATGACAACATCAGCGAACAGCGGTACCAAAGCTATCTGCGGATTCTGACCAGCATGGCAGAAGACAAACCGAATCATTTTTAACAGCAAAAGAGCCCGTTATGGACCAAGTAAAAATCATCCTGCAATACATTCTGCCCAAGCACCTGATCTCGCGACTGGTCGGTTACCTGGCAGCCGCCAGATTGGGCTTCTTCAGCCATCTGCTGATCAAGCTGTTTATCAAAGCCTATAAAATCGATATGACCGAAGCCAAGTTTGAGCAGGCGCGTGAGTACCGCAGCTTTAATGAGTTTTTTACCCGGCCACTCAAAGACGGTATCCGGCCACTGGCGGACGCTGCCGATATCATCGCTCACCCGGTCGATGGCACCATCAGTCAGTTGGGACCCATTACCGATGGCAAGCTGGTACAGGCTAAGAACCACGATTATTCGCTGCAAAGCCTGCTGGGTGGTGAAGCCGAGACCGCGGCGCCCTTTTTGGGCGGTCTATTTGCGACCATCTATCTGGCACCGAAAGATTACCATCGCATCCATATGCCGGTAAGCGGCACCCTGCGCGAAATGATCTATGTGCCGGGCGATTTGTTCTCCGTCAATCCTTTAACTGCAGAAAATGTCCCTAACCTGTTTGCCCGCAACGAGCGGGTAGTCACCATCTTTGATACCGAGCTGGGCCCGATGGCGCTGGTCTTGGTCGGTGCGACCATTGTTGCCAGCATCGAAACGGTGTGGGCCGGCACCATTACACCACCAACGGGTAAAACCGTGCATCGCTGGCAGTACCCGGCCACCGGCCCCACAGCAGTGCGACTGGAAAAAGGCGCCGAAATGGGTCGCTTTAAACTGGGCTCCACTGTGGTGTTGGCGTTTGCCCCAGAGCAACTGGAATTTTTAGCCGACCAGCAGCCCGGCAGTACCACTCGCATGGGCGCAGCTTTTGCCAAAAGACTGCAGCCAAACGACTAACGGCAGCCATTGACGGCCAATTAGGCTAAGCACCAGCATCGTTTTTAAGGAGCCTGTATGCAGATCATTGCCCATCGCGGAGCCAGTGGTGAGTTTCCGGAAAATACCTTGCTGGCCATCGCTCAGGCCATTTTGCAGGGTGCCGATGCCATTGAAGTGGATGTGTATGCAGTAGAAGGCGAACTGATCGTCATTCACGATCCCAAGCTGGAACGCACCACTAACGGCAACGGCACCATTTACCAGCACAGCCTGGCGTATCTGCGACAACTGGATGCCGGTGAGGGCGAGCCCATTCCAACTCTGTGGCAGGTGCTGGAGCTGGTACAAGACCGCTGCTGGTTGAATATCGAACTGAAAGGCAAAGATACTGCTCAGCCCCTGCTGGCCTTACTGGCCAAAGCTGAGCAAGAGCTTGGCTTATCACTCAGTGATGTGCTGGTGTCGTCTTTTAATCATCATCTGCTGCTGCACTTAAAACAGGCGTTGCCAGAGCTGCGATTGGGGGCTCTTACCGCCAGTCTGCAACTGAACTATGCTCAGTACGTGCACGATTTAGGCATGTACTCGGTGCACTGCGATCTGAATTTTATCGACCAGCAACTGGTGCATGACGCCCATCAACTCGGTTTGAAAGTCTTTGTCTATACCGTGGATGGGCTGGATGATATCACTGAGATGCAGCAGCTGGGTGTGGATGGTATCTTTACCAATTACCCGGCGCGCAGCCGGGTGTGGGCATTCGAAGGCGGCTAAGCTTTAACTTTGCTGGGTCACAGCCTCATTATCTTTGCAATCAACCTCTGTTTTGCAACCGCTGCAGCGCTGACACAGCCGCATATTCATCACATGAGCCAGCACCACAAAAGCAGCGCCAATGGTCAACACCGCCGGCTCCCAGTGATGGCCGAAAATATCTTTGTGCCAATAAATAAAGCCACCTAAAAACAGCGAATAAAATGGGTAAAGCTTGCGGTGATAACGGTGAAAACCGGAGAACAAGGCTATGAAGCCCAACACCATGGTCAGTAGTAAGACGGCCCGCTCAAAGCTTTCATCGGCCAAAAAGCTGGCACCCAGCAAAGGCAGCACTGGCAGCAAAACCGGCAGTACAATGCAGTGCACAGCACACAATGATGTGAGCGCAATACCCGCTTTATCCAATACATTTCGTCCCAGGCCAAGCACTGTAATTACCTTCGATGAGCAACAGGAATGAGATGATATAACAAATCGGCAAAAAATGAAATACAGAGCGAGCTGAAGCGGCTGCGGGTCGCCAGGCTTTATGGCATAATTGCCGCATGATGTTGTATGAGACCGGGACTATGGACCAACTGCTAGACCAACTGGATACCAACCTGAAAGAGTTGTACCGCAAAGCGCTGGATGCCGATCAGACCTTGGATGCATTAAAGCAGCAGGGGAAAGGTAAGTATCAGGCAATTTTCCCGGCCAGTGCCGGTTTTCAGGTACAAAGTGCCCGCTTTATGCCGTACTTAGCCGAAACCGCCGAACTGGTGGCTGCCATGCGTCAAAGCCAGCAGTTCAGTACCGCGACCTTGCAACGAGCAGTACAGCAACTAAAACAACTGCATCAAACCTTGCAAGAGTTCCAGCAAGCTTTAAAAACCCATTAAGCAAAACGGCAAGCTCAAGGCTTGCCGTTTTTACCCAGCCAGGCTTACTACTCGCTCACTTTAGGTAATTTGGCCTGATGTGCTTCAATTTGTGGCATCAGGTCACGCTCAAACCAACGCTTTAACATGGTGTACTCGTAACGTAGCTCCTGGTGACGTGGTCCCACCATGCGCGGACTTTGCAAAAACCCCATATCACGAAGGTTTTCATCACCAGCGGCGACCTGCTCGCCATAGCCATCACGCAGCACATGCGTAAAAGCGACTCTGGGTGAGTACAAGTCTTTCACCACCCGGATATCCTGCCCTGTGCGGCTGTACATCGGATTGACATCACCGGCCAAATCAATGTCCGTCACTGTCACCTGCCATTGATAACCTTCCGGTAGCTCGGCGGCAAATTCTTCAAAAATTCGCTCAAAACCTGCCAGTGTCCGCTCACGAAAACGCGCCCGGCTTTCATTGGCGGGCCGGATATCGGTGAACTTTTCCGGCTCCTGGAAAGTCAGGGTTAAGTTGGATGCATCCTCCGCCAGACCATGAAAGCTTGCGCTCATCAGCCCAGCCAGGGCACCTGCCATCATTAGTTTGCGCCAAATAGGTGTGGTCATTGTTGCCTCCAATTAATAGCATACACCGCTACCAAGCCCGACAACACAGCGATCGAGCCTGACTAAATTCTAGTCAATATTATATGACTATAGACTGAATTGGATTCATTAAGTTGTCATTTATTGTTATTTATTGTGCCTGTTTCCAGAACGCTACCCAATAAAAAACCCGGCACCAAGGCCGGGTTTTCAGGGGTTCAGACGGGGTCTGAGGGCATCACATCATGCCGCCCATGCCACCCATTCCGCCCATGCCACCCATATCTGGGGCAGCGGCTTCGTCTTTTGGTACTTCGGTCACCATGGCTTCGGTGGTGATCATCAATGAACCAACAGAAGCAGCGAACTGCAGTGCAGAACGGGTTACTTTGGTTGGATCCAGGATACCCATTTCCAGCATGTCACCATAGGTTTCGTTGGCTGCGTTGTAACCGTAGTTGCCAGAACCATCTTTTACTTTGTTCACGACCACAGACGGCTCTTCACCGGCGTTGGCGACGATTTGACGCAGAGGAGCTTCCATCGCACGCAGGGCGATTTTGATGCCGTGGTTCTGGTCTTCGTTTTCCGCTGTCAGGCCTGCCAGCTTGGCAGCAACACGAACCAGAGCGACACCACCACCAGGGACCACGCCTTCTTCCACCGCAGCACGGGTAGCATGCAGCGCGTCTTCAACGCGGGCTTTTTTCTCTTTCATTTCGATTTCAGTCGAAGCACCAACCTTGATCACGGCAACACCGCCAGCCAACTTGGCCAGACGCTCTTGCAGTTTTTCTTTGTCGTAATCCGAGGTCGCTTCTTCGATTTGCTGACGGATTTGCTTCACGCGGCCAGCAATGGCTGCTTCGTCACCAGCACCATCAATGATGGTGGTGTTGTCTTTGGTCAGTACCACGCGCTTGGCAGTACCTAAGTCTTCCAGCGTGGCTTTTTCCAGATCCAGGCCGATTTCTTCTGAAATCACAGTACCGTTGGTCAGTACAGCGATGTCCTGCAACATGGCTTTACGGCGGTCACCGAAACCTGGTGCTTTGACTGCCGCCACTTTGACGATACCGCGCATGTTATTCACCACCAGCGTAGCTAAGGCTTCACCTTCCACGTCTTCAGCGATGATCAGCAATGGCTTGCCTGCTTTGGCCACACCTTCCAGCACCGGCAACAGCTCACGGATGTTGGAGATTTTTTTATCCACATTCAGGATAAACGGGCTTTCCAGCTCAACCTGACCAGCTTCCTGGTTGTTGATGAAATATGGAGACAGGTAACCACGGTCAAACTGCATGCCTTCAACCACGTCCAGCTCGTTGGCCAGCGCCTGGCCTTCTTCGACCGTGATCACGCCTTCTTTACCTACTTTGTCCATTGCATCGGCGATGATTTGGCCAATTTCTGAGTCCGAATTCGCAGAAATAGTACCTACCTGAGCAACTGACTTGCTATCAGCACACGGCTGAGACAGGTTTTTCAATTCAGCAACGGCTTCAACCACAGCTTTGTCGATACCGCGTTTCAGATCCATTGGGTTCATGCCAGCAGCAACGGCTTTCACACCTTCGTTGATAATGCTTTGAGCCAGTACTGTGGCGGTGGTGGTGCCATCACCGGCTTCGTCATTGGCTTTAGAAGCAACTTCTTTCACCATCTGAGCGCCCATATTTTCGAACTTGTCTTCCAGCTCGATTTCTTTGGCGACAGACACACCATCTTTGGTGATCAGCGGTGAACCGAAGGATTTATCCAGGATCACATTGCGGCCTTTCGGACCCAGAGTGACACGAACGGCATTGGCCAGAATATTGACGCCTTTCAGCATTTTATTGCGGGCATCATCACCAAAACGAACTTCTTTTGCTGCCATTTTCATTTTCCTCTAAATTCAGTTAGTGCAATGATTGATTAGGCTTCGACAACAGCCAGGATATCGTTCTCACTGACGATCAGCACTTCTTCACCATCAATTTTTTGCGTCTTAACGCCGTAACCATCGTTGAAAATCACAGTGTCGCCAACTTTGACATCCAGTGCTTTCACATCACCGTTATCCAGAATGCGGCCATTGCCAACGGCGATCACGGTACCGCGGGTGGATTTTTCTGCAGCAGAGCCAGTCAGAACGATACCACCGGCTGACTTGGATTCAGCTTCCTGACGTTTGATGATGACGCGGTCATGTAAAGGACGAATATTCATGCTCTATCTCCTAAAGCGAGTTTGCGTTTTAACATGGGTTGTTAAAATGGGTTGCGCTGTATATGGGGCAAGCAAAAACTGAATCCAAGGGGGAAGCTAAAAAAATTTTCTGCAGAGATCTGTGTGGCAACAGATTTTGCTAATGATAGCAGCAAACTGGTATTGTATCGCTTCAGACAAGACTGGAACCTGTCGGGCAGCGTATAGTCTGACCTGCCTGAAACCAAGAAGAGAGCCGATAGATGTTACGATCGTTATTGACTGGCGTGTTGTTGTGCTGGCTGGCGCTGTTGCCGGCCCAGGCCAATGACAGTGTATTGGCTGCCATTACCGGTGAGTCGTCACGCTTTTTACCGGTCGATCAGGCCTTTCAGTTTGATTTTCGCCAACAGGACGATGAGCTGCTGCTTAGCTGGACCATTGCCGACGGCTATTATCTGTACAAAGAGCAATTTCAGTTTGCCGGTATTGCGGTAAGTTTCTCACACCCCAGCTACCCGGCGGCCATGACCATTGAAGACGAATTCTTCGGTGTGACCGATGTGTACTACCATCAGGTGATTTTGCGCCTGCCCTTATCGGATATTGGCGAGGACGCCGAGTTACGGGTGCGTTATCAGGGCTGTGCTGAAGCTGGCTTTTGCTACCCGCCCACCACCAAAACGGTGCCGCTTGGCGAATCTTCCGGTAGCTCTGCCGTCGATGCTGCCAACGGTACTGCAGCCACTTCCGCTTCTGCACCGGTATCCAGCCAGAATACCCTGGCCGAGCGTCTGGCAGGTTCCGGCTTCTTACTGACGCTGGGCGTGTTCTTTGTGTTAGGCCTTGGCCTGGCGTTTACCCCGTGCGTGTTTCCGATGTACCCGATTTTATCCAGTATTATTGTCGGTCAGGGCAAGGATTTATCCAACAAGAAAGCCTTTCGCCTGTCCTTTGCCTATGTACAGGGCATGGCACTCACCTATGCCTTGCTCGGTTTAGTGATTGCCAGCCTGGGGGTACGTTTTCAGGCCATGTTGCAACACCCGATGATATTAGTGCTGGTCAGTCTGTTGTTTGTGCTGCTGGCCCTTGCCATGTTTGGTGCCCTGAACTTCAGTTTACCCAGTGGCTGGCAGGCCAAAGTTGCCGCTATCAGCAACAAGCAACAACGTGGCTCGGCCAAGGGCGCTTTTGTGATGGGCAGCTTATCCGGCCTGATTGCCTCCCCTTGTACGACAGCCCCATTGACTGCCGCCCTGCTGTACGTAGCGCAAAGTGGCGATCTGCTGCGCGGTGCCATTACGCTCTATGTACTCAGTCTGGGCATGGGGCTGCCACTGCTGATCCTCGGCAGCTCGGGCGCTAAGCTGCTGCCTAAAGCCGGCCAGTGGATGTATGCGGTGAAAAATATCTTCGGCTTTTTGCTACTGGCGGTGCCGGTCTGGTTATTGGATCGTTTTGTGCCTGGCTGGGTGACTCTGCTGCTGGGCTCGGTACTAGCCTTGTCTGCCGCCTTGTACCTGCATTATGTATCGCAGCAACTAAGCAGTGCCAAAGCCCGTAGCGCGCTCTGGCTACCGGCGCAATTGCTGCTGATTTTAACTGTACTGGTTAATGTGCAACTGCTGTGGCCTCAATCGGCCAGCCCTTCGATGGCAACAACTGTTGCAGGGCAACAAACCCCGGGCCAGTTCCGGCTGGTAGCCGATCAGGCAGAATTGGATCAGGCGCTGGCCGAGGCCAAAGCCAATGGCCAGGTGGTATTACTGGATTTGTACGCGGAGTGGTGCGTGGCCTGCAAAGAGTTCGAGCTGCTGACCTTTCCAGCCGAGCAAGTACAGCCCTACTTGCAGCAAATGGTACTGCTGAAAATTGATGTCACCCGCATGACCCGGGCCAATCAGCAATTATTGGATCGCTATCAGGTGCTGGGCCTGCCCACCCTACTGTTCTTTGATGCCGATGGTGAGGAAATGACACAATCCCGTGTCACCGGCTTTATGGCAGCCCGCCCCTTTGCCCGCCATTTAGCAGCCATTCTGCAGTAAGCTGCCATGTCGCAACAAGGCGCTATATGGGTATAAACGGCAGCTTAGTGAGAACAAACTGGTCTTTTCCTGCTGATTAGACCAGTATTTTGCTGCCATTTGTCACGATTTCACTATAATAAGCCGTTAAATCGGAACCAAGCGCACGTTATTTACTCATAAAGCTCGAGGCAGCTGTTTATTCTGGCTGCTTCAGGCATAATGCAGAGAACTAACGTGAACGTGCAGGAAATGTGCAGCTTATGGTGAATAAAACGCGGATTCTGTTGTTAAATGGCCCCAATCTAAATATGCTGGGTGTACGCGAGCCTTCGGTCTATGGCTCGCAAAGCCTGACGGAGCTGGTGCAGCAACTGCAGGATTTTGCCTCGGGTTTGAACGTGGAGCTTAGCCACTTTCAGAGCAATGCCGAGCATGAACTGCTCGACCGCATTCACCGGAGCCTGGGCCAGATAGACTTTATTGTCATCAACCCCGGTGCTTTCACTCATACCAGCATTGCCCTACGTGATGCCCTGCTGGCAGTAGCCATTCCCTGCATCGAAGTGCATCTGAGCAATGTGCATGCCCGCGAGCCATTCCGGCAGCACTCGTATCTTTCGGACATTGCCAAAGGCGTGATTTGTGGCCTGGGGCCACAGGGTTACCGCTTTGCCATTGAGGCAGCAGTGTCTTTTACACAATCCAATCCATCCACCTAGAATGACAGGTTAAACCTTTATGGACATTAGAAAAATCAAGAAACTGATCGAGCTGGTTGAAGAGTCCGGTATCTCTGAACTGGAAATCACCGAAGGCGAAGAATCGGTTCGCATCAGCCGTCAAAGCACAGCACCACAGCAAATCCACTATGCGGCGGCACCAGCCCCTATGGCTGCACCTGCCCCGGCAGCAGCACCAGCGGCAGCACCAGCCGTTGCCAGTGCACCGGCAGAAACCTCAGGCCATCGGGTACGTTCACCCATGGTTGGTTCTTTCTACCGTTCGCCTTCGCCAACGTCCAAGCCATTTATCGAGGTCGGCCAAAGCGTGAAAGTCGGCGATACCCTCTGCATCGTCGAAGCCATGAAAATGATGAACCAGATCCAGTCCGACAAAGCCGGTGTGGTAAAAGAAATCCTGGTTCAGGACGGCGAGCCGGTAGAGTTTGACCAGCCACTGGTTATCATCGAATAAGCAAAAAAGGCCAATCCTATGTTAGAAAAAGTCTTGATTGCCAACCGGGGCGAAATTGCACTGCGTATTCTGCGCGCCTGCAAAGAGCTCGGGATCAAGACGGTCGCCGTGCATTCTACGGTCGATCGTAATCTGAAGCATGTGCTGCTGGCCGATGAAACCATCTGCATCGGTCCGGCGCCTTCGCCAAAAAGCTACCTGAATGTACCGGCACTGATTGCAGCGGCCGAAGTCACCAATGCCCAGGCCATTCACCCTGGCTATGGCTTTTTGGCAGAAAATGCTGAATTTGCCCAGCAAGTGGAAGAAAGCGGCCTGGTCTTTATTGGCCCGCGGCCCGACTCCATTCGTCTGATGGGCGATAAAGTCTCGGCCATCGAAGCGATGAAAAAAGCCGGTGTGCCTTGTGTGCCAGGCTCGGATGGCGCCGTCGGTGATGATGCTGCCACCAACAAAGCCATTGCCAATCGCATCGGTTACCCGATCATTGTCAAAGCTGCTGGTGGCGGTGGTGGCCGCGGCATGCGGGTGGTCCGCTCTGAAGCCGAACTGGTCAGCTCGATTGAAATGACCAAAGCCGAAGCCAAAGCGGCTTTTGGCAACGATATGGTCTACATGGAAAAATTCCTGGAAAACCCCCGCCATGTCGAAATTCAGGTACTGGCCGATGGCCAGGGCCATGCCATCCACCTGGGTGAACGTGACTGCTCCATGCAGCGCCGTCACCAGAAAGTGGTGGAAGAGGCACCTGCCCCGGGCATTAGCCAGGAGCTGCGTGACTTTATCGGTGGCCGCTGTGTCGAAGCCTGTAAGGTAATGAACTACCGCGGTGCCGGCACCTTTGAGTTCCTGTTTGAAAACGGCGAGTTCTTCTTTATTGAAATGAACACCCGTATTCAGGTGGAACACCCGGTTACGGAAATGATCACTGGTGTCGATCTGATCAAAGAGCAGTTGCGCATTGCCTCTGGCTTGCCGCTCAGCATTAAGCAGGAAGACATTGTGATTCGTGGCCATGCCATTGAATGCCGTATCAATGCCGAAGATCCGGCCAGCTTTATTCCGTCGCCGGGCACCATCACCCGCTTCCATCCGCCGGGTGGCCTCGGAGTGCGTTGGGATTCGCACATTTACGCCGATTACACCGTACCACCGAACTACGATTCGATGGTCGGCAAACTGATCACCTATGGCGACACCCGCGAAGTGGCAATAGCTAAAATGCGCAATGCGCTGTCTGAGCTGCTGGTGGGTGGGATCAAAACCAATATCCCGCTGCACAAAGACATTATGAATGATGCTGGTTTCTGCGCCGGTGGCACCAACATTCATTATCTGGAAAAGAAACTCGGTTTATAAACCGGGTGTTCAATCCTTTAAAACAGGCTCTGCGGAGCCTGTTTTTATTTTCCACGGCGGCTTTATTTCAGCTTTGATGCCAGCAAGTGTTAGAATGGGTGTTTCGTTTTGCCAGCAAGAGACCCTCAATGCCCTGGATCCAACTTCGAATTCAAACCACCGAGCACCACGCCGAACAAGTGAGTGACATGCTGATTGGCTGGGGAGCCCAGGCCGTCACCTTTATTGATAGTAAAGACACCCCCATTTATGAGCCTCTGCCCGGTGAAGTCTTGTACTGGCAAGACACCACCGTGATGGGCTTGTTTGAAGCCGATTACCCGATGCAGTCGGTGCTGGATAAACTGCAGCAAACTGCTTTGTTTAAACAGGGTTTAAACTACAAACTGGAGCAACTGGAAGACAAAGACTGGGAACGTGAATGGATGGATAACTTCCACCCTATTCAGTTTGGCGAGCGGCTTTGGGTTTGCCCCAGCTGGCGTGAAATACCAGACCCGGACGCCATCAATGTGCTACTGGACCCAGGTATTGCCTTTGGCACCGGCACCCACCCAACCACCGCCCTGTGCATGCAATGGCTGGACGCGCATATCCAGCCAGAGCAAACGGTGGTGGACTTTGGCTGCGGCTCCGGCATTCTGGCAATAGCAGCTTTAAAGCTTGGCGCTAAACGGGTGGTCGGCATTGATATCGACCCGCAAGCCATTCAGGCCAGCCTGGCCAATGCCGAACGCAATGGAGTTGCCGATAAACTGGAGCTGTATTTACCGAAAGACCAGCCCAGTTTAAGTGCTGATGTGGTGGTGGCCAATATTTTGGCCGGCCCTTTGGCCGAACTGAATCAAATCATTGCAGCCTATGTCCGCCCTGGCGGCAGCCTGGTGATGTCCGGCATTTTGCCGCAACAGGCCGAGCAAGTGATGGCGGCCTACCGCGACCGTTTTGAATTCGATGCTGTGGTCGAGCAGGACGAATGGGTACGACTAAGTGCCCGTAAACTGAACTGATTCGCTTCCATCCTGCAACGGCATCCATGCCGTTTCGCCCAGTTGCCAGGGAAAACACCGTTTTCCCTGGCTCGAAATACAGCTCCGATCATCGTTCAACAGCTTAAAATTCCAGCCCAAGAGGCTGGTCAGCCCCACCGGTTTGGTGTTATGTTATAACAAATCATAACATACTGTCGGAGACTTGCTGTGCGCACTTCAACCTCTTTTCCTTTGGCTGCCACTTTGGCATTGGCCAGTGGCTTAGTATTAATGGGCTGTAACGACAGCCATACCTATCAGGATACGGTAGCAGAGGATCCACATGACCATGACCATGATCATGGTCATGACCACGGCCACCACAACACGGAAGGTGGCCGATTGGTCATCACCGCAGCGCCGCATCATGACGATGATCACAGCCATGACCACGATCATCACCATGTCTATGTGTTTGATTTGCATGATAACGAAATCATCGCCGAACTGGAAACGGAGCATGAAGTATCCCAGCTCTATGCCAGCCCGGGTTTTCGCTTTGCGCTGTTGAATCAACGCAGCGAAAATAGTACGCAAATTCTGGATGGCGGCCAGTGGCAGGAGGATCATGGCGATCATATGCACGATTATGTGCAGGCTCCTGCGATGCTGAGCTTTGAACTGGCAGGGCCGGCACCCACTCATTACGAAGCACACGAAGGCCTGGCAGCACTATTTTACGATGGCTACGCCGATCCACAGCAAAATGCTGCTGTATTCGTGTTCAATGATGATGACTTAGCTCATGGCCGCATTGGTGCCAGCCTGACGCTGGCTATCAACCAACATGGTACAGCCGAAGTACGGGGTGACTACCTACTGACCACTTACCGGGCAGAAGGCACAGCAACAACCCTGCCAAGCCAGGTGGAGTTGTACCATCGCCATGGTGATCACTATCACTATGAAATCCGCTTTACCGAGCCCTGTGCCAGCCTGCATGGCAGTTATTCAATTGAGGATTACACCCTATTTGGCTGCGCCGACGGTGTGCTGTTGGTAGAGCAACGCGGTACTCAATTTTTAGCCAGTAAAATTGCCAATGCCGACGGCCTGACTGGTCGTATTGGTAGCTTCAGCGGCCATAAGCACCAGCATGAGGTCATTGGATATGCCGGTCAAACCATTTGGATCATCGATGCTGTTCACGGCACCATGCGTGAGCTGGACTGGCGTGGCGACAGTGAAGTCACCCGCGTTGCTTCAGCGGTCGATGCGCATGGCGAGCATTATGCGGTCTTGGATAGCAGTGGTGCCCTCCATGTCTTTGACTGGGATGCGGACTTTGCCTTGAAAGACAGCCTGGCATTGATCGAAACCATCGATAACAACAACAGGCCACGCATTGCTGTGAACCAGCAAAACGAAACCATCTACCTGACCGATCCGGTCGCCAAACAGCTGGTGGTAGTCGATTTGCACAGCCTGACGGTTGAGCGCATTGCACTGGATTTTGAGCCGGCTCTGATCACCTGGCTCGGTGTGGCTGAGCCATCCGATGATGAGCACGATCATTAAGGATTCTGCTCCTCCCTGTTTCCTGCACCTCTGTTCCTGAGTGTTGGATATTGGCGCTGCCTATGGGTAGCGCCTTTTTTATCCTGAGGGTAGCTCTGGCCTGATGCCGAATAAAATTCAATCAGTTAGCTTTTGTCAAGGCTTCAGGGCGCAATAAATTTCAACATTGTTTAAATATTAGCCTTTGCAAGGCGGGCAAAAATCCGTAAACTTGCGCCCCCTGAGGGTAAGAGCTGTGCGAGCGGAGCAAAAAGTGCGAATCGGTCCCTATCAACTGCCGAACAATGTGATTTGTGCTCCGATGGCAGGTGTAACAGACGTCGCCTTTCGTCAGCTGTGTCGTCGTTTTGGTGCTGGCCTGGCCGTATCGGAAATGCTCTCCAGCAATCCGCTGGTGTGGCAAAGCGAGAAATCACAAAAACGCATGACGCATCAGGCTGAAACTGGTATCCGCTCGGTACAGATTGCCGGTGCCGATCCGGCACAAATGGCCGAAGCCGCTCAGTACAATGTGGCGTTGGGCGCCGATATCATTGATATCAATATGGGCTGCCCGGCCAAGAAAGTGAATAAAAAACTGGCTGGTTCTGCTCTGCTGCAATTTCCGCAATTGGTGGAACAGATCATCCAGGCCGTGGTCCAAGCCGTGTCGGTGCCAGTTACGCTGAAAATTCGTACTGGTTGGCATCCGGACCACAAAAATGGGGTGGAAATTGCCCGTATAGCTGAAGCCAATGGCATTCAGGCGCTGGCGGTTCACGGCCGTACCCGCGCTTGTATGTACAAAGGGGACGCAGAATACGATACAATTCGCGCCATCAAACAGGCAGTCACCTTACCGGTGATCGCCAACGGTGATGTAACCTCACCACAAAAAGCCAAAATGGTGCTTGATACCACCGGCGCGGACGCCATTATGATAGGTCGCGCAGCGCAGGGGCGTCCTTGGATCTTCCGGGAAGTAGTACACTTCCTGGCCACAGGGCAAGAATTAGCGCCCCCTGAGCTTTCGGAAGTCGAGTCCATTTTGCAAGAGCATGTGCAGGGATTGCATCAGCTCTATGGCCCACATTTAGGGCCACGCATCGCACGTAAACATGTCGGCTGGTATCTGGCCGAACATGATGCAGCCGGTGCATTTCGCCGAGAATTCAACGCCATCGAACTGCCAGAGCAGCAGTTGGCAGCGTTAACTATGTATTTTCATCAACTAGCAGCAACTTAAGTAAAGAGAATCGCAATGTTTAATGAAACTGTTTCTTCGCCTTTTATCACCAATGCCCATGTGCAGTCTCAGGAAAAACCTCAAGCGCTGAGAACCGCTGCGCAAAAAGCCGTTGCCCACTACCTGCAGCAGCTAAATGGCCAGGACGTCAACGACCTGTATGAGCTGGTATTGTCTGAGCTGGAGCGTCCTTTGCTGGAAGAAGTGATGAAATATACCCGTGGCAACCAGACCCGTGCTGCCAACCTGATGGGTATTAACCGTGGCACGCTGCGGAAAAAATTAAAACAGTACGGCATGAGCTGAGACTGATGCAGGGGCCCGGCCCCTGCTTAAAAGCACCGCCAGGTGCTTTTTTCATTTTTAATCGCCCCGTTTAAGCAACAGAGAAACAAAAATGACTACCTATCGCCCCATTCGTCGTGCACTGCTAAGTGTGTCGGACAAAACCGGTATTGTTGAATTTGCCAGCGCTTTGCATCAGATGCAGGTAGAAATCCTGTCCACTGGCGGTACCGCCAAACTGCTGGCCGAGCATGGCATCCCAGTGCAGGAAGTCTCCAATTACACCGGTCACCCGGAAATTATGGCTGGCCGCGTTAAAACGCTGCACCCGAAAGTACATGGTGGCATTCTGGCACGTCGTGGCCAGGACGAAGAAGTGATGGCCGAGCATGGCATCGGTGCCATCGATCTGGTAGCCGTGAACTTGTATCCTTTTGCTAAAACCGTTGCCAACAAAGAGTGCAGCTTAGAAGATGCCATCGAGAACATCGACATTGGTGGCCCAACCATGGTGCGCGCAGCAGCAAAAAACCACAAAGACGTGACCATAATCGTCAATGCCGCTGATTACGAGACCGTGTTGTCCGAAATGCGTTCACATCAGGGCGGCACCACCCACGCCACCCGCTTTAGCCTGGCCATTGCTGCGTTTGAACACACCGCTCAGTACGACGGCATGATTGCCAATTACTTTGGTGCCATGCTGCCAGCCTATGACAGCCCAGCCGAGCCTGCCAGTCGTTTCCCGCGTACCTTCAACAGCCAGTTCGTGAAGAAGCAGGATTTACGCTACGGCGAGAACAGCCACCAGCAGGCGGCATTCTATGTGGACCCAACAGCACAGGAAGCATCGGTATCAACCGCCACCCAGCTGCAAGGCAAGGCTCTGTCGTACAACAACATCGCCGATACGGATGCCGCACTGGAATGCGTGAAAGAGTTCAGTGAGCCAGCCTGTGTCATCGTAAAACACGCTAACCCATGCGGTGTGGCCATTGGCGACAGTATTCTGAGCGCCTATGAGCGTGCTTACCAGACGGATCCAACCTCCGCTTTTGGTGGCATCATAGCTTTTAACCGTGAACTGGATGAGACCACCGCCAAGGCCATCATTGATCGCCAGTTTGTCGAAGTAATTATTGCCCCGGCAGCCACCGAAGCGGCTGTTGCGGTGATTGGCAGCAAGCCAAATGTCCGCTTGCTGGTGTGTGGCGCCTTTAGCGCCCCAGCCCCGGCAGTGGATATCAAACAGGTCAATGGCGGTATTTTGCTGCAAGACCGTGATCAGGCCAGGGTCAGTGCCACAGATTTGACAGTAGTCACCAAGCGTCAGCCAACGGAGCAGGAACTCAAAGATTTATTGTTCTGCTGGAAAGTGGCCAAGTACGTCAAATCCAACGCCATCGTTTATGTGAAAGACAGCATGACCATCGGTGTCGGTGCCGGCCAGATGAGCCGGGTGTACAGCGCCAAAATTGCCGGCATCAAAGCGGCTGATGAACAGCTGGAAGTGAAAGGCTCGGTAATGGCATCCGATGCTTTCTTCCCGTTTCGTGATGGCATCGATGCAGCCGCTGCTGCCGGTATCACTGCAGTGATCCAGCCGGGAGGCTCAATGCGCGATGCTGAAGTCATTGCCGCTGCCGATGAGCACGGCATGGCCATGGTGTTTACCGGTGTGCGTCATTTCCGCCACTAACAGCACGACTTCCCCATGCAACGGCAGCCATCGGCTGCCGTTTTTATTTGCTACTTTGCCACGCTTACCAAACAGGCTACTCTATACTTCAGTGTCCAACAGAGTATCAATGGAGGCTCCATGCACCACGAACGCTGGCAACTGCAGATCCATGGCAAAGTACAAGGCGTGTTTTACCGTGCCTCTACCCAGCAACAAGCCCGGATGTTGGGCCTGACCGGCTACTGCCAGAACCTGGACAATGGCCGGGTACAAGTAGTTGCTGAAGGCATGCCCGATCATTTGCAACAACTGCTGGAGTGGTGCTGGCAAGGCCCACCTCAGGCACAAGTCAGCGCCATTGATATCGATAAAGACATACCAACTGATGAATGGCAGGATTTTCAAATTAGACGTTAGTTTAGGCTCCTTAAATTCAGGGGTTATTCAGAGAGCCAGCCTATACTGAACTGGTTTTTTAGAGCAATCGAAGGACGATGCGATGAACTATTTACCCGCAAGCTTTTTAGTAGCCAGCATGTTATTGCTCGGCTGTGCCGAACCGGATGTGTCTTTAAATGCTGATAATGGCACCACAGCAGCAGTAGCAGACCCGGCTCACAGCAGCCGCAATGCTCTGGACTGGGATGGGCGCTATGAGGGTGTGTTGCCCTGCGCCGACTGCGAAGGTATTAAAACCAAACTGACCCTGCACCAAGATGGGCATTACCAGTTAGAAACTCAGTATCTGGGTAAATCCAACGAAGTATTTCGTGAAGATGGTAACTTTGACTGGGACAGCAGTGGCCAGATCGTACGTTTGCAGCGGCCACAGCCTGGCGGTGACCAGTTTTTTGTTGGTGAAAACATACTCTGGCAGTTGGACCTGAACGGCCAGCGTATTACCGGTAAGCTGGCAGATCATTACCAGTTGCATAAAGCCCCTCCCCCACAACTAGCCACAGCACCGCTGGCCGATACCAAGTGGCAACTAACAGAGCTGATGGGGCAACCATTAGCAGCCGACAACCCGATTTATATCGTATTTAGCGGCACCGAAGCCAGAGTGTATGGCCATGCGGGTTGTAATCGTTTCTTTGGCGGTTATGAGCTGAACAGCGATGCTCTGCGGCTACGGGTTTCCGGCGTTGGCATGACGCAAATGGCGTGCCTGCAAGACAATTACGAGTCGGAGTTTTTGGACGTTCTACAAAGTTTTGACAACTTTAACCTGACCGATGACAGCCTGACACTGAACCGGGCCAGGATGGCACCACTGGCGCGCTTTAGTGCCGCAGGGCCAGCCGGGGAATAACCCGGCTCCCCTGCACAAACAAGATGACAACGTTGTCATTTATCCTTATTTCTGCTATGTTAGCTGCCTAAAATTCGGCCACCTGCGCCAGGTGGCTTTGCTGTAAAAACCACAGGAAGTCGTTATGCAGATCGTGATCCAGCCCAATGCCGATGCTGTTGCTGAGTACGGCGCCGACCAGTTCAGTCGTTTGCTGAGTAAAAAGCCCGACGCTGTGCTGGGACTGGCCACCGGCTCTACCCCGGTTGCGCTCTATCAAAAGCTGATTGGCCGTTACCAGGCGGGCGAGCTGAGCTTTGCTAAAGCTACCAGTTTTAATCTGGACGAATACCTGGGTCTTTCACCCGAACACCCGCAAAGCTACCGCTATTTTATGCAGCAGCAATTATTTGATCTGATTGATATTGCCCCCGAGCATACTCATGTACCACCGGGCAATGCCGCCGATCCCATCACCGCCTGTCACGATTACGAAACCCGTATCGAAGCAGCCGGAGGCATTGATTTGCAATTGCTGGGGATTGGCCGCAACGGCCATATTGGTTTTAACGAGCCATCATCCGGCCTGCGTTCGCGTACCCGGGTAAAAACCCTGACCCAGGCCACCATCCACGACAATGCCCGCTTTTTTACTGAGGGTGAGTACCAACCGCACTTGTCCATCACCATGGGCATCGGCACCATCCTGGATGCCCGCAAGGTGCTACTGCTGGCAACAGGTGAAGCCAAAGCCGATGCGGTCAAAGCCATGGTGGAGGGCCCGCTAAGCGCCGCCTGCCCGGCCTCGGCACTGCAACTGCATCAGCATGCGGTGGTGGTGCTGGATGAAGCCGCTGCCAGCAAGCTGGCTGATCTTGAGTTTTACCGCCATATCGAGCGGGAAAATCAGCTGCTGCTGCAGCGGTTGGGGAAAAGCTAAGCCGCTAATCTGCGGCTTTACTGGCCAGGCCAGAGTTCTCTTGCCGCACCCCTTCCAGGTAGGCATACAACTGCTCGGTAAAAAAACCATGCATTAAAAAGCGCTGGCTTAAATTCCAGGGCCCTACCAGATAATGCGGGTGTTTGTTGTACGCCATCTCGGCCAGCTTGGGATTGCCCACCAGATCACCAATGCGTAAAGCAATGGACTGATCCAGATTGAAGCCATTGATGGCGTCCCGGTATTCTTCCCGCGTTAGCAACAAGCAGAACAAACACATAAAAAGCGCGTGAGCACTTTCAAAGTCCAGCCACTGGGTGCGCTTTTCGACAAAGTGAAAATCTGCCATCTTTACTGGCTGCCAGTGCTGCCAGCTCAGCTCATCGACCGGCAGGGGCTTGGCCGGATGGTGCCAGACGCCAAGCTCCCCGAACAAACGAAACAACTGCTGGTCATGCTCGACAAAGCTGGCGTCCAGCATGTCATCAATGCTTTTGGGGTACAGCTGCACCGGCTGATAATGGTCCACCGCACTATTGGCAGCCAGAAAATTCAGTACATTGGATTCGGTGGCATAATGACGCAGGATCAACAGATTGGCTTCTTTACTGACAAAGTGGCGGCAAAACCAACAAATCAGCCGTTGCAAGCTCTGATGCGCACTGAACTGAGGCAGCGGCAAGCGCTTAAAAAACCAAATCAAGTGCAGCAGGATGGCAAAGACAAACTGCAGCAAGGGCCGGATGCCCCAGCGCAGCGGATTTTGCAAATCCTTCAACCATAAATCCAGCGCACTTTGCTCTATGGGCAGTGAGTTGTCACGCGCAATGGCTTGCAAATAGGCGCTGGGTTTACTGGCCATGTTCCACCTCTTCCAATTGCAGACAGTACAGCCTGGCAACAACTTTGGCAGTCCGGACAATGGCGGCCAATTGCTCTGGCGTGCTGCATACCCTGTCCAGCAACTGATACAGTTCCTGCATATGGTGTTCATCCTGCGAGCCATGGTAACGCATAAAGCGGGTGCAGTTGCTGTCACAGCCAGTGGCCTGTTCGATTTGCCCGGCCCAACTTGAGGCCATTTTCTGCCCCAAGCCTTCGATAATCCACATGGCACCGACTAAATCGACCGGGTTGGGCTGACTGGCCCGATACATAATAAAACCATGCAGGGCTTCCGAGCCGATGTTATCCGCTCTGCTGGCGGCATGAATGGTCGCCAGTTTCCCGCCGGCGGCGACAAAGTCCTGCTCCAGCATTTCATAATCCCGGTGCTCGTCACGGGCATGGCCAATAATGGCAGAGCGCACATCGCTGTAATTGCGATCAAAGCTCGAGGCGCAGCGGCTGATCCAGCGCGAACCCTCAATCACCTGCTGACGCCAGTGCAGCAACAGTGTTTGGTAATCGTCCAGCGAAAACTGGCCACGCTGCAGACGCTGCAACAAAGGGATACGTCCGAGCTGACGCTCGAAATCAAACCAAACCCGCATCAGGGCCTGCAAACCTTGTTGGGCAACCTCACTCTTGATGACTTCCGACATCCGGCTCTCCTAGTTCAATCCATCACGGTTAACTGCATATAGACCGTATTAAAGCGACCGCTTTCCGGTACCATGCATAAGATGGTGTCGCCCGGCCGATAGCTCTGGGTCCGTCTGAATTCATCCAGCATAATAAAGATCGAAGCACAGCCGGTATTGCCGCGCTGATACAGATTGCTGTACCACTTGTCCTCAGCCAGCCCGACACCAGCCCGCTGCATCATGTCGAAAATCTTGCCTTTGAAGTAGTGCGATGAATAGTGGCACAGCACATGATCAATGGCCTCGGGTTGGATAAGGCCCTGTGCTATTAAGCGCAAATAACCATCGCCCCCCAGTTTGACAATGGCATCCAGTACCCGCACATCTTGCCTCAGTAACAAAGCCCCGGCGGCTTCTGCTTCGGCATAACTTGGATAGTCTTGCCAGCTTCGGCTCTCATTCGGTGCCTGGCCGACACTCATACACACCGGGTAAGCATCAGCATGGGAAAAGCCGCGGATCCAATCAATCCGGAAACAACCTGCCCTTGGATTGCTTTCCAATAACAAAGCTCCGGCACCATCCGACAGCATCCAACGCAGAAACTCGGCATTAAAATCCAGCTCGGCTCCGGCCATTTCGTAACGGCGCGCTTTAAACAAACGCGATGTCAACTCACTGGCAACCACCATGGCCGCGCGATGTTCGCCGGCCAGAATACCGGTATAGGCCGCTTTGAGCGCCATCATGCTGCTGGAGCAAATACCATGACTGGTATGCAGTTCCACATCAGCCAGTTGCAACTCGGCCTGCACCATGGAGCCAAAACCAGGCAATACCATATCGCCCTGACTGGTGGCAGCACTGAGCATAGTCAGTTGTGGTTTGCCGATAAAGCTGTTTGCCAGACAATCTTCTACCGCCTTGGCAGCCATATCACTGTTGGAAAACAGGGTGCGGTGCTCTGCGTCGATCGCATAATGGCGTTGCTGAATGCCATTGGATTGCAAAATACGCCGCCGTAACCGGCTGGGTTTGCCATGCACCAAACCAAGGATCGGCTCCATCTCCTCATTGCTAATCGCCGGGCCTGGCAGGAAGTGCCCTGTACTGGTGATAAATACACTCATGCCGCCGCCCTTTGTTGCAGATAGACCCGCAAACAGCGCAGGTTCTCCTCCAGATAGGGCAGTACGCACACCAACAGCATAAATCCAAGGTAATACAGCAAATAACTATCACCACCATGAGCATAAGGCATACGCTGAAACTGAAACTGTCCTTGCCAGTCCAGAGTGACCAGTTGGATAAATACCGGGAAGTTGATCACGATAATCAGCAACAGCATAAAGAGTGGTAAGGTAGCCAGATAGTTGTGGGCATGCATTTCCCAAATACTGATGTGTCGTCTGGGCGCAGCATAATGCACATCGTAATGTGCCACCAGCTCATGTGCCAGCCAGGCCAGCAGACAAATCAACATAATCAGCACATTTACCTGAAACAACAAGCACAGCAAAATAGGAATCGCCATTTGGATTCCCATCAGCGAATGCACCAGAGATTCTTTCACACCAGACGTGTGCTCAATGCGGGTAGCCCGGTGGCAACACCAATCAATAAAGCCTGCAATCCCCCACAGGGGCAGGAATACATAGAGCATCAATTGAATTAATAAGTCACTGGTTTGCAAAGCGGCTTCATCCTTTGAATGGCTTTTTTATTTATTGTAAATGAAAGGTCTGGGCTTGCCCATCCCTAATAGCATTCACGAAAAACAGAGCAGCCATCTGCCAAACACGCTGTCGGCTTTAGCAAACAGTGGAGCCAGCGACTGCCAACAAAAACCAAGGGTGTCAGGCCCCCATAAAAAACGGCCACACGAAGTGGCCGTTTTTTGGTGCAGCGCTGAAACGGTTAGCTCCAGTTCAGGATCACTTTACCGGATTGGCCTGAACACATAATATCAAAACCCTCCTGGTAGTCATCGACCGGCATTTCGTGGGTAATCATTGGGCTGAGATCCAAACCGGATTGGATCAGGCTGGCCATTTTGTACCAGGTCTCAAACATCTCACGGCCATAGATGCCTTTAATGATCAAGCCTTTGAAAATCACCTGATTCCAGTCCACCGCCATATCCGACGGTGGAATACCCAGCATGGCAATCTTACCACCGTGGTTCATGGTGCTGAGCATGCTGTTAAAGGCAGACGGTACACCCGACATTTCCAGACCGACATCAAAGCCTTCGGTCATGCCGAGCTCTTTCATCACATCGGTCAGCTTTTCTTTGCTGACATCCACCGCCCGGGTGGCGCCCATATCCAGCGCCAGTTGCAGGCGGTAAGGATTGACATCAGTAATCACCACATGACGGGCACCGACATGGCGCGCTACCGCTGCGGCCATAATACCAATCGGGCCAGCACCGGTGATCAGCACATCTTCACCGACCAAATCAAACGACAGCGCGGTATGCACAGCATTGCCGAAGGGATCAAAAATTGAGGCGATGTTGTCCGGGATATTATCCGGAATTTTAAAGGCGTTAAAGGCCGGGATCACCAGGTACTCAGCAAAAGCACCCGGGCGGTTCACCCCTACCCCGGTGGTGTTACGGCACAGATGCACCCGACCAGCACGGCAGTTACGGCAATGACCACAGGTGATATGACCCTCGCCGGATACCCGGTCGCCAACCTGGAAACCACGAACCTCCGAGCCCATGCCTTCAACCACACCGACGTATTCATGTCCGACCACCATGCCATGTGGGATGGTGTTCTGCGCCCACTCGTCCCATTTGTAAATATGCACATCAGTACCGCAGATGGCGGTTTTTTTGATGCGAATAAGCACATCGTTCGGGCCGACTTCCGGCTTCTCGGTTTCGGTTAACCAGATACCAGGTTCGGCTTTTAATTTGGCTAAGGCTTTCATTGAATTACTCCCATCTCTTTACCAATGCGGATAAAGGCGTCAATGGCCTGATCCAGCTGCTCACGGCTGTGTGCTGCCGAGATCTGGGTACGGATACGGGCCTGACCCTTCGGCACCACCGGGAAAGAAAAACCCACCACATAAATGCCTTCGGCCAGCATGCGCTGCGCCATCTCGGCCGCCACTTTGGCATCACCCAGCATCACCGGGATAATGGCATGATCTTTACCGGCCAGAGTAAAGCCCGCCGCTTGCATCCGCTCGCGGAAATAGCTGGCGTTTTGCCACAGCTTAGCCCGGAGGGCATCGCCCTCGGCCAGCAGATCCAGCACCCGGATGGAGGCCGTCACAATGGCCGGTGCCACCGAGTTGGAGAACAAATAGGGCCGCGAGCGCTGACGCAGCCATTCAACGATTTCCTTGCGGGCCGAGGTGTAGCCACCGGATGCGCCGCCTAGTGCTTTACCCAGCGTGCCGGTAATAATATCGACTCTGTCCATCACCTCGCAGTATTCGTGCGTGCCGCGCCCCTTAGCACCAACAAAGCCAACGGCATGGCTGTCGTCGACCATCACCATGGCATCGTACTTGTCGGCCAGATCGCAGATGGATTTCAGATCAGCAATCACGCCATCCATCGAGAATACGCCATCGGTGGCGATCAGTTTAAAACGGGCGCCATCGGCCACTGCCTGTTGCAGTTGCTGCTCCAGTTCAGCCATGTTGTTGTTGGCGTAGCGGTAACGCTTGGCTTTGCACAGCCGCACGCCATCAATGATGGACGCATGGTTCAGTGCATCGGAGATAATCGCATCTTCCGGGCCAAGCAGGGTTTCAAACAAACCGGCATTGGCATCAAAACAGGAGGAGTACAGAATGGTGTCTTCCATACCAAGGAAGTGGCTGATTTTTTGCTCCAGTTGCTTATGAATGTCCTGGGTGCCGCAGATAAAACGCACCGAAGCCACCCCAAAGCCATGGCTATCCAACCCCTGCTGCGCCGCTTTGATCAATTCCGGGTGATTGGCCAACCCCAGGTAATTGTTGGCGCAGAAGTTCAGCACCTTGCGCTCACCCACCTGAATGGCAGCACTTTGCTGCGAGCTGATCAGGCGCTCGGCCTTGTACAGGCCTTCGCTTTTAACGTCATCGATTTGCTGTTGTAAGTGCTGCAAAAACGCAGTGGCTGGCATAGAGATCTCCTGGAAAAACGGTATGACTGAGTCAGTAGTACCGCATATTGTACTGACTCGGCCGAACTTCTGCAGTGTTTTTCACAGCGGACCTGTTGGCAAAGCGGGAGGATGTAAAGTTCGCTATACGCTCATGCTTGTTGGTAAGCCGGCCAAGCGTTGATAATGCTGCTGTAGTTGCAGAATACGCGGCATAGCTGCCGGGCTGGCATAAGGTTTAAACAATAACAACACCTTCAAAACCCCCTGATAGACGCTGGCCTGATCAATGGTCTGTTCCGGTGCCTGAGTCTTCAGATAACTGATCCAAAAGGTCACCACTAGCTTGATGGTATGGGCGAACTCACTGATTTCCTGCTCTGGCATCTCGACCACACCAGCCTGGCGCAAGGCATTCAGCACCCGTACGACCCTGGCCAGCACTTGCTCCTGTACCGCCTGATACTCTTTATGCAGTGCCGGATCACGCGCCAGAATATCCGGCAGGTTGGCGTAAAAGAAATGAAAGCGCCACATCAACTCAAACACCACATCCAGATAATTGGCCAGCGCATCCAGTGCTTCGGTGCTGTCACCCGGCGGCTGAATACGACTTTCCAGCAAGCGGGTATACTCTTTAAAGATATGCCGCAGAATGTCTTCTTTATTGCGAAAATGGTAATACAGATTCCCCGGGCTAATGCCGAGGTGGGCAGCAATGTGATTGGTGGTGACCTGACGCTCACCCTGAGCATTAAACAGCTCGATGCTGGCCTGCACGATTTTGTCTTTGGTACGAAGTTTCTTTTCCATCCCGGCCTGTCTTTGTTGTTTTTGTTTGGACTGTTTTTTTAGGTACTTCTTTTCCAGCTATAGTAACGCTAAACTGACTAAAAACTCTAGTCGCTATTTTTCCACTTCAGGATACCCATTCACTAATGAATATTACCGCCATTTATCCCGGAACCTTTGACCCGCTGACCAATGGCCATGCCGATCTGGTGCTGCGCGCTGCCCGGCTGTTTAGCACTGTACTGGTCGCAGTCGCCGCCAACCCCAGTAAGAAGCCGTTGTTTACCCTGGGTGAGCGGGTCGAGCTGGCCCGTGAGCTGTTCGCCGGCCACAGCAATGTCAAGGTAATCGGCTTTTCCGGCTTGCTGGCCGATTTAGCCCGCGAGCAGGACGCTCAGGTGCTGATCCGGGGTGTTCGGGCCGTGGCCGACTTTGAGTACGAGTTTCAGCTGGCCAGCATGAACCGCACGTTAAATCCAAAACTCGACAGTATTTTTATGACCCCTTCGGAGAAAAATACCTTTATCTCCTCTACTCTGGTGAAAGAAGTCTGCCGCCATGGCGGTGACGTTAGTGGCTTTGTCTCACCTGAGGTGGAAAAAGCCTTGAAAGCCAAGTTTGGCAAGTAATGCAGTTATCAGCATTAGAGCCATGCGGGCACAATTCGCATTAGGCAAGGAAGAAAGAAGGTCTTTTTCCCAGCATATAACCCTCTCAGGCTGAAAGCAGGCATGTACCAATCTTCGGAAAACATTTTCCGTTATAAGGATAAAAACTAAAATCAAAAGTTGATAATAAGAATGATTACCATTAAGATCTCACCCCCTTGATATCCAGTACAGAACAACCAAGCGGATGGGATGGACATGACTTTTCTACGAAGCATGCTGATGGTGATCGGGCTGGCTAGCCTGGTGGCCTGTAACAGCGACAATTCAGGTTTAAACGAAATAAGCATTAATGCAGAACTCGATCAGGGGGCTCAGTGGCAACAGCAACTAGAGCTTGGCCAATTTCCCAGTGTGCTTTCGGCTCCTGAACACGGCCATATCTCGTTAAACAGCAGTCAGGTAACCTACACACCTGAAGCCAGTTTTCGTGGCACCGATCAAGCCAGAGTTGAAGGACGCAGTGCAGTTTACGTATTTACCTTCCTGGTTCGTGCTGTTAACCAACCGCCTCAGTTGATAAATACCAGCATTGAAGTCATCGCCACCCGTGAAATCGAAGGGCAACTCGAGGTTTATGATCAGGACGGCGATGAGATTAGCTTCGAACTATTGCAACCACCTGAGCGAGGTGAATTTACCCTTGAGCAGAACGGTTATTTCCATTATCAGCTAGCCGATTTGGCGCTACCCAATGCGTCATTCACTGTTGCTATCAGCGACGGCGTTAACGACCCTGTGCAGGAAACCGTAACCCTGCTGCCAGCCTACGGTACCAACGAAGAAAAGTCGGCATACTACTACTTCTCCAACCACTCACATTTATTACAGGCAGAACAACGCTTACGCCAGATTGATTCAGACACAGACACTGAAGCCGCTTACAGTGTGCTGGCAGAAGGATATGTAATAGCAAGCATGGATGACGAGGTTCAACGTATCTCAGACCAATTTATCCGCAGTCAGGAGGGCAGAGCTCGTCACGCACTGGCATTGGCGCGGCTTTACCAGGCACGGGGTAACACAGACACAGCAGCGGCACTTCGCCGTCAAGCCTTCGATACCTTTACCCAAATGACGGTTGATAACGGCATTGATAATATGAGAGGAACGGATGCTCAGTTTTACCTGACCATGCAACGGCATGCGCAGGAAATTGGAGATGCGAACCTTGTTGAACGAATCAATGCGCAGGTTCGCACTTTTATTGGCGACCTGGGCGGTGGTGTTTATAAGAATGCTCACGGTTACATCGCCAATACACTACGAGGCTCCACCTTCGACTATTTAGAGGAGATGCAGGCAGACGACAGCCAACTGGCCTTCGAACTTGCTATGCAGAACGTACATGCCTTGTCTTATCTGGTTGAGGTCGGTGGGTATCACGAGTTTACCAACCGACCTACACATTATCGTATTCCGCCACTGCACAGTATTTGGGCCGCTGAGCTCTATTACTTTCTGGGGGAGTTTGAAGCTGCGAAGCGTCAGCTCGCCTATACCATGTCATTTTACGGTCATGGTGACTACGATCCGAACTACACCTTTGCAGACAAGCCTTATGCCGAAGCTACACTTGAGGAATACCCGATCCCTCTGCAATTGTCGGCGGCTTACTTCTCGGTACTTTACCCCGATGCGGATACTAATCTGCCATTGAGCCTGCTTGATGAAGGCTCTACGCCTTACACCAGAGCACAGGCGGAGATTGATCGGATCCGCTTTGTATTGCGAGTGCTGGAAGGGGAACCTGCTGAAAGCGTGATCGATGATCTGCTGGAGCATTTCACAGGGCCTGTGCGCACTCAAATGAATGAACTGACAGAGCTATCATCAAGCAACCTATACTTTGGTAGCACTTTGCGCTTGTTAGGCTATACCGCAGAGGCTGACCTGGCACTTGAGCGAGCCTATCAACTGATGCTCACCCCTGAGTTCGCGGCACAAAATGGCCATTCGCCGCAGTATCATACAGGCACAAGTGGCTGCTTTAAGATCGTGAATCAAACCTTACGGACAGGCAACAGAGATCTGGCACAAAGCCGCGCCCGCAGCTGTGAAGACCTGCTGGGCTCTGCAACTGGCCAACTGTTCAGCCATGTAACCAATGTTATTCAAACCTACCTCCATGTCGGTCTAGATAACGACGGTATGAGCTTATATGAGCAAGCTTTGCATGCTTTAGAAAGCGAACGGGAACCTGGGTTAGAGCAGGCAAGCTCACAGTTGCTACTGGCTCGTTTACTGGCGTATGGGCGTGAATATGAACGTGCGCTCATCGCAAGTGAAGCAGGGATTGAGCAACTCAGTTCTGCGACTTACAGCAATAATTTAGAGCTTAGAAACATAATCAACGCCCTTGGGGCCTTTACACGAACCGACGGGATGCGCGGTATAAATATGCCGGCGGACACCGTATTGGTTGAACTGCGCTCGCATGCCTACAACCACCCGAACTACCAGCAGTGGATGTTACATCTTAATGAGTTGATTGCATCTCAGCTTACACGCTTAAACCATGAAGTGTTGCAACACCCCGCACCCGAGCACGCAGGTTTCAGCCGGGATTTAGTCGAAGCCCTATCTTACGCAAGACGCTATGGTGAGGCCGAACAAACGATTCGCGATATGAGTTTAGGTGAGGCAGAACGTATTCAACTGCTGTCCCGCATCTCTGCGATCCAGGCAGTGCAAGACGATTACCCGGCCAGTCTGATTGCAACGGTAGACACCGACCTTGATGGTCGCGCTAATTTCTTTGCTGTGGCCGCTACAGTGGAGCAGCTTAGTGAAACCGATATTGAGCTTGATGATGATGCAGACGGTGATGGAGTAAAAGATGAAGACGATCCTCAACCGTTGGGCTAAAGGTCAGGTGCGCCTGTCACTGGTCGCAATAACAACGCTGCTGGCACTCTATTCGGGGCTAAGTCATGCCGGGGAAGCAGCACAAGTGGCTGCCTCAGCAACGAAAAGCTCCGAACAAACCCAGGCAGAAATAAACCAGACCGTGCTGGCTGAAGCGGTCAACGTGGAACGCATTCAGGTATATGGACGGCGCTGGCTGCCTGAAACCTCTGGTGCCGAAGGAAGTTATACTCTCAACCGTACATTTCTCGACAATGCCCTCAAAGGCAATGGCAATATCACTGATATGCTATTATTTTTACCCGGTGTCCAAGGGGCGGAAGGAGCTTTGAGTGTCGATCGCCAGGCTGAAATAAAAAGCCAGCTGATCTCGATATCTGGTGCGCAGCCTTGGCATACCTCCTTTGTTCTCGACGGGTTAGACAATAATTCGTATCTTGATCCAGGCAGCTCCGGGCGCTCGGCAACAGCAGTCAATGATGTTCAGGGCCATCCGGAAGCGACCTTTGTCAATCATGAGTTAATTGGCAGTGTGACACTGTACGACAGCAATGTACCGGCGCGTTTTGGCGCCTTCAATGGTGGCGTCGTCGACATGACTTTACGTGATGCTGACAGCGCACCGCGCTTTACCCTGGACTACCGGCGCTCAAACAGCGGTTGGGGCAGTTACCACTTTATCAATGATCGTGTGTACAACGATAGCGCTGACGCAGAAGCCAGAGATGTTGACTGGCCTAGCGAACCGAGTTTTGATAAGGAAAGCCTGACTTTCAGCATGAGCCATCGCATATCACCCCGGCAGTCATTCATGCTCAGTGCAGCACGCACCACATCGACAATTACAGATATTTCGCTGAATGAAGCAGTGCAGACCAAACGGGAGTCGATCAGCAGCTCACTCAGTTATCAGTTAGATGATGTTTTACTTGAGCGTATTCGTATCAACGCGGGGTATTCCCCGTATACCGGTACCCATATTATTCGTAACGTACAGGACTCAGCGTTTGATATTAAAGGCGGTGGGATGCGCCTAAGTATGGATGGCTGGAATCCGTTATGGGGTGGCGACTGGCATGCCAAACTGGCTTGGAGTAAAAGTGAGAACAGCCGCAGTGCACCAGGTGTCTTTATTCCCTGGTTTCGTGCAGCAGGTAAATCCTGGGGGATCGACAGTGGCTCGCCACCATTTAGCAGTGAAGGTGGTTATGGTGATCTCGACAAAACTCAGACAAGCTGGAGTGGGACCACTCGCTATTCCCGCGAATTAACTCAGCGTTTCGGTGCCAGACAACATATTGAGATTGGTGTTGGCGCTGAACATATGATGTTAAACCGGCAACGGAGCGATGCGGCCGCCATTTACTCGGCACCTTATCGTGACGCTAACATTCATTGTGCCGGAGTGTCCCTGGATTGTATCGAGCAGTCCTATCAAGTACCACTTGACCAGTTGGCGGAGCAACTGGGTGGTGCTATTGATTTTAGTAACCCAGCGCATATTGCCGCCTATCAGGCCAACCTGTTAAGCCGAGGGCAGTATCTGCGTTATCGTCGGTTATATCTGGCGGAAGACATTGAAGTGTCGTTGCAACAACTGAATGCCTATGCAGAATATAGCCTCGATTGGTCGCGAGTCCAACTGACGCTGGGTGGACGCCTAGACTACGACGATTTTCTCGAGAACCTCAACTTGGCGTACCGCTCTCGTGCGGCGATAGATGTGTTTGGCAATGACATCACAACCCTGACGGTGGGCGCTAACCGCTACTATGCGGCGAACTTAATTACCTATCGTTTACGTGAGGCACAGCGCCCCTATGTGACCCAATACCGGCCACTGAGCGGTGGTCAGGTCGGTGACTGGGTAACTTCATCGACCGCATCGCGTTTTCGCTATCGCTTTGATAACGTCCGCACGCCTTATAGCGACGAACTGAGCTTCGGTATAAACCAGTACCTTTGGAGCAATGCCATGATCTCTTTGCGCTATGTTCAGCGCAAAGGGAAAGATCAAATCACGCGGGGGCCGCAGGAGTATATCGACGGTTATACCTACCTGTACCAGACCAATGAAGGCAGTAACCAGCACGATAGAGTTTCGCTGTCATTTAATCAGGCATGGCAACATCACTCTCTGACGTTCAACATTAGCTATACCGACAACAAGACCACGGCAGAGTCCTACGACGATACTGTTATTGGTGTACCCGAAGATGAGCTGGTGGTTTTACAGAGGCATGCGGGAGAATACATACTGACATCCTATGACGACCTGACTCGTCGGCAGATGGATTTTAGTCGCCCAATCACTGCAAACCTGGTCTGGAATGCTCGCTGGTTTGATGCGCTCAGCTCAACGCTAAGCCTTTCCTACGTAGGTAAATTCGATACCGTGCTGGACACAGGTCAGTTATACGAAGTACAGCGGGATAACCTGATTATTTGCGACACCTGTGAAATTCATAATCTAACCTACCCATTATTTACCGAGTTTGAGCGGCGGGAGCGATTACTCGTCCATTCGCGACTTGAATACCGACTACAGCTATCACAGAGCTGGAGCGCCGCCCTCAGCGCTGAAATCAGCAACTTATTCAACCAGCGCACCTACACAGTCGCACCAGGCACTGCGGGTATTGAGGTAGGCAGAGAGTTCTGGTTTGGGGTTAACCTTCGATGGTAAAGACGGTTTCTCGAAGTCTGGCGGCATGTTTATTTTGTGTCGTATGGGGAGTTCACGTTAATGCGTCTGAGATGGTTAATAGCGAAGCAGCAGAGGCATATCTGCAACCTCAGTCGCAATGGCCTCCTAAGCATAGTGACGCAGCGGAAGACGTTGCGCCGGTTCCCTTACCCGTGAAACTGGATGACTACCTGGTACAATTAGGTAAGGTGCTTTTTCATGACAAGGGGCTTTCAGGTGATAGCAGTGTGAGTTGTGCATCCTGCCACCAGGCCGATATACATTTTGCTGACCACAGTAAACTGTCTCCAGGCGTCCAAGGCCGTTTGGGTAAGCGAACGACGCCGATGCTGCGCTTGGTCGGTTTGTGGGAAATCCTGTTTTGGGATGCGCGGATAGACACCCTGGAGGCATTGATCGAGCAACCTTTGACAGATCCACTGGAGATGGACAATACAGTCGAAGCGGCGGTTACCTATATCACCAGCCAAGCTAAGTACGTGGAGGCCTTTACGATAGCCTATGGCGATGATGCAATTACCTGGCCACGAGCAGCCCAAGCGATAGCAGAGTTTATGCGCAGTATCCCTTCGCCAGAACGGCCTTTTGATCTGTTTATGCAAGCAGTTAAAATGGAGGACTTTACCCAGGCCGAAGATGTATTGAGTAAACAGGAGCGTGAAGGCTTACATCTGTTCAGAACCAAGGCTGGCTGCGTACAATGCCATAGTGGTGCGTTATTTTCAGATCAACGCTTGCATAACACCGGACTAACCTATTACGGCCGACGCTTTGAAGACCTGGGGCATTTCAACATTAGTGGGAAACCCGAGGATGTTGGTAAGTTCAGGACGCCATCGCTGCGTTATTTAAGTGAGCGTAACCATTTTATGCACAATGGTTTGTTTGATGATTTACTGGGGATTGTACGCATGTACGCCCATGGTGGTTCGCGCCCAAAGCCTCGTGGTGAACAGGTCAACGATCCATTGTTTCCAAAAACCACGGATTTACTGCAGCCCTTCGACCTGAGCAAAGAAGAAGAGCAAGCATTACTTGCATTCCTGAGAACCTTGTAAGCTTGCAACGCTTCTTCTGGTAAACAGCTTCAGTCGCTATAGCGAAACATTCGCTTAACCTGGCTTAAAATACACTACTCAGCTTCTGCGGCACTATCATCTGGCCGTAATTGCCGCTGCAGGCCCATCAGAAAGTTGCGCAAAATCTGATTTTGGCACTCACGGTAATTTTTATGCTCTGGCTTGCGGAAAAAAGCGCTGAGCTCATGCTTGCTAAGCCTAAAATCAACCAGCTGCATAATCGCCAGAATCTCTTCCGCCTGCAGGTTTAACGCAATGCGCAGCTTTTGGAACACCATGTTATTGGTGAGTTTACTTTCTGCTTTCGGCTGCTCGCCCTCGCGCTTACCGCGCTTTAACGCAATAAAACCATTTAAAAAGGAAGCCAGCTCGTTATCTGCCAACGCCACAAAGCCCGGCTCGTCCTCTTTTTTTAGCCAGGCGGTGACCTGCTGCTGACTGACATTGACTTCAGCTAAGGCGAAAACCTCAATCAAAGCGCTATTTTTTAAATCAAATACATAGCGGATACGGCGTAAAATATCGTTGTTGGTCAAAATAGATCCTAGTCTTAGGTGGGCCAGCAGCATCACCACGATGGCTGGCAAACTGGGATTTTAGCAGACATAGTGCCGAAGCCCTATCGTTGGCTGGCTGTTCATGCCGGATTTCGACCGCTTAAAGCTTAATAAAAATCCGCCGCTGATACAGCCAGTACGACAGTCCCCAGAACAGCAGCACATGCAGTAGGGCGAACAGCAGCGATGCCAGTTTGGCTGGTAGCAGCACATTTAAACTATCAAAGCCAAACTGATAGAGACTGATGGTCTGGCCGCCGTAGCTAAAGCGAATCAACTGGGTGGCAGCGCTGGCCCAAAGCCAGGACAGCATGTAAATAAACAGCGGATTGCTGCCATAGATCACCAGCGGCTGCAGCGTTTGCCGCTGCCGGACATCCATCCACCAGACCATGGCAGCCAGCAACAACAGAATTAAGCCACTGGAAAATGCGACGTAACTGCCCGACCAGAGCGGCTTATTGATGGGCCACAGCAAGTGCCACAAGAGCCCAAGCAGACTTAGTGCCCCCCCCCACTGCAGCAACCTGAGCACACTGCTGGCTTTGTCCATTTGCCGCAGTGCCGTTGCCACCAGATACCCTACCAAGACCGAGCTCACGGCTGGCAAGGTACTGAGCAGCCCTTCCGGGTCAAAAGCAGCGCCAAAGCCTTGATACAGATGAGCGCTGCCCAGCAACCAGAGGTCGAAACGCTGCACCGCATTGCCGGCAAGCTCATAGGGGTGCTGGAGTGAGAACTGCCACAGCAGCCCCCAATACAACAGTGGCAGCATAACCGTCACCAGCAGCAGAGACCGCGGTTTCAGATAAAGCAGCAATAAAGCGGCCAGGCCATAACAAAGCGCGATGCGTTGCAGCACACCGAGGATACGTAGCTCCGTCAGGCTTTGGGAAAAAGGAAACCAGTGCAGAAATAAGCCGCAGCCAAACAGCAATAAGGTGCGTTTGGCTATTTTGCCAAAGACTGCCGCGGTTGGTGTGGCTTTGGCCATGGAAAAGGCCATCGCGGCCCCTACCGCAAATAAGAACATCGGAAAGACAATATCGGCAAAAGTAAAACCATGCCACTCTGCATGCAGTAAGGGAGCATACACCTGGCTCCAGGAGCCAGGTGTATTGACCAGGATCATCAGCGCAATGGCCAGGCCTCTTAGTGCATCCAGCGCCACAAAACGTTCAGACTGGCGCTGGGCAGCTGCAACCGTCATATGGTTATTTCCAGCTTTTCAGTTTATGGCCTTTGACGGCATAGAACAAGATAAAGGCATAGCATGGCAGCATGACAAAATAAGCGCCCTGCTGGCCTAAACCTGTGTCACTGAACAAGCCCCACAGCAGCGGACCAAAAGCACCACCGGCGATGCCCATAATCAATAATGCCGAACCAATGCTGGTCAGATGGCCAAGGCCGGATAAAGCCAGCGGCCAGACCGCCGGCCAGACGATAGCATTCGCCAGACCCAGCAGTGCAATAAACATCAGTGTATCAGGCAAGGCCACCCCACCAAAGGGCACCAGCACCGTATTGGCGATAGCGTACGACTCGTTATTGCCAAAAACCACCGCCAAAGTCAGTATCACCCCAAGCACGGCTGAAATTGCCAGCGCGGTTTGCTGTGACAGTACCCGTGGGATCAATGCGATGCCCAAACAATAACCGACCACCATACATACCATGGTGTAGGAGGTCATCACACTGTAGCGCTCGACACCAAGCGACAAGGCATACATGCCGATGGTATCGCCGGCAATCACTTCCACCGCCACATAGACAAAGAGTGCCACCACCCCCAACACCAAGGCAGGCTTAGCCAACACCACTTTTAGCTGGCTTTGGCTGGCACTGGCTGCATCAGGCTGTGCCTCTTCTACCAGTTCCGGCAAAGGCGAAAAACGAACCGCCAGTGCCAGTAAGCCAAGAAAAATGGCTAAGCCAAGATAAGGCAATACCATGCGATCGGCCATGGTATCGATTTGGCCCTGTGTTAACTCAGCACCAGCCGGTGCGCTCAGGCTGCCAATCACCAGGGCAGTAAACACCAGAGGAGCGACCACACCGGCGCCTTTGTTTAAAATACCCATAATGCTGACCCGCACTGCCGCCGTTTCTTCCGGCCCAAGCCGCACTACATAAGGGTTGACTGCGGTTTGCAACAAGGTTTGACCGGCACCAATCACCAGCTGAGCAAATAAGAACACTGCAAATATCTGCGTTTTCGCCGCTGGTATATACAGCAACCCCGCCAGCATCATCACACCAATACCCAGCGCCATGCCATTTTTATAACCGACTTTACGGATCAGCCAGGCCGATGGCAGCGCGGTGAAGGTCACCGCGATGTAGAAAGAAAACAGAATGAGCGCGGCCTGCGTGGTATTCAGTTGCAGCATCTGGGTCAGATACGGCATTAAAGAACCATTTAACCAGGTGGCAAAACCCAGCACAAAAAATAAGATGGCGACTATCACCATCGGCATCAGTTGTGTACGCCTGACGCTTTGTGTTGCTGCAGCTTCCATAAATACCCCTTGTTGATAAAATGTCCGGTTACAACCGGATCTGGCTATAGCTGCCGGTAGCAGCCTGAATTAGTACCTTTAATTACCAAGCCAAAGCGGTTGGCCTTGCCACCAGCTTCGCTGGCACTGTAAATCATCCGTCAGCAGCACCATATCGGCCAGATAACCCGGCTGCAATTTACCGCGCACATCCGCACAACCAATGGCTTCGGCCGGATAGAGTGCCGCCATTCGCAGGGCTTCAGCAAGCTCCAACCCCAGCACCTGTACGGCATACTGTACTGCCGCGGCCATATCCAGCACCGAGCCAGCCAGCGAACCGGCCTCATTGGTCAACTTATTGCCTTGCCGGGTTACCTTGCCATCAAAAAAAGCAAACTCGGTATCACTGGTACCAACCGGTGACATCGCATCGGTCACCAGTAGCAGCTTTCCTGGCGGTTTGGCTGCTAATGCGACTTTCGCCGCAATAGGGTCCATATGGTAACCATCCAAAATAATACCGCACCAGCTAGCAGGGTCGGCCAGCGCTACCCCAACCATGCCGGGCTCACGCGACGTCAATGGTGACATGGCATTGTATAAATGGGTAAAGCCGGTAGCGCCGGCCTGCAGTGCAGCCTGTACCGTAGCTGCATCGGCATTCGAGTGGCCTAAGAATACAATGACACCGGCAGCAACCAGTTGACGTATTTGCTGTGGCGGTATGGTTTCCGGTGCTACCGTTACCATGCGAATGCCAAGATCGGTGCGCTGGTACAACGCCAACTCCTCCGCCGATAATGGCCGGATCTGACTTGCCGGGTGCACGCCTTTTTTGGGTACCGACAAGTGCGGCCCCTCAAAGTGAATTCCCAGAATACCTGGCTCGCCGGCAGCGATGGCCTCAGCCACTGCATCTGCCGCTTGCTGCATGGTAACCAGGCTATCGGTAATAACGGTTGGCAACATGGCGCTGGTGCCAAAACGAGCGTGAGCCTGCATCATGCAAGCCAGTGTCTCCTTAGTTGGCGCAGTATTCAATAAAACGCCGCCGCCGCCATTGACCTGAATATCAATAAACCCCGGTACCAGGATACCGTCAGTGACAGCGCTGGCATCGCAAGGTGCAATAGCGGAAATACGGCCTTGTTCAATCGACACTGTGCTGTTGGAATGCCAGTGCTCGCCATCAAACAGACGGGCAACGTTCAGCTCAAAACTGTTCATAACGCGGGGATCCTTGCTGCTGTGTTAATTGCTGAGCATACCATACAGCCCCCCACTCCGGCGCAGCTTTTGCATTGGTTATATGGCAGCGTACCGCCGGATCCAGGTAAGGCTCTAACTTATATGCCAGCCCGCCAATCAATGCCAGCTGCGGTGGCTCAATGGCCAATAAACGATGTGCAATGGCATTTATATGCGAAGCCCCTTGTTGCACAATAACATTGGCGCACAGATCCCCTTGCTCAGCGCAGGCAAACACCAAAGGAGCATAGCGGGCATAACTGGTAGGGGTGGCATGCATAAAATGCTGCACCAGCGCCAATTGGTCATGGCAATGGCTGGCTTGCAGTAAAGCCGACGTCATCGCTGTTGGGGCAGCTAAACCATCCAGGCTTAACAACACATGATGCACCATTTGCAACCCAAACCAGGCACCGCTGCCATTGTCGCCATAAGGAAAGCCATGACCACCCACTTCGATGATCTGTTCCCCAACCTGGGCCAGACCACAAGACCCGGTGCCAATAATAATCACAGCACCGTCTTTGCCCTGATGGGCGCCCATGCAGGCAATATGCAAATCACTGGTGAGATGAAAGGCAGCAAAAGGATGCTGCCATTCCCGGAATAAAGCGTAATACTGGGGTACATTGACCCCGGCCAACCCCGCACCTACCGTGATTTCAGCCATACTGCGCTCAGGCAGGCCGGCACAAAGTAACGCCTGACGCGTGGCATCCATAATGGACGCCGTTGCTATCTCCATACCCCGTAGTGGATTCCCTGGCCCGGCAATGCCTTCACCCAGCACCTTTGAATCCTCGGATACCAGAATAGCGCGGCATTTACTACCGCCACCATCAATGCCCAGATACAGATGCTGCGGCTCTGTTGCTGTTTTCATTCAGTTCCCCAATGCAACCTGCTGCTAAGTGCTGTCGATTAATTGTGCAAAAAAGCCGATTGACAGCGTTGTCATTTTTACCAAACAGCATATAATAAATCTGCAAAATGACAAGACCTATGATGATTATTTGAGCTTATTTTTTTATGCAGTATGGTTTAAGCTTATGAAAAAACGGAGATTACCTGATGATAAAAAACCTACTCGCGCTCAGTCTGAGCGGCCTGAGCTGGCTGGCACTGGCCGGACCATTTCAGAGCCAACAGCAGCTGACTGACTTTACCGCCGGCACCCAATGGTTTTTTGCCATTGACTCCGATGTGCTGGCTTCAGACAGCCGCTTTCGAGCCAGAATAGAGCTGCACAATCAATCAGGCCTTGACTTACCCGGCGGCGAACAGGACTGGGCCTGGTACTTTCATTCCATTCGCAAAATTAATGATACCGAGTCTCATGGTTTGCTGATCCAGCATATTCAGGGCGACTTGCACAGTATCCGTCCTACAGCCAGCTTTGCAGGCCTGGCACAAGGTGAGTCTGTGACTTTGCCTTATTACCCCAGCGCCCCAAAATTGAGTTATTCCGATTGGATGCCCCGAGCCTTCATGGTGGTTGCAGACATGCCTCCGGCCATCTTTAAAAATACCGATACCGAAGACTACCGTCAGTTTGTCCGCCCGATTGCTACGCCAGAGCATATTCCACTGGCCGAGCAGGCGGATCATCCGGCCGCCACTATGACCAATGCCAGGCGCTATCAACAAAACTCCAGGATAACTAGCGGCTCAGCTTTATCTACCGAAGCTTTGCAACGGCGTATTATCCCGCAGCCGGTTCAAATGCAACACCGCAGAGGCTTTACCCCTTTCAGCGCAGCTTGGCAGTTGCAGGCGCAAGGCGGCCTGATCTCAGAGGAAAGCTATCTTTCGGCGCAACTGAGCAGCTACTTTGGCCAACCACTTAGCAGCCAACAGAACAGCCCGGTAATCAAATTGCGTCTGGATAATAGCTTGCCAGGACTAAAGCCTGAAGGCTATCAGCTGTCAATTGAACGGCAACGCATTCAGATCACCGGCTATGACGAGGCAGGGGTATTTTATGGTATTCAAAGCTTACTGGCCCTGTTACCAGCCCAGGGCGGTGGAGAGGTACAACTCCCTCAGCTCAGCATACTGGATTACCCGCGTTATCGCTGGCGCGGCATGCATTACGATATGGCGCGAAACTTTCATGGCCTGGATGTGACCTTGCGCTTAATTGAGCAGATGGGCCGCTACAAACTGAACAAGCTGCATTTGCACCTGACCGAAGATGAGGGTTGGCGGCTGGAAATTCCTGGCTTACCGGAATTAACCGAGGTGGGTGCGAACCGCTGCTTTGATTTATCTGAACAACAGTGCTTGCTTACCCAGCTCGGCACAGGGCCCTACGCATCAGGCTCTGGCAACGGTTATTACAGTCGGGATGAGTTTATTCAGTTGCTGCGCCATGCCAAAAAACACCACATCGAAGTGATCCCGGAAATTGATATGCCTGGCCATGCCCGGGCGGCTGTGAAGGCGATGGATGCACGCTATCAGCGCTTGTTGGCCGCCGGACAACCCGAAGAAGCTCGTCGTTACCTGCTCTCGGAGGCGGATGATCGCTCTGAATACCTGACCGTACAAAATTACAACGACAATTCCATCAACGTCTGTCTGGACTCCACCTATGCCTTTGTCGATAAAGTCATGTACGAACTGCAGCAAATGTATCGTGCAGCTGATTTACGCCTGCAGGTATTTCATATGGGTGGTGATGAAGTGGGCGCAGGCTCCTGGCAAGCCGCCCCGGCCTGTGAGAAGTTATTTGCCGAGCCATTGAATGGCGTAGCTGGTGTAGCAGATTTAAAACCCTACTTTATCAATAGAGTCGCTCAACTCAGTCACCAGCGCGGCCTGGCGATGGCGGCCTGGGAAGATGGCTTGATGGCAGATAAAGTTCGCCCATTCCGCCGGGAGCAATTCGACAACAAAGAAGTCATTGTCAATGCCTGGGACAATATCTGGGAACTAGGTTATGGTGACAGAGCCTACCGCTTTGCCAATGAAGGCTTTCAGGTAGTGCAATCTTCAGCCACCAATCTGTATTTTGATCACCCCCATGAGGTTCACCCCGAAGAACGTGGCTACTATTGGGCAGCCCGCTCTACCGATACCGAAAAAACCTTTTTCTACCGGCCCGATCATTACTACAGCAATGCTGAGCACACCCGGGATGGCAGCCCTATCACCGATCTGGCAACACTGATGGGACGCGCCCTGCCAGCGCTGGAAAAGCCCGAGAATATGCTGGGTATTCAGGGACAGGTGTGGAGTGAAAGTATCCGTCTGCCAGAACAATTAGAGCCAATGATCTATCCACGTATTATTGCGCTGGCCGAACGAGCCTGGCACAAAGCTGATTGGGAGCCGAATAAAAACAGCGCCGCAGCACGTCAGAGCTGGCAACAGTTTATCCAGCGACTCACCTCAGTAGAGTTTCCACGCCTGGCACAAGCGGGCGTTGGCCACTATGTGCCACCACCTGGAGCAATCCGCGAGCAGGGCCAGATCAAAGCCAATCATGCCTGGCCCACAATCAGCATTGAATACAGCCTGGATCAGGGGCAAAGCTGGCAACGCTATCAGGAACCATTGTCGCAGGATGCAAATACCGAGGTTTGGCTAAGAAGCCGAAGCCTTTCAGAGCAAAACAGTCGCATTATCCGGCTGTAAGTATCCAAGCTTCAGGCCCCGCTGCAGCGGGGCTTTTTTTGGCCCATAAAAAAACCAGCAAAGCACGCTTTGCTGGTAAAAGACCCTTGGATAAAGGATTGGCAATAAACTCAACATCCATGTTAGCCGTCGGTGTTTGCTACCAACTACCAATAACAAACACCAGGGAATTACCGTTTGATCCGGCACCATCAAACTCCCAGGGAGTGGATGCGACAAAACATCCCAGCGTGCAATCCCCACAGAAATGACAACGCTGTCAAATGCAACTATATGCTGTTTTTTTCGACAGCGCAAGTGCTTTACAGCAAAATTTGACGTGCTAATTCAAACCAAAAGGCAGAAAAAAAGGGCCAGATGGCCCTTTATACAGCAAAGTACCTCAACTATCAGGCGGTAGCCGCTGATTCCGCCGGTGCTTCTTTCTCACTTTGCCAGCGCGTCAGGTGCTGTACTTGTTGCACCGACAACATCTGAGCGTAGATAGGAGCCAGATAGCCTTGCTTGCGCAACTCGTTAAACTGCTCATCACTCAGCTCATTGAGTTTCTTTTCATCAATTAAAAACAGTCCATTGATCTCACGCTTATTGCCATTAATCTGCACTGTCAGCGTTTTTGCTTCCAATAGATTCAGGGCTGTCAGCTTCTCAACAAAGGTACGTGTGACCCGGCTGGTATCAAAGAAGTCGGCCAGCTGTTGCTTCGCACGTTGCAGCAACTCGGACTCTTCACCCTGCTCGGTGAACAGAGCTTCGCCTTCATCTGTTGCGAAACGCGGGCTGTTCTCATCGATACCAATAGTCAGCTGTTTGTCGTTTTCCGGATCTGCAGTTAAGAAAAACGGATAGTTACGGGCAGACATCGGCACATAGGAAGCCTGCATTTGCTCATCCCGCAGATACAGGTTTTTACCCGGCTCCAGGCCAAGCAGTACCACAGGCTGGAAGTTACCAGAGTCATTATTCTTCACAAACACGATTGGGTAAGCAGCAGAAGCCGGACCAAACTCATGCACTACTACCGGCAGCAAATGCTCCTCGGCGATATGGGCAAAAGGTTGTTTGAAATGCACTCGCAGCCCCTGGTGCTGCTCTTTGGAAAGTGGAACTATCTTAGCTGTCATAGTAAATCCATACGTCATGTTATGTACAAAAAAATCGCCCGATTACCTTACTGCAGTTTGCCGCGGGGTGCCATAGCTGGTCGAAAGAAATTTGTAGTCACCAAGCGGCGATAACCCTGCTCTTACATGTGCACAAAAATCACACAACAATATTGACAGCGCTGTCAAATCGCTTTACCTTTAAATTGCAACACAAAGATAAACAGACGTTAAACATATGGCCTATTTATATCAGGATTCTTTTACCTGACATTATCTGAGTATGGGCGCAGTCATAGAGAATAACCTGAATGTTTTCCATGTAATTAAGGACTATAAAATGAAAGCAACTACGTTAGCACTGACAGCCTCCTGTGCTTTTACGATCTCAATCTTGTCATTTCCTGCCGCCACTGATGATTTACAAAGTTGGCGTGGATTACCCGATTACAGCGGTGAAGTATCAAGCCATCATGGCTTGCCAAAGCTGCGACCGGATCCTGAAAAATCTGAACGTTATATCATCAAGTTTAAAAGCACTGAATTGCTAGCTTATGCCGGTACACCAGTGACAACAGGTGCCGAGCAATTATCAGAGATGAAAGCATCTTATACCCAGGCCGCGGAGTCTGTGCTGTCGCAGCATCAGGCAGAGACCATTATGCACCTTGACTTCGCCCAAGCCAGCGTAGCTAAGCTGAATCAGTATCAGCTACAGGAGTTGGCAAAGCATCCGACGGTAGAGTACATCGAACAGGACCATAAACGTTACATTGACGATGTGAAAAGTTTGGACACCATCACTGCAATGTCACAAACGACGCCTTACGGCATTACCATGGTACAAGCCAATCAGGTCAGCGATGCCAATGCCACCACTATGAAGGTGTGCGTGATTGATAGCGGTTATCAGCTCAGTCATCCTGACTTACCATCAGCCGGAGTCACAGGTTCCACCTTCTCCGGGCATGGTGCCTGGTCAACAGATGGCAGCGGACATGGCACTCATGTGGCGGGTACCATAGTCGCTTTAAACAACAACATTGGCGTAGTGGGTGTACTGCCTTCAGGCCTGGTTGGCTTGCATATTGTTAAAATTTTCAATGATTCAGGGAGTTGGACACATGCATCCAACCTGATCCAGGCTGTTCAGTTGTGTCAAAACGCCGGAGCCAACGTGGTTAATATGAGCCTGAGTGGCCCTAGCTCAAATACCACTGAAAGCAATGCCATGAGTAACTTCTACAACAACGGCATGTTGTTAGTCGCCACTTCAGGGAATCTCGGTAATACCAACTTTCGTTACCCGGCATCCTATGATGCGGTGATCTCAGTGGCCGCTGTGGATGCAAATAAAAACCACGCCAGTTTCTCTGTAAGAAACTCTCAGGTTGAGCTCTCCGGTCCCGGAGTGAATGTGCTTTCCACTTGCAACAATAGCAATTATTGCAATAAATCTGGCACCTCGATGGCAGCACCACACGTTACTGGTGTTGCCGCACTGGTATGGAGCAATCATCCGCAGTGTACCAATGCTCAAATTCGGAATGTGCTGAATCAGACTGCAGAGCATCGGGGTACGTCAGGTCGCAATAACAACTTTGGCTGGGGTATTGTCCAGGCTAAAGCTGCCCATGATTGGATTACTAGCAATGGCTGTGATGGAGGAGGAAGCAGTGATTATACATGGCAATATGCGCCAACTTTCAATAGCCGTGTTTGCCCTATAGGCTCTATTCCGGGAACTGTAACACTCCAGAATCTCGGCTCAACCTGCCCTAACCATAACAAGATTGCCAGAACTAATGAATATGTAACAGGTCTAGGAGGGGCGGGTGGTCCTGGGTGCTACAAAGCTTTGCAATGCCGTTAATTGCAACATGCAAGGCTAGGCTGACTTACGCAGCCTGGCCTTGCGAAATAACTGCGTTATCAATGCACGCTAACGCAACCTTTTATTGCTTATTTATACCTGTGAAATGGTTTCTCTATGCCGCTGCAGTGCTGTTTGTAGTCAGTTCGGCTGTGAGCGCAGATGAAGTGAGTAACACCAAAGAAAGCCTGATCCACCTATCTCAGCCAGACTTTCATGATCAGATAACCAGCCAAAGTTGTGGCTACTGGGATGAACGCTTGGTACGGGTGTGTGATTATCGTACGGTATTGGTGGATGAGCCTTACACCGCTTGCCACTATAATTGTGTTGGTGGTGCTTGTGGTTATTACCCACAGACGCTAACCAGAACCCACCATGGAAACCACAGCTGTGTGGTGAGTTTCAATTATAGAGACAACATAGCACCGGTTCCAGCTGGAGTGTATCAACTAGTGCAAACTGAGCAACGCATCCGTCAGGTAGAACGCACAGAAGAGTACAACTGCCGGATGGAGCACCGGATGGTGTGGGTGCAATTGCCTCCATGGCATTGTGGCGGCATACATCCATAACTTTTACCATACCGCGATCTTGCTCGCCAAAGGTTGTGACTACTGCCTCAATAGGCTCGCAGAATTTCTGATGTAATCACATTTATAATCAATTTTTTGCCTTGGCAAATAAAGAAGGGGAAGCCTTTGGCTTCCCCTTCTTCCTGCTTAAGCAATTATTGTGACATTTTAAAAACGGACGTTTACACCTGCAGTAAAACGACGACCATTCTGGTACAAAGACGCTGGACGAGTCTTATCAATATGGTATTGATACAAGTCCTCATCCAATAAGTTCACAGCCTCTACCACAAATGAAACATTGTCATTGAAGTTGTATGTCAGGCTGGCATCCAACTGACCGAATGAATCGGTATAGACTTCATTACCAAACTCACCAACCCCATTGAAAAACTCGGTCCGGTAGTTGTAACTTAAGCGGGCACTAAACATATCATTCTCAAAGTAACCGGTCAGGTTAGCCATATGCCGGGAGTTACCTGCAATCAAACCAGAGCCTGGGTTATTTACAGCATCACGGTCCTGGTCACTCTTAGCATCTGTATAAGTATAGTTGGTGATAAACCCAAAATAACCAAAAGCTTGCTGGTACGAAACTTCAAGTCCTTGTACCCGGCCACCTAAACCATTTTTCGGCTCTGTAATTGTGACTTCTACCATCTCATTATTCGCTTCATCAAACGCCATTTCACGAGTAACAGAGTTAAGTACAGAGCCCTGAATATCCTTGTGGAAGTAGGTAAAGGCAATTAAGGAGCTTGAGTTAAAATACCACTCATAGCTCAAGTCAAATTGATTGGCGCGTACAGGCTCTAAGAATGGGTTCCCCCTATTACCGCTGCGAGTTGGGATATTAACTGACTGCTGATTAGCAATATTGACATAATCAGGTCTAGACATAACACGCGCAGCAGAGAAGCGAACCAAGCTATCGTCTGACAAATCAAATACCACGTTGATATTTGGCAACACATCCGTATAGCTATGTTTCAGTGTATCGTATGCCACCCCCCAGTCACCACCCTGACTCGGCTCCAGTTCATTCGCTAAAATACTGTAGCCACCAACCATATTAACTGACGCTGCAACCCAATCACCATTCCAGCTATAACCTGATGAGGAAACATCCGTTTTCACCACCCTCACCCCAACATCGCCACGCACTCTATCGCTGGAAAAGTCAGCCTTTGCATAACCAGCCCAAATTTTCTCATTAACTTCCCAGGTATTTGGCAAAAATAAGAAGGTTGCGGTTGGTGAATCATACGCCTGTGCAGGGAAGGCTAACTCTGCAGATTTAGCACGACTCATTAAGGGATAAAACGCATAGCTATCACCACTAGCGAACGAGGAAAACGGAATAGGGTTGCCTGTCCATCCCATTGCGGCGGCTCCCCAACTACCTTGACCGGCTCTTACGTCGCCATAGGGACCATTGATCGGATCATTGTGCTGAGAGTCTGCTAACCAATGAAAGCGGGTTCCATCCTGACGTTGGCTTTTATCATGGTCCTGAACCAGAGTTCCAACTTTTAATGTATGGAAAATACCATGATCAATGTCAAACTGAAGATCCAGGCCAGCATAATTTTCTTTGTCGGTCATCAACCGAGAGCCTTCTTGCATCCAGTCTAAAGTACGATTTTCAATATCAGCGAAAGTCTCCAAATTACCGGCTGTGACATAGTTGCTAAGATTTAAGCCTGAATCATAATATGAGCTAACATAACTGCCATTGAATTGGTGATAACGGTCGCGTGAAGTACCACCTTCGGCTTTAGTAGTTCCTAGTTTACCAGTAATTATCACGCCACTTGGCAGCTCATGGTTAATCTCTAAATCGTAGGACTTAGCATCGCTGTATGAAATACGGTCAATGATAGCGAATTCAGATGAGGCGTTATTTACCTGCCCAGCAACAATACCGCTACCGGAAATAACAGCAGAGTCTTCAACAAAGCCACTATTGAAGAAAGTATAGAGATTGTGATTAATGTTGTTAGCATCCAACTTTGTGTCCAGCACATTCAATACCACATCAGTCTGAGCTGTTGGTCGCCACTGTGCTGTTACCAAGGCAGTGGTTCGCTTACGCTCTTGCTGAAAGTAAGCATTCCCAATAATACGGGGAGCCCAGTAATCTTCGCCATCTACTTCTTGTCGGTCGAAACCAAGAACTTCTTTCCCTTTACGTGCTAAAGAGCGCTCCTGACGCGTTAAGGAAACCAAAAGACCAAAAGTCTCATCAGCATTTTTCCAAGAATAGAGCCCGGATAATTGCGGATCCCACTCTTTAGATACATCGCTGTACTGTCCCTGCACTTGTAAAGATATGGTATTGGCATCCAAATCCAATGGTTTACGAGTTTTCAAATAAACCGTACCACCTAAAGAGCCTTCCTGGATATCCGCTTGTGGTGTTTTATAAACCTCTAAGTCGGACACGACGTTTGATGGTAGTAAAGTAAAGTTAAAAGCGCGCGAAGGATTATCCAACACAAACCAGTCAGCAGATGCTACTGAGGCACCATTGAGTAAGGTACGGTTTTGCGCAGGATCGGTACCACGCACAGCTATTTTTTCGCCCTCACCAAAACCACGGGTTACTGACACACCCGTAATACGAGATAGAGATTCTGCTACGTTTTTATCCGGAAACTTGCCGATATCCTCAGCAGTAACGACATCAACGACGGCGCCAGAAAACCGCTTGGCATTTAAATTGGCTTCTTGCGAAGCTCGGATACCACGAATTTGAATCACTTCTACATTTTCATCGGTAGCACCATCATTGGCCATAACCGGCATGGTGAGGCCAAAGGCTCCCACCATTAAGCCCATTTTGACCGCCAGGGCGCATTTAGTTATTTTATTGCTGGACATAAGTTTCTCCCGTTCCTGTTATTCTCTTGTGCTGTCTTTTTTCGAATCCCGCAATGACAACGCTGTCATTGAAATTTAACTTACACAAAAAAAATTCGTAATGCAAACCAAAACCGATGAAAATTTCAACTATTTTCTGCTCAATTTATCAGCTATCAAGCCAATGAACTGTGCAACACAACGCCCTAAAGCTTAGAAACAAAGGGCTGCTTGCTAATTGAACAGTGCTTGATATCCTTTATAATAGCGCTAAGGATAGCATCAGACCATTGGATAACTTGCGATTTGGTCAAAAAACGCGTATCACTATCACATAAATGCTAAAAATTTGACCAGCGCTGTCATCTTGGTTCCATAACCTTAATGACCCCTTGCCTACTCGTCCAATTTTAAGTGTAACGAATTGTACTTAATTTGCAGGATAAATCGATGAAAGTCACCATCAATGATGTGGCCAAACGGGCCGGAGTGTCGATAAAAACCGTGTCCCGGGTGATGAACAATGAACCCTCGGTGCGCAAAGACACCTACGATAAAGTAATGGCGGCCATCAACGAGCTGCATTACCAGCCAAACTCCGCCGCCCGTAACCTGGCCAGCACCCGGTCGTACAGCATTGGCTACATCTACGACAACCCCAATGCCTATTACATCATTGATATGCAAAAAGGCTTGCTGGATAGCTGCAAAAAACATGGCTACGAGCTGCTGATCCACCCCACCAACGCCAAATCCCCCGGCATTGTCGAGGAAGTCAAAGAGCTGGTCAGCAAGTCGCGGCTGGCCGGTTTAATTTTAACGCCGCCTTTTTCAGAAATGCCGCATATCGCCGAGGCACTGGAAGATATGAAGGTGGATTTTGTGCGAATTGTTTCTGGCTCGACCCCATCACCGGGCGTGCACAACTGCGTGCTGATTGATGACTTTACTGCAGCTTTTAAAATTACCAACCATTTGCTGGAGCTGGGCCATACCGATATCGCCTTTTTATGCGGTGATGAGGAGCACAGCTCCAGTGGCGAACGTTTGGCTGGCTTTAAAGCCGCCCTGACCAAGCGTGGCTTGCAGGTGAATCCAAAGTTTATTGTGCCGGGTCATTACTCTTTTGAATCTGGCGTGGAAGGCGCAAAAAAACTGATGGCATTGCCGAAGAAGCCAAGCGCTATCTTTGCCTGTAACGATGAAATTGCTGCCGGCGCCCTGTTCAGTGCCCGGCTGATGAATATTAGCATTCCAGAGCAATTATCCATTGCCGGTTTTGAAAATAGCCCCTTTTCCCGCCAGACCTGGCCACCACTGACTACAGCGCATCAGCCAAACAGCACCATTGCTTCGCAAGCAGCCGAGCTGCTGTTTAAACACACCCGGCCCAATGCCAATAAAACGCAAATCACCGCCCAACCGGTGTTTATACCTGAGTTGCTGGTGCGGGAGTCGACCTGCCCGGCCAACAGCAAGCAAGGGTAACTAGCCGTCATAACAAGGGCAGCCTAAGCTGCCCATGTTGTTAACCTTCGAAGCTGTAATAAGTTGGCGAACCTGGACCTACCGGTAAGCCCAGCACAAAGACCCACAGACAAAACAATGTGACCCAGCCGATAAAGAACACCATGGTGTAGGGCAACATGGTAGCAATCAAGGTACCAATACCCATGTCTTTCTTGTAGCGTGCTGCCACGGCCAGAATCAAACCGAAGTAGCTCATCATTGGGGTGATCAGGTTGGTGACCGAGTCGCCGATGCGGTAGGCTGCCTGCACTACCTCTGGCGAATAACCAATAATCATCAACATTGGCACAAAAATAGGAGCCGTGATAGCCCACTGTGCTGAAGCCGAGCCCAGCATCAGATTGACGAAACCACACATGGCAATAAACAGAATGAACAACAGTGGGCCAGTTAGCCCCATCTCTTGCAGAAAGGTAGCTCCTTTCACCGCAAAAATAGTCCCTAAGTTGGTCCAGCCAAAGAAAGCAACAAACTGTGCTGCAAAGAATACCAGCACAATATAGAGCCCCATTGAGCCGATACTTTTCGACATAGCATTGATCACATCTTTATCATTTTTCATGGTGCCGGCGATTCTGCCGTAGATAAAGCCGGGAATAGCAAAGGTAATAAAGATATACACCACAATGCCGCGCAAGAACGGCGAGCCCAGCACTCCACCGGTGTCCGGATTACGCAGTATGCCATTTTCGGGTACAACCGTTAATGCCAGCAAACCAAGCAAAGCAGCCAATGCAAGGCCGGCACCGATCAGGCCGCGTTTCTCTTCCGGGCGCAGTGACTCCAGTCCCTGACTTTCCAGATCAATGGATGCTTCCGAACGGTCGTATTTACCCAGCTTAGGCTCGACAATTTTTTCGGTGACAATGGCACCTAAAATGGCGATCACAAAGGTGCTGACCACCATAAAGAAGTAATTTGCTTCCGGGCCTACGGTGTAGTCCGGGTCAATCAAATGTGCCGCGGCTTCGGTAAAGCCAGCCAACAAGGGATCAATGGTACCGATAAGTAAATTAGCACTGTAACCGCCGGATACGCCGGCAAAAGCTGCAGCCAGGCCAGCCAGCGGGTGGCGCCCAAGCGAATAGAAAATAGCGGCTGCCATGGGGATCAGCACCACATAACCCAGCTCAGAGGCCGTATTGGAGACGATACCGGCGAAGACAATAGTGACCGTTACCATACGCGGTGACGCGTTCATCACCATGCCCCGCATGGCAGCTGAAATCAGACCGGAGTGCTCTGCCACACTGACACCCAGCAGCGCAACCAGTACCACACCAAGCGGCGGGAAATTGGTAAAGTTTGTCACCAGGTTGGAGACAATGCGCTGCAGGCCATCAACACTAAGTAAGCTAACGACGGTAATGACGCCATCTGGCGCACGACCAGCAGCCCCTTCCGGCCTTGGATCTATAGCACTTAACTCAAAAAAAGCAGCCACACCACTCCCCAGTATGACCGCCAGGGCAAAGAGCGCGAATAAAGTTACCGGATGGGGCAAAAGATTACCAAGCCACTCAACCGTATCCAAAAAGCGGGTAAACCAACCACGTTTTTCAGTCGGGGTATCGGATTGCTGAGAACCAGCCATAAAAGCCTCTTCATTGTATTTATTGGTCGTTCAACTGCTGCAGCAATCAAGCCTATAGTGGTGAGAATAATACTTTTAACACCTTATCGCTAAAAATAGGCAGAACAGCGCAAATTCAGCATTAAAATAAGCAGGAACCCAGCAGAAACGACACTTTAATCGTAATAAACCGCCAGACTGTACCATAATTAAAGCCGACCAGAAAAGCCGATCAGTTGAATTTGCCCCCTATAGCCACCCGGATGGCTATGACCATCTGGCAAGCTGAAACATCGCTATAGCACTAAAGTACCGTTGCTGCTTGCCAGCTGTCTGCCTAGCATAGGCCATAGCAATTCATCAAAGGAGCCGCAGTTATGCGTATCGTCATTACCGGAGCGACCGGTGGTATTGGTTATGCCGTTGCCGAACATTTTGCCCGAGAGTCCCATCAGGTGGTACTGGCCGATCTGTTGCCAGAGCGCATCGAGCAATGCGTCGCAACCTTGCGCCAACAAGGACTGGATGCTGAAGGTGTGGTGCTGGATGTTACCAACGCTGATGCTATCGCGCGCTGCGCCAAGGATTTTCCAGCCGATGTACTGGTGAACAATGCCGGCATTCAGCATATCGCCCGGTTAGAGGATTTCCCGGCCGAGAAATGGCGTTTGCTGCTGGAGGTAATGCTGACGGGGCCTGCCATGCTTAGCAAAGCCATGCTACCTGGTATGCAGCAGCGAAATTTCGGCCGTATTATCAATATCGGCTCCATTCATGCTCTGGTTGCTTCACCATTCAAATCAGCCTATGTTGCCGCTAAACATGGGTTGATTGGCTTTAGCAAGGTAGTGGCACTGGAAAACGCCAGCCACAATATCACCATCAACACCATTTGCCCGGCTTATGTCAAAACCCCTTTGGTAGAGCAGCAAATTGCTGCTCAGGCCAAAGAACATGGCATTAGCGAGCAACAGGTCATTGACACTATTATGCTGGCACCAATGCCACAAAAGGCTTTTATTGATGTGGCCGAAATAGCCGCCAGCGCAGCCTTTTTGTGCTCGGATGCCGCCCGGCATATCACAGCCCAGACTCTGGTACTGGACGGTGGCTGGACTGCACGGTAAGCTCAATATCACCAGAAACAGGTAGACCACTGTGCTGCCAACGGAGCCTGCATGAAAGAAGCTGTCGACTTGATTGCGGAGCAAGGCCACATCGGCCTGGGTACCATAGCCGCAATTTCAGTCATCTATCTGGTGGTGTTATTTAGTGTCGGCTACTTTGGCCGCCGCATTGACGGCAAACACCCGCTGGCGCCCTGGGTATTCAGCTTTGCGTTATCCATTTATTGCACCTCCTGGGCTTTTTATGGGGTGACGGCCCAGGCGGCGGTCAATGGCTGGTGGATCCCTCCCACCTACATCGGTTCCTTTATTCTGTTCTGGTTTGGCTTTCAGTTGATGGCACGCATCGCTATCGCCTGCCGGCGCTACCGCATCACCTCCATAGCCGATTTTATCGCTACCCGTTTTGGCCATTCGCGCTTGCTGGCCGTTAGCATTACGCTGATTTTATTTCTGGCAGTGATCCCGTACATCGCATTGCAGCTGCATGCGGTATCGACCAGCATTAATGTGCTGGTTGCCACAGAGCAAGCCAACGACTGGTTTCGTGATACCGGCCTTTATGTCAGCTTGTGGATGGCCGCTTTTGCCCTGTTGTTTGTCAGCAAAAGTGCCAAGGCACACCAGCCCAACCCCGGCCTGATGACTGCCATAGCCTTCGAGTCACTGGTTAAATTGCTGGCGCTGCTGGCGATTGGTGCCTTTGTTTGTTTTGGTATTTACGATGGTGTCCAATCCATTTTTTCTGCCGCCCGGGAGCACCCTGGCCTGCTCGAGCTGCAGCGTCAGGCACTGCCAACCCACACCTACTGGGTGCATGTACTGTTGGGCTTTACCGCCACGCTGTGTTTGCCGCGCATGTTTCATGTATCTTTTGTGGAGAATCAGCGGCTGGGGCATTTACGCAGCGCCCGGTGGATTTTCCCGCTCTATTTACTGCTGATGAGCATCTTTACCCTGCCACTGGCGATGGCCGGCGTGATGTTATTGGGCCATGAGGGCAATATTGATCTGGTGGTATTGCAACTGCCGCTGGCAGCAAATCGCACCGATATTGCCTTGCTGGCTTATTTGGGTGGCTTTTCTGCCGCCACCAGCATGGTGGTGGTGGCCACTGTGGTGCTGGGCATTATGATTACCAACGAATTACTGACTCCGCTGCTGTTTCGGGCCCGTCAAACCGAACACAGCCCACCCGGGTTATTAAAAATTGCCAATCTTCGTCGTGGATCCATGCTGCTGGTGCTGATGCTGGGCTTTGTTTATTACCGCTGGATTGGAACCGACACCGGCCTGGCCCAGCTTGGCCTGATGGCCTTTACCCTGGTTGCTCAACTTGCGCCGGCGCTGATCCTGGGTTTGCTATCACGCCAGGTGAACCAGCAAGGTGCTCTGGCAGGCTTACTGAGCGGAGCTGTGGTTTGGGCCTACATTCTGTTGCTGCCAGAACTTAGCCGGGCTGGCTGGTTAAGTACCCAATGGCTCACCCAGGGGCCTTTTGGTATTGGCTGGCTGGCACCACATCAATTGTTTGGCTGGCAGGTCGATGCCATTACCCTGGGTGTCTTACTAAGCCTGAGCTGCAATTTGCTGATGGTACTGCTGGTTAGCCAGCTCACCCAAACCCGGGTGGGCGAATGGTTGGAAAGCGGCCGCTTCTTGCAAAAACAACAAACAGCCACTGTGAGCCATCGCCAGGCCCGTTTATCCATGCAGGATTGCTATCTGCTGCTGCGTCGCTTTGCCGGCGAATCCGAAGCCAACCGGGTGCTACAGCGTACCGTGCGCAGCACTCAGCTGGAGCAGTATGTGCCAGCACCAGCCAATTTATTGCAAGCGTCCGAGCGGGCTTTATCGGCAGTGATTGGTGGTGCTTCGATGCGCTTGGTGATGGATGCCGCCAGCCGGCACAGCCAGTTGCCATTGGAGACGGTGGCTCGTTTTGTCGATGAAGCCAGTCAGGTGTTTCAGTTTAACCAGGCCTTGTTGCAGGCCACCATTGATAACATCAGTCAGGGCATCAGTGTGGTCGATGCCGATTTACGGCTGATTGCCTGGAACCAGCGTTATCTGGATATGTTTGCCTATCCCCCTGGCCTGGTCGAGGTCGGCCGGCCGGTGGCCGATTTAATTCGCTTTAATGCCGAGCGCGGCCTTATTCACAGTGCCGATGTCGATAGCGAGGTCGAAAAGCGGCTAAGTTACCTGCGCCAGGGCAGCAGTTATAAGTTTCAGCGACCACAAAAAGATGGCCGGGTGTTCGAGATGCAGGGCAACCCGTTGCCCGGAGGCGGCTTTGTCACCACCTTTACCGATGTTAGTTCCTTTATTGACGTGCAGCAAGCGCTGGAGCAAAGCAATCTGACACTGGAGCAGCGGGTGGCCGATCGCACCCGCAAACTGGAAACCCTGAACCAGCAACTGCAACAGGCGCAGCAAAAAATTGAAGCCAGTACCCAGGCGAAAACCCGCTTTTTTGCCGCCGCCGGCCACGATTTGATGCAGCCTTTCAATGCTGCCGCTCTCTTTGCCGGCTTACTGCGGGAAAAAGCCGACTCGGTAGAGCAAAAACAGCTGAGTGAGCATTTGATCAGCTCACTGGATTCTGCCGAAGAACTCCTCACCTCTATTCTGGAACTGACCAAGCTGGATGCCGGCGTGATCAAAGCCCATCATCAGCCCGTTGCACTCCGTGAACTGCTGGACAATTGTGCCCGTGATGCAGCCATGCTGGCAGCTGAAAAGGGCCTGACCTTCCACTACCTACCAAGCAAGCTGGCGGTAACTACCGATCGCAAATTGCTCAAGCGAGTGATACAAAACCTGCTGGCCAATGCCATCCGCTACACCGATCATGGCCGCATCGTGCTCGGCTGCAAGCGCTACGGCGAAACCATAGAAATTCGGGTGATCGATACCGGCATTGGCATTGCACCAGAGGATCAACAACGGATCTTTGAGGAGTTTCAGCAAGGAGACAGCCAGCATCACAAAGGCCTGGGGCTTGGGCTTGCCATTGCTCACCGCATTACCGGCATGTTACAGCATCCATTGATGGTACACTCCGCCCCAGATCGCGGCAGTTGCTTTAGTATCCGCCTGCCGCTGTGCCGCACCTCACAGATGCGACTGGCACCAAACACAAAACCCGATATTACAGCCAGCTTTGCTGGCAAGTCAGTACTGCTTTTGGATAACGATGAGCGACTGCTGCAAGCCGTGACCGAACTGCTACGCAGCTGGGATTGTCAGGTACACCCTATTGGCCGGCCGGAGCAGGCGCTGCAAGCCATTCGCCAGGGTATCACACCAGATATACTGCTGTTTGATTACCATCTGGATAATGGTGCTACCGGGGTGATGGTGGCGGAACAACTAAGCAACCATTTTTCGCTGCAACTGCCGGTAATTATTCACTCGGCCGATCACAGTGAACAGGTCCGTGAATATGCCTTGAATGCCGGCTTTCATTTTCTGCTCAAACCCCTCAAGCCGATGGCATTAAAACGCTTATTCCAGCGCTTACTTCGCTAATCTGTTCTTAAATATTCGTTCTCGAAAAAAGTTCGCAGCCAGTGTGGCCGGTACAGCGCCATCAAGGTCACCGCCATACCATTGAGCAACGCTTCGGGAAAGCTGATCAACAACGACAGCACTAAGTAGTTATCCTGAATAATGTGCCAGGGGTAACGGCCATCGAGGAAGAACCAGGCAGAAGTTAAACCCATATGCAGCAACATGGTTAGGGCACTGGCGAAAAAGGCCGCCACAAAGATATAAATAAACAAATGGCGCGGTAAAAAATAGTAACTAAACCAAAAAATGCCAGCACTAAACAATGCTGGCAGCACAAAGGTGCACAGGGCATAGAGGCCACCATCGGCCGGTGGTACCTGGCCCAGCGCCAGCATCACCAGCAACGGCAACAAACAGATCCAAACCGCAATGCGCCAGCCATGGCAAAGCGTGACCAGGGTAATACCGAGAAAATGCACCGCCAGCCCATCGTAAATGCGGGCCTGTAACAACCAAAGCAGCAGCAACACTGCCGCCGAGCCAAACACCAGATGCTGGTACTCTGGCTCTGCTTTGAGTTTTGGCCAGAATTCGCGCGGAAAGCTTAGCCAAAGTAGCGCCAGCAACAAGCCCCAACCTAACATATTCAGTACCATTGAAACGGCCCCCGAGCAACACACACTGAGGCTATGGTACCATTTTTCAGGGTGACACTCCGCTATCCAGTCAACCGCTCTGAGTACGCTTATCAGGCTGTGCTTAGCTGCTTTTCGCTGTCGCTGGCATTCTTTCGCACCGCATTATCAGCTTTGAGTAGCTGATCCAGCATTCCAAGCGGGTTTATGCCATCAGACACAAGGCGATGAAGAAATAAGCCCACTCCGGTTGAGCCAGCAGCGAAGTCGCAACTTATCTTGGTTCTGTTATCATCCGGAAAGGCCATCCCTTCATTTTTAGGTACCGCAAAGAGTTTCAGGCCATCGGCAACATGCCAGGCCAGTTGCCGGCTCTGTTCATCTTTTAGCAACAAGTACGCATCCAACAAAAAATGGCCAATCCCAGCCAGGCCAATCATCAGCCCTGAAGTTATGGCGTATTTTTGTGCAACCGAGGCTTTGGTTTTAGTGACGACTTCCAGATAGGATGGCTTACTGGTTACCAAGTAATAGCGTAAAGCCACACTGGCCACACCAGCACTGCCGTACGCAAAGTAAGGATACAATATCGTGTCTTCACTATGCCGGGGAAAACCATAAGAACCCTGGGTTTGCCTGCCATGCGCAATGTCGAACTGTAAAGCCGACTCTCCTATCGCCAGATACTTCGTCTGATTCGTTTCACAGTACATACACAGTAAAAACAAAGCCACACCACTGGAGCCTTCAAGGAAACCAATATCATGCCCCAGCTCTTCTGGTTGCCCCCAGTAGCAGCCGTGCTCACTGTGCTGTGCGGTACAACACAGCGCATCGGCCATTTGCTGTGCCAGCTCAAGACAGTCGGACTCGGCAGTCTGCAACCAAAGCTTCAGAGCCGTCTGGCCAACACCTGCCACACCGTAACCCAGCGACATCGATTGAAACAAATAACGGTGGTGTTGAATCAGTGGTAGCAATTGCAAGGCTTGCTGATGCATACCCAGTTCTGCCAGAGCCCAGACTGCCCCGGCCAACCCATCCATCAAACCAACCGGTGATTGGCCATTTTGAAAACGAACCTGTTGTGCAAGCCAGCTTTTTAGTTCTGATGGAATGCTTCCCTGCATTAATTGCCAACCATAGGCCACACCACCAATGCCATAATCAAGAGCCAAGGGGTAATCCAGACCGGCTCCAAGTGGCAATAACCTTTTGCTTTTCGTGCAATCTAATAAGGTGTGATGATACCGCAGGATTTCAGCAAGACTGTGTGTAACAAACTGGCGTAGAGCGGTGTCATCTGATACTGCCGCTACGGTTTTCGCCTGAAAGCTCCCACTATCCTGCAACAGCGCCAGACATGGTCTTAACGATGTTAGCTCACCAGATAGCAGCAGCAAAGTGCAGTCCATATATGCCTGGGGTAAACCTATGTCTTGCTGTAACTCCTGCAGAAAGAGTCTGGGGTACTCTGGCTGCAGGTTGATCAAAGTAGTATTTGGTACCAGCATCGCCAGCAGCACACAACCTAATGCGTAATAATCATCTTGCCATGTGACTTCATCGCTACTGGTCCGCTCCCACCTGGCATAACCGGGTGTGCAGATATTGATTGAGGCATCCACCCCAGGCTCCAAGGCCGCCTCAAAATCAATCAGCTTTAACTGCTTGGTTTCAAGGTCAATCATAATGTTGTTCAGGGATAGATCACCAAACAAAATACCTGACTGGTGCAATGTATTCAGCATGTTCAGTAATGCCTGGGCAAGGAGCATAAGTTCATCTAACCAGGCCTGCATCTCTTGCTGGCTGCTGCCAGTATGGATCAACTTGTTCTGACGAACTTGATATACTCGCAAAGTCTCTCCGGCCAGGAACTCCTGAGCTAAAAAGGTATGCTGCCACTCAGTAAACAATTTCAAAGGCTTAGGAGCAATATCAAATGCAGCAACTTTATGCAGTAGCCGGTACTCTTTTTGCAGCAAGCTGATGCAATCGGTATGCTGACCATGACCAACATAAGGCCGAGCTTCTTTAATCAAAGCTTTGCAGTTTGCCGCAGGATAATCCGCCAGATACACGCCACCTGCATTTGAAAACTTGATGGCCCCTTCCATCACAAAATCACCACCAAACAACGCATGCTCTTCCTCCTCATGCAGCATTGGCTCATGCAGCATTGGGAATACTTCAGTGATAAAGTCGGGCCGCCAATAATGCGGTACTCGCTGATCGTCAACAAAGTGGTAATTATCATCCAGTATTTGCGCAACACGACCTTTCCTGCTTCGCCTTTCGGATAAGCTTTGAAAGCCGCCATACCGGTAAAAAACAATGGATGAATCTTGAAATTGGGTGTCTGAAAAGATGTAGGGACCTTGCTCACCCTCTACAGCCTCAGCCAGTGATTGGATCAAATACTCGAATTGATGCTTATCACGAGGATACACGGTGATAAATTTTCCTGACGAGGCACGGCTGCAGTTTTTGCTCAGTAACTTTTTTAGAATTCCATTGTCACTGGCAAACTTAAACTCCACCTCTGCCGCTAGCAACACCGGAACCACTTTGCCAAGGATCCGTACTGCAGAGTCCAGTGTCGCCGTAAGATGGATTTTCCAACCTTGCACTGTATCGGATGGGAAAGGGGGACGGGCATAGATCCAAAAGTAATCCTGCTGCAAACGCCAGGTTGGCGGCAACAGGGGCTTCACTGCATCCAGATAAATTTTACCAGGCTTGCGCCACTCAAAGGGAATGTAGAAATCCTGATCAACATTCAGATCTTGCATGCGGTATCCTCAACAGAAATGGATAGCGAGCAGCCGAAGGCTAAGAACGCTGGCTAAAGCAAGACTTCAGCCAGCACAGATCATGCTTAGTTAGGGGCAATCACCTTATCGCGACAACCATTGCTGCCCATGCTCCATTCATTTGATTTGACACCACCACAATTATTGCTCCAGGTGCTCCAGGCTGCAGGCGCCAGATCGCCCGCAGTACGACCACCTTGAACTTGTTTCAATTCTTGCAGGCCAAGAACTTTCATTTTGCTGTTCTGTTTCATGATGCTTCCTTATAGTCGAATTGACATACACTAGATCGTTGAAAACATATGGAGTGAGCTCACATCGCATGCAGCTGAGAAGTTTCCAGCCTCAGCTCAACCACACCAAAGAGTTTCACTTAAAAAACGATTAATTCAACCAGGAAAAACAGATATCATAATTTAATCATAAAATAATAACGATTCTATCAGCAGCAAACGCAGTCTATAGCGCTGCTTTGCGGGGTACTATCGCAGCAATAAAAAAGGGCAGCCCGAAAGCTGCCCAATCAAAGCCCCAACCAAGGCCAAAACTAGAACTGGTTCATGGTGTTGTCTTTACCAGAAGCTTTTAACGCCGCATCACCCGAGAAGTACTCTTTGTGATCGTCGCCCATATCCGAGCCGGCCATGTTCTGGTGCTTGACGCAGGCGATACCCTGACGGATTTCTTTGCGCTGCACCCCGGCTACATAACCCAGCATGCCGGCTTCGCCAAAGTACTCTTTCGCCAGGTTGTCGGTCGAAAGCGCTGCCGTGTGGTAGGTTGGCAAGGTGATCAGGTGGTGGAAAATGCCAGCCTCGCGCGCACCATCGGCCTGGAAGGTCTGGATGCGACGGTCTGCCTCAATCGCCAGCTCACTGCTGTCGTACTCGGCGCTCATCAGTTTGGCGCGATCAAAGGCCGATACATCTTTGCCTTCCTGCTGCCAGGCATCGAACACCTGCTGACGGAAATTCAGCGTCCAGTTAAAGGATGGGCTGTTGTTGTATACCAGCTTGGCATTAGGCACCACTTCACGGATGCGGTTGACCATGGCTGCAATCTGGCCGACATGGGGCTTCTCAGTTTCAATCCACAGCAAATCAGCACCGTGCTGCAAGGAGGTAATGCAATCCAGTACCACCCGATCTTCACCACTGCCAGGACGGAACTGGAACAAACCACTGGCCAGGCGTTTTGGTTTTAACAGCTTGCCATTGGCTTTCACTACCACATCGCCATTGGCAATGTCGTCGGCGCTTTGCACGTAGTCGCCATCCAGGAAGCTGTTGTACAAGTCGCCCAGATCGCCCGGTTCTTTGGTCACAGCAATTTGTTTGGTCAGGCCGGCACCCAGCGAATCTGTGCGGGCTACAATAACGCCATCCGGCACGCCCAGTTCTAAGAAGGCGTAACGTACGGCGCGGATTTTGGCCAGGAAGTCGGCATGCGGAACCGTCACCTTGCCATCCTGGTGACCGCATTGTTTTTCGTCCGACACCTGGTTTTCAATCTGAATACAGCAGGCACCGGCTTCAATCATTTTCTTTGCCAGCAGGTAGGTGGCTTCTTCATTGCCAAAACCGGCATCGATATCGGCAATGATCGGCACAATATGGGTTTGGTGGTTGTCGATTTGCTGCTGCAGCTCTGCAGCTTTGGCGGCATCACCCGCATCTTTGGCCGCATCCAGCTGGCGGAACAAACCTCCCAGCTCACGGGCATCGGCCTGGCGTAAAAAGGTGTATAACTCCGCGATCAAGGCTGGTACCGAGGTCTTTTCATGCATCGACTGATCCGGCAATGGGCCGAACTCAGAGCGCAGTGCTGCAATCATCCAGCCCGACAAGTACAGGTATTTTTTGTCGGTGCTGCCAAAGTGTTTTTTAATGGCAATCAGCTTTTGCTGGCCGATAAAACCATGCCAGCAGCCCAGTGACTGGGTGTACTTGCTGCTGTCGGCATCGTAGTCGGCCATATCACGGCGCATAATGCCGGCGGTGTAACGGGCAATATCCAGCCCGGTCTGAAAACGGTTTTGCAGCGCCATACGGGCGGCGTATTCAGGGCTGATTTCCTGCCAGCTGCTGTCTTTGCTGCCGATCAGGGTGGCGAATTGGTCCAGGGTGCTTTGGTAAGTCATGGGATCTTCCTCAGGGCTTTTGGCTGTTGTGATTTAAATCTAGCCCTGTTCTTCTCATAAATAAAATCAATAAATACCATCCCTGACATTCATTGAAGATATGACACAACCTCCTAACCAGCTCTCTTGACCCCAGGCCAAAGGATTCACTTAAAGCATTGATATTATTTATAAATAGCTGTCTTAAGCACCATGATCGCTTGTCTGACTACTCAGCTCATCCGCATCAGATGAAGCTGAGCAGTCGTTAAAACGATGATTTAACCGTGAAATGCAGTGATAGCCATAATAACTATGAATGCATAGCATCACTGGTATTGATTAGAAGAATATCAGGAGTAGCTCTCTGGCAGCTTGAGCTTTTCAAATAAAATACCGGCCTGAGTGCGGTTGTTGACATTGAGCTTGCGCAAAATAGCCGACACATGTTGTTTGATGGTAGTTTCCTGCACATTCATTTCATAGGCGATTTGCTTGTTCAGCAAACCATCGGCGATCATCTTTAGCACCCGAAACTGTTGTGGCGTTAATTGCTCCAACCGGCTGGCAAAATCATCGTCAATCAAACTACTGGCATCAGCAACCTCCTGACTAAGCCCGGCCGGCAGCCAGCTATCGCCCTGTTGCACGGCGTCAATGGCTGCCGACATCAGCTCAAGCGGAGCTGACTTCGGTACATAGGCCGCTGCGCCAAGTTGCAGTGCTTGCTTAATCACGGCAGGATCCTCCACCGCCGACACCATTAACACCGTCACATCCGGGTACTCGGTCCGCAAGGCGGTTAAACCAGCAAAGCCATCGGCACCAGGCATTTTCAAATCGAGGAAGATCAAGCTGGTATCCGGATGCTGCCGCAATAAAGCCCAGACCCGCTCCATGGTATCGGCCTGCAGCAACAATGCCTGGTCGCCCAGAATGGTTTGGGCGGCCTGCGACAAGGCAACGCGGAACAACGGGTGGTCATCGGCTATGATGGCAATCATGGCAGCTCTTGGCTCAGGTTCAGAAGAAGGTACCGCTATCATAGCCGGAACTGGACCTGGCAGTACAGTTCCGGCTATGGCTGCCTTAGAAACGGTAGCCGACCGTCAGGCTAACAGTACGGGGATCAATGTAATAACCGGTAATGGTTTGCTCCCCAGCCAACAAGTCAAAGTTGTAGCCGGCAATACGAGCCTGTTTATTGCCCAGGTTTTTGCCTTGCAGCGCTACATCCCAATGTCCATCGTTGGAGTACCAATTAACCCCGGCATTCAGCAAGGTGTAGCCGCCATAATCCAGCATGGAGGGCAACTCAAAAATCTGCGTTGCACTGCGATAAGCCGCACTGGCAGTCAGTACAAAATCACCCAGCTCGGTTGGCACCGTATAACGCCCGGCTAAGGTCGCGGTGGTTTTAGGGGTATTGGCAAAGGACCAGGCATTGGATACGTCAATTACGGTCTGACTGACAGGGTCGAAAAAGTCCACCTGCTTAAAGTTGGCGTTTAAGTAGCCCAGAATCAAGCTTAGATCCAGTTGATGGCTGGCGGCCAATATGGCCTCAATTTCACCGCCTTTGATATCGGCACTGGCAGCATTGAGCACTTGCGAAGCCACATCGTTTGGCACTGCACGCTGCACCGTGACCTGCATGTCATCGTACTTGGAGTAAAAAGCAGCAGCATTCAAACGCAGCCGCTGATTAAGCCACTCGCTTTTTATCCCCAGCTCAAAAGTATCCACCGTTTCTGGTTGATAGGGATTGGCAGCCTCTGGGTTTATGCTCTGATTCGCACGCATATCAAAGCCACCGGATTTAAAACCATTGGTGTAGCTGGCGTAATACATCAAATCGCGGCTATGCTGGTACTCCACTCCCACTCGGGGCGAAAAGTGACTAAAACTGGCTTTGTCGCTAAAGTCAGACTGGACTTGCAAAATAGTCCCACCCGATTCGCGAGGAGACTTGTTGCCAAGATACATAAAACGATAGACATCGGCTTCTTTGTCATCCTTGGTGTAACGCCCTCCTAAAGTCAGTGACCATTGTTCATCCAATTGATAGCTGCCTTGTGCATAGACGGCAATGCTGTCGGTATCCACACAACCACCGTTTTCAATAGTCACTCCCGCACCAGCGACAATCACAGTGCCAAAAGCGCCACAAGCTTCACCGGTGTAATAATAAATACCAGAGGTGAATTGCAACCGGTCGCCGCTGAACAAAAACTGCAGTTCCTGCGATGTTTGCTTGTCTTCATAAAAAGCGGGAATATCCAAAGAAGGCAGTGGCGTTGAATCAAAGTCGATGTTGGTATCGGTTTTGCCTTTACGCTTTGCAGTAATGGACTTTACGGTCCAGTCAGCACTCAGATCCCAGCTTAAGGTGATGGACTGACCGCTGGTTTCTACTTTGTTGTCCACCGGCATACTGGTGTAGGAGTCATAAACACTGTCTGTTAATGGCGTCTCCGGTGAGAGCAAGCTTTGAGTTAAGCGGTAACCGCCTTTGGCATTGGAGTCATCCACAGTTTTATCTGCATTCAGATGCACTCTGAAGGTATCGGAAAGATGCCATAATGCGCTGATACGTCCAGACAGCACATCCTTGTTGTAATTGTCGTCGCCGGTATTAATAAAGGTACCAAAGCCATCCCGGTTAAACGTAGCGAGGGCACCGCTGACAAAAAAGCTATCGGACAAAGCGGTTTGTCCCGACACCCGCAGATCACGCTGATTATAGCTACCAACAGTACCCCGAATACTGAATTCGTTATCACCGGTCAGCTCGCGTGTCACATACTTAACCGCACCACCTATGGTATTACGGCCATACAGCGTGCCTTGCGGCCCCCGCAATACCTCGACCCGCTCGACATCATACACATCCAGTGCCGCACCTTGCGGCCTGGCAAGGTACACATCATCGATGTAAATACCGACACCGGGCTCAAAGCCCCAGAGTGGATCCTGCTGCCCGATACCTCGGATATAAGCGGTCAGAGTGCTGTTGGTACCCCGTGAGATTTGTAAGGTGGTATTCGGGGAATATTGTTGCACAGCCGTGATATTGTCCACGCCACGCTGCTGTAACTCTGTTTCACCCAGGGAGGTAACGGCCACTGGTACCCTTTGCAAATTCTCCACCGTACGACGAGCTGTTACTTCAATACGCTCTAGCCGAAGTTCAGACTCTGTCGAGTTTTCATCGTCCGCGGCAAGGGCGCTTGCGGCAATCAGGCCGGTGCTCACAGCCAGTGCCAGAGCATTCAATGTAAATCCCCGGGCTATAGCGGCGTTCTTTTTTGTTTTATTGTTCGTTGCCATCCTGTCTCTCCTGCTGAGTCGTTAACAATACGCTTCTACTGTAGGCGCAAATGCAGAATTTTTAACCTGTACCTTAGTACTATGGCTTGGCTGGTGTTGTTGTATCACACTGAATCAAAATACAACGAGGGAATTTGCATGCTGGGGTTATTCGGCTTGATCCTTGGGTTGTTGCTGCTCATCATTTTGACCATGCGCGGCTTCAACCTCTTTATTACCGCACCGCTGTGCGCCTTGCTGGTGGCCTTCACCAATGGTATTCCATTTTGGGATATTGCCGACAAAGTGGATTTTGTGCATGGTTACATGACTGGTTTTTCCGGCTTTGTTGCTGCCTGGTTTTTAATGTTTTTGCTTGGCTCTTTGTTCGGCAAACTGATGGAACACACCGGAGCCGCCGATGCCGTGGCTCTGGCGATTGTGAAACGAATTGGCCATACCCGGGCTGTACTGGCCGTTGTGATGGCTTGTGCCGTACTGACCTATGGCGGCGTCAGCGTCTTTGTGGTGGCCTTTTCCGCCTACCCAATGGCGGTAAGTTTATTTAAAGGCGCTAATTTGCCCCGACGCTTTATACCGGCGGCGCTCGCGCTTGGCTCGGTCACCTTTACCATGACTTCGGCCGGATCGCCAGAAATTCAAAACTGGATCCCAATCCCTTACCTTGGAACCACCCCTTATGCCGGCTGGGAAGTCAGCCTGGTAGTGGCGGTCATTATGGCCATCAGCGGCTACATCAGCCTGATGTGGATGATCCGCAAAGCCGTAGCCAAAGGTGAGCATTTCATGCAGCGCGCCAGTGACCCAGTACTCGAAGATCGCAATCTGCCTAATCCTGTGTTTGGTATTATCCCACTGCTGGTGGTGCTGACGTTGTCGTTCTTTTTGCACGAAAGTCTGCAGCAGGCGGCACTGATTGTCGCTTTAGCCGGTGGGGTCAGTAGTTTGTACCTGCTGAATATAAAGTTTTTACGCAACCCGGCAGCAGCAACCAATGAGGGGGTGCTGGGTGCCTTACTGGCTATCGGGAATACGGCCGCTGTGGTTGGTTTTGGCAGTGTAGCCCGGCTAACGCCTGCCTTTGCCGGCGTGGTGGATTACATGACCCATTTACCCGGCCCCGAGTTATTAGGAGCTGCAGTAGCGGTTAGTGTTATTGCCGGCCTTACTGGTTCGGCCTCCGGCGGCCAGGCCATAGCGCTGCCGGAAATCGCGCCAACTTATCTGGATCGCGGCGTCGACCCCGAGCAACTGCATCGGGTAGTGGCGATCTCATCCGGTGCGCTCGATTCTTTACCACACAATGGCTATGTAGTGACCACCATTCGTGCTATTTGTGGTGAAACGCACCAAAATGCCTACTGGCCGGTTGCTGTAGTCAGTGTGGTAGTGCCTTTGGTCGGTGTCTTTATTGCCATTGGCCTGTTTCAGTTATTTTAAGGAGAAACCTTATGCTGGTACGGATCCTGTTCCTCAGTACTTTGTTGTTCAGTGGCCTGGCGCAGGCCATGTTGGTGGAAAAGCAGCGCTTCGAAATTGCGAAGTTTACTACCGAAAACGGTCAGGTTATTGCACCGGTACAGGTGGGCTGGGAGGCTTACGGCACTCTGAATGAAGCCAAAGATAATGTGATTTTAATCACGCACTTTTTCTCTGGCAGTTCGCATGCTGCCGGCAAGTACAGCCCGGATGATGCCCTGCCCGGCTATTGGGATGCCATTATAGGGCCGGGCAAAGCCATTGATACCGACCAATTTTATGTCATCAGTGTCGATACTCTGGTCAATGCCAATGTATTTGATCCCAATGTCATTACCACCGGTCCCGCTACCATCAACCCGGCTACCGGCAAGCCCTGGGGACTGGATTTTCCGGTGGTGACCATCGGTGATTTTGTCGAAGTGCAAAAAGCCCTGCTCGACAGCCTGGGGATTGAGCGCCTGTATGCGGTGATTGGCGCGTCGATGGGATCTTTCCAAGCCATTGAGTGGGCCAGCCGCTATCCGGAGCGGGTGGAGCGTCTGGTGCCAGTCATCGGCACTGCTTTTATCGATGCCTGGGCAGCGGTAAGGCTGGAGCGCTGGGCTTACCCAATCAAAGCCGATCCAGCCTGGAACAACGGCGATTATTATGCCAAAGGCCAACCAACCGAGGGGCTGATCACAGCACTCTCCTACATTATTCAGGATGCTGTTTATCCAACCGGTTTCAATCTGCGCTATCCGGCACCGCACACCGATGCAGCTCCCCACCAGGACATTCGTGCCAGTTTCTCTGCCTGGCAACAACTGCGGGAGCACGCTGCAGTCCGGGCGGCCTATCAGGATGCCAATCATATTTTGTATCTGGTGCGGGCCTCCCAGCTGTTTCGGGCTGGTATGGGCGACAACTGGCAGAATGCACTAAAAAAGGTACAGGCTCGTACGTTATTACTGCCGGCTACCGGCGATCAACTGTTGCTACCACAAATGAGCCGCACCACACAGCAAGCTCTTGAGGCAGCAGGCAAAGAAGTGGAATACCATGAGATCCCTGGTATCTGGGGCCATCTGGATGGTGTGGTCGGTATCGCTGCTGTAGCTGAAGTGCTTAACGACTTCCTGTTGAACTAGTAGTTGCTGACTGCTTTTTCCGACACTGGCGCCCTAATGGGCGCTTTTTTGTGCTGCAAACCCTTAAGCTCGCAACCCGGATCGATTTTTCGTCGCTTATTACGATAAAAACCGTTACATTTTGCTGATGGCTAACACTCGATGAAGGAAGTAAGTATTATGGCCTTTGATTACGGCAGCGAGTCACTTGGTATTCGCAACCCCTTTAAAATGGAAGGGTTTATCCGTGCTTGTCGTGGCTTGATTGTCACACTGATGGGGGTCTACCCACTACTGCAAGTAGCTGAAGTGATTCAACAAGATAAAGCCCTGGCGTGGGTTTATGCTATTATTGGCTTTGTATTGCTTTCAGGGGGACTGCGCTCCCTTGGTGGTGGTAGCTTTCAGATGCTGCGCTTTTTTGTTGGCCGAAGCGTACCAACATCTTTAGCCCCAAACCTCAGCAAGTCAGAGCGGGAAACATCTAAACTCGAACAGCCAGCCTACCGCAGCATTGATTTGGAAGAAATGCTGATGGGCCGCAAAAACAAGACGTTTCTCGAGCCCGATGGCTTTATTTCCAGACTGGTACATACACTGGTGCCAAAGTTAATTTTCCTCCCCTACCCATTGCGTAATATTGCTCAACGTTATGCTGGTGCAGTTATTGCGACAGCAGTAGCTTTAATGGCTTTTGCGCTCACCTGGTTTGTCAGTGTGACCGGACTGATCGGCAATATTGGTGATATTTTACTGCCTTTCTTTGCTTTTTTCCTGATGCTGTATCTTATCCTCAGCTGGCGTAAAGCCAGCACCGTCTATCGCTCGGCCGAGCGTACTATCGAGGCGCAAGGGAATATCGCACTCGCTAAAATTATCGCCTTCGCTATTCTGGCCCCTGTAATACTTGGCCTTGGCCTGAACTGGTTATTGCAGCAAACAGAGATACAAGCACTTTACAGCGAGTTGCAGCATGCTAGCCTGGAGCCCTTTGCCGTATTACCACCTCTGCTTTTACTGTTGGCGTTGATGAGCATCAGCGGCGTGCTGATTATGCTGTTGCTAAAAGAGCGCACGCAGCAAGTAAAAGCCATCACCCGCGTTTCGGAGTTTCGTGATAACTGGCAGGAAAACATCCATCCACGCGAACTCTTTGTCAATATAGACAGTATTGTGATGGCTAACCGGCGCTACAAAGAGATCCCGAACAGGATTTACCGGGAACTGGAGCCTAAACTCAATGAGCAATCGTCCAGTAAAGGTGATTTCACTGGCGAAGTAATGATTGAAACGCAACCTGAATATGCTCCGTTGCCTCAAACCTCTCTGTTCAAAACACTTCGTCTTATGGCTACCCTCTTTGGTCAGATACTCCTGCTGGCAGGCCCGATCATTCTGTTTTTTATGCTGTATGAAGCAAAAACAGTGCTGAACCTTTGGCAGGACTATCAGGCCATCACTTCGGCAACAGACAGTCAGCATTTGCAGGCATTGATCGCCTTATTTAATGAAAGTCAGTTCCTGCTTAGTTTGCTTTTTTTGTGGTTAATCGCATCCAGCTTTGGTCGTTTATTGGAAAACTACTCCCATACTTTCTGGGCAGAGCTTAACTTCCAATCTTTATTGATTTACCTCAAATGCGAAGGTACTTATACCGAAAGCAAGCTGACCACAGGAAAAGGAATTTACGATTCTACGGCCTCCGAGAATTATGTGATGCGCTCTTCACTCACACCCTGGATCATCAGCTCACGTATTACTACCAGCACCTTTGCAGACAGTGGCGCAAAAAATGTTGAGCACCCAAGGCACATTATGGAGATGGAGGATAATCAAGCTGAAATGCAGGCCATTCTGGATGATATCCAAAGCTTCCTGTCGGATAGAGAAACCATTGCCCGGATAAAAAACAGTACAGACCTGAGCAGTGCAGAGCAGATTTACAAAATTAATCAGCAGTCCCGTGCCATACCAGTGCAAAATGATCAGGCTAGCTTAGCAAGCCCACAGCAAGATGCTGCCGCAAGCTCCTCAATCACCAATAAGAACTCTGGTTAACCATGCCACAAGCAGCGACAGCGCTTTGCAACCTGATGCAAGCGCTGCCGCCTCTGCCAGACTGCAGCATAACATCACCCAAGTTACCATGACGGCTCCCGAACACTGTGCTTTGATTGCGCTTTCACAGCTGTTGTCTTATCTTAAACTTCTGCCTCTGCATTTTTTTACAGGACCAGCCCCACATTGAACCAAGCACCAGCGACATCGCCGGCCAGGGCGCCAAAACCAGCTGCACACGGAATGCAACCATTGCGGATCCGGCGCCTGTTACAAATATCCGCTATCACGTTATGCGGTTTGCTGCTGGCCGCTATTGTTTCAACTGGCTGGACGCAGGCTGTGCTGCTGGTTGGTAGTGCCTGCCTGGGGGTATCCTTTTTATCGGCCTGGTGGCAGCGACCTTTGCTGGCGGCTTACCTGTTGCTCTGGCCAATGGCACTGATGCTGACAGCCCTGGCGCTGGTCTCTGGTGGTATTCGTGATCTGGCCGTGGTGGGCTACCCTGGTGTACTGGTGTTTGCTGCAATTCTTGGCAGTCGTAATCTGTTTTTGTTTTTACTGAGCTTTATTATCCTTGCTGCGGCAGCAATGGGCTATGGCAGCATGCAGGGCTGGCTAATCCCCTATATCCCGGATGACAGCTGGCGCCATGTGCTCTATGTGAGCCTGATACTAAGCATTACCGGCTTTAGTGTGCTGCTGATGGCGCAGGATCTGCATCGCTCATTGCGCGCGCTGCAGGCAGAAAACAAACGGGTGCGCGCGACCCAGCAACAGCTGCAGCGCCTGGCAATGCACGATAAACTAACCGATTTGCCCAACCGCAGTTTGTGTGAAGATTTATTTCGCACCATGCAACAACAGTGTCTGCAACAGCATCAACGACTGGCCATGCTTTTTTTGGATCTGGATAACTTCAAGCCCGTCAATGATGCGCTAGGCCACGCCGCCGGTGATTTGCTATTGCAACAACTGACCAAACGATTGCAGTCCGAGCTCAGCAAGCACGATGTGCTTTGTCGCTTTGGCGGTGATGAGTTTATGGTCCTGTGTCCGGCGGACGCCAATGACAGTACCTTGGCTGATCTGGCCGCACGACTGCTGCAGCAAACCACCCAACCCTTTACCCTGATGCAAACCAAGGTAGAAGTATCCGGCTCTATTGGCATTGTGATTGTCCCTACGGACGGTATTGAGTTTCATGTGCTGTGCCGCAAAGTAGATCTGGCCATGCACAATGCCAAATCAGAAGGACGCAATACCTGGCGCTTTTACAACGAGGCGATGGATCAGGCCAATACCGACAAATTCAATTTGCTGCAACGCATCCGTGATGCCCTGAAAAACAATGAATTTAAGCTTTATTACCAGCCTAAAATTTGCCTGAAGCAAGAAGCTGTACTCGGCGCTGAAGCCTTACTACGCTGGCCGCAACCTGATGGCAGCTTTATCAACCCAGCCGACGTCATCGAGTTGGCAGAGCGAAGCGGCCTAATACTGGAGCTTGGGAGCTGGGTGCTGCAGCAAGCCTGCAGCGACTGTCAGTATTGGCAGCAGCAAGGGTTTCCAGCGGTAAAAGTTGCTGTGAACCTGTCACCTATTCAGTTTCGCGATGGCAGGCTGGAGCAAACGGTTTTGACTGCACTGCGCCACAGTGGTTTAGCACCTGAAGCCCTGGAGCTGGAGCTGACCGAGTCCCTACTAATTGATAACAGCGACTTTGTGCAGCAACAGCTCGCCCGTCTAGGCGCCTTAGGCATCACCTTTGCCATTGATGACTTTGGCACCGGCTACTCCAACCTCAGCTACCTGCGTCAGTTCAATGCTTCCAGCCTGAAGGTGGATAAGTCCTTTATCAGCTCACTGTCAGTGTCTTTGCGGGATAAGCCATTGGTACGGGCTATTATTCAACTGGCCAAAAGTCTGGAGCTTACTACGGTGGCCGAAGGCGTTGAAGACACCGCAACCTTTACGATGTTACAACAACTCGGTTGTGATGCGGCTCAGGGCTATTTATGGTCTCCAGCCGTACCAGCAGAGCAATTTATCCAATACCTGCAATGCAAGCGCTAAAATCAGTTGTCGCTATCTGGCAGATCTTTTAAGGTAGGGCAGAATCAAAATTAAGGGGCTTGTTATGCGTCTCATTGTTGTTGCTATCGGCCTGTTGCTGTCAGGCTGCGCCACTTTAAGCAAAGACGAGTGTCTGCTGGCCGACTGGCAGACATTGGGTTACGCCGATGGGGTGCAGGGCCGCTCGCCAGCCAGGATAGATACTTACCGCCAGGATTGTGCCAAACATCAGGTGACACCGGATCTGGCCTTGTACCAGCGCGGCCATCGACAGGGATTGCAACTGTTTTGCCGCACCAGCAATGGCTATGAATATGGCCGTAAAGGCCAAAGCTATCAGGGGGTGTGTCAGGGTGATGCCGAAGCCGATTTTTTACTGGGGTTTGATGCCGGCCGCCGGATTTATTTGCTGGAACAGCAAGTGCAGCAAACCGAACGCGCTATGGCACAAAATGACCGTGACCATCAGCAGTTGGGCAACAGCATTCGGGCCAAAGAAGCCTTAATGTTTGGCGATGAGCAAACCCCGGATGGCCGGCAGCAGTTGTACCGGGAAATCAGTGAACAGCGCCAGCAACAAGCCGAGCTGCTGCGGGCCCGTACCCAACTGGAGTATCAGTTGGCCGGACTGGCACATCAAATCCAGCAGTTGGAACAGACGTTTAGTTTCTATTAAGCCGGCTCTTGGCTGGCAACTGCCAGCCTTGGGTACACCACCATGTGATCCAGATCGAGCCGGATCCCAATCATTTCACCAACCGCATGATTGTGATGACTCAAAGCCAGGCAGTACACCTGATCGCCGCTTTTCAATTCCAGACTATACAAAATATGCGAACCACGAAAGGATTTTTCCAGCACTTTAGCCGTAACACCACTGTCATCATCGTGCACGATATCGTCAGGCCGAATCAACACATCCACCTGATCGCCCTGCTGTAAGCCCGGCTGATAACTCTGGCGAAAAACCCCAAACGAGGTTTTCACCTGCTGCGCATCGAGCATCTGCCCAGCCAGCAGCACTCCCCGACCAATAAAGTCAGCCACAAAGCGGTTTACCGGCTTGTGGTACAGCTCATAGGGCGTGGCCCATTGCTGCATCCGGCCATGTTCCATCACCCCAATCAAATCCGCCATGGTAAAGGCTTCGAATTGATCATGAGTCACCATAATGGCGGTCATCTGCTCATGCTTTAAAATCTGCCGGATATCCCGTGCCAGCGATTCTCGTAGCTCGGCATCCAGGCTGGAGAAGGGCTCATCCAGCAACAAGACCTCCGGTTTAGGAGCAATGGCACGAGCCAGCGCAATACGCTGCTGCTGCCCTCCTGAGAGCTGATGAATATAACGCCTGGCTAAATCGGGTAAGCCAACCAGTTGCAACAATTCGCGAATACGCTGCTGGCTGGCATTGCGGCTTAAATGCCTTAAACCAAAACCAATGTTTTGTGCCACCGTTAAGTGTGGAAATAAGGCAAAATCCTGGAACACCATCCCCAGCCGGCGCTGCTCTGGCGGGCATAGCAAGCCAGGCGCACTGACCACGCCCTGTGACAAACTGATTTGCCCCTGTGCTACCGGCTCAAAACCAGCAATGGCACGTAATAGGGTGGTTTTACCACACCCAGATGGCCCTACCAGGCAGCCAATTTGCCCTTTCGACAGCGACAAACTGATGTCTTTCACCACAGTGTGGGGTCCGTAAGCAACCGCAAGTTGTTCCAATACCAGCATGTTCGATCCGTTTTATTGCACCCGTTCCATCGAACGGGCCAAAATTATCACAGGCAATAACCCCACCAGCACAATGGCCAGTGCCGATAAAGATGCATCGGCCAGCCGTTCATCTGAGGCCAGCTCAAAAGTCCGTACTGCCAGGGTATTAAAATTAAATGGTCGCAGAATCAAAGTTGCGGGCAACTCTTTTAACACATCAACAAACACCAGAAGCAAGGCTGTCAGTACACTACCACGCAACAGGGGGACATGCACCCGCCACAACACCTGCCGTGGTGAGCAACCAAGGGAGCGTGCAGCCTGATCCATATTGGGCCGGATCCGCTGCAAACCAGCTTCCACGCTATGTAACGAGACGGCCAAAAAGCGTACACTGTACGCCAGTAAGAGCGCAAACAAAGTACCGGAGAACAATAAGCCAGTCCGGATCCCAAACCACTGCTCAGCCAGCAGATCAATGTGGCGATCAAGAAAAGCCAGAGGCAACATCACGCCAATCGCAATCACAGTGCCGGGGATGGCATAGCCCAAAGCCGCCAACCGGACCGGAACAAGCACCAGCCAGTCGCGACGAAGCCGCCTGGCATAGGCAAAAATCACCGCCAGCAGTACTGCCAACAATGCCGCCAATGCCGCCAGCGAAAAACTGTTCCATACCAACTGCAAAAAACGTTCATCCATTGTCTGTTGCCAGGTAGCAAGAGCCCAGAGCGTTAATTGGGTAGCAGGCACGACAAACCCAAACAGCAACGGCAGCAAACACAGCAACAACACCACCCAGCCCCGGCCACCGGTTAATAACTTGCGAGGTGTCCGGCTATCCTTTTGCCCCTGATGATAATAACGAATTTTCCGCCTGGACCATTGCTCCAGCACCAGTAAAAACAACACAAAGCTGGTGAGCATCGCCGCCAACTGAGCCGCCGCCAGGCTGTTATTTAAGCCAAACCAGGTCCGGAAGATCCCGGTGGTAAAGGTATCCACCCCAAAATATTGCACCGTGCCATAATCAGCAAAGGCTTCCATCATTGCCAGCGCTGTACCGGTTAAAATGGCAGGCCGGGCTAATGGCAATGCCACTTGCCAGAAGTGCTGACGGGTGGTCAAACCCAGGGTGCGGCTGGCTTCCTGCAACGAGGCTGCCTGCTCACGAAAACCGTTGCGCGCCAGCATATAAACATAAGGGTAAAGGACCAGTGACAACATCAATATGGCGCCACCTAATGACCGGATCTCAGGAAACCAGTAATCACCATAACGCCAGCCGAATAAATCGCGCAAATGGGTTTGCACCGGGCCAGCAAAATCCAACAGGCCAGTGTAGGTGTACGCAATGATGTATGCAGGAATAGCCAGTGGTAGCAGCAGCATCCACTCCAGCAGGCGACGCCCCGGGAATTCATACTGTGATACCAGCCAGGCGCTGCCAGTCCCCAGAAACAGAGCGCCAACACCAACGCCAAAAGCCAGCAACAGCGAGTTACTGATATAAAGCCACAGTACCGTCTGGCGCAGATGCGACCAGACATCCCACTGCGGCTGCAGCAAGCTCAGCAGAATAACCAGCACAGGGATCGCCAGCACAATGGCTGGTAGTAATACCAACCAACGCCAGGGATCAAAGCGCAACGACACCTTAGCTAACACAGCCAGACTACTCGAGGCTTAGCAGTAGGCACCATTAACGCCAGCGAGCCCGATCCATCAAACGTAAGGCTTCTGCATTCAACTCACCCAATCGCTCCAGCTGCAGCGTATCGGCTTTGAAGTCACCGTAGGATTGCAGCGTCTCGCTGTAGGCTACCCCCGGACGAACCGGGTACTCATGATTAGCCTCGGCGTACCACTGCTGTGAACTTTCGCTTAACATAAACTCCAGCAGTTGCAGCGCTTGAGATGGGTTCGGCGCATGCACCGCTACACCGGCACCAGAAATATTGATGTGAGCACCTTTGTCATCCTGCTCTGGCCAGAACACTGCAATAGCAGCTGCAGCTTGCTGATCACGCGGGTCATTCATCATGCCAGCCAGATAATAGGTGTTGGCTATGGCAATATCACATACACCGGCCGCCAAAGCCCGTAACTGATCACGATCACCACCACGCGGTGGACGCGCAAAATTTTGTACCAGCCCACGAACCCATTGTTCGGTAGCGGCAGTGCCATCATGGGCTAACCGAGCCGCTACCATGGATTGGTTGTAAATATGGCTGGAACTGCGCACACAGATGCGGCCACGCCACCGCTCGGCGGTTAGATCTGATAGTTCAGCTTTATCCTCAGCACTCAGCCGATCTTTGGCATACATCACAGGACGGGCCCGCACAGTCAGACCAAACCAGTAGCCGGCTTCATCACGCAAATGAGCAGGAATTGCCTGTTGCAGTAATTCAGATGACTGCGGTTGCAGCAGTTGCTGTTGTTTGGCACGGTACAAACGCCCAACATCGGTGGTGATCAGTAAATCAGCTGGGCTATTGCGCCCTTCGCTGGCAATCCGGGTGATAAGCTCATCGGCATTACCCGTAATCAAATTCACCCGAATACCGGTACTGGCGCTGAACTGGTCCAGCACTGGTTTAATAAGCTCTTCCTGACGTGCCGAATACACATTAACCTCGGCACCAAACACAGCAGCACTTTGGCTGCCTAACGCAATGAAGGCACTGCAACACAACAACATGGATGCAAAACGCATGGCGGACTCCTGACAGGGTACAATCGCACAAAGAAACTGGCGCCAAGTATAAACCCAATGAGAATTATTCTCAATCATGCCTGGCAATATATTCCGTCACTTAACGATGCTTTTATTGTGTTAATCGCGCTGACTTACGTTCAGCGGTCCTGCTGTGATAATCTGCTTGGTAATACAAGAAGCCTCCTGAGGTTGCATGAAGATAGTTCATTTGATCCTGACGACACGCTTTGCCGGCAGCGAACGCTATGCTGTTGAGCTTGCCAATGCTCAAGCCGAACAGCACCAGGTCTACCTGGTTTTACGCAAGGCTGCGGCTGAACAGCGTCCGGATGCCATTGCCCACCGGGTCAGTCCGAAAGTCCAAATCATACTGGTGCATGACTTTGCACTGTTCTCTCATTTTCAGATCCGATCTGTACTCAAGCGTATTCAACCCGATGTCGCCCATGCGCATTTAAGCCGTGGCTGCCGGGCTCTGGCCAGCTTGCCCACCAGTACCATGCTACGCACCGCTACGTTGCACATCCATTACAAACCACAGCAACATGCTAAACTGGATGCCCTGGTCGCCATTGCCCCAGCTCAACTGGCTACCTTACCTGAGCCTCTCAAACAACACAGCAGCCACATTGACAACTGGACCTGCGCCACGGCATCCAGTCGCGAAGCTGGGCTCGCCTTGCGCAGAGAACAACAAATCCCGGATGATGATATGGTGTTTGGCAGCCTGGGGCGGGTTGAAGCCAGCAAAGGCACGGAAACATTGATTCAGGCTTTTTTACTTGCCAAACCAGCAAAAGCGCATCTGGTGATCGTAGGCCAAGGCAAAGATTGGGCTGCTCTGAAAGCCAAGTATGGTCATCAGCCACAGCTGCACCTGGTTGGTTTCAGTGCGCAGCCTCAAGCATGGCTGGCCGGTTTTGATTGTTTTGTCAGTGCCGCCCGAACGGAACCTTTTGGTTTGGTTTTTCTGGAAGCCATGACGGCCGGGCTGCCCATTATCGCCAGCCAGACACAAGGTGCCATGCATCTGGCACACTATTTCCCGTACCCTTTGGTTGCTCCGGATGATGCCAGTGGTCTGGCTGAGCGCTTGCAGCACTTTACTGCCCAGCCTTTGCCTCGCCAGCAGTACGACCTGTCGGCTTTCAATTACCAGGCACAGGTAAGCAAAATTGAACAATTCTACCAACAGCAATTGGCTCGGCTTAGTCGCCATCCTGACAATAGAGTACAGCAGAACTGATTTCGGGATAGCTAGCAAGCCCATAGAAATTAAGCCATAATACAATTCGTTATACACTGTGTGAGTGTTTTAAGGAGCGACACATGATGCTGATAGCCGTGCTGTCATGCTTTATTTTAGCCTGTTTTGCCCCCTGGCTGCACCGGCTGGGTGGCCGCCATAGCGGCTGGTTGCTGGCAACTTTGCCAGCCTCCCTGTTTGCCTACTTCGCCAGCATGTTGCCTGTGGTCAGTCAGGGACACAGCCTGCAATTTGCCTACAGCTGGTTTCCAGGCATGGGGATCCAACTCAGTTTTCTGGTCGATGGCTTATCGCTGCTCTTTGCCTTGCTGATCACCGGCATCGGCTTCTTTATCCTGGCCTACGGTGGTCGTTATCTGGAGAAGCACAAGGATCTGGGGCGCTTTTTCGTATTCCTGCTCGGTTTTATGGGCTCCATGCTGGGCGTGGTGCTATCGGATAACCTGATCAGTCTGTTTGTGTTCTGGGAGCTAACTACGGTGACCTCTTTTATGCTGATTGGTTTTAACCATGAGCAGGAAGACGCCCGTAAGAAAGCTCATCAGGGGCTGATGATTACGGTAATGGGTGGCCTGGCATTGATGACCGGCTTTATTATGCTGGGCATGGCCGCAGGCAGTTATGAGCTCAGCACCATTTTGAACAGCAATGGCTTGACCGAGCATGCCCTGTATCTGCCCATGTTGTTGCTGATCCTGCTGGGTGCCTTTACCAAATCGGCTCAGGCCCCCTTTCACTTCTGGCTCCCCAATGCAATGGCCGCCCCGACACCGGTATCGGCTTACCTGCACTCAGCCACCATGGTAAAAGCCGGCGTTTATCTGCTGGCCCGGCTGAACCCGGGCCTAGGTGGCACCGAGACCTGGCTGCTGTTACTCACCTTATTCGGCGCTTTAACCATGCTGACCGGTATTTTTCTGGCCAGCCGTGCTACCGGCGTCAAAAAGGTACTGGCCTACTCCACTGTGATGGCGCTGGGAACACTGACCATGCTGCTGGGTCTGGGTACCGAAACGGCCGCTCTGGCCGCGGTCACCTTTTTGCTGGCCCATGCACTCTACAAAGGCGCGCTCTTTATGGTGGCCGGTATTTTGGACCATTCAGCCGGTGTGAAAGATTTCCAACAAGCAGGCGGTTTACGCCACAGTATGCCGAAAACCACAGTAGTGGCGGTACTGGCATCCCTCTCGCTGGCCGGCATTATTCCGCTGTTTGGTTTTGTTGGCAAAGAACTGTTGCTGGAAGCTGTGCTTACAGCGTCCAAATGGCATATTGGCCTGACCATAGCGACGGTGATTGCCAATATCCTGGTGGTGCTGGTAGCGGCCATCGTGGCGCTGAAACCCTGGTTTGGCGCCGTAGTGGAAACCCCGAAGAAACCGCATGATCCGGATATTGCCTTACTGATTGGCCCGGCAATACTGGCCACCTTGGGCCTGGTGTTTGGCCTGATGCCCTTTATCGCCGATAAAGGCTTACTGGCAGCCGCTGCAGGCGCTGTCTATGGTCAGCCGATTGAGCTTTACCTGGCGCTCTGGCATGGCATTAACCTGCCGCTGATACTGAGTCTGAGCAGCCTGGTACTGGGATTACTGCTGTTTAAAGTTTGGGGCGGCTGGCGCCAGCTAACCAACTTTATGCACAGCGCCGAAAAAATTGGTCCGGAAGTGGTGTATGAGCGCTTAATGCTTGGCATGACCCAGTTTGCTGCCTGGCAAACCCAAACGCTGCAAAACGGCTACCTGCGTAATTACCTGATCACCACTCTGGGTACGGTGATTATTGTCGTAGGATGGGCCTTACTGCGGGTCAACCAACTGGAGCTAAATATCAGCTTCCAGGATATGCGGGTGCATGAGGTCGCTGTGGCAGTACTGCTTATTCTATCCGCGCTGATTGCCGTACTGGTGCGCTCTTTCCTGGCAGCAGTAGCCATGTTGGGGGCTCTGGGCTTTGGTGTCGCACTGCTCTATGTGTTCTTCAGTGCCGTTGATGTCGGTATCACTCAGGTGCTGGTGGAAACCATCACCGTACTGTTGTTGGTGCTGGTGCTGTACCGGCTGCCAGAGTTCCGCAGTTTATCATCTACGGCCAACCGGATCCGTGATGCCATCATCGCCGGTATGACCGGCCTGTTGATGACCATCTTAATCCTGGCGATCACCGGTGCCCGCCAGTTGGAAGGCATCTCCGAGTACTTCCTGCAAAACAGCGGGCCACTTGGTCATGGCCGCAACGTGGTCAATGTGATTCTGGTCGATTTCCGGGCACTGGATACTCTGGGTGAAATTTTCGTACTGGCTCTGGTGGCTATTGGCGTGTATGCCATGATCCACTTACGTACCGGTGCTCTGCCGGTCACCAACTCGGATCGCCGGGCAGCCTTTAATCTGCGTCGCTCGCAAAAGGACAAAGCGAAAGCCGCAGCAAAAGCGGAAACCGAAGCAAACGCCGTAGCCGCTAAAGGAGAAGACTCATGAAACCACGCCGCTTTAACATGCGCTCCTTAATTTTAAATACAGGTAGCTCGCTGCTGCTGCCCTTGCTGGTGTTATTTTCATTGTTCTTACTGCTGCGAGGCCATGATGAGCCGGGTGGTGGTTTTATCGGTGGTCTGGTTGCCGCTGCGGCAGTCGCACTGAAGTTGTTTGCAGAGGATTACAAAGCGGCGCGTGAGATGCTGCGCGTTCACCCTTTGCAGCTGGTAGGCATTGGTCTGGTGCTGGCCGCGGTTGCATCCTTACCCCCATTGTTTGTTGGGGAGTCCTTTTTCACCGCTCAATGGTGGAGTCTGGACTTGCCCATTTTTGGTGAATTAAAACTAAGTACGCCCTTGCTGTTCGATATTGGTGTTTTTCTTGGTGTGATAGGCACCGTCTTGACGGTTGTTTTCACTCTGGCGGAGGCAGAACACTCATGACTACTTTAATGGCCATTTTGATTGGCACTTTTTATGCGGCTGCTATTTACATGATGCTACGCCGCTCCGTCGTTAAACTGGTGATTGGCTTGATCTTACTTTCCAATGCCGCCAACCTGCTCATCTTTACTGTTGCCGGTATGGACAGAGGCATACCGCCACTGATCCCGAAAGGCGAATTACTGATTGAAGGCCCTGCCGCCGATCCATTAGCGCAAGCGGTCATTCTGACTTCCATTGTGATTGGCTTTGGGGTGCTGGCTTTTGCCGTGGTGTTGATCCACCGGGCGTGCGAAGTGGTGCAGACCGATGACATGAACGAAATGAAAGGAACCGATTGATGGATCTGGAAGTATTGGTTGCACTCCCGATTATAATTCCGCTACTGCTCGGTGCCCTTTCGCTGACAGTGCTCAGTAACCACAGCGCCCAGCGTTGGTTAGGTGCTATAGGCACCGGCGCTTTGTTGATATGCTCGGTTTGGTTGCTACTGCATACCCGCCAGGTTGGTATCCAGGTATTAGAGGTTGGGTCCTGGCCAGCACCCTTTGGCATTGTATTGGTATCCGATATGCTGGGTGCCATTATGGTGGTGCTGGCGTCCATTACCGGCTTCGCAACTGCTTTGTATAGTTTAAAGACTGTGCGCAAGCGCTTTGAGCGTTTTGGTTATTACCCGCTGCTGCATTTGCTGCTGGCCGGGGTAAACGGTGCTTTTTTAACCGGCGATATTTTTAACCTCTATGTCTGGTTCGAAGTATTGCTGGTTGCTTCTTTTGCCTTACTGATTTTAGGCGGTGAGCGGGCTCAAATGGAAGGGGCCATTAAGTACGTCACACTGAACCTGCTTTCTTCGGCTTTATTCCTGACCGCCATCGGCTTAACCTATGGCCTGGTTGGCACCTTGAATATGGCCGATATTGCGGTGAAGCTGGCCAGCCTGGAAGATCAGAAGATGGTGACGGTGATTGCCAGTCTGTTCCTGATTGCTTTTGCGATTAAAGCAGCAGCCTTCCCGCTGTTTTTCTGGCTACCTGCGTCTTACCACACCCCTCAGGTGGCAGTATCGGCTATTTTTGCCGGCTTGCTGACCAAAGTGGGTGTTTATGCGCTGTATCGGGTATTTACGCTGATTTTTACCGCCGATACTGGCTTTACCCACGAAATTTTGCTGTGGATTGCCATTTTCACCATGTTAACCGGTGTGCTTGGTGCTGCGGCCCAGTTTGAGGTACGGCGCATTTTAAGCTTTCACATCATCAGTCAGATTGGCTACATGATTTTAGGCCTGGCACTGTTCACCCCGCTGGCATTGATTGGCGGTGTGTTCTACATCATGCACCACATCATTGTGAAGGCCAACCTGTTCCTGGTAGCCGGCTTAATGTACCGCTTAGGCGGTAGTTTCGAACTGAAAAAGCTCGGTGGTCTGTACCGCAACCACCCAGGCTTGGCGGTGTTATTCCTGATCCCTGCTCTTTCACTGGCAGGTGTTCCACCATTATCAGGTTTCTTTGCCAAATTTATTCTAATCAAGGCCGGTGTCGAGGCCAGTGCCTGGTGGGCGGTGGGTATTGCCCTGTTGGTTGGTTTACTGACGCTGTTTTCCATGATTAAGATCTGGAATGAAGCTTTCTGGAAAGCCTCGCCAGAACCCAATCCGGCAGTACCGGCACCGACCCGTAATGCGCTGCTGTATTGGACCATCGGCCTGCTGGCTGCCATGACGGTTGCTATCGGCCTGTTTGGCCAACCCATTTATCTGATGGCTGAGATGGCGGCAGAGCAGCTACTCAACCCGGCTGGTTATATTGAAGCAGTATTGGGAGGCACCACACCATGAATGTATTGCTTTCGAACCTGGTATTGGCGCTGATCTGGGCAGCCCTGACCGACACCATGAATGCCGGGGGTTTGCTGATTGGTTTTATTATCGGTTATCTGGTGCTGGTGCTGGTCTTTCGGCAACACCCGGATGTTCGCCAGTATCGTCTGCGGGTACCGCGCATGTTCAGCTTTGTGGTGTTCTTTACCAAAGAACTGATTATGGCGAACCTCAAGGTTGCCTACGATGTGTTAACCCCCATCCACCTGATGAAACCAGGTGTGATTGCGATGCCACTGCGGGCAGAGTCTGATCTGGAAATAACCATGCTGGCCAATGCGATTTCACTGACTCCGGGCTCATTAAGCCTGGATGTATCTTCGGATCGAAAGGTGCTCTATGTCCATGTTATGTACCTGCATAACGAAGCAGATGTGATGAATGAACTAAAGCGAATGGAAACCAAAATTCTGCGGGTGATGCGATGAATCCAGTACTCGATTACACACTCTGGTTATGTTTTGCTGTCCTTAGCGTAGCCATGTTTCTGGCGCTCTGGCGCTTATTTAAAGGCCCTACCCTGCCGGATCGGGTGGTAGCCCTTGAGTTAATAGCCTCGATGACTGTCGGCTTGATTGGACTCTACGCCATCCGCACCGGCCGTGATGCCTTTATTGATGTCGCCATGGTGCTGGCATTGACCGCATTTCTTGCCGCCATCGGTTTTGCCCGTTACTTAGAAAAAGGGAGTCATCGCGATGATCATTGATATTCTGGCGGCTCTGTTTATCGTCGCCGGCAGTTTCTTTATGCTGGTAGCCTCCCTAGGCGTATTTCGCATGCCGGATCTGCTGACCCGTATGCACGCCACCACCAAGTCAGGCGTACTGGGGGCAGGCCTTATTATGTGTGGTGTGATGCTGTTTTTTGTCGATAGCGGCGTCACTTTAAAGGCACTGGCAGTGATGGCCTTCACCACCTTAACATCGCCGATTGCAGCCCACGCCATTGGCCGGGCTGGTTATTTTATTGGAGTGCCGTTGTGGGATAAAACCGTGAAAGACGAGCTGCACGGACGTTATGATGAAGAGACCCACGTTCTGCGTAGCCCGGAGCAAATGCAAGATCAACAGGATAAACCCTAAAGGTCCTGCCTGAAGCGGTTCTGATACGCCTTAAAGTCCGGAACCTCGCGTTGGTAATCCTGCTGCAACAAGCTGGAATGAACAATAAAATCTGCGGTGGCCCTGTTGCAGGCCACCGGGATATTCCATACAACAGCCAACCTGATCAAAGCTTTCACATCTGGATCGTGCGGTTGCGAGCTAAGCGGGTCCCAGAAGAAAACCAGCCAATCTACTTTTTGTTCAGCAATAAGAGCTCCAATTTGCTGGTCCCCCCCTAGCGGACCACTGGCGAAGCAATGGACGCTTTTGCCAAGAACATCTGCCAATAAAGAGCCGGTTGTCCCTGTGGCATACAACATTTTGTCGGCAAAAAAATCAGTATGGGCCTTCACCCAATCCAGTAGATCCTGTTTCTTCCCATCGTGTGCTACTAAGGCTATGGATTTCATCAAATTGCTCCACTTTGTTGTTAACAACCATCTTAACCGGATCTGCCATAAAAAAAAGCCCTGCAAAGCAGGGCAAACAACCAAGGTCCACGTATAACATCGTTATTGGTCCGGTAGTTGCTGCGCTTCTGGCGCTGTGCAACTCACCGTTGACCACATCATTCGTTGGCGGCTTCTCGAAACGGCGTGGATGCCGTTTCAGGATGCGAGCTAATTAGTGCTCGGCCGCGACAATTTTTTTCATCGCAGTCATGTAACCGCGTAAAGTTTTTCCAACCACTTCGACCGGGTGGTTGCGAATAGCTTCGTTAATGGCAATCAGCTCCAGATTATCAACACCTGCCTGTGGTGCAGCCAACCCCTTACCTACCAGCTCTGCCGGCAGGCTGTTGACGGTATCACGCAGCAATGGGATAGCAGCATTGGCGAATAAATAGTTGCCGTACTCTGCGGTATCTGAAATCACCACGTTCATCTCGTACAAGCGCTTACGGGCTATGGTATTGGCAATCAGTGGTGTTTCATGCAGCGACTCGTAGTAAGCCGATTCGGCAATAATACCGGCATCCACCATGGTCTCAAACGCCAGTTCAACCCCGGCTTTTACCATAGCCACCAGCAGAAGACCCCGATCAAAGTAGCTTTGCTCTGCTATGTGCTCATCCGACACCGGTGCCTGCTCAAAACCAGACTGGCGGGTTTCTTCGCGCCAGCGTAGTAAGTTAGCATCATCATTGGCCCAGTCCGCCATCATGGTACTGGAAAACTCACCGCTGATGATGTCATCCATATGCTGTTCAAATAAAGGCCGCAGTTGTTGCTTCAGCTGCTCGGACAGGCGATAGGCTTTGACCTTGGCCGGATTCGACAACCGATCCATCATATGGCTGATGCCGCCATGCTTCAGTGCTTCGGTAATCACTTCCCAGCCCTGCTGGATCAGCTTACCGGCATAGCCTGGCTCCATGCCATCCGCTACCATACGATCAAAGGCAAGGATGGAGCCTGTTTGCAGCATGCCACACAAGATGGTTTGCTCACCCATCAAGTCCGATTTCACTTCAGCAATAAAGGACGAGTGCAACACACCGGCGCGATCGCCGCCAGTCGCGGCTGCATAGGCTTTAGCAATGGTCAGGCCCTGCCCTTTCGGATCATTCTCCGGATGCACTGCAATCAGAGTAGGTACACCAAAGCCACGCTTGTACTCTTCACGAACCTCAGTACCAGGGCATTTGGGTGCCACCATAATAACGGTTAAGTCCGGCCGAATTTGTTTGCCTTCTTCCACGATATTAAAGCCGTGGGAATAGGCCAAAGTAGCGCCCTCTTTCATCAGTGGCATCACGGCATCTACTACGGCACTGTGCTGCTTATCCGGCGTCAGGTTTAATACCAAATCGGCCGTTGGGATCAGCTCCTGATAGGTGCCCACTTTAAAGCCATTGCTGGTTGCCTTTTGAAAGGAAGCACGCTGTTCACGAATCGCTTCTTCACGCAATGCATAGCTGATATTCAGACCAGAGTCACGCATATTCAGGCCCTGATTCAGGCCCTGAGCACCACAACCAACAATAACAATATTCCAATCTTTGATGGCGCTGCAGCCATCAGCAAACTCACTGCGGTCCATAAAGCGGCACTGTTTCAGCTGCTGCAGCTGTTGCCGCAAGTTCAGGCTATTAAAGTAATTACTCATAGTATGTCTCTAAATTCTGGTACGCTGGCCAGCCACTCTGGCTCTGGCAGACAGTGCTGCTGCGTCAATGAACTCATTCTAGGCTGGCAATATAATTGCGTGAAGTGATATATTGACAACTCTGTATTGCAATAAATGAAATAGAATGGACATCAAACAAGCACAGCTATTTATGCATCTGGCAGCTAGCCTGAACTTTGCACGGACCAGTGAGCAAATGTTTGTCAGCCCTTCCACCTTAAGCCGTGCCATCCAACGACTGGAGCAAGAGCTTGGGGTGTCGCTCTTTGTCAGGGATACCCGCTCAGTGCAGCTAACCCGTGAAGGTCAGACTGTATTGAGCTTTGTTCGCCAGTATCTGGATGACTGGCACCAACTGCAGGCCGATTTATCAGGCGACCAGGCAGGGCTTCAGGGTAGCATCCGCTTATTCTGTACCGTCACCGCCAGTTACAGCCATTTACCAGCTATTCTCGACAGATTCCGTGTACTCTGCCCCAAAGCAGATATTCAACTAACCACTGGGGATGCGGCTTCTGCACTGGAACGATTAAAGCAGGATGAAGTTGACCTTGCCCTGGCAGCAAAACCAGCCTATTTGCCCTCCAGTATGGTGTTTCACAGCATTGCCAAACTGCCAGTATCCCTTGTGGCACCAACCATCCCCTGTAAAGTCAACGATCTGCTGATCAAGGCGCCGATCCCCTGGCATGAAGTCCCTTTAATCGCGCCAGCGCATGGCCCTGCAGCGGAGCGATTTAGCAAATGGTTACAGACAGAGGGTTTTCAGCCTAATATTGTTGCGATGGTCGATGGCCACGAAGCCATGGCCAGTATGGTGGCACTTGGAAGCGGTGTTGCCGTTTTGGCAGATGTGGTGGTACAGCATAGCCCGGTCATGGACAGAGTACGTCCATTCGATAGCGGCTATCGTTTCGAACCCTTTGATTTGGGGGTCTGTTATTTAGCAAAACGGTCAAGCGATCCGCTGCTAAAAGCCTTTTGCCAGTTGGTCAGGCCACACTCCAATCTATAAAAAAATGCAGCCTGAGCTGCATTCTTAAGCCAGATAAATCCAGTTACTTGATCACCTTAAGGTGACTGGCCTTAGCCAGCTTCTTACTCGCAGGCTCTGTCGCAACTGGCTCAGGCGGGCTTTCCATCTCGTGCTCATCAGGGAAGTCTTCATCCTCATCCAGGGTAAAGACAGTACCAGCACCATTTTCCTTCGCATAAATCGCCAGCACAGCTCTTACTGGGATATAAAGCGCAAACGGATGACCACCAAACCGGGCACTGCAACTGATCACGTCATTTCCCATCTGCATCTGAGCTACCGCGGATGGTGCTAAATTCAGCACGATCTGGCCGTTTTGCACAAACTGCTGCGGAACCTTGGTCTGAGGGTAGCTCGCATCCACCACCAGATAAGGAGTACAGTCGTTATCCACAATCCACTCGTAAAATGCGCGCAGCAGGTAGGGACGATTCGGCGTCATCTCAGACTCCTTTGCCGTGCCGGTATTCACGCTCAGCATCGGTCAGAGACGCCAAAAATGAGTCGCGATCGAACAAGCGCCCCATATAATTCATCAGTGTTTTACTGCCCGGCCCGGCAAGCTCAATACCCAGCTTTGGTAGACGCCATAGCAATGCCGCCATATAGCAATCCACCAGGCCGAACTCTTCACTCATAAAGAAAGGTGCTTCATCAAACAGTGGTGCTACCGCCAGCAACCCTTCGGTCAGATCCTGCCGGGCCTGGTCGGCATCATCGTCATGACGGAGAATTTTCTCGGCCAGCGCGTACCAGTCTTTTTCAATACGGTACATCATTAATCTGGCTTGTCCACGGGCAACCGGGTACACCGGCATTAAAGGTGGGTGCGGGAAACGTTCGTCCAGGTACTCAATAATGATTTGTGCCTGATACAACGACAGCTCACGATCCAATAAGGTGGGCAGACTGCCATAGGGGTTTACTTCATACAGCTCCTCAGGCAAGTTATCCTGAGTGACCTGGAGAATATCAACACTGACGCCTTTTTCTGCCAGTACAATACGGACCTGATGACTGTACATGTCATCGGCAGCAGAAAACAGTGTCATCACAGGGCGTTTATTGGCTGAAATCGCCATGCATTCCTCCGGTTTACAATAAACAGCAAAGGGGCCAGCAGGCCCCTATCATTAAATACTCTTTTGGATCAGATGCTTACTTAACATCTTTCCAGTATTCTTTCTTCAGCAGATAAGTTAACACGAAGAAAATGGCTAGGAAGATCAACACTTTGATCCCCAAACTCTCCGACTCCAGCCGATAAGGTTCTCCAGTATACACCAGATAGTTGACCAAATCTGCAACAGCACGATCGTATTCTTCGTCGCTCATCTCACCCGAACCATCGGTACGAATACCGACGTAAACCTGGGTTTCCTTCCCATCCACCAAACGGGTTTCATACGCTTTGTATGGCACACCTTGCAACTCTTGCAGTACATGTGGCATACCAACCATAGGAAACACATCGTTATCGACCCCAAAAGGGCGGCTCTCGTCTTTGTAGAACGATTTCAGGTAGGTATAAATCCAATTCGGACCCCGTACCCGTGCCACATTGGTTAAGTCCGGAATCGCATCACCGAACCACTCAGCGGCATCAGCCGGATCCATGGTATTGGTAATGTGGTCACCCACCCGCTCACCACTGAACATCAGATATTCCATGCCCAGCTCTTCCGGAATATTCAGATCACGGAAACTACGTGCATAACGTTGATACTGCATCTGGTGACAAGCAAGACAGTAGTTCTGATACAGCATAAAACCACGCTGTAACGACTCGGTGTCACGGATGTCCACCGGCGCTTTTTGCAGTGGAATATTCGGACCGGCAGCCAAGGCAATGGACGATACCAGCAAGGCTGCTGCAGAAATAATATGCTTCAACATCAGGTCAACCTCTCTGGCAATGGCTTGGTGTTTTCATTCTTACTGTAGAACCACAACAGAATAAAGAAACCGAAGTAGGTAAACGAGAACAGCTGCGACAAAAGAGTGTACAACGGCGTCGCTGGCAGCACACCCAGGATACCTAATGCCACAAAGCTGATGCAGAAGTTGACCAGGTTCAGCTTGTGCAGGCCACAACGGTAGCGCACTGAGCGAACTTTGCCGCGGTCAATCCATGGCAACAATGCCAGGGCCAGGATGGCAGCAAACATGGCGATAGCACCAAATAGCGGGTTAGGCACAGCCCGCAAAATGGCGTAGAACGGCGTGAAGTACCAGACCGGTGCAATATGCTCCGGGGTCTTCATTGGGTTCGCCAGTTCAAAGTTTGGCGCTTCCAGGAAGTAACCACCCCCTTCCGGCATAAAGAAGATCACATAGGCAAACAGGAACAGGAAACCAGCCAAACCAACCAGATCTTTCACTGTGTAGTAAGGGTGGAATGGGATAGAGTCGATAATGACTTTCTTGCCACCCTTGGTGAAGTTGTTATGAAACTCAAACTTACTAACCGCATCCGCTGGCACAGTGCCATCGTTATCGCGTTTAGTTTCAATACCGTCCGGGTTGTTCGAACCGACTTCGTGCAATGCCATAATGTGCAGGAAGACCAGAATCACCAGCACCAACGGCAGCGCAATAACATGCAGCGCAAAGAAGCGGTTTAAGGTTGCACCTGAGATAACATAATCACCGCGGATCCACAGCGTTAAGTCATCACCAATAAACGGAATAACCCCGAAGATGGAGATAATCACCTGGGCTCCCCAGAACGACATCTGGCCCCAAGGCAGCATGTAGCCCATAAAAGCTTCAGCCATCAGCACCAGGTAAATTAGCATACCGAAAATCCACAGCAATTCCCGTGGTTTCTGGTAGGAGCCATACATCATGCCACGCAGCATATGCAGATACACCACCACAAAAAATGCCGAAGCACCGGTGGAGTGCATGTAACGCAGCAACCAGCCGTATTCGACATCCCGCATGATGTATTCAATCGAACGGAAAGCACCTTCAGCCGAAGGCTCATAATTCATGGTCAGCCAGATGCCGGTCAGAATTTGGTTTACCAGCACCACGATGGCCAAAGAGCCAAAGAAGTACCAGAAGTTAAAGTTTTTCGGTGCCGGATACTGCGTCATGTGGATTTTCATTTTTTCCACAACCGGCAGACGGTACTCTATCCAGTTCATCAGATTTTTCATCAGGCCGTCTCCTCGTCTTCACCGACCAAAATGGTGAATTCATCTGTAAACATGTACGGAGGAACTTCCAGGTTGGTTGGGGCAGGTACGTTTTGAAATACCCGACCGGCAATATCGAAGCGTGAACCATGACAAGGGCAGAAGAAGCCAGAGCGCACACCCTCTGCCTGGGCAGCAAAATCATTGGGCAAATAGGTTGGGGAGCAACCAAAGTGGGTGCAGATACCAACGGCAACGAAAAACTCAGGACGTACCGAACGATGGCGGTTCTGAGCGTAATGCGGCTGTTGTGGTTCTTTCGAGTCAGGATCCCGTAACCGCTCTTCATGATTCGGTAACGAATCAATCATTTCCTGGGTGCGTTTTACAATCCAAACCGGTTTCCCACGCCACTCTACCCGTATCAGCTGCCCTTCTTCCATTTTGCTGACATCCGCAGTTACTGCAGCGCCAGCCTGGCGAGCCCGCTCACTTGGGCTCCAGGACGCAATAAAGGGAACAGCGGCTCCAATGGCTCCGACCCCGCCCACGACCGATGTTGCAATGGTCAGGAATCGGCGGCGGCCATGATCGACAGGCGCGTTGCTCATCCACTCATCTCCACATTAACACTTAAACACAACTTGATTTAAGCGGCTGTTTGCCAGCAATTATTATAAATGAATAAATATCGACGATCATAATGAAAAGCCACGCTTTACACAAGGATTAACCGCCGCTGAATCGCAATAAAAAACCCGACACAAGGCCGGGTTTGCAGGTACAAAACAAGCTTAACGCTTGGAGTACTGTGGACGTTTACGTGCTTTACGCAGACCCACTTTCTTCCGTTCAACCTGACGAGCGTCACGGGTTACGAAACCTGCTTTACGCAGTTCCGGACGCAGTGTCTCGTCAAATTCCATCAAAGCACGGGTGATGCCATGACGGATAGCGCCGGCCTGACCGCTGATACCACCGCCTTTCACGGTGATATGCATGTCGAATTTGCCAACCATATCAACCAGCTCCAGTGGCTGCATCACCACCATGCGGGCAGTTTCACGACCAAAGTACTCAGTGATAGAGCGCTTGTTGATCACGATGTTGCCTGAGCCGGCTTTTAAAAATACACGGGCCGTTGAGCTTTTACGACGACCAGTTCCATAGTATTGATTCTGTGCCATGTGATGCTCCGATTAGATGTCTAAAACTTGCGGTTGCTGAGCAGCATGCTGATGCTCGGCGCCGGCATACACTTTTAACTTACGGAACATAGCACGACCCAATGGGCCTTTTGGCAACATGCCCTTGATGGCTTTTTCCAGCACCATCTCAGGTTTTTTCGCCAGCAGCTTTTCAAAGTTAATTTCTTTGATGCCACCTGGGAAACCACTGTGCGAGTAGTACATCTTGTCTTTGGCTTTGTTGCCAGTGACAACCACTTTGTCCGCATTAACCACGATGATGTAATCACCGGTGTCCACGTGTGGTGTAAACTCAGGCTTGTGTTTACCGCGCAAGCGCGCAGCGATTTCAGTTGAGATACGTCCCAGCGTCTTACCAGCCGCATCAACAACATACCAGTCGCGTTGAACGCTTTCTGGTTTAGCAGTAAAAGTTTTCATTTATATAGTCCAAAACTTACATAGTTACACCTGATACCCGCAGGGCTATTGCGCAGTATCGTGACCGTACCCCTTCGAGTACAATTACTGCCTGGCTAAAGGGCAGTAGAGGCTGTAACGTAGGCCGGGCGCGGATTATAATTCATCCGAAGCAAAAGATCAGCCCTTCTGGTTAAAAAATATCAATTTTTCTACCGAAATACTTTATTTAAGGTAGGTGTGCCCGCGCCAGATACTCATGCGACTGCATTTCCTGCAAACGACTGATGCAACGTTTGAACTCAAAACTCAGTAAGCCACCTTGGTACAAGGCCTCCAGTTCGACTTCAGCCGACAGAATCAGGGTGACATTGCGCTCATAAAATTCATCAACCAGCGCAATAAAACGCCGCGCCACATCGTCGTTGTGCTGCCCCATCACCTTGACCCCGGATACAAGTACGGTGTGGTAACAACGGCTCAGCTCCATGTAATCGTATTGACTGCGGGCACTTTCACACAGCTCGCTAAAGCCAAACCAGACCACGCCATCGGCCTCATACCGAGCCTGAATGCTGCGGTTAGCCACTTCAATGGCTACATTCTGCTGCCTGGGTTCATCCGATAATGCCTGGAAATACTGTGCCAGATTCAGCTCAGCCTGTTGATCGAGCGGCGCATGGAAAATCTCAGCCTGCTCCAGTGTGCGCAGCCGGTAATCAATACCACTATCGACATTCACCACCACAGTGTGTCGTTTAATCAGCTCAATCGCCGGCAAAAAGCGCGCCCGCTGCAGCCCGTTGCGATACAAACCATCCGGTTCAATGTTTGAGGTTGCGACCAGAGTGATGCCTCTGCTAAACAACGCCTGCATCAAGGTACCTAACAACATGGCATCGGTAATATCAGAGACAAAGAACTCATCAAAACAAATAATATCAGCCTGTTGTTTAAAACGATCGGCCACTATTTCAAGTGGGTTCGCCTGGTTGTGCAAACTTTTTAGCTCTTCATGTACCCGATGCATAAAACGGTGAAAATGCACCCGTATTTTGCGCTCAAGCGGCAGACATTCATAAAAGGTATCCATCAGGTAGGTCTTGCCCCGGCCAACCCCCCCCCATAAATACAAACCAATGACATCAGGTTTTGGCTTGGTGCTGAATAACTTCTGCCAGAAACCCACCGGGCAATGGTATTGCTGTAGTAAATCATCGTACAAACGTTGCAGATGACGGACCGCTTCCGCTTGCGCCGCATCGGGCTGGAAATCCGCACGCATTAAATCCAGCTGATATTTTTCCTGTGGTGAAGGCATAATGGCTCTACTTGAAATAAGGCTGTTCAGCCACAATTAAACCAGGGCTGTTATCTTAACATGCCTTACCACTGTAACTAAAAAAATCGGTTACACTTAGAGTGGAACCCATTGATGTAAATGCAGGAGCAGATATGACCCTAACAATGACTTTAGTGTGGCTGGCAGTTGGCTTCGTTTGTGGAGGTCTGGTGGCATGGTTTCTTGCCCTGCGACAGCATAATCAAAGCCAGTTGCAGCAGGAACTGACCGATACCCGCGAGCAGCTGAAAAAGTACCGGGCAGATGTATCCAACCATCTGGAAACCACCAACCAGCTTATTACCCAGTTGCAGCAAAACTACGGTAAAATTGCCAGCCACCTGCAGCAAAGCAAGATGGAGCTGGTAGAAAAACCGATGCTGGAGAAAAAATCCGAACCTATATCTTATTTATCGGCCGATACTGCCAGCCAGATCCGTGAATCCATCCACCAGTTGGATGAACGCAAGCCAACCTTTTCTGAATCTTTTGAGCAACCGAAAGATTACGCTGGTGGAGCCAGTGGTCTCTTGAAAGATAGCGCTAAGAAAGCGGCTGCCGCCGAGAGTTAATCCATAGCAATCCTGAAACTCTGTTTCAGGATTTTGCTCCCCTCTGGACGATGAACTTTTTTGAATGCTGAGCGTCTTTAGCAACATCCTGACTCATAAATTTTATGCTCAGCGTGTTTAATGGAGATCTGCGTGTATGAAAAGAAGCATCCTTACTTTGAGTGGTCTGCTTGCCAGCCTGTTCTTAACGGTTGGGCTGGCACAGGCAAACCTCCCGTTAGCCCAACTAAGCCAGGGCGAAATACCAACCCTGGCGCCCATGTTGGAACAGGCTACACCTGCCGTGGTGAATATTTCAGTGCAAGGCAGCCGTGAAGTTCGGCAACGCATGCCCGATGCATTCCGTCATTTTTTTGGTCCAAGAGGCCCGGGAGAGTTTCGTGAAGAGCGCCCTTTCCGTGGCTTAGGCTCCGGCGTCATTATTGATGCAGAACGAGGCTACATTGTCACCAATGCCCATGTTATTCGTGATGCTACGGATATCATCATCAACCTGCAAGATGGCCGCACCTTTGCCGCTAAAAAGATTGGTGACGATCCTGAAAGTGATATCGCCTTACTGCAAATTGAAGCCGACAATCTGATTGCGTTATCCATCGCAGACTCAGACCGACTGCGGGTGGGCGATTTTGCCATCGCTATTGGCAACCCATTCGGCCTTGGCCAAACCGTGACTTCCGGCATTGTCAGCGCCCTGGGGCGCGGCAATCTTGGCATGGAAGGCTATGAAGACTTTATTCAAACCGACGCAGCTATTAATAGTGGTAATTCAGGCGGAGCTCTGGTCAATTTACGGGGAGAGCTGATCGGTATTAATACCGCCATCCTGGGACCCCATGGTGGCAATGTCGGTATTGGCTTTGCGATTCCGTCGAATATGATGAAAAACCTGGTAGATCAAATGATTGAATTTGGTGAAATTCGCCGGGGAAGTCTCGGGATCCGGGGGATTGATGTGACCTCCGAGCTTACTGAGGCTATGAACTTGTCCGTCACTCAGGGGGCTTTTGTCAACGAAGTTTTACCAGATTCTGCAGCAGAAGCAGCAGGTTTACGCTCTGGTGATGTCATTGTTGGCATGAATGGCAACCGCATTATTAACTTCCGTGAGCTCAGAGCCAAGATCGCCACTTTAGGCGCAGGTCGTCAGGTGCGGCTAGCGGTACTGCGTGATGGCCGCACTCTGGATATTGATGTCACTCTGCGCCGGGCAGAGCAAGCTCAGGTAGCCGCTAATGTACTGCATCCAATGCTGGAAGGTGCCACCTTGTTAAATGACCAAACCCAGGATGGCAAAGCCGGGGTGCTGATTAGTGAACTGGAGCGCACAGCGCCTGCAGCCCGCCTTGGTTTGGAGAAAGGCGATGTGATTATTGGGGTGAACCGTCAACGTGTTCATAATCTGGCGGAGCTACGCAAGGCTCTGCAAGAGCAGCGTGGTGTGGTCGCACTGAATATACAACGCGGCAATCAAACTCTTTATGTGCTGATCCGTTAGGGAGTCAGTGCACTTTTCAATCATTACCAGCAAAGCAGTAGTGTCAACATGCTACTGCTTTGCTGTAAATAATGATATCCTTTGCAGATTCAACCCTCAGCTAAACCGATGTCAGTGCTTAAGATCCTGTTTTTTTTATTACGTAGTATTGCTTACGGCCTGGCGCTGGCGCTTATTCTATTGCTGCTGTTCCCTGGGCAGCTACGCTTAGCTGGACCAGCCCAAACCACAGCCGATGCGGTGCAAAAAGCTGCGCCCGTGTCTTATGCCCGAGCGGTAAGACAGGCGGCCCCTTCGGTGGTAAATGTCTATACCCGCACCACCATTAGCCACCCGCGTTCATTACGAGCTCGCACCATTGAACGCCAGGAGCTTGGTTCAGGTGTTATCATGAGCCCTGAAGGCTACATTTTAACCAATCACCACGTGGTCTATGGTGCCGATCATATCGAAGTTGCATTACAAGATGGTCGCTGGCTTGAAGCCTTGCTGATTGGCCACGATGAAATTACCGACTTAGCACTTTTGTACGTAGAGGCCGATAACCTGCCAGCTATTCCGCAAGATCCTGAGTTGCAACCTCAGGTCGGTGATGTAGTACTGGCCATTGGTAACCCGCTGAATCTGGGTCAAACCGTCACCCAAGGCATTATCAGTGCCAATGGCAATAATGGCTTGAGTTCGCGTGGTTATATTGATTTTATGCGGATGGATGCAGCCATTAATGCCGGCAATTCCGGTGGAGCCCTGGTGAACAGCAATGGGACTCTGGTAGGAATTAATGCAGGCACTTTTCAGCGCCAAAGCCAGGATGTGCAAGGTATTTTTTTCGCAGTTCCCTATCAGCTAGCCTATAGAGTGATGGAAAAGCTGATCCAACATGGTCGGGTGATCCGCGGCCATCTTGGTGTTAATGGTGAGCCGGTGATTAATGCTGCGGGCGATCGACTCATTTCAAGTGGACAGCCTTTGTACGGTGTTCAGCTTACTTCCATTGCGCCACACAGCCCGGCTGCGGAAGCTGGACTGCAGGTGAATGATATTTTATTGGAAATTGATGGCATGCCACTCAGAAGTACACAACATGCCTTGAATGTGATTGCAGAAACACCACCTGATACTCTGGTGGATCTCACCATCAGCCGCAACAATGAGCGAATGGTGATACCTACCATGATACGCGAGTTCCGCTAGTTCACGTCTGACAACTCAACACAGGGTTGGACTCAGCCAACCCGCTCGATCCGGGCTCCCAGCCCTGCCAGTTTGTGTTCAATCTGCTCATAGCCACGATCAATATGGTAAATCCTGTCCACCACAGTGGTACCATCAGCCACCAGGCCTGCAATCACCAGGCTGGCTGAAGCACGCAGATCCGTTGCCATCACCTGAGCGGCTGTTAAATGCTCCGTGTGCTGACAAACCGCGGTATTGCCCTCTAACTGGATACGGGCCCCCATTCGCTGCAACTCAGGCACATGCATAAAGCGGTTTTCAAAAATGGTTTCCGTCACCGTACCTACGCCTTGTGCCACCACATTCAACACCGTAAACTGCGCCTGCATATCGGTAGGAAATCCCGGGTGTGGCACAGTTTTCACCTGAACCGCTTTAAGAGTACGACCAGCCATAGACAAGCGGATCCAATCCTCACCAGTGCTGATATCAGCGCCAGCTTCGCGCAACTTGTCCAGCACCACTTCCAGCTCACCAGGCTGTGTATTACGACAGGTCACATCTCCCCCGGTAACAGCTGCCGCTACCAGAAAAGTGCCGGTCTCTATCCGATCGGGAAGCACACGGTACTGGCCACCACCCAGCCGCTCGATGCCCTCAATACGAATGGTATCGGTGCCAGCACCTTCAATACGAGCCCCCAGAGCAATGAGGAAATTGGCCAGATCGGTTACTTCGGGTTCTCTGGCTGCATTCTCGATAATGGTGGTTCCACTGGCAAGCACTGCCGCAGCCATCAAATTTTCAGTACCAGTGACACTCACCATATCCATCACGATGTGTGCTCCTTTCAACCGGCTGGAGCGGGCTTTAATATAGCCATTTTCCACCGTGATCTCGGCACCCATTTTCCGTAAGCCATCAATATGCAAATTCACCGGGCGTGCCCCTATGGCGCAACCACCAGGTAAAGAGACCTCGGCCTGGCCAAAACGGCTGAGCAGCGGCCCTAACGCCAAAATAGAGGCGCGCATGGTTTTTACCAAATCGTACGAAGCCTGGTAACTGTTAATGGCCTCGGCATGAATTTGGACCTGGTGCCCTTGCCGCTCAACAGTTGCACCAAATTGGCGCAGTAATTTAAAGGTGGTGTCAATATCTTTTAATTCAGGGACATTGTCGATCAGCACCTGCCCTTCGGACAGAATACTGGCAAATAAAATAGGGAGGGCTGCGTTCTTGGCACCGGAAATGGTTACCTCGCCACGTAGTTCAGCACCGCCGGTCACAAGGAATTGCTGCATAAGTAATTACATCGATGGGTTAAGTAATTTTTCTCTACGCCATTGCTCTGGTGTAAAGGTACGAATGGACACCGCATGAATGCTGCCATCTTGAATAGCAGCCATCAGAGGGCCATAGATCATTTGCTGCTGCCGCACGCGGCTAACATCAGCAAAACAGTCGCCAACAGCCAAGACCGAATAATGCGAGCCATCAGCGCTGACTTTGACTTCAGATAACTGCAATTGTTCCTTAAGAAGGCTTTCTATCTGTTGAATTTCCATCACTAACCTGATTATTCGTTGATTGGCAACAGCTCAAGTACATCACTGACTTGAGCCAAAGAACGCAGTTGCGGTGGTACATGCTGCAATTGGACCATTAAGCCAGCCTGTTTGGCAAGCGCTACTTGCTTTAGTAACCAGGCAAGGCCTGCAGTATCAATACTTTCCAACTGACTGAAGTCAAAAGTCACTTCGCCGGATACATTTTTAAGTAGTGTTAAGGGCCAATAATTCAGTAAGGTGTTGCGATCAAGCACCCCTTCAATCATTAGCCGCTGTTGCTGCAGCTCAATCTTTAACACGCCTTATTCCTCTGGCTCTGACAGCTCAATGGGCTGTTTTGCCCGCTCTTGCAAGAGTTCGGTTACCCGGGCCAGGCCTTGCTGGCGAATCATGCCTCCCAGCTCTGCACGCTTGCTATCCAGCAAGGAAATACCTTCAGCAACCATATCAAAAACCTGCCAGTATTCACTGTCACGATGACGGATCAGCTTAAATTCAATATTGATATCCGGCTTGCCCGGGTCAATCACCCGGGTACGCACAGTGGCAACCCGGCGATTACCAACATCCTGACCAGGCTCTATGATCACACGCTGATCTCTGTACAGCGTAAAAGTGCCGGCATAAGTAGAAATCATGTATTCCTGAAATGCGGCGACAAAAGCATCCCGCTCTTCTTCCGTGGTGTTGCGAATATGGTTACCAATTACCCGAAAGGCAGCATAGCGTACATCGATGTAAGGCAATAACTCATCGTGTACCAAGGTACGAAGAATTTCAGGGTTTTGTTGAATATTGTCTTTTTCTTCGGCTAAACGGCTGAAAGCGTGATCTGCAACAGTGGATATCATCTGATACGGATCGGTGTAGCGCGGCACTTCTGCCACAACAAAGCCACTGATGAGAAAGGTTGCTGCCAACAACAGTCGGCTTACTGTGTTCACTATATTCATAATTAATTCCGGTTAAATAGAAACTGACCAATCAACTCTTCCAGCACCATGGCTGAACGCGTGTCTTCAATGACATCCCCATCTTGCAGAATATGTACAGTGTCATCGATAAAGCCCGGTTGAATACCCAGGTATTGTTCACCAAGCAGTCCTGACGTCAAAATAACCACGGAGCTTGTTTCCGGGAAATTATCGTATTGCCGACTAATTTCCAGGCGTACTCTTGGTGTGTAGTAGGTTTTATCCAACTCAATCGATGCCACCCGTCCTACCACCACACCGCCGACCTTAATCGGTGAGCGGGCTTTTAAGCCGCCAATATTTTCAAAATCAGCGTACAAGGTATAGGTATCGCCAGAGCCGGCAAAACCGGTATTGGCTACTTTCAACGCCAGCACCAGAAAGGCGGCAATTGCTAAAGCTACAAAAACACCCACAAAGATTTCAATTTTCCGTGTATTCATCTTATCCACCAAACATTAAAGCGGTTAGTACAAAATCAAATGCCAGCACCGCCAAAGACGCAGTAACTACTGTTTCTGTGGTTGCCCGGGCAATGCCCTCTGAGGTTGGCACTGCATCAAAGCCTTTATGCAAGGCGATCGCCATCACGACAAAAGCAAACACCACACTTTTTATCACGCCGTTAAAAACATCTTGGTACAAATCGACGTTGGCCTGCATCGCTGACCAGTAACTGCCAGCATCCACGCCCAGCCAGTCGACCCCTACCAGATGACCACCTAAAATGCCAACAGCAGTAAAAATGATCGCCAATAGCGGCATGCTGATAACACCAGCCCAAAAACGAGGCGCGATTATTCGCCGTAATGGGTCTACCGCCATCATTTCCATGCTGGAAATTTGTTCAGTGGCTTTCATTAAACCAATCTCAGCCGTTAAAGCACTGCCTGCACGGCCAGCGAACAGCAAAGCGGTTACAACGGGTCCCAGCTCGCGCAGCAGACTCAGCGCAACTAATGGGCCTAACATACCTTCGGCACCAAATTTCACCAGTACGGTGTAGCCTTGCAGTCCAAGTACCATGCCAATAAAGAGGCCAGATACCAGAATAATCAGCAAAGACAACACCCCAACCACGTAGAGTTGCTTGATGAGTAAAGGAAAGCCTTTACGAACATCCGGCTTCCCAACAACTGCCCCAAGCAGCATCAGAGCAGCCCGGCCTAAACCAGCCACAGTTTGGATGGTATTGGCACCCAGGCGCTGTATGCGATCCACTAACATTACAACAGCTCCATCAATTCATCGGCATAAGGTGCCGCTTTGTAGTGAAAGGGGACAGCTCCGTCTGCTTCACCCTTTAAGAATTGTTGCACTAAAGGGGATGGATCTTGTCGCAGCTGTTCTGGTGTTCCCTGGCCAATCACATGCTTTTCCGCCACCACGTACACATAGTCCGCAATGCTCATCACTTCCGGCACGTCATGAGAAACTACGATGGAGGTCAGCCCCAGCGCATTATTCAGCTCACGAATCAGTTTGACCACAATCCCCATCGAAATCGGATCCTGGCCGGCAAAAGGCTCGTCATACATAATTAGTTCCGGATCCAGGGCAATGGCTCTGGCCAGCGCAGCCCGGCGAGCCATACCGCCGGATAACTCTGATGGCATCAGGTCTCTTGCTCCTCGCAACCCAACCGACTCCAACTTCATCAAAACGATGGTTCGGATCAACGTCTCAGGCAGCTTGGTATGCTCGCGAATAGGAAAAGCAACGTTATCAAACACCGACAACTCACTAAACAAAGCGCCACTTTGAAACAACATGCTCATCGATTTACGGGTTTGATACAGCTCTGAGCGGCTCATTTTCGGAATGGAGCAGCCTTTAAACAAAATATCACCGCGATCAGGCCGCAACTGGCCACCGATCAACTTGAGTAACGTCGTTTTACCGATGCCACTGGGCCCCATAATAGCAGTCACCTGACCACGTTTCACCTGCATGCTCATATCGTCGTAAATCAACCGCTCACCACGACTGAATGTCAGATTTTTAATATCCACCAACAAATCGGACAAGGTTCTCTCCATAGCATAATTAAGCTTACTGCCGCAGCAGTGCGGGCGAACTATAACGACCTCATGCCGCCAATTCAATCGGGCAACGCCGGATAACCCTGTGCAAGTCCAGCTCCGATCAGCCGATTGTAACAAAATTACTGCGGCACTACCTTGTTATTATTCGTAACAAGTCATTGCAAAAAGTCGAACAGTACCAGCATGCATAAGTTTTGCTTTTCCTGACAATAAACGGGAAAATACGACTTTCGGACCAATTGACCCATAAGGAACACCCAGTGTCTCCACTGATTGTTGCCACCATTTTCGTTCTGGTTGGCCTGGTGCTACTCATCTGGAGCGCCGATCGTTTTGTCTACGGGGCTTCGTCCATCGCACGTAACCTCAATATTTCTCCCATGATCATCGGCCTGACGATTGTGGCCATGGGTTCGTCAGCGCCAGAAATCATGGTCTCCGCCACCGCTGCCTGGCAAGGTAGGCTGGACACCGCGGTTGGTAATGCGCTGGGCTCGAATATCACCAATATTCTTTTAGTGATAGGTGCAACCGCGTTACTGAAACCCATCGCAGTGGCTTCCATGACCATTAAACGCGAGTTTCCGTTGCTCATTCTGGTCACCCTGCTTGGCTACCTGTTTTTAGCCGACCAAAGCTTAACCCGCGCTGAAGGGGTACTGTTTTTGGCTGGCTTTGCATTATTCCTGATGCTTATGGTGTATTGGGGCAAACATGCTACTCCCGATGATCCATTACGCACAGAGTACGAGGCTGAATTGCCCCCCGTTAAGCCTACCTGGCAAGCTGTTGTCTGGGTATTGCTTGGCTTAACATTACTGCTGGCCAGCTCACAACTGCTGGTGCATGGTGCAGTCACTATTGCCAGTCACTTTGGCATGAGTGATTTGATGATTGGCCTGACCATTATTGCCATTGGTACCAGCCTGCCAGAGCTTGCCGCCAGTCTGATTGGTGTGCTCAAAGGTGAAGATGACCTGGCACTGGGCAACATTATTGGCTCAAATATCTTTAACATTCTGGCAGTGCTTGGCGTTGGTGCTGTGATAGCTCCCGGTATGATCGATCCTGCTGCTGCCGGACGAGATAGTTATGTCATGATGGCTGCTACACTGGCCTTGTTGCTGATGAGTTTGCGTCTTGGCAAACTTCGGCGGATAAATCGGGTCGAAGGTTTTATTCTGCTGGCAGCTTTTGTCGGCTATCAGTACTTATTATTTTCCAGCATGAATTAACAGGTAGCGCATGACCACAGATTTCAAGCAACAGGCGTTGCAGGTATTACAAATTGAAGCAAGCGCTATTCAGCAACTGGCGCGCTTTATTAACGATGACTTTAATCGGGCTTGCCAGTTGATTATGGACAGCCCTGGCCGGGTGATTGTCTCCGGTATGGGCAAATCCGGCCACATTGCCAATAAAATAGCGGCCACCTTTGCTTCAACCGGCACTCCGGCCTTTTTTGTCCACCCGGGTGAAGCCAGCCATGGTGACTTAGGCATGGTAACCAAAGACGATGTGGTGATTGCCATATCAAACTCCGGCGAAACCGGTGAGGTACTCACCATTATTCCGGTACTAAAGCGTATAGGTGCCCACCTGATCGGTATGAGTGGTAATCCAGCGTCAACCCTGGCCCGGTTGTCGGATGTTCATGTCTGTGTACAGGTAGAACAAGAGGCTTGCCCGCTTGGGTTGGCCCCTACAGCCAGCACCACAGCCACACTGGCAATGGGGGATGCTATGGCGGTTGCTTTGCTCAATGCCAGAGGCTTCTCGGCCGATGACTTTGCCCTGTCGCATCCGGGCGGAAGCCTGGGGCGCCGTTTATTGTTGCGGTTAGAGGATGTAATGCATACGGGCAGCAACATGCCAGTAGTTCCCATCACCGCCACCATTAAAACTGCTTTGCTGGAAATGAGCACCAAAGGCCTGGGAATGACGGCGGTGGTAGATGATGCTGGCATCATGCAGGGGATTTTCACCGATGGCGATCTACGTCGCATTTTAGATCAGCGCTTTGATATTCACGACACCAGCATTGCTGCCGTGATGACACCAAACTGCATCACCGCCAAGCCACAGATGCTGGCTGCAGAAGCACTAAAACTAATGGAACAGCGTAAAATCAATGGCTTGGTGATTGTTAACCAACAACAACAGCCTATTGGCGCCATGAACATGCATGATTTATTAAAAGCAGGAGTGCTTTGAATGCAACAACTCTTTCAACAGTGCTACCAGGCAGTCCCGGCCAAGCTTTGGCAACAGGCCCAACAAATCCGCTTGCTGATTTGCGATGTCGATGGTGTTTTTTCGGATGGTCGTATTTATTTGGGGAACTCTGGCGAAGAATTAAAGGCTTTTCATACCCGGGATGGGTACGGCATTAAAGCCTTGCGCAAAGCCGGGATCGAAGTCGCCATTATTACCGGGCGACAGTCCAGAATTGTGCAACAACGTATGCAATCCCTGACGGTGCCTCATATTTACCAGGGCCAGGAGCATAAAATACCTGCCTTTGAAGAAGTGCTCACCATAGAGCAGCTGGAGCCACACCAGGTCGCTTACATTGGCGATGATCTCAGTGATTGGGAAGTGATGCAGCAGGTCGGTCTTAGTGTTGCCGTGCAGGACGCGCACCCCTACCTGCGACTTCACAGCCATTACGTGACCAGTTGCCCCGGCGGCTTCGGTGCTGTACGGGAAGTAGCCGATCTGTTGCTGATGAGTATCGGCGCCTTCCAGCAGTTCCGGGGCAGCAGCACATGAAACCTGTCGCTTACCTGTTGCTCGGTGTTGTGCTGTTTACTTTGCTGTATCGGTGGTTCAGCAGCAGCGATGACAGCCGGCAAATCCTGACTGAGCGCGAGCTGATACCTGACTTTATCGCTGAGCAGCTTACGCGTATTGTGTATGATGAACAGGGACAACTGAGTGAACTGGTGCAGGCTGAGCGCATGGAGCACTACGACTTGCTTGGCTTTACCCAGCTCGATCGACCCATCTTTACCTTATTGGATCGAGCTCATAATCTTAGCTGGCAAGCATCCAGTCGCTCGGCAGTACTCTACCCGGATGATAAATTGATTCTAGATGGTGACGTCTTGTTGCAGAACCTGGTCACAGAAGCACTGATTGATCGGGTACAAACCAGTTATCTGGAAATGTCACTGGCATCCGAGATATTATCTACCGAAGAAAATGTAGATATCTTTGGTGCCGGCTTCACCATTTCCGGCCGGGGCATGCAGGCCAGCATTGCAGAGCAAACCATTCACATTGAGCAGCACTACAGAACGGATTATCACAATGAACCTTAAGATCGTATTGGTAGCTTTCTTGCTAACAACACCAGCACTGGCTTCAACCCAGCAAGATTTTCAGCAGCCGCTGAGCATTGACTCCGAGGCTTTTTTCACCGATTTACAAAGTTCCAATGTCGTCTACGAGCGCAATGTGCTGGTACAGCAAGGCAGCCTGACTATCCGAGCAGAGCGGCTGGAAGTCGATGGCTCCGCAGGCAAAGGCATGGAAGTCTTTATTGCCACAGGCTCTCCGGCGACCTACAGTCAACGCATGGAAGATAACTCGCTGGTAGAGGCAGAAGCTTTTGAGATCCGATACGACCGTGCCAGTCGCATCCTGTTGATGGTCGGAGACGCTGAGTTAAAACAAAGCGGCAGCCTGGTACAAGCTGCAAAAATTGAGTACAACATGGAAACTCAGCAGTTGCAGGCCGAACGTGGTGAGAATGAGCGGGTGCGGACTATTTTTGCCCCTGAAAATCAACAACCATCAGCTATCAATGAAGAGAACCAACAACCATGAAGTTAACTGCATCGCATCTGGCAAAAAGCTACAAAGGGCGGCAGGTTGTCAAAGACGTAAGTCTGGAAGTTCGCTCGGGCCAGATCGTCGGCTTGTTGGGTCCCAATGGAGCCGGCAAAACAACGACATTTTATATGATTGTTGGCTTGGTACCCAGTGATAAAGGCAGCATTCAACTTGGTGAGCATGATTTAACCGATCAACCTATTCATCAACGTGCCCGTCTTGGTATTGGTTATTTGCCACAGGAAAGCTCTATTTTTCGTAAGCTGACGGTTCGTGACAACCTGATGGCAATTCTACAAACCCGTAAGGATTTAACCCCCGCGCAGCAGGAAGAGACAGCCGATGATTTGCTGGAAGAGTTCCATATTGGCCATATCAGCCAAAGCCTGGGTATGAGTTTATCCGGAGGAGAGCGCAGACGGGTAGAAATAGCACGGGCACTGGCTGCTGATCCGCGCTTTGTGTTGTTGGACGAACCTTTTGCCGGTGTTGACCCAATCTCGGTGCTGGATATAAAAAAAATTATTCAGCATCTGAGCCAAAGAGGCATTGGCGTGCTAATTACCGATCACAATGTGCGCGAAACCCTTGATGTCTGTGAAACCGCCTATATTGTTAGTCATGGGGAGTTAATTGCAACAGGCACTCCGGCGGATGTACTTGCCAATCAGCAGGTCAGGGATGTATACCTAGGTGAACAATTCAGGCTATAGTTATAGCGACAGGCTTTCTATTCTTATGCAGGAGCACAGTACACGCTAATGAAGCCATCTTTACAACTTCGCCTTGGCCAGCAACTTACCATGACTCCTCAACTGCAGCAGGCTATCCGGCTGTTGCAGCTGTCGACCATTGAGCTGCAACAGGAGATCCAGGAAGCTCTGGATGCCAATCCTCTGCTGGAATCTGAGGACGATTACGAGCAACTGAATAACAGTGAGGAACATGGGTTAGGTGAATTAGCCCGTGATCGTAACGATGCCCCGGACGACAGTGGTAATGACGAGCCAAATGAACCTGATACCGGCGAAGCCATGACCAGTCAGGACATTAGTGAGGATTTGCCCCTTGATAACCACTGGGATGATTTAGTCAGTGCCGCCCCGGTTACCTCCGGCAATTACAATGGTGAAGACGATACCGCCTATCAGGGAGAAACCACCGAAACGCTGCAAAGCTATTTGCGCTGGCAGATGGAGCTAACACCTTTCTCCGATACCGATCGCGCCATCGCCGAAATTATTATCGAAGCCATTGACGAAAGTGGCTTTCTTACCATCAGCTGTCAGGACATCCTGGAATCGCTCGGCCTTGCCGACGTAGAGGAAGATGAAGTTGAAGCCGTGCTCAAGCGCATTCAGTTGTTTGATCCCATCGGGGTAGGCTCACGCAATGTACAAGAATCCTTGCTGGTTCAGTTACGGCAATTCAGCCCGGATACTCCCCATCTCGCTGCAGCCAGGCAACTGATTAGTGAGCATACCGACTTGCTCGCCAATCGGGATTTTCGCACCCTGATGAAACTGACCCGACTGAAAGAAGATGAGCTGCGCGATGCGATGCGGCTCATCCACAGCCTGAACCCGCGCCCGGGTACCACCGTGATTCGGGAAGAACAAAGCTACATTATTCCGGATGTGACAGTAAAAAAAATAAAAGGCCGCTGGCAGGTGGAACTAAACCCTGATTCCATGCCCAAAATACGTATTAACCAGCAGTATGCAGCCATGACCAGAACCGCCAGAAACTCGGCAGACAGTCAGTTCATTCGCTCGCACCTGCAAGAAGCCAAATGGTTTTTGAAAAGCATCGAAAGTAGAAACGACACCTTGCTCAAAGTTTCAAACTGCATTGTGCAACAGCAACAGGGTTTTTTTGAGCATGGCGAGGAAGCCATGAAACCTATGGTGTTGAACGATGTCGCCGAAATGGTTGGTATGCATGAATCCACCATTTCGCGGGTAACGACACAAAAGTACATGCATACGCCCAGAGGCATTTTTGAGCTGAAATTCTTTTTCTCCAGCCATGTCAGTACCGAAAATGGTGGGGAATGCTCATCGACAGCCATCCGGGCACTGATTAAAAAGTTAGTGGCGGCGGAAAACCCGGCAAAACCACTGAGTGACAGTAAAATGGTGGAAATTTTGTCGGACCAGGGCATCAATGTTGCCCGCAGAACCATTGCCAAGTACCGCGAGGCCTTGCTGATTCCGCCGTCAAATCAACGCAAGACCTTACTCTGAGTACTTAACTAGAAGGAAACAGGCTATGCAAATCAATCTTACTGGTCGTCATGTTGAAATCACCGAAGCCTTGAAAGACTATGTGGACAATAAGTTTGCCAAACTCGAACGCCACTTTGAGCATATAAACAATGTACATGTGGTGCTAAACGTGGAAAAATTACAGCAGATTGCAGAAGCCAAGCTCAACCTGAACGGCGGTGAAGTTTTTGCCGTATCAGAAAGTGAAAACATGTATGCAGCGATTGACCAGCTGATTGATAAACTGGACAGGCAGGTCATCAAGCATAAAGAGAAATTAGCCCGACACTGACCAACATGACAACATTAAGCACCATGCTAGCTCAGGACTGCACCAAAAGTGCAGTCCTTTTTAACAGCAAAAAGCGCATTCTTGAATACATCGCCGAGCTGGCGCATAAGCAATTGCCCGAGACATCCGAGTACGTCATTCTTGAGTCTTTGATGACCAGAGAACGATTAGGCTCAACGGGTATTGGTGGCGGCATCGCCATCCCTCACGGCAAACTGAAAGATGTTGAGCAGCCGGTACTGATCTTTGTGGTCAGCAAAGAGCCGATCCAATTCGATGCTATCGATAACCAGGCGGTGGATATTTTTTGTGCCATCCTGATCCCGGAAAACCAGTGTCAAATGCATCTGAATACTCTGGCATCCATTGCCAGATTACTATCGAAAAAAGAGCTGACCCGCAAAATACGGCATGCAGAATCCGATAGTCAGCTGTATCAGATCTTAATTGATGCGCAACAAGAGGCGGAATCGTAAATGAAACTCTTGGTCGTCAGTGGTCGTTCAGGCTCAGGAAAATCCGTCGCCTTGCGGGTGCTGGAGGACCTTGGTTATTACTGTGTCGATAACATCCCGGTGAATTTATTACCGACCCTGGCAAATGCAGTGATGGATAAATACGAGCGGGTCGCTATCAGCATTGATGTGCGTAACCTGCCGGAAGATCCGGACGAGCTGGCAGAAATTCTTTCCTACCTCCCCCGCAAACTGGAGCTGACCATCCTCTATTTGGATGCGGATCACAACAGCCTGATCAAGCGCTTTAGTGAAACCAGACGGCTACACCCTTTATCTCACCAGGCCATGTCGCTGGAAGATGCCATTTTACGGGAACAGCAACTGCTCGATCCTATCGCCAGCCGGGCCGATCTGTATATTGATACCACAGAGCTCAATGTCTATCAGTTGGCCGATCAACTGCGTGAACGCTTGCTGGGTCAGCAATCTGGCAGGCTGGTGATTCTGTTTGAGTCTTTTGGGTTCAAATATGGCATTCCCAAAGATGCCGATTTTGTGTTCGATGCCCGCTTTTTACCCAATCCTCACTGGGAGCCAGAGTTAAAGCCTCAAACCGGTTTGGATCAACCAGTACAACAGTACCTTGCATCCAAAACAGTAGTGCACGATTACATTCAACAGATCCATCAGTTCGTCAATCACTGGTTGCCGCAGCTGGAAAAAAATAACCGCAGTTATCTGACCATTGCCATTGGCTGCACAGGCGGACAACACCGTTCGGTCTTTATTGCAGAGCAATTGGCTACGTTATTGCGCGAACAACGCAGCGATATACAAATTCGTCATCGCGAGCTGGTACGTCACCATGGCCACAAAGTATAGCGCCGAAGTTACCATCGTTAATCCGCTCGGCCTGCATGCCAGGCCTGCCGCCAAACTGGCTCAGTTGTGCCAGCAATTTCACAGTAAAATCGAATTAATTCAGGATGGTAAAACCGCTGATGCCAGCAGTGTACTGGCATTGCTTATGCTCGCCAGCAGTAAAGGTAAATTGCTTGAAATTGTGGCTGAAGGTGAAGATGCCTGTCAGGCCTTACAGGCGGTGGTGCACTTGATTGCCAGTGGCTTCGAAGAATCCTGATACCACACCGTAAACAATTACGGTGTGGTGCGATTGAACAATCCTTACGGTTGTTGGCGTTGCAGCAGATCAAGAATAAAAGCATATTCTTCCGCAGTTTGTCCTACTCTGGCAAAGCGGCCGGACCGGCCCCCATGACCTGCCTCCATGGTTGTCCGAAACAGGATTGGCTGATTTGATGTATTCATTGTCCGTAATTTGGCAACCCACTTCGCGGGCTCAAAATACTGTACCTGAGAGTCGTGAAAGCCTGTGGTCACAAAAAGCGCTGGGTAAGCTTGTTTACGGACCTGATCATAGGGCGAGTACGAGAGCATGTAGTCGTAATACTGCTTCTCATTCGGGTTGCCCCACTCATCGTATTCGTTGGTGGTTAGCGGTAAGCTCTCATCCAGCATGGTGGTAACTACATCCACAAAAGGCACATGAGCTACCAGGCCAAGGTACTTCTCTGGTGCCATATTGGCGACAGCCCCCATCAGTAAGCCACCAGCACTCCCGCCCATACCAAACACCTTATCACCAGCAACGTATTGCTGTTTCACCAGGTAATCTGTCACTGCAATGTAATCAGTAAAGGTGTTGTGTTTGTTCAGCAGCTTGCCATCTTCGTACCACTGCCGCCCCATTTCCTGGCCACCCCGTATGTGTGCTATCGCGTACACAAACCCCCGATCGACTAAGGATAAAATATTTGCATTAAAGCCAGGATCCATCGAGATACCATAAGAGCCGTACGCCATCTGATACAAGGCCGCACTGCCATTTTGCTTAAAATCTTTGTGATACAGCAAGCTTACGGGGATCGTCACCTCACCGGCTACCGGCACCCAGACCCGCTCGGTCCGATAATTGCTGCGATCAAAACCTCCGGGGATTTCTGCTTCTTTCAGTAAGCGTCGCTCCCCGGTTGCCATATGCACCTCGTACACACTGGCCGGGGTAGAAAGCGAGGTGTAACCATAACGCAACCAGTTGCTGTTTGTTTCCGGGTTGGCTGAAAACCACATCACATAGGCAGGCTCATCCGACTCCACAAAGTGGCTTTCTTCTGGCTTATCCCAGGATAAAAAACGGATACGACGCAAACCATTGCTGCGCTCATTAATCGCAAGGTAGTTATCAAAAGCCACAAAGCTTTGCACAAACACCTGCTCATCATGAGCAAGCAATTCTTGCCAATGCTCCCTGTTGCCAATTTTAGTGTGCGCTACTGTCATCAGCCGATAGTTGGGTGCATCCCAATCGGTATTGATGATCCAACGCCCGGCATTATGATCCACTGAGTATTTGAAATCGCGCTGGCGTGGTGCGATTAACTGAAACTCCCCCTTGGGTTGCCTGGCATCCAGCACCCGTACTTCGTCGGAAACCGTACTGCTTACCCCGATCACCACAAAGTTACGATCACGGGTGTTGCCAACCCCCATGTAGAAACTGTTATCCTGCTCCTGATACACCAGCGCCCGTTGCTCTGGTGCAGTGCCCAGTTGATGGCGATAGACCTTGGTACTTAGCAGCGTGACAGGATCATTTTCCACCACAAAGAGATGCTGACTGTCAGCACTCCAGGCCAACGAAGAAGACAGGCCAGTCATGGTGTCCGGCAGCAAGGCCCCAGTGGTCAGATCTTTCACACGCAGCTGATACTGGCGACGGCCACTGGTATCTTCCAAATAGGCCAGCTTGTTCTGATCCGGGCTAACGGACCAGTTAGCAACCTGAAAATACGCATGGCCTTCTGCCAAGGTGTTCACATCCAGGATAATCTCTTCCTCACCACCAGCAACTGGGGTTCGGACATAGATAGCATATTCTTTACCAGCTTCCACACGACTGCTGTACAGATAATCTCCTATCACATACGGCACAGTGCTGTCATCCTGCTGGATCCGGCCAATAAGCTCAGCAGTCAACTCCTCCACTAACGCACTGTAAGGCTCCTGATAGGCCTGATAATAGCTATTCTCTGCCTCCAGATAGGCAATCACTTCAGGATTACTCCGACTGTCATCGCGCAACCAATAATACGGATCCTGTCGTTCACCATGTGCCGAACTGACGGTATAAGGTCGTACCTCTGCTATCGGGGGCTGTGGCGGTGTATTTGCCAGGGCCTGGGCGCTAAGCCCGAGCTGCATTCCCATGAACAATGTTAATAACTTCATTCTTTTTCCTTTCTTATCATTTTGTTAACCTGCGAAAATTACCATGACATTTCGTTTAAAGCTACGGCCAGGTTTATGGTAAGGTGTAACGAGGTGTTTCAACCCAACGGAAAAATTTTGATTCACAAATCACAAATTTTGCGCTTTACTTAAGCTTAAACAATTAACTAGTTCAGAAAAGGCAATGAAGCCAACAAAAGGAAACCATCATGGCACTGATGACCGTGGATGAAGTAGCGGAGTATCTTGGCGTTCAGGGTATTCGGGTAGAACGACTGGCGCGGGAAAACCTGCTGGTGACAACGGATAAAGACGAACAAGGTAAACCCTTGTTTAAAAAGGAAGATGTAGAGCGATACAAAATACTGGCCGAACGGTTAGGTGGTCTTTAACTTGCTCTCAGCCTGCCAGAGCTGCAGCACCTGCTGCAGCCGTTGCAGATGAGACTGTGCTTGCAGTCTGCCTTCTGGCAAAGCCAGGTACCAAAGCCAGCAAAACCCCTGATACAATACCCTGGCCGCAGCCAGCTTTTTCCGCAAAAAAGCTGGATGAATACCAACATTACGCTGCTGATAATACCTGGTCAGTAACTGCTGACTCTGCTCAGAGGGTAGCGGGAAGTTTTCCAGCAGCGAAGCCAAATCCAGACTGCTGTCGGCTAATTGAGCATACTCAAAGTCCAGCAACCAGATCCGCTCCTCTTGCCACAGCAAGTTACCGGCATGCAAATCCAGATGACACAATACCTGATCCTGCGGCATCTGTTCAAAAGCAAGCACCACCGCCACTAATTGTTTGAAGACTGTAGCCTGAGCTTCCTGCCAGGGGCCCGAAGCATGAGACTTTAGCTCTTGCAAATAGCGTCCTGGATGCAATAAAGGCGTTTGAACTTGCAACCGGTGCAAACGCACCAGCTGAGATGCCATCGCATCGATTCGGGCGGCAGTCAGTTGCAAAGGCTGCCCCGCCGGTAAAAATTCAGAAATAAGCACTTGCTGATGGTTATTCAGACACAAGGGTGCAGGCGCCAACTCAGCCACTGCCGCTGCATGCTGACACCGCAACTCCTGCTGACGACAGACTCCGGTTACATCCGGTGAATAATGCCGCACCACGTATTCACCGCGAATGGTTTGTACCCAGTAACTTAAATTGGTGCTGCCCTGCGACAGAGGTCTCATGGCCAAAGGTGGATGACTGGCAAAAAACTCCAGATGCAGACATAGCTGACGAATACGCTGCTCCGCTTCATCTTCGCTCAGGCCGGCTGCAGCACCTGCCCGCTGGTATGTTGTTGTTGCCGGTAATGGCTGCGCCATGCCAGGTATCCTATCACTGCCAAGAAGGTGTAGAGTACAAAGAGGCCGGTAGTGAAGTACAGGCCTTTCTGAAAATAAACATAGATGCAAACCGCATCAATCACCACCCAGTACAGCCAGTTCGATAACACTTTGCGCACCACCAGTACCGTGGTCATAATGCTAAAGGTAGTAGTCTGGGCATCCAGCCAGGCAAAGTCAGCCGCTGTATGATTGGCCATATAATAGCCCAGCACCAGGCCAGTGCCAGCGGCCATGCCTATCCAGCCAAGGTGCTGCTTTAAACGCCATTCAATCACTGGCTTCACGGTTTCAGGCTGCTGCAGTTGTTGCTGCAACTGTTGCCAGTGCACCAATCCGTATACCGCCATAGCGGCATAGTAAAGCTGCAGCAAGGTTTCTGAATACAGCTGATGTTGCCACATTACATAAGTGTAGATAAGCGTGCTGGCTAAGGCCGCGGGCCAGCACCATAAACTATGGCGCATCGCTAGCAGCAAATAAGCCAGCGCCAGCAACATGGCGACCAGCTCCAGGCTGGTTAGCAACTGCCACTCTTGCCAGAATTGCTGCAAAGCCGCCGTCATGGTCGCAGATCACCGGGAATAAACTTGCAGACAAATACCAGTTTACCGTACCGCTCAAACGACCATTTCATGCAGCGCTGCAATGCCGCCATCACCACATCGTAGTCACCAAACAACTGGGTACTCATGGTGTTGGTGATTATATGCAGCTGAGGCTCTTGCTGCAGCTCAGCAATAAAAGCCTTGATGGGGCCAATGTACTCATCGGCCAGTGGGTACTTGCTGATTTCAACCGACAGTTGCATCATTACCTCCTGAGAGTGCTGTTAAAATTGATAACTGGCAGTCACACCAAAGCGGCGCGGCTCCCCCCATTGCTCATAGGTATGAGGTGCGTATTCATCACGTGGATCATTGCCAAAGTAAAAACCACGGACCGCCTGATCTTTATCCAAGGCATTGCGCGACCAAAGTGCAAACTGCCACTGCTCCAGCTGATAGGTCAGGCGAAGATTCACCAGCTCTGAGCTGGTCGAGCGGGCATTGTGGCCATCGGAGTAATAGAAGCCGCTTTTGCCCTGCACACTGGCCTGCAGCGTCAACTGCTCGGTTAAAAACCAGTCGCCAGCCAATTGGTAAGTAAAACGCGGGGCATGGGCCTGATCGCGCCCGGTCATATCCAGACCACTTTGCGTCACATAAGGGCCCAGCTTGGATTTCAATAGCCCTGCATTGACATGCAGGGTAAAGCTTGGATGCAGCACAATGCGGTTTTCCATCTCAATACCGTAATTGCGGCCACGACCAGCATTGTCGATAAAACCGGCAAACTCCGGGCCCAGGTCCGGGTTCAGCCAACCTTTCACCTGCATAGCATCCCGCCACATATGAAAAGCTGCCACCCGGGTAACCAGACTGCCATCAATAGCCGCCCCTTTCACACCAAACTCGGCGTTCACCAGAGTTTCCGGCTCGAATGTTGCCTGCTGCAACAAGGACGCAAAACCATCATCACCAGCACGGGACAGGGCCTCACCGTTCACCCCTCCCACCTTGTAGCCACGTGACAACAAGGTATAGATCATCGCCTGCTCACTGGCCTGGAAGTTCAGGCTGAGCTTGCCACCCCACATGGTATGCTGTTGTTTAATGCCTAGCTCACCACTATCTGTGTACTCATCTTTATACCGCTCGACACGACCACCCACAATCAGAGTGACTTGCTCAGATAACGCAGTGCTGGTTTCACCATAGAGTGCCAAATTATCGCGGTACAAACTGCTGTCGAACTGACGGAATTCAGAGCCGGCCCGGCGCAAACGCTGCAAATCCAGCTCACGGCCGCTGGCATAGAACCCCAGCACCCAGTCGGTGTGCTCGCCAATACGCCCTTCATCATCCGATACCAGACGGTAATCCAGCGTCCACTGCTCGCGGGAACGCAGATAACGGTCAAAATAAGAGTATTCCCAACCTGGACGAATCCCCACGAAAGACCAGTCTTCATCAAAACTGTAATCCGAATCGGCTGATAACCAGCTTAGCTGCCACATCAGATCCACTCCGCCTAAACCGTTGTAATCCGAGCGCAGCGCCAGCGCCTTGCTGCTGAGCTTGTCTTTGCCGGGTTCATCCGATAAGGTGGTACGGTTTCTATCAAGCGAAAACGCATCGTAGCCATTGTTCTGCTCTATGACGTGGGCAATCAGTTGCCACTGCAGCTGGTCGCTGTGGCGATACAACAGCCGGCCGCGGGCAGTCAGCTCATCAATGTCGTTGGTATCTTTGCGGTTTAAATAGGTATTTTCGATAAAGCCATCTGAGACTTGTTTGTCCAGCGTCAGGCTAAAGGCCAGCTGCTCGCTGATGGCATCGCTGACCATACCGCTTAGCTGCCAGCTGTTGTAATTGGCCAAAGTAGCACTGACCGCGCCATCGCGGCGAAAATCCGGCTGTTTCGAAGTCAGGTTTAGCATGCCTGCCATGGCATTGGTACCAAAGCGGGTGGCCTCCGGGCCACGAAACACTTCCAGTTGCTCGGCATGAGCGATGCTGCTGATGCCCAGGCCAGAGTAATCAATGCCATCAATCAGCACACCAACCGAAGGATTGATCACATCAATAAACTCGCTGCGCTCGCCGATGCCGCGCATTTGCACAAAGCGGCCGCGTGATGCGCCAGCAGCAAAGTTCACATTGGCTAACTGATTCAGTACGTCATCAAGATGTTGCGCCGAGCTACGCTGCATATCGTCGGTTGAGAGCACCGCAATGCTGCCGGCAATGTTTTGTACCGATAAACGCCGAAAATCACCCTGCACTTCCAGGCGTTCAATGGATTCTTCAGCAACACCACCAAAGGAGGCAAGGATACAGGCAGCAACAACGGAATAACGACAGCGCATGGTGGTCTCCGGTAAAGGGATCATCCGCGCAAAAGGGGTCAGCAACACCATCCCTCCGCCGGCATGATCCGGATCAGGTTCTTGGGGTTCGCCATTAAGCATCTCAGCACTCTGTACAAATAGAGCACACCCCCTGGTAGGCCGGCAGTGTAACGATTTTCGCACCAGCTGGCAATCCTGCTCCACCAACCACTAAACGCTTTTGTCTTACAACTTTCATACAGCCCGACTAAAATCAATCCAACTGTCTTTCTATGCCGGGGAAAACCCCGCTGTTTTATTAGGGTATTATTTTGAAAAACTACTTGTTATTACTGGTACTACTGCCTTTCCTCAGCGCCTGTAGCAGTGTCCCGACCAGCAACACCACTGCACCGCTGCCGCCTACGATTATTTTAATCTCTATCGATGGCGCCCATCCCAGCTATCTGCAGCGTTACCCCAGCCCCCATCTGAATGCGCTGGCCCGGGCAGGCCTGGTGGCGGATGCGCTGCAGCCGGTGTTTCCCAGTAAAACTTTTCCCAACCATTACTCACTGGTGACTGGCCTGCACCCCGAGAATCATGGCGTGATTGATAATGGCATGTACGATCCTGAATTTGATGCCCGCTTTACCATGAGCGATAAAGAGGAAGTCGGTAACGCCCGCTGGTGGGGCGGTGAGCCGATTTGGGTCACCGCTGAACAACAAGGCCAGGTAGCCGCCACCTACTTTTTCCCTGGCTCTGAGGCCGCAATTAAAGGGGTACGTCCAAGCTACTGGTTCCCCTACGATGGTGATGTTTCCAACCGACAGCGGGTAGAGACCGTATTAGAGTGGCTGCAATTGCCAGTTGCCGAGCGACCGCGCATCATCACGCTGTACTTTAGCGATGTCGACTCTATGGGCCATATGCATGGTCCCAACTCCAATCAGGTACGTCAGGCCATGCAGGACATTGATGCAGAAATTGGCTATCTGGTAGCTGGACTGACCGAGCTGGGGCTGCTTGAGCAGGTGGATTTGCTCATCACCTCGGATCACGGCATGGCTGAAGTGGATCAAACCAGGCATATTGTCATTGATCAGGCCTTCGACCCGGAGTTGGCTCACTATGTACGCTATTCCCGCGAGTTGGTGAGTATATTTCCAAAAGACGGGCAAAAAGAGGTGATTTACCAGCAACTGAAAGCAAACCTGCCACCGCAGGCCCGCTTGCTGCGCAAATCCGAGATGCCGGAGCGTTTTCATTTTCAAAACCATCGCCGCATTGCTCCCTTGCATGTACTGGCCGAGATTGACTGGATCCTGGTACGACGCAGTTGGCTGCCCGATATGATCAAGGCCCCTACCTACCGTGAGCCACGCGGCAGCCATGGCTACGACAATAAAGAGCCCGCAATGCAAGCCTTGCTCATCGCCCATGGTCCCAGCTTTAAAACACACACCCGGATAGAGCAGGTACGAATGGTGGATTTGTACCAGGTGATGACGGAAATTTTAGGGCTTACGCCGGCGCCGCACGATGGCGACCCGGCCGTGATCCCACTGTTGCTTCGTAGCGAATAGCTAGAGCCCCAAATACCAGGTAGCAATGGAAAAATAAATCAGCACGCCCGCGACATCGGCAATCGAGGTGATCAGCGGGCCACTGGCTGTGGCCGGGTCCAGGTTAAAACGACTGAGCAAAAACGGCAGCGACATACCAATCAGACTGCCGGCAATCACCACCAGTGTCATGGTAGCAGCCACCACCAAGGCAATATCGTAGCCGCCACGCCACCAGCCAATGGAGGCGACTGCCAGCGCCATGGTTACCCCTAGTAAAGTGGAAATCACGATTTCCCGCCCCAGCATCCGGCCCCAGTCTTTTAACGCCACATCACCAGTTGCCAGTGCCCGCACCATTAGGGTACCGGCCTGAGCTCCGGCATTACCACTACTGGCAATTAACAAGGGCAGGAAAAACAGCAACACCAGGTAACTGGAAATGGTCTCTTCGTAATAAGCAATGCCGGCACCGGAAAACAGGTTGCCAAATACCAGCAGTACCAGCCAGCCCACCCGCTTGCGGTACAGCAGGTTAATAGCCGCATCTTTCACGCTGCTGTCCAGCTTGCCGATGGTGGCCGTTTTGTGAAAGTCTTCGGTGGCTTCTTCGGCCGCTACGTCCATCGCATCATCGTAGGTGACAATACCGACCAGCTGCATCTCCTGATTGACAATGGGCAAGGCCAGCAAGTCGTATTTTGAAATCAGTACCGAGACTTCTTCCTGCGGCATATCGACCTGGCCAAAAATCGGCTCGTAGGTCATCAGCTCGTGAATTTGCATGCCCACAGGGGCCAGGATCAGCTCTTTTAATGAAATTACCCCAATTAAACGGCGCTCTTTATCCACCACATAGGACTGATAAATGGTTTCTTTATCCGGTGCCTCTTTGCGCAACACTTCAATGGCTTCTCGCACCGTCAGATCGGGGGCTAGTGAGGCATAATCCGACGTCATCACCGCACCAGCTGTACCTTCCTCATAGGAAGCCAGTAAACGCAAATCATCGCGCTCAGCCTGTGCCAATGCGGGCAACAAGGTTTCCTGTTGTTCTTCGGTTAGGCGGTTAAACAAGTCAGCCCGCTCATCCGACGACATTTGCCGGATGATGGGTGAAAGTTTGCGCCGACTGATGGAAATAGCCAGGGTCACCTGGGTTTCAGGTGGCAGGTAGCCAAAAACCTCGGCCTGCTCGGCCCGGGGCAAAGTGGACAGCAGCTCCCACACGGATTGTGGTTCAAACTCGCCAAAGGCGGCAGCCAAATCAGCCGGGTGGATGTCCTCAAACTGCTCACGCAGTTCATACAGGCTGTCTGACTCCAGCGCCAGACGAATGGTATTTACTAAAACCGGCAGTTCCATGATGCCCCCTTACAACGTGATCTGTCAGCTCCGGTAAGGGGTTGGTGAGTGAAATCAGCTTACCGGAAGGCTGTGGTAAAAGTTAGGAAATGTCATCAGGCCAGGCCTGCAACTGGGTACGTCCATCGCTGGAATGTGCTCCGCACAAGGTATCTAAACACCTGCTTATTTTAGTGCCTAACGGCAGTTAGCACAACCACCTAGCAGTTGAAGTTATTGAGCCCCCTATTCTTTTTCCAGCCGCTGCTTGCTAAGATAGCTGCATTCCCCCAAGGAGAAGATGGCATGGTACAGACTGAGCTGCACGCATCCGATACAGTCCCTTTAGCCGACTGGTGGCAACCACGCCGTCTGAGCGAGCAAGGCTGCTGGCACCTTGGCATTGGTCCTTTGTCGATTTATCTGGAGCGCATGCCTGGTGAATGGCTGGTAGGCCATCAACGCCACCCGGACACTGAGCTGTTGCATCAGGTGGTGCAAATGCCGCTGGATGGACGACCAGACACTATCTCCTTTCAACGCTATGTGTTTCGCAAAGCGCCGCTCGATTTCCGACTGCAACCAAGATTAATGGACAGACCTGTGGTGGTAAAAACCCGCCAGCCGGTGCTGATCCCGCCTGGCGAAAGCATCGACTTTTACATCAGCACCCCCCTGTGTGTGCGCTTGCTGCTTGGCAACGATATTCAATTGCAGGAATGGCCGGTACTGCGTTTATCTGATACCTGGTTTGGCCCCTCCACTCGCATTGGAGAGCTTTGCTACGCCGCCAAAACCCATGCCCGCCATAGCCTGGATGAAGTGCCGCTTCGTCCCCACCGTGCAGTCACCCCTCTGACCATCAGCAATCAGGACAAAACCATTCTGAGTATCGATAAAGTCAGTTTGCCGGTGCCGCTGTTGTCGCTGTTTGCCCGGAGCGACCATACCCTCTGGACAGAGGCGGTGACCCTGGTGCATCAAGCAGATCAACCCTTGGCCAAGCTGAAAATTGAACGCAAGTTACCATTAGGCATCAAGGCTGCTCAGCGTATCACTGAGCCAAGAGAACTGGCAGAAAAAAACGCCTTGGTGCGAGCTTTTGCCGGCATCTTCAGCGATTAACAGGAGTAAGTAATGGACATCGTACTGCAATGGCTGGAGCATCATCACGTAGTGACAGGTTTGCGGGCTGCTCTGTTGTTTTTTACCGGCTTGTTGGTGGCCCATCTGTTAGCCAGGCTTACCATTCGGCTAAGTAAAAATCTGACGCCCCACCATCAGGTACTATTAAAACGCCTGGTGTACTGGCTGGTGCTGTCCTTATTTCTGGCGTCGGTGCTTAAAGAGCTGGGCTTTAGCTTAGGCGTATTGCTGGGCGCCGCCGGTGTGCTGACCGTCGCTATTGGCTTTGCCTCACAAACCTCAGCATCGAATCTGATCAGCGGCTTGTTTTTAATTGGCGAAAAACCTTTCCAGCTAGGAGACGTGATCAAGGTGGGCGAAACCACGGGTGAAGTGCTGTCCATCGACTTACTCTCAGTGAAACTCCGTACCTTTGATAACTTATTTGTTCGCATCCCGAATGAAAGCCTGATTAAGTCACAAATGACCAATCTGACCCGCTTTCCCATCCGGCGCTTTGATTTACAGCTAGGTGTCGCCTATAAAGAAAGTATCAAACAGGTTCGAGAGCTGTTGATGACAGTGGCAGATGCCAATCCACTGTGCCTGGACGAGCCATCACCTTTATTCGTTTTCAATGGCTTTGGCGATTCCAGCCTGAACATTCAATTTTCAGTCTGGACCAAGCGGGAAAACTTCCGTGACTTACGCAACAGCCTGCAGGAAGAGGTAAAAAATGCATTTGATGCCGCCGGTATTGAAATTCCGTTCCCACACCGCTCTTTGTATGCCGGCAGCGAAACCGCACCTTTTCCAATTACCATTGTTCCGGCCAAAGCAGACAAAGCAGACAAAGCAGGTGATGATGCCGATATCAGCCCCTGAGCCAAGAAAGGGGTCTGTATGCGGGGGCTAACTCTGCTGAGTGGGGCTTGCCTGCTCGCCAGTGCGGTGCAGGCCAGTGACTGCCAACTGCTGGAAAATACCGATGCATTGCCCGAGCGGGGCGATATTCGTATCCGCTCCATTGATTTTGATGCCAGCAATGTGTTCGATCTGAACGAGCCGGGCACCTTCTGGCTGCATCGCTTTGCCAACTACAGCCACATCATCACCCGGGAAGATACGCTGCAACAGGACTTATTATTTGCTGAGGGCGATAAACTTAGCCTGGCCGAGCTTGAAGAGACCGAGCGCTTATTGCGAAGCCGGCGCTATCTACGTGAAGCCAAAGTCAGTATCAGCCATTACTGCAGCGAATCGCATCAGGTGGATGTGCTGGTTGAAAGCTGGGACAACTGGTCCTTATTACCAAAAATTGATTTCAAACACGAAGGCGGAGTCTCCCAATACTCCATCGGTATTGCCGAGGATAATCTGCTGGGTACCGGTAATCAGTTGCAGCTCGATTACGCCAAAGACAGTGAGCGAACCGGCTATTTGCTAAGCTTCGCTTCCCCCAATATGTTTGGCAGCCATTGGAGCAGCGCGCTGCAGTACGCAGATAATTCCGATGGCGAAAGCTATTTGTTAGCGGTTGAACGCCCCTTTTATCGTATCAGCTCCCCCTGGGCCATGGGCTTTGAGCTGGAAAAACACAAAGAAGAACTACGGGAATACCAGCGAGGAGAAGAAAGCAACCGCTACGACAGCAAACGGAACTGGCTACAAAGCTATCTTGGTTTTAGCTTGTATGCCAGCACCTACAGCGCACAACGGCTGCTGCTGGGACTTCGGCTGCATGAGCAGCAATTTGCCAGCAATCTGGATACCCAGAATGGCTTACCGCTTGATCGGGATTTATCCGCGCTCTGGCTGGAGTATCAATGGCTGCAGTCCGATTACCAAAAGCTGTATCAAATCAATCAGTTCAACCGGACTGAAGACATTAATTTTGGCTGGCAATGGACGCTGCAGCTGGCACGCCTCACCGATTGGCTGGGTGCTGATGCCAATGGCTGGCAACTAAGCAGTCGGCTGGAGAAAAACTGGACCATCAAACCTGGCAGCTGGCTGCTGACAGAACATCACTTCAAGCAGCAATGGCAAAGTGATGAGCCTTCCCGTCGCGAGCTTAGCAGTCACTGGTTATTGGTGCACCACCTGACCGACCAAAGCAGCCTGGCAGCCCGCTTTCATCTGGAGCTTGGCCGGGAAATGTATCGGGATGAACTGCATCAATTGGGCGGTGATAATGGCATGCGGGCCTATCCGCTTTATTTTCAACGTGGCCAAAAGCTTTGGGTAGCCAGCGGCGAGTACCGTTACTACACACCCTGGTCTATTTTACGGTTGTTTGATGTTGGTTTTGCCGGCTTTGTCGATGCAGGCCGGGCCTGGGACGATCCCTGGCAAAGCAGTGAAGCCAGCGATCAACTGCTGTTTGGCGTTGGGGGGGGTGTTCGACTGCTCTCCAAATACTCCAGCCGCGGTACCATGGTGCATCTGGATTTGGCCAAACCGCTGCGTAGCGAGCCAGGGCTGGATAGCTGGCAGTTTCGCGCTATGGCCAAGCGTCGTTTTTAAGTCAGCTCTGACAACTTTGGCAAAACACCGTGCTGCGTTGTCCTAACCGGATCTCCGCTAACTCTGCGCCACAACGCAAACACGGCAGGCCGCCCCGGCCATACACCAACAACTCCTGTTTAAAATAGCCAGGCTTGCCATCGGACTGGCTAAAATCACGCAGCGTAGTGCCGCCCTGCGCAATGGCTTGTGCCAGGGTTTGCTTAACCTCCTGCACCAGACGCTCGCATTCGTGTATAGACAAAGACTTAGCCGGACGGCTTGGCAAAATACCCGCTTTAAACAAGGCTTCATTGGCGTAGATATTGCCCACCCCAACCACCACCTTGTTGTCCATCAGCACCAGCTTGATGGCGCTGCTGCGCTTTTGTGCCTGCTGCCACAGCAGCTGTGCATCAAAGAGCTCGGTCAGCGGTTCTGGGCCAAGTGCCTGCAGCATTGGGTGCGGTTCATCCTTGGCTTGCCACAGCACAGCACCAAAACGCCGGGTATCATTGAGTCGCAGCAACTGACCACTGCCGAGCACAAAGTCAACATGATCATGCTTACCGGCGACCGTGCTTTGCGGCAACACTTTCAAGTGCCCGGACATACCAAGATGCAGCAAGATACTGCCTTGTGGCAGTTCAATCAGCAAATACTTAGCACGGCGTGTCACACCCAGGATGGGTTCATCCTTTAGTGCCAATACATCATCCGGTATCGGCCAGCGCAGCTGACGCTGACGTACCACCACCCGCTGCAACAGTTGACCAGCTAAATGGGGGCGAATACCAAGACAGGAGACTTCTACTTCAGGCAATTCAGGCATTAACGAAACTCCGCCGGAAATAACAACTCGGCTTCAGCCGCACGAATGGGATAATACAAACGACGATGCGAAGGGCTTAAATAAAACTGCTGATCGGACAAAGACAGGACCCAGATTATCGGTTCCCCCTGACCAGCAAGCACCAGTTGAGCCTGGGTTAACGGCTCCGGTAAGGGTGACACGCTGCGCTCACCATCGGCCAGCAATTGCTGCTGCCAGATGGCTATAGTGCGATCTACCAAAGGCTGCAGATCCGACCGGGCCGGCACCAGCTGCCAACCTTGTGGTGAACGGCTGATACGCACACTGGCAAACTCAATGCTCAGCAGTTGTTGCTCGCCCAGTAAGCTGGTATTGCGGTGCTTTAAATCCGCCAACCGCTGTGGTGTGCCATACAGCAAAAACATCAGCAATAGCACGGCAAAAATCAGTACATTATTCCAGGCACGACGGGAAAGTTTTGGCAACATGAAAAAAACCTGCCTGATGGTGAATAACGAAAAGTCTACCACAGCCAATCATACTTCAGCTAACAGCAACAAATTGCAGGCAGAAAAAAACCCGGCCAGGCCGGGTTCTTTCAGAACGTTTGATTACTTGATTTTCGCTTCTTTGAAAATCACGTGCTTACGCACTTTAGGATCAAACTTTTTGATTTCCATCTTCTCAGGCATGGTACGCTTGTTCTTCGTGGTGGTGTAGAAGAAACCAGTGCCAGCAGATGATACTAAACGAATTTTATCGCGCATCGTCGTAATCCTTAAACTTTCAGACCTTTGGCACGCAGATCAGCCAAAACTGAATCGATGCCATTCTTATCAATAATACGCATGCCTTTGGTAGACAGGCGCAGTTTGACGAAACGATTTTCACTTTCAACCCAGAAACGGTGCGTTTGCAGGTTAGGCAGGAAACGGCGCTTGGTTGCGTTGTTGGCATGAGACCTGTTATTACCAGTAATAGGTCGTTTGCCGGTCACTTGGCATACTTTTGACATGTCGTATCTCTCCAAAAAATAACTGCTTGCTCGAGCGTTTTATCTGCCTTCTGGCCAAGGAAGGCGGCTCTGAAAACGTAAGAGGGCGCAATTTATACACGAAAGGTGGTCCGAATTCAAGCAAATTCATCCGTGAACCGCTCGTTTGCAGCAATTTAGTACGATCGCAGATCCTTGAGGGGATCCAGCTAGATCCAACCCCGCTCAGCAAAGGACACCACCTCGCCATCACCAACCACCAGATGATCGAGCACCCGGATATCCACCAACTGCAGCGCCTGCTGGATCCGACTGGTAATGCTGCGATCCGCCCTGCTCGGTTCAGCCACGCCGGATGGGTGGTTGTGAGCCAGGATCAGCGCGGCGGCATTGTACTTTAATGCCTGTTGCACCACCACCCGCGGATACACCGGCGAGGCATCGATGGTGCCATAAAACAATGGCTCGGATTTAAGCAAGCGGTGCTGGTTGTCCAGATACAGCACCTGAAAAACTTCCCTGCTCTCGTGATGAAGTTGCTGGCTTAGATAGCGTTTCACCAACGAAGGCTCGGTAAAGACGGCTTCGTGCTGCAGGCTCTGCTGCAAACAGCGCTGGCTTAGCTCCATCACCGCCTGCAGCTGTACGTACTTGGCCATGCCCAGCCCTTTGCCTTCACAAAAACGCGGCAGCGGTGCCTGCATCAGGGCTTTCAGCGAGCCAAAATCTGCCAGTAAGCTGCGCGCCAGTTCTACCGCCGACATCCCCGGCAAGCCAGTGCGCAAAAAGATCGCCAGTAATTCGGCATCCGATAAGGCAGTAGCTCCACGTTGTAGTAACTTTTCTCTGGGCCGCTCTTCGGCTGGCCAGTCCCTGATTGCCATGCTTCCTCCTTGTGTGAAATGCGTCTTTAGCAGCTGAAGTCAGGGGTCGTTTCATGCTATCTTTAGCCCAGTTTCAGCCAACGGACTTCACAGCATGCAAACTACTCTCAGCGGCCAGCGGATCTTACTGGGCATCAGCGGCGGCATCGCCGCGTACAAAAGTGCCGATCTGATCCGGCGTTTAAAAGAGCGCGGTGCCGAAGTACGGGTGATCCTGACCGAAGGCGGCAGCCACTTTATTACCCCGCTTACTTTGCAGGCTCTGTCTGGCAACCCGGTCAGCTCCAGCCTGCTGGACCCAGCGGCAGAAGCAGCCATGGGCCATATTGAGCTGGCGAAATGGGCCAGCTGCATTCTGATAGCGCCGGCCAGCGCCGATCTGATTGCCCGGCTGGCCCATGGCCTCGCCAATGACTTACTGACCACCTGTGTACTGGCTAGCAGTGCTCCAGTCATGGTTGCGCCAGCCATGAACCAGCAGATGTATAAAAATAGCGCAACACAGCACAATATAGCAACACTGAAAGAACGAAAATTTCACATCGCAGGACCGGCGGCAGGTGAACAAGCCTGTGGTGATGTCGGCCCGGGCCGGATGTTGGAGCCATTAGAGCTGGTCGCAGCTTTAGAGCAGCTGCAAGCGCCAGTGCTACCCGCCTTGCATGGAAAGACGATTTTGATCACTGCAGGCCCCACCCGCGAGGCCATCGATCCGGTGCGCTTTTTAAGCAACCACAGCTCCGGCAAGATGGGCTTTGCACTAGCCGAAGCCGCCGCCAAAGCCGGCGCCAAAGTGCAGCTGGTCACCGGGCCGGTTAATCTGGCAACCCCTGCCGGGGTCGAGCGCATTGACGTACAATCGGCGCAGCAGATGCACACAGCGGTGATGCAGCGCGCCAGTGCGGCCGACATTTTTATTGGCTGCGCCGCCGTTGCCGATTACCGGGTGGCCGAAGTCGCCGAGCAGAAAATGAAAAAGACCAGCAGCAACGATGAGCTGACACTGACACTGGTTAAAAACCCGGACATCATTGCCGATGTGGCGGCCCTGACCTATCAGCGCCCTTTCACCGTTGGCTTTGCTGCAGAAACCGAAAATCTGGCCAGCTATGCCAAGGACAAACTGCAGCGCAAAAAGCTGGATCTGATTTGTGCCAACGATGTGTCATCAAAAGAGCAGGGGTTTCACAGCGAACATAATGCCATCACCGCCTACTGGCAAGCGGGTGAACTCGCGCTGGAGCGCCAGCCTAAAACTGCGTTGGCTGCAGCCATTCTGGAGCTGATTGCTCAGCGTATTCAGCAACAACAGCCTTTACCTTAACGGAACTACACTAGCACCATGAAAAAAGCCATTGATTTGAAAATTCTCGACCCGCGCATTGGCAGCGAGTTTCCACTACCCGCTTACGCCACGCCAGGCTCTGCCGGCCTGGATCTGCGCGCTTTGCTCGATAGCGCCATCACGCTGGAGCCTGGCCAGACCGAGCTCATCCCAACCGGCCTCGCCATCCATATTGGCGACCCTAATCTCTGTGCCACCATTTTGCCACGCTCTGGCCTTGGCCATAAGCACGGTATTGTGCTGGGCAATCTGGTGGGGTTGATTGACTCGGATTATCAGGGCCAGTTGATGGTGTCGGTATGGAACCGCGGCCACAGCAGCTTTACCATTGAGCCTGGTGAGCGCATGGCGCAACTGGTGTTTGTGCCTGTGGTACAGGCGGAGTTTAATCTGGTGGAAAGTTTTGACGAAAGCGCGCGCGGCGAAGGTGGTTTTGGCCACTCAGGGCGTAGCTAGTCAGGGCGTAGAGAGTAAATAGAACGAACACGAAGGCCGGCTTTGGGTCTTCGTGTCAGCCCCAAAACCGGCTGTAAAGCGCACTGCCCCAGACCAAAGCAACCAATACCAGGCTTAAAAACACCGCCGCCGAGCCCATATCCTTGGCCCGGCCCGATAACTCGTGCCGCTCCAGGCTGACCCGATCGGTCAGGGTTTCAATCGCAGAGTTCAAAAGCTCAACAATCAGTACCAGACACCAGACGCCAATCAACAGCACAAACTGCAGAAAACTCTGCGCCAGCCAGGCTGCCAGAGGCACCGACAGGATCGCCAACACGGCTTCCTGGCGAAACGCCGCTTCATGCCGCCAGGTGGCAGCAAAGCCCTGCATCGAGCATTTGGCCGCTTTGATCACCCGGCCCAGTCCCTGACCATTTGGTTTTTCCATGGCTTTCCCTTGAAAAAGTCTGCTCTGACGCAGTGCTGTAAGCCTTAATCGGACTCAGCTTACAGCGCCCAGATGAACACCGAATGACAGTGCAAACAACCGCTTACGCCACACCGTATTCAGCGCGATAGGCCTGTACCGCGGTCAGGTGCTCTGCCATTTGCGGTTGATCGGCCAGGTAACTGATCAAGTCGGTCAGGTTAATGATGGAAATCACCTTAGTAGTAAAGTCGCGCTCTACTTCCTGAATCGCCGACAACTCAGCCTTGCCGCGCTCTTGCCGGTCCAGCGCAATCAGCACGCCCGTTAAGGTAGCACCAGCGGAAGCGATGATCTGCATCGACTCACGAATGGCGGTACCAGCGGTGATGACATCGTCTACCAGCATCACCCGGCCCTGCAAAGGGGCGCCAACCAGGCTGCCACCTTCACCATGGGTTTTGGCTTCTTTGCGGTTAAAGCAGTACGGCAGGTCGCGCTGGTAATGATCGGCCAGCGCCACAGCCGTGGTGGTGGCAATCGGAATGCCTTTGTAGGCCGGGCCAAACAGCAGATCGAATTCGATGCCACTGTCCTGCAGCGCCGCAGCATAAAAGCGGCCCAGCTTGGCTAGATCGCCGCCGGTATTAAACAAACCGGCATTGAAGAAGTACGGGCTGATGCGGCCGGACTTTAAGGTAAACTGGCCAAACTTCAGCACCTGACGCGACAGGGCAAATTCAATAAACTCACGCTGAAAGTCTTTCATCCCAAGCTCCTTACGCCAGCACCCGCTTTTGCTCATCAACGATATCGCGAATGGCGTGACGCGCCAGCTCCATCATTTCCTGCATTTCATCAAAACTAAATGGCTCGGTTTCAGCCGTGCCTTGCACTTCAATGATTTTGCCGGTTTCCGTCATCACCACATTCATATCGGTTTCGGCATTGGAGTCTTCGTCGTAATCCAGATCGGCCACTGCAGTGCCTTTATAAACGCCAACCGAGACCGCAGCCACCATGTATTTTAGTGGATTGGTTTTGATGATGCCTTTAGCCCGCATAAAGTTCAGCGCATCCACCAGAGCGACACAAGCACCGGTAATTGAAGCCGTGCGGGTGCCGCCATCGGCCTGGATCACATCACAATCGATGGTGATGGTATTCTCACCCAGCAGCTTTAAATCCACCGCCGTGCGCAGGGCACGGCCAATCAGCCGCTGAATTTCCATGGTGCGACCACCTTGCTTGCCACGAGCGGCCTCACGATCATTACGGGTATGGGTCGCACGTGGCAACATGCCATATTCAGCCGTTACCCAGCCTTTGCCCTGGCCTTTCATAAAACGCGGCACCCCTTCCACCACACTGGCAGTACAAATTACTTTGGTGTGGCCAAACTCCACCAGCACCGAGCCTTCGGCATGGGCGGTAAACTGGCGGGTAAAGGTTAAAGGGCGGATCTGACTGGCGGTTCGGCCGCTGGGACGCATGGCATCTCTCCTGCTGGATGTAATCGTCGATAAGTTGTAGTGCTATTATACCGAATGCCGGTCAAGTTGCACCTAAGCTGACAGCACGACTTGCATTCAGGTATACTGGCGTTTTCAGCTCCGATTGGAAACCAGCCCATGATCCACAGCATGACCGCCTTCGCCCGTCACGACATTCAAGCCAACTGGGGCAATGCCCAGTGGGAAATCCGCTCGGTCAATCAGCGCTACCTGGAAACCTTTTTCCGTTTGCCAGAACAGTTTCGCAGTCTGGAAACCAAATTGCGCGAAACCCTGCGCCAGCAGCTGCAGCGCGGTAAAATCGAAGTCAGCCTGCGCTACAGCATCAACGAAGCCGTTACCGAGCTGCAAATCAACCAGCAACTGGCCAGCCAATTGATTAACCATGCCAATGCGCTGCAAAGTCAGGCCAACGGTGCTCAGCTCAATATTATGGACGTACTGCGCTGGCCAGGCGTGATGGATACCCCTCAGGCCGATTTGGATGCAGTGCAAAGTGACTTGCTCGAAGGCTTCCAACTGGCACTGAATGACTTTATCGCCAGTCGGGCGCGCGAAGGCAAAGCCATGGCCGAGCTGATTGAAAACCGCTTAAGCCAAATCAGCGAACACGTTACCACTGTGCGCGCCCACCTGCCCGTTGCCATGCAATGGCAGCGCGATCGCATCACCAACCGGTTAAAAGACATTCAAAGCGAGCTGGACCAAAGCCGGCTGGAGCAGGAAATGGCCTTTTTGGCACAAAAATCCGATGTAGCCGAAGAGCTGGATAGGCTGGAAGCCCATATCAAAGAAAGCCGCCATACGCTAAAAAAAGGCGGCGCCTGCGGCCGGCGTTTGGATTTTATGATGCAGGAGTTCAACCGCGAGGCCAACACTCTGTCGTCCAAGTCCATTAGCACCGAGATCACCAATGCTGCGGTGGAGCTTAAGGTATTGATTGAACAGATGCGGGAGCAGATTCAGAATATTGAGTAATATCTACCGGCATCCATAAAAGCACATTACAAAATAAATATCAACAACTTAAGGTAAACCATAGTCCACACAAATCCACCTTCACCCACCGAAAGCCAAGCATAACTGGTGGGTAAAGTGGTGAGTATGCTAGACTATTTCAGATGGTCATTGGTGGGTAAAATCACCTGCGTGTAACTGACTGATTTGAGAGGGACTATGGGTAGCCTTACTGCAAAGAAAGTTGAATCCTTAATAAAGGGTAAGCCTGGCCGGTACGCGGATGGTGAAGGCCTTTATTTATGCGTACCCAAATCGGGTAAATCATTTTGGTTTCTGCGATATACCGCTAGCGGCAAACGTCGGGAAATGACACTAGGCCAGTGTGCCCATATGTCATTGTCTGAAGCGCGAGCCGAGGCGGTGACGCAAAAAAAGCATCTGGTGGTGGAAAAAGTAGATCCACTGTTTCTGAAACAGCGCGCCAAGCAGCATAAACTGCACACCGTCGATGACTTATTTGCCGAATGGCACAAAGGCAATGTTAAACGGCTGAAGCACCACAACATCCCGGAACGGGTTTACCGCAAAGACATCGCGCCGCATATTGGTACTGCCGCCCCCAGCAAAGTGGTAGCGCGGGACATTCAGTACATTATCGAAACCATCACCGACTCTGGCCGGCCAACCATCGCTAACGATGCCCTGCTCTACTTAAAGCAACTGTTTAACCACGGCATAAAGCTGGATGTGGTGGGTGCCAACCCAGCCAGCGCCTTTACGGTCAGCGATGCTGGTGGCGTAGAGCAAAGCAAGGATCGGGCGCTCAACATGGCAGAACTAACACGCGTGTTTGAAGTTTTTCGGGAAAATAAGGATAGTTTTGCCAGAGAGAACTACCTGGCCTGTGCACTGCTGCTCACGCTGGGCGTGCGCAAAAGCGAGCTTACAGAAGCCAGTTGGCAAGAGATCGATTTAGAGGTGGGAGTGTGGGAGTTGCCAAAAGAGCGCAGCAAATCCGGTGTGGGCATCAGTATCCCACTGCCAGAGTTATGCATCGATTGGTTTAAAGAATTGCAGATCAGGGCTGCAGGGTCGCCCTACGTGTTTCCCAACCGGCGCAGCAGCAAACGCCCGTTCATGGGGCCGGATACCCTGAATCGAGCCATCACCAAGCTGTTCGGCCATGAGGCCGGCAAAAAGAAACAGCCACCCAACAAAATGGGTGATATCGCACACTTTACCGTGCACGACCTGCGCCGCACCTGCCGTACCCTGCTGGCACAACTGGGCGTACCTGGCCATGTGGCAGAGCGGTGCTTAAACCATAAGCTTAGAGGCGTTGAAGGCATTTACAATCAGCATGATTATTTTGAGGAGCGGAGAGAAGCACTAGCACTTTTAGCTGATAAACTGGAATCCATAATTATCGTATAGGAATCTCAGGCCCTGTGCGTGTTGCTAAGTTATAGGTGCCAAGTTCAGCCAACATGGTAAAACTGCTTAATTGCCGGCATAACCGACTGCTATTGTTAAATAGCATCAGTCCAAAAACAGCTACAGGCCATTTGAATAGCTTGGTTATCTGCTCCGCTAGTGCGTAGCTGTTTTAGCAGTATCAATGACTTACATGTGTTTATAGATCCCACTTCTGTTTGCAAATGCCAACAAGTCGTTGCTGACGCAGCTCTAATACTTCTTGAGTCCACTCTTTCTCTTGCAGTACCTGTGAGGTTAAAGCAAAAGATGTTACACCAGAGCGACCAGTAAAATACGCCGACTTCTTTCGCTCAAAATCATAGTTCGACGCATAAGAGTTTCTGCTTTGCGTTAGTGGTACTAAATTCGCTAACTTGTGCACCCAAACGAATCTATCTAAAACGTCCGGGAACCATCTGACCCACTCTGAGTCGGGGCTAACAGTCTGCGGTAGCACATGCTCAATGGTCAGAATGTTGTGGGTGTATGATGCCACCCCATCGGTAACAAAAGAATCCAGTCGTAGGATTAGGTAATTTCTGCGCCTTGCCGTAAGCGTGTATACATCATCCTTGAGGGCAGTGACAAATGCATCTTTTTCAGAAGACGTTAGTTCTATCGATGTTAGGCTTGTACTATGCGTTGCTTCGATTTCAGCCAATACTTTGGCGTAACGATCAATACGTTGATTTATATTGGCGGCACAAATGTGCATCTGCGCGGCTAAACGCTCTAGTTTAGTAACGAACTGCAATACAGCAGCTGAGTTTTTACCGTGTTTAGCCAGGTAACTAATGGCAACCGGGATCCAGTCAGAGTTATCAATACGGTTTAGCCAGGTAAAAAGCTGATTAATGTCACCCGCATTTTCTGATGATTCATAATTAGCAAACTTCGCATCCATGTAAGCGTTGGCATAAGGTTCGATAACTTTATCAATTAGCTCTTCGGCAGAAACCACTTTGGCTAACACATACTCTTTGAACTCTTCCAGCAAAGCACGTTTAGCCTTTGACTTGGCGTAGATCATTCGAATAAAACCAAGCAGGTCATTTAACCCGTCCCGGCCAACATCTACTTCAATTTCTTCCCAGCGATCGTTAAAACCAGCACGCTTCGACTCCGCTATTTTCCCTATAGCTTCGGCTTTAATAATGTCACTGGGCAATAAATCCATACCACGATTATTAAGCACCGAAAACACCCGGAAAGCCGATTGCTGGCTGGGTGTTGAAACCACAACCAGAAAGCATCTGGTCATTAAAAACATGCCAAAATCAATCAACATGTCTTCAGTAGTAAACTTACTTCGCAGCTTGCTCAACAAGAAAATAGCATTAGCTTTGATGTTCTGTTGTGACTCATTTTCAAGTTGCGCATTATCAAGTTGTGCCAACCCATCAAAGTCTAATTTTTGCACCATATTGGCAAAAAAATCGCGGTCACGCAAACGCAGAGCCAAGCGTGGTTTGGCTGATATCCCCTGCAGCTTCTTACCGGGCTCCTGAATATAAGCAAAACACTCTTCCCTATTCTCACCGCTCAATAATGACGTCAGCGCAGCAATCATGATGGTGAGGGTTGTAAGGCGTTGCTGGCCGTCAATCACTTGCGAATGGGGGGCATTTTCCGACTTAATCAGTACTATACTGCCAAGAAAATAACTATCTTCCTTTTCATGCCGATAAAAATCGTAAAGATCGTCAAACAACTCGCCAGCCTGCTCAGTTGTCCAGGCATAAGGGCGCTGATACGGCGGTATCTCATAATCAAAGTCTGAGCTAAAAATTTTGCCCAATGGGTACTCTGCACCGGTAATTTTCTTACTCATGTAACGTCCTTATAAAGTACATACTTTTTCCTGAGCTTTTAAAAAGCGTAATGGCGAAAAAGCCACCAATGTCGAGATTGATTCAGCTAACTAAGAGTAAAAGTTAACCTTTGAGCCAAGCAAAGCTTAAACTTCATCCTCTTCGACAAGGGAGTCTTCAACGCTTTTAAACTCTTCAAGTGCTGCAGTCAGCAACTCAACAATTTCACTGGCGATAACAGCGGGTGGTTGCAAGTTGTCACTGTGTTCTAACGACTCATCTTTTAACCAGGTAATATCCAGATTGGTTTTATCTCTGGCAATAATTTCATCATAACTAAACTCGCGCCAGCGACCATCCGGGCCAGGGCCCCCATCTTCTTCGCGTGGGTTTTCTTGCCAATTTGAGATGCGCTTTTTCTTATCTTCGGCGCAAAACAGTGCAACAAACTCATCGAAGTCAGTGCGAGTTAACTTGTTCGCTTTCAGTGTTTTGTGCACGTTGGTGCGGTAGTCATATACCCATACGCTTTTTGTCCATGGTTCTTTTGAAGCTGGCATTGCATCAAAAAATAGTACATTCGCCTTTACCCCCTGAGCGTAGAAAATACCAGTGGGTAACCGCAAAATGGTATGTAAGTTAAACCGATTTAACAGTACTTTGCGGATAGTTTCCCCTGTACCGCCTTCAAATAACACGTTATCAGGCAAAACAACCGCCGCCTTGCCAGTGCCGACCCGCAACATATTGCCGATGTGCTGCACAAAGTTTAATTGTTTATTTGAGGTATCAGCCCAGAAGTCAGAGCGCTCGTACGTCAGCTTTTCTTTTTCTAGCTTGCCTGATTTCTCACTAATAACCGTAATAGAGCTTTTCTTGCCAAACGGTGGGTTAGCCAACACCATATCAACTTTATTGTCGCCAACCTCTTTTGCTAGAGCGTCTGAAGTCGAAATTGGGCATTCATCGGTACCAATACCATGCAGGTACAGGTTCATTGCGCAAAGGCGCGCCACCGAATCAGAAATATCATTACCCCGAAAAGCTTCCTCTTTTAAAAAGCGCGCTTCTTTTTTTGATAACGGGCGTTCAGTGTTCTTTACAATGTAGTCATGCGCTACTGTTAAAAAGCCGCCTGTACCGCATGCAGGATCAGCAATGATTTGCATTGGCTGTGGTTGCATCACATCGACAATAGCTTCGATAATTGGGCGCGGCGTAAAATACTGACCAGCGCCTTTTTTCTCACTCTCAGCACCCTTTTGTAGCAAGCCTTCGTATATGGCACCTTTTACATCAATACTAAGCGTTGACCATGATTCTTTATTGATCATGTCAATCAACCGCTCAAGCTTAGCGGGGTCTTGGATTTTATTTTGTGCTTTTCGGAAAATAGTACCCAGTGTGCCCTTTTGGCCACCAAGCATTTCAAGTGTTTTGCGGTATTCGGTTTCAAGCTCTGCGCCATCAAGCTTAATCAGCAGCTTCCAGCGCTCGGTTGCTAAGCTTTCAGCTTCTTGCCCGCCAGCAGCACGCTCTGCTGTCATTTTTAGAAAAATAAGGTAAGTTAGCTGCTCGACGTAATCGCCATAGCCCACGCCTTCATCACGCAGCACGTGGGCATAGTTCCATACACGGTTTACAATTTCTGTAGTACTAATATTATTCATTTTGGTTCTCTAGCTTACTGCCTCAATTAATCCTTTTTCTTTAATTACTTGAGTACAAGCTGCAGTGAATGGTTTATGCTCGTTAATATAACTAACCAATTCTTCGGTTAATTGATCACAATGTGCCTGATCTCTGTTAGGTGAGCTTTCGGCTTCAATTAATCGGTCGCACAGAATACCTACCTCATCCATCAAGTCTTTCCGTTGATAATTCCATGTCCCTTCATCGAGATGATAAAACGCTATTGATTGAATGGCTCTTTCGTTCTTCCATGGATCTTGTTGCACAGAAAAAGTAGCGAGTGGCTTACCATCATTAGTATCGAAACAAATTAACTTGCAATCACCAATCACTGTCGGATCCAATAGAACAGGATGTTCATGCCTTTCACTCGCTTCATCTACAGCTCTTACATCTCCATCACGCAGAGGAAAGTATGCTCCTTTCCCAACTTTCTTTCCCGTTAGATAATCAGTAATTCGAACGTTACTAGTTGGATGAGATAAACGAAAATTAGTCCAATCAAAAGCTCGCCACCAATAGCCGGAATGAGCTACACCGTTCAATCCATGTGGCTTTTTCTTAGGTCTGTAATGCTCTACGTGTCCTTCCTGCTGCTGAAGAACTGCCTCTGAGTACCAGCATTTCATATTCCCTAAAGTCCACAAGGCAAACTTTAGATCAGACCAACGTCCACCGTTATCGTCAATAAAAGAACTACGTTGTGCAGGGGCTAACGCTTTTATCTCCGCTTTTGCAGTGTTTATATCTGTTAAGTCAGCCAATCTTTGAAGTTGTCTTTTGTCTATGTACTTCAAAATTCAGACCTCTTCGCCATCAATTTTTTTGCAATATTCGCAGCAATTCTTTTGCGAATTTCCCAAGATTCATGGTCAGGAGTGGCGTTAGCAATCTCCGGCAATTCCTTTTGAGCTTCAGTCATCGCCCTTATGTACTCTAAATACAATGGGTCACGGGCTGCATGCGAAAAATCAAGCTTGCCAAGGATAATGTTCAAGTCATGAAGTCTTTGGCGATCAGCATCAGTTTTGTCTTCTTTTAAACCCAGCTCACGTTTTTCATCAAGCAACTTCAGAGTATCCCTATCCAAGGTCGAACGTAACTTAAAGAAATCACTGGTTAGTATCGCTTGGAAGCCCATACCCTTTGGAGCGGTGGTTGGGTGATAGCTATAAATTTGACCATCAGAGTTTTTGTCTACAATCACAACTTCGTGCTTGTCTAAACCTGCAAAAGTAAGTGGGCTGTGCGTGGTAATTAAAATTTGGCTGTTTTTGGGGTCGACACCGTATTCTCTAAGGTTCTTTAATAAATCTAAGCACCAAGCCGGGTTTAAGTGTGTATCTGGCTCATCTAACAGAAATAAGCCTTCATCTTGTTGGGTAAAACGCATTAAGCCAATAATGGTCAACAGCTGTTGCTCACCCTCGCTCATTTCTTTGAAAGTGATTGGAGTATCAACATCAGTTAACTTAACTCGAATTTTCAGGCCATCACCATCCAGGCTTAGCAGGTCACTAAAAATCGTACTTTCAAGACGGGAGAAAAATACCTTTGCATCTAAGCCTTCGGCTAACGCCAAGACACTTTGTTCACTGGGTAAAAAGCAGTAACGCATTTCACCTGTTTTGGTTTGTTTAAAAGATATTTCCTTTCGTTCACTGCCTCCCATTGGGAACAAGGCTTCAGCAAATAACTTGTCCAAAAAGGGATCGACTTTGCCGGCAGCTCCCCAGAAACGGCGGTCTTTTTTCTGAGCTTTTAAGGTATTCTTTTTAGTCGAGGTGCTCCAATATGGCTCTTGCAACTTGAATAACACTGAGGAAAGATGCTCAATACCAAATTCTTCTTTTAAGAATTTTTCAGCTTCTGGATCTTTCTGTGCAAAAAACGACAATAAAGAAAACTGGCTATGGTGCGGCTTCGCTAGAAACATCGTACGCAAAGCGGCTTCTTCACCTTCTTTTTGTGCTTCATAGTAACTTCGTTCGTGATCTTCAAAAGCCTGGTTAAACCTCGCAGATATCCCCGAGTAATATCCAAACACGTAATCTGGTAGCAAGCGTTCTTCACTAAATTTTGTTTCGCCTTTAGTGTTTGTTATTGGCTGATTTCGTTGGTTAAACTCACTCTCAGTTAGCTCTGTAAACAGCGACTCAACTTCTTCAGTTGATTTACCTTTTATGAGTTCCACGTTATTAATGATCCAATACTGACGCTTATATCGCTGTACATTCTCTTTGCGAACACTTTTGCGCTTTGGTTTTTTTGATGACTCACCACTTGAAACTATTTTTATATAGCGATTTCGGCATTTGTACTTAATGCTGTATTCAAAATCAGACTCTTCTGCCAAATCGAGATCGCGAAATATCCAGGCTATCGCTTCAAGAATGTTGGATTTACCGACACCATTACGCCCAATAATGACCTGCCGCTCGGTATTCAAAGAAAAATCAACTTCAAAGTCTTTAAGATTCTTAAAGTTTTCTAAGCGCAACCAATCGATCTTCATGCCTAATCCTTTAGTTTTAACTTTAAGCTAGCGTCTTTCTCGTATGGCCAGCTTTTTAACTGTTCCTTAGTCGGAGTAACTTTTTCAAGTCGGTCGGAAAGCATAGCCAGTTCGATATAAAATTCCTCGACCTCTTCAAGCGAAAACTCGGCTAACTGCATTAATTCTTCAGGAGATACGGGTTCTTTAATAGTCTTAAGCACTGACTCTAATGACTTACGCCCTTTGGTCACTTTCTTCTCCTTTTTAGGTTTGCCTTTTGCTTCTTTCACTAGCTGCTGCTTTTCTGCGTTAATTTTTTCCAAAAGCTCTAATGCGCTTTGCGCACTCTCATTCGGTACCAATCCACCAGAAAAGGCCTTCGTTAGAATCGAAGCTTTTAACGCTGCTGAATATTTAATTTTCGAGTTTATTAAGTTCTCAGCTCTATTAGCAGCATCAAGCTTTTCGCTTACTGCTAATACTAAAGCTTGCTGTTCAGCTACCGACATCAAGGGCACTGCAACAGACTTCAGTATTTCAAGGTTTATATTCTTTTGAGCTGTTGCAGGTGCATAACGATCAAGGTTTTGTTTAGCTGTTCTAAAAAAGAACTCGATATACTCGACAGAAACCAGTTTATCGTGCGGAATAAATCCGACGATACTGTCAGGAAAGCATGCATCGATACCCAATATCGCTGTTTCAGCAATATTCGCTGCAATAGTGATACACAGAGTGCCTTTAGGCCATAACCGGCTTTGCGCTAATCCCTTTTCTGAGTATGTTTGCGTATAGGTTTTTAATACTCCGTCAGCCGCTCTAACGTCCCCAGTTTGAATGAAAGGATAACTACCACCGTACAAAACAGGATCATTTCGAGGACGATGTTTAGATTTACCACGGTTTAACTCACCTAACTGAGTAATTGTGGACCAAACCCACTGCGTCGGCAGTTCTGGTAACAGACTAACGTCCGCGACAGGAGGTACTTTATACTTTTCTTTCCACCCGTCGCCTTTTGGCAAACTACCTTTTGTAGCAAAGGCTTTTAGCTGTTCCTGCTCCCAGTTCTCACGTCGCTCAGTGAGAATTCGCTCCAGCAATTTATCGGCAGGGTCGAGCTTGCCAGCATTTTGCTCACGCCATTTTTCAGTTAGTTTGCCGGTGACAGCATCTTTTAATACCGACTGTCGGTATTGCTGTAATTTTGTTTTGGTCTGCTTTAAGCCCTCAATACCGGCATCGATATGGGAAAAAAGCTCTTCAATTTTAGAAACAATTAGTTTTTGCTGTTCTAATGGAGCTAACGGTATTGGCGTACTTTCGACTGCACTTTTACTTAATTCGACCTGATTTGTCGAACCTGATTGGATTACCCCAATACTATTTTGAACGGCTGAACTCATAATCCAATAATGGACATATTTAGCCGTTACATTAGTTGAAGGTCTAACGATTGTTATATGACTGTCAGCTACTATTCTTTCATCATTTGATAACTGTACTAAAGCCGCCCGCCCAATCGTACCTGTTCCTGTGCTATTCCACAGTATGTCGCCATTAACTAAAAACCGCTCAGATGACCATTTATCAAACTGATCTGGATGTATAAATTTCAAATGGTCTCTATCAATGCCATCCCATCTAACACATTTCTGATTTACAACTGGCAAATCTGATTTTTCAGTGTAAACAGGTGATTTTCCTCTTTGAATATACAAAGAGATCTCACCAATACTCGATACACACCAGCCTTCAGGCAAGTCGGAGCTACTAATTTCTATTGGCTTAGATCGTGTCACATCAATCTCTAATTAGGCTATTAAATAGCCATTTAATTCATTTACCATCTGACCAAGCTTGTCGCCAAACAATTGTTTGGCTTTAAGAACCCCTCCCTGCTGGTTGAACGGGGCGTAATCAAAGTCAGCCATCATCATTTCTGCGTTTTGGGCAATTTGCTGCTTAATTAAATTAAGCCACTCCAGCTGTGCTGGAGTAAATTCGGTACCCGAATGCTGTTGCTGCTGCACCCAGGCGTTAAACTTGCGCTCTACTACTTCAGGAAACGGCTCTAGTATATCTTTTAGCCCCGTCGCGTAGGAAATTAAGCTAACAATGTTGGTTAACAACGTTGCAGGAGGTAGACCTTTGACCTTCGCTGTTTCCAGCTGTTGGTAAGCCTTCCACACCTCGATAGGGGCGATATTGTACGGTGGTGCCTGAATATTTTCAGCTAATCCTTCGATTTGTTCGTAACTTAAATGCCGCTGTTGGTAGGGTTTGCTGTAAATTAGCTCAATTGCGCTCAGTTCTGCTTTATTATCGGCAATAAACTGCTTAAAGCTTTTAATAATGTGCAGGGCTTTTTCGGCATCAAAACCTGCATCCTGCAACTCGTCGGCAGAATCGTCGATAATTTGGTCGGTTTCTCGCCGTACTTTTTCAATAGTTTCCCGTACATCCGGATTATGAAACGGTTTTACAGCAGCTTCGGCAATGGGTGTGTACACTTCGTCGCGTTGCTCTTGTGTGGGTGCATCGGTGCCAAACTGAATTTTTGCCAGTTGCTCGAGGTGCTCTTCGTTGGTTGCACGGATCAGCTCGCCTGCAACTAACGCCAATGGCTTGCCCATCAGTTCACTTAACATAGCACGCTGTTTTTCGTCTAAGGTGAGATCTAAACGAACCAGCCGGTTACCCAGGCTTTGCAGCGTATCAGCCGAACGATCACCTCTGGCTATTTGTTCCATCAGTTTTTCGGTTGAAACCGATGGTTTTTTCTCCATCGCCTTACTTTCTGTTTTGTCACTTTCAGTTACACCAACGGCATCCACCAGTACAAATCGGGTTTTAGCTTTGGCGTCAGGCGTAACCTGGTGTAGCGAGTCGATGTCGATCACCCGGGTGCCCCGGCCTTTCATTTGCTCGTAGTAGGCCTGACTGCGCACATCGCGCATAAAAATGAGACACTCAAGCGGTTTAATATCGGTGCCGGTCGCGATCATATCTACCGTAACGGCAACGCGCAGCCTGGGGCTGGTACGAAACTCTGCTATGGTGTCTTCTGCCGCTTTTTTCCCCACGCGATAGGTGATTTTTTTGCAGAAGCTGTTGCCCTCGTTAAATACCTCGCGCACTTTATCGACGATACGATCAGCATGATCATCATCTTTAGCAAAGATCAGGGTTTTGGGTACCCAAGAGCGTTCGGAGAAACACTCCGGCAAGCAGCGTTCCTTAAAGGCCGTTAATACGGTTCGGATTTGGTTAGGGGCAATCACGCTGCGGTCTAACTGGGTTTTGCTATAGGCCTGATCTTGGTCCAGCACTTCCTGGCGTTGCTTTTTGGTAAGGCGGTCTCGCACTTGTACAGCGGTACCCGCCTCAATCAGATCACCCTGTTCAGTTTTTTTCGTTTTAATACGGTAAATGTCATAACCGACATTCACCTTATCGATGACTGCTTTTTCATGGGTGTATTCTGATACTAAGTTTTGATTGAAAAAACCTATGGTCTTTTTAGTAGGGGTTGCGGTAAGGCCAATAATAAAAGCATCAAAGTACTCGATAACTTGCCGCCATAGGTTATAAATTGATCTATGGCACTCATCGATAATAACTAAATCAAAGGCTTCTATTGGTATTTCGGGGTTATAACTCACTGCTCTTGGTGCACTGGAAAGCGATGTTTCTTCTATCTCATACCCTGAACGTTCGTCAGCATCATCATCCAACTCAACGCCGCTTAACTGCGAATATAAGCGCTGAATTGTTGATATGGTCACCTTTGTTGTGTCGGCCACGCCAGTTGTGCCAAGGATGTTCACGTTGTAATGCGAAGTGAATTTTCGGCCATCAACAGGGGTATCGTACTGTTCAAATTCCTTTTTGGCCTGACGGCCTAAATTGCCCCGATCGACTAAAAACAACACCCGCTTTGTTTTGGCATAATGGGCAAGGCGGAAGATTTGGGTAACGGCAGTAAAGGTTTTACCTGAACCTGTAGCCATTTGCAGTAAGGCACGAGGTTCATTTAGCTTTAACGACTTTTCGATGCCGGAAATGGCTTCAATCTGGCAGTCGCGCAGGCCATTCGTATTAAGCTCAGGTAGATCATGGAATCGGGCGCGAAGTGTTTTTTCTTCCTCCAGCCACTTCTTTAAAGTTTCGGGTTTATGAAAATGAAACACGGCGCGGCTTCGCGCTTTAGGGTCGCGGTAGTCGCAAAAACGAATTTCTGCGCTGGTGGCTTCATACGTAAACGGAAGCTCATCCATCCAACGCTGAGTAAATGCGGATTTGGAAACGCTATAACGCCCGCTTTGTTCGGCGACACCGCCCAGCGAAACGCCATCTTTCTTGGCTTCGATCACGCCACAGGCTTTGCCTGCGATAAACAGCATGTAATCAACTGGCCCGGTTGTAGTATCCATTTCCCGAATGGCAACGCCGTGCACGCCCTCTTTGGCGGCGAAAAGATTCATGCGCTTTTTGTCTTGAACTAGCCAGCCTGCATCAGTTAATTTTTTATCGATCGTAACGCGAGCTAAATCTTCGGGTTTTAACGAGCTATTCATACCTAACCTTACAAGCAAGTTATTTGTCATTGTAGGCCATCAGTTAATTAAGCAACGAACGACGTTCAATGCGTAAAGCAAAACGAATCAAGCGAGCATTTCGGCACTTGTCCGAGAAAAGAGCCCTGTTGGCAGCAACAGGGCCTTTTCGACATACTGCGCTCAAACTCAATATACTTGTAAGAGAGATATTTTAAAACCTTCGCTAAACCCTAAACAGGCACATCAGCTTTTAATGAATGAGTTCGCCTTTATCTATACGGTCTTATCATGTTCAATTAGCTTCTTATGATGTCCTATGTTAGCTCTAACCTTCCAATCTCCTCCCGCAGATACTTGAATGGGTACGGCAATACCGAATATTGTTTATGCCGGATATGTGATGGAGTTAGCAGTTCGTAAAACTTTGTCGGAACATCCGCTACATTGCCACACAGCCGGTATAAACGGCTGAAGTTGCCATAACTGGCTTTAACCGACTGCACATTAGCAGAAAAGTACATGCGATGTTCAGCGAATACCCTAAGGCCATGGTGCGCTTGCAAAAAGCCGTCCTGGCGTTTTTTGACAGATTGCCACAGTGTAATACCATAGTTCTGTAACCATTGATTTAGTTGCTCTTTTGCCTCGCTGCGCTTTAAGCTTTTATCCTCTTTAAGCACCATCTTTGCATCGGCAACCTTAATAGCACCGACTTCTGTATTTGTAGCAAGGTAATGCAGTAATAGCATACCTGCCGCATTGCCCGGGAATTGCAGACAAAACTGCTCTATTAGCGCTTTGGGTATCGCCTTACCATTACTCTGCTCTACGCTAACCAAGATCGGCAGAATCGCATTGATATCGGCTAAAGGAACAGCAGGTGTATCTGTGATAAACAGATACTCCTGCTGTTCTGGCCAATACATAAGCGGCTTTAGCTGCCAATTACTACCATTAAACATCTTGCTATGATGCGGATTAATTAATTGATTTAAAGCACCTGCTTCAACATCTGACAGCCTGCCAAAATGTAGTCTGGCATTATCGATTTGTAACGTGTAATACCTAATTTCTGCAACGCCAACACGCTGGGCAATAATGTATGTTGCGCCTAAGGCGTCAGGCATGTTGTCGATTAAAATCTGTTTTGTACTTAGCTCTAACTTTACGAACAGCTCTTTTAACAGCACTTCGTAAACATGTGAAGATAGATGCCCCTTGGCATCTATCAGGTTTTCAATTGTGCAGTTTTGAATGATAACGCCTGGGTTAGCTTGCTTAACTTGCAAATAGGGGTCTTGCCCTCTGGCATACGTATCTTTGTGGTGAGTTATCAATAAATTCAGATTATCCTGCTCGGGCTCGGCCGCACAACTTACGGAGTAACCATCAGTAATTAACTGATGCAACAAACGCTGTTCGGCCTGCTCATCGTTGGTAGTGTTTATCAAGAAAATAGGGTGTTGTAACAATCGCCCGGTTATCACTGCATAGTGTTTTTTTATCTCATTTCCCTTGGGTAACAATTCCAGATGCGACGGAAAAGATTTCAGCGCTACGCAGAACGTATCACCGTATACAGTTTTGATATCGTCAAGACACTGGCTGATAACCCCGGTTTTTGTACGCTCAAATAGCTCTAAATCCAACTCTTTTAACTCAATAGCCGCTACCCTGTTTTTAAATTTACTGGCTGCTACTTTAATGTATTCCCCTTTGACACTTTTACTAACCATCGCGGAATTTAAGTCAAGCGCGTATCTCGGTTCCATTGCATATTCGGCGTATAGCTTACCCGAAGCGTCTTGTAATTCCTCAACAGGAGTAAAAGTGACTACCTTTGCTATCAGGCAACGTGGTACTTCTCCACTATCCGTTCTTCCTGACCAATCGGCGTCAATATCGATCTCGACTGCGATGAGTTTTTTATTAGTAATTTTAGCTTTTCGGGATTTCTTGAAATTTACCAGGTAATAAAGTCCGTTCTGTTCAAACCGGCCAAGTGCGGCATTTGCCTGAGTTGATTTACGCGCCAAGGCCCGGAGTAATAACTTGTCCAAAATGTACGTCGGCGTATATTCAAAACGCACTCTTTTAACACTTACTCTTGGATCATCAAAACTGAAATTATGCTGTAGTGGCAAGAGCACGTAATATCGCTTGCTGTAGTAGTCATCGACCATTGATAAAACGCAGCCGGTTTTATACAACAAGCTTGGGATTGTCCGTTTAATCTCAGCTTTTTCTTGTTTGTCTGCAGCATGCTGATAACTGATAGAGTAAATGTCGTACTGCTTCGCCAACGCCGGCATATCAAACTGAGTTGCCGCAATATAAGTTGTGAGCACCGGAATGCCTGAAGGGGTTATTTTCGCCATTTTAGCTCTCCGTACACTCGCTGTTTAAACACCAAAGCGTCAACGCTTTTAATGCATCACTGCAAACCACTGCAGATGCGCTATCAATAAGGCCTGAGATTTCCAGTATCTTTGCTTGCTGGCTTGAGCATTGCCTGAAATCGAGGTCGAGATAACGTATTCTGCTTTTGCCCTGCGCAAAAAGGTTGATGTAGACAAACTGATTGCAAAGCCCCTGCAGGTGTAATTCTTTAAGTTTGCCAATTGTGCGGGGAGTCGGCACTTGGTCAACAGACCAGAATTTCACATCTAAGCCAAGGCTACAGTCACCTTTTTCCAGCAACGCATCCAAACACTCAAAATAAGCTGCCGGCATCTCTTGCCAATTGAACCCTGCCCCAATGAGCACCGCCTTTACAGCTTGTTCAGCGATTGCGGGCAAATACACATTCGTGAACAGATACGGCACCATCACCCAACCTTCTTCCGGCCAATTCAGCTGGTACCCCTGCGCTAAAAAGCTCTGTCGGATATGAGTATTCAGACTCAGTACCGGCAAAGGCGTATTTTCATAACTGACGACTTTACCTGAACTAACTTCGTCAAAAAAACGATAGTTTTCCAGGTTACCATCCGGGTCACCGTCATATCTATACTGCGGAAGTGGCGAATTCTCTGGAAGCTGCAGGTATAAGGTAGGCCAAGTTGCATCTTGAACCGGTAACACCGGATGCTTTAATAGCTGCTCGCGTATAGCTTGCCAAGCGCTAACGTCTGATGGCAGTACTCGATCAGATTTAAACAAGCGAGCTAGCAAGCCTGAGATCATCAGGCCAGCATCGATATTGTTGTTCCGGGCAATATTGAGTAGCCGCTGCTCTACAAAGCTACTGGCCGAAGGCTGCGATGCCAGTTTGGCCTTTTGCACTATAGCAACATATTCATGCGATAAAAGTTCGTGCTGACGAGGGTCAGCAGACAATAGCTGTATCAGTTTAGCATCTGCATAGATGTGAATAGATTTTTGCTTAAACTCAGTACGCGCCATTCGACCAACAGCTTGCTCTATATACTTTCGACTTGCCCACTGGTAATCCTCAAGCTTGTAATATTCTTGAAGTAATCGAGGATCTTTCTCACCGCGCAACACATCATTGCAAAGTTTTTTTGTAGCGTTGTGGGATAAGTCGCCGGCGGCTTTTAACGACATAAATTGATGCAACAGTTTTAGCTGCCTTAGTTTAAAATCCACGTCAGATTCAAGCAGTCTGGTCGGCTTCTCCAGAAAAATAGTGTCAATATCTGACTTGACCTTAGCACCGTTAAGCTGCTCCAAACCAGTATATTTAAGCTTTGAAGCCAGCAGCTTATCCTCTACAAGGTAGTCTGGGTTTTTGCCTGCTCCCATTGATTTATAAGTCGAAATTACCACAACTTTATCTGCAGTTTTACTAAGTGCAGCTAAAACTTCTTCATAACGGCCTTTGTGCATGGCTGCCGCATTTACACCAAAGAATATTTGGACTTTAGTGCCTTTCTCCTTCGCAAATTTGCTGACACTGTGTTGAATAAAACTCATCAAGGCGGGGTAGGTATTTTCATCTATTGTCCGATTAAGTAAAGCGAGCATATAGCGATTATCAGGCAGTCCAACGAACTGATGAATGGCACGCAGCAGCTTTGCCACCCAACTTCTAAAATAAGCACTCCCGTCGTCAGGATCAGGCATAAGGTTATCTAAATACAACGAGCGAGCTCTGGAGTTGCTCCCCTCTGCCTCGGCTAGCAAAAAATTGTCGTCGGCATAGTTAAAGCTAACATCAACCGTGACACTCTCTCGTTGGTAATTGCGCCGGCTTTGATAGTAGTCACCAATAAATTTTCGGTGCTGTGGCTCTAAATCAATAAAATTGTGCTTTAAGCGCGCTCTTAAATATTCCATATCAAAGTTATGAATTACGGTTCTTGCCGTTGCGGTAGCACTAATACCCAGAATAACGGCCCCCTCCTCAACCATCATTGCCAGTAGCCCAGTCGGTGTTATACTCAAACCGTTTAAATAGCAACTAACCGTATCTCGCACGCCTGCATTTTGGCTGATGTCGATACTCTTAAAGCCTTTAGTGTGATAGCTGCGGCCAGATGCCAGCTTTTGTTTGTTTTTCATATTTAAGCGATGAGTGTCAAACGCATTGAAAACAGCGTCACTAAATTGGCTTAGGTTGTAATGCTCAAGAATGGATAAAACGGCATCTTGCAGCAGAGAGTTTCTAGTCGCATTGTCCTTTGTGAGTGCACCAAGGTTTTGCTGATAGCGCGAAACCGCAAGCATCATACTTTGCAAAAAGCGTTGATATATGTGGTCTGCATCATTTAAAAACTGCAATAAATCATTTGAAATTTCATCGTTTAAATCTTCCTTTGGTACAACAGATATAAGATTTTTCTGTAATACCTCATTGCGCTCCAAAGCCAGAGTATTGGTGGTATTACTGGCCAAGGCTTCGTATTCCTGCGCTTTCCGATGGAATATTGAGTGCACTGTCAGTCGGTCGGAAAATAGCCTCACCGGAGAGTCGGCTAAGGTTTTGCCCGAAGTATTAAACGCGAATTCCATTCGCCATTTTCTTTGAAACTCATTGAGTTTTTGTCTGACTTCGTCAAAAACGTCATCAACACCACGGTACCGTTCCGAGTTTTCTAATTTAAATACCTGGAAGTTGGACAACAGAGTGCGGATGACTTGCAACAGATCTTCTGCTTTGTTGTTGAGCAACTCGGAGAGAATTTCTGAGTTTTGCTTATCGACCTCATCAATGATTAGCCATTGTCGATTTAACTCTCTTAACGGCCGATACTTTCCTTTTACTGTATCGATGCCTTTCAGATACTTTTTTGTTGTCATAAACATGACATGAGCTTTACCTGACACAACTCTTTCGCCAGGTATCAACCTCTCAAGTAAGCACTGCTGGCTTTCATTGAGCCGCACTGGTGCGTCAGATTGCTGCACAGTCTGAATATACCGCACCAATTTTGAATAAAATTGCTGAGCGTATTTATTTACGCTGCTGTTTATAGCTTCGTTAGGATGATGGCCAGCCAAATCCCGCAGAGCATGAATTTCTCTCCAATCATTAAATAGCTCAGAGTTTTGCAAGTCAAAAAGCTGCAGTATTTTCTCAATGTCTGATGGTGCCGTATCAAGTAACTGATTTTTCTGACTGGGAAGATAAACGATACGATCTCGAAGAATACTCTTTTCATCTGCAGATAAACTGTTTTCAGAATCAATATGCTTATTAATTTCAGCAAAGGCACTTTTGACATTATCTATAGAGTCAGTAATGAAAATTACCGGCCGCTTTTCTGCATCTTGTTTATCTTGCCAGACCATATCCCAGAGAATTAGTTTTAGTGCTGAGTATGTCTTACCGATGCCAGTCTGAAACGGTAACGGAAAAAATGCACCCTGGTCGCACTGTTGGTCGTGCAGATAAGGTGACAACAAAAGTTCATTCACCAGAGTGCACAGTGGATTCTGATCACACAGTGATGCTTTTATCGCCTTGAAGTCCATAGTGAGTTCCTGTGATCGGTAAAGTTTTTACTTACTGCAGAATACGCTTTTTAATAAATCCCGCCAGACTGTATACCCAAACAGTGTACGGTTAACATACACATATTCATACTCAGTAATAACGCAGAATATTAAATATCTGAAAAAAATCATCTTTTATTGCTACACTTTTGCCAAAGACTCGAGAGTATCGACTTATATGCTTGCAAACAATACAGGTTTTCTGATGCCGAAACAGAATAGCAATATTGGCTGGCCAATCCGCTGGGAGCTGCTGATGCGTTACAGGCTGATTGAAATTGTCGCACTTTGGGAAGGCCGCTTAACTACGAACCATCTTTGCAACAGCTTTGGCATTGCTCGCCAACAGGCATCGAAAGATATCAATGCCTACAAACGCGATGTTGGGCCTGGTAATCTGGTGTACGATAGCAAACTAAAAGGCTACAAGCCGTCTGATAACTTTACGCCTAAAGTAACCAGCGGCCTTACAGATGAGTACCTGCATGCATTGGCTAGTATCAAAGATTTCACTCACACTTTTAGTCAGCTGGACTTAGGCTTTGCCCATACTGAAATGCTAACGCCTCCACTTCGGCAGGTGAACCCTGATATTCTTCGTGCATTGGTGCAAGCCGCACGAGATGGCAATAAAATTGACATGAGCTATGTATCACTGACTTCACCCGATGAGGAGAGCCGCATTATTGCGCCACATACGCTGGTGTGTACGCCACTTCGTTGGCATATGCGAGCATATTGCGAAAAAAACCGCGACTTTAGGGATTTTGTGTTAAGCCGTTTTCGCGGCATAAACGGCATCGAGGGTGATGCCGAGATGACAAAAGAGCAGGATGAGCGCTGGAATAACAAAGTCGATATCGTATTAGTGCCTGATTCCAGATTAAGCGCCTATCAAAAAGCCATTATTGCTGAAGATTACAATATGGTTGGCGGCAAACGGGTTATCTCGGTACGCTCTGCCCTGGTGCCTTATGCAGTACAGGCCTTAAATCTGGATCTGGCAAAAATAGAAGCGCGCCCAGAAGCTCAGCAGATCATGGTGGCAAACCTGGAAGAAGTTAAACTGCATGCGTTCTGAGCAAGAGTTTGTACTAACTTAAATTTAACCCACTGCTTTGCTTGTCTTGAATCATTGCAGTGTCCAACTCAGGTCCAACATGCAGCCGTAGACTTTTAACGATATTAAGCTGGGCTTTCTCGGCATGCCGTTGCCAGGACTTTTCGCTTGAGACATCAACCTGATGCTTAAAGCTCAGCGCCAAGTAGTAACGCTTATCCAGCGGCAAGCAGTAGTGATCTGTTCGGGTAATGCTCTCCCCCCTTCGTTCCTGATAAAACACCCAATCAAACCCATGCATCGAGATAACTTGTGCCGGCTTTAACGGTGGAAAACCGAAACTCTGAATTTGCAAGCGAGCATGCTCTTCCAACCGGTCTTTTCGGCCAGTAGCCCCGCGTGATGCGGCATCTTCCGCTTCTGCTTCCAGTTTCTTTCTTTGTTGCGTATTCCATCCCAAGCCCTGGCCGTTGCCTTCTGGGCCAATAACTTCGGAGTTGTAGTGCGCATCGTATTCATCGGTTACATGCTGCGCTAACTCATTTCTGTTTAATGCATTAACGGCATCAGGTACTTTTTTGATTTTCAGTTGCAGCCAAAGCACACCATACTCGCCGCCGTCGAACCTTATGATAGGTGCCAGATAACACCAGCCTTCGGTATGAACATGAACACCATAATGATGCCAGTCTTGCTCTGCATTTGCTTCAAACCAGCCTTGTGCCCGGAATGGAAAATTAATCTGTTTGGGTTGCTCGTACGAGGCAATGTTTGAGTAAGGCAGCATCAACTCCAGCCGGTATTCCTCCAGCCTGAGCGTGAGTTTATGCAGTTTGTTAAAATCCGGACCGCCAGCAAAACCCTGCCACCAATTTTTGAGTAACTGCATCAGCTCTTACCAACATGTTTGTTGATATAACGCTGCACCTGCGCCGCCTTTTTATGGTTGCCAAACATTCGTAATTGCTCTTTGTAAGTTTCAATACCCAGATACGGTAACGTATGTGGGCTAACACCAGGTTCAGAATCTTTGCCAAACACAAGGCCACAAAACTTTATGCTACGGCATAAGCTACTGGCCGATAAATCATTACCGCCGGCTAGGTTAGGTACTAAATCAAACGGGTTATTCCTAACAGCTACTATTTTCATCCCCAGCCCAGCGGCCAGTTGCGATAACCTTTCGACATTTGCGCCACTACCATGCAGAGCCAATTGCTGGGTCGTTAACCTGCCGCCATAGTTTGCCCGATAATGCAGTAACGCCGCATTAAAGATAATCGCGCCCTGGCTGTGTGCTACCCACTTTATGGCTTTACCACTTTTTTGAGCATGCGACAGTATCGCCGCTAGGTGCTGGGCGTTGTGCGATTTGGTTCTGCTTAGTTTATCAAACATGCATTCGGCAAGGTCTAACTTCCAGCCATCGCTTGGGTTATGAAATAGCGTGTAGCCTGCAATGCCATCTGCGCTATAAGCAGCCTGTGCATGTACGCCCATTAACCAGGCAGCTTTATTAAGCTCATTTTGCATGCCATTAACAGCGGCATGCTCAGTCTGTACATGAGGCACGGCTTCTCGGGCTATCCAAGCACCGGTAAGCGTTTTAATGCCATCGCTGGGTGTTGGGCCATTATAGTTGGCATTGCTTTCACGGCTAACGTTGTACAGTGTGGTTCTCTCATTGGCGATATTGTTTTTGGTACCCAGCACATTTCTGTCGAAGTAAATGTCATCAATAACAACCTGGCCGGCTCCGTTTGTTTTGTACTCCAACAAGTAATGATAACTGCGAAATGGATAACGCGTGCGATAGATACGGCGAAAAGGGTTCAGGCTGTGCTTTGTCGAATAAGTAGAATTGGGGAAGCGGGTGATATAGTCAATCTCTTTCATCACCTGCTGCTGATCGTAATCATTCAGGCTGGCAAGCATCAACAGTGCCTGATGCGTCAATTGCCAGTGATTGTTTAGATACTGCGACGGTAAACGGATACCGTGTTCCTGTGCTAGACTTTTATCTAAACCACTGTAATTAAAAGCCTGAACTTTGCCTGTGTGCATCCAGCTCATTTTTTGAACTCCATTTCAGCGAAACTTTTATCAAAAGAGTAACATTAAACACGAAATACACACAACACCGCAAGTATTAACCTTACTGTATTCACTACCAGCATAATGGCATGCAATGCGGTCTACAAATCACGCTCATTAATTCGTTCCAGTATCCAATTTAGTATTTCCTCTTCCACCCACGCTACCATCCGGACACCCAGTTTCACCGGCTTTGGAAAGCGCTCTTCAGCAATAAACTTATAAACGGTTGAACGCGCCAAGCCAGTACATTCCATAACGGCTTTTAATTTCCTTAGTTTCATGGTCGGATCCTCATATTAGTCTAGATCATGTGCCTATTGTGTAATTTTTAACTGTAAGCTAGTACCGGTTAATTGAGATAGCGACATTAGGGGAAGGCCGGCTAACCACTAACCATTTGTGTAATAGCTTTGGCTTTGCCCGCCAGCAGGCATCAAAGGACATTAATGCCTATTTGCGCGATGTCACGCCCGGCAACCTAATATACGACGGTAAGCTTAAGGGGTAAAACCCGCACCTGATTTTTCACCCAAGCTTACCAGCGGCCTGGCAGATGAATACCTGCATGCACTGGCAAGCATTAAAGACTTTGCCCATACCTTTAGCCAACTCGATTTAGGCTTTGCCCACACTGAAATGCTAACGCCGCCACTACGTCAGATAAACCCTGATATTCTGCGGGCACTAGTGCGGGCCGCGTGAGACGGTAAAAAGATCGATATGGGTTATGTATCGCTCACCAGCCCAGATGAAGAAAGCCGCATCATCGCCCCGAACACACTGGTTTGTACCCCACTTCGCTGGCACGTGCGTGCTTACTGTGAAAAGAACCGGGAGTATCGTGATTTTGTGCTTAGTCGGTTTCGCGGCATAAATGGCATCGAAGGCGATGCCGATATGACTATACATCAGGACGAGCGCTGGAATACCAAAATAGACATCGTGCTAATGCCAGATTCCAGGTTAAGCGACTATCAAAAAGCCATTATTGCCGAGGATTACAACATGACCGACGGTAAGCGGGTAGTACCAGTACGCTCTGCCCTAGTACCCTACGCCGTGCAGGCGCTTAACCTGGACCTGGCCAAAAAAGAAGCGCGCCCGGAGGCGCAACAGATAATGGTGGCGAATTTGGATGAGGTTATACGGCATACGTTTTATGCTTACGGTAAGTAGTTCTGAATGCTACCGGGTTGTAGCTTCCGCCAGGTTAGTAGTATTCGCCGCTCTTTACTGATTCGTTTATTCAATTACCACTAGTATCAAAATGCAGAATTCAGCCTAGAGCGAGTAACTCAATATGATAAACGTGACGCACCTGAGCTGAGCATTACGCTTATTACTGTTGTTTGTCTGAACTGTCAATCAGCCCAAAATAGGCTGTCTACAGTGCAAAATACAAAGGCTCACTTCATGAACCTTCCCGTTTAGAGTACTTTCACAGTAGGAATGCCATTACATACAACTAACTCAGCAATATGCCATTCAATGGATGTTTCACTTAGCTTCGATGGAAAATGCAACTGCATGCGTTCGGCTCCAATGACAATTTGGCAGCGCAAAGACTCGGAAGTCATCATACCAGTTCTTGAGTAATTCGTTGCTATCACCTTATAGCGGCTGAATAACCAACGGCTGATATCAATACGCTCTTTCCCTGGTCCCGTTCTCACATCACAATCAAAGCAAGAAAAAGGTGAAGCATCAACAGCACCTCTGTTCCGAAAATCAACCGTGTTTATAACCTGTCCACTTGAACTTATCATTTGCAAGGAGAGGTCCATGTCATCGAGAGTATCATCCCACTCAAGTTGTATATAACCAACAAATCCTTGACCAATTGCCTCTAAATCATTACTTAAAGTTTGAACTGGTTGTGTTTCTGCTAGATCTGACTCCGGGGAAACTCCAGGAAATAGAGCATTGCGGATTGATTCACTTACAACCTTTTCTGAGAGCTCTTTTAACGGCGTTGCGTCTCCAATGAATTTCGTACGCGCTTGAAGTTCAGGAGACAAGTTTTCTCTCAAAGTATTTTCATCTGCTGGCCCGTGATTAACAAGATGGACGATAGCTTGAGGACAACTGCGGGCGTAATCTGCTGCAGCTTGTATGAAATTCTGTTTACTAGCATTTAAGTAATGCTTGCATTCAAGCACATAAGTCGTTTGCAATCCGGAAGATTTAGAGATATCAACCTGCAATACACGAAAATCAGGCTGTATACCTTTCTTTCGTTTAGAGCTCTGGCCCACCAACGCTGAACGCAATTCAGCCCATACATCGTACTGTTTGTTGTTCCAATTAAATGTTGCTAAACGGCTCCCCCCGAAGGCGAATGAGAGCACATTATCCACAAGATGAAAACGCACATCTGAAACGACACTTCGAATTACAGCTAACATCCTTGTACCAACCCAAACTGAATAAAGCTCGTGCCGACGACGCCAAGCCGGTAGATTCAAGATGTCTAACAGCTCTTTAAATGTGTTCTCTATCCAAATATGAGACCACTCAATTTTACTTAGTTCAGTATTTAGCATGTTGAAAACATCTGCAGGTGTTAGTTCTTCGGAGTTTATCTGTGTTGATAGTACACGAGCCCCTTCTAAAACGCCGATATCCCAAAAATCGGTGGCTGCAATTAACTGACTCCTAGTTTCATCACTTAACAATTCTGAACAACCAGCCTGCCCTACTTGGCGACGTGTATCTCCATACTTCAACCAAAGCTCCCTAAAAGCGGATACCAGCTCCGTAATCGCGCGTAGTTGTGTGTCTACGTTTTGATGTCCTGTTTTCTTAATTGGACTCACTGCAGGGAAATTTTCAGGCGGCCGGCTACTAAGATAGTTCGGAATAAATTTCCTTAAAGTACCAGAAAGTGACCACATCACTTCAGATTTAGGTAATTTTGGTCGTTTTTCAAGAACACTTTGAGTGCGTTGTACAGTTTCTCGAAACTCCCCAAGCGTTGCCTTAATTGGATCATTTACCTCATCAAATTTAAATTCAACACTAAGTTGATTCGATGCCTGTAAAGCATTTGCCTCGATTAATAAATCCAAAATGTCTTGCATCATTCGTGCAAAACCGCTTTGGCTTTTCAGCACTTCGATAAGAAACGTTTCAGTACTTACTGTGGGATTAGGTAATGCAGCATCATTTCGCAACCAGGCCTCAAGTGATAGGGCATTGTCTGGGATGTTGAGGGCTAATCTCAAAGCATCTTCAATGTCAGCATCCCTACCAGGCTTCCCTTTACCAAGCTTCAACTCCAATCCAGCTTTTGAGCACAAGCATTTCCATAGTTCAGCAGGCGACGTAATCATAACAAGCTCCATTTTTAAGAAATCTATCCGTACATAAACATCTAGCTTCTCGGTGTAGATAAAGGTTAGATTATCGCCGAAGGATTTGAATTGAAATAATTTAAGCTCTAAATCTGTTAGAAATCCAACGAGTCTATTCAACTGGGAGTGACCTTTAGCTTGTCTTAGTTTGAGTTGTAGCCTGTTGTCAGTTTCTTTACTTCAAAAGTAAGCTTAATTATTTTCTGACTAGCTATCTCGAGTTAATACCTTCTCCTGTATCCACTCCTGTATTTCACTCTCCACCCACGCCACCATTCTGGCGCCGAGTTTTACCGGCTTTGGAAAGCGGTCTTCTGCGATAAATTTATAAATAGTTGAGCGAGCCAATCCGGTGCAATCCATTACAGCTTTCAATTTCATTAGTTTCATTGGTAGGTCCTCATAATCATTCAGACCATGAGCACCCTGTGTATTTCTTAACTGGGATCTCACCAACTAACCGCATCAAACTAAATCGAAAAAATATTAGGCCTATATCACCTCAATGCATACGCAGAGCTATTAAACGAGGAGATACACCATGGCACCAAAACCTACCCCAGCTGAAGTCGTCAACTGGTCTGTCGCTGCACTAACCGTTTTGGATAAGGCGGCATCACTGATAGCCAAGAAGTACGCGCGAAAAGATATGTTTACTAACCCCCAAGCCACCAAAGACTTTCTTACTTACAAAATGAACCAGCATGACCGTGAAGTATTCGCAGTGATGCTACTTGATAACCAACATCGGTTAATTGAGTTCAGAGAGCTGTTCTACGGAACAATTGATGCCGCACCGGTCTATCCCAGGGAAGTGGTAAAGCTGGTTTTGGAGAAAAATGCTGCTGCGGTTATTTTTGCCCATAACCACCCTTCGGGCGTGTCAGAACCTTCGGCCGCAGATCGGCGCATCACACAACGGTTAAAAGAAGCGTTAGCACTTGTCGATGTGAAAGTGCTGGACCACATCATCGTAGGTGAGACTCCCGTTTCGTTTGCAGAACGTGGTTTGCTCTAGCAAACGCACATCCAAACCTACTTTCTAGCGGCATAAATCCCAAGTTCCCAAATTGCTCTTTTGGGAACTTGGGTATCGCTATAAATCAATAAGTTACACCGACGCACTTGGTTGAAGTGCTCAAAACGGAGTTTTAATTTAAAAGAGGAAGTTGACGATGGCAGAAGTTCACGCAGTCAAAAGCCTGGATAAGGTGAAACTGATCAGTCACCTACTTGAGCGTAATTACAGCCAGCAAGTAGCAGATGTCTGGAATATTGGCTTAAACCTGGCTCTTCGCATATCCGATCTGTTATCAATCCGCTTTTCGGATGTTTGCGAAGATCGCCTGTTGCTGATTGGGTAATCATCCCATTTTTAATGGACGTTAGAAGTAGAAGCTTGTGTTAATAAAGCCTTTTTAAATTTCGGTGGTATGCCACCAATGGCTTTGTTTGGTCGTTCATTGTTGTAAAACCAGAGCCATTCTGTCGCATGATCTTGCACCTCGGCAATACTGTTAAATAAATATTGGTTTAACCATTCGTAGCGAACGGTGCGGTTGTACCGCTCCACATACGCATTCTGCTGTGGATTGCCAGGCTGAATAAACTTCAGTTCAACATCATGTTTTTCAGCCCACTCAGCCAGTAAAGCGCTGATGTATTCCGGGCCATTGTCACTAAGGATCTGCCTGGGTTTTCCTCGCCATTCAATAACGTGATTAAGTGTGCGTACGACGCGTTCAGCCGGTAGCGAGAAGTCGACTTCAATCGCCAAACCTTCACGGTTAAAATCGTCAATGATGTTCAGCAACCTGAAGCTGCGACCATCTTCAAGCTGGTCATGCATGAAGTCCATAGACCAACACTCGTTTATTGATTCAGGCACGGCCAGTGCGTCTGGTTTCTCGCGCTTTAAGCGCTTCTTAGGCTTTATCCGTAAATTAAGCTCCAGCTCCCGATAAATCCTCAACACCCGCTTGTGGTTCCAACTGAAGCGTTTCACGTTGCGTAAAAAGTAAAAACACATACCGAAGCCCCAATTGCGATGAACCTCGGTTAGACGGAGTAGCCAATCAGCAATTTTTGCGTTCTCGTCACTCAGTTTCGCCTGATAGCGATAACAGGTTTCGCTAATCCCAAACAGGGCACACGCTAACTTGATGGCAATGGAGTGGGT
>NZ_JBDIUV010000009.1:0-36609 GCF_039631345.1 Alkalimonas sp. NCh-2
ACTCCATTCCGAACTCAGAAGTGAAACGCAGCTGCGACGATGGTAGTGTGGCATTCGCCATGCGAGAGTAGTACACCGCCAGGCACCCAATAAAGCCAAGAGCCCACTCATTTGAGTGGGCTTTTTGTTTTATGCGCTGCGCGGAAGTACTACTCACCCATGCCTGCCACCGAGGTGGCATTGCGAAACACCTCCCTGTGTTTCGCCCTTCGGGCCTGCCTACGGCAGTCCAAATTCGTTCCTGACGAATTTGTCGCCTAGATCCCATCTATCTGCGCAAATTGACTCTGTCTTGTTCTTGCTCCGGTTAACCGCAAATTGTATTCCTGGCGTTGCCAGCTGGAGTAGTATGTTTCTGATCCCAAGGTCCAGGAAACGAACTATGAAAAAAATCCTTCAACTCTGTGTGCCGTTGCTTTTGCTGTGGACGGCTACTGCAATAGCGCAGCAAGTTCAGCCGCTGAAATACGATGATGTATTTCACTTAGAGCTGGTGACTGATCCTCAGGTCAACGCCAAAGGCGATCAAATCGTGTTTGTGCGGAATTGGTTTGATCGTCAAACCGATCGCCGCCGGATGGCACTTTGGATCATGAATGCCGATGGTTCTGCCATGCAACCGCTGACCCAAACCGACAGCAATGCCAGTTCACCCCGCTGGTCGCCGGATCAAAAGCGGATCGCTTATGTGCAGGATGGTCAAATCCATGTGCTGTGGCTGGACTCCGGCCGCTCGGTGCAAATCAGTCAGTTGCCGCATGCGCCGGCTAATCTGACCTGGTCTCCTGACGGTAACTGGCTGTCTTTCAACATGTTCACTGCCAAATCAGCTCCACCACCAGTGACTTTGCCTGGCAAGCCAGCAAATGCTAATTGGGCTCCTGCGCCGATTTACATCGATAGCATGCAGTACCGTGCTGATGGCGCTGGTTATTTACCATCCGGATATCGTCATCATTACCTGATTGCTGCCGAAGGTGGCTCTGCCATTCAGTTAACAACAGGTGACTACAATCATGGCGGTGACTTGAGTTGGCAAGCCGATGGCAAAGCGGTGTATTTTGCTGCCAACCGACGTGAAGCTGCTTACCGTACGCCGGTCAACTCTGCCATCTATCGCTTAACTCTTTCTGATCGCAGCATTGAACAAATCTACGATCCGGCAGGACCTGCCAGCCAACCGATGCTATCACCGGATGGTCGTCAATTGGCTTTCCTTGGGTTTGAAGACAGAAAGCTGGCTCATCAGGCTAACCGGCTGTATGTGATGAATTTAGATGGCAGCAATGTCCGCAACCTGACCGAAGATTTGGATCGCCATATCAATGCCTTCCAATGGCAGAGCAACAGTCGTGGGCTTTATATTCAGTACGATGATCTGGGGCTTGGCAAAGTTGCTGAGCAGCCGCTGCGTGGGAACCGCTCCGTATTGGTGACGGACTTAGGCGGTACCAGCTTCAGCCGGCCATACAGTGGTGGTCAGTTCAGCGTGGCAGACAATGGGTTGATTGCGTATACCCAGGCCAGTACCGAACGTCCATCCGAGTTGGCGATGCAGCATCGACGTACTAATCGCACCTTGACCAACCTGAACCGCGATCTGCTGTTTAAGCGTACTATCGGCCAGGTGGAGGAGATCTGGTATGAGTCTTCGGTCGATGGCAAAAAAATCCACGGCTGGCTGATGTATCCACCGGGTTTTGATGCCAACAAGCAATACCCGTTGATCCTGGAAATTCATGGTGGCCCGCACACTGCTTATGGCCCGGTGTTTGCGATGGAGTTGCAGTTGATGGCAGCGCAGGGCTATGTGGTGCTTTATACCAACCCAAGGGGCAGTACCAGCTATGGCGAAGATTTTGCCAACCTTATCCATCACAACTACCCAAGCTACGATTACAACGATCTGATGGATGGCGTCGACGCTGTGCTTGCCCGAGGTTTTATTAATGAGCAGGAGCTCTTTATTACCGGTGGCAGTGGTGGTGGGGTACTGACCACCTGGACCATTGGCCATACCGATCGCTTTGCCGCTGCGGCTGCCATTAATCCGGTCATCAACTGGTACAGCTTTGTGCTGAATGCCGATATGTACAACTACTTTACTCAGTACTGGTTCCCAGGTCTGCCCTGGGAGATGCCTGAGCATTACCTGAAGCACTCGCCCATCAGTTATGTTGGCAATGTCACTACGCCGACCATGCTGTTTACCGGTGATGCCGATTATCGCACGCCGATCTCTGAGACTGAACAGTACTATCAGGCACTACAACTGCGTGGCATTGATACCGCCATGGTGCGGATCCCGGGCGCATCGCATGCCTTGCATGCCAGGCCAAGCAATCTGATGGCCAAACCTGCTTATGTGATCCATTGGTTTGAACGTTATCGCCAAAGCAAAGCGTCCGATTAAACGGCTGCTCCCTCTGATAAGCCCGGTACTACACACCGGGCTTTCTTCTTTTTAGCAAAGCGTGTATGTTTTCTATGCAATCAAAGGAGCATAGGATGAATTCTGCTTTACCTTTCAGTCGGCTTTTGTATAATGGCGCGACCAAACGTAGGGGCATAGTTCCAATTGGTAGAACAGCGGTCTCCAAAACCGACGGTTGGGGGTTCGAATCCCTCTGCCCCTGCCACTTTGGTCTGAGCACACTAAGTGCTACAGACACAGGTAAATCCCGTGATTAATTCATCTCAGCGTCAGCTGTTACAACTTTTAGCCATCCAGCCGTTACAGCTCAAATCCTGTTTTCAACCTGAGCCAGAAACCACTCCTGCTGATGTGGTAGCCGATACTGCTACTGGGCCGACACTGTTGTGTCCGCAAGAAAATCATCCATTGGTGCAAGATGTGGTCTATCTGCTGCGTCAACAACCGGATACGACTCCTCAAGGGTTACAACTTGGTTCTTTGTACTGGTCGATACTACCAGGTTCTACCGAGTGTACTCTGAGCGGGCATCAGCTTATCAGCCCGGAACTTTCTTACCTGACATCGTCGGCATTAAAACGCCAACTCTGGGCTTGTTTAAGTCATTATCTTGATGCGAATGATTAAGCCGTTGGCGGCTGCCCAGTTGCCAGAAATCCTATCCATTGAACAACAAGCTGCTTTTGCTCCCTGGAGTCTAAGTCTGTTTGAAAGTTGCCTGAGCCAGGATTATTTCAATTTCGTGCTGTGGGTGGAAGGTAAGCTGTGTGGTTACTATCTGGCGCAGCAGGTGCTGGATGAAGCCACGCTATTCAATATAGTGGTAGCACCGGATGAGCAAGGCAAAGGTTATGGCAAAACCTTATTGCAGCATATGCTAGAACAGGCAAAACAACGTGGCTGCCATCAGGTCTGGCTGGAAGTGCGGGCATCCAATACTGCTGCCATCGCTTTGTACCAGGCGGCTGGTTTTGAATTAACCGGCCGGCGCAAAAACTACTACCAGGGCAGCTCAGGGACTGAGGATGCCTTGGTGATGGGACTGCAGCTGAGTGTCAGCTCAGCACAGACTTAATGCAGCCAGTTTATTAATTGCAGGTAGAGCGGAATGCCTAACAGCACATTCAGCGGGAAAGTAATGCCGAGCGCTGCCAACAAAGACAAACCGATATCTGCCTGAGGAATAGCAGTGCGAATGGCCACTGGCGCTGCAATGTAGGATGCGCTGGCGGTTAAACTGGCTAAAATCAGAATGGAGCCATCCGGCAGGCCCAGCCAGATGCCGGTAAAGACACCACAGACCGCCAGTACTACCGGCGCAATCAGCGCAAAACAAATCACCCGCCAGTAACGCAGTGAAATGCGGTTCAACGTTTCCGCAGCAGTTAAGCCCATTTCCAGCAAGAACAGCGCCAGCACCCCTTTAAAGGCATTGGTAAAGAGCTCAGTGACGGCGGAACCCTGCTGTGGACCGTACATGTAGCCAATAAGCACGCCACCGGCCAGTAACACCACGCCACGGTTGGTCAGGGTTTCGTGCCAGAGTGCACTTTGGCTGGTTTTTGGCCCGTCACTTTGCCGCCAGCGGTAAATCGCCAGCGCCACCATAATTGCCGGTAGCTCCAGCATCACCAGATAGAGGGTGACTTCAGCGCCTATGGTCAGTTGCATGCTTTCGGCATAGGCCAGGGCTACGGCAAAGGTACCGGCACTGGCCGAGCCATAATGAGCGGCAAAACTGGCACTGTCGGCCGATGATAAACGTACCAGGCTGCGTAATACCGGATAGAGGATTAAAGGGAAAAGGGCGCCAATCAGAATAACACTGCCAAGTTCAGGCACCAGTTGCCAGCTCAGATTGCCATGCAGCGCCATCCCACCTTTTAGGCCTATGGTCAGCATTAGTAACAAACTAAGAGTATCGTAGGCGGCTTTAGGAATGGTGAGATCAGAACGCAGGATACCTGCCAACAAGCCCAACAAAAAAAACATCACTACGATATCAGGCATGACTCTTCCTCGCTTAGCAATTGGCAAAACCTGCGCATTGTATCCTTAGCGGGGGGGAAAGGGAAACCCCGGTGTGCTCAGCAGACCAGCACCGGGATATATGGTTTATCGAGTTGATTAGGCGGTTTGTTGCTTTGGACGGGTACTCTGACAATAAAAATCCAACCAAACGACAGGCTCCAGCGGCAAGTGAGCTAATTTACGCTCCAATTGCTGTTGTAAGCCCTGCATTTGCTCGATCCTACTGATACCTATGCGCACCTCCAGCAGCAGGTAGCTGCCGCTTTTGGCCATCTTGCACTGGCGGTGTGAAATCCCCAGGCTTTCCAGCTCGCGATAAACCTGCTTACGCAGCTCTGGCGGAGGGCTTATCATCAGCAGTTCATTGATAGAGTGCCATAGCATACGCAGCGGCACCTGAATAAAATAACCGGATACCAGAATTACCATCACCGGATCAGCATACAACGCCCAGCCAGCATAAGGGGTAAATTGCAGGCCCCAGGTCAGAATAAAACCAAGCAATACAGCAAGACTTAACACGGCATCCATCCACCACTGGTTTTGTTCGGCTTCAACCAGTACCGACTGCAATGAAAGATTGGCCTGGCGCAATCGCCACCAAATGGCGAAGCAAACCAAAACGCTGAGCAGAGCAAAGAAAATGGCTTTATCGGCTGCAACTTGGCGACCACCATCTAACACTGCCATCACCGCAGCGGCAAAAGACACCACACACACCAGCAGGATCACCATGCCTTTTACGGCAATAGACAATGGTTCAGCTTGCAGCCTGCCAAAGTTAAAACGGCTATCTGCAGGAGCGCTGGCAACCCGAAGTGCCAGCAACGACAACAAAGACAATCCTAAACTGACCAGTGAATAACTACCGTCAAACACGATGGCCATGGAATGGGCCCAGAGCCCCCAACCTATGCCGACCAGGGCGAAGAAACCAGCACCGGCAGCAGAGAACTTAAGAATTGATGACTCCGAACGGATGTTCAGCGACAACATAAAAACCTCGATTTATGGCAAAAAAGTGACAAAGTATTCGTCAGTAAGGTTTGTTTGATAATTAACCAACCTTGCTGAGCTGCTTTGTTGGCGGTATTCTAAGTGACAGTAAATTAAAGTAGATAATCGCTAGCCGACGAATTTTTCGTCGCCTATGGGGGTTGTGATGAAAGTTATTCAGGCTGAAGTGTTTTTGGTGGTGTTGGAGGAAGGCTCGGTAGCGGCCGCGGCCCGTCAGCTTGGTCGCAGCCGCACCACCATCAGCAGTGTGCTCAGCAGCTTTGAAGATGAGCTGGCGGTGACTTTATTTGAGCGCTCCGGCAATGAGCTGGCCGCCACGCCGATTGCCTGGGCCATTAAACCGGATTGCATCCGATTGCTGCAATCGGCTCGCCAAATCGAGCAGCGTTGTCAGCAGCAGCGCAGCGGCATTGAATCAACACTTCGCATTGCCCGGGACGATGCGCTACCGGAGCGCTTCTGGCGCGAAACCATGACGGCCTTAAAGCAGCAGTTCCCGTTGACTGGTATTTCGGTCTATCTGGCTCCGCCGCAAGAACTGCCTGAGCTGGTCGACTGGCAATCGGTCGATCTGGCGTTTGGCTTGGCCCAGCAAAATGAACCGCACGAAAGCCTGCAGTTTCGCCCGCTTGGCGGCCTTCGGGTAATGATGGTCACCGGCCCGGAGCATGCGCTCTGTCGCTTGCCCTTGGTGCATGATGATGACTTGCAGCAGTACACCCAGGTAACAACCGCCTATTTGCAGGATGATTTGCTGGTACCTCAGCTATCGGGTGCATCTAACTACCTGGCGCTGACTCAGTTTGAACTGATTCGCGATGCAGTGATCAGTGGCGCCGGCTGGTCCCGTTTGCCCCAGCCGGTGATTATGGAGCAACTTAAAAACGAGCAACTGCGGGTACTGAAGCATCCGGGGGCGCTGAACTGGCAATCCTATCAGTTAATTTGCGAGCAGGGCTATGCCATGGGCCGGGTGGCCAGCTGGCTGGAACAGCAGGTGGTGCGTTATCTGACCCAGTTTGGCTAAGTGAAAGCCGACAATAAGGTTTCCCCCGATCCATCATTCGCGGTAAAATGCGGCAAATTTTTTATGCATCGCAGCGGATCCCGTGATCCTTTGCGTTATTTGCTATTGTCGCAACGAGTATTGAATGAGCAACCAACAGTTACAGCAGGAAATCAACAGCCGGCGCACCTTTGCTATTATCAGCCACCCGGATGCCGGTAAAACCACCATCACCGAGAAGGTGTTGCTATTTGGAGAATTGATCCAAAAAGCCGGTACCGTCAAAGGCAAAAAATCCGGTCAGTTTGCCACCTCCGACTGGATGGAGATGGAAAAAGAGCGGGGCATCTCGGTCACCACCTCGGTGATGCAGTTTCCTTACAACCACTGCCTGGTCAACCTGCTCGATACACCCGGTCACGAAGATTTCTCGGAAGATACTTACCGTACCCTGACGGCGGTGGACTCCTGTCTGATGGTGATTGATGCTGCCAAAGGGGTTGAGGACCGAACCATCAAACTGATGGAAGTGACGAGGCTGCGTGATACCCCCATTCTGACCTTTATGAACAAAATGGATCGGGATATCCGCGATCCGATTGATCTGCTGGATGAAGTTGAAAGCGTGCTGAATATTGCCTGCGCACCTATTACTTGGCCGATTGGCTGTGGTAAGGAGTTTAAAGGGGTTTACCATCTGCTGCGTGATGAAGTCATCCTGTACAAATCGGGTATGGGTCACACCATTCAGGACGTGCGGATTATTGCCGGCATTAATAACCCGGAGCTGGATGCAGTGATCGGTTCTTTCGCTGAGACCCTGCGAGATGAGCTGGAACTGGTGCAGGGCGCCAGCCATGCCTTTGATCAGGAACTGTTTTTAAAAGGCGAACTGACCCCGGTGTTCTTTGGTACCGCTCTTGGTAACTTCGGTGTCGATCATATGCTGGATGGCCTGACCGAATGGGCACCAACGCCTCAGCCTCGGGCAACGAATAACCGCTTGGTGCAAGCGAATGAACCTGGTTTTAGCGGCTTTGTTTTTAAAATTCAGGCCAATATGGATCCGAAGCACCGCGATCGGGTGGCGTTTTTACGCATTTGCTCCGGCAAGTATGAAAAAGGCATGAAAATGCGCCATGTCCGGCTTGGCAAAGATGTGCAAGTGTCGCATGCGTTGACCTTTGTTGCCGGCGATCGCGAGCATGTTGAAGAAGCCTGGCCTGGAGACATCATTGGCCTGCACAACCATGGCACCATTAAAATCGGCGATACCTTCACCGTGGGCGAGGACATGCAGTTTACCGGCATTCCAAACTTTGCACCGGAGCTGTTCCGCCGCATTCGTTTGCGCGATCCGCTTAAGCAAAAACAACTGCTCAAAGGTCTGGTGCAATTGTCGGAAGAAGGGGCGGTGCAGGTGTTTCGGCCCATCGACAGCAACGATCTGATTGTCGGTGCAGTTGGTATTCTGCAGTTTGATGTGGTGGTGCACCGGTTAAAATCCGAATACAACGTCGATGCTTTGTACGAAAGCATCAACGTGTCCACTGCCCGCTGGGTGTACAGCGACGACAGCAAAGCCATGGCAGAGTTTAAAAAGAAAACCAGCCAGAACCTGGCGCTCGATGGCGGCGATAATCTGACTTACATCGCACCGACCATGGTGAATCTGAACCTGGCGATAGAGCGTTACCCGAACATTCAGTTCACCAAAACCCGTGAGCACTAACAGGGCAAGCAAATGAATATTAAACAATTATTGACCGAAAAAACGCAGGCAGCTTTTGCCGCCCTGGGCGTGCCAGCCGATACCAACCCGGCCGTCACGGTCAGCACCCGGCCTGAGTTTGGTGATTACCAAATCAATGGTGCCATGAGCGCCGCCAAAGCGCTGAAAACCAATCCGCGTCAGTTGGCGCAGCAATTGCTGGATGCGTTGGCGCTGGACGATATCGCTGCCAAGGCGGAGATTGCCGGCCCGGGTTTTATCAATATCAGCTTAAAGCCAGAGTGGCTGGCCGCCCAGTTGCAGCAGGCCGCGCAGGACCCACGTCTTGGCGTGGCGCCTAATGCCAGCCCGCAGAGGGTAGTGGTGGATTATTCCGCGCCCAATCTGGCGAAAGAAATGCACGTTGGCCATTTGCGCTCTACCATCATTGGCGATGCGGTGGTGCGCTGCCTGGAATTCTGGGGCGATACCGTGATCCGGCAAAACCATATGGGTGACTGGGGCACCCAGTTCGGCATGTTGATTGCGCATCTGGAAGACAAGCTGGCGGCTGGCATCGATCTGGAGCAGGTGGCGCTGGCCGATTTGGAAAACTTTTACCGTGAAGCGAAAAAGCGCTTTGACGATGAAGACGGCTTTGCCGATAAATCCCGTGATTATGTGGTGAAGCTGCAAAGTGGTGATGCGCATTGCCAGAAGCTGTGGCAATTGTTTATTGATACCTCGATTAAGCACAGCGATGAGGTGTATCAGAAACTGAATGTCACTCTGACGCACGATGACATCAAGCCGGAAAGTGCCTACAACCCGATGCTGCACGGCATTGTCGAACAGCTCAAAGCCAGTGGCCTGGCGGTGGAAGATCAGGGCGCTTTGGTGGTGTTTTTGCAGGAGCTGGCCGATAAAGACGGCAATCCATCCCCCTTTATTATTCAAAAAACCGGTGGTGGCTTCTTGTACTCCACCACCGATCTAGCGGCCTGCCAGTACCGCAGCCAGCAATTAAAGGCCGATCGCATCATTATCTTTACCGATGCCCGTCAGGGCCTGCATTTTAAGCAGGTGGAGCTGACCGCCCGTAAAGCCGGTTTGCTGCGTGACGATACCGCTTACCATCATTGCCCGTTTGGCACCATGATGGGTGAAGACGGCAAACCCTTTAAAACCCGCACCGGTGGTACCGTCAAGCTGGCCGAGTTGCTGGATGAGGCCATCAGCCGGGCCGGGGCTTTGGTGGCGGAGAAAGCAACCGAGCTAAGCGCTGCCGAGCAAGCGGAAGTGGCAGCCAAAGTGGGCATTGGTGCGGTGAAATTTGCCGATCTGTCGAAGAACCGTACCAGCGATTATGTTTTTAGCTGGGATGCGATGCTGAGCTTTGACGGGGCCACCGCCCCTTATCTGCAGTACGCCTACACCCGGGTGCGCAGCATCTTGCGCAAAGCAGAACTTAGCGATGACTTCCAGGCTGCGATTGTGCTGCAACAGCCGCAGGAGCTGCAACTGGCAGTCAAACTGCTGCGCCTCGAAGAAACCTTGCAGCAGGTGATGAAAGATGCCCAGCCTAACCTGCTGTGCAACTACCTGTATGAATTGGCCAGTCTCTTTATGAGCTTTTACGAAGCTTGCCCTATCCTCAAAGACGGCATTGAACCAGAGCTCAAAGCCAGCCGTTTACTACTGAGTATTTTAACCGCCCGCATGTTACGCCAGGGGCTGGACTTGCTGGGCATTGAGGTGATGGAGCGGATGTAATGAAGATTGATGCCATCAGGCGCAGTTATAGCAAAGACAAACTCGATCTGGATAAGCTGCATGCTGATCCCATTCAGCAGTTCGAGCTGTGGCTAAAAGATGCCATTGCTGCCGAGCTGCCGGATCCAACCGCCATGTGCGTGGCGACGGTGGATGCCAGTGGTCAGCCGTCGCAGCGGCTGGTGCTGTTAAAGGATGTCAGTGCCGATGGCTTTGTGTTCTACACCAATCTGGGCAGCCGCAAAGCGACTGAGCTGGCAGCCAACCCCAAAGTCAGTTTGCACTTTCCCTGGCATCCGCTGGAGCGTCAGGTGATTGTTTATGGCACCGCCGAGCGGGTGCCCAGCACTCAGGTGATGAAGTACTTTTTATCCCGGCCCAAAGAAAGTCAGTTAGCGGCCTGGGCCTCCGAGCAAAGCCGGCCGGTTTCGACCCGGCAGGCCTTGATGCAAAAGTTTGCCGAAATCAAACACAAGTTTGAACATGGCGAAGTGCCATTGCCGTCGTTTTGGGGCGGCTTTCTGGTGCGACCGCATCAGATTGAGTTTTGGCAGGGCGGCGAGCACCGACTGCATGACCGCTTTATGTACCGCCAACAGGACGACAGTCGTTGGTCGATTGACCGGCTATGTCCTTAAGGCTGTTCGACAGTCACTGCCATCTGAACCTGCCCGAGCTGGCTCCTCAGATGGACGCTCACTGGCAAGCGGCTCAGGCCGTTGGGGTAGCAGCGCTGCTGATCCCGGCGGTAGAGCAGGCAGCCTGGCAGCCGTTACTTCAACTGCGTCAGCAGCAGCCAGATTGGCAGATTGCACTCGGTATTCACCCTTGGTGGGCCGCGCAGCACAGCCTACAGGTGGTGACAGAACTGGAGACCATGCTGCGTGAGCAGCAGGACGCAATCTGTGCGATTGGCGAAATCGGCCTCGATTTCGCGCTTGCGCCCGAGACCTTTTCCATGCAACAGCAGCTGTTCGAAGCCCAACTGGCGCTGGCTGCCCGGCTGAATAAGCCGGTTATTTTGCATCACCGCAAATCCCAACCGCATCTGCTGGCGGCAATTAAGCGGGAAAACTTTGCGGATGGCGGCATTTTGCATGCCTTTTCCGGCAGCCCGGAGCAGGGCCAGGCTTTTATTGATTGTGGCTTTAAGCTGGGCATTGGCGGCACCATCAGCTATGAACGTGCTGGCAAAACCAGGCGTGCGGTAGAGCAGTTGCCGCTAAGTGCCTTTGTGCTGGAAACCGATGCGCCGGCCATGCCACTGGCCGGCTTTCAGGGGCAGACTAATACACCGGCCCAGTTGGCGCTGGTGTTTCAACACTTTTGCCAGTTACGGCCAGAGTCACCTGACCAATTGGCCGAAGCGCTCTGGCACAATACCCAACAGGTGCTTCGACTAAAACCTACCAGCGCAGGGTGATGCCACCCATCCAAAGCCGGCCTGGCGCAGGCTCGAAGGAGCGGCCATTGCTTTGGTTTACTACCACTGAACCGACATAGTCTTTGTTAGTCAGGTTATCCAGCCGCAGCCAGGCATCCAGCCGGGTATGGCCCCATTGCCACTCGGTCTGTGCCGCCAGTCCCCACAAATGCGCGCCCGGTGCATAGGTGCTGTTGGCGTCATCGACCGGCACGCTCGAGCGGTACTGATGGTTCAGGCGCAGACTCAGCGGTTGTAAGGTACCGCTACTGACAGGCTGCCATTGCCACTGCTGGAAAAAGTTGCTGCGTGCTAAACCGGGTAAACGGTTGCCACTGTTGGCATCTGCTTCACTTTGACCAAAGCTGGCATCCAGCCAAGTGTAACTGGCGCGCCAGCTCAGGGTATCGCTTAAGCTAAAGCGGTTGCTTAGCTCAACGCCCTGACGTTTGGTGTTGGTGGCATTGCGGTAAGTGGTGCGGCCATCGATGCTTTGATCCACCAGCAAATCATCGTCGGTATCAATCACAAAGACAGCGCTCTGCAGCAACCAGCGCTCGCGTTGCAGCTTCAGGCCAAGCTCATGCTGGCGCACTTTGGCGGCATTAAGCTCAGTATTCAGGCCTGAGCCCTCATTACGATATGCCATTTCGGTTAAGGTAGGCGTTTCAAAGCCAACACCGGTGCCGGCAAACAGGCTGAGATCATCACGCACTGCAAAGTTTAGCGCCGAGCTCCAGGCATTTTCCTGATAACGAACCTCGCCACTGTCATCCGGGTTGCCGGGCACAATAAAGCGATCGGCCACGGTAAAGTCGATGCGGCTCAAGCGGGCACCTGTGATCCAGGCCCAGCGCGGATGGAACTGCCAGTCGCTGATCAGGGTGGCATCACGGCTGTTGACCCGGCCTGTTTCATCGCGGCGCAGCTCGCCACGGCTACCAAAGTCATTAACAAAGCCAAGCCGCTCGTCTTTTTGCTGCTCTTGCTCCAGTGCCAGCGTCAGCTGCCAGGGGGTATCGGCTAAAGGTTGCACCGTACTGCTAAGATTGGTGCCATAAAAAGAGCGGCTTAAATCAATAACGGCCCCGGATGAACTGATGGCGGTGCCAGGAAACGCCAGATACTGCTCAATTTCCCGCTTGCCATGCCAGGCTGATAACTGCCAGTCGGTCAACCAGTGCAGTGCACTGAAGTCGCGAGCCCGCAAGGTCAGCGACTGCTGACGATGGCGAATGCTTTTGCGGGTGCCAAAGGTGGCTGCCTGGGGAGCGGTTTGTCTGGGGTTCTCCCGCCACTGCTCAGGGCTTAAGGCCAGTGGGTCTTGCAGCAGCGGGGTATCGTTGTCATCCAGCCGCAAAATCAGCTCCGCCTGCTCGCCAAGATCCCGGTACCAGCGCAATGCCCACTGATCGCGTTTTACCGCGCTGAAGGGCCGGTCGCCATCGGTGCGAAAGCGGGCATAGTCGCCGCTAAAGCTTTGGCGCTCATCGGCATAAACGGCGCGCAGATGCTGGCGCTCGCGCCCGGCACTGCCAGCACTGAGGTTGGCCGACACCGTGCTTTGCAGCGGCCGGCGGCTTTGCAGATCAATCACCCCACCGGCCGAGTTGCCATGAATGGCTGCCAATGGGCCCCGCAACACTTCGACGCTGCTTGGCTCGTCCAGTAAAATGCTGGAGGTTTGCGCCTGACCATCTGGCATCGACAGCGGAATGCCATCCAGCCGCAATCGCACGCCGCGCACGCCAAAGGCGGCGCGGGCACCAAAGCCACGTAAGGTAATGCGGGTATCCTGGGCAAAGTTAAAGCGGGTGTCGACCTGAAGGCCTGCTATGCCTTCCAGCAATTCGGCGGCATCGGTGCGCATGCCGGGTGTCAGGCTCTTAACATCGACACGCTCCACCGCAGCGGGAGTTTCCAGCCAGGGGCGGGCGGTACGGGTAGCCGTGATGACCAGGCGCTCAATATCGGCGCTTTCGGCAGCAGTTTGTGCTGCCAGCGGGGTGGAGACGGCGGCTGTCACATGCAGGGCAACTAAGGTAACAAACATCGGGTTATCCTTGTGGTTGTGCGGGTCGTAAACGCAGTATTTTGCCATTTCCCTGCTCGTCGGTCAGCAGGTAAACGAAACCATCCGGCCCGACTTTGACTTCACGAATGCGGTCTTTCAGTTGCAAATTCTCCTGATGGATGACTCTGTCACCATCGATTTCAAGTCGTGCGACATTGCGGTCACGCAGACCAACGGCCAGAATATTGCCCTGCCAGGCGGGAAATGACTCGCCCTGGTAAAAGGTCATGCCAGACACGCCAATCGATGGCGTCCAATGCCAGACCGGCTGTTCCATGCCCTCTTTTTTAAAGCCAACCGCCAGCGGAATTTCGCCGCCACCGTATGCTTCGCCATGGGTGATGATAGGCCAGCCGTAGTTCTTACCGGGCTCAGGTGTATTGACTTCATCGCCCCCCTGAGGGCCATGCTCTGTCGCCCACAACCGGTTGGTTCCTGGCTGGATGCCAAGGCCCTGAATATTACGATGGCCGTACGAGTAGATTTCTGGCAAGGCACCGGCGGTGTGGATAAAGGGGTTGTCAGCCGGTACGGAGCCGTCTGGATGAATCCGAATCAGGGTTCCGGTGTGGCTCCCCAGCTCTTGCGATTGCATCAATTGATCGCCGCGATCGCCCAGGCCAAGAAACAGATACTGGCCATCGGCCGAAAACACCATCCGGCCGCCGTAGTGCCAGCCCGGTACTTTCGGGTAGGCACTGAAGATTTCGGTGAAATCGTGCAAGGCACCGTCGGCCAGGCGGGCGTGGGCTATCGAGGTGCTGGCGGCATTGCTGCCGGCCGCATCGGGTTTGGCCCAGCTCAGGTAAATCCGCTGCGATGTGGCAAAATCGGGCGCCAGCACCACATCGAATAAACCTGCCGGGTTGATCTGGTTAACGGCCGGTACGCCAGCAATTGGGGCGCCCAAGCTGCCATCCGCTTCGACAATGCGCAATCGGCCCGGTAGCTCCGTCACCAGAATGCGGCCATTGTCCAAAAAGTCCAGCCCCCAGGGACGGACCAGGCCAGAGGCAAAGGTTTCAACATCAATGTTACCCCAACGGCTCGTCAGGGTGACGGTGGCATTGGGATCGATGACCTCACGGCCCAGGTTCACTGCACGCTGCACCGTGCCCTGGGTAAAAGTGCCCTGAAGGCGTTGATTGTCGTCCAGTTGCCCTTCAAAACGGCTGCCACTGGGGGTACTAAAAGCAAGCTGGTTGTCGCTGACGCTAAAGTTCTCCAGTGGCGTACCCGTAGCACTCTGGCTTGGCACCACAAAGGTGCCGGACCAGTGGTTGTCACTGTACTCCAATGTGACAATGATAAGCAACTCGGTGTTGGGCATGGTGATGTAACCGTACCATGCACCGGTAAATTGTGCGGGCTCTGTCAACTCAGTGCTGGTCACTGGCGAGCTATCGGCCAGTGTTTGAAAACTGCTTAGGGTGAGGGCTAGTAGTAGCCCGAATAGGGTGTTCTTCATGTTAACGACCTCTTAGCGTATAGAGCGCGGGTTGACGAATAATGTCCCAGACCGACAGCAGCGAGGTCAGGGTGGTTAGTACAGCAATCAGCCACAGTGACAAAGCCAAGTGCGGATAGCTCATTGGCTTGTTGGCAGGTTTGCGACTTGCTCCAAACTTTGTCTATGGCTTAAAAAGTAAAAAAAGTTAAAAAATTAAAATCGCCTTACAATAAACGCAAAGTGATGGCAGCGCCAACTGCTTTTGCGGGCCTATGGTTAAAAGTACCGCCGAAAGGCCCGGCGAAAGCACTGACAGCAGCCCGCTTTTATGAGTAGAATAGAGAAACCGCAACCAACCCCGGTATTGTCGTGTCGTATTGTTATCATTTTCAGGCCGCTGACTGGCCATCGCAGAACCTCTCCGATTGTTGCTCTGAACATGAAAAGGCTTTGCTGTGTCTGCAGCACGGTGAGCTTAGTATCCAAACCAGCTTGCCGGTTGCCAACTGGCCCACCGCATCGCTGCAGCCGCAACTCAGTGACTTTACACCTAAGGCCAGTCTGCGGATTTTTGGCGGCAGCCTGACGTTTGCCCAGTTGCCAGCGCTGCTTGCCTGCTGCCCGACGCTGGCGCAACAGGTGCTGGCGCTTCGTTTGTATCAGCCGCATCCGGATTTAGCGCCAGCCCTGTTGCTGCAACTGCCAATGCTGTTAGCACTGCATGAGCAGCAGGAAGTGCGGCAATGGGCGCAGGCGCAAGCGCTGGAACTGGTGTATCTGGAGCAAGCGCCCAGCCTGAATCAGCCAGGGTTATTGCTAATGGATATGGACTCGACCGCCATTGAAATTGAATGCATTGATGAAATTGCCCGCAAAGCCGGTGTTGGTGATGAAGTCGCTAAAGTGACTGCCCGGGCCATGCGTGGCGAACTGGATTTTGCTGCCAGCTTGCGTGAGCGGGTGGCGGCACTGAAAGGCGCCGATACCACTATTCTGGCCGAGGTGTTGGCAGAGCTGCCGCTGATGCCTGGGCTGACCGATCTGGTTGTGCAGCTCAAGCGTTACAACTGGCATGTAGCCATCGCCTCCGGTGGCTTTACCTATTTTACCAAGGCGCTGGAGCAGCAACTGGGCTTGTCGGCGACCTTTGCCAATGAGCTGGCGATAGTGGATGGCAAACTAACCGGTGAAGTGCAGGGTGCTATTGTCGATGCCAGCACCAAAGCCAGGGTGTTAGGGCAGTTGGCCTGTCAGTACCATCTGGCAAAGCATCAAACAGTGGCAATTGGTGATGGTGCCAATGATTTGCCAATGTTGGCAGAAGCGGGACTGGGCGTGGCCTTTCATGCTAAGCCACTGGTACAGGCCAAAGCCAAAGCGGCGATTCGCCATGGCTCTTTGCTGCAGCTGCTGTATTTGCTGGACTAACTTGTCTGATGAAGCATCAACAGCATTCGTACTTTTTACCGGTGAAAGGCTATCAGTTGCATATCCGCCGCTTGTTGCCGTTGCAGCAGCCAATTGGCACTGTACTGATGCTGCATGGAGCCATTGGCAATAGCCGGATTTTCTACAGCCAATCCGGTAAAGGCCTGGGCTGCTATCTGGCCGATCAGGGGTTTGCGGTCTACTGTGCCGATTATGCTGGCCGGGGTCGCTCCTTACCACACAGCTCCAGTGGCTTCGATCACAGCCAACAGCAGTTAATCTGTCAGGATATTCCGGCGTTAGTGCGCCATGTTGCTGAAGCGAATCAGCAGCCGCTGCATCTGATCGCGCACTCCTGGGGTGGGGTGCTGGCGGCGGCCAGTTTAAGTCGCCATCCAGAGCTGTTGCCGCTGGTGCAATCCAAAGTCTGTTTTGGCAGCAAACGTCGCATCCGGGTGCAAAGTTTTGAAAAAAAATTAAAAATCGACTGGATGTGGAATCGATTGGCCCCCTGGCTGGCAGAAAGGCACGGTTATTTCCCGGCCAAACGCTGGCGTTTTGGTGCTGATGATGAGCCTAAACAGTTCTTGCTCGATTGCATCCGCTGGATAGAGCAGGATGCCTTTGTCGATTGCAGCGATGGTTTTGATTATAAAACCGCGTCCCAAAACACGACTTGGCCAGAACTTTGGCATTTTGTAGCAGAAAAAGACCGGGTGTTGGGGCATCCGGACGATGTGAAAGCCTTTATGGCGGAAGCTAATCAACTGCAGGCTCGCTTTACTCATTTGAGCAAAGCGTCAGGTGCCCTTGCCGATTACGATCATATCAGCATGCTGACGCACCCTTTGGCGGTGCAGGATCACTTTCCCACATTAGCCGACTGGTTGGTTAGTCTGAAGCCGAAGTAAGTACCTTGGTGCGCAAGCTGCTTTGTTGTTGGCGCTGTGCTGGCGGAATATCCAATCGCAATAATAACTCATCGGTAATATCAACCAGTTCGCCAACACCGACTACGCTCCATAGTTCTTCCTCCAGCAGTTTGGCTTTATGAATAGCGTATTGGCTAATGTAATTCAGCTCCTGAGCGATGAAGTCGCTGTCGGGCCGGCCGGTACGCGACAGCCAGATGCGATAACAAAACAGTACGGCTTCATCAGCAATTAACTGAGCGATGAAGGCTTTCTTTTCCGGTTCGTTGTTAAACTCATAATCGTAATGGCAACTTAATTCAGGTTTGGTATCCGCCTTGGGCGTAACTTTCAAATACAGCTCGTAATTTTTTGGTGGATCCTGGCGTTTCATTTGTTTTAGTTGGCTGGCAAAGGCCAGGTTGACCGCATTGTGTTTAAGCAGTGGCTCAATATTTAAGTGCTCTGGCTCCGTGCTTAATTGTGCCAGCAGCAGGTGCAGGCTGTTTGGTTGCCCTCCTTGAGCTATTGCTTTCATTTCATAGCGAATACCCTTGCGGTGTAAATAAAATGGAAAACTATTCAAGGCCTTGATAAACATATTGCGCAGGGCTGGTGCCAGCCCCGGGTGCTTTACCTGCTCTTCGGCTACCGTCAGCTTGCTGCGGTTATTTTGGATCAGAAGTTGGAAAAATGCTTTGCCCTGATGGCCATCATCATTTTCTACTACTTTCAGATTCATAATGGTTCCGCTTTTGCTGACCGCCATGACTTCATACAGCAGTTGCTTAAGCTGAAACTTGTTGCTAATTTTTTGCAACTCGGGCAGGTTCAAGCGGACCAAGTCGCCACGCTTTAACTGAGTGGGCAACATGGTTTCTACCTGCATGCCATTGGGTGAAAAGTCCCGGCTAAAAGCGTCAGGTAACTTCTGTTCTTGAGCGTTTTGCAGCTGTACCGTGGTTTTGTACAAGTAGCGGTCTTCTGAGCGCAGATTGACGTACTTAACGGGTATGGCTTCGCAAAACGGCAACTGGTTTAATTTGGCATGGGCAAACTGATTCAGCGCTCGAACAGCACTTTTGTCATAGCTCAATTGCTGGTACCAGGAACTGCTGCTGTCGGTGCTGATATCGGTCAGGCTAACAATAAAGCGCAAGGGCGTTAAATAGGCATCCAAAAGTTGGGTATTCTTGGCTTTGGTGCCCGCGGAGGTATCCCCAGGTAATTGGAAGTGGAGTTGGCTGTATTCCGAACTGGTATTTAAAAAGCTAAGCTGAAATACTTTCCAGCTTTTTTTACTGGCGCCAAAACCAAGAAACAGAGCGCTTAACCCGTTTTCAGTGGCGAGCTCTGCCTCGGTTGCACTGTAAAAATACAATTTTCCTTTGGAGGCGTGGGTAAAGCAATACAGTAGCGTTTGCCGCTGACCTTCCGGTAATTGCAGCAGTTGTTTCAGTCGTTTGGCACTAAGCACTTGCGGTAGAACGGAACGTTGCAGCTCATCCTGAAAATAATGAAAGCTGGCGCGGTTGTTTTCGGTGGTTAAGGCGCACTGCGGATGCGACTTGCCTTGTCGTACAGAGATAAAAACTGGCAGGCTGCTGGTTCTCGGTACATAAAACTGCTCGTAGCCTTTCACAATCACGGCATCCAGGGCATTGTCCAAATTTAGCTTGTAGCGTCTTTTGTTCGCCCGGATAAAGCGATCGATAAAATGGGTAAATTCTTGTTCTTGCTGACTGCTTTGCTCAAGCCTTTTGAGACGCAATTGTTGGGTTTTTTGATCGAGCAGGCTTATTTCAACAATCTGGTAATGGATCGGGTTGTTGCGATCCAGGGTGTACTCCTGTTCCAGCTCACGGAAGAAGATCCCAAGCTGGTCGTTTTCGGCTAACTTTATCTGTCGCGCCAGCTTCAGCTTGCAGCCTTGTACAGATATATCTGTGGTTTGGGCACTGTACTTTTTGCCATTACCCAGCACGATTTCTACAGTGATGCTGTAGTTCATCCGCTCTTCACTGCGGTTCAGGTAGCTGCCAAATTGTACCGAGCGGGCCAGATGGCGGGTGACTGGCTCGGCAGTAAGCTCCGCATCGCTCAGCCCTTGCTCATTACTTAGTACCTGCTTGATTCGTGCTTCCGTTTCTTTACGATGCATCACCCGGTAATTGTTGTCGGTGTTCATCACATCTTCGTACACACCCAACGTAAAGCGGCCATAGTCGCGGATGCCTTGTTCGAATACCTCCACGGCATTGTCATCCATGTAGTGCGTTTTTCCTTCATACTCATAGGTATGCACTGTGCCATCGACATGACCACGCAAATCGATATAAAAGTCACAAGGCTGAGAAAGCCGTTTTAGCTCCATTTTGAGCAGGAATTGCTTGGATTTAGGCAGTTCACTGGTTAGCACGGCAAACATCTGATCAAAATCAGATGTCTGTACTGAGCTTTTTAGTCGCTCTATGATGCTAAGGTGTTCTTGCAGGTCTGGGGCTGTCATAATCTCACAGAGTTCAGCGTCAACATGTTGTGCAACTGCCGGTATAATGACAGTACGCTACGTGGTTGCGACATGAAATGCAATATCCATACCCGTTGAGGAATGAAATGGCAAAAAATAAAACGGCTTACGTCTGCAACGACTGTGGGGCCGACTTTATGCGCTGGCAGGGACAGTGCAGCGAATGCGGAGCCTGGAATACCATCACTGAGGTGAGACTTGGCCCGGCGAAAGACAAAAGCAGCCGCTTTGGCGGTTATGCTGGAGCGACAGCCGCGAAGGTGTTGCGGCTGGATGAAGTGGATTTACAGGATGTACCACGCTTTAGCTCTGGCTTTCTGGAGTTGGATCGGGTGCTGGGTGGTGGCATCGTGCCAGGTTCGGCGGTGTTGATTGGCGGTAGCCCGGGGGCAGGGAAAAGCACCCTGTTGCTGCAAATGATGTGTGGTCTGGCGGAGCAGGGCAATGCACTCTATGTCACCGGGGAAGAGTCGCTGCAACAGGTCGCGCTTCGCGCCAACCGGCTTGGTTTGCCAACCGGCAAACTGCGGATGCTGGCGGAAACCAATGTGGAAAGCATTTGCCACCTGGCCCAACAGGAAAAGCCGCGGATTATGGTGATTGACTCCATTCAGGTGATGCAGATGGCCGAGATCCAGTCGGCCCCCGGCAGCGTGTCGCAGGTACGGGAAAGTGCCGCTTACCTGACCCGTTTTGCCAAGCAGCACAACATAGCGGTGATTATGGTGGGGCATGTGACCAAAGATGGCAGCCTGGCAGGTCCGAAAGTGCTGGAACATTGCATCGATTGCTCTATTTTACTGGATGGTGATGCCGACAGTCGTTATCGCACGCTGCGTGGCCATAAGAATCGCTTTGGGGCCGTAAATGAGTTGGGGGTTTTTGCCATGACCGGCCAGGGCATGAAAGAAGTGAAAAACCCGTCTGCTATTTTCTTAAGTCGGAGCGAGGATGTCCAGTCCGGTAGCATCGTGATGGTGCTGTGGGAAGGGACCCGGCCTTTGCTGGTGGAAATTCAGGCGCTGGTGGACCACTCGCCGCTGAACAACCCTCGCCGGGTAACCGTGGGGATGGAGCAAAATCGCATCGCCATGCTGTTGGCGGTGATGCATCGCCATGCCGGCTTGCAGATGGCCGATCAGGATGTGTTTGTCAATGTGGTGGGTGGTATCCGGGTGCAAGAAACCAGTGCCGATTTAGCCACCTTGCTGGCATTGGTCTCCAGCTTTCGCAACAAACCCTTACCGCCTGATTTGGTTGTATTTGGTGAAGTGGGGTTATCCGGCGAAATCCGGCCGGTGCCAAGCGGTCAGGAGCGACTGCGCGAAGCTGCCAAGCATGGCTTTAAGCGAGCCATTGTGCCCAAAGCCAATTGCCCGAAAGAACCGATTGAGGGCATGCAAGTAACTGGCATCGGCCGTTTATCGGAAGCGCTGGATGCTTTGGATTGATGTATAAAAAATACCGCCAACAGGCGGTATTTTTTTGAGCGGTAAGCTTCGGCTTAGATGCGGGTTCTGTTGTTTGGGAAGTTCAGTTTCAGCACTTCGTAGGCATCATCCCGTAACTTTTCTAAACCTAGTCTATCGTAGCCTTGCACCATCAATTCCAATGCTTGTTCTACCTGAGGCGATTCGCGGAAGTACTCCACAATGTATTTGCCACGGTTGGCGGCAGCCAAATAAGCACCGCGGCGCATGTAGTAATCGGCAACCAGCAGCTCATGGCGGGCCAGTGTTTCGCGGATATGCTGCATACGGATACGGGCATCTGCACTGTACTTGCTGTCCGGGTAACTGGTAATCAGGATGCGGAAGTCATCAAAAGCCTGACGGGTACTGGCAAGGTCACGGTCGGCCTGGTCAATGCCAAAGAACGACTGAAAGGCGTTCTCATCTGCTTTGAGGTTGGTAAGACCGCGCATGTAATACACATAATCCAGATCCGGATGGTTTGGATTCAGCCGAATAAAACGATCGATGTTGGCGATGGCTTGCGGTAAGTTGTTGGCCTGGTAGTAAGCATAGATGATATCCAACTGCACCTGACGGGCCATAGGGCCAAAGGGGTAACGGTTCTCAACAGCCTGAAGCAGCTCGATGGCGCGGTTGTATAAACCTGAATCCAGTACACGTTTGGCCTCGTCGTACATGACTTGGGCATTTTGAGTTACCGATACAGGCTCTTGCTTGCGTTTGCCAGCACAGGCGCTAAGTGTCAGGGTCAGTAAAATTACCCAGAAAATAGTAGAAAACTTGCTGTTCATGGTTAAATTCATATCTCCGTCAGCCTTTGGCTGTCCAGTTGGTGGTAAAACCGTTAAAATATGCTCCAGAGAAACCCGATTCTAACCCAGAGCCTTCGGGAATGCACACAGGATACCTGCTTCCGCTATGACAAAACAGATCAAATTGACAGAAATCGTACCTGACCATCTTTACGGTAAGCGGTTAGATCAGGTACTGGCCGAATTGTTCCCCGATTATTCCCGCTCGCGGATAAAAAACTGGATCCAGGCCGGCCAGGTCCAAATTGATGGTGCGGTAGAAACCAAACCCAGACATAAATTGCTGGGTGGTGAGCAACTGGCCGTGGATGCAGAGCTGCAGGAAGAAGTGCAGCACGAAGCCGAGGCTATTGACCTGGTTATCCTTTACGAAGACGATGATATCCTGGTAATCAACAAGCCGGCCGGTTTGGTAGTTCATCCCGGTGCTGGCAATCAAGCCGGCACCTTGCTGAACGCCTTGCTGCACCATGTGCCGGATATCGTGGAAGTGCCAAGGGCAGGTATTATTCACCGGCTGGATAAAGACACTTCCGGTGTGATGGTGGTGGCTAAAACGGTACCGGCGCAAACGGCTTTGGTTTCAGCCATGCAACAGCGCCTGATTACCCGTGAGTACGAAGCCGTCTGTCATGGCACCTTAACTGGTGGGGGGACCGTCGATGCCCCTATAGGGCGCCATCAAACCCAACGCACCCTGATGGCGATTGATGAAGGAGGCAAGCCGGCTGTTACTCATTACCGGGTGATGGAACGTTTTCGGGCCCACACCCGCTTGCGGCTGCGGCTGGAAACCGGTCGCACTCACCAAATTCGGGTCCATATGCAATCGTTGCATCATCCTTTGGTTGGCGATCCTGTCTATGGTGGCCGGCCCAGGCCGCCGCGCGGTGCCAGCGAGCAGTTTCGCCAGGTATTGCAACGCTTTCAGCGTCAGGCGCTGCATGCCGCCCTGCTGAAACTGGAGCATCCTATCAGCGGTGAGCCGATGGAATGGCAGGCACCGATCCCGGAGGATATGCGCTTACTGGTCGAGACCCTGCGGGCTGATACGCAGGAACATGGCATGGACGATGCCTGAGTTGCAACTGATTCAACCGGACTGGCCGGCACCTGCCAGGGTGAAGGCCATCAGCAGTACCCGTTTGGGCGGTGTGTCGGTTGGCTGTTTTAGCGGCTTGAACCTGGGTAGTCATGTGGACGATGCACCGGCTGCAGTGACAGTTAATCGCCAGATGTTGGCCGCAGCCGCTGCTATGCCTCAGCCACCGCTTTGGCTGGAACAGGTGCATGGCACTGAGGTTGCTGTGTTGCCTCTGAGCAATCAGGGGGCGGTGATTGCCGATGCGGCTTTTAGTGAGCACGCAGGCCAGGTCTGTACGGTGATGACGGCTGATTGCTTGCCAGTGCTGCTCTGTGATGCCAGCGGCAGTCAGGTGGCAGCCGTCCACGCTGGCTGGCGCGGCCTGGCTGCTGGTGTGTTGGAAAGGACCTTAGCCCAGTTTGCGGCTGGCGCTGAGATCATGGCCTGGCTTGGGCCTGCCATTGGGCCTTCGGCCTTTGAGGTCGGCAGTGAAGTCGTACAGCAATTTAACGCCAGTGATGCAGCTGCAGCCAGTGCCTTTGTCCAACAGGGTGAACACAAGTGGCTGGCTGATTTATACCAACTGGCCCGGCTGCGTTTGCAACGCGCTGGGGTGCAGGCGATATACGGCGGCAACTACTGCACTTACTCGCAAGCCGAATTGTTTTACTCCTACCGCCGTGATGGCCAGACTGGCCGAATGGCCAGCTGTATTTGGTTGCAGCCCTAACGTTGATCTTAGTCAATTATTTGACACTTGCTGCTTGAAAACTGCCCAGCCTTTCCCAATATAAGCTATAACTTTTGTTACAGTTTTGATTGGAGAACATCATGCGATTAGATCGTTTGACCAGCAAGTTCCAACAGGCCATTGCCGATGCGCAATCGCTGGCACTTGGCCGCGATCATCAGTTTATTGAGCCGGTGCATCTGATGCATGCGTTGCTGAATCAGGATGGCAGCACCGTACGCGAATTGCTGAATAAGCTTGGAATTAATTTTAACGAACTGCGGCTGAAAGTGACGCAGGCCATAGAGCGCTTGCCAACGGTGGAAGGCACCGGTGGTGATGTACAGTTATCCGCATCGATGGGCACCTTGCTCAACCTGTGCGACAAGCTGGCGCAAAAGCGCAAAGATCAATACATTTCCAGCGAGTTGTTTGTTCTGGCTGCCACCGAGGATAAGGGCGCTTTGGGTCAGATCCTGCGAGAGCAAGGGGTGACCAATGAAGCACTGGCTAAAGCCATTGACCAGATGCGTGCTGGTCAGCAAGTGGACGATCCCAATGCTGAAGATACCCGGCAGGCACTGAGTAAGTACACTGTCGATTTAACGGCCAGGGCCGAAGCCGGTAAGCTGGACCCAGTGATTGGCAGGGATGAAGAAATTCGCCGCTGCATTCAGGTACTGCAACGCCGCACTAAAAACAACCCGGTATTGATTGGTGAGCCTGGTGTGGGAAAAACCGCCATTGTCGAAGGGTTGGCGCTGCGAATCATCAACAAAGAAGTACCGGCAGGTTTACTTGATAAACGGGTGTTGGCACTGGATTTGGGCGCACTGTTGGCTGGTGCCAAGTACCGCGGGGAATTTGAAGAGCGGCTAAAAGCAGTGCTGAATGAGCTGGCCAAAGAAGAAGGCCAGGTCATTTTGTTTATCGATGAAATTCATACTATGGTCGGCGCAGGAAAAGCCGATGGCGCCATGGATGCTGGTAATATGTTAAAGCCGGCGCTGGCGCGGGGGGAGCTGCATTGCCTGGGTGCTACTACCCTGGATGAGTACCGCAAATACATTGAAAAAGATGCGGCGCTGGAACGGCGCTTTCAAAAAGTTTTGGTGGAAGAGCCTACGGTCGAAGACACCATTGCCATTTTGCGGGGCTTAAAAGAGCGCTATGAGCTGCACCATGCGGTGGAAATTACCGATCCGGCCATCGTAGCTGCGGCCACCTTATCACATCGCTACGTCAATGACCGCCAGTTGCCGGATAAAGCCATTGATTTGATTGATGAAGCGGCGTCCAGCATTCGGATGCAGATGGACTCCAAGCCTGAAGAAATGGATCGGCTGGAGCGGCGCATTATTCAATTGAAGCTGGAAGACAATGCACTCAGCAAAGAAGTGGATGATGGCAGCAAAAAGCGTCGTGATGCGATACAGGAACAAATTGCTCAACTGGAGCAGGAATACCAGGGACTGGATGAAATCTGGGAGGCGGAAAAAGCAGCTTTGCAGGGAACTCAGACCATTAAAGCCGAGTTGGAGCAGGTGCGGCTGGATCTGGAAGTAGCCCGCCGGGCCGGCGATTTGCAGCGAATGTCCGAGTTGCAGTATGGGCGTATTCCGGCATTGGAGAAGCAACTGGATTTAGCTAGCCAGGCCGAAATGCAGGATATGCAGTTGCTGCGTAACCGGGTGACTGAGCAAGAGATTGCGGATGTGCTGTCGAAAGCCACCGGTATTCCGGTCAGCAAGATGCTGGAAGGCGAGCGGGATAAGTTGTTACAGATGGAAGATGCGCTGCACAAGAATGTGGTCGGGCAACAGGAAGCTGTAGCAGCCGTTGCTAATGCGATACGTCGTTCGCGTGCTGGCTTATCCGATCCGAACCGTCCCATTGGCTCTTTCCTGTTTTTAGGGCCGACCGGGGTTGGTAAAACTGAACTGACCAAGTCATTGGCCACCTTTTTGTTTGATAGTCCGGATGCGATGGTGCGGATTGATATGTCCGAGTTTATGGAAAAACACGCAGTATCGCGCCTGGTTGGTGCACCTCCTGGCTATGTTGGTTATGAGGAGGGCGGCTATCTGACTGAAGCCGTCAGGCGCAAGCCTTATTCGGTGATCCTGCTGGATGAAGTGGAAAAAGCGCACCCGGATGTGTTCAATATTCTGTTGCAGGTGCTGGACGATGGCCGTTTGACCGATGGTCAGGGCCGCACGGTCGATTTTAAAAACAGCGTGATCATTATGACCTCAAACTTAGGCTCGGATTTGATCCAGGAATACAGCAGTGAGTCGAGCTATCAGGACATGAAAACCATGTTGATGGATGTACTTGGCAAGCACTTCAGGCCTGAATTTTTAAATCGGGTTGATGAAACTGTGGTGTTCCATCCATTGGGTCATGCCCAGATCAAGTCGATTGCGACTATCCAGCTGCAGCGGTTACGTCAGCGCCTGGAAGAGCGTGATTATCAGTTGGAAGTCAGTGAAGCGGCTCTGGATAAACTGGCGGCGGCCGGCTTTGATCCGGTATACGGTGCAAGGCCGCTGAAGCGGGCTATCCAACATTACCTGGAAAACCCATTGGCACAAGCTTTACTCCGAGGGGATATTGCCCCGGGCAGCACAGTGCAGATTGGTGTTGATGGTGATGACTTTGTGATCCGCTAACACTGATTTAGGCTTATTGTTCGTTCACTCAATGCCCGCCACTGCGTGGGCATTGTTGGTGGTTGATGCTGAATGCTTTGATAACCTGTATACAGCCAGTGGCAGCATTCGTCAGGTCGCAATCAGCTTTTCTTTTGCGTTTTTCCGATCCGTGATACATTAAGCCGCATCAACCTGATGGTTTATTTGGGCGCATGGAATCTATGACTGAAGCTGGCAAAACAGAATCTCAGCCTCGTAAGGGCATCTATTTATTACCAAACCTGCTAACTACCGGAGGTTTGTTCTCTGGCTTTTACGCCATTATTTCATCCATGAATGGCCACTTTGAAGCGGCAGCTATCGCTATTTTTGTAGCGATGATTTTTGATGGCCTGGATGGCCGGGTGGCCCGCCTTACCAATACCCAGAGTGAATTTGGAGCACAGTACGACAGCATGGCCGATATGCTGTCTTTTGGCATGGCACCCGCTATGGTGATGTATAATTGGGCGCTGTCAGATACTGGTAAGTTTGGTTGGTTGGCGGCATTTTTATTTGTTGCCTGCGCAGCGCTGCGGCTGGCGCGTTTTAATGCCAACCTGTCTGTGACGGACGGTCGTTTTTTTCAGGGGCTGGCCAGCCCCGCTTCGGCGGCATTGATGGCCGGCATGGTGTGGACCGGAGCCTATTATGAATTAGATGGTCATGACTTTGGGTATCTGCTGGGAATACTGACAATTTTGTCCGGCTTGCTGATGGTGAGTAACTTCCGCTACCACTCCTTTAAAGATGTGAATTGGCGGGATAAGGTTTCCTTTGTCACTATTTTATTGGTAGTACTGATTTTCGTAGTAATTGCTGCACGGCCGGCAGAAATGCTACTGATTATCTTCTTGCTGTATGCCTGCTCGGGGCCTATTACCACGATTCGAAGTGTTAATAAGCTGAAGCTGGAGCATGTAGTGGGCGACGTTGCACCGCCAGAGGCGGATGATACAGATGCAGCTCCGGTAGATAACACAGTGACTGGAGAAGGCACTGATTCGGAGCAAAAATAGCCGGAAAAAAGCTCTACAGCCTTGTTGCCGTAGTATTTCCAAAGTAGAGTGAGCGACAGGTAACAGGCTGTCGCTCAGTAATACGGGCCTTCAAGTAAGGAAGGGTGTCTTTTGAGTTCACTTCTTAAGCAACGTCTGGCAGCACTTTCAGCTGCAGAGCATCTAAACAGTATTGTCGGGATCCGGCGGGGGTTGGAGCGGGAGACTTTACGGATCAAGCCGGATGGCCGTTTGGCGGATACAGCACATCAAGAGGCGCTCGGTTCGGCTTTAACCCACCCGATGATTACCACCGATTTTTCTGAAACACTGCTTGAGTTTATTACCCCGGTTTCAACCGATATCGATACGACGCTGGCACAATTGTCGGATGTGCATACGTTCACCCTGAAGCAGTTAGGGCAGGAGCGTTTATGGCCATTGAGTATGCCATGCTATATTGGCCATGAAGATGAGATCCAACTGGCGCAGTATGGTAGCTCCAATGTTGGCCGGATGAAAACGCTCTATCGTCAGGGCTTAAAACGTCGATATGGCAGCATGATGCAGGCCATCAGCGGGGTGCACTTTAACTTCTCGTTTCCGGCTGGCTTTTGGCCGCACTTGGCGACTATTTTTGGCCAGAGTACCGCCGATCAAGCTTTTATCTCTGAGCAGTATCTGGCATTGGTGCGAAACTACAAACGCATGGCCTGGTTGATTGTGTATCTATTTGGGGCTTCACCGGCCTTGTGCAGTTCTTTTATCCAGGGCAGAAACAGCAAATACCCATTTGAAAAACTGGGTAAAGGCACCTTGTATTTGCCTTACGCGACATCGCTACGGATGAGTGATTTAGGCTATACCAACAGTGCCCAATCGCGCCTGAAAGTCACCTACAACTCGCTGGATGAATACATCGCAGGCTTGCATCAGGCCATTACCCTGCCTTCGGATGAGTATGCTGCTATTCCTTGCAATGCAGAGCAGGGATATCAACAGCTGAACAGCAACATTTTGCAGATAGAAAACGAATTTTATTCCACCATCCGACCTAAGCGCACCATTGAAAGTGGCGAGCGGCCAACCTGTGCGTTGGCGGCGCGCGGGGTCGAATACATTGAAGTGCGGGCTCTGGATGTCAATCCGTTTAGCTCTGTTGGGGTTAGTGCGGAACAAATGCGCTTTTTGGATGTGTTTTTGTGCTATTGCCTACTGCAGGAAAGCCCCGAGCTAAGTCATGAAGATCAACTGGTGACCGAGCAGAACCTGAAGAAAGTGGTGACGGATGGCCGGCGACAAAACCTGGAACTGATGCAGCACGGTGCACCACGTTTAATGTTGGATTGGGCGGAAGAGATTTTTGCCGATTTATCCGCGGTGGCGGCTTGGTTGGATCAGGCCTATGGTGGCACCCGCTATCAGGACACGATTAAAGCTTTTTACCTAAGCCTGCTGGACCCGGCCAATACCTATTCAGGCCGTTTACTTAAGCAATTACTGGCAGCACAACAAGACAATGGCCCCTTTGCGCTGGCTATGGCGGAGCAGTATCGTCAGCAACTGTTGCAGCGAGGCTACCAGTACTTCGACGAGCAAGCATTGATTGCGATGGCAGTACAGTCGCATCAACAGCAAGCGGAGGTGGAAGCGGCGGATACGTTAAGTTTTGAAGCTTATCTGCAGGATTACTTTGCGCCTAAGCCTTGTTCTTTACAAAGCAGCAGCTAAAAAAAGCGGTCACCAGGAGAGGGGTGACCGCGATACAGGATTGAAATCCAGGGAAACGTAAAACTTGATTTGCGTCCTTGCACTTTGTTAGAAGCGAATGGATCTATAAAGTTCATATGAAGACGAATAATTTTTTAATTGGTGGTGTATTTTTTTCAGTGGTGTTGTTATCCGGCTGCAGTACGCCCCCGCCACAAAATAGCAGCAATATCTGCGATATCTTTAAAGAACATCGTTCCTGGTACAAGGCTGCTGCCAATACCCGCGATAAATGGGGGGTACCTATTCATGTGCCAATGAGCATGATGTTTCAGGAAAGCAGCTTCCGTCATAATGCCCGGCCACCGATGCGCTATTTTTTAGGCTTTATCCCCTATGGTCGTGCCAGCTCGGCTTATGGTTATTCACAGGCCAAAACCGAAACCTGGGCTGATTACCAGCGGGAAACCAACCGCCGTTTTGCCAGCCGCAGCAACTTTTCCGATGCTATGGATTTTATGGGGTGGTACATTGATAAAACCCATCGTATTAATGGCGTGTCTAAATGGGATGCCTACAATCAGTACCTGAATTACCATGATGGCTGGGGTGGGTTTCAGCGCGGCACCTATCGCAATAAAACCTGGCTGATTTCCGTGGCACGGCGGGTGGATGATCGGGCTCAGATGTATGCTACGCAATTGTCCAGTTGTGAAAAAGAGTTACAGCGGGGCTGGTTCCGTCGTTTAATCGGTTTTTGATTCGAGCCAATGCAGCCCGGGACCAGCCGGGCTGTGGCTAGTGGTCACGCCGTTTTTTCGATAGCGGGAACAAACGAATGGTTTTGATCATATTATCCTGCACCTCGACGATTTCCATTTTGTAACCGGCTAGTTTAAGGCTCAGGCTTCCTTGTGGAATTTCTTCCAAATACTCCAGCACCAGGCCATTCAGTGTTTTGGGCCCATCGGTGGGGAAGCTGAGTTGCAGTTCGCGGTTTAAATCGCGCAAGTTAATGCCGCCTTCTACCAGCACAGTACCGTCCGGCTGAGCAATGATTTCTTCATGGTTGTCTTCAACGACGTCGGTCGTGAAATCACCCACCACTTCTTCCAGAATGTCTTCCAGAGTTACCAGGCCTTGAATATCACCGTACTCGTCGACCACCAGGCCAATACGTTCTTTTGACGCCTGGAACTTTAACAATTGTGTACTGAGCGGAGTACCTTCCGGAATGTAGTAAATATCCCGCACCGCACGCAGCAAGGTGGCTTTGGTCAGCTGTTTTTTCAGCAAAGGACGCACCAGATCCCGGGTATTCAAAAAGCCGAGGGCATCATCAATGGTATCTCTGTACAGCAGCAGGCGGCTGTGTGGTGAATTGGCCAACTGACGTACCAGTTGTTTCCAGTCGTCGCTGACATCCAGGCCGCTGATTTCATTACGCGGGATCATGATGTCTTCAACTGTCGCATGCTCCAAATCCAGCACGCCAACCAACATGCTTTGATGCTTCTCCGGGATCAGGGCACCAGCTTCATGTACCACAGTGCGTAACTCTTCCGCGCTTAAGCTGTTGCCTTGATGCTGCTCCGCGCTGACGCCAAACAGCTTCAGGAAGTTGTTGGTAATTTGATTGACCAGCCAAACGATGGGGTACAGCACTTTCAGCAGGGGCTTTAAAATAACCGAGCTGGGAAAAGCGACCCGCTCCGGGTGCAGTGCGGCCAAGGTTTTGGGGGTGACTTCAGCAAACACCAGGATCACCAGCGTCAAACCAAAGGTGGCAATGGCGATACCGATATCCCCAAACAACCGCAAGCCAATGATGGTAGCGATGGCCGAAGCGGCAATATTCACCAGGTTATTGCCAATCAGGATCAAGCCAATCAGCCGATCAGGACGCTTTAGCAACTGACTGACACGCAGCGCGCCTTTGTTTTTTTCATTCGCCAGATGCTTCAAGCGGTATGGGTTTACCGACATCATGCCGGTTTCAGAGCCCGAAAAGTACGCGGAGATAAAAATAAGTACACCAAGAATAATAAATAAGGTACTGGTAGCTATCGCGTCCAAAAGAGGGTTACCTGTGTGGCCTAAAGGGAATGGAATGCATAGTATGTACGTGTAGCAAGCAGATGTAAAACATCAGAGCGCGCCACTTAGCAGCACTTCACGTACAAAGCGACTGCCAAAGTAAGCCAGTGTTAACAGCAGGCTGCCAAGCAGAGTCAGGCTGATGGCTGTTTTACCGCGCCAGCCAAGGCGGGCATGGCCCCAGCTAAGCAGAGCAAACAGCACAAAGGCTATCAGGCTCAGCACATTTTTGTGCAGGTTGTGTTTGCCAAGCCAGTCGCTGGTAAAGAGCGCACCGCTAAGCAGGGTAATGCCAAGCAGCAAGGTACCAACCAGCAACAACCGGAACTGCAGTACTTCGGCTTGCATCAGTGGTGGTAGTTGCGAGTGCATGCTCAGCGCTTTGTGTTTTAGTTTATAACTGATGTAGCTGACTTGCACACTGTAGAGGGTTGCCAGGATCAGAATAACGTAAGCGATAAAGGCTACCAGTATATGCAACAGCAAAAGCGGATTGTGCTCAATCTGCAGAATTTGCGTGCCCTGAGGTATCATTAGCACACTTAGTTGCACCAGGGCTGCACAGCCATACACCACCGGTAATAACAGTATCAAAGGCGAGCGCAGTGCGGTCACTGTGACTGCAACAGTGATCAGCCAACTGACCAAAGAGCTGACATTTAGCAGGCTGAAGTTCTGGCCTGCCGGGGTAAATAAAACACCGGACAAGGCAATAGCATGCAACACCAGGCCGACACAAGCTGCACTAAAAGTGAGCCGAAGCAGTGGCCCCGCCGGGTGAAATAAACGGCCAAGAACAGTGCCTGCTGCCAGCGCATAAGCCAGCATGGCAATCAATGGCAACAACAGCGTGTGCATGCAAAACTTTCCCTGAATTACAGTTGGATAGCCATTGTATTGCAACTGAGATGGAATACCAATGCCTAAATAGCTCTGTGGCTGACGACGGCAATCGACTCAGGTATACTGGCAGCATACTGATAGTGATGGGTGAATACCATGTTTGAGAATTTATCGGAGCGTCTGACCCGAACACTGAAGAACATCAGTGGCCGCGGACGCCTGACCGAAGAGAACATCAAAGAGACACTGCGTGAAGTACGGATGGCGTTACTGGAGGCCGATGTGGCTTTGCCAGTGGTACGCGATTTTGTCGCTCAGGTGAAAGAAAAAGCCGTTGGCCTGGAAGTCAGCAAAAGCCTGACGCCTGGTCAGGAGTTTATCAAGATTGTGCGCAAGGCGCTGGAAGAGGCCATGGGTGAAGCCAATGAAGAGTTGGCGCTCAACACCCAGCCCCCTGCCGTGGTCTTGATGGCTGGTTTGCAAGGTGCAGGTAAAACCACCTCGGTCGGTAAGCTGGCGCGTTTCTTAACGCAGCGCAAAAAGAAAAAAGTCCTGGTAGTCAGTGCCGACGTTTACCGGCCAGCAGCGATTAAGCAGTTGGAGACTCTGGCCAAAGAGGTTGGGGTAGAGTTTTTCCCAAGCGATGTATCGCAGCAACCGGTCGCTATTGTTAATGCCGCTATTGCTCATGCTCGCACCCGTCAGTTTGATGTGCTGTTGGTCGATACCGCCGGTCGCTTGCACGTCGATGATGCGATGATGCAGGAAATCCAAACACTGCATGCGGCGGTGAAGCCCATTGAAACCCTGTTTGTGGTTGATGCCATGACCGGTCAGGATGCGGCCAATACAGCCAAAGCCTTTAATGATGCCTTGCCATTGACCGGGGTGATTTTAACCAAGGCCGATGGTGATGCCCGTGGCGGAGCAGCCTTATCCATTCGTCATATTACCGGCAAGCCGATTAAGTTCATCGGTATGGGCGAGAAAGTGGATGCGCTTGAGCCTTTCCATCCGGATCGGGTGGCGTCCCGTATCCTTGGTATGGGCGATGTACTGAGCCTGATTGAGGAAATCGAGCAAAAAGTCGATAAAGACAAAGCGGCCAAAGTGGCGCAGAAGATGATGAAAGGCAAAGGCTTTAGCCTGGAAGACTTTCGTGATCAGCTGGGCCAGATGCGCAATATGGGCGGCATGATGTCGATGATGGATAAATTGCCGGGCATGAAAAACCTGCCAGCCAATGTCGCCGGCCAGATGGACGATAAACAGTTTATCCGGATGGAAGCTATCATCAATTCAATGACACCAAAAGAGCGCCAGTTTCCGGATTTAATTAAAGGCTCCCGCAAAAAACGCATTGCCGCAGGTTCCGGCACTCAGGTGCAGGACGTCAATAAGATGCTGAAGCAATTTACCCAGATGCAGAAGATGATGAAGCAGATGTCGGGTAAGGGCGGCATGATGAAGATGATGCGCGGCCTTGGCGGCAAGTTACCACCAGGGATGCTGCCACCCCGATAAGCCGCGAAATGCCTTGCAATCGGGGCAAAAATCCGTACAATGCACCAGCCCTCCGAACCGTCGGAGGTGCTGTTATTTTTTAAAACCTGAACGAAAAACTTAGAGGACGGTATGGTAACTATTCGTTTACAACGTGGTGGCGCGAAAAAGCGTCCTTTTTACCAAGTTGTGGTTGCGGACAGCCGTTTTTCCCGTGATGGCCGTTTTATTGAGCGTGTTGGTTTCTTTAACCCAATCGCCAGCGGCACGGAAGAAAAACTGCGTCTGGACCTGGAGCGCGTGAATCACTGGGTTGCACAAGGTGCATCTTTGAGTGAGCGTGTTGCAAACCTGGTAAAAACTGCTAAAAAAGCTGCTGCTTAATTTAGCCTGATCTGTGGAGTTGTCGCTTGAGTTCGAATGATGAACTGATTTTGGTTGGCAAATTTGGTGCTGTGTACGGCATTAACGGCTGGCTAAAAGTGAACAGCTATACAGATTTCCCGGAAGGGATTTTTGATTATACACCCTGGGTAGTCAGTGTTCAGGGGCGTCCACAACAAATGCAGGTCACCAGCTGGAAACGCCATAGCAATGGTTTGATTGCCAAGCTGGAAGGAGTTTCGGACCGCGATCAGGCCCAGCGTCTGGTCAATGCCGATATCGCCGTACCAACCAGTGTATTGCCCGCGCTTGGCGAGGGTGATTACTACTGGAAAGACCTGATGGGTCTGGCGGTGGTGAATGAAGCCGGCTATCACTTAGGTGAAGTCAGCGACATGATGGAAACCGGTTCCAACGATGTGCTGGTGGTGAAAGCCAACCGCACCGATGCATTTGGCAAGAAAGAACGGTTGCTGCCTTTTATCACCAATACGGTAATAAAAGAAGTGAACCTGACTGAGCGACGTATTGTCGTCGACTGGGATCCCGCGTTTTAATGCAGGAATCATGCAAGCTTTGGGTTGGGGTAGTATCCCTGTTCCCGGAGATGTTTCAGGCAATAACGCAGTATGGGGTGACCGGGCGGGCTTTGCGCCAGGGGCTGATTGATGTGCAGTGCTGGAATCCGCGGGATTTTACCACGGACAAACACCGCACTGTCGATGACCGTCCTTATGGTGGCGGACCCGGCATGTTGATGATGGTACAGCCACTCACCGACGCAATCCGCGCTGCCAAGGCAGCTGCAGGGGGCAAGGTGCACACCATCTACCTTTCGCCGCAAGGCCGGAAGTTAGATCAGCAAGGGGTGCAGGAGTTGGCGCAACACAGCAAGCTGCTGTTGGTCGCAGGGCGCTACGAAGGCATTGACGAGCGCGTAATAGAAACCGAAATTGACGAAGAATGGTCAATCGGCGATTACGTGTTAAGCGGGGGCGAGTTACCGGCCATGACATTGATTGATGCAGTGTCGCGATTGGTACCTGGCGTGCTTGGGCATGATTTATCGGCAGAGCAGGATTCGTTTGCATCCGGTTTGTTGGATTGTCCACACTATACCCGGCCCGAAGTGTTAGCAAACAAAGAGGTACCACCGGTTTTGCTGAGTGGTCACCACGACAAAATCAGACGCTGGCGTCTGAAACAGGCCCTTGGCAGGACCTGGTTACGACGGCCAGATATGTTAAATTCCCTGGCTCTGACTGAGGAGCAGCGACAGTTACTGGCTGAGTTCCAACAGGAACACCAGGCGCTGCAGCAGAAAGACAGTTAATTCCAGGTAACGAGAGATTGTTATGAGCAAAGTAAGCCAAAACATCATCAAGCAGCTTGAAGATGAGCAACTGAAGCAAGACGTGCCTGCGTTTGCCCCGGGTGATACCGTGGTGGTTCAGGTACGTGTGAAAGAAGGCGAGAAAACCCGTCTTCAGGCCTACGAAGGTGTAGTGATTGCCAAGCGCAACCGCGGCCTGCATTCTTCTTTCACTGTTCGTAAAGTATCGAACGGCGAAGGGGTAGAGCGTGTGTTCCAGACACACAGCCCATTGGTTGAGAGCATCACTGTTAAGCGTCGCGGTGCGGTACGTCGTGCCAAACTGTACTACTTACGCGATCGTTCAGGTAAATCAGCGCGTATCCGCGAAAAGCTTAACTAAGCACTTTTTGCTGCAACACGAAAGGCTGGCCATTAAGGGTCAGCCTTTTTTTATGCCATATTTGTAATGCTTTATGGCATATTCATTAAATCTTCATTTAATTTCGTAACGTTTAAATTGCAATCTGTTCTTGTAATTGATACTTTCTACTGAATTTGATCAGGGAAGGTATCGCTATGTTGATTCGTACGCTGCTGTTTTGCTTGTTAACCTTATGGCATCTGCTGGGCAGCTTTGCTGTTCAGGCCAGCGCGCCGCTTTATCACTGCAATGTTATTGACTTCAATGGCCCAGAAGCTGGGTATGGGCATTTTTACCCCATAGACGATATATCCATGGTTGAAACTGACAATGGTGAGGATATAGAGCCACCAGATCCAGAGGTGGTGACGAATTACTACATGCACTTCTTTGATCGCAGTAAACAAGTGACGGTTTTATCGGGTAATAATCTGGCCGAGGTGATAGCGCAGTGTACTGATTTTGTCGAGCAAAATGACCAGTTTGTTGTGCATGTCGGGCAGTGCGATCTGACCGATATGTACGGTAATTATCACTCCGGAACCATGCGTACCCATCGGGGGGTGAGTCGGTTTCAAAGGCGTGATGAGGGCTCTCAGTTCGACGCCTTTGAGCTAACCGGTATGCCGTGGGAAATGGTGTATTGGCATTATATTGCCTGTGATATACCTATTATGAATACGCCTATTCAGGTTTTTCCACTACCTTTTGTGATCACCTACGACGATAAAGATGAATGCGAACCAGGCTGCCCGA